>NZ_CM132657.1:4800000-6093703 GCF_053852335.1 Mycobacterium sp. HM-7 | reverse complement strand
CGACTACTACCCCCTCGGAACCGCCTGACCGGCGGCTCAATAAAACGACGACAATCTGTCCACATAGTTATCCACAGACTGTGGACAAAGTAGGAGAATGCCGTCGTGCTCGTGTTTTGCATGCAGGAAGCCCGCGCGCTGAGGCTCGTCACAGGAACGTCTGTGGGCTCGTAGCGTCGGGACCTCTCTGGCTTGTTGTCTTGCGCCGTCGTGCAACGGCATTGGCAGAAGCTAACAAGTTTTCTGTTCGTCCGCCAACCGTTCGGCAACATTGGTTTGAGGTTCTTGGGCGTGTCGGCTTGCCACGTTGCGAGTGGGACAACTGTGACGAGCGCAAGCGCGATCCGGCTTCGCTTGCCGCTCGAAGCGGTAACGGTTGCTGACGTGCGGCGTCGAGGTTTGACCGGGGGAATTCAGATCAGTACCCTCGAACAGTCGCCCACACGTGGTGATACGGCTGCGACTGTGGAAGTTCTGCCACGAACTTCTCGCGGTACCGCGCCGGCTAGCAAGCAAGATGCGTGCGCTTACCAGCGACGACCGTGCCCACCGGCATGACTCGTTCATGTCGGTGGCGAGTGCGGGCGTCACATAGTTGAGGAGATACAGCCGTGGCCAAGGGCAAGCGGACTTTCCAGCCGAACAATCGCCGTCGGGCCCGTGTGCACGGCTTCCGTCTGCGGATGCGGACCCGTGCCGGTCGCGCCATCGTGTCGGCACGTCGCGGCAAGGGCCGTCGCTCTCTCACTGCGTGACCTGACGCAGGATCGAAGCACCGTGCTTCCGGCTCGTAACCGGATGACGCGCTCGACAGACTTTCGAGTCACCGTGAGCCGCGGTGTGCGTTCGGCGCAACGGGATCTCGTGGTGCATTCACTGGCACCACGAGCTACCGACGACGTCGATTCAAACACCCAGGACGCGCCGAAAGTCGGTCTCGTCGTGGGTAAATCCGTCGGCAACGCCGTCCAGCGGCACCGGGTATCCCGACAGCTCCGTCATGCGAGCCGGGACTTGCTGTCCGAGCTGCGGACCGGTGAGCTTCTGGTGATCCGGGCCCTGCCCGGGAGTCGCGAGGCGGCCACCTCAACGCTGCAAGACGAATTGCGCGCGGCAGTGCTGCGTGCTCACGCGAAGTCCGGACCCCGGCCATGACACAGCGGCTGGCCCGCGGGCTGATCTTTCTCATCGAGCTGTACCGCAACATGGTGTCGCCGATGCGTCTACCCAGCTGCCGGTTCAGCCCCACCTGTAGTCAATACGCTGTCGAGGCACTCACCGAACACGGACTCTTCCGCGGTTGTTGGCTGACGACAGTCCGGCTGGCCAAGTGTGGCCCGTGGCATCACGGGGGATGGGACCCCATCCCCGAAAGACGGTCCGCGGCAACGGCCGCGCAGTCAAGGAGCGATTCGCTTGTCTTTTAACTGGTTCAGTCTGGACTACATCTATTACCCGGTATCGGGGATCATGTGGCTCTGGTACAAGCTTTTCGGCGCGATTCTCGGTGCGGAGAACTTCTTCACCTGGGGCCTGTCGGTGATGTTCCTGGTCTTCACGCTCCGTGCTCTGCTGTACAAGCCCTTCGTCCGGCAGATCGAAACCACTCGGCAGATGCAGGAACTGCAGCCACAGATCAAGGAACTGCAGAAGAAGTACGGCAAGGACCGCCAGCGGCTCGCACTCGAGATGCAGAAGCTGCAGAGCGAACACGGTTTCAACCCGCTCCTCGGCTGTCTGCCGATGCTGGCGCAGATTCCGGTATTCCTGGGCCTGTTCCACGTTCTGCGTTCGTTCAACCGGACTGAGGGCGCCGGCATGGGCATCGGTGCACAGGCGCTGTCGCTCGAGGCGAACCGGACGACCGGCAACTATTTCTTCAGCGCCACCGATGTCGCGCACTTCCTGAACACCGACCTGTTCGGTGCGCCGTTGGGCGCCACCATGATTCAGACCGGTGAGAGCCTGAAGGCATTCGCCCACTTCGACCGGATGTCGGTGATCCTGGTCGGTATCCCGCTGATGATCATTTCGGGCATCGCCACGCACATGAACAGCCGCGCTTCAGTGGCGCGGCAGAGCGCTGAAGCCGCCGGCAACCCGCAGACCGCGCTGATGAACAAGCTGGCGCTGTATGTGTTCCCCTTGGGTGTCGTGGTCTCGGGTCCATTCCTGCCGATCGCCATCCTCATGTACTGGGTGGCCAATAACATCTGGACCTACGGCCAGCAGCACGTGGTGTTCAACCGGATCGAGAAGCGCGAGGCGGAGGAGAAGGAGCAGGCGATCGCACGCCGTTCCGCCAACGCGCCGGCACCCGGGGTGAAGCCGAACCGGTCCAAGAAGGGCAACCCGCCGGCTGCCGCGGCAAGTTCGGGGGCCGATGTCGAACAGACCGGCACCGAGCTGGACGGCGCGGCGGAATCAGATTCTGCGGGATCGAAGCCCGCCCCGGGCGCCAAGCCCAACAAGAAGAAGCGTTGACCGGTCAGAGGGTAAAGACCCTGAGCGACGGCCGGTGCAAGAGGGAGAAGGCAGGGATATGACAGACACAGAAACGCAGGCGGAGGCCACGGAAACAGAGGCCGCGACGACGGCTCAGGCCGCTCCTGCAAGCAAGGGCGACGATCTGGAAGAGCGCTTGGTCGCCGAGGGCGAGATCGCCGGTGATTACCTCGAGGAGCTCCTCGATCTGCTGGACTTCGACGGGGATATCGACCTGGACGTCGAAGGCGACCGCGCGGTCGTCAGCATCGACGGCGGCAACGATCTGACGAAGCTGGTGGGCCGTAAGGGCGAGGTGCTGGACGCGCTCCAGGAACTGACGCGACTGGCCGTGCACCAGAAGACGGGCGAGCGCAGCCGGCTGATGCTGGACATCGCCCGGTGGCGTCGACAGCGGCGTGATGAACTGGCTGCGCTGGGCAAGAAGATCGCTGAGCGGGTGCTGGCGTCGGGTGAGCGCGAAGAGCTCTCGCCGATGACCCCGTTCGAGCGCAAGATCGTGCACGACGCCGTGGCGGCCGTGGACGGTGTCCACAGCGAGAGCGAGGGCGTGGAGCCGTCTCGCCGGGTGGTTGTTCTGCTCGATTGAGCACCTTAATTACATCGATGTTGTTCGTCGGCGGCGAGCTGGCGGGGAAAGTGGAGGCTGTTTCACGTGAAACATGGTGAAGCCCCATCCCCACCGGCCGCCGCCGTCGAGGTTTTTGGGGAGCGCGCCGAACTGGCGCAGCGCTATGCGGAGATCCTCGCGGGCGACGGAATCGAGCGCGGTCTCATCGGACCGTCCGAAGTCGGCCGACTTTGGGACCGTCACGTGATGAATTGCGCCGCTATAGGTGAGTTGGTCTCCGGCGGTGAACGAATCGGCGACATCGGCAGTGGAGCCGGCCTACCGGGCATCCCATTGGCGCTTGCTCGACCCGACGTCCACGTGGTCCTGATCGAGCCGCTGCTGCGCCGGGCGGACTTCCTCCGCGAAGTCGTGACCGAGCTCGGTATCGACGTGACCGTGATTCGTGGTCGCGCGGAAGAGCGGACGGTGCGCGCCGAGGCGGGGGAGTTGGACGTCGTCACCTCGCGAGCGGTGGCGGCACTCGACAAGCTGGCGAAGTGGAGCCTGCCGCTCTTGAAGATCGACGGTCGAATGCTGGCTCTCAAGGGGGAGCGGGCGGACGACGAGGTCGTCGAACACCGCCGGGCACTCAACTCACTCGGTGCTGTGGACGTAAGGGTGGTGAAATGTGGCGTGAACTATTTGACTCCGCCCGCAACCGTGGTCGTGGCGAAACGCGGAGCCAAGCGCGCGGGGTCCGGCCGACCGGCCAAGAACCGACGATGACATCGTCGGCCAGGGGGAGCAACATGTCCGATGCCGAGGTTTCGGAAGCGGCCGACCCGGCCGCCACATCAGGAAAGGCAGCAAGCGATGCCGATGTTTCACGTGAAACGTGGACAAGCGTGACGATGGATACGCCGATCGGGGCGGAGGCCGAACGCGCGGTCCAGATCCTTCACGGAGCCAAGGGGCAACAGCTGCCGCACCCGACGCATCAGCGGGTGTTCACCATCGCCAACCAGAAGGGCGGCGTTGGCAAAACCACCACCGCCGTGAACATGGCGGCGGCCCTGGCACTGCAGGGACTCAATGTTCTGGTCATCGATCTGGACCCCCAGGGCAACGCCAGCACCGCGCTCGGTATCGAGCACCGGCCGGGCACCGCGTCGTCGTACGAGGTGTTGATCGGGGAGATCACCCTGGAGAGCGCGCTGCAGCGCAGCCCGCACAACGAGCGCTTGTACTGTGTGCCGGCGACCATCGATCTGGCGGGTGCCGAGATCGAGTTGGTCAGTATGGTGGCACGCGAAACCCGCCTGCGGAACGCGCTCGCCACGCTCAAAGAGCACAACTTCGACTACGTCTTCATCGACTGCCCGCCGTCGTTGGGTCTGCTGACCATCAACGCACTCGTGGCGGCACCGGAAGTCCTCATCCCGATCCAGTGCGAGTACTACGCGCTGGAGGGCGTGGGCCAGCTGCTGCGCAATATCGAGATGGTCAAGGCCCACCTCAACCCCCAGCTCGAGGTCACCACCGTGGTCCTCACGATGTACGACGGCCGCACCAAACTCGCCGACCAGGTCGCGATGGATGTCCGCGACCACTTTGGCGATAAGGTTTTGCGGACCGTCATCCCACGCAGCGTCAAGGTTTCCGAGGCGCCGGGGTACGGCATGACGATCCTGGATTACGACCCGGGATCACGCGGAGCAATGAGCTATTTGGACGCCAGCCGTGAACTCGCCCACCGCGGCGAGCCGGGAGTGAGGAAGTAACGATGTCGCAGCCGAAGAAGCGCAGCGGACTCGGTCGGGGGCTGGCGGCGCTCATCCCCACCGGTGCACCCGAGGACGGGCAGCAGGACACCTCGCTGCGGATGGGGTCCGCGGCTGCCGACGTGCTGATCGGCGGCGGCCCGACCGCACCGGTCAACGGAGCAGCCGCTGCGGAGTCAACCGCGGCGGCGAAGGCAGAAGCCGAGGCGATCGGCGCGGTGTACCGCGAGATCGAGCCGACTGCGATCCAGCCGAACCCGCGACAGCCGCGCAGCGTCTTCGATGCCGACGCGCTCGCCGAGCTGGTGCACTCCATCCGCGAGTTCGGCCTCATGCAGCCCATCGTGGTGCGTGAGCTGAGCGAGCCGTCCGGGCCGCATCGGTACCAGCTGATCATGGGCGAGCGTCGATGGCGCGCTTCCCAGGAGGCCGGTCTGACCGTCATCCCGGCGATCGTCCGGGAGACCGCCGACGACAACATGCTGCGCGATGCGCTGCTCGAGAACATCCACCGGGTTCAGCTGAACCCGCTCGAAGAGGCGTCGGCCTATCAGCAGCTGCTGGAGGAGTTCGACGTCACCCACGAGGAACTCGCGACCCGCATCGGCCGGTCGCGTCCGGTGATCACGAACATGATCCGTCTGCTGAAGCTGCCCATCGCGGTGCAGCGGCGGGTCGCCGCGGGCGTGCTGTCGGCCGGCCACGCCCGTGCTCTCCTCGCGCTCGAAGGGGGACCGGAGAAGCAGGAAGAGCTCGCGGCTCGGATCGTGGCAGAGGGTCTGTCTGTCCGCGCGACCGAAGAAGCCGTCACTCTGGCCAACCGGGACGGCGACAAGCCGGCGCCGACTCCGAAGCGCAAGCCGATCCAAATGCCCGGACTACAGGATGTGGCGGAGCAGCTGTCGACGGCCTTCGACACGAAGGTCACCGTGAGCCTGGGCAAGCGCAAAGGCAAGATCGTCGTCGAGTTCGGCTCGGTCGACGACCTTCAGCGCATTGTCGAACTGATGAAGACCGAACAGGGCTGATCGCCCCTTTTTTGGGCTTGCGACAACTCGACCAGGGACAAGGCCTCATTACGTCACTGTGACAGTGACGTTTAGTGGCCGTGTGGGACGGGGAGGGGATCGCCATGTTTCACGTGGAACAGCTCCGCATTTGGCCGCCGTCGATCTCGACTGAACAAATCGGGTCGACGGCACCGGCTTCTCCTATCCTGAAAGGGCAGCCCGATCAGATCGGGCGGACGACGGGAGTCTGGTGAGTTCACGAATCACGCCGCTGCGTCTCGAATCGTTCGAGCGGCTGCCGAAGCATGCGCGGCGATGCGTGTTCTGGGAAGTCGATCCGTCAGCATTGGGTGACAGCGACCATCTCAGTGACCCCGAATTCGAGAAGGAAGCATGGCTGTCGATGGTCATGCTCGAGTGGGGATCGTGCGGACAGTTGGCGGTCGCCTGCGACCCGGACCGCGCCGAGGACCCCAACGATGACACGCCCTGTCTCGGTTACGCGTTCTACGCGCCACCGCGTGCGGTGCCCCGAGTGGGCCGCTTTCCCACCGGACCGGTCAGCCCCGACGCGGTCCTGCTGACATCAATCGGCGTCGACTGCACTGACGACGGCGACGCGCTGTCACGACACCTGATCGCCGCTGTCGTCGCCGATCTGGTTCGCCGTGGTGTGCGCGCACTGGAGGCATTCGGCCGTACGACCGAAGTGGCACAACTGGGCGGTCCGCAGGCCTGCCCAGCGGAGCTGGCGGCGACGGTCGAGGCTTTCGGTGAATGCGCGGTCGAGCAGTGCGTGATCGAAGCCGACTTCCTTCTGGACAACGGCTTCGAGATCATCGCGCCGCATCCGTACTTCCCGAGGCTGCGGCTGGAACTCGAGCAGGGGCTCGGCTGGAAGGCTGACGTCGAGGCGGCGCTCGAGAGACTGCTGGAGAGCAACGCGTTGCAGCAGCCTGTCGGGGCGCTCTCCAGCGCGGTGCTGTGGACACGGCGGCGCTGAGCCAGTAGCTCGGCCGCCGACGGAGGCCGTTGGTTCCACGTGAAACAACGCTCTTCCCGTACCCTCGCGGCCATGGGGGAGTCGCCGCTGAATCCGGATAGTTCCGGCCTGCTCGATGTCGGTGACGGCAATCAGATGTACTGGGAGACCCGTGGCAATCCGGCCGGGCGCCCCGTTCTGATCGTCCACGGCGGGCCGGGCGCCGGGAGGTCCCGCAGCGCGCACAAGCAGTTCGACCCCGAGCTGTTTCGCGTCGTGCAATTCGATCAACGTGGATGCGGCGACAGTGTGCCGAGCGCGGCGGACCCCGCGACCGACATGTCGTGCAACACGACCGAGCACCTTCTCGCCGACATCGAGGCGCTGCGTCGTCATCTCGGGATCGACCGCTGGCTGCTTTACGGTGGCTCCTGGGCAGCGACACTGATCCTCGCCTACGCCCAGCGCCATCCGGAGCGCGCGACCGGCATCGTGCTGATCGGCGTAACGATGACCCGGCCGCGGGAGGTCGACTGGCTGTACCGCGGGCTCCGGCTCGTCCGGCCCGTGGAGTGGCAGCGCTTCCGCGACGGGGTGGCTGAGGAGGACCGCGACGGCGATCTCGTCGATGCCTACCGACGGCTGATGGAGCATCCGATCGCCGCTGTACGGGAGCGGGCCGCCCGCGACTGGTGCGCCTGGGAAGACGCGGCGATCGCTCACGAGAGCCAAGGCCGGCCGGGTCAGTACACCGCGAAGATCGATGCTGACCGACTGGCGTTCGTACGCATCTGCACGCACTACTTTGCGCACGCGGCGTGGCTCGACGACGGCCAGCTGCTCCGCGACGCACACCGGCTGGCCGGGGTCCCCGGCATCTTGATCCACGGTCGTCTCGATCTGTCCGCCCCCGTCCGCACGGCGTGGGAACTCGCGCAGGCATGGCCCGGCGCCGAACTCCGGATCATCGAGGATTCCGGCACACGGGGAGTCCGGCCATGGCGGCGGCGATCGTAGACGCCGTCGAACGGTTCACTCCGCCGCGGAGCTGATGCGGCGGTTCCACGTGAAACCTCGGCCAAGCCGACGGAAGTCTGCGGGGCCAGCGACACCGGCACCAGCCGCGCCCTCGGCACCCACACCGGAGAAATACGGACGCTCGCGGCAGGAGAGCGTCGGCCCGACCATCGAGCCGCACCGTGCGCCCGACTGAGACGCCGGTGGTGCGCGACGTCCTGACGTCCGGCCGGCCGTCGCCTGTCCGGACGCGGTGCCGCGGGCAAGACACGGCCAGCGGTCCATGTGGCCGTCGCGATGGTCGGCGGGGGTATCCGGTACGTCGGCCGCACACCGACTACCCACGCCCCGCCGGTAGCCCGCACGGCCCCGATGCGAGCGACTTCCTCACCGGCTCAATGGCGTGGTGCGGGATCGGGCAGCAGCACCGTACTTGCGCTGCGGGAGCTGTTGGCGTGCGCGGCGAAGTGGTGTTGCCGAGAGCACCGGTGGCTGGCGCTGCCCGGCTTGGGATCGAAGCGGCACGCCAGTGCGGGCAGGGGAGGGAGGGAAGCTGAATGCAGCACCCCGCCACACCGAGCGAGTCGGCTCGGCGGCCGCCTACTGGCCGTCCAGCAATTGGACGATGCGTGCGCGGCGGAGTTTCAGGTCGCCGATCCGGGTGTCCATCTCGGCCAGAGTCTCTCTGATTGCGGCGGCAATGGCCGGGCATATATCGACCGCGCTGCCGTCGACGCATGGCAGCAATTGTCGAATTGTGCGTATGCCGAAACCGGTGTCGATCAGCATTCGGATCCGACGCACATCTTCCACCGTGTCGGCGTGATAGTCGCGATAGCCGTTGGACCGTCGTTGCGGCGCAATCAAACCCTGAGCCTCGTAGTAGCGCAACGATCTGACTGAACTGCCGGTTGCCGCCGCTACTTCACCGATCTGCACGCGAGCTCCTCCTGGGTTGAGCCTGACGCTGGTGTCAGGGTTTAACCTCGCCGCGTGCGCAACGATTCCCTGCTTTCCACCCTGACGGTCACCCGCATCGGCTTCGGTCCGGCTCTGCTTCTCGCGCACGGCGCAGGCGGCGGCGTCGCGCTGAATTTCGGCCAACTCATCGATGAGATGGCTGGCGAGCGAACGCTGATCGGCGTGGACTATCCGGGTTCTGGAGCCAGTCCCTTGACCGCGGGTTCCTACAGCGTCGACGATCTGGCAGACGCGATCGTTGACGTCGGGCGAGCGGCCGGCTTCGATCGATTCCCCATCGTCGGACTATCGCTGGGCTCTGCGGTGGCCATCACTGCGGCGCTACGTCATCCCGAGGCCGTCAGCGCACTGATCCTGACGGTAGGGTTCGCGCACGCCGATCCGCAGCTGCGGTTGGTTGTCGATGTCTGGCGATATCTGGCCGAGCACGACCGCGACATCCTGGCGCGGTTCCTGACAGCAGTGTCGTCGCCGTCGGCGTTCGACGAGGCCGGCAATCTCGACGAGCTCGTGGCCGACGTCCGCGCGAGCATTCCGGTCGGCAGTCCGCAGCAGGCTGCACTGGCCGCCGAAATCGATCTCCGCGACCGCCTCGCGGAGGTCGTGATCCCGACGTTGGTCGTGGCGGCGGGCGGGGACCGCATCGTGCAGCCGTCCTCCTCTCGTGCTCTGGCAGCGGGCATTCCTGGCTCAGTCCTGATGGAATATCCACACGCCGGTCATATCTTCACACCGGACGAGGGGCGGACATGGATCTCCGATATTCGGAAATTTCTGCTGGCGCACAAGCTGTGACGGACAGGTGGCACTGGCGTGTGGCCGTCCTGTCTGCCGCCGCCTTTGTCTACCTTGCCGCAGAGATGTTCCCGGTCGGCATCGTCCCGCAGATCGCTGACGGACTGCACACGACAGTGCCCGCTGCGGGGCTGTTGGTGGGCGTGTACGCGGTGGCTGCTGGTGCGGCAATCATCCCGGTGGCTTTGGCCACCCGTCGCGTCGAGCACCGCGTCATGCTTACCGCCGCATTGGCTTCACTGTCGTTGTCGCAACTGTTGCTGGCGGTCGCTCCGACGCCCGGGTGGGCAGTCCTCGCCCGGGTCGTCGGCGCGATTTTGCATGGTTCGGTGTGGTCCCTGGCTCCGGTGCTTGCCAGTGCCCTCGCACCGGCCGGCCGTGCGGGGCAGGCGACCGCGCTCGTGTTCGTCGGGGCAGCGCTGGGGTTGGCTGCGGGATCCCCGCTTACTACGCAGCTTTCCTTACTCATCGGGTGGAGAGCCGCGTCTCTGGTGCTGGCGGTGCTTGCGTTGCTCTTGGCGGTGGCCATTGCGGTGCTGGTTCCCCGCCGTATCGGTCGTACTGTGACGGCGCCGGCCGCCGGCCGATCCGGTGAGCCGCACACTGTCGCGGCGGTCTGCGTACTGACGCTGCTAGTGGTGACCGCCGCCTATGCGCCGTATTCGTTCGTCACGGTGTTGGCCGGCGACATCGGGATCCCGGCCGCCGGCCTCCCGGTTCTGCTCCTGGGCTACGGCGGCGCAGCGCTGACTGCGGTCGTCGTCGCCGGACGATTGCTCGATCGACACCGCTACGCTGTCGTGGTCACAGCCCTGACCGGTCTGCTGATCGCATTCGGGACGCTGAGCCTGACTGGCTCGCGCGGGTTGTTCGTCGCGGCAGTTCTGTTGTGGGGAGCGGCCTTTGCGTGTTGGGCACCGGCGATGCAGACGATCCTCATCAAGCGTTGCCCCAACGCCGCTTTTGCGTCCTACCTGTACGTGCTGGCGTTTCAAGTCGGCATATTCTCCGGCGCCTGGGCGGGAGCGCAGCGCGTGGCCGCTGATGCGGCAGCGTCACTGACGATGCTCGCGCTGATCGGTATCGGCTGCGCGGTACCGGTGGCGGTGTTGGCCCGACGGCGGTTGTGATCGGGGAGAACCAATTCCGGTGAGCGACCTATGAGTCCGGGAACTTCACGTCGAAAAACCGCCACTGCGGCTCGTATCCCGATGGTCCCAGGACCAATCCGAACAAGCGTCACGTGACGCTCATGTCGCGCACGCCGTTTGCCGTCGAAATGGGTGCTGCGGCCGCGGTTCCGGCGATCCTCGAATGACCGGCCGCGCTGTTCCGTCGTCACCGCGTGGCAGCGTGGCTCTGCGGCGCGCTGAGTCGATCCGGGGACATCTTGACGCTGTCCGCTTCGTGGTCCACCAAGCGGGTCATGACACGTCGGTGGCGGCACTACGGGAGGCGACGGGGGAGCCCCGCGGCTGTTCGGCTCACCCCGGACGGTGCCGACGCACCTCACCCACGTCTACACCAAGCGGGGGCTCAGTTCCCTGATTGGGCTGATGCCGGCGGCGGGGCGTCCCGGCCGTCGACTGCGGTCGCCGCGATGCCGACCAAGACGTCGATGACTTCCGGCAGCCGCCGGGTCGTATTGATCTCATGACTGGCCGACCGTCGCAGCAGTGGTTCGATCTCTGCGATGTCGGCGAGGATCCGGGCGCGCTCGTCTTCGGCCTTGCCGAACGGGTTGTTGGTCCGGCGCCGTACTCTGTCCAACACGACATCGGTTGGGGCGGTGAGGAGTACGACCGCATCGAAGTGGTCGTAGAAGTGCCATTGGTTGGCCACGGTGCCCTGAACAAACAAGTGTGCGTCTCGCTTTTGGCTCAGCAGCTCGTCGATCAGGGACTCGCGCCAGAGCGGCTCGCTGTCGATGACTTCGATCCACGGTCCGTCGTCGGTATCGACGGTGATGTATCCCCGCTGAGCAAGGCCGGCCAGCACCGTCGACTTGCCCACCCCGGACATACCGGTCACGAGCACCGCGGCCTTACGGGTCATGCCAACTGATTCAACCAGGCCCGTGCGGAGGAGCCTGCCGCGAATGTGCAATCAGCGTGCTGCGCAGGCGATTTCCGCGATCGCACCGCACGCTCGCGGGACAAACCGCAGAGACTAGGCGCCGGCCTGGCCGGCCTGCTCCACCGACATCTCGTGGGCGAGCAGCTCGGCGAACGTGAAAGTACCTGTGGGACGGTCGTTCTTGCCCAGCAGGTACAGCCGCTTCACCGCCGCCAGGATGCCTTCGGCGATCGAATCGCGGTGACCGGGAGAGGTCAACAAGTCACGGTCGTGCGGGCTACTCACGTAGCCGATGTCGACCTGCACGGTGGGCATCCGGGTCAGCCGCAGCAGATCCCAGGTCCGGCCGTGGGTCCGGCAATCACGGAAACCGCTGCGCGCCACAACTTCCCGTTGAATGAAGTCTGCGAGGTTGCGGCCGATGGTGGACACCGAACCGTGCGAGTTACCGAAGTAGAACGACGCGACGCCGTTGGCCGCCGGACTGGGCAGGCTGGCACAGCGCAGGCTGATCATCAGATCGGCGCCGACCGCGTTGGCCGTCGCGGCGCGCTCGGCGTCGGACGGGCTGCCACTGACCGGGCGAGACAGGAACGTGTCCATGCCGATGGCCGTCATGCGGCCTTCGAGGCGGCTGGCGAGATCCCACAGGACGTCGGCTTCACTGACCGGGCCGGACCGGCTGGTCATGATCAGCCCGCGGTCGTCGCCGCCGCGGCCCGGATCGATGATGATCCGCTTTCCGGTCAGGCGGGGGCCGCTGCGCCGCACGAGTTCCTCTTCGCGGATGGCGTGCGGCGAACCGCCGGTGACCCGCGAACCCAGGAAGTACAGGGAGCGCAACGTCTCCGGACCGCAGATGCCGTCCGGGAACATGCCGTACTCGCGCTGGTACGACATCAGGCCGTTGTGGGTCTGCAAGCCGAAATGACCATCGACGAGACCGGTGTAGAAACCGAGATCCTGCAGCCGGGCCTGCAGAGTGGCGACGTCGTCGCCGTACATCGGGGCGCCGAACTGGTGCGACAGCGTGCGGGCCCCCAGCCGGTACGACGCCTCTTTCAGCGCGCGGTAGGTGGCCTCACCGACCATGCCGTCGACGAGCAGCCCACGCTGCTGCTGGAAGGCCCGCACGGCCTGGTCCAGATCCTCGTCGAAGAGGTCGAGAGCGACGTGCTTGCCGGTGGTGAGATCCGCGTCGGGACTGTCCAGCAGTCCCAGGGCGGCCAGTGCGGCCCGAATCTCGGTGACCGAACCTCCCCGGTCACCGCGACGCAGTATCGACATTCCTGGCCTTTCAATCACGGACGCCAGGCGGGCGGACAGCTGCGCACTGGCGGGACGCCGTGTCCCATTGTCGCAGACGCCCCGCCGGAATCCGCAACTTCACAGGCAGCAGCGGTGCGCCCCGCCGAATCCGGCGGGTACGCAGCCGCTGATGCGATCAGACCTCGTCGGCGATCTCGCGGAGCAGCGCCGCCTTGCCCTTGGCCCCGACGATGCGCTTCACCGGCTCGCCGTCCTTGAACAGGATCAGGGTCGGAATCGAGACGACGTTGAAGGCGCGGGCAGTCTCGGGGTTGGCGTCGACGTCGAGTTTGGCGACGGTCAGCTCCCCGGCCTTCTCGCCGGCCAGTTCCTCGAGCACCGGGGCGATCATCTTGCACGGTCCGCACCAGGTCGCCCAGAAGTCGACCAGCACCGGGGTGCCGCTCTTGATGACGTCGCTGTCGAACGAACCGTCGGTGACGGTCAACGTTGCGCTGCCCTCGCTCATGTACTGCTCCTCTCGGGTGAACTCTGTGGGGGAAGGACGATCAGCTGTCGTGCTCGGCGAGCCAGCGCTCGGCGTCGATGGCCGCCGCGCAGCCGCTGCCGGCCGCGGTGATGGCCTGGCGGTAGGTGTGGTCGACCAGATCGCCGGCGGCGAACACGCCGTCCTGCGAGGTGTTGGTGGTGCGACCCTGCACCTGCACGTAACCCTCGTCATCGAGGTCGATGAGGCCGCGCACCAGCTCCGAGCGCGGGTCGTGGCCGATGGCGACGAACACGCCGGTGACGGGAAGCTTGCTCTCCTCGCCGGTGGCGGTGTTGCGCAGCAGTAGCCCGCTGACCTTCGAATCACCTTCCACGGCAACAACTTCGGTGTTGGTGACGAAGGTGATCTTCTCGTTGGCCTGGGCGCGTTCCAGCATGATCCGCGAGGCGCGGAACTCGTCGCGCCGGTGGATCAGCGTCACCGAACGGGCGAACCGCGTGAGGAACGTCGCCTCCTCCATCGCGGAGTCGCCACCGCCGATGACGGCGATGTCCTGATCGCGGAAGAAGAAACCGTCACAAGTGGCGCAGGTGCTCACGCCCTGGCCGATCAGCTCCTGCTCACCCGGGACACCGAGGTGGCGGGCGGCCGCGCCCATCGCGAGGATCACAGCGCGGGCCTGGTAGGTCTCGCCGTCGACGGTGACGGTCTTGACGGGGCCGTCGAGCGACACGGCCTCGACGTCCTCCATGCGGAGGTCGGCGCCGAACCGCAGGGCCTGCTCGCGCATCTCCTCCATGAGCTCGGGGCCGGTGATGCCCTCCTTGAAGCCCGGGTAGTTCTCCACCTCGGTGGTGGTCATCAGCGCGCCGCCGAACTGGACACCTTCGAAAACCAGCGGCTTGAGCTGGGCGCGAGCCGTGTACACCGCGGCGGTGTAGCCGGCCGGCCCGGAGCCGATGATGATCACGTCGTGCACAGCCGGGGCGAGCGAAGCGACGGGGGAATCGGTGTCTGGGGTGGTCATGGCCGCCTTTCATCTGGCTCTGGTCAGGCTCATACCTGGTTGGCCTGCTGCCAGAGTCGGTACGCCTATAACACCAGGGTAAGTGCCGGTGTTCCCGGCCGTTTGGCGGGCTCCGAGGCGGTCAGCGGCTCGATTGTGTCGACGGGCCCGCAGCATCGAGGATGACGGCATCGGCGATCAGGCCGGCGTCGGTCGAGCTGCAGGAGGGAGACACCACCAGGGCCATCATCGAGGTGTCTGCGGGCCTCGGCAGCAGCAGGAGCACCTGGGCGCGGTCGTGCATGGTCAGGGTCGCGGCGCCGAGCAGCGCGGTGGTGGGGGAGTAGCCCAGCCCCTCCAGGCAGGACCGCAATCGGTCCGGTGCCGCGAGCGGACCCAACTCGGGAGGCCGGCTCCGCAGACCCAGGATCTGCGGGTCGGGCCACGGCATCCCGGCCTGGCGCTGCACGGTCAGCGACGCCGCCTTGGGGCCGGCAGAGGTGCGGGCCGGTTCATCGGACCCGCTGAACACCACGGCGGCGCCGATACCGACCGCGATCAGACCGGCGGCGGCCCCGGCGACGACGGCGGGACGCGACCTGCGCGCCCCATGACCCGCCGAACGGCCGGGGACGACGGTGTGCCGTGCCGGCCCGGCGTCGCGCAGCGCAGATCCGATGCGTGCGGTGACGTCCGCGGGAATGTCGCTTTCAGCGGGGTCGTCCGCCAGGCTGTGCAGATCGCGGCGCACCTGTTCGAGCTCCGCATACCGGTGAGCGACCGCCGGATCGTCGCGGATGCGCCGGCGCAACCGGGCGGCCGTCGCGTCGTCGAGCAGGCCCGCCTGCAGGTCGGCCAGCTGCTCGAGGGAGACGGGCTGTTCGGCCTGGTCGTCGTCCACCTGGCGAAGCCTAATCTGGCCGGCGTCGGATGCGGTTCGGCCGTGTCAGTCGGCGAGGTGCGCCAGCGACTGGGCGAGTTTGGCCCGGGCCCGCGAGCAGCGGCTCTTCACAGTGCCCTCCGCGATACCCAGCATCGCCGCCGTCTCGGCGACCGAGTAGCCCTGCATGTCGACGGCGACCACCGCCGCCCGCTGTTCGACCGGCAGCCGCAACAGCGCCCGTTCGATGACGATGGTGGTCTCGATGTGGCGTGCGGGATCTGCCGTGTGGCAGGTGGCATCGCTGAGCTCTTCGGCGCGGTGAAACTTGTTGTGCCGCAACCGGTCCAGGCACGAGTTCACCACGATGCGGCACAGCCAGCTGCGGACCGAACTGTCGTGCCGGAAGCGCGGCGCGTGGAGGTGGGCTTTGAACAGTGCGTCCTGCAAGGCGTCCAGCGCGTCCTGCGGGTTATGGCTGGTCAGCCGGGCGAGCCGGTACAGCGCGTGGTGGTGGCGGTAGAACAGTTCCTCGAACGCATACCGCTCGCCGGCGATGTGCGCCGCGAGCAATTCTGCGTCTGACGCGCCCGACTGTGGCCCCCCGAAACTCCCCACTTCCGAACCATAAATCGGGTCCTGGAACGCGCCCGACGCAAATTTGCGGGACTGTCGGCAAAATGCGTGCTGATCAGGAACGATGGCGTGCGACGAGCCTGTGGATAACCTGGGGAGCGGCTGTGTCGACGGCCACGTGTGTACGCCGTTCGTCCGATATCGACCGGGGCCACGCACTTAGTAGCCTCTGCCGATGACGCCCATGGGAAGCGAGCCCAAAAGAGTTGGCGTGTGGCTGGCGGTCGCCGCACTGATCAGTACACAGGTCGTCGGGTGCTCGGGGTCCAGCAAGCCCGGGCCCGCCTCCAAGGCACCGTCTGTGACGGCCACGGGTGCGCCTGCGACCCCGAGTGTCGACGTCGCCAGTTTCAGCGGTCCGGTCATCGAGCATTGCGCCACGCAGACAAAGAGCACCACACTGAGCAAGCTCAACATCGCGACCGGCGCGCTGGTGGACATCGCCACCTTCCCCGCTGGCTGCAACATCGGCAACGGCCAGTTCTCGCGGCCGCGCTACAGCAGGGACTTCCACAAGATGGCGCTCGACTCCATCACGCTCAACGATGGTCACGTCCGCTACTACGACGCCGACAGCAAGGCGACGGTTGATGTGACCGAGGCCCTGCAGCCGTCGCCGACGGGAGATTTCGGTAACCAACAGAGGCCGGACCACCGCAACCCGCAGTTCGACGAGCAGGGTCTGTTGGTCTTTTACGATGCTCGCGCCAAGATGTACAACTTCGTCGATACCGATGCGATGAAAGTCGTGCGGACGAGCCCGACGTACATGCCGAACTTCCTTCGGCCCGTGGTGAAGAACCCCGAACAGATCGAGCTGGGCGAGGGCGAACTGCCCGGCGGCGACAGCTTGCGCGTGTGCCCGTCGTCGTTGTGGTTCATCGACGACACTCGCTATCTGCGGTCGGTCCACGACGACGCGGGTCACTATCTGGTGATCGACGCGGTGCCCCCACCGAGCGTCGAGCGCCCGGCCTGCAGCGACACCGACGGGCAACGCATCACGCCCCCGAGCACCGAAATATCTGAGGCGGCAGCGGATCCGACCGGATCGACAGTCATCTTCACGGTGTTCAGCCACAACGACATCAAAGTATGGAACCTGTACCAGGCGAACTTGCAGGACCCGTCGCACCCGACGCAGATCAAGATGTCCGGCAACATCCTTGAACGCGCGGGCTACGACGGCGGCCAGGCGATGGCCTTCGTCGGCTGGAGCTGATCGGGGCCTACGCGGCGGCCTTCACGACCACGTTGGAGATGTCGGTCTTGCTCTTGCCATCGACGGTCCCCAGCGTGGAGATCCAGATCAGCAGATGCTGCGTCGGCTGCGCGCCCGAGATCGTGATGGTGTTGGAGCCGGGCTTCATGGTCGCCGGCTGCGTCAGGACGGTCGTGGCGTCCAGCGAGGACGGCGTGGCCGTCTGAGCCGACCGAATCTGGATCGCGGTGCCCGTGCTGGTGAGGTTCAGGGTGACCGACGCGACCGTGGTCGCCTGAGGCAGGTTGAGCATGAGGCCGACACCGCTCTTGAAACCGGGGAACGGTGTGGGATCGGTGTAGACGTCGGTCGACCACGCGTCGCCGGATGCGCCGGTCAGGGCTTTGCCTGCGGTCTCCGGCGAGTCCGCGCCGCCACCGGGTGAAAACACGGTCACACCAACGGGTTTCACCACATTGCCGGGTGTTGGGGCGCCGCTCGAGGTCGGGTGCTGACTGTTGAGACCCAGCTGTTGCTTGTCCAGCCCGCCGCCGACGTCGCCGAAGATGCCCTTGAGCACCGACGCCAGGACCAGCAGGGCCACCAGCAGGACCGCCCCACCGACACCGAGGCCGATGAGCAGTGCCTTGCGCCGCTTGGCGGCAGCTTCGGTTTCGGCAGCGTCCGCCGGTTCCGGGCGTTGCGAGCCGTCGACGGGCGCGAGCAGTTCGGTGGTGTCGGCGACAGTGGTCGCCTGTTGCAGCAGGTTCAACAGTGTTGGGGCCGAGCGGATTCCGCCGCCCTCCTGCACGGCGCGGGCCGCCGCGGCAGAGATCTGGAAGGGGATGGTGCCGTCGACCGAGCGGGGTTCGACGGGCTGGCCCGCACTGTTCTGGGTCGCGGGCAGCATGCCGCTGAGCGCACCGGCTTCGGGCAGCGGCCACCGATTGATCAGCAGCGCGTACAGCGTGGCGCCGACGCCGCGGATGTCGTCCTCGGGCGTGGCCGACGGCAGGGTGCCGGGGAAAGCGAGCACCACGTCGCCTTCGATGCTGACGCGAATCCGGCCGGGGTGATCGACCGACAGCGCGACGCCGGAGCGGTGCGCGGATTCGGCCGTCGACGCCAGGGACTGGATGGCGCGGGCACCGCCCATGGGGGACGGTTCCGTCGCCGCCACCTCGGCCAGCGAACCGCCGCGGATCCATTCACTGACCACCAGACCACCGTGGCCCAGCCGGGTGACATCGAGGATCCGCGCCAGGCCCGGTCCCTCGACGTGGCTCAGTTTGCTTGTCCGGGTGAGGATTTCCTGGACCATCGACTCCGGCAGCACGCCGTCGTGGTCGACGAACGTCAGCGCGACCTGGCGGTCGAGCGCGATGTCGAGCGCGTGCCAGAACTGCAGATCGGGTGGACCGCCGTGGAAGACCAGCAGTCGGTAGCGGCCGTCGGCGACCACCGCGCCGGCCCGCAACGCGACGTCGTCGCCACTGCCGGAGGCATCCGGGATGTGGGCGGATCCCTGGTCCGCGGGTGCGTCGGTCACCGCAAATCCTTTCCGAAGCCCGCCCGTGGTACCACTTCCCGGCCTCGCCCCGCCTGTGGCGGACGCGCCGGGCCGGCGTGGCACCGGAGGTGAATTGCCGTGTCCAGGGTACGGGACCGCGGTCCGTCCCGAGTCCGGTACAGCAGAGCTGACCTGGAGTGCGGGGGTCGGAGCGGCCCCGCCGCGTCCCAGTCGGCGCTGCACGAAAGCGACTGCGGCCAGGGCATCGGGCACCTTGGCGGCGACCAGCACCGCCACGATCACCGGCAGCATGATCAGGCCGAGCAGAACCAGGCGCAGCAACGATCCGGCGGCGCCGCCGTGTTCGGTGAGCCGATCGAACCCCAGCAGCTTGTCAGCGAGATATGCGAGGAGCCCCGATCCCAGGGAGGCACAGATCGTCACGAGGATGGTCCGGATCACCGGCAGTTCGATCATCCGGCCGCGCGGCGGCCGCAGCGCCGACCGCAACAACACGTAGCCGACGGTCGCGCCGGCGAGGAAGCCGAGCCCGTTGGCGAGGCCGAGGTATCCGGCCACGAGTTCCCGGTCGTCGGTCAGGTGCGGGGCGATCAGCGAGCCGACGATCTTCACCACGGTGATCACGACGATCAGGACGATCGGGATCCAGGGTTGTTCGCGGGCGTAGAACACCCGAAGTTCCAGCAGCACCATGGAATACGGGATCAGGGTGAACGCCGACAGCGTGATGGCCATGCCGAGGTAGGCGGCGTCGGTGGCACCGAAGTTGCCGTACGCGAACAGCGCGCTACCGATCGCGGGTCCGCCGACGGTCATGAACGCGACGATCGGGATCAGGGTCACCATGGTCAACCGGGTGGCCAGGGAGAAGTCGGCGAGCACCGCGGGGTCGTCGTTCGCGGCGGCGTTGCGGGACAGCCGCGGCATCACGACGGTCAGCACCGTGACGCCGATCATGCCGAACGGCAACTGCAGCAGCAGCCAGGCGTAGTTGTAGATCGCGGGGCCGGATGCGGCTGCGTGGCTGGCGATTTCGTTGCCGACGATCAGACCGATCTGACTGATCAGGACATACAGCATCATGGCGACGGCCATCGTGCCGAACTTCTTGAGCCGGTCGTCGATACCCCACAGCGGCCTCAGGTCGATGCGGTGCCGCTGCAGGGAATACAGCAGCACCCCGGCCTGGGCGACCACACCGAGGGTGGTGCCGATGCCGAGTACGAGCAGTTTGGCGTTGCCCATCTCGACGGGATCGATCGAGAGTTCGCCCGGGACAAGCACATACACGCAGAGCGTGATGATTGCCACCACGTTGTTGAGCACCGGCGCCCAGGCCGGCGGCCCGAACACGTTGCGGTTGTTCAGGATTGCCATGTAGACCGAGGTCAGCCCGTAGAAGATGATCTGCGGCAGCAGAAGATACGCGAAGGCGGTGGTGAGCGGTTCGTTCACCTGCGGGTCACTGCCGAGCATCAGCCGCACCAGCAGCGGTGCCGCCGCGACGGACAGCACCGTCGTCAGCAGCAGTAGTGCGGTGGCCAGCGTGACCAGTCGCCGCACGAACGCGGCGCCGCCGTCGGGATCGTCGCGTTCGGCGCGGGCCAGCACCGGCACGAAGATCGCGGTGAAGGTCGCCTCGAGAACCAGGGCGGCCACCATGTTCGGCAGCTGGTTGGCGACCGTGAACGAACTGGACAGTGCCGCGCCGAGAATCGCGGCGAGCAGGACGATCCGCAGGAAGCCGGTGATGCGGCTGACCAGGGTGGCGAAAGCCATGCCCCAGGACCGGGAGACGACGGCCGCATCGGACAGTTCGGCCCGCCGCCGCGGCGGTGCCTGCGGTGCTGCCGCGGCGTTGGGCCGGGGACCGCGCGCGGCGTTCACGAGTCCTCCTGGTCGTGGGCCATGGCGGTGTCGAGTGGGTCGGGCCGGATCGGCCGGCTGTGATGCGGCCGGTCCAGGTCGGCCCGGTCGGGCTGGCCGCGGAACCGGTGCCACAGCCGTCGGCCGGCGAGCAGGAACAACACCGCGCCGGCGGACAGGGTGATGAAGAACAGCACCTTGCCGTAGGCGTTGGAATGCACCGACAGTCGGACCGGCTCGCCGAGCGTCAGTCCGTTGACCGTCCGCAGGGAGACGTCGACCGCGACGCGCTGGGTGAAGTGCACCTCGATGGGCACGCGCAGGGGCAGGTAGCCCGGCGGCAGCTCGATCTCGCCCATGTCGGTGACGGTCATGCCGGGCGGCGCGTCGATGACGAGTCGCACCCGGATGGGCAGCGGCAGATCGTTGCGCAGGGCGAGGGGGAGGGGACTGCGCTCGGTGGCCAGCGTGTACGAGCCGCCGGGGTTCACCACGGTGACCGCATGGAACAAGTCGTCCATGGTGTGCTGCGTGGCGGTGACGCGCTGCTGGGCCAGGGCTTCGCGGACGGTCGGCGGTACCGACTGCGTCAGCGCCCGCAGCATGTCCTCACGCAGCGGCGCGGTGTACTGGTCGCCCGTCAGGCCGGTCTGGCTGTTGACGGTCAGTGCGGCCGTGAGGCCCCAGATCCGTTCCATGGTGGTCGAGATCTGGCTGGTGATGCCGTCGCCGTAGCGGGCCTTGGGGTTGCCGGTCCCGTTGTCGGGCGGGGTGGCCGACTGCGTCGGCGGCAGTGCTTGAGCGTCGGCGATCACCGCGGGCATCGGGCGGGCGACGGCCAGCCCCGAATGGATGGCGGTGGCCACCGACGTCAGGATCGCCTGGGCGTCGTCGGGTGTCACGTCCCACGCCAGCGGCGGCATCAGGATCTGGTTGCGGGGCTGCGCGTCGGGTTGCAGGCCACGCCACAGCACGGAGGCGATGGCGTCCTGACGGCGCGCCACCGGCGAATCGTGGTTGAGCGGCACATGCAGCGAGGTGTCGAGGTAGCCCGGCGAGATCGGGGTCCGCCCGGCACCGGCCAGGGCCGCGGCGACGCACGGGTCGAACGGCGCCACGGTGACCTTGTCGCTGTAGCGGCGGGGCGCGGTGTCAGCGGGATTCGCGGCGTCGTCGGGGGTGATCGGCGCGGCCGCGATCGCGACGGTCGGTTCGGGCTGCGCCGACAGCAGCCGCACCGCGGGACCCGTGAGCGGGCCGTCGCCGACGACGGTGGCGCCGCGCAGGGACTGGACGCCGAGCAGCTGGTTGACGATGGGGCCGGTATCGGTGGTGGCGGTGGTGCTCAGGACTGCGTCACCGACGCGTTGCAGCGCGCGCAGGTCGGCCTGGGCGTACACCGTCGGGGTGACGCACACCCGCTGGGCCAGCTCCCGCAGCCGGTGCAGCCAGTCGGTCGCGGCCTGCTGGCCGGCGCCGGGGTGAGTGGGTGAGTTGAGGCCGGCCGCCGGGTCGTCGGTCACGACGTAGCCGCCGCTCATCGCGTTGACGGTGATCAACAGGTCGGGGTCGATGGCCAGGCACATCGCGCCGCGCATGAGCCCGCCGGGATCCACCTGATCGTTGGTGGCGAAGTCCGCCGCAGCCAACAGGGTGTCCAGGCGGCCGCCGTTGGCCAGGGACGTCGCGAGGTCGTCGTCGGCCAGGCGGGCCGGTTCGGTGCGTCCCGGGACACCGGCCGCCAGGTGCGGACGGTCGGCCAGCGGCCACAGCAGGGTCAGCGCGACGGGGTGTGCCGTGTCGGGCGGCACGACGGCGTCGATCGGCTGCTGGCCACTGCCGCCGCCGGGAGGGGGCGGGGTGGCGGGCACGCCCAGCACGGGTAGCAGGAAGCGGGCGTCGTCGAGCCGGGCGGCCGCCCCGTAGTCGGGGGTCCCGTTCACGTTGACGAGCAGCGGGTACACCCCGGGCCGGTCGATGCCCAGGGCAGGATGGTCCGCCGATCGCACCGGGTACGCGAGCCGGAACGGCACGCTCTGCCCGCGCGCCAGATCCTGCGAGACCGTGGTGAAGTCGCCGACCGCGGAGAAGTCCGTCGGCTCCCCGGCCAGCGTCGTCCGCAGTCCGGCAGAGGACGTCACCTCGGCCGCGTGTTCGAGGCGCACCATGACGTCGTGCACCGGACGGTCCCCGACGTTGGTGACGGTGCCGCTGACCGTCACCACCGGCTCACTGGTGGTGGTGACGACGTCGGGCGTGACGTGGTCGATGCGCAGCTGCAGGAACGTCGCCCCGCCCGGTTCCCCGGCCGACGACTGCGGCGTGATCGGAGCGGTGAGCAGCAACAGCAGGACGGTGACCGCCAGGACGCGGAGGAGAACTGTCGAGGCCGGCCCCGACAGCTCTCGCCTGACGTTCACGACCCGGGTCCGCAGCCGTTCGCGCGGCGGCCGGGCTGAGTATGGGCGGAGTCGTCGGTGCGATGGTTCCGCGTGCGGGAATGGGTCTGTGGGCGGCGGCGCGGCGCGGTGCGCGGCAGCGGCGGCAGGGCGCCCGGTCCATCGGTGTGCAGTTTGTCGATCAGTTCGCCGGCCACCTCGGCGAGCTTGCGCTCGTCGGCGTAGGCCAGGCGGGACGGCAGCTCCCGCAGCGGCACCCACGCCACTTCGGTGACCTCGACGTCGTCGTCGGAGAGCTCGCCGCCCAGGAATCGCATCAGGTAATGGTGCACTGTCTTGTGCACGCGCCGGCCCTCGGTCACGAACCAGTAGTCGATGCTGCCGAGCGCCGCCAGCACGCTGCCCTGCAGTCCGGTCTCCTCGGCGACCTCACGGATGGCGGTTTGTTCGGCCGTCTCGCCGAGTTCGATGTGCCCCTTGGGCAGTGACCACAACATCCGGCCGCGCCGGTCGATGCGACCGATGAGCGCCGCCATCTGGGTGTCTTTGGGGCCGTCGAGACCGTCGATCACCAACCCGCCGGCGGACGTCTCGTGGACGGTGCGCAGCCTGTCGTTGTTCGACTTGCGGGCAGCCGGGGGCGGGGGAGCCGCTGCGGCCGGGACCGGTTGTGTGGTGTCGTTGCGGGTGGGCGCGGCCGAATCGGTGTCGGTGCGCTGGGCGCTGTCGCTTGGCGGACCTGCCGAGCGTCGACCGCGACGTCGCCCGCGGCGCCGTCGTGGTTTGGCACGCTCGCCTTCCGACACCCAAGCGATAGTAGCTGCTCAGGTTGGGCGCTCTGTCCCCCCTCGCCGGTCAGTGGCCCAGTTGTGACCGTGCCGCGATGGTGGGTACTCCGGCCGCGGGTGGGCGCATTAGGCTCATCGGACGTGCCGAACGATGCAAGCGCCGAAGGCGGACCGGAGCGGAGCCCGCGCAGCGACCCGGCGACCCTGCTGACCGCCGCAGCGGTCGCACTGAATCAGCATGCGGATTTGCTCATCGACCTGGGCCGGGTGTTCACCGCGGCGGGTCATGAGCTGTATCTGGTGGGCGGCAGCGTGCGTGACGCACTGCTGGGCCGCGACCTGAACGATCTCGATTTCACCACCGACGCCCGTCCGGCGCAGCTCCAGAAGATGCTGCGTGGCTGGGCAGAAGCGTTGTGGGACACCGGGATCGAATTCGGGACCATCGGGGTGGCCAAGCACGGGCAGCGCATCGAGATCACGACCTTCCGGGCCGACAGCTACGACCAGGTGTCGCGCAACCCCGAGGTGGTGTTCGGCGACCGGCTCGAGGACGATCTGGTGCGCCGGGACTTCACCGCGAACGCGATGGCGGTCCGGATCAACCCGGAGCTGCCCGGCGGCATCGGTGAGTTCCACGATCCCCTCGGCGGGCTGGGCGCGCTGGCCGACAAGGTGCTCGACACCCCGTCGGCGCCGCAGGTGTCGTTCGGTGACGACCCGCTGCGGATGTTGCGGGCCGCCCGCTTCGTCTCACAGCTGGGGTTCGCGGTGGCGCCGCGGGTGCTGGAGGCCCTCATCGAGATGGCGCCGCAGTTGGGCCGGATCACCGCCGAGCGCGTCGCCGCCGAATTGGACAAGCTGATGCTGGGTGCCGACCCCATGGCCGGCGTGGACCTCATGGTGCAGACCGGGCTGGGTGATGTGGTGCTGCCCGAGGTCGGCGCCATGCGGATGGCCATCGACGAACACCACCAGCACAAGGACGTCTATCACCACTCGCTGACGGTGCTGCGGCAGGCGATCGACCTGGAGGACCAGGGACCCGACCTCGTCCTCCGGTGGGCGGCCCTGCTGCACGACATCGGTAAGCCCGACACCCGCCGCCACGAGGCCGACGGCGGCGTCAGCTTCCATCACCACGAGGTCGTCGGCGCCAAGATGACGCGCAAGCGCATGCGTGCGTTGAAGTACTCCAAGCAGATGGTCGACGACGTCTCGCAGTTGGTGTATCTGCATCTGCGGTTCCACGGCTACGCCGACGACAAGGGCACCGGCCAGTGGACGGACTCGGCCGTGCGCCGGTACGTCACCGACGCCGGCCCGCTGCTGAGCCGGCTGCACAAGCTGGTGCGCGCCGACTGCACCACCCGCAACCGCCGGCGCGCGGCGCGTCTGCAGGCCAACTACGACGGCCTCGAGCGGCGCATCGACGAGCTGGCAGCGCAGGAGGATCTGGCGCGGGTGCGGCCGGACCTGGACGGCAACGAGATCATGACGTTGCTCGGCATCCCGGCCGGGCCGCAGGTCGGCGAGGCGTGGCGGTTCCTCAAGGAGCTCCGGATGGACCGCGGCCCGCTGACCCATGACGAGGCCGTCGCCGAATTGCAGAAATGGTGGAACGCCAGAGGCTGACCATCCGTCCAATCAGGTATGGACTATTGCCTGAGTGATGGAGACGGGTCGGCGTCGTGGTGGCCGGGGGAGCCGGCCGTGGATGCCGACGGTGACGGCACGCTCGACGGCGTGCGGCTCGATGTGGACGGCGACGGATTGTTCGACGACGCGTTGGCCGACTTCGACGGCGACGGCCGGGCCGACCATGCGGTGGTGGATGTCGCGGACAGCGGGGCTCGGCGCACGCTCACCGACGACGGATCGGGCACCTGGGCCGTGGGCGCGGGGCTGCGGTGGTTCGGCTTGGATGGCACCGAGCAGAGCGGGGGAGCGGTCGTCGACTTCGACGGCGACGGCGCGGCCGATGACCGGCTGATCGACACCGACGGCAACGGACTCGCCGACCGGGTGCTGGCCGGGTCTGCCGCCTACGCGGACACCGACGGTGACGGGCGGTGGGATGTGCGGCTGTCGGACTCCGACGGGGACGGCGCGGCCGACGCAGCCGGTCCCACCGCCGGTTAGTCCCGGCCTGCCCCGGGCGGCCCGGCGAACGCCTGCGCGATGGTCAGCCACTTCTGGGCGTCGTCGCCGACGGCCGTCACGTCGAGCTCGCGCAGCGGCCGCCGTTGGGTCACCAACAGGCAGAAGTCCTCGGCCGAACCGGTGACGCGCTGCGCGGCATCGTCGGGACCCCAGGTCCAGACGGACCCGTCGGGTGCGGAAAGTTCCACGTGAAACACGTCGCTGGGCGGGGTCAGCTCGTGGAGGGTGAACGCGAAATCCCTTGTCCGAACCCCGATATGCGCGATGGACTTGAGTCGCGCCGTGGGCTCGCGCCGAACCCCGAGTGCGTCGGCGACGTCGGCGCCGTGCGCCCAGGTCTCCATCAACCGGGCGCTGGCCATCGACGCCGCGCTCATCGGCGGGCCGAACCAGGGCAGCTTGCGGCCGTCCGCGACGCCTTCCAGCGCGTCGTGCAACGTGGCCCGGGTGGCGCGCCACTGCGCCAGCATCTCTGCCGGCGGGGTCTGCGCGAGTTCTTCGGCCGCCACGTCGACGAACCCGAGCGGGTTCTTCCACGCTTCGGTGAGCGTCGCGGCGAAGGCGTCCTCGTCCGTCACCGCCAGCACCGACACCTTGTCGGTCCACCACAGATGCGCGATCTGATGGGCGATGGTCCACCCCTCGGCGGGAGTCGCAGTGGCCCAGTCGGCAGGTGGCAGGTCGGCGACCAAGCGGTCCAGGTCGTCACTCTCGGCACGCAGATCGGCGATCACACCGGCAGCAGCATTGGGGGCCATGGCAGCACCCTAGACGGTACCGCTGGTTCTGCTGCGCTTGCCCAGCGTCGCGTGCAGGGCAAGCCCCACGAGGTAGACGACGGCACCGGCGGCCATGAGCGCCGAGGACTTGCCGTCGGCCGGGATCACGGCCGCGGATGCCGTGATCGCGATGATGAACGCCAGCCAGAACAGCGCGTCCTGGACCGCGAACACGTGCCCGCGCAGCGCGTCGTCGACGTCGAGCTGCATGGCCGAGTCGGCGCACAGCTTGACCATCTGCCCGGCCGTCCCCAGCACCAGACTGCAGGCGATGAGCACGGGTATCTGCAACCCGGCGCCGGACAGCTGCACGACGGCCGCGATGGCCAGGGCCCCGTTCGCGGTGGCGTAGCGGCCCCAGCGCCGTACCGCCGCGGGCATGACGAGGTTGGCGAGGAACGACCCGAGGCCTGCGGCGGCCACGAACACGACCGTCACCGCGAAGCCCGCGACGTGCTCGCCGCCGCCGTGCCGGACGATCACCAGCACCATGAGGGTGTTGATGCCGAACACCATCCGGTGGGCCGCCAGACCGGTCAGGGTCGCCGTCACCGTCGGCACGTTCGCGACCGACCGGAGCCCGTAGATCCAGCCGGTGACGACGGCGTAGGTGACCGACCCGTGGACCGCGCGGGCGCTGTCGTCAGGCCCCAGGAGGTGGCGGTGGAAGCGCACCGACAGCCACAGCGCCAGCGCGACGGGTAGTACCGCCAACCAGATCACCACCGCGGCGCTGGTGTCGCCCGCGCCCATCAGCCACCGCGGCAGCAGCATCACGTTGGCGCCGACGAACGCCGAGACCGCGCCGACGGCGGTGGCCACCGAGTTCATCGACACCACTTGTTCGGTGGGCACGACGTGCGGCAGTGCGGCCGACAGACCCGAGGAGACGAAGCGGGTGAAACCGTTGACGATCAACGCGCCGAACAGGATTGGCCTGTCGGACGCGGCGTCGGCCAGCAGCGCGCCGACGCAGACCATCACCAGCAGCCGCGCGAGGTTGGCGGCGATGAGCACCTGCCTGCGGTCCCAGCGGTCGAGCAGTGCGCCGACGAACGGGCCCAGCAGCGAGTACGGCAGGAACAGCGCGGCGAAGGAGCCGGCGATGGCCCATGGCGTGGCCGCCCGATCAGGGTTGAACAGCAGCGCGCCGACCAGACCGGCCTGAAAAAGTCCGTCGCCGAACTGACTGACCGCGCGCAGTTCCAGCAGCCGGCGGAAGTCCGGCAGAGCCTGCACTGCATGCAGGACGACGTGGTGGGGACGGCGGTCGGTCACTGGGATATTCGTGTCCTGATTTGAGAGTGCCGGGCGTGATTGAAGCGACCCGCTCCACAGTACAAATATCCCGGCGGGCCGTGTGCGTTGGTCACGGCGACGGCCCTCAAGTGCCATGATGGAGGGCGTGGCGCAGTCAGAGGAACCGGAGGATTTCATTGCCCCTGCCACGCACCGGATCCGGGCGGGCACACTCCTGCTCGCCAACACCGATTTGCTGGAGCCGACCTTTCGGCGCAGCGTCATCTACATCGTCGAGCACAACTCCGGTGGCACGCTCGGCGTCGTCCTGAACCGGCCCAGCGAGACGGCCGTCTACAACGTGTTGCCGCAGTGGGCGAAGCTCGCCACCAAACCCAAGTCCATGTTCATCGGCGGTCCGGTGAAGCGCGATTCCGCGCTGTGCCTGGCGACCATGAAGGTCGGTGTCGACGCCGCATCGGTGCCCGGACTGCGGCATGTGCAGGGCCGCATCGCGATGGTCGATCTGGACGCCGACCCCGAGGACATCGAAGGCGCTGTGGAGGGCGTGCGGATCTACGCCGGCTACTCCGGGTGGTCGGTGGGCCAGCTCGACGGTGAGATCGAGCGCGACGACTGGATCGTGCTGTCGGCGCTGCCGTCGGACGTCCTCGTGGAACCGCGGGTGGATCTGTGGTCACGGGTGCTACGGCGTCAGCCGATGCCCATGGCGATGCTGGCGACACACCCGATCGATGTGAGCCGGAACTAGCCGGAGAAATTCAGCTGCAGGACAGCGTGCAGCTGGCGCAGCTGCCGGCGCAGCCGTCGCCTGCGGGCGCGTCGTCCAGGCCCATCATGGCGGCCCCGGCCTTCGCGCCCTGGTAGCAGCCGGCCGCGAAGGTGCCGACGGCGCCGAGCACGCAGACCATCAGCACCATCACCCCGGTGCCGCGCGGTGCGACGAGTGCGACCGCACCACCGGCGGCCAGCATCACGGCCGTCGCGAGTTGGATCGGTGCCACCGAGCGCAGCACGCGCGGCACGGTGTCCGTCGAATGGGGGCGGCGCAGCGACCAGGTGCCGACGCCCGCGGTCACCACGGCCGCGCACAGGCACAGCACGGCGGCGATCAGCATGCGTCTCAGGATAGGGGCGCCCCGGGGGACGCTCCAAACCGGTGACCGGTCAGCGGCCGAGACCAGGGATGGACGCGGTGAGGGGCACGGCCCCGGCGGCGTGCGGGAGGACGGCGGCGGGCGCCGGAACCATCGGTGCGGCGGGGGCCGGGGCAGGAGCCGGTGCGGCCGGAGCCGGTACGGCGGCGGGTGCGGGTACCACGGCGGGTGCGGGCGCTGCCGCCGGTGCACCCGGCGCGCTGACCTTGAACCCGTTGACGATGGCGTCGGTGGCGTTGCCGGAAGCGACGGTCACCTGCGCGCTCGTCGTCACCGCCAGTGTCACCAGGTACCGGTCCGCACCGGAGGTCGCGATGATGTGCCGCCGCGAGGTGTTCAGCGTCATGTTGTTCTCGCGGTAGGTGCCTTCGATGATCGACGACGGCATGCCATAGAAATCGGCCATCGAACCGTCGGTCGACCGCCACGCGACCTGCTGCTGACTGTCGATGAAGCCGTGGCTGATGGCTTCCCGCGGGTCGAAGTCGCCGACCAGCTTGTAGACCTGCAGCGCGGCATTCGAGGTGTAGAGGCCGTCGCCGCCGACGCGGTCGGCAATGACGGCGAACGCGTCGGGCACATTCGGATCGGGCACCGCGGCCCAGCCGGGAGGCACCGGTAGGACGATGTTCAGCGCGGTGAAGCCGGCGGCCGTCTGTCGCTGCATGGCGACGTTGTGGGCGCGGAGGTAGTCGACGAGGGTGCCCGAGGTGGCCGGCGCGAGGACCGGTGCCGGTGCGGGCGCGGGGACCGGTTGCGCCACCGCGGGCTGGGGCAGCGTCGCCGGTTGCGGCACACCGGCGGGCTGGCCTGCGGGGATGAAGGCGGGGCCGGCCGGCTGGGCGGCAGCCACCGGTGCCGGGGCGGCCTGCACGGTGACGGTCTGGGTCACCGTCGCGGGTGCCGGGATGACGGGCTGGGGCGGCAGGGGATCGGCCGACGAGATCGGGCTTGCGATGCTGCCTGCGAAGCCGACGACACCCGCCAGGCCTGCGGCGACACCCCCTGCCAGAAGTCGCCAGTGGCGAGCGTTCTCGAACATGTGGCGCCGGTCCTTCCGCTTCACTTCTGTCTCATGCGTTGCACTGGAGCCGACTGTATGTAGGTGTGCGCAGTGCCCACCAGATCCGGCGCGCACCTGCAACCGTGCTCTGACCGCACTGCAACGGAACCGAGACCAACGGCGATCGGCTGGCGTGATGCAGGTCGCGCCGGGGGTGTTGACTACCCTGTGCACGTGAGCGATTCCCCGAATGCGCAGGCCAACGCGCGTCCCGAGGCGGCCGTGACCGCAGACGCCGACAGCCCGCAGCACCGTTACACCGCCGAACTGGCCGGCACGATCGAGGCCGATTGGCAGCAGGTGTGGACGGACCGCGGGACCTTCAACGTGCCCAACCCCGTCGGCTCCCTTGCGCCCACCGACGGCTCGCCGGTGCCGGCAGACAAGATGTTCGTGCAGGACATGTTCCCGTACCCCTCGGGTGAGGGCCTGCACGTCGGGCACCCGCTCGGATACATCGCCACCGACGTGTACGCCCGCTACTTCCGCATGACGGGCCGCAACGTCCTGCACGCCCTGGGCTTCGACGCCTTCGGCCTGCCCGCCGAGCAGTACGCGGTGCAGACGGGCACACACCCGCGCACCAGGACCGAGGCCAACATCGTCAACTTCCGGCGGCAGCTGGGTCGGCTGGGCCTGGGCCACGATTCGCGGCGCAGCTTCGCCACCACCGACACCGACTTCTACAAGTGGACGCAGTGGATCTTCCTGCAGATCTACAACGCCTGGTTCGACGCGGCGCAGCAGAAGGCCCGGCCGGTCGCCGACCTGATCGCCGAATTCGATTCCGGCGCACGCACTCTCGACGACGGTCGCGACTGGTCGGCGCTGTCGGCCGCCGAGCGTGCCGTGGTCGTCGACTCATACCGCCTGGTCTACCGCTCGGACTCGATGGTGAACTGGTGCCCGGGTCTGGGCACCGTGCTGGCCAACGAAGAGGTCACCTCCGACGGCCGCAGCGAGCGCGGCAACTTCCCGGTGTTCCGCAAGCGCCTGCGGCAGTGGATGATGCGCATCACCGCCTACTCGGACCGGCTGCTCGAAGACCTGGACGTGCTGGACTGGCCCGACAAGGTCAAGGCCATGCAGCGCAACTGGATCGGTAAATCGACTGGCGCCGCGGTGCTGTTCTCCGCGGGGGAGGCCGACATCGAGGTCTTCACCACCCGGCCGGACACCCTGTTCGGCGCCACCTACCTGGTGCTGGCTCCCGAGCACGAGTTGGTGGACTCGCTGCTGGCCACCTCATGGCCGGCCGACGTCGATCCCCGTTGGACCGGTGGCGAGGCCACCCCGGCCGAGGCCGTCGCGGTGTACCGCGCCGCCATCGCGGCCAAGTCCGACCTGGAGCGCCAGGAGAACAAGACCAAGACCGGCGTGTTCACCGGCGCTTACGCCACGAATCCGGTTAACGGACAACAGGTTCCGATCTTTATCGCCGACTACGTGCTGGCCGGCTACGGCACCGGCGCCATCATGGCGGTGCCCGGCCACGACCAGCGCGACTGGGAGTTCGCCACCGCGTTCGGCCTGCCCATCGTGGAAGTGATTGCGGGCGGCGATCTTTCGGAAGCCGCCTACACCGGTGACGGAGCGGTGGTCAACTCCGACTACCTCGACGGCCTGAACGTCGCCGACGCCAAGGCCACTGTCACCGAGAAGCTCGTGGCGGCCGGCCGCGGTCAGGCCCGCGTCGAATTCAAGCTCCGCGACTGGCTTTTCGCTCGCCAGCGGTACTGGGGCGAGCCGTTCCCGATCGTGTACGACGCCGACGGCCAGGCCCACCCGCTGCCGGATTCGGCACTGCCGGTGGAACTTCCGGACGTGCCCGACTACTCGCCGGTGTTGTTCGACCCGGACAACGCCGACAGCGAGCCGTCGCCGCCGCTGAACAAGGCCACCGAATGGGTGCACGTCGACCTGGATCTGGGTGACGGGCTGCAGCCCTACACCCGCGACACCAACGTCATGCCGCAGTGGGCCGGCAGCTCCTGGTACGAGCTGCGCTATGCCGACCCGCACAACTCGGAAACGTTCTGCGCCAAGGAGAACGAGGCCTACTGGATGGGCCCGCGGCCCGAGATCCACGGCGCCTCGGATCCGGGTGGCGTCGACCTGTACGTCGGCGGCGTCGAGCACGCGGTGCTGCACCTGCTGTACTCGCGGTTCTGGCACAAGGTGCTGTTCGACCTGGGGCACGTGTCGTCGCGCGAGCCGTACCGCCGGCTGGTGAACCAGGGCTACATCCAGGCGTTCGCGTACACCGACGCGCGCGGCACCTACGTGCCGGCCGCCGAAGTCGCCCCGCGCGAAGGCAAGTTCTTCTGGACCGGTCCGGACGGTGAGATCGAGGTCAACCAGGAGTTCGGCAAGATCGGCAAGAGCCTGAAGAACTCCGTCTCGCCCGACGAGATCTGCGAGGAATACGGCGCCGACACCCTGCGCGTCTACGAGATGTCGATGGGTCCCCTGGAGGCGTCCCGGCCGTGGGCCACCAAGGATGTCGTCGGCGCGCACCGGTTCCTGCAGCGTGTCTGGCGCGTCGTTGTCGACGAAACCACCGGTGAGCCAAGGGTTTCCGACGACGCCCTCTCCGACGAGACGCTCAAGCAGCTGCACCGGACCATCGCCGGGGTCAACGAGGACTACGCCGCGCTGCGCAACAACACCGCCGCCGCCAAGCTCATCGAGTACACCAACCACCTCACCAAGGAGGCCGTCACCGCCCGTGCCGCGGTCGAGCCGCTGGTGCTGATGGTCGCGCCGCTGGCCCCGCACCTGGCCGAGGAGCTGTGGCGTCGCCTCGGTAGCGAGAAGTCGCTGGCACACGGCCCGTTCCCGGTCGCCGACGAGCGCTACCTGGTCGACGACACCGTCGAGTACCCGGTGCAGGTCAACGGAAAGGTGCGCGGCAAGATCGTCGTCGCCGCCGACGCCGACAAGGCCACGCTGGAAGCCGCCGCGCTCGCCGACGAGAAGGTGCAGGCGTTCCTGGCCGGCGCCACGCCCAAGAAGGTCATCGTGGTTCCCGGCCGCTTGGTCAACATCGTCGCCTGACCCGGGATTTGTGCACGATGTTCCGCGCCCACCGCGGTGTCTTGTTTCGGGACATCGCTGACACATGTATGTCTCGGGACATCGCTGACACCTGAGTGAGGTGTGGACCCATCGTGGTTCATGGCCCAGAAGGTGACGGCGATGGATATTCGTGCTGCGACGGCGTTGGCCGGGCAGGTCGAGAATGTGGCGGCGTTCTGCCGGGATCAGCAGATCAGTCGACAGACGTTCTATAAGTGGCGCAAGCGGTTCGGGCAGCTAGGGCTGACCGGACTCGAAGAGCTATCACGACGGCCGGTGTCGTGTCCCGGGCAGACCGCGGCCGCGGTCGAGGAGCTGGTGCTGCGCCGCCGCAAGGAGCTATTGGAAGCCGGCCGCGACCACGGCGCACACTCGATCCACTGGGCGCTACGGCGTGAGGGCCATGTTGGTGTGCCCGCACCGGCCACGATCTGGCGGATCTTGACGCGCCACGGTGCGATCACCCCGCAGCCGCGTAAACGGCCCAAGTCAGCGACCAAACGGTTTGTCTTCGATCGCCCGAACGGTTGCTGGCAATCAGACTGGACCGAATGGGCACTGGCGGACGGCACGGCGGTGGCCATTGCGGGCTGTCTGGATGATCATTCCCGCTACCTGGTCGGGTTGGCCGCCGCAGCCGGGCCGGGCACCGGCGAGTTGGTGTGGTCGGTGATGCTGGCCGGTATCAGCGAGTGCGGGATTCCGTCAATATCGTTGTCGGACAACGGCCTGATGTACACCGGGCGGCGGCTCGGGTTTGAAACGACGTTCGAGGCGAACCTGCGGGCCCTGGGAGTGAAAACGATCAACTCGACCCCCTATCACCCGCAGACGTGCGGCAAGATCGAGCGGTTCTGGCAGACCCTCAAAAAGTGGCTCCACGCGCACCCCACCCCGGACACTGTCGCTGACCTCGACGATCTGCTCGCGGTGTTCCGACACTGCTACAACCACCAACGACCACATCGAGCGCTCGGCGGAGCCACTCCGGCAGAGGTTTTCGCGGCCACCGAACGCGCCCGCCCCGCAGACCGGCCCTTGCCGGCCCCGGTGTTTGTCACCACCGGCACCGTTAACGACACGACCGGTCGGGTGTTCGTGCCGCCCTACGTCATCAACGTCGGCCGGTATTGGGCTGGGCACCAATGCGACTGCATCCGCGACGGCGACCACATCGCCATCTTCAGCGGCACCACCTTGATCCGCGAACTCACCGCCGACCCAACCCGCCGCTATCAGCCCGGCGACAAAACCACGCGAACATACCGCACCCGCGCACCCAAACCCGCACACTGACTGTCAGCGATGTCCCGAGACATAAGTGTCAGCGATGTCCCGAGACACCACACCGCGCCCACCGCGGAAAATCGTGCACAAATCGCGGGGGATCAGCGGGGGCGGATGATCACCTCGTGCTGGTGGGCGTCCTCCGGGGTGGCCACCACCTGCGCGATCACCTGCGCGACGGTAGAGGGCTTGAGGAAGCGCTCGGGTTTGTATTCGCCGCCTTCGTAGGCCACGAGATTCCACTGCATGTCGGTGTCGATCCGGCCCGGGTACACCGTCGTCACCCGCAATGACGGCTCGTCGGTGCGCAGGGCGTCGGCGAAGGCCCGCAGCGCGAACTTGCTGGCGGCATACGACGCCAGGCCGGGGGACGGGCTGCGGCCGGCCCCGGAGTTGACGAAGATGACCTGGCCCCGGGCTGCCCGCAACGCCGGCAGCAGCGGCAGGGTAAGTCCAACGGCGCCAAGCACATTCACTTCCATGGTGGCCCGCCACTCCTCGATGGAGGATTCGCCGACACGGCCCGGATACGCGACACCGGCGTTGTGCACCAGCACGTCGAGCTCGACGATCGGCTCCACCGTCGCCTCGACGCCCTCGTAGTCGGTGAGGTCCATGGGCCACGTGGTCGCGCCCAGTCGCTCGGCCACGGCATCGAGTTCGGCAGTTGGCCGCCCCGCCAGGAACAGGGTGTGGGTCGGCGCGAGGGCTTCGGCGATGGCCACTCCGAGGCCCCGGGAAGCGCCGGTGATCATTGCGGTCGGCATGGCGTGAGCCTACCGATCAGCGAATCCCGGGGCGGCGACGCACAATAGACAGCGATGCCACCCGACCACAGCTTCGCGCCCACCCAGCTCTCCGCCCGCGCCGCCTACCTGCTGCGCGGTAATGACCTGGGTGTCATGACGACGGCGGCACCGTTGCTGTACCCGCACATGTGGAGCTGGGATGCTGCGTTCGTGTCGATCGGCCTGGCGTCGCTGACGGTCGAGCGTGCCGTCGTCGAGCTGGACACGCTGCTGTCGGCGCAATGGGCGAACGGCATGATCCCGCACATCGTGTTCGCCAACGGAGTCGACGGCTACTTCCCGGGGCCGGCGCGGTGGGAGACCACGGCCCTGGCCGTGAACGCGCCGCGCAACCGGGAGACTTCCGGGATCACCCAGCCGCCCGTGCATGCCATTGCGGTGCAACGGATTCTGGACCATGCGCGCACCCGCGGGCGCTCGACCCGCGTCGTCGCCGAAGCGTTCCTGGACCGACGGTGGGACGACCTGGTGCGCTGGCACCGCTGGCTGGCCGAGGCGCGCGACCCGCAGGAGCGCGGCCGGGTGACGCTGTATCACGGCTGGGAGTCCGGCATGGACAACTCGCCGCGGTGGGACAGTGCCTACGCCAATGTGGTTCCGGGCGCGGTGCCCGAGTACCAGCGCGAGGACAACGCGATCATCACCGACACCAGCCAGCGGCCGTCTGACGTCGAGTACGACCGGTACCTGTGGCTGCTGGAGGAGATGAAGTCCGTCCGGTATGACGACGCGCTGCTGCCGAAGGTCATGAGCTTCCAGGTCGAGGACGTGTTCGTCTCGGCCATCCTGTCGGTGGCGTGCACGGTCCTGGCCGAGATCGGCGAGGACTACAAGCGGCCGAATGCCGATGTGCGCGAACTCTATTCGTGGGCCGAGCGGTTCCGGCAGGGCGTCGTGGCGACCGGCGACGAACGCACCGGCGCGGCCCGCGACTTCGACCTGCGGACCGGCAAGTGGATTGCGAGTGAGACCGTCGCGCAGTTCGCGCCGTTGCTCTGCGGCGGCCTGCCGCATGACCGGGAACGGGCACTGTTGCGGCTGCTGGAGGGTCCGCGGTTCTGCGCGCACCCCGACCTCAAGTACCCGCTGATCCCGTCCACGTCACCGGTATCCCGCGACTTCCGCCCGCGCGAATACTGGCGCGGCCCGGTGTGGCCGGTGATGACGTGGTTGTTCTCCTGGTGTTTCGCGCGCCGTGGGTGGTCCGAGCGCGCGTCGATCCTGCGGCGGGAGGGCCTGCGGCAGGCCAGCGACGGCACGTTCGCCGAATACTACGAACCCTTCACCGGGGAACCGCTCGGCAGCATGCAGCAGTCATGGACGGCCGCGGCCGTGCTGGACTGGCTGGGCTAGTCGTCGTTGCTGGTGGCCAGCTTCTCCAGCGGCGCAAGGGCCTTGGAGATGTTGTCGATGTCTTCGGGTGTCAGCTTGGCCATCATCGCGATGAGCACCTGACGGCGGGCCTCGAGGGCTTCGCGGTGCTGCACCAGCCCGCGCGGCGTGACGTTCACCAGGACGGCACGCAGATCGGAGGGGTCGCGGGACCGCTTGACCAGTCCCAGCTTCTCCAACCGGCGGATCGCCACCGTGGTGGTGGGTGTGCGGACCCGCTCGTGGGCGGCCAACTCCGTCATCCGGATGGGTCCGCGGTCCAGCAGGGTCAGCAGGATGGACAGCTGCGCCAACGTCAGATCGGCACCGGCTTCGGCGTCCTTCGGGATCTCGACGCGTCGGCGCATCACGTTGAACAGCTTGGAGAGGACCTGTTGCAGGTCTCCTGCAAGGTCCGCCACCTGCGGCTCCGTCGACGACATAGTTCGATAGTCTAACGTGTATGCCGGATACTGGCCGGTATTAGACGACCTGCGCCAGAAATTGACGTAAACGTTGAGTCTCTGCGGATTCGAAGATCCGCTCCGGCGTCCCCGTCTCGATCACGCGGCCGCCATCCATGAACACCACCGAATCCGCCGCTGACCGGGCGAAACCCATCTCGTGGGTGACGACAACCATCGTCATGCCGTCGGCCCCGAGTTCGCTGATGAGCGTCAGGATGCCCTTGACCAATTCGGGATCCAGCGCCGAAGTGGCCTCGTCGAAGAACATCACCTGGGGGTTCATGGCCAGTGCGCGGGCAATCGCGACACGTTGCTGTTGTCCACCGGAGAGGGTCGCGGGACGCACGTCTGCCTTGTGTTTCAACCCGACCCGCTCGAGCAGTTTCAGGCCGAGTTCGCGCGCGGCGTCGGCGTCCAGGCGCTTGAGCTTGCGCGGTCCCAGGGTGACGTTCTCCAGCACTGTCCGGTGCGGGAAGAGGTTGAAATGCTGGAACACCATCCCGATCCGCTGGCGCAGCTGATCGGGGTTGTCCGTCAGGACCGACCGCCCGTCGAGCAGGATGTCGCCGCGGTCCGGTTCGTACAACCGGTTCAGGGTGCGCAACAAGGTCGACTTGCCCGAGCCCGACGGGCCGATGACTGCCGTCGTGGTGCCCGCCGGGACATCGAGGTCGACGCCGCGCAACACCGTGTTGGCATCGAACGACAGGTGAATATCGTTGGCGGCCAAGGAAACTGCCTGCGGCGTGGTCATATGATCTCCTGGGTCGGGATCTCGGCTGCGACGGGCTTGCCCTTGCTCAGTCGCCGGTCGATGTAGTTGACCAGATGGGTCAGCGGAACGGTCAGGGCCAGATAGAACAGCCCGGCGGCAACAAGGGGAGACAGGTTGCCGGTCTGGGCGTTGAGGTCACGGCCGACCTGGAACAGCTCCCGTTGACTGGCGATCAACCCGAGGAAGTACACCAACGACGATGCCTTCAGCAGCGAGATGAACTGGTTCATCAGCGCCGGCAGCACCCGTCGCACACCCTGCGGCACCACGACCAGGCGCATCGACGCCGGATAACCGAAGCCCAGTGCGCGCGAGGCCTCGAGTTGGCCGGCGTCCACACTCTGGATACCCGAGCGCAGAATCTCGCCGATGTAGGCGCCCGCCATCAGCCCCAGCGCGGCAATTCCCAAGGGGTAGGGGTTGTTTCCGGTCAGCGAGCCCACCACCGGGCCGATGCCCAGCCCGATCACCAGGATGATCACCACCTCGGGCAGGCCGCGGAAGATGTCGGTGTACACCCGCGCCGGCCAGCGCAGCCAGCGGGACCGGGAGATGCCGGCGATGGCGAGCGCCATGCCGATGATCAGGCCGATGACGCTGGCGCTGATGGTCAGGATGAGGGTGTTCGGCAGCCCCGTCTTGAACAGGTCGGGAATGGCCTGCCGGTACAGTCGCCAGTCTCCGAACGCGTCTTTCAGTTGGGCCAGTGTGGATTTCGGCGCGGGACCGGCGGACGGCGCGGCCGACGCATGTGACGCGGCGATGGCGTTGAAGTCGGGCAGTTGCGGTACGGGCGCGGCCTTCGATCCGGGCTTCCAGCCCGGCGGCAGTGCCCGTGGCACCCAATCGGAGTACAGCCGCGCCCAGGTGCCGTCGGCGATCACCGCGTCGAGGCCGGCGTTGAGCGCGTCGATCAGCGGCCTGTTCTCCTTCGCGACCGCGTATGCCACGAAATTGTCCAAGCTGAAGGTGTTTTCGACGATCCGCGCCGGGTCGCCCGGTTGCACCGTGCCGGAGGCCTGCTGTGACGGCGCCACCCAGGCGTCGATCTGGCGGGTTTTGATGTTGGCGTACACCGTGGCGTAGTCCGGGAATTTCACCGGTTCCAGGTGCAGGGTGTCGACGACGTAGGCCTCTTGCACGGTGCCCTGCACGACGCCGATGCGCTGCCCCGCCTTCAGCGCACCGAACCCGTTGATGGCGGATCCGGTCGGCACGACGAGCGAAAAGTAGCCGAAGTCATAGCCATTGGTGAATCCGACGGTGCGGCGCCGGGCGTCGGTGGTGGTGATCGACGACGACCCGACGTCGAACCGGCGGGACGCGACCTGCGCCAGCAGCCCCGCGAAATCGGTGCCGACGAAGTTGACGCGCAGGCCGAGCTTCTCGGCGATGGCGCGCAGCAGCTCGTTGTCGAACCCGGTGAACTGGCCGCTGGAGTTGATACAGATGCTCGGCGGGGCGTCGGACAGCGTCCCGACGGTCAGCACGCCGGGAGTGCCCAGCCCCAAGGTCTCCGGCCGCACCGCCGAAAGTGGTTGGGTACCAGGCGTCGTGTACTTGTCGGTGCCGTCGCCTTTGGCGGCCGAGGACAGGTTGGTGGGCAGGGCGCTGGCGCTCTGCTCGCCGGGCGGTGCGCACTGGTCGGTGGTGGCGCGGGCCGGGACGCCCACGCTCAGCGAGCCGACCAGGAGTGCCACCAGTATCGCTACCGTCGCACGCAGGAAAGAGGTCACGCAGGTCAACCTAGCCGGTACCCGGCCGAATGCCGTGGCTTCAGCTCGCCGGGAATTCATCCGGCCGGGTGGCCTCACCTACTGGCTGTCGCGCCACCGGCACAGCGTCTCGGCGTCGCCCAGATCGTAGTCGGGCCCGTTGACGCCGACCGTCAGCAACGAAACACCCAGCGCGGTAAGTGCTTCGGCGTTGGCGATCAGGCCGTCGCCGCTGTTGTCGACGCCGGCCGACCGGACGATGGTATTCGGGTCGCGGCCGACGTCGGCGCAATGCCGGTCCAGCACCGCGGCCTTCTCCGGATAGCTCGACGCCGTGGTGAAGCTGTGCCACATCTGCGCGTACTGCGCGACCAGCTTGAGCGTCTTGCGTTCACCCTGTCCGCCGATCAGGATCGGGATCTCGCGCACCGGCTGCGGGTTCAGCTTGCCCAGCCGCGAGATGATGCGCGGCATGGCGGCCGCCAGGTCGTCGAGTCTGCTTCCGGCCGTGCCGAATTCGTAGCCGTACTCGTCGTAGTCCTTCTCTTTCCAGCCGGATCCGATGCCCAGGATCAGCCGCCCGTCGGAGATGTTGTCGACCGTCCGCGCCATGTCGGCCAGCAGTTCCGGGTTGCGGTACGAGTTACAGGTGACCAGCGCGCCGATCTCGATGCGCGAGGTCTGCTCGGCCCAGGCGCCCAACATCGTCCAGCATTCGTAGTGTGCGCCGTCCGGGTCGCCGTACAACGGGAAGAAGTGGTCCCAGTTGAAGGCGACGTCGACGCCGAGGTCCTCGCTGCGACGGACCGCGTCGCGCATCAGGCCGTAGTTGGGGGAGTGCTGGGGCTGGAGTTGAACACCGATACGGGTCATGCGTTCCACGCTAACCGGTCAGCGCCGCTCCTCACCTTGTGAACTGGTCAAGCGTCTGTCCGGCGAGGGCTGACCGCCATCGGCTGTGCTGGGCTGTCGGAATGTCGGCGGCGCGAGCCACTCGCAGGGTCGTTGCTTCCGGTAGCGGCACGGGACTCCCGTCGACATCGACAGATGCGCCATCGGCGGACACCAGGAAAGGCACGGGGCCGGTAGCCGTATCGACCGCCCACACCACCCGCCGAGCCAACCTGCCCATGATGGGATGGCCCAGCACAAACCGCTGCCAGTCGGCGACCGCCCAGGCGCGGCCGTCGTGCATGGCCTTGCGCAACCGGTCGGCCTGCTCGGCGACGATCAGCTTGAGTTGCTTCCTTGTTTGGGTCAGGCGGCGTCGCGCGATGGGTCCCGCGACGGGGTCGGCGCCGAGTTGTGCAGGAGTGCAGCCGGCGCCGGTGGAGTCGGTGACGGTCACTCCGAGGTCGGGTTGCAGCCAGCCGAAGAACGGCTGGTCGCCGAACGTCAGTTGGATGCGGCCGTCCGCATCGAAGCCGGCATCGGAAACAGCGCGGTCCGCTGCCTCTTCCGGAGACCATCCGTAGCGGGCCGGAAGCTCGCCGAGGAGCGTCGTGGCCTCCTCCAACAGTCGGGCCGATTTGGTGTGTGCCGGCATCGAGGCCAGCACCCGGGCGGCTTCGTCACCATCGAGGTGCGCCAGCATCGTCATCAGTGCGCGGCACTGCGCCATGCGCATCGTGTCGAAGTAATGGATGGTCCGTGCGGCCACCGTCGCGGCATTCGGGCTGGCACAGGCCGCGACGAGCGCCAGGACACCTTTGGATTTGATGGCTGACACGGTCTGCTGCTCGGTGCCGCTGGAACTGAAAGCGAACTCATCGGCCATGGTCCAGCCTTCCAACAGGAAGTCGCCCAACCCGACCCGGTCGTCGGCATCCAACGAGCCGACATGTTGACGCAGACCGGCGTCGGGAACTGGGGTGTTCGACCTGCAGGCCTGCTTCACCAGCCACTGGATCACCGAGTCGGGAACTGGCTTGCCGTCGGCGGCCCAGCGGACAGACGGCAGCTGTTCCCACAACAGCCACGACAATTCGGCCGGGCTTGCGCTGGTGTCGGACGCCGCTTCGGCGATGAGGTGCTCGGGGGTGAGGTAGTTCGCGGCGGAGTGGCCGATTGCGTCCAGCGCATCCAGCAGTGCGCCGCGCACTGCTTCGCTGGACTCGGCGCGCAGGCAGACTTCGAGCCGGTCGCGGTCCTCGGCGTGGCCGGTGGTCGTCAACCACTGTGCTGCGGCCAAGCGTACTTTCTGTCGCTTGTCAGCCAGCGCGGTATAGATGCGAGCCCGACGATCAGGCGCCTTCGCCAGCGCAGCTTGTGCCGCCTTGCGGTGGGTGACTTTGGGGCCGAGCGCTACGGCGTAGAGCGCCTCGGCAGCATCGACGGGGATCGCCGGCAGCGCGGCCAACGTGGTGAAGCAGAGTGGGGGCAAGTCATCGTGGGCGTCACCGCTCACAGCCCGATCAACCAGGTGAACGGCATTGGCGGTCAACAGCGGTAGTACGTCGGAGTCCGGCCAATCGCGGCCGAGGGTCCCCCTTGCGTAGGCGAACGCGAGAGCCTTGTCGGGCCAGTCCAGCGGATTCAATAGCGCGGCAAGGGCTGTCAGGTCGGGGCCGCCGGTCTTGGCGTGGATGACGTCCATCAGCTTCAGCACCGAGTGCAAATCGTGTCTGATGTAGCCGAACACCGTGATCAGTACTGCTGCGTCGACGCCCGGCGCGGCCGTGAACTCTGCCAATGGCTGCGCGATCAGCTCGAGGTTGAACACCCACGGATTCTGTTGGGTCGGCGGTCCATCGGAGCTGAGCATGTCGAGCACGGCATCGACGTCGGCGTCACCGTAATGCGGACAAGCCACCCACGACAGCAGATCGTGGCTGGCGGAGATCTCGTGGATCGCGGTGAGTAGTGCATTGACTGCCGGACGCAGCGGTTCCGCGTCGATCGCCCGCCACGGTTGCGACTGCGGTGGCAGCGCTGAATCTGGCATCACATTTCGATCGTAGGGTCGCGGCAGGGCCGGTCAGTACGGCGATTTCAGCCGCCGAGGACGCCCCGCAGGATCTCGACGAGCGCAGCCGGCTGGTCACCCTGCACCGAGTGCCCGGAATCGGCGACCACATGGGTCCGCTGGAAGCCGGGCGCACCGGCGGCGAAGGCGGCGGCATCGTCGTCGTGGACGAAGTACGACTTGGCGCCGCGGACCAGCGTGGTCGGCATGGTGATGGCGGGGACGTCGTCCCACAGCCCGACAAAACCGTCGCCGATCCGAATGGCGTCGTACCGCCAGGTCCACGTGCCGTCGTCGAGTTGCTTGGCGTTGTGAAAGACGCCGCGGCGCAATGAGTTCCGGCTGCGGTGCGGCGACGCCGCCACGGTGACGTCGAGCATCGCCTGAAAACTCGGGAAGCTGCGGTCGCCCTTCACCAACGCCACCGCGCCCAGCTGTGCCTGCGTCATCTGCTCATGGCGTTCCGGCGCGGACGGGGTGACGTCGACCAGCACCAGTTCGGGCACCAGGGCGGGTTCGGTGGCAGCGATACGCAGCGCCGTCAGCCCGCCCAGCGACATCCCGACGACCAGTCGGGCGTCGGGCGCGTGTGCGCGCAGCACCGGCCGCAGCGTTTCGGCGTTCAGCTTGGGCCCGTAGTCGCCGTCTTCGCGCCAGCCCGACCGGCCGTGCCCGGGCAGGTCGATCGCCAACGCGGGCACCCCGAGACCGAGGATGACGGTGTCCCAGGTGTGCGCGTTCTGCCCGCCGCCGTGCAGGAACACCACCTCGGGCGCCGCGATGCCCCACTTCAGCAGGCTGACCGGCCCGTCGTCGATCCGGGACACGGTCGGCAGCGGACCGGTCGCGCCGATCTGCTCGGCGTTCTCGGGCAGCAGCCCGAACTCGTCGAGCGTCAGCAGGTCGTCGTCAGAAATCTCCAGAGCCACGTCTTCGGACACTACGCCCGGGCCGCGGAGCGCTCAGCTGCCGACCGGGGCGGTGGTCCGGATCAGATGATCGAACGCCGAGAGTGCCGCTGTCGCACCGGCTCCGGCGGCGATGACGATCTGCTTGAACGGCACCGTCGTGCAGTCGCCGGCGGCGAACACGCCGGGGACCGAGGTCTGGCCGCGCTCGTCGATGACGATCTCGCCGCGCTTGGACAGTTCGACGCTGCCCTCGAGCCACTCGGTGTTGGGCAGGAGGCCGATCTGGACGAAGACGCCCTGCAACTCGAGCTTGTGCGAGTCGCCGGTGGTGCGGTCCTGGTAGGTCAGGCCGGTGACCTGGTCGCCGTCGCCGAGGACCTCGGTGGTCAGCGTGCTCAGCAGGATGTCGACGTTGGGCAGGCTGCGGAGCTTGCGCTGCAGCACCTCGTCGGCGCGCAGCACCGAATCGAACTCGATCAGCGTCACGTGGGAGACGACGCCGGCGAGGTCGATCGCGGCCTCCACGCCGGAGTTGCCGCCGCCGACGACGGCGACGCGCTTGCCCTTGAACAGCGGCCCGTCGCAGTGCGGGCAGTAGGTGACGCCCTTGTTGCGGTACTCGGCCTCGCCGGGCACGTCCATGGAGCGCCACCGGGCACCGGTGGCCAGGATGACGTTGCGGGCGGTCAGCGAGGCGCCGCTCTCCAGCGAGATCTCGATGAGCCCGCCGTCGTCGAGTGCGGGCAGCAGCTTCGCGCCGCGCTGGGTATTCATGACGTCGACGTCGTAGTCGCCGACGTGGGCTTCCAGCGCCGCGGCGTACTTCGGCCCTTCGGTGTGCGGGACGGAGATGTAGTTCTCGATCGCCATGGTGTCGAGCACCTGACCACCGAACCGTTCGGCGACCACGCCCGTGCGAATCCCCTTGCGGGCGGCGTAGATTGCGGCCGCGGCGCCTGCGGGTCCGCCGCCGACCACCAGCACGTCGAAGGGGTCCTTCTCGGCGATCGCTTCGGCGGTGCGCTGCGCGGCGCCGGTGTCGACCTTGCCGATGATCTGTTCGAGGGTCATCCGGCCGGAGTCGAACACCTCACCGTTGAGGAAGACGGTGGGGACGGCGAGCACCTTGCGCTGTTCGACCTCGTCCTTGAAGAGCGCGCCGTCGATCGCGACGTGGCTGATGCGCGGGTTCAGGATCGCCATCAGGTTCAGTGCCTGCACCACGTCGGGGCAGTTCTGGCAGGACAGCGAGAAGTACGTCTCGAAGTGCAGGTCGGCGTCCAGGTTCCGTACCTGCTCGAGCAGCTCGGGGGCTTCCTTCGACGGGTAGCCACCGACCTGCAGGAGGGCCAGGGCCAACGAGGAGAACTCGTGGCCGAGGGGGATGCCCGCGAAGCGGACCTCGACATCGGTGCCGCTGCGGCGGATGGCGAACGACGGCCGGCGGGCGTCGTCGTCGGCGCGGGCGTAGGTGATCTTGTCCGACATCGCGGCGATCTCGGTGAGCAGCGCGGCGAGCTCGGTGGACTTGGGGCTGTCATCGAGGGAGGACACCAGCTCGATGGGCGCGGTCAGGCGCTCCAGGAGGGACTTCAGTTGGCCGGCGAGTGAGGTGTCGAGCATGCGGATCAACTCCATCGAGGATAGGAATGGCAGGGCGCTTGCGGCCCGAAAGATGTTGGTATGGATCAGTTCCGGTGAGTGGTACGAGCCCGGCCCGTACCACTCACCAGACGTGGAGAACTAGATCTTGCCGACGAGTTCCAGCGACGGGGCGAGGGTCTCTTCGCCCTCTTCCCACTTGGCCGGGCAGACCTCGCCCGGGTGGTTGCGCACGTACTGAGCGGCCTTGACCTTGCGAACCAGCTCGGCGGCGTTGCGGCCGATGCCCTCGGCGGTGACCTCGGTGAACTGGACGACGCCGTCGGGGTCGACCAGGAAGGTGCCGCGGTCGGCGAGGCCCTGGTCCTCGCGGAGCACCTCGAAGTTGGTGCTGATCTGCAGGGTCGGGTCGCCGATCATGGCGTACTGGATCTTGCCGATGGTGTCGGACGAGTCGTGCCACGCCTTGTGGGTGAAGTGCGTGTCGGTGGACACCGAGAACACCTCGACGCCGAGGCGCTGCAGCTCGTCGTAGTGGTCGGCAAGGTCGCCGAGCTCGGTCGGGCAGACGAAGGTGAAGTCGGCCGGGTAGAAGAAGAAGATGGCCCACTTGCCCGCGATGTCGGCCTCGGACACGGGGATGAAGGTGCCGTTCTTGTATGCGGTCGCGGAGAACGGCTTGATCTGCTTGTTGATCAGGGCCACGGGGAACCTCGCTTCGGGTTTATCGGATGTCTTTACGAGTCCCAAGCTTAGTCCCAGTTTCTGGACTCAATCCAATTTAAACTGAGGTTGTGGCCAGTCTCACAACACCGGCCGCCATGGCAGCGACCCCTCAAACGCCAAGTGGGCGACCAGGTTTCACCTGGCCGCCCACTCTGACGTCGAAAAACTAGCCCGCGATGAAGGCTTCCAGCTGCGTCCGGGCGAGGTCGTCGGCGACCTGCTCCGGCGGGCTCTTCATGAGGTAGGCCGAGGCCGGCAGGATCGGGCCACCGAGGCCGCGGTCCTTGGCGATCTTGGCGGCGCGTACGGCGTCGATGATGATGCCGGCCGAGTTGGGGGAGTCCCACACCTCGAGCTTGTACTCCAGGTTCAGCGGCACGTCACCGAAGGCGCGGCCCTCGAGGCGGACGTAGGCCCACTTGCGGTCGTCGAGCCATGCGACATAGTCCGACGGGCCGATGTGCACGTTCTTGTCGTAGACCTTGTCGGCCAGCGAGCCGGTCAGGTTCGAGGTGACGGCCTGGGTCTTGGAGACCTTCTTGGACTCCAGGCGCTCGCGCTCGAGCATGTTCTTGAAGTCCATGTTGCCGCCGACGTTCAGCTGGTAGGTGCGGTCCAGGGTCACGCCGCGGTCCTCGAACAGCTTGGCCATCACGCGGTGGGTGATGGTGGCGCCGACCTGGCTCTTGATGTCGTCACCGACGATCGGCACGCCGGCGTCCTCGAACTTCTTGGCCCACACGGGGTCGGACGCGATGAACACCGGCAGCGCGTTGACGAACGCGACCTTGGCGTCGATGGCGCACTGGGCGTAGAACTTGTCGGCCTCTTCGGAGCCGACGGGCAGGTAGGAGACCAGGACGTCGACGCGGGCGTCCTTGAGTGCCTTGACCACGTCGACCGGCTCGGCGTCGGACACCTCGATGGTCTCGGCGTAGTACTTGCCGATGCCGTCGAGGGTCGGGCCGCGCTGCACGATGATGTCGGTCGGCGGCACGTCGGCGATCTTGATGGTGTTGTTCTCGGAAGCACCGATGGCCTCGGAGAGGTCGAAGCCGACCTTCTTGGCGTCCACGTCGAACGCGGCGACGAACTTCACGTCGCGCACGTGGTACTGGCCGAACTTGACGTGCATCAGGCCCGGGACGGTCGAGTTCTCGTCGGCGTCCTGGTAGTACTGCACGCCCTGCACGAGCGATGCCGCGCAGTTGCCTACGCCGACGATTGCGACGCGAACCTCGTTCGACTCGGACATGTGACGGTCTCCTTTTCCTACTCTTTCAGTGCATTCGCCGGGGGCGCGTGCGCTCAGGTTTGGTCGGCGTGGCCTTGTGACGGCGGTGCCGTCGGTCCGGCAGTTGCCACGCGTTCGGCAGCAATCAGCTCGTTGAGCCATTTCACTTCGCGTTCACTGGACTCGAGCCCGAGCTGATGCAGCTGGCGGGTGTAGCGGTCGAGTGAACTGCTGGCCCGTGCGATCGCCTCGCGCAGACCTTCGCGACGCTCCTCGACCTGACGGCGCCGCCCTTCCAGGATTCGCATCCTGGCTTCGGCGGGCGTGCGGTTGAAGAACGCCAAGTGCACACCGAATCCGTCATCGGTGTAGTTCTGGGGGCCGGTGTCCGCGACGAGTTCGGTGAACCGTTGCTTGCCGGCGTCGGTGAGTTGGTAGACGCGACGGGCGCGACGCACCTTCGTCGAACCGAGCGGCGCCGCGTCTTCGACGATCAGGCCGTCGGCCTGCATGCGACGCAACGCCGGGTACAACGAGCCGTACGAGAACGCCCGGAACGCGCCGAGCAGTCCGGTCAGCCGTTTGCGCAGCTCGTAGCCGTGCATGGGGGACTCCAGCAGAAGCCCCAGGATGGCCAGCTCCAGCACAGTGTCACCTCCCAGCTCGAATCGACCATGTAAATTGACGCCACTAGATATTGAGCGCTAGGACGCTTCAACACCTCGCGCAATAGTATCGCGCCGATATATACGGGGCCAATCGAACCCCATACGGACATGAACGGCAATCGATGCGGCCGTCAACGCCGGCCGAACACGGAGCGATCAGCCGGGGTAGTTGATCCGCTTCGTGTTGCCCTCGGGGTCCAGCTCGATGTAGCCGCTGTTGTTGAACTTCCCGGAGACGTAGATCGAGATCGCGACGGTGTCCTGCGGCGCGGTGATGTCCTTGCCGGCCTTGATGTCGATGTAGACGGTGTTGATCTCGTTGCGCTTGATGCCGAGGGTCTCCGGTGCGCCGTGCAGGATGGCGGCGATCTTCTGGACGTCGAATTTGCCGAGGTCGACGACACGCTCGTCGCTGCTCACCGACGTGGTGTCGGGATCGTCCCAGCCGCCGCGATAGTCGTACCGGAGCACCCGGCGCGGTTCGGCCGGGTCGGGACGCTCGAGGATCGCGTAGTCCGAGTAGATGCTCAGCTCATACCCCGTGGTGTCGCCGAACTTCTTCGTCATCTGGGTGAACAACCCGGTCAGCCCGCCGAGCGACTGCAGTTGGCGCGGTGGGGTGAGGACCAGGGGAGCGACACCGTCGGGCTTGGCGCCCGGGTCTTCGGCCGCGGTCAATGGCGACTGGCCGGGCGCGGCGTAGACGCCCCAGCCGATCGCGAGGCCGACGACGAGCATCACCGCAGCGCCGGCGGCCAGGACACCCCAGCCCGTCGTCCGCACCGCACGTCCCGCGCCGGTCTTCAAGGTAGGCAGCTTGACCTGTGAATTCGCGGTCTGCAGATCGGTCACCAGCGAGCGCAGCTCCCCGAGAGTCACGGCTTTGGTGGCCGCTGCGACGCGCTGCCGGTGTTCCTCCGCGGACAATTGGCCGTCGGCCAATGCCATGTCCAGAATCTGGCAGGTGTCGTTGCGGTCGCTGTCTTTCGCGCGGGTCGCTGCGGTGGCCACCGGGAAAGCGTAAAGGTCAGGTGGCGGGCCCACGTGAGCCCGGCCACACGCCGTTCGCCGCTGCACCTCTCGGGGCGGCCACAACCCGGCCACAAGCGCGCCATCACGCGTCGGCGCCGCGGTGCCCGACGTACTCTGGTCAACGTGCGATTGCAGCGGCAGGTGGTCGACTATGCGCTCCGGCGCAGGTCGCTGCTGGCCGAGGTCTACTCGGGCCGCACCGGCGTCACCGAGGTGTGTGACGCCAACCCGTACCTGCTGCGCGCAGCAAAATTTCATGGCCGGTCCAGTTCGGTGATGTGCCCCATCTGCCGAAAAGAACCACTGACATTGGTGTCATGGGTCTTCGGCGATCACCTCGGGGCGGTGTCGGGTTCGGCCCGCAGCACCGAGGAGCTCGTCATGCTGGCCGCCAAATTCGACGAATTCGCGGTTCACGTGGTGGAGGTATGCCGCACTTGCAGTTGGAATCATTTGGTCAAGTCATATGTATTAGGGACGCCGAGTCCTCCGAAGGCGGCGAAGCCTCGTGGCACCCGGGCGGCGCGCTCGAAAGCGCGCACCGCCAGTGAGTGACGGAGCGAGCGGGGCTGGGCGACACAGCCGGTCGGACAGCGGCGCGACCAGAGGGCCGGCCGGCGCACCGCAAGGTCGCCCCGGACCCGTGCCGCCGGACGACCGGCGGACCATGATCCTGCCGCCGGTCGCCAAGGCCGACGACCCGCGGCTGCGGGATCCGATCGACGCGGTGAAGGCCGCGCTCGATGGCACCAAGCGCCCGAGCCAGCCCCCGATGAGTCCGAGCGCTGGCATGAACCCGCCGCCGCCGACGTCGCCGCCCCCACCGCCGCCGCGGACCGGTGGTGGAAAGTCCGGCGGCCCCCAGTTGCCGCAGTTCAAGTGGAACTGGAAGGTGTTCCGGCGGCTCTGTTACGCCGGCGCCGTGGTGTTGCTGGTGCTGCCGATCGTCACGTTCGGGATGGCGTACCTCATCGTCGACATCCCCAAGCCGGGCGACATCCGCACCAACCAGGTGTCGACCATCCTGGCCAGTGACGGCAGTGAGCTCGCGAAGTTCGTCCCACCGGAGGGGAACCGGGTCGACGTCAACATCGACCAGATCCCGGTGCATGTCCGCAACGCGGTGATGGCCGCCGAGGACCGGGATTTCTACACCAACCCGGGCTTCTCGTTCTCCGGCTTCGCGCGCGCGTTCAAGAACAACATCTTCGGCGGCGACCTGCAGGGTGGGTCGACCATCACGCAGCAGTACGTCAAGAACGCATTGGTCGGTGACGCCCGTTCCGGCATGGGCGGTTTGGTCCGCAAGGCCAAGGAACTGGTGATCGCCACCAAGATGTCGCGGCAGTGGTCGAAAGACGAAGTGCTGCAGGCGTACCTGAACATCATCTATTTCGGCCGCGGTACCTATGGCATCGGCGCGGCGTCGAAGGCCTACTTCGGCAAGCCGGTCGAGCAGCTCGACGTCGCCGAGGGCGCGTTGCTCGCGGCCCTGATCCAGCGGCCGTCGACCCTGGACCCGGCCGTCGACCCGGAGGGCGCCGCCGAGCGCTGGAACTGGGTGCTCGACGGCATGGTGACCATGGGTGCGCTGTCCAAGGAGGACCGCGCGCAGCAGAAGTTCCCGGCCACGGTGCCGCCGGAGCAGGCGCGGCAGGCGAACCAGACCGAGGGGCCCAACGGACTGATCCAGCGGCAGGTGATGAAGGAGCTGCAGAGCATCTTCAACATCAACGAGCAGGCGCTGAACACCGAGGGGCTGCAGGTCACCACGACCATCGATCCCAAGGCGCAATCGGCCGCCGAGGACGGGGTGTCGAAGTACCTGGACGGCCAGGCCGACGACATGCGCGCGGCGGTGGTGTCGGTCGATCCGCATACCGGCGGCATCAAGGCCTACTACGGCGGCTCCGACGCCAACGGCTTCGATTTCGCGCAGGCCGGTCTGCCGACGGGCTCGTCGTTCAAGGTCTTCGCGTTGGTGGCGGCGCTGGAGCAGGGCATCGGCCTGGGGTACCAGGTCGACAGCTCGCCGGTGACGGTCAACGGCATCAACATCACCAACGTCGAGGGCGAGGGGTGCGGCACCTGCAGCATCGCCGAGGCGCTGAAGCGGTCGCTGAACACCAGTTACTACCGGTTGATGCTCAAGCTCAAGCACGGCGCGCAGGACGTCGCCGACGCCGCGCACAAGGCCGGTATCGCCGACAGCTTCCCCGGCGTCGAGCACACGCTGTCCGAGGACGGCAAGGGCGGACCGCCCAACAACGGTGTCGTGCTGGGTCAGTACCAGAGCCGTGCCCTGGACATGGCCTCGGCGTATGCGACGCTCGCGGCGTCCGGTGAGTACCACAAGCCGCACTTCGTGCAGAAGGTCGTCAACGGCGACGGTCAGGTGCTGTTCGACGCCTCGTCCCAGGACAACTCGGGTGAGCAGCGGATTCCGAAGGCCGTCGCCGACAACGTGACCTCTGCGATGCAGCCCATCGCCGGCTATTCGCGCGGCCACAACCTGGCCGGCGGCCGGGCGTCGGCGGCGAAGACGGGCACCGTGCAGCTCGGTGACACCGGCGCCAACCGCGACGCGTGGATGGTCGGCTACACGCCGTCGCTGTCCACCGCGGTGTGGGTCGGTACGACGGCCGGGACGCAGCCACTGGTGAACAAGGGCGGCGGGCCGGTGTACGGCTCGGGCCTGCCGTCGGACATCTGGAAGTCGACGATGGACGGCGCGCTGAAGGGCACCGACAACGAGTCGTTCCCCAAGCCCACCGCCATCGGCGGGTACGCGGGCGTGCCGCAGGCACCGGTGATCAAGCCGCCGGCCCCTGATGACCCCCAGGCGCCCCCGCCGGGCGCGCCGACCGAGACGGTGGTCCAGCCGACGCTCGTCGTCGCCCCGGGCATCACGATCCCGTTCGGACCGCCGACCACGATGCAGGTTCCCCCGCATCAGGAGGTGCCGCCGCCTGGTGGCGGTGACCCGAACCAGCCTGGCCCCCCGCCGCCGCCGTGACGGTCGACGAACCAGACGAGCCCGGCGCCCCGACGGTCTCGCCGGCCCGGCTCGCCCAGGACCTGCGCAGCGCCGACGACCGCGACCTGCCCAGCCGCACCGACGCCTTGGGCGCGGCGCTGTCCGGCGTCGTGGGTGGGCCGGTGGGCCGGCACGCGATGATCGGCCGAGCGCCGTTCCTGACGCCGTTCCGCGTGATGTTGCTGATCGCGCTGGTGTTCCTCGGGCTGGGCTACACGACGAAGGCGCCGTGCCTGGTGACGACCGGGAGCGGCACCGCCGATCAGCGCGTCGCCAACTGGCAGAACCAGCGCGCGTACTACGAGTTCTGCTACTCGGACACCGTGCCGCTCTATACCGCGGAGCTGCTGAACCTCGGCAAGTTCCCGTACAAGTCGAGCTGGATCGAGACCGACAGCGCCCACAAGCCGCGCGTGCAGTACGACGGGACCCGCGCGATTCGCTACATGGAGTATCCGGTGCTGACGGGCATGTACCAGTACGCGTCCATGTCCGTGGCCAAGACGTACACGGCGTTGTCGAAGCTGGTCCGGATGCCGGTGGTCGCCGAGGTGATCATGTTCTTCAACATCTCGGCGTTCGGGCTTGCGCTGGCCTGGATGGCCACCGTGTGGGCCACCATGCGGATGTCCGGGCGGCGGCCGTGGGACGCCGCGGTCGTGGCTGGGTCGCCGATCCTGATCTTCCAGGCGTTCACCAACTTCGACGCGCTCGCGACGGGGTGCGCGGCCGGCGCCATGCTGGCCTGGTCACGCCGGAAACCGGTGGTGGCCGGGGTGTTCATCGGGGTCGGGGTGGCCCTGAAGCTGTATCCCCTCTTGCTGCTCATCCCGCTGGCGATGCTGGCGGTGCGGACCGGCAGGTGGCGGCCGGTGGCCAAGACCGCGATCACCGCGCTGATCACCTGGATCGCGGTGAACCTGCCGATCATGGTGATGTACCCGCGCGGGTGGTCGGAGTTCTTCCGGCTCAACACCCGTCGCGGCGATGACATGGACTCGCTGTACAACGTGGTGAAGTCCTTCACCGGCTGGGGCGGCTTCGACACCAACCTCGGGTTCTGGGAGCCGCCGACGGTACTCAACTCCGTCAGCGCGGTGCTCTTCGTCTTGTGTTGTGCGGCAATCGCTTACGTCGCGTGGACGGCGCCGCAACGCCCACGGCTGGCGCAGCTGGCTTTCCTGGTGGTGGCGGCGTTCCTGTTGACCAACAAGGTGTGGAGCCCGCAGTACTCGCTGTGGCTGGTGCCGCTGGCCGCGCTCGCGCTGCCGCATCGTCGAATCCTGTTGGCGTGGATGACCATCGACGCGCTGATCTGGATTCCGCGGATGCTGTATCTGTACGACGACCCCAAGCTCGGATTGCCCGAACAGTTCTTCACGACGACCGTCCTTCTGCGGGACATCGCGGTGATCGGACTGTGCGCATTGGTGATTCGTGCGATCTACCGGCCGGAGCTGGATCTGGTGCGATCCGGAGGCCGGGGCTCGCCCATTGACGATCCGTCCGGCGGCGTCTTCGACGAAGCCGACGACAATCCGCCGCGCTGGTTGCCGGCCCGGTTACGCCCGCGCCCGATCGCCGTCGCCGAACCCGATCCTGACCCGGAACCCGAGCTCGCGCCCACGGCATAAATGGGCTGCGTTCCGTGCCGCGCGGTGGCAGGGTCGAGGCGTGACCGACCTGACCTTCTCCGATTCCATCGTCGTCGATTCCGATCCTGAGACCCTCTATGCCCTGGTCTCCGACGTGACCAACATGGGCCAGTGGAGCCCGCAGTGCAAAGAGTGCTGGTGGGAGGACGAGGACGCCGGCCCTGTCGCCGGTGCCTGGTTCAAGGGCCGCAACGAAGCGGGCGACCGGACTTGGGAGACCCGCAGCCAGGTCGTGGTCGCCGAGCCCGGCCGCGAGTTCGTCTGGGAGGTCAACGGCGGCTGGGTGCGCTGGGGCTTCACCCTCGATCCCGTCGACGACGGCACTCGGCTCACGCAGTCGTGGGAGTTCTTGCCGGCCGGCATCGCGGGCTTCCATGGGCGTTGGCACGACGACGCCGATGCGCAGATCGCACTCCGCACGAAGCACGCGAAGGAAGGCATCCCGCTGACGCTGGCCGCGATCAAGAAAACGGCCGAGGCCTAGGTTCTCGTCTTCACGGCGTTGACCCTGGGCTGAGGGCGAAAAAGTCCGAGTAGCTGGAGCCCTGGTTACAGGGTCAGTATCAGCAGTTGCGGTTGTGACCGCTGACTCTGAACACACGGCGGAAAAGTTCGAGTGGCGTGCGCCGCCGGCACAGAGTCAACAGCGGCGACGCGTTGACCCCGCGGTGAGGATGAAATAGTTCGAGTGATCGACGCCGCTGGTGCAACGTCAATGACAACCTCCGACTCAACTCTGATACGTCGGCGGGTACTGCGGAAAATACTGCGGCACACCCCGGCTCTGCTCCGCCTTGATCCACGCGGTGGTTGACGGCAGCAGCACCAGGACCATCGTGGTGATCGGGAATGCCAGGCCGACAAAAGCGCTGACGGCACTTTCGGGTGAGTTCCAGTCGCCCGACGTCACGGCGCTGGTGAAGACGTACGTCATCACCTCGCTCACGATGGCCACCGCACATCCACTGACCACGAGCCACCGGCCGAGCATCTTGCGTCGAAAGAGCAGCACCGCACCGGTGATGAGCAAGATGCTCAGCAGCGTGCCGAGCACGAGGCTGATGATCACCACGGCGACCAGCCCGATGGCAAGGATGCCGAGGATGCTGTCGAGGAATTCGACATCAGATCGGTCGAAGTTGCTGCCGATCGATACGAGGGCGATCAGGAAGAACAGCGAGACAGCGGTGATGCCGAGGCTGAGCAATCCGCCCAGCGCCGCCAGCACTCCGGCGGTGATCGCGGTGCCGCCGCTGGGCTGGGCCGGTGCCGCCGGCGGACCTGGGTAGGCGCCTGGCTGCGGGTACTGCGGATACGTCATGTTCCCCCTCTGCCGCCAGGTCGGTCCACTCAGCCCTGGTATGGCGGGTACTGCGGAAAATATTGCGGCGCAACGGCATTGCGCTTGGCCTCAATCCAGGCGGTTGTCGAGGGCAGCATGACCAACACGATCGTGGTGATCGGGAAGACCATGCCCAAGAGCGGCAGCACACCCAAGCCGCCATAGCCCGGGTAGCCGGCTGTCGCACTGCTGCGTACCGCGAAGCCGATCACGTTGCTCACGATGGCAAGCGCGCACCCGCCAACGATGAGCCAGCGCCCGAGCATCTTGTGTTGAAACAGCATCACGGAACCGGCGAGGAGCACTGCGCCGAAGACGATGCTGGCCAGGCTCCCGACGATCAGCAACGCGTAGATATCGCCACCGATGTCGGAGCCGTTCGAGAGCCCAGCATCACTTTTGATCGCAGCAATGCCGATGAGCGCGAGAATCCCGCTGCCGAGTCCCGCCAACGCGCCCAGAGCTGCCAACGCGCCCGCAGTGATTGCCGTACCGCCGCTGGGCGACGCAGGTGGCATGGGCGGATACCCGCCCGGATAACCACCCGGCTGGGGGTATCCCTGCGGGTAGCCCGGCTGGGCTGGATAACTCTGCGGATACCCCGGCTGCTGTGGGTACCCGGGCTGCCCCGGAAACCCTTGGCCGTACGGCCCCTGTGGGTAGGTCATGCGTCCCCCTCGCTGACAACAAGCTGTGAACCAGCCTATCGGTGGTGACGACTTTTGCATTGACTGCGAACTGACGCCGACGAAGTCCGGGTAGCCGTGTGCGCGGATTCGCGGTCAACAATCCGCGCGGGGGTGGCCCGAACTCAGCCCTGGTACGGCGGGTAATACGGATATGGCTGCGGCGCAATGAGATTCCGCCTGGCGCGTATCCATCGGTTGGTCGAGGGCAGGAAGGTCAGTACGACGGTCGCCACGGAAAAGATCACGATCGGGAGGGCGATCACCCCGACGACGCCGGCCCCGTCCGCATTTGCCGCCAGGAAGGCTCCGAGTCCGAACACGAAGATGGGCACACATCCGACGGCGATGAGCCAGCGACTGGCCGGCTTGCGCGACAGCAGCATGAAACCGCCGGCCAGGATCAGCAGGCCGCCGATGACCGACATCGAAAGGAACCAGTCGCCGAGGTGCGACGAAGAGCGGGTGGTGAAGGGGTCCGGTTTCTTCGTGAGGGACTCCACCAAGGTCACGGCACCGAGGCAGCCATGCAGCAGTCCGCCCATGATCGACAGCACGCCCGCGATGACTCCACCGACCCCGCCGGTCGACGGCGGCGGCACGGGTGCGGGCGGATAACCACCCGGCTGCGGGTATCCCTGCTGGTAGGCGGGCTGGGCCGGATAGGCCTGCGGATACCCCGGCTGCTGCGGGTACCCGGGCTGCTGCCCCGGAAATCCCTGGCCATAGGGCCCCTGCGAATACGTCATGCGTCCCCCTCGCCGACAACGATCTACACCCAGACTAGTGATCTTGACGCCGCCGTCAGGACGCCTCTTCCGAGCGCCGATTTCGCAGCTCAGGGCCTCTTCGGGTAACCTGACCCGGTTGCCGACGCAGGCGACCCTCCTGCCACGGAACACGCCGTGGCCGACACGACCATAGGAGGTGATGGGTTCCACATGCGTCCATACGAAATCATGGTCATTCTCGACCCCACACTTGACGAGCGCACCGTAGCTCCGTCGCTGGAGACGTTCCTGAACGTCGTCCGCAAAGACGGCGGCAGCGTCGAAAAGGTGGACATCTGGGGCCGTCGCCGGCTGGCTTACGAGATCGCCAAGCACGGTGAAGGCATCTACGCGGTTGTCGACCTGAAGGCCGAACCGGCCACGGTCAGCGAGCTCGACCGTCAGCTGAACCTGAACGAGTCGGTGTTGCGTACCAAGGTCCTGCGGACCGACAAGCACTAGAAGCACCGAAGCTCTGCGGATTTGTCGCGGGCCTTGCGTAGGCTCGCGCCTAATTCACCCAATCCGTCCCAGGAGGATCTCGTGGCTGGTGACACCACCATCACCGTTATCGGAAACCTGACCGCTGACCCGGAACTGCGCTTCACGCCGTCCGGTGCTGCTGTTGCGAACTTCACCGTGGCTTCGACGCCGCGGATGTTCGACCGGCAGAGCAATGAGTGGAAGGACGGGGAGGCGCTGTTCCTCCGCTGCAACATCTGGCGCGAGGCGGCCGAGAACGTCGCCGAGAGCCTGACCCGGGGGTCGCGTGTCATCGTGACCGGCCGGCTGAAGCAGCGCTCGTTCGAGACCCGTGAGGGCGAGAAGCGCACCGTAATGGAGGTCGAGGTCGACGAGATCGGCCCGTCCCTGCGGTACGCGACGGCGAAGGTGAACAAGGCCAACCGCAGTGGCGGCGGCGGTGGCGGCTTCGGCGGCGGTGGTGGCGGGAACTCCCGTCCGGCCGCTGGTGGCGGCGCTCCGGCCGACGACCCGTGGGGCAGCGCCCCGGCATCGGGTTCGTTCGGCGGCGCCGACGACGAGCCGCCCTTCTGATCCACGTAATTGGCTGGGCAACCAGCTAGACCCAGAAAGAGAAACACATGGCCAAGGCCACCAAGCGGCGTCCGGCGCCGGAAAAGCCGGTCAAGACCCGCAAGTGCGTGTTCTGCTCCAAGAAGGCGCAGATCATCGATTACAAGGACACCGGACTGCTCCGGACCTACATCAGCGAGCGCGGCAAGATCCGTGCGCGTCGCGTCACCGGCAACTGCGTGCAGCACCAGCGCGACATCGCCATCGCCGTGAAGAACGCCCGTGAGGTTGCGTTGCTCCCGTTCAGCTCGTCGACTCGATAGGGAGGACTGAGAAAATATGAAGCTCATTCTGACCACCGAGGTCGACCACCTGGGTTCGGCCGGCGACACCGTTGAGGTTCGTGACGGCTACGGCCGCAACTACCTGCTGCCCCGCGGCCTGGCCATCGTGGCCAGCCGTGGTGCCGAGCGTCAGGCGACCGAGATCCGTCGGGCGCGTGACGCCAAGACGGTTCGCGACCTGGACCACGCCAACGAGCTGAAGCAGGCGATCGAGGCCCTCGGCCCCGTGTCGCTGGCTGTCAAGGCCGGTGCCGACAGCGGCAAGCTGTTCGGTTCGGTGACCGCGGGCGACGTTGTCGCCGCGATCAAGAAGGCCGGTGGGCCGAACCTGGACAAGCGCACCGTCGAGCTGCCCAAGGCGCACATCAAGTCGGTCGGCACCCACAAGATCGCGGTGCGTCTGCACCCGTCGGTCAACGTGCCGGTGTCGCTGGCTGTCGTCGCCGGATAGGACGCAGTAGCTCAAGCAGCAGAACGCCCGGGTGGAGTCAATCTTTGACTTCGCCCGGGCGTTTTCTGTTGACAACGGGCGAACATTCTCCGCCAATCTGCAAACAACGATCTACGCCGGCTGTTAACCTACGCGGCCCATTTACGCCATGTCCGCGCAACACAACACGCCCGAGATGGCTACCCGGCACGACACGCCGCATGAATTCCCATACACAGGCTCACAGGCGATATATAGGCTGTTGACCTGCAGGATTGGGAATTTACCCGCGGGTATTCCACAAGTTCTCCCCAACCCGTCAACATCGTTGTCCACGTCTTTCCACATTTCATCCCCAGGGTTATCAACAGGGGTGGTTCCGGAGCGCGCCAGCAACGTCTAGCGTGGTGCGTCGCACGACAGGTGGAGCGGCTTGCGAGCCCGGCCTGTCGGCGGGGTGAAGTACGGTCACAAGTAGCTCGTTTCGAACGTTTGTTTGATGTTGATTTTCGGGGGAGGAGGAGCGCTTCGTGGCTGTCGCTGACGACCTGGGTCGGTCCGGCATGGAGGAACCGCCCAGCGAGGATTTCGGCCGGCAACCGCCGCAGGACATGGCTGCCGAGCAGTCGGTGCTGGGGGGCATGCTGCTGTCCAAGGACGCGGTCGCCGATGTCCTGGAGCGCCTCCGTCCGGGCGACTTCTACCGTCCGGCGCACCAGAACGTCTACGACGCCATCCTCGATCTGTACGGCCGCGGGGAGCCCGCTGACGCCGTCACCGTCGCCGCGGAGCTCGACCGCCGCGGTCTGCTCAAGCGCATCGGTGGTGCGCCGTATCTGCACACCCTGATCTCCACGGTGCCGACTGCCGCCAATGCCGGCTTCTACGCCGGCATCGTCGCCGAGAAGGCCACGCTGCGCCGCCTCGTCGAGGCCGGCACGCGCGTCGTCCAGTACGGCTATGCGGGCGCCGAGGGTGCCGATGTGGCCGACTTGGTGGACCGGGCACAGGCCGAGATGTACGACGTCACCCAGACTCGCAGCAGCGAGGATTTCACCGTCCTGGAGGAGCTGCTGCAGCCCACCATGGACGAGATCGACGCCATCGCTTCCAATGGCGGTATCTCGCGTGGCATCCCGACCGGCTTCACCGAGCTCGACGAGATCACCAACGGCCTGCACCCGGGCCAGATGATCATCGTGGCCGCGCGCCCCGGTGTGGGTAAGGCGCTGGCGCTCGACACTCCGCTGCCCACCCCCGGCGGCTGGACCACCATGGGCGACGTCTCGGTCGGTGACGAGCTGATCGACGCCAACGGACGGCCCACGCGCGTCGTCGCCGCGACCCCGGTGATGGAAGAGCGGCCCTGCTACGAGATCGATCTGTCGGACGGCACCACCATCGTGGCCGACGCATCGCACCAGTGGCCGACCGGCCGCGGCATCGTCACCACCGCGACCCTGCGGCCCGGCGCTGACCGGCTCGAGCCGGCATTGACCGCCGGCGGGCTGGCCGTGCTGACCCGCCCCGTGACGATTTCTGATGTGCGCCGGGTGGATTCGGTGCCGGTGCGCTGCGTCGAGGTCGACAACCCGGCCCACCTGTACCTGGCCGGGCGCTCCATGGTGCCGACGCACAACTCGACGATCGGCCTGGACTTCATGCGGTCCTGCTCGATCAAGCACCAGCAGGCGAGCGTCATCTTCTCGCTCGAAATGAGCAAGACCGAGATCGTCATGCGACTGCTCTCGGCCGAAGCGAAGATCAAACTGGGCGATATGCGTTCGGGCCGCATGAGCGACGACGACTGGACCAAGTTGGCTCGCCGCATGAGCGAGATCTCCGAGGCGCCGCTGTACATCGACGACTCACCGAACCTCACCATGATGGAGATCCGGGCCAAGGCCCGTCGTCTGCACCAGAAGGCCAACCTGCGCCTCATCGTCGTCGACTACATGCAGCTGATGACCTCGGGTAAGAAGTTCGAGTCGCGGCAGCAGGAAGTCTCGGAGTTCTCGCGGTCGCTGAAGCTGATGGCGAAGGAACTCGAGGTGCCCGTGGTCGCGATCAGCCAGCTGAACCGTGGTCCCGAACAGCGCACCGACAAGCGCCCGCAGGTGTCGGACCTTCGTGAATCGGGATCGCTGGAGCAGGACGCCGACATGGTCATGCTGCTGCACCGCCCGGACTCCATCGACCGAGACGACCCGCGCGGTGGTGAAGCCGACATCATCCTGGGTAAGCACCGTAACGGCCCGACCGCGAATATCACTGTGGCACACCAGCTTCACTTCTCGCGGTTTACGAATATGGCGCGGTAGCGGGGGTGATTATTGCTATCCCGCCGCCTGCGCGCTGATCATCCAGCACGCGGCGGTGAACCGAACCTCGGTTCCGTGCACAAAGGGATCGAAGGCGGGACGGACGGCGGCGATGACGTGGGCGCGGGTCCGCTCGTCCTTGCCTTGAAGGGCCAGACCGACAGGACCCAGCTGCGTAATGAAGCGGATCAACTCCGGTTCGGGCAGGGTGCACTCGACGTCGATCGGCTGGAGGTCGACGTCGGCCCAACCACCCGCGTCGAGGATCGCGGTGACCCGTTGCGGGTCGGCGAAGGAGAACTGTCCGGGGCCGTCTGCCGCGGGGACGGGAAGGTTCGGCAGCAGCGGGGCCGCCTCGCGCAGGCCGGTCGTCATGAACGGATTCTGCGCGGCGCTGCGCCAGGCGATGACGTGGAGCGACCCGCTGTCGGTTGTGGCGCGCCGCAGGTTTGCGAAGGCCTGGATCGGGTCGTTGAAGAACATGACACCGAATCGCGAGATGATCGTGTCGACGCCTTCGCGTTCGAACGGATGTGTCTGCACGTCGGCGAGGACGAAACTCGCTGGTATGCCTTCCCTTTCGGCCCTGTTGCGGGCGGCGGCGATCATCGGCTCGGACACGTCGGCGCCGATGCACCGGCCCTCAGCGCCGAGCCTGCGGGCGGCGGCGAGTGTGGTGCCGCCGGTACCGCAGCCGACATCGAGTACCCGCCGCCCCGGTCCGGCAACCACACCGTCGACGAGCAGGTCCTCCAATCCCTTCATCATCTGGTCCAACAGGTCCTGCGCGTCGACCCAGGCGCCTGCCGCAGTTGAGGTCCAGTGATCGGTCTGCTCGTCGTTCGGTTGTGTGATGTCCATCGGTCGATTCCTTGCGGCATTGTTTGTTGGAGTCATTGTCCAGAGTCCTTTGATTCCAACGAAATTGGTGCCACATCCCGTTCATTCCGGTGTTGGTAGGCCGGCGTCCTCGGCCAACAGACTCTGCACAATCGACGTGGCCGCGAGCGAACCTGTCGCGATCGCCGAGGCTACCTGCGGCATTTGCGCATTGGCGTTGTCGCCGGCGGCGAAGATTCCGGGAACTGTTGTCCGGCAGAGCGCATCGATTGCGATGGGATTCACCACCGCCGGCGTCGGCTCACCGAATCCGACCCCGAGCTGCTGCGCCAACTGTGACCGCTGATGCAGTGTCGTCGCGACGAGCAGACCGCTGCGTGCCAGCCGGGTTCCGTCCGTGAACACGATGGCTTCCAATTCGCCACTGGTTGAGGCGAGTTCAGCAATGGGCCGGTCATCGACCGCGACGCCTGCCGCGGCCAACAGGGATCGGGCGTCACCATCGAGTTCCGCGGGTCCTCCAGTCAGGAGCACAATGTCGTCGCTCCATCCTTTGAGCAATACCGACGATTGCACTGCCCGCTTGCCATTGGCCAATACCGCCAGCGGTTGATCGCGAACCTCCCAGCCGTGGCAGAAGGGGCAGTGGAACACCGACCGCCCCCACAACTGCGCGAGCCCGGGCAGCGCAGGTGGCCGGTACTCCATGCCGGCCGCCAGGAGCACACGACGGGTGCGTTCACGCCGACCGTCGGACAGTTGCAGTTCGAACACCTCGCCGGCACGCTCACCCGCCACCACCTCACCGGTCCGCACTTCGACGGACGGATAGGCGGCAATCTCCCGCCGCCCGGCCTCGTACAGTTCGCCCGGTGGGCGGCCGTCGTGACCCAACAACCCGCCGATGCCGTGGGCGGCGAGGTTGTTCTGCTGACCCGCGTCGACCAGCAGCGTTCGCCGCCGCGCCCGGCCCAGTACCAGACCCGCGCTCAAGCCTGCGGCTCCGCCGCCGACGACTATGGCGTCCCATGTTGTGCTCATGACCTAATCCTCCTGATTGTTTGGAGCGTTGACGGCATCGGCTTTGTGCGTGTCCGCGGAATCTGTTCCCAACAGTTTTCGGACGGAGATCCGCGAACCGAACGGCTGCAGCATCTGACTGGCCGGCCTGGTGCGCACGTTCAGCGGCCACCAGAACCAGCGGCCCAGTAGCGCCGCGATCGACGGCGTCATGAGCGATCGCACGATCAACGTGTCGAAGATGAGGCCGAGGCAGATCGTGGTGCCAATCTGCTGGATCATGACCAGGTCACTGACGATGAACGAGCCGAGGGTGAAGGCGAACACCAGCCCCGCGGCGGTCACGACTCCGCCGGTGCCACCCATCGCCCGGATGATGCCGGTATTCAGTCCGGCACCTACTTCCTCTTTGAAGCGCGAGATCAGCAGCAGGTTGTAGTCTGCCCCGACCGCGAGCAGGATGATGATGGCCAGGGCGGGTACGAGCCAGAACAGCTCGACTCCGAAGATGTACTGCCACACCAGGACTGAAAGTCCGAGCGCGGCTCCCAGGGACAGTACGACGGTACCGACGATCACGATGGCCGCCACGAAGCTGCGGGTGACGAAGATCATCACCAGCAGGATCAATGCGACTGCCGCCAACGTGACGAGCATCAGGTCGTACAGCGATGCCTCCTGGATATCTTTGTAGGACGATGCCGTGCCGGCGATGTAGATCCTCGCGTCCGACAGCGGGGTCGCCTTGATCGCATCGAAGGCCGAGTTTCGGATGGCGTCGATGTGCGAGATGCCTTCGGGGCTAGCGGGTTTGCCCTCGTGCGTGATCGTCATTCGGGCGGCTTTGCCGTCGGGTGACATGAACAGCTCGAGGGCGCGTTTGAAATCGGCGTTGTCGAACGCGTCCGGTGGGAGGTAGAACGAATCGTCGTTCTTGGCGTCGTCGAAGGCCTTGCCGAGCGAGGTGGCGTTCTGCAGTGCCTCTCGGCCCTGCGCCAGGGTGCCACTGATGGTGGCGTAATTCGACTGCAGCAGTGCGCGATTGGTCTTCTGGATGTCGAGCTGCGGTGGGATCAGCGACTGCACCTGCGGTTGCAGCGCGTTGAGTTTGTCGAGGCTCGCGGTGATCTTGCCGAATTGGTCACTGAGTTCGGAGATGCCGTCGAGTGAGTCGAACACCGATCGCATGGCCGCACACGTCGGGATGTTGTCGCAGTGTGGCTCCCAGTAGAAGTAGTTGCGCAGCGGCCGGAAGAAGTCGTCGAAGTTGGCGAGGTTGTCCCGGACCGCGTTGATGGTGTCGACGGTGTCGTGGAATGCCCGTACCTGTTCGTCGGTGGCGTCGGTAGCTTGCTGCTGCAAGGAGAGCTGACGTTGCAAGATGTCGATCGCCTTGTCCGTCTGAGCAATCTGGGTCAGGAGGTCGCGTGCACGGTCCTCCTGGTAGCTCAGGTTCATGATCTGCCCCGCGCTCTGGGCGCTGATCTGAAATGGAATGGAGCTGTGCTTGATCGGCGTACCGAGGGGGCGCGTGATCGATTGCACCAGTGCGACCCCTGGGGTGTGCAACACCGCTTTGGCGACGCGTTCCAGAGTCAGCATGTCCGCCGGGTTGCGCATGTCGTGGTCGGATTCGATCATCAGCAACTCGGGATTGAGCCGCGCCTCCGAGAAGTGGCGTTCGGCGGCGGTATATCCGATGTTGGCCGGGGCGCTATCGGGCATGTACGGCCGGCCGTCGTAGCTGATCTGTGCCCCCGGCAGCGCGAGTAGGCCGACCGCGGCCACCGCCAACGAGGCGACGAGCACGGCTCCCGGCCACCGCACGATGGTCGTGCCGACGCGGCGCCAGCCCGTGGTGCGAAGCACACGTTTGGGGTCGAGGTAGCCGAACCGGGTGGCGATGGTCACCACTGCCGGTCCGAGTGTCAGGGCCGCGGCCAACGTCACGACAAGGCCTGTCGCCGTGGGGATGCCGATGCTGCTGAAATACGGGAGCCGGGTGAAGTGCAGGCACGCCACTGCTCCGACGATGGTGAGGCCTGAGCCGACGATGACATGGACGGTGCCACGGAACATGTCGTGGTAAGCCGCCTCGTGATCGAGGCCCTTGCCGCGCGCTTCCTGATACCGCCCGACGAGGAAGATGGCGTAGTCGGTGCCCGCGGCGATGGCCATGCCTGTCAGAAGATTCACCGCGTAGGTGGACAGGTCGAACAGGCCGGCGTTGCCGAGCACCGCGACCACACCCCGCGTTGCGGCGAGTTCGACTGCGACCACGAGGAGAACGATCAACATGGTGATCCACGAGCGGTAGACGATGAGCAGCATCACCGCGATGACGAGAAACGTGACGGCAGTGATGATGTGGGTGCCTTCGTTGCCGATCTCGAAGTTATCGGTGATCAACGGGGCGGCGCCGGTGACGTACGCCTTGATCCCCGGGGGTGGCGGCGTGTCGGCCACGATCTTGCGGATGCTGTCGACGGAATGATTGGATCGCGCCTCGCCCTGGTTGCCTTGGAGGTAGACCTGTACGAGCGCGGCCTTGCCGTCCTTGCTCTGGGCGCCGCCCGCGGTGACCGAATCGCCCCAGAAGTCCTGGACGTGCTGGACGTGTTCGGTATCTGCTCGCAACTTCGCGACGAGGCCGTCGTAGTACGTGTGCGCCTCTTGGCCCAGCGGCTGATCGCCCTCGAGCACGATGACGGCCGCACTGTCGGAATTGAACTCGCCGAACTTCTTCCCGATGTGCTTCATGTCCATGACCGACGGAGAATCAGGCGCGTTCAAGGCCACCGAACGCTCGGTACCGACGATCTCGAGTTGGGGCACCAGTATGTTCGTGACGCCGGCGACCGCGATCCAGATGACAATGATCGGTAGGGCGAGTGTGCGGATGACACGCGCTGACCGGGAAAGGCCGGATCCCGCTGTCCCGTGCTGGCTCACGCCGTTTTGTCCAGACAGGCGATGTATCCGTTCACGTCGTGTGAAGACCTTTCATCCTTGACAGCGCCGTTGACAGTGATGCGGCAGGTGATGCCGCTCGAATTTCCCTGGGCGCGTAGGTCGGCGAACAGCGTCGTATCCTCGGTGACCAAGTCGTGCGACCACGGCAGCGGTGCGTCGTCGACGCGCTGGGGTTGAGCGTTCTCGTCGAGGAAGTTGATGGTTGCCCGCGCGCCGGGGTCTCCGAGGATCTGCAGGCGGACCAGTTTGGGGTTGAATCCGGTGTTTTCGGGCGAATCGGCTGAGGGCCTTGACGTTTGGTCCTGCGAGCCGAAGATGCCGTGCAAGCGGTAGACGCCGCTGACGACCAGCGCCACCACGATCGTCGCCACGAGCACCGCCCAGTGGCGGGCGGCAGCGCGTCGTATCGGTGATGTCAGCATGGGAACCCTTTCATGTGCGACAACCTTTTCCAGTCCGACGGTTAGGGCGCCGTCAGTCCTGGACGCGGAGGGACTGGCGCAACTGCTTGTCGAAGATGCGGCGGGGAGCGAAGCGACGCAGCGCGCTGAGTTGGCGGGCTGAGCCTGCGGGATAGCGCACTTTTGGGGTGGAGTCCGTCGCGGCGGCCACGATGACCTTCGCCACGACGGCGGGATCGTCGCCGTTGTTGACCTGTTCGGCCACTGCCTGGTTGGAGCGCTCCCGTTGCCGTACGTATGCCGTCAGCGCGTTGTCCGGTTTTGCGGTGTTGTCGTCGAAACTGGTTCTGGTGCCACCGGGCTCGACGAGAAGTACTCGGATGTTGTGTTCTCGAACCTCGTGGTCCACGGACTCGGAATAACCCTCAAGGGCGTACTTGGTCGCGCTGTACGCCGCCATGTATGGCGCGGGCATCAACCCGAAGATCGACGAGATGTTGATGATGCGTCCGCTGCCCTGCTTGCGCATGTACGGGAGGACGGCGTTCGTCATCCGAATGACGCCAAACACATTGATGTCAAAGAGTTTCTGCGTCTGGGAGATCGAGTTCTCCTCGCTTGCCCCGGCAAGGCCCATACCGGCGTTGTTGACCAGCACGTCGATGCGCCCGAACCGCGCGATCACCGCATCCACCGCTGCACCGACGGACTCGTCACATGTGACGTCGAGGTCGACGAACGTCAACCCTTGGCCGCCTTCCTGCCCCGCGGTATTGCGGCTGGTACCCACTACCTCAAACCCTGCGTGAATCAGGCCGCGGGCCGCGAACTTGCCAAGGCCCGAGCTGGCGCCAGTGACCAGTGCGACCGGTCGTGAACTTGCCATGTGAATCGTTTCCTAACTTCGTGGCTGGGGTTGCTCAGTTCGATGACGCCTGGGCTGGGTTCGGTCAACCCTGCTGGTGCCGACCCGGGTGGAGACGCTTTGAGACGAACATACACGTTCAATAGTGGAACGCTAGCGTTCTATTCCCGGGCGATTAGGATCACACGGTGGCTGTTTCGACAAAGCGCCTGACGGGCGTGCAAGCGCGCACCCGGGCGGCGATCCTCGCGGCTACGGCTTCCGTACTGGCCGCGAATCGGACGGCCACCATGCCGGAGATCGCCGCAGCGGCCGGCGTCGGCCGCACCACGCTGCACCGTTACTTCGCGGACCGCGAGACGCTTATCTACGAGGCGACGCTGGATTCGATCCGAGTGCTCTCTGAGGCGGTGGACGAGGCCGCCACCGACGACGGGCCGGCACTCGAGGCGATCCGGCGCTTCGTCACTGCGGCCGTCTCAATCGGGGAACGACTGGTCTTCCTCTTCGGCGACCCGGCGATTCTCCGGGATATCCCACAGGACCAATCCCCGAACGAAGAGCCGGTGATCAACCTCATCGCACGTGGACAACAGGAAGGGGTGCTCGACCCGGACCTCAATCCGACTTGGATCCGCCACGCCCTCTACGGATTGATCGTGCGAGGCAATGAGCAAGCCATGGCCGGCGCCCTGCCGCGGCACGCCGTCGCACAGTTGATCGCCCGGACCTTCGAACGAGGCGTTTGCGCGGCTCCCTAGCGCAACAGGAACGCGACGAGGACCGGCGCAGCAGCGCCGCCCGCGGCGATAAGCCGCTCGCCTCTACATGTGACGCGTCAGATTCGAACCCGCCAGGCACCGTAACCTGGCGGTGATACCCAATTCCGTTGCCACACAGATCAATTGGTCCCGTAACACCTTTGTGTAAACGCATAGGGCATCCCTGCACCCGACAAGCCCCCTGCCGCCGACAGTGGTGCCGTACTCGGCTTCGGTCGGACGGACCTCGGGTACGAGCGTGAGATCACCGGGCAATTTTGAGCAGTGCCAGCTTTTCGCTGGTGGCGCTGCCTGGCTCCGGATGGTAGATCTGCAGAATTTGGCCGTCGGAGTCCGGAATGACAAATCGGTTGCGGCGGAACAACAATTCGCCAATCACAGGGTGGTTTAGGTGGCTGGTGCCTGCCGGACGATAGCCCACGTCGGCTCTGGTCCAAAGCTCTGCGAAGGACGCACTGCTCGTGCAGAGTTCGTCGACGAGTTCATCGAGGCGAGGGTCACGGCTTTCACCGACAGCGGCTTGCCGCAGAGCGCCGACGACACCGGCTGCGGTGGCGTCCCAGTCGAGGTGGAGTCGACGCTCGGCTGGGTCGAGGAATAACGCGCGGAGAAGGTTGCGGCCGGGTGTGAAGCGCACGGCTCCGTCCCCTGGTAGCTGCGCGCTCATCTCCTATCCTACGCCGGGTAGCTCCTATGCCTCGGCGGGCGCCGACCCCGCCCGAGGAATGAGCTTCGTCGGGCAAAGCCACGCAACCACTTTCGAGTTCAAGCGACGGCCGAACGCGGCAATGCGCTCAAAGCTCCGTCCGAGTGGGTCGCGATGGAGCGCAACGGCTTTCGCGCATGCGCAGGATCAGGGCGATCTCGTCCTTTGATTCGGCTGCCGGATTGAGAACTTGGTGCAAGAGCAGGCCGCGAATAGCGGCAATGACGACGGTGGCCAGGCTCAGCGCTTCGTTGGTGTCATGCCCCTCCCGTTCCGCGAGCGAGGCCAGCATCGTGGTGAGGTCGTCGAGCGAGTCGATGAACTCACGAAAGTCCCCGGGGCTGTATGCGGCGAGTCCTACGACATGGAAGAAGCCGCGGACGCGCGACCGCTGCCCCGGGCGCGAGTACGCCCGCCAGATCGCCACAACGAGGTCGTCAAAGGTGCCTTGCCTGGCGATCTTGAAGAGCGCCTCGTTGTCACGAGATCGCTGCACCGTGAGCATGGCCGCCAAGACCCCCGAGAGTGACCCGAAGTGGTACCGCAGGAGGGCGTGGCTGGTCTCGGCCCGGAGGGCCACTTCACGCAGCGACATCCCCGGCGACGGAAGATCGTCCTGGAAGGCGTCGAGCAGCCGAGCCAGAAGACGCTCGCGCGCGCCACCACCGCGTTCCGCGCTTGACAAGGCCACTCGTACAGCTTATCCATTGGATAGAAGTTATCCAATGGATAAGACAATTCAGGGTTCCGCGCCTGGGGGCCGCCAAGTTGTAAAGGATCTGGATGAGCTCCATGTGGCAAGGCTGCCTCGCCGACACCGAGTACTTCGAGATGCGTTCCGGCAGTGGGCATGACTACGGCGTCTGGGTTACCACGCCACCGGGCTATGACCCTGCCGCGATGCGAGCGCCGGTCGTGTATGTGCTCGACGGGAACTTTGCCGTGGGCCTGACGGCTCCGCTGATCGTGACGCAGATGGACCCTATGCAACGGATCCAGCCGTACATCCAAGTCAGCGTCGGCTATGCGGGCGAGGAAGCGCAGGACTGGGATCGGCTGCGCAACAGGGACTTTGTGCCACCCGGCGAGCCCGTCGCCAAGGAGCTCGTCGATGCCGTGGAGATGGGAATTGAAGTGGGCGCCAGGACGCGCGAGCAAGCCGACGCCTACCTCGCCGAGTTACGCGACGCTCGCGCCGATGTCTTCCTGAGTTTCTTGACGACGGAACTCCACCCGCAGATCGAACGCGACTATGGCACCGCGACACATGGTCACGGCCTTTTCGGCTACTCCTATGGCGGATTGTTCAGCCTCTACACGTGGCTCACCGACACCACCCTCTTTGAGAGCGTCGGAGCGGGCAGCCCTGGCGTCATCGGCGAAGACAGTCAGATCTTCGCCCAGATCGACAAGCTGGGTGACAGCAGGCGTGCCGCCAAACTCCACCTGACCATCAACGACCGCGAGCTTGTCGGAGACCTGGCCGTCTACCAACGCCTCGCGAAGAACACGGCCACGGTCCTTCACCGCCTCACCGCACGCGGCGAAACAGTCACCAGCGAAATCCTGCACGAAACACACGTCACTGGCCTGCAGGCCTCATTCCTCAGTTACCTCAGAACCTGCCGCCCCTATGAGCGCTTGGTGGGCGCGGCGTCCGGACGTCGGTAGGCACGAAGGCGGCTCGCGAACGAGGACCGCGTCGCCGTGGCGGCGGGCCGAACTATCACCCCGCGGGCGACGAGCTCGCCCACCACGGCAACACCACACACCTGCGCCAAGAGCAGTGAAATCAGGACCAGAACCTGCACCGCTCCTGCCTGCGCTGCGGAGCCCGTCGCCAACAAGACACCCACGAACGCGCCGGGCAGGGTGACCAATCCGGCTGTGCGGGCCTGATCCAGATTGGGCAGCAGCGCATCGGACAACGGCCGTTGAATCACCATCATCGTCGAAAACCGTTCCGAGAGACCCAAACTGAGTGCCGCCTCGACCTCCCCCCGACGCTGATCCAGCGCATCGAGTGCACGGCGAGCCGCCACCGAAGATGCGGTCATCGTGCCACCGAGCACGATGCCGAACACTGGAACCAGCGCGACGCCCTGCATGGGCACGACACCGGTGACCAGCAGCAATGGAATCACCGCGGCCATGCCGGCGCCAAGGGCAACGGTCATCCAGGCCGCACCACGACGGGCTTGGCTGCGCCGCATGGCGGTAGCCGAGGCGACGGCGAACATGACGGCGAGCACCAGCACCGAGGACCACACTCGCTGTAGCGCTGCGGCCAGAACGGTTGCCACGGCGGCCAACTGAACGGTGGCGCGCAGCGCGGCGACAGGCGCCGCCCACGGTGAACCCTTCAGTGCCAGCCAGTTCACCGCGGCAGCCGCGAGGGCCATGGCCACGCACACGACGATCAGCGCCGGGGACAGCAGAGGGCCGGTGGTGCTCACGCCCATCAGTGTGGCGGTTCATTACTCTCGGGGCTTCAGACAGCCACCTTTACTCGCGCGGAACCTCCCGAAGACTGCTGAGACACCCAGCGCGGACCGTCGGCCACAGCCTGCGTGACGGCTGACACGTCGGCCGGGACCATGTGAGCCCGAACACCATGTGGGCGAACGAGTTTCGGCAATCACCCGATGCAGCGTTTAATGACAAGGCGCTTGGCGCCAGGAGTCAGCAAGGAGGTGCGATGGCGGATCCCAATTCGACGGAACACGTCGATGGGTTGCCACCGCCGCCGATCGCCGAGGGACAGGTCCACGCCCCGTTGAACCCTGACCGGAGCCCGCCGTACCCGGCGGCGGCGGTGGGGTTGGTGCTGTTCGCCGTGCTGGTGCTGGCGCTGACTTGGTCCCAGTTCCGAGGCTATTTCGACACCAAGGCCGTGGTGTATGTGGTGTACAACCGATCCGGTTTGTCGATGGATCCCGGTTCCAAGGTCACCTACAACGGGGTGCCGATCGGCCGGCTGCAGGCAGCCGAGGCCCAGAGCGGTGGCGACGGCCGCGCTCACGCAAGACTCGTCCTCCGCGTCGATCCGCAGTATCTGAGTCTGCTGCCGCGCAATGTGGATGTTAAACTGTTGGCCACCACAGCTTTTGGCAATAAGTACATCTCGTTCACCTCGCCGGCGAACCCGTCTCCGCAGCGTGTCAAGAGCGGCGACGTGCTCAACGCCAGTGGCGTCACCACCGAGTTCAACACGCTGTTCGAGACCATCACCGCGATCTCCGAGCAGGTCGACCCGATCAAGCTGAACCAGACGTTGACCGCGGCCGCCCAGGCCCTGGACGGATTGGGTGACAAGTTCGGTCAGTCGCTGGTCAACGGCAACGTCATCCTGACGGACCTGAACCAGCGGATGCCGACCTTCCGTCACGACGTCGACGCCATCGCCGACCTGTCCGAGGTGTATGCCACGGCGTCGCCGGACTTGTGGGACGGCCTGCGGAACGTCGTGGCCACCGAGCACACGCTCAATGACCAGCGCGGAAACGTCGACCAGGCCCTGATGTCGGCCGTCGGGTTCGGCAACACCGGTGGTGACATCCTCGAGCGTGGCGGCCCGTACCTGACCCGGGGTGCCGAGGACTTGCTGCCGACGGCCCGGCTGCTGGACAAGTACAGCCCTGAGCTTGACTGCCTGTTCCGGGGCTTCGCCTCCGGTGCGCCGGCCGCGGCCAAAGGCCTTGGCGGTAACGGTTTCTCGCTGGCCATGCACATGGAGCTGGTCGGCACCGGAAACGCCTACGTCTACCCGGACAACCTGCCCCGGATCAACGCCTCCGGCGGTCCGATGGGTCGCCCGGGTTGCTGGACGGTCACCAAGGACATCTGGCCAATGCCGTACATGGTGATGGACACCGGCGCGTCGATCGCGCCGTACAACCACTTCGGTCTCGGGTCGCCGTTCGCGTCCGAATACGTCTGGGGACGTCGAGACGGGGAGAACACCATCAACCCCTGATCCAAGTGTCGCCGTCGGCCTGTCTTACGACTGGTCGCGCGAGGCCGAGTCGACCGCCGGCAGGTAGATGAGGTCGACCAGTTCCACGAGAGCGTCGGGGTCAATAGTGCTGTGCGAAAACAACAATTCGTTGCGGACGAGGGCCAGAATGCTCGTTGCGACGCGGTCGGGAATGCGGGCCGGCCCTATCTCGCCGCGATCTCGGGCGGCGTCCAGCGCACGGCGAATCGTGTGATCCGTGTGCGCGGCGACCTTCGTCTGGAATGTCTCGAGGGTGGCTTCGTCAGCTTCGGCGATGAGGTTGCGGTAGGTGTCGAGTCCGATCTCTTGCCACTGTTTGATCAGGGAATTGACCATGGTGAGGATGTCGTCGCGAAGGTTCTCGGACGACGCCATTTCGAGGGGTGGGGTGCGAAGCGTTGGTAGCGCGTCGGTGACCATCTGTGCGCGAGAACGATAGCGGCGGTACAGAACTGGCTTGCCGGTCTTCGCGCGGCGGGCGACGCCTTCGAACGTGACACCGGCATACCCGTTATCCGTCAACTCGGCCCAGGTGGCGTCGCGGATGGCGGACATCAGTGCGTCGTCGCGACGTCGTGACGCCGGCTCGGGCGGCCCCTCCGCTTCTCGATTAGGCACGTTGCGTATCTTAACCGGCCCAGCTACCTTCGATAGGGAACGCACCGTATCTTATGGCGCGCCGAGTAAGACTCCTTTAAGCGAAGGCGAGGGATTCGTGGCTGTTCGACTGCCAAACCTGGAGGATCTCGATCCCGGACAACGCGAGGTCTACGACCTGTTTCCGGCCAACCTGTCGAGGGGCCTGGTCATGACCAGGTCCAGTGCCAAGCCGTATCTGGCACTGGGTCTTTCGTTCCGTACGGGCGCACTGCCGGCCGAGACGCGGGAGTTGGTGATCTTGCGTGTCGGCGCGGAGACGAACGCTCCGTACGAGATCCATCACCACGTGCCCGAAGCGCGGGCCGCCGGCATTCCGGATTCGATGATCGACGCCGTCCTGTCGGGAGCCACCTCCTTCGGAGACCGGCGCGTCGATGTACTCCTCGCGTTCGTTGACGACCTGCTCGCACAGATCAAGGGCGGCGAGGCAGGCACGGATGCCATGCAGGAGTTCTTCTCCGACAACGAAATTGCCGAGGTGACGCTGCTGGTCGGCCACTACGTGATGACCGCGATGTTCATCAAGACCCTCGGCATCGTTCCCGAGGAAGTCGCACATGATGCCACGAGCATTCTGGCCGACGCCACCGCCAAACTGCACGACGAACGAGCGAAGGACGGACGATGACCGACGAAATCCCTTTCGAGGAAGGCCTATTCGATCTCGGCGGGGGAGCCCATGTCTTCCTCTCCGGCAACGAAGCCCTCGGGTTGGCCAACGCCGGCTTGGTGGTGAGCGCCGGTGAAGCGCTGGTCATCGACACCCTCTATGACGTGCAACATGCGCGCGCCATGTGCGCACACATGGGTGAACTGACCGAATCTGCGCCAGTGCGGTACGTCTTCAACACCCACACCGACGGTGACCACTTTTTCGGCAATCAGGTGTTCCCTGCTGATACCGAGATCATCACCACCGAGGCCGCCAGTGCACTGATGACTCAGGAGCACGCCGACCTCACCACGAAACTGCTCAACACCGATACCAAGCCGGGCGGCGCTCTGCAGGCCCTCGCGCCGCTCGGGCAGCCCTTCAACTTCTCCGAAGTACGGGTTCGGGCCGCCGACACCGCTTTCAACGGCGAAAAGGCGTTGAGAGTAGGCAAAGTCGACGTCGAGCTCCACGAGCTCGGGCCGGCACACACTGTCGGTGACGCCATTGCCTACCTCCCCGAGCTGGGTGTGCTGTACGCGGGAGATCTGTTGACGCACAACCCCGTCGCGGTCACCTGGTCGGGTTCGATCCCGAATTGGATCAAAGCGCTCGAGCGGATCCGCGCCTTCGGAGCTCGAAAAGTCGTCGCCGGGCATGGCCCCGTCCTGATCGGCCCCGAGATCAACGCGGCCATCGATCGCGGAATCAGGTTCTGGTCCAACCTGCACACCGACGCGACGCTCCTCTACGACCAAGGTGTGCCGGTGGCTGAGGCGGTCGCCCGCATCGACGTCCACAACTATCCGGAAGCCGCTGCGACACTGCCGATCATCGTCACCGCCGTCTATCACGAACGTGACCCCGACATCCCGTACCTGGATCTGACGCAGGCCATCGAGTCCATCGCCGCGCAACTCGCACACTGACGGTGACGCCATCGCGTGGTCTTGACTCTCCCGTCAGGGGAGACATCAGACTGGGTGGGTGACCCCGGCACTGTCTATCGGAGACTTCTCCCGCATGACGCAGTTGTCTGTCAAGACGCTGCGGCACTACCACGAAGTGGGCCTGCTCGAACCCGAGCGGGTCGATCCGGTGACGAGCTATCGGTACTACTCACCTGAGCAGGTGGCACGTGCACAGGTGGTGCGCCGCCTGCGTGAACTCGGCATGCCTGTCGCCGATGTCCGCGCGGTGCTGGCGTCTGATTCGTCTGACCGCAAGCTCCTCATCAGCAGGCATCTGGAACGCCTCGAAAATCAGCTTGCCGCAACGCAAAGCGCAGTCGAATCGTTGCGGGCAATCCTGGACCACCCGGACTCGGGCTCGCGCATCGAGCACCGCAGCGTCGGTGAGACGGCGGCAGCCGCGATCTCGGCGACCGTCCCGCGCGACGATCTCGTGTTCTGGTGGCAGGGCGCCGTGGACGAGTTGCGCGCAATGGTGGCCGCAGACCAGCGGCTGAACCCCACCGGTGTGCCGGGCGCGTTGTTCGGTTTCGACATCTTCGCCCTCGACCACGGCGAGGCGACGGTGTTCATCCCGGTGGATGGAGAAGTGCGGGCAGTCGGCCGGGTCCGACCGGCGACGATTCCAGCCGCAGAATTGGTTGTCATCCGCCACCACGGACCGCACGACGATGTCGACCTCGACTACAGCGCACTCGGCGAATACGCGACGCACCACGAGATCAGTATCGAAGGCCCACTGCGCGAGTATTACGACCGGTTCTCCTGGGACACAAGCGATCCCGCCCAATGGACGACCACATTGTGCTGGCCGGTCTTCAGGGCGGACGCATGAGCGCGCTGACGGGCCGTCGTGCGGTGGTGACTGGTGGCACCAAAGGCGCCGGGGCGGCGATCGTTCGGCGGCTACGGTCAGCTGGTGCGCACGTGACGGCGGTGGCTCGGCACCGGCCCGTTGCCGGCGACGAGCTGGAGGCAGACGATTTCATCGCCGCGGACCTCGCTTCGGGCGCGGGGGCCGCTGCGGTGGAGGCCCATATTCGCGAAAGTGGCGGCGTGCAGATCCTCGTCCACGTGGCAGGCGGGTCTGCTGCGCCGTCGGGCGGTTACGCAACGCTCACCGATGACCACTGGGCTGACGAACTCAACCTCAATCTGCTGGCCGCGGTCCGCTTGGACCGCGCACTGCTGCCGATGATGCTCGACGCAGGCGCGGGTGCCGTTGTTCATATCGGATCGATCCAGAGCCGGATGCCGCTCTATGACGGCACACTCGGGTACGCCGCGGCGAAGGCTGCATTGCGCGCCTACAGCAAAGGCCTGGCGAATCAGCTGGCGCCCAAGGGTATTCGCGTCAACACGGTATCGCCGGGGTTCATCCAAACGACCGCGGCGGACGCACTCATCGACCGGATCGCCCTGGCCGCAGCCGGGAGCCGTGACGCGGCGCTGGAATCGCTGATGGCCGCGCTCGGAGGGATCCCGCTGGGCCGGCCGGCACAACCCGAGGAGGTGGCAGAGGTCATCGGCTTCCTGGTGTCTGACGCAGCGTCCGCCGTCGTCGGCGCCGATGTCGTCGTTGACGGCGGCACGGTGCCGACGGTTTAGGCCCGCCGTCCGGCCAACTCACCTCCGCAGACGCGACGGCGCAAGCCGCCTCGGCGCCGCTCACTCGATATCGTGCGGCGCCTGATGCTCGGGCAAAGTCGTCACGTCTTCGTTCTCGGCAACCAGGCAGGCCCGGCAGAAGTCCATACCGAATGGCGTGAGGTGGATCGAACGCCGGACGACCTTGTGCGCACGCACCGAGTGCATGGCGGCCAGCACGTCGGGTTGTGCCTCGACGACCTGGTATTCCAGCGGGTCGCGTAGTTGCTCTTGCGAGAACCAGATCAGTCCCAGCCGGAACAGGTTGTTGAGGTAGGCGGGAACGTTGTCCAGATAGCGGAGCCCCGCCCGCGGGCCGATCATGTTGAGGCCCGGAGCCACCAATCTCGAGGACACCATGCCGATGGGGCCCCCTGTGCGGATGTCGACCGCCGGCTGCGGTCCGCCGCGCAGGAGTAGCAGCAGGATGCGTGCCTCGTCGGGGGCCATCTCCTCGAGGATGCGGGCGTACGCCGGGTGGCCGCGCTCGGTGTTCCACACATCGCGTGAGCGAGTCAGCAGCGCCTGCCCCTGGGAGCGCAACGACTGCTCCATCTGGCGCTGGCGCTCTTCCTCCTCCTGCTGGTGATGCGACACATCGTGCGTCGTCGCGGTGTCACTGAGCGAGGCACTGACCTGGACGATGGCCTCCGACACTGAGACGCCGTTGGAGACTGCCTTGGCCAGGTCGCCGAAAACCGCGCCGGCCTGGGCGACGCCGGACATCAGCTCGCGTGCGGAGTCGGCCGCGGATGCCGGGTCGGCGACTATCTCGAGGGCGCGACGACCTGTTTTGAGTCCCGCAACCAGGGTCCATTCCGCGGTGCGCACCCAGGCCGTCGCGGCCAGGCGGACCAGCCCGGGCAGTGCTTCGCCGATCTCGGCGCTCGTGGGTAGCAGCGACGAGGTCGGCTCCGGTGGGGGAGAAAACGTGGCGCTGAGTGGTCCCCACCGAGCGGTGCGTCGTCGGGGACTCCGACGTTGGTCGTCACTCATGCGCGATCCGCCTTCGCTCCTCGCTGGGCCCTCATGCCACACCGAGTCCCAAGAAGATCGCGTAGTGGAGGAAGCCACCGGCCGCGCCCATGATTGCGCCGTGTGCGTAGAGCATCCACTCATCTTCCCTGATGGCCGACCGCAACATCTCCACGAAGTCAGTGGGCGCAAGTTCTTTGGTGCGTTGGGCGATCAGCGTGCGGATTTTCCCGGATTGCGCCTTTGAGAACTCCTCGTCCCGGAACGGTGTCAGCGTCCGGCCGACGGCCTCGGCGGCGAAGCCTGCCTTGATCGAGTCGTAAGCCTGGGCTCCGAGCGCTACCCGCGCGGCACCGCGGATCGGACCGGCTGCCCGGTCGATCGCCGGGCCCAGCGCGGCGCCCATCATCTGGCGGGTGCGGTCGCCGCTCGGGCCGTCGATCAGGAAGTCGCCGATGCGTTCCAGTGTGATGACATCGTCGGCGATGATCCCGGCATACACCTCGGCGGCCTGCTCTTGTCGCCGCAGGAACAAACCCTGGAACTTGATGCCGAAATAGCGGGTCGGCTCGGTCGGTTCGAAGATGAGCCACATACCGAGAGCGTTGGTGATCCAGCCGACGATGACGCCGAGCGTCGGCAGCATCCACCAGGTGTGGAACCAGTGATCGATGAACGCGACCGGAATGCCCAACAGGAACCCGAAGATGAAGCCGAAGTTGACCATCAGGTTCAGCTCGCGCTGGCCGATGTCCTTGAAAACGCGGATGACCAGGTCGGGGTTCTTGCGAAAGTGCTCGATAACCATGATCTTGGGGTCGAGCAACTGGTCGATGTGGATGCCGATCTCGGTGGTGATCGACTGCACGACTTCCGGCAATTGCGACTGGACCCGCGCCACGATTGCGCGTTTGCCGACGGTGGGCAGGTCGCGCCAGAACTGCGGGTCGTTGGCGATCATCACCTCGTCGACGAGGCTCGCGATCTCGGGCTGGAAGAGCCTGACGATGTGCTCGGCGATCTTGTCCGGCTCGAGCTGCTGATAGAACTCCGCGGGCGTACCGAGTTTGGCGATGGCCTTGTCGGACGCGATCGAGCCCATCTTGGCCGCGCGCGCCGGCACGATGCCCTGCCAGCCGACCCCGCCCTGCAGGATGCCGGGGATCTCCTGCAGTTTGTGCGGCAACAACCGTGCCAGCTCGGCCATCCCGGGGATTCTGAACCCGTGAAAGTTCACCGGGTAGAACAACATGATCAGGCCGGTCCAGTTGATGAGCCAGCCGATCACGGCGGTGAACAATGGAATGCTCAGGAATGCGAACCACTCCATCGGGGTGTGGATCTGGCTCAGCGTCCAGTCGCGATTGACGAACCAACTCCAGAATTCGCCGAACGTCGTCCTCACCGCCTTTCGTCTTGCAACGGTGATTCGCCGAGTGGATGGCTGGTCACCTGTGCGAGTGCACATTAGCGGTTGAACCGACGCCAGAGTTGCGACTTGATCAGGCATGCGCGTTAGAGACAAGTCACAGTCGGCCTCATGGGCCGGCAGCCCTAGAGGTGTGTGCGCATCCAATCGACGAGGGCCGCGCCGTCATCGTTGGACAGCTCGATACCGAAGGTGTCGGCCAGCAAGCCCGGCACATCTCGGATCTCTACGTGACGGGCGACGCACGATCCGTCGGGATTGGTTGTGGTCCAGGTGGTTCCGTCGAGAACATGCTGGACGTCGGCGGCGAATCGCTGCACGAACGGCCGGGTGGTGAACGGAGATCGCGGCGAGGTCGACACGTAGTGATTGCCGACCGCGTAGTCGATCGGGTACTGCGGGTCGAGTGTGAAGACGTGCCGGTCGAGCCATTGCACCTCGCCATCCACACTCGAGCGTTGCCATAGCGTCCACTGGTCTGGGTGCAGTACTTCGGTCGTGGCGCCGAGCGGCGTGCTGGACAGTCGCAACTGCCATCCGTCCTGATCGACCTCGTTGCCCGCGATCAGCTCGATGGGTTCGAGCGGTCCGCGGCCGAATCCGACGTCGCACAGCCAGCGCCGATCGTCGTCGAATTCGACGACGATCAATGCGTGGGTGCGCGGGCGCTTGGCGTCCGCACCGAGGGTGACGCGTCCGGCGAGCGCGGTGAACCGGAAACCCAGTCGCTCGAGCGCCGCCGCGAACACCGTCACGTGCTCATAACAGTAGCCACCGCGGTTCTGTCGAATCAGCTTGTTCTGCAGGGCATCCAGATCGAGGACGATCGGCCGACCGAGCATGGGCTCAAGATTCTCGAACGGAATCGACGTGGTGTGGGCCCGGTGTAGCGCCGCCAAGGTCTGGACTGTCGGGAGCAGCTCGCCATCGAAACCGATCCGCGTCAGATAGGCGTCAAGATCGAGTTCGTCGCCATGCCAAGTGGTCACAGCCCCACGATAGCCAGGGGTTCGCTGAGCTCAATCGTGCTGCGCGAACGGCGATTCATCGCGCAGCACGTCACGTACCGCGTCCGCTACAGCGACTTGCCGACCAGCGCAGCCAGATCGGCGATTCGGTTGGAGTAGCCCCATTCGTTGTCGTACCAGGAGACGACCTTGGCCTGGTTGTCGATGACCTTGGTCAGCCCGGAATCGAACAGCGAACTGTGCGGGTCGGTGACGATATCGGACGACACGATCGGCGCGTCGTAATACTTCAGAATCCCCTTGAGCGGCCCCTCGGCGGCGGCCTGCATCGCGGCGTTGATCTGCGCCGCCGACGCGGACTTGCCCAGCTCGGCGGTCAGGTCGGTCACCGACCCGGTGGGCACCGGCACCCGCAGCGCGTACCCGTCCAACTTGCCCTTGAGCTCGGGCAACACCAGACCGATGGCCTTGGCCGCCCCGGTGGAGGTCGGCACGATGTTGATCGCGGCGGCACGGGCGCGGCGCAGATCCTTGTGCGGCCCGTCCTGCAGGTTCTGATCCTGGGTGTAGGCGTGGATCGTGGTCATCAGGCCCCGCACGATGCCGAACTCGTCGTTGAGCACCTTGGCGATCGGGCCCAGGCAGTTCGTGGTGCACGAGGCGTTCGAGATGATGTTCTGACTGCCGTCGTACTTGTCGTCGTTGACACCCATCACGATGGTGATGTCCTCACCGGTGGCCGGCGCGGAGATGATCACCTTCCTGGCCCCGGCATCCAGATGCCCCTTCGCCTTCGCCGCGTCGGTGAAGATGCCCGTGGACTCCACCACGATGTCCACCCCGAGCTCACCCCACGGCAACGCCGCCGGACCCGCTTTCACCGACAGCGCGGTGATCTTCGCATCGCCGACGACGATGGTGTCTTCGCCGTCGAGCCTGACGTCATGGGGCAGCCGGCCCAGGATCGAATCGAACTTCAGCAGATGCGCCAGTGACGCGTTGTCGGTGAGGTCGTTGACCGCCACGATCTCCAGATCGGTGTTGATGCCCGCGGCCTTCTGAGCGTCCAAGGCCCGGAAGAAGTTACGCCCGATGCGCCCGAAACCGTTGACGCCGATCCGAATGGTCACTGCTGATCTCCTTAGATCTCGGGTGGTGCTTCACCAAGTGAATCTATTTGTCGCGCAGCCGTATTCGATGCGCGATCGATACCTCCCCGGCCTGACGCGGCGGACCTGGTCCGCCGCGGTCTGCCGGGACTTGATCGTTTCAGTACGGACCCTACACCAGTTATGACTTTTTGCAAGGCACTTATGTATTTCAAAAACGTATTAGGGCGTATCTTAGGTTTGCTCGCGCCCATCTCGTCTTGCTTGAATGGGAGCCATGGTGCAAAGCGGCACGTCGGTGTCACCCACGGTCGGCGAAGTGTTCGCCGTGATCAGGGACCACCGTGCCATCACCCGCAGCGAGATCGGCCGGATCACCGGGCTGTCCCGCACCGCGGTGACTGCGCGGATCGCCGCGCTGCAAGCCCACGGCCTGGTGGTCGAACCTGATCACGCCGCGTCGACGGGCGGCCGTCCGGCGAGCCAACTCATGTTCAATGTTGATGCCGGAATCGTTCTCGCAGTGGCGATCGGGCGCAGTCGCACCCAGCTGGCGTTGTGCAATCTCGTCGGCGACATCCTCGCCACCACCGATATCAATCAGGAACCCGGCATGGGGCCAGATGATCTGATGCCGGACCTGGTCAAGCACCTCGACGCGTTGCTCGACGACTCCGGGCGCCGAGGTGACCGCATTTTCGGGATCGGACTCAGCCTGCCGGGCACGGTCGACCAGCAGCGCGGAGCGAGTTTGGATTCGCCGAACATGAGCGGCTGGGACGGCGTGCCACTGGCCCCGTACTTTCGAGGACTCTCCGACGCTCCGGTGGTTACGGACAACGACGCCAACGTCATTGCGCTGGCGGAGCGTCGCGCAAGCCTCACCGACGTCGCCGACATGCTGGTGGTGAAAGCATCCACCGGGCTGGGTGCCGGAATCATCATGGGCGGTCGACTCCAGCGGGGCGCCGTGCAAGCCGCCGGAGACTTCGGCCACAGCAAGATCGCAGCGGCGGAAGGTATTCCGTGCCGCTGTGGTGACACCGGTTGTGTCGAGGCGATCGCCGGTGGCTGGGCCATCGTGCGGGTATTGCAAGACGATGGTTACCCCGTCAGTCATCTGCGTGATGTGGTGGCGCTAGCTCTCGGTGGCGATGCCAAGGCGCGCAGCATGATTCGTGAGAGCGGGCGCCACGTTGGTGAGGTGCTCGCCGCTGCGGTCAACCTGATCAATCCGGCCGTCCTTGTTGTGGCCGGTGACATGGTCGGCGCCTACGACGTCTTTGTGGCGGGGCTCCGAGAAACGCTGTACGGGAATGCCAGCACGTTGTCGACCAGGACCCTGCAGATTGTCCCGTCCGCACACCGAGAGCGCTCAGGCATCATTGGCTGTGCCACGACGGTGCTCGATCACATCTTGAGCCCCAACGTCATCGATGCATCGCTGGAGTCCGGCGCTCGGGTGTCCTGACGCCGCCCGCACCGTGGCCGATGGCCGCCGTCGACGAGGCGGGAAGCCGGCGCGTACTGGCGGTCAGTTCGCGACGCTGACGCCGCTCTTCCCGGGCTATGCGCCGGTTGAGAATGCGTCGGTCGCGTTCGGTGACCGTGCGATTCAGGCGGGTCAGGCGATCCAACTGCACCCAGCTCAGCCCGTCCAGATCGCCTTCGGCGTCGTGGCTGGCCAGCACAATGGAGCCACGCAGCAGCGGTACGGTTCGCGCCGTGAAAGTCGTTGTCGCAAGCAATAGTTCGGTTGCGGTTCGGTTGACCCGACGCTGGCACCGACGTGATGAGGGGGCGAACCAGAAGTCGAACTGGCGATCAGCGCTGGTCAGGCACTGAAGCCGCTGATTCTGAATTAGTTGAGTGATGTCCGCCGGCGTGTAGGCGCGGGTTTCATATGCAACGCCGGTGGCGCTGAAGTACAAGACAGTGTTCATAGCGATAACCCATTCGGCTCTTTCTTCGTATGGACTTTCTGTCGACAGTCGCACCCATGTGGGGGTGCTGTTATCAACGGTACCCATGTGACAATTGAGACAAACATTGATAACGCTCTGCTTGCGCAAGATATGCCCGACGGCGGCCATCAACCCCCGGCGCGGCTACGTCCCAAGAATCTGCCAAGGCGGCCACCGCAACCTTGATCCCGACATGATCGCTCGGCGAAGGACAGCCATGGCCCTTTCGATATCGAAGCTCACGCTGCTCGCGACGGCAGCAGCGACCTTCGTGGTAGCTGGATGCTCGACCGGTCCGCGGCAGACGATGACGGCCGGCCCGACGACCGTCACAGTCACCGCGTCTCCCACGTCGACCACGATGTCGACCGCGAGGCCGATTGCGACAACCAGCATCGCGAGCACCACGCCGCCCAGTCACCCGACGGCACAAGCAGGCACCGTCCTCACTCGCGAACCGTGCGACCTGCTCACGCCGGTCGTCGCCGCCAAATACGTGGGGGACGACGCCCTCAGACAGTTCACCTACGACGGCCACCCGCCGGTGCCGGTCGGCGCGGGCGCTTGCTACTACACGGGCGACACCCGAGAAATCGAAGTGTCGATTCACCCGCGGCCAACCGACCCCACCGCCCCCATCAACCATTTCCACGTGATCAGCCCCGACAACCGAGTTGATGCCCTCGATTTCGAGGCCTACTGGTTCGGTCCGGGCGAAAGCATGGTGGCGGTAAAAGACGGACTGGTGATCAGCTTGAAGGTCGCAAATATCAAGGGCGACTGGACAGATCGGGATCGCGCAGACGACATCGAACTCGCGAACCTGGTCGTTCCGCGCGTCGGCTGACTCGGGGCAACATACCGCTACGTCTTGTCGTCTCGGGGCGGCGGCGGAGTCTTCTCGGAGTCTCGGCCGGGCGTGTTTGGGTTCGCCGGTGCAGTGGGCTGGTCCTGGATGCCCAGTGTGATTTGCACTATGTCGGAGATGGTGGGGATCGGACCGGATTCCTCGTTGTCGGCGAGCGCCTTTCGTGCCTCCGCGGCTATTTGGGCAGCTTTGGCGGTGCGGGCTCTCTGCGCCGCGACGAGACCAGTTGCGTCGGTGTCTTGCGATGGGGCGCTTGGCTTCTCAACTGCTGGCATGAACGTGCCCTTGCTGCCGAAGGAGTGACTCGACGACGATCCGGCCGAACGACGGTGACGGTGATGGTGGCGGGCCGCCCGCCACGGGATATGTTGCCTAGGTTGGGCTTTGACGCTCCCATCCCACGTTGGGATGGGATTGGCGTCCGGTGTGTGGCCCTGCCGGCAGGTCGGCCCGGCCGCTGATGCGGTGGGGCCATCACCTCGCTTTCCGTTGGCTCGTCGTCAACAGTGCGGTGAGGTCGGGGCGTGGCGCCGCGGAGGGCTGCGTTGCATCGGGTCGACCCGCTCCGCGGGGGCATTCCGCGGACGCGGCGTGTGCATATGCCACGACCGACCAGCGCACCGGGGCTCCCGGAGAGCGCACCCGATCGCTGGTGGTGCCGGTCGCCGGCGCAGGGCGGCGGCAGCTTCGCAGAGTATGGCGTCGACTTCGGTGAACAGCGCGAGGACCGGCGATGGGTCGTTGGTGACCACCGGTGCGACCAACAGTTGGACGGATTCGCTGGTGCCCGGCAGAACCGGCGCCGCCATCATGATGCTCTGAGTCATGGCTACCTCCTTTCCTGCGTCGGCTTGACCGGCCAATCATGTCTGTATTGGTCTGTGTGCCAGAGGGTTTACGGGGTGGACACCCTGCGGTGGTGACGGGCCTGGCCAGGCACCACGGCGCTGGACAAGGCGCCAGTGATGCCCGTGCCACGCGCGTCTCGACCATCAGTCACCACACTCCGGTGGGCGCGGCGGCGGCCTGCGCGTTCGGGGACCATGGAGGTCGGCCGTCGCCGGGGAATGCGCCCCGGCGCGCGTGGTGGCCAGGCCCGTCATCACCGCAGGGTGTCCGTAGCGGGTTCTAGACCCCGGCGGGCTCTCTCGCTGATTCGGGTTTGGCCACCGGATCACCGTCCTCGGTGATCACCTTGTTGTCTTCGGTGATCGCCTTGGCTCCGTCGGGGCGAGCGACGGCGATCTTGCGGGGTTTGGCCTTCTCCGCCACCGGAATCACCAGCCGCAGAACCCCGTCGTGGTAGTCGGCGGTGATGCGGGCGGTGTCGAGGTTGTTGCCCAGGACCAGCTGGCGGGAGAACACTCCGCGGGGCCGCTCGGCGGCGAGCATCTCCCGGCCCGGATCGAGGGGTGCGCGCTCGGCGCGCACGGTCACCACGTTGTTCTCGATGTCCAGGTCCAGCGAATCGGGGCTGATCCCCGGTAGGTCGAACTCGACGATGAACTCGTCACCGTCACGCCAGGCATCCATCGGCATCCCCGCCGGCCTCGCGGCGGTCCCCAGGATCTCCTGGGTGAACCGGTCGAGCTCCCGGAACGGGTCGGTACGCATCAGCATGGTTGCCACCTCCAGTGCTTCCTTTCTCATCTCCACTCTGTGCGTCTACCTGTTGGTTATCTGTTCCAACTGGTATAGATTTTTATATAGCACCGGACCGATATTTGATGCAAGTACCAAGACCAGGAAATTTTGTGAGCAACTCGAGCAACCTTCCCGATCCGCACGGACTTGGGCCCACCAACCGGATTCCCGCATCCGGCCACGGGGTGTACGGGATCACGGTGGCCGCTGAATTATCGGGCGCGCCAACGCAATCGCTGCGGGCGTGGGAGCGCCGCGGCCTGCTGACGCCAGCGCGTACCGACGGCGGCACCCGCCGCTACAGCGCTGATGACCTCACGCGCATCGAACGCATCGTCACCTTGCTCGCCGCTGGGGTGAACCTTGCCGGCATCGGACGCATCCTCGACCTCGAAGACGCCAACGCCGCCCTCCGCGACGCCGCCGGCGACGACAATTCGCCGGAGTAAACGGGTCGGATGCCGGTCTGGCTACGCCGGACGTTGCACGGAACCGGGGGCCTCGATCGCCGGCGCGTCGCCGCGCAGAGCGTCAGTCTGGGCGACGGCCTTCAGACATCGGAATTCTTCGCGCCCCAGGGTGGATGCGACGATTGGCCCATGACCGCCACGCTCGTCACGACCGATCTCGCCGGCGGATTCGCCCACCGCACCCTCTTCGAACGGCTCAACGTGACGGTGGCGCCCGGCGATGTGATCGGCGTCGTCGGCTCGAACGGTGCGGGCAAGAGCACGCTGCTGCGGATCCTGGCGGGGGAACTCGCACCGCTCGACGGGGTGGTCAGCCTGGCGCCGGCCGACGCATTCGTCGGTTGGCTGCCGCAGGAGCACGAGCGGGTGCCGGGGGAGACGGCCGCCGCGTACGTCGCGCGCCGCACGGGATGCGCTGCGGCGACACAGGCCATGGACGCAGCGGCTGAGGCGCTGGCAGATCCGGCGGCGGACGCCGACGCCTACGCCGCTGCGCTGGATCACTGGCTCGCGACAGGCGCGGCGGACCTCGACGAACGGCTGCCGGCGGTATTGGCCGACCTGGGTCTCGATTCCGACGCCGTGCGGCCGGAATCGACTCTGATGACCGCGTTGTCGGGTGGCCAGGCAGCGCGGGTGGGGCTGGCGGCACTGATGCTGTCCCGTTTCGACATCGTCCTGCTCGATGAGCCGACCAACGATCTCGATCTCGACGGACTTGCCCGGCTGGAAGAGATCGTCGGGAACCTTCGCGGAGGTGTGGTGCTCGTCAGCCATGATCGAGAGTTTCTGGCCCGCACCGTAACCCGTGTCGTCGAACTCGATCTGGCGCAGAACAGGACCACCCTCTACGGCGGCGGTTACGACAGTTATCTGGAAGAGCGCGAGGTCGCCCGCCGGCACCGCCGCGAGCAGTACGACGAGTTCGCCGATAAGAAGGCTGATCTCGTGGCGCGCGCACGCACGCAGCGGGAATGGTCGAGTCAGGGTGTGCGCAACGCGATGCGCAAGGCACCCGACAACGACAAGAACCGGCGCTCCGCACAAACCGAGTCCAGCGAGAAGCAGGCGCAAAAGGTGCGACAGATGGAGAGCCGGATCGCCCGCCTCGAAGAAGTCGAGGAGCCGCGAAAGGAGTGGACGCTGCAGTTCACCATCGGTGCGGCACCGCGGTCGAGTGCAGTTGTCGCGACACTTGAGAATGCCGTTGTGCGACAAGGTGATTTCGTCCTGGGCCCGGTGTCATTACAGGTCAATGCCGGCGAACGGATCGGTATCACCGGCCCCAACGGAGCGGGAAAGTCGACGCTCCTGCGTCTCCTGCTCGGTCGGCAACAGCCCGACGAGGGCCGTGTGAGTCTGGGCGCCAATGTTGCCATCGGTGAAATCGACCAGGCCCGTGCGGATTTCACCGGCGACAGCCCACTCATCGATCGCTTCGAGCAGTACGTGCCGTCGTGGACGACCGCAGACGTGCGGACGCTGCTCGCGAAGTTCGGGTTACGTGCCGACCATGTGGAACGCACGGTCGACGAGTTGTCACCCGGTGAGCGAACCCGCGCAGGTCTGGCGCTGCTCCAGGCCCGCGGGACGAATGTGTTGGTGCTCGATGAGCCGACCAACCATCTCGACCTGCCGGCCATCGAGCAACTCGAGCAGGCGCTCGAGACCTACGACGGGGCACTGTTGTTGGTGACCCACGACCGCCGGATGCTGCAGAACGTTCGGCTGGACCGGTCATGGCTCGTGCGGGACGGGCATGTCGCAGAGCTGTAGCCGCGGGGATGCCGACGCGGCGCACCGCATCCGCTCTTCAGATGGTCACAGGCCGACCCGCGCCATATGAACGGCGTTGTAGCGGTCGCCGCGCACGCCGATCCGCGCGGCGAGCCCGTCGAGGTCGGCGACCTCGTCGGCGGATAGCGCCACCTGAGTGGAGCCGACGTTCTCGTCGATGCGGTTTCGCCGACGGGTGCCGGGGATCGGCACGATCCACGGCTGCTGGGCCAGCAGCCAGGCGAGTGCGATCTGGCCGGGTGTGGCGTCCTTCGCTTCGGCGAGGACGCGGACCTGTGCCACCAAAGCCTCATTGGCCGTGATGTTTTCGGCCTCGAAGCGAGGGAGGGTGGCCCGGATGTCACCGTCGCCGAACTGGGAACCAGTTGTCACGGTGCCGGTCAGGAATCCTTTACCGAGCGGGCTGAACGGGACGAATCCGATGCCCAGTTCGGCGCAGGTGGGCAGGACCTGAGGCTCCGGGTCGCGGGTCCAGAGGGAGTACTCGCTTTGCACCGCCGTGACGGGATGCACGGCGTGGGCGCGGCGAATCGTCGCTGCGCCGGCCTCGGACAAACCGAAATGCCGTACCTTGCCGGCAGCCACGAGTTCCCCGACTGTGCCGGCGACGTCCTCGATCGGCACGTTGGGGTCGACCCGGTGCTGATAGAACAGGTCGATCACGTCCGTCTGCAGCCGTCGCAGCGAGGCGTCGGCGACGCGGCGGATCTGTTCGGGCCGCGAATCGGTACCGGCCATCTTGCCGTCGACGATGTCCCATCCGAACTTGGTGGCGATCACGACCTCGTCGCGCAGCGGCGCCAACGCCTCGCCGACCAATTCCTCGTTGACGTAGGGCCCGTAGACCTCCGCGGTGTCGATGAAGGTCACGCCGGCCTGCTCGACGGCGTAGCGGAGCACGCCGATCATGTCGTCGCGGTCGCCGGGATTGGGTCCGTAGCCCATCGACATGCCCATGGCGCCGAGACCGACCGCCGAGACCTGCAGGCCTTGACCGAGTGTGCGGGTATGCATGTTGAATCCTCCTCAGGCGTTCGGGCTTTCGATGGCGATGTTGGGAACGCTCATGGAGCCACGCTAGGCCGGGCCGAGCGGATCTGGGAGTGACGCCCGTTCCAGGTACTGGGAGTTCCTCCCAGGCGGCTCCGGGTGCCTCTACCGTGGGCTGATGGGCGCAGTTGACCTAAGCCGCGAGATCCGGGAGTTCTTGAGTTCGCGTCGCGCGCGGATCACGCCCGATCAGGCGGGGTTGCCCGCTTACGGCGGAAACCGCCGGGTCAAGGGCCTGCGCCGCGAGGAGGTGGCGATGCTGGCCGGGGTGTCGGTCGACTACTACGTGCGCATGGAGCGCGGTAACCTGGCCGGCGCGTCGGAACACGTGCTCGACGCCGTCGCGTCGGCGCTCAAGCTCGACGAGGCCGAACGCGGTCACCTGTTCGCGCTGGCCCGCGAGTCGGGCAGCCGCGGCGGCCGCCGCAAACCCAAAGTGCCCGCGACTATTAGGCCGGCGTTGCAGCAGGTCCTCGATTCGATCGCCGACGCTCCGGCCTGGATCCGCAACGGTCGCTCGGACGTGCTCGCGATGAACCAGCTCGCCCGCGCGCTCTACGCCCCGGTGCTGGCCGAACCCCGGCGGCCGGTGAACACCACCCGATTCGTCTACCTGAACGCTGAAGCGGCGGAAGAGTTTTTCGTCGACTACGACCAGATCGCCCGCGACGCCGCGGCGATGCTGCGGCTGGAGGTCGGCCGCAATCCACACGACCCGGAACTGATCACGTTGATCGGTGAATTGTCGACGCACAGTGAGCTGTTCCGGCAGCGGTGGGCGTCCCAAGACGTGCGGTTTCACCGATACGGCCGTAAACGACTGCGGCACCCCGCTGTCGGGCAGCTCGACCTCGATTTCGAATCGCTCGAGCTGCCGGCCGAACCGGGACTGCAGCTGAACGTCTACACCGCGCCGCCCAACACCCCTGCGGCAGACAGCCTGCGTCTGCTCGCCTCGTGGGCCGCCAGCCAGGACAACCTCCGCACCGAACAGGCCAACGCAGGCAGCTGAGGAACCTTCTGTCGTACTTATCGCGTAGGCAACCGAGTCTCAGATATCCCGGCGCCGGGGCACGGCTAGGCCGGATTCGAACCGATCCCCAGCGCCACCGTGAGTTCGAGGATGGTCCGTGGATCGGTGAGCCGCTCGCCGTAGAGCTCCCTCAACTGGGTCATCCGGTAGCGCACCGTCTGCGCGTGGACGACGAGGTCCGCGGCCACGGCATCCCGCCGACCTTGATGCAGAAGCCAGGACCGCAGCGTTTCGGTAAGCGCCGCAGCGGTATTGGGGCGCAGCTCGGCCAGAGGTGCGAGAACCCGACGGCGCAGATCGTCGGCGGCTTCACGATCGGCGCCGATGACCAGTTCGACGAGGTGCTCGTCGGTATCCAGGACGTCAACGTCGTTGTCGGACAGTATGTCTCGTGCCCGAAGGGCCCTGCGGTAGGACGACCGCACCTGAGTCCACGGCCGGGCGGGTCCGACCCACGCCCGGCGGCCGGCCAACGCACGTCGCAGCCGGCGGCGGTTGGGACCGTCCATGTCAGGAATGAGTAGTGCCGTGAGCGCCTCGGTGGGATCGACACCGGGAAGGTCTTCGTTCAGCTGCAGCGTCGACGGACCGAAATTGACTGCGAGGCCGTGTATCTGCGACGCGGGCAGCAGCACCGCGGTGAGTGACGTCGGCGTCGCCCAATCGGCCTGCTCGGCGCTGGCTTCGAGGATTTCGAGCGGCTCGCCCGCGAGGAGGCTGTGACCGAGGCGCGCCAGGTAACGCTCTCGGACGCGGCCGGTGGTGGCCAGCTCGTCGGCGTGGCCGGTCACGCTCGATGCCGAGAGTTCGTCGATGAACGCGAACACCAGCTCGGCGAAGCGTGCCATCGTCTCGGCGGTCAGCCCCGCGTTGACGGCCGTCGACGCCAGCTCACGCCAGGCGACCCGGGCGCCGACGCGGTAAGCCGCGAGCAGTGCGTCGATGGTGCGGCCACTGCGCGCCTCGCCGCGGCCCAGCTCGTAGGCGCCGTCGAGGGCGGGTGCCAACTGTGTTCCGACGTCCGCATCCTGCGCGCGGGTGGCGAGCCGCAAGAACCCGCCGAGCGCCATCTGCACCGCGGTCTCGATGTTCTGGCCCATCGGCCCGCTGAACGCGTCGGTGTAGCTCGGCACCTCCACCGTGACGGCGGCAACGGTGCGTTCGGCTGTACGCGCCAGCACGGACTGCAGCGCCGTGATGACGTCCTCGCCGAGCTCCAAACCGGTGTATCTCGGGGCAGGATCTGGCATTTTGTTCCTATCGAACATTTTCTAGGTGGTAGTTCACCTATCCCGGTCAAGAATTTACCCCGTTTGGTCATCAATCATTGAGCTATGACAACAACGGCATCGCGCCCCACCGTTGCCGGGGCGCTGCGGGGGCGGGTCATCAAGTTCGCCGAACGGATGACCACCCCACTGGTCCCGTCCGACTACCTCCAGGTGATCAACCCGCTGCATTCGGGCACGGGCCTGCGCGGCCGCATCGTCGCGATCCAGCCCGAAACCCGCGATGCCGCCACCATCGTGATCAAGACCGGACGCGGTTGGCGCACCCATACGCCAGGCCAGTATGTCCGCATCGGCGTCGATGTCGACGGCGTCCGCCAGTGGCGGGCCTACTCGCTGACCTCCGAGACCGGTCGACGTGACGGCTGCATCGCCGTCACGGTGAAAGCCATTCCGGACGGCGTCGTGAGCAATCACCTCGTCCGGCGCGCGACTGTCGGCACCATCGTCCAACTCGACCAGGCCGCAGGGGAATTCACCCTGGGCGCCGAGCCGCCGCGCAAAGTCCTCTTCCTCACGGCGGGCAGCGGCATCACCCCGGTCATGGGGATGCTGCGCAACCTGGCGGACCCGGATGTCGACGTCGTCGTCGTGCATTCCGCCCCCACGGCCGACGACGTCATCTTCGGCGCCGAACTACGGTCGCTGGCCGACGCCGGCCGAATCCGGTTGGTGGAGAAGCACACCGACACCGACGGCATGCTCGACGTCGCACAGCTCGAGCACCTCGTCGACGACCTCGCCGAGCGGCAGACCTGGGCCTGTGGCCCGGCCGGCATGCTCGATGCCCTCGAACGACGTTGGAGCGCAGACGGTATCGAGGGCCGACTGCACACCGAACGGTTCCGGCCGACGGTCGTCACTCCCGGTGCGGGCGGCACCGTCACCTTCGCCAAGACCGGAACAACCGTCGACGCCGACGGCGCACAGACTCTGCTCGACGCCGGTGAAGCCGCCGGCGTGCTGATGCCCTCGGGCTGCCGGATGGGCATCTGCTTCGGCTGCGTCGCGCCCCTTCGTCAGGGCGCCGTGCGCGATCTGCGTTCCGGCGACATCACCAGCGCCGCCGACGGCGTCCTCATTCAAACGTGCGTCTCCGCCGCCGCGGGCGCCTGCGAAGTCGACCTCTGAGAACCTGAGAACAAGGAATCCGACATGGAAACTCTGCACATCGTCAGCGAACCAACCGATCCGACCGCACATCTCAGCGATCAGGACATCGAGAACATCGGCCGCGAACTCGACGCCATCCGCGCCGAGGTCATTGCCGACCGCGGCGAGCGCGATGCGGCCTACATCCGCAAGGTCATCAACGGCCAGCGCAAGCTGGAACTCGGCAGCCGCGCGGTCCTGCTCTTCTCACTGTTTCCGCCGGCCTGGATTGTCGGCACGCTCGGGCTGTCCGTCTCGAAGATCATCGAGAACATGGAGATCGGCCACAACGTGCTGCACGGCCAGTGGGACTGGATGCGGGACCCCAGCATCCACTCGACCACATGGGAATGGGACAGCGCTTCGCCGTCGGACATGTGGAAGCACTCCCACAATGAGTTGCACCACACGTACACCAACGTGCGGGGCAAGGACAACGACCTGGGCTACGGCATCATGCGGGTGGACGAAAACCAGCGCTGGACGCCGTTCTACCTCGGCCAGCCTGTGTGGAACTTCCTGAACGCCTGCATCTTCCAGTACGGCATCGCCGCCTACGACCTGGAACTCGGCAAGCACTTCAAAGGCCGCGGCGACAAGGAAGAGCTGCGTCGCAACGGCAAGAAGGTACTGGCCAAGGTTCGCCGGCACGTCACCCGCGACTACATCCTGCACCCGCTGCTGTCCGGGCCCTCCGCCGTCACGACGCTGACGGCGAACTTCACCGCCAACCTGGTTCGTAACTGGTGGACGCACTCGGTGATCATGTGCGGCCACTTCCCCGACGGTGTCCAGACCTTCGAGAAGACCTCGATCGACGGCGAGACCCGCGGCCAGTGGTACCTGCGCCAGATGCTCGGTTCGGCCAACATCTCCGGAGGTCGGCTGCTGCACTTCATGACCGGCAACCTGTCGTTCCAGATCGAGCACCACCTGTTCCCCGACCTGCCCAGCAATCGCTACCAGGAGATCGCACCCAAGGTGCAGGACCTGTTCGACCGGTACGGACTCACCTATACCACCGGGTCCATGCCCCGGCAGGTCGCGTCGGCATGGCGGAAGGTGTTCCGTCTCTCCCTGCCGAATGGCTTCGGCCGCAAAGTCTTCGGCAAGTCGAAGCCCGCCGCCGCGGCCGCGCGGCCATCGGTCAAGGCCGCGTAATCGCCCCGCGGGCGCGACAATCGCTAACGCCGCAGGGGTCCTCGGCGATAACCCCGGCATGACTTCATTGCGGACCGTCGCAGCGCTCGCCGTCGCGCTCGCCGCGCCGTGCCTGCCGGTGGCGGCGGCGCACGCCGATGCCTTCGCGCAACTCGATGCGGTTCCCGTCGTGGCGTCCCCGACCTGCGGTGGCACGGTCAGCGCCGATGCGCAGGCGACGCCCGTGCAGGTCGGCGACCAAGTAGGACGGGGTGTCGGCGTCTCGATCCGTTACGACGCAGGCGTTTACGACGGATCGTGCTCGCTCACGGTGACCGCCACGTGGAGGAACCTCGATACCGGCGCCTCAGGCCGCGGGGCCATCACGTCGATCTCGACAATCGACGGCCACTACGGGTTCATCGGCTACGCCGGCACGACATTCGCCACCGGAAGCGGGCCGGTCGTCGTCACCCTCAGCTCGCACCCGGATGCTGAAATGCGGATTACGGCGTAAGCCGCTCGAAGCCCCCGACCGCGGGCTACCGGCTCCGGCGAGCGTGCCGCGCCTACGCCCTCACGGGTGCAGGTTCCACTGTCCGACGTCAGCGGCCAGGGCATCACTGACGTCGACCTCGAGTCCGCCGACCACCGGGCCTGGATTGGACGCCGTGCTCACGATGCGTTGGTACATCACCGCGGCGGGGTAGATCTTGCCGCCGGACCAGGATCGGGTCTGCCAGGCCCACACATGGCCGGGCGTGGTGGAGCGGCCGATCACCCCGTCGGCCGCGGCCCACTGGCAGGTGTTTATGCCGCCGTAGACGCCGGTGCGCTGCGCGCCGATCACCGAGTTGATGCCCCGGAACCATGGCAGTGCAACGTTGTTCCACGTTTCGCGGTTGATGTCGTCGTCGACGGAGAAGAAGATGGGCGCGCTCTGGCCGCCCCCTGCCGCGCTGTGCAGCTGCCAAGCGGTGCGGGCGTCGGCGACGCCGCCGGCGTATCCGCGGGTGAAGTCCGACGGCGCCGTCCCGCCCGGCTTGCCGTATTGGTAGTTGCTGACGATCGCCAGTCCCGCCGCGGCCAGTGACCGGGCATAGGGCAACGTGATCGGTTTCGCGCCCATTGTCGAGCCGGGACGCGATGTCGAGACGTAGTTGACGACACCGGCGTGCCCGGCGGCCCGAATGTCTTGCGCCGGAATCTGCTTCATGGCGAAGTCGATCAGCGTGGGCGCGGCGGCCGCAGCCGTCGGCAGGCCCAGACCTGCCGCGCCGAGGCCGGCCAATGCCGATGCCGCGCCGGCGTAGCGCAGCGCATCACGACGCGAGAACGGGCGCCGAAGGCCGGTGGTCTCCGGGAAGTCCTGCATTTGGCGATGTTAACAATGCGACAGATGTGAAAGTTGTAGCCGATGCGGGGTCGACGTCATATCGTGACCTCCACCGCCGCCGTGGTCGTCCGTGCCAGCTGCCGTTCTCGGGAGGGCCGATGGCTGCGAACCTCGCGGGAAAAGCGCTCGCCCGACTCAACCGATCAACTGGCAGCGTTGGGCAGCAACGGCGGGCAGTTCCCCTGGGCGTCGACAGCCAACTCGAAGTGCCAGAGCTCGTTGGCATAGATCTGGCACAGGCCGAACCGCGCGCCGTTGGCGATCAGCCAGGTGTCGGCGCTCTTGCCGCCGATGTCGACGGCCTGGCCGCTGACATGCTTGGACTGTTGTGGCGTCTGAACGTATTGCCGCGCAGCGTTGTAACTGCCGTAGGTCTGGATCGCGTCGTCGAGCAGTTGCTGCTGGAACTCCGGCGAGCGCCAACCGGAGGTGATCGTCATGGGAATCCCCTCGGCGGCTGCCGCGGTGGTCGCGTGCTGAACCGCTGCCAATAATGCGGGATCAAGCCGGCCGACCGCGGGGTCGGATACATCGAAGGGGCTCGCCGCATCGGCGGATGCTGTTGTCGTCGGCCCGAGGAACGCGAGCGCACCTGCCAAGGCCAAGACGGTACCGACGAGTCGCATGGGAACCGACTCTAGTCGGCGTGCCCGCTGGAGCCCGCGCCCAAGCCGACCCCGTTCTCCCGCAAAGACATCGGTGGTGTCGTCGCAGCTGCCAGCGCCGCGGCGTCGATCGTCTGACATCGGTACGGCAGCGTTTTCAGTCGCGCCGTCATCGTCGCGAGCGGATCCTCGAGAACCCCGCTGGTACCCGACAGGAACGCCCACTCGTGCTCGTCACTGCCGAAATAGACCACGGTGCCGAAGGTTTCGCCGAAACGTTCCCAGGACCGCACCAGCGTCTCGTTGCGCCAGAGCGTGGGGCAGCCCGCCTGGCCGACGACGATGGCGCCGATATCGCCGCACAGTTTCATGAAGTCCGCGCCGTAGAGGCGGTTGTGCTGGGCGGGTTCGGTGCGTTCGTCCGGCAGATCGATGACGACGACGTCGTACCGGGGCCCGGTGTGGTTGGCGACGAACTCGTATCCGTCGGTGTAGTGCACCGTGACGGCGCCGAGTCCGGCTTCCGCCCTTGCCAATTCAGCGGGCGTGTAACCGTAGGGCAGGTGTTCGGCGCAGAGCCGGACGGCCTCGCGGTCGATGTCGACGTGGTCGACGTGCGTGGCCCCGGCAGCGACGGCCATCTGGCTGGCCACGCCCTCACCGGAGCCGATGATCAGCACCCGATCGATTGTCTCGGTCAGCAGCATCGCCGGCACCATCAAGGCTTCGTGGTAGACGAGCTGACTGAATTCGGTGCTCTGCCGGTCCGAGTCGCTGAACAGCGAGATGCCCTGCTCGGTGCGGCCGATCACCAGATGCTGAAAGTCGGTGTGGACGTCGCACAGCACATCCGTGAGTTCCCAGGTGCGGCTGATGCCGGGTGCAATCGGCTCGACGATCTGCTTGCCGGCTCCGCGAAACACTGTGTGGACGTGGGCATCTGCCGCATCTACGGCCTGCCGCAGCAGCCGCACCGCCTCCTCGGCGTCGGCCGACTCCCCGCAGGTGAAGACGTCGACGAACATCGCGCCGCGCTCGGGATAGCTGTGGATCGACGCGTGCGATTCCGCGAGCAACGCCAGCACCGTCACACCGTGCGGCTCGAACCGCTTGTCCACCATGTCGCAGACGGTGGCTCCGGCGCGCTCGACGGCGCTGCGCAAGAGGTGCCGCAGCCGCACGCGATCGTTGGCCAGGTCAGGATCGATACCGGTGAATTCGGCCAGCACGTGACAGCCCGCGAAGCTGCTACCCGGTTGTGACTGCATCAGTGACCTCCACGAATTGCGTTGCAAGCGGTTCGAATCCATTGAACGACGACGAGTAACTCGTCGTATAGGCACCGGCCGACTCGATCTCGACCGCATCGCCCGGGCGCAGCGACAGCGGCAGCGGATACCGCTGATACAACACGTCATCGCCGTCGCATGTCGGGCCGGCAACCACCGCGTCGTCGACGGGATCACCATCGCGGCTGGTGCGCAGCCGGTACCGGATGTATTCGTTCTCGGTTTCGGCGAGGCCGCCGTAGCGCCCGATGTCCAGGTACACCCAGCGACGTCCGTCGGTGCCGGTCCGCACCGACACGACCTCGCAGGAGAGCGTGCCCGCCGAGCCGACGATCGCCCGGCCCGGTTCGATGACGACCTGGGGGACCGCCGGGAAGTGACGCCCCAGCGCGTCGCCGATGGCGCCGCCCACCAGCCTGACGTCGGGTACCCGCGCATCGTACGAGATCGGGATGCCGCCGCCCAGGTTGAGCGTCGCCAGGCCGGGCACAGCGTCGAAAATGACACGCGAACAACGGATGCCGATCTCCCACGCTGCCGGGTTGAGCTGCTGCGAGCCCACGTGGAAGGCCACGCCGTCCGCCCGCAGCCCGAGCCGCGACGCCTCGGTCAACAACCCGACCGCATCCTCGGGCGAGCACCCGAACTTGTGCCCGAACGGCGTCACCGACGACGGAAACGCCGGCGCGATGCGGCATTCGACGCTCGATCCCGGCGCGTTCTCGGCGGTAGCCGACAGGCCGTCCGCGGTATCGAAGGTGAACCGGCGCACGCCCCGCGCGAACGCGTAGGCGATCTCGGTGGGCTTCTTTAGCGGGTTCCCGAATGTCATCAGGGCGCCGTCGATGCCGGCCGCCGCACACAGGTCGATCTCGCCGACGGACGCGACGTCGAACGTGCAATCGAGGTCTGCCAGAAGCCGGAGCACGGGCTCGGCCGGGTTGGCCTTGACGGCGTACCGGACCTCGGCGGCGGGCAGCGCACCGCGCAATTCAGCAACGTTGCTGCGCACCGTCGCGAGGTCGATCGTCAGGTAGGGCCTACCGGGCACAGGCGGGACACTACTGAACGGATTCATCCGCCGCGCGTCGATCGGTGAGCGAAGGGATCAGCCGACGAGGTTGATGACGAGGTTGATCGTGCAGGCGATGATCACGGTGCCGTAGATGTAGCTGAAGAGGCAGTGCCGGAGCACCTCGGCCCGCATGTGCGCGCTGGTGACATCGGTGTCGGAGACCTGGTAGGTCATCCCCAAGTTGTACGAGAAGTAGTAAAAGTCGCTGTATTGCGGATCGACACCGGGGTTGTTGAAGTCGATGCCACCCGCGTCGTCGTCGTCATAGTAGATGCGGGCGTAGCGGGCCATGTACATGGTGTGGAGCAGCGCCCAGGTGGCGAGGATCGCGACCAACGCCATGCCTGCGTACGACGCCTTGTCCGCATCATTGGCGGACAGCAGGAGGATGCCGATGGAGGTCAGGCTGGCGGTCAGGATCAGGAACAAGACGAGGTCGCCGATCTCGTCGTCGACGTCGGCCTCACTTGCATGGGCCTTCGTCCGCTCGGGATCCATCCGCCACAGCACTGCGAGCGCCCACAAGACATGGCAGGCGGCGGTGACGATGACCACCGCCAGCAGACCAACGGGCCAACGCTGCGACAGCATCCCGGTGGCGAGGCCGACACCGAGGCCCGCGGTCAAGCTGATCCAGAATCTGTTCGCGCCGGAGAGTGATGTCACCTCATGCATTCTCCTGCGGTGAACCTGATTTCGGCGGGGTTCTGCCGGCCTCAGTTCCCGTAGAGCCGTAACGCACGCGCCGCCTCGGTCGCGATGTCGCCGCTCAACCTGGCGATGGGCGGGCCGCCGCGTTGGTGGATCACGTTCGCCAGCACCGCGACATAGGTGTCCGACTCAGGGTCGATCCAGAGGCTGACGCCGGTGAAGCCGGTATGGCCGAAGCTACCGACGGGGAAGACCATGCCGCGCGGCCGGGAGTGTTCGGTGTCGATGTCCCAGCCGAAACTTCGCAGCGATTGCCCCGCGATGGCCGGATAGTTCGGGGCCAGCAGGGGATCCGTTGTGTTGGGGTGATTTTCGATGGCCCTCCGACTGGCAGCGTCCGCCGCGGGCACCTGCTTGGCGTTGTGTCCCGGCTGTTGCGGCGTCGCCATCAGTTCCGCCGTCTCCGGCGCCAACGGGAACGGACTCGGACGGCCGGCGAGCCGGTCGAGCAGGGCCTGCGCGTACCGGCCGATGTCGTCGACCGTCGAGAACACCCCCGCACTGCCGCCGGTGCCGCCCATGCGCCTGGCCGTCGGGTCATGCACGGTACCGCGGATCAACTGGTCGAAGTCGGGGTTGAGTCCCGGGGTGTCATCGTCGTGCGCCGTCGGTGCGACGCGCCGCAGTAGGTCGGTGCTCCAGGTACCCGGCGGGCACGGGCCGGACGGACTGCCGTCGAAAACGATTGCCGTACCGCGAACGTGGTGGGGACCGCAGGCCTTGGCGGCGGGCAGGTACCGGGTATCGGAAAGCCCCAGGGGCGCAAACACATTGTCCTGCACGTAGTTGTCCAATGAGTCGCCGGTGATCTTCTCGATCAGCGCGCCCAGGATGATGAAGTTGAGGTCGGAGTAGTGGAATCCCTCGCCTGGACCGAACTCCAATGGCGCCGTGAGCGCGCGACGGATGCCCTCGGCCTTGTCGGCACTCGTCAGTCCCCAGGGGCCTTGGTGGCTGAGGTCGCCGCCCGTCCCGGATGTGTGGGTGAGCATCATGCGCACTGTCACCTGGGCGCGCCGTGGGTCGTTGGTGGGATTGAACTCCGGAAAGTAGGTCTCGATGGGCTCGTCGACCCGCACCAGGCCCTTTTCGTACAACTGCAGGAACGCGACGGTTGTCCCGAGGCTCTTCGACAACGACGCGAGATCGAAGATGGTGTCGTCGGTCATCGGCTCGGCCGGCGCCGCAGACCCGTCCAGCCCGGGCTCGTCACCCAGCCGGCGCGCGCCGTAGGCCTGCCGGAAGGCAACCTTCCCGGCGTGCCCGACCTGAATCACCGCGCCGGGCAATCGATGTGCCGCAATGGCCTCGTTGACCAGGCGGGACACCGCAGCGAATGGACCGGCCGGGACAACGGTGGGGATCGGGACGGCGCTGGGCGCCGGGGCGGCTGCGGGCGAGGCAGCCGGGGAGGCGGCGGGCGAGGTGACGGCAGGCGGTGCCGGTTGCCCGCACGCCGTGAGGACAAGCACGAGCGCCGAAACCCGGGCAGCGCGCAGCACCTTCATCGCTTCGACGCTAGCGCCTGACCCTGTTCAGCAGGAACCCGACGATGAGCAGTCCGCAGAACCACAGCGGCAATGCGATGGCTCCGGAGTGCGACGACGGGTCCAGCGTCATCAGGACATAGATCAGTGCGAAATACCCGAGGCACAGGTAGTTCGTGATCGGCGACAGCGGTGTCTTGAAGACGCCGGCTCCTTCGCGCGCCCGGAATCGCAGGTGGCTCAGCGAGATGATGCTCCAGGTGATCAGCTCGGCGCCGACGACGACGGGAATGAGGACCGCGAGGGCCTTGCCGGGGAGCACGATGTTCAGCAGCACCGCCACGGCGACGAATCCGGAGTTGAGCAGCAGGGCACGGACGGGCACGCCGCGGGCGTTGGTGTGGGCGAGGAACCGTGGGGCCTGGCCGCTGGCGGCGAGGTCGTACAGGATGCGCGCGTTGCTGTAGGTCATGACGTTCGCGACCGACAGCGCGGCGGTCAGCACGACGACGTTGAGCAACGTTGCGGCGCCGCCGATTCCCAGGCCGACGAGCATGAGCACGAACGGGCTGCCCTCGGTGCCCACCTGATCCCAGGGCCAGATGATCAACATGACGCCGATGGCACCCACGTAGAAGATGAGGATTCGCAACAGGACCTGGTTGATGGCGCGGGGGATGTTGCGGGCAGGTTCCTCGACCTCGCCGGCGGCCGTGCCGAGCGACTCGATGCCGCCGAAGGAGAACGTGATCGCGACCAGCGAGATCATGAAGGCGCCGAGCCCCTTCGGGGCGAAACCGCCATGCGCCCAGAGGTTTTCCAGGCCGTGCACGTTGTAGTCGCCGGCGCCGAAGATGATCGCGATGCCGAGCACGATCATGGCGATTACGGCTGTCACCTTGATCAGGGTGAAGTAGAACTCGAACTCGCCGAACGCCTTGACGTTGATCGTGTTCGCGGCGGTGATGAGCACGAGGCATACGGCGGTGGTGATCCAGCGTGGCAGGCCCGGGAACCAGAAGGCCATGAACTCGGAAGCTGCCGTCAACTCCACCATGCAGACGACGACGCAGACGTACCACCAGTTCCAGCCCGCGATGAATCCCGCTGGTTTACCCAGATATTCGCGCGCGTACGCCGACCATGACCCCGCGACCGGATGGGCGACAGCCATCTCGCCGAGCATCCGCATCACTCCGTAGAGGACGATGCCGGCGACGGCATACCCGAGGAGAACGATCGGCCCGGCGGTCTGCACTGAGGTGCCCGAGATGAGGAACAGGCCGGTCCCGATCGCGGAGCCGAGCGAGATCATCTGTAGATGACGGTTTTTCAGATCGCGGTGCATCGGCGCGTCGGTTGTGGAGGCGGTTTCGGCCCGGGGCCCCTCAGCGGGACGGGTGCTGGGAGCCATCGGATTGCCTTCCATTCGCCGGATGAGTCCGTAGAGGCTATCCCGGCCCGTTGGGTTACCGATCTGAATCACCGCACCGGCGTGGGTGCCACACTGGTGCCGTGACGACTCCGGAGCCGATCGAACCCGATACGAAGGACTGGACGTGGGTGCTGTCGCGCGCCTGCCCGGATTGCGGCTTCGACGCGTCGTCCCTCCAGCCCACCGATGTCGCCGTGCGGATCCGCGACGATGCCGCCGACTGGGTGCATCGACTCGCGTCCCCGGGCGTCCGAACTCGGCCTGAGCCCGGCGTGTGGTCGACGCTGGAATACGGGTCCCACGTCCGCGACGTGCACCGCATCTTCGCGCACCGTCTGCAGCTGATGCTCACGGAAGACGATCCGCGGTTTCCCAACTGGGACCAGGATGAGACGGCGATCGCCGATGACTACGCGTCGCAGGATCCCGCGGTGGTCGCGACAGAACTGTTCGACGCGGCGAACATCGTCGCCGCGACCTACGCGGGCGTGCCGGCCGACTCCTGGGGGCGCCGCGGATTACGCAGTAACGGAAGCGAATTCACCGTCGCGACCATCTCGCTGTATCACCTGCACGACGTCGTCCACCACTCCTACGACGTCAGTCGCTGACTATTCCGCCGCGGCCTTGATCGCCTGCAGGGTTTGCCGGATCCCGTCGCGCATGGATTGGGTGAAGACGTCCTGCCCGCCCAGGTAGGCGTCGATCACCTGGACCGTCTCAGCAGGACTGCCGTCGGGGTTCTCGCGCCGCTGGGTGAGCTTCGTCCCGCCCGCTGTGGGCTCCAGGCGCAGGGACCAGATGGCCCAGTTCTCCTTGATCCGGAACGCGATCTCGCGACCGCTGTCCAACCGCACCACGGTGCCATGCGTCGTCCACTGGAAGGTGCCGTTGCTGTTGAGGTTGGTGAACTCGACACCGTCGGCGACCTGCTCGGCACCGCCTCGCAAGCGGGTTGATTCGACCTGTGGGCTCCACTCGGCCATGCGGCGCACGTCGCTGACCAACGTCCAGACCTCGTCGGGCGCGGCGGCGATGTCGATGCTTTCCTCGAGCACCGGTTGCGGATTCGAAGTCATGAGGGCCCCAATCGCGAAGTTAAACGTCCGATCGGACGTGTTTCGGAGCCTAGCGATCACAGAGATTTACGTCCAGTCGCACGTATAAAATGCGGGGGTGGGAATCGACGACCAGTCGGATGGGCGGCGCGTCCGCGGTGACGCGACGCGGCGCAAGGTCGCCCACGAGGCGGCGATGATCGCGACAACGCACGGGCTCGACTCGATCACGGTGGGTGCGCTGGCCACGGCTACCGGGGTCAGCAAAAGTGGCATCCTCACGGTGTTCGGTAATCGTGAGGCAATCCAGGTCGCCGCGGTGGCCGAGGCGCGGCACATCTACCGCGAAACCGTGCTCGCCAAGGTGTACGAGGTTGCCCCCGGAGCGCCGCGACTGCGCGCATTCATCGACACCTGGACCGACTACCTGCTCGCCGGCGTGTTCCGCGGCGGATGCTTCATCGCCGCGACCACGGCCGAATACGGCCGCCGCGACGGCCCGGTCGCGGACGAGGTCAGGAAGCTCAAGCGCGGCTGGCTGACGTTCTTGGAAACCGAGCTGACCGCCGCGGGCTCGCCGAACCCAGCTGTCGACGCGTTCAAGATCGACGCGTTTCTCAACGGCGGTAATACCCGGCGGGAACTGTTTGCCGACGACACCGAGCTGGTGTGCGCCAAGGACCTCGCGCTGGGCGTCGTCGGCCAACTCCCGGGTGCGTAGTCGGGGATTCGCCGATTGCTGGACCCTGTGCGCTTTGCCGGCGTAGCTTCAGATGCATCTGGCGATGCGAACTGGGGGTTGCTATGGCGTCGAGGACGGGTGGCTTGGTGATCGCGGGAGTCGGTATCGCGGCCGCGTCGCTGCTAAGTGTGGGCGGGCCTGCGAGCAGCGTTCTCGCAGTAGGGCCATTTCCGGCCTGCTTGCCGTGGGAACCGCACTGTAATGCGGCAGACTGGGACACTCCGGCGGACGACGGCATCCCGGGCGACAACGCCGCAGAAGGTGGCATCCCCGCCCCAGCCATGGTGCCCAACGTCGACGGTTCGATGAGCCCGCCCGGCACGCCGGGGGCCATGTAGCCCTGACGAGGGTTGGCGGTGCCGTCAATTAATTCGCCAATTCCGCTTTCGTGCGGGTTGTCAGGCGTACCTTGAGCTACGCCTGACGTCCGAACGAAGGGGCGACTCTCATGGCGGCCGATGTCGACTTTTGTGTCGTAGGAGCGGGTTTCGCGGGCTTGACCGCGGCGCTGCGGCTGAAACAGGCCGGCCGTTCGGTGGCCCTGCTCGAGGCGCGGGATCGGGTCGGGGGCCGTACTTTCACCGAGGTGCTTCCGGACGGAACCTGGATTGACCGCGGCGGTGCCTGGGTCGGGCCGGGTCAGGACCGCATCAAGGCCCTGATGTCTCAGTACGGCGTGACCGAATACAAGGAGTACGTCGACGGCGACGCGATGATGGTCGTCGACGGCAAGATGCACCGATACTCGGGCACGATTCCGTGGGCGATGAGCCCGTGGGCCATCGCGAACCTCGGCGCGGGCCTCCTCGAGATCGGGCAGATGTGCAAGACGATCCCGTTCGACGCCCCGTGGGAGGCCAAGAAGGCCGCCGAGTGGGACCGAATCACCTTGGGGGAGTGGCTGCATCGCAACATCCGCTCGCACCAGGCACGCGAGATGCTCGACATGGCCATGGCCGGTATCTACACCTCAGCCGCTTCGGAGACGTCCTTGTTGTGGGCGCTGCACCAGATGGGCTCGGGCGGCGGACCGGTATTCGTCATCTCCAACTCCGGCGGCGCCCAGGACGCCCGGGTGCGCGGCGGCATGGGCGCCGTCTACGGACCGATGGCCGCCGAACTCGGTGACGCGCTGCATCTTTCGAGCCCGGTGGACCTCATCGCGCAGGACGACGACGGTGTCACGGTGCGGTCCGAGCGGCTGACGGTTCGCGCTCGGCAGGCGATCGTCGCCGTGCCACTGGCCGTCGCCACCCAAATCGACTATGAGCCAATGCTTCCCGTCGACCGGACGTTCCTGCACCGACGCATGCCCGGCGGCGCCGTCTACAAGATCTCCATCGTCTACGAGACGGCGTTCTGGCGCGCGGACGGCCTGTGCGGACAGTCGGCCGCACCGGGCAGTCCGGCCACGCTGACCATCGATGCCTGCACGGACACCGGCACCCCAGGCATCATGTGCGTCATCACCGAAGGCCCGGCCGCGCGCAAGCTCGGGCTGCTCGATCCGGCGGAACGCAAGGCCGCCGTCGTCAGGGAACTGGTCGACCGGTTCGGGGCGAAGGCCGCGTCCCCGGTGAGCTACCACGAGCAGAACTGGACGGTCGAGCGCTACTCCGGCGGCGGCATGATCAGCCACGCACCGCCCGGCGTGCTCACCGAATTCGGCCACGCGCTGCGGACCCCGTGTGGGCGGATCCATTGGGCCGGCGCGGAAAGTTCGGCCATCATGTGCGGCTGGATCGACGGTGCGGTGCGCTCCGGGGAACGCGCGGCCACCGAGGTGCTGGCCGCGGACAGCGTGGTCGCCGCCGGCTAACGGTTCGTCCGCCAGCGCGCGATCTCGCGGCCGATCTCGGTCTCTGCCGGGCGGTCGAAGAACCATTCCTGGCCGATCCGGTACCAGTTGTTGGTGCTCTGCAGATGGCCCAGGGTGCCGAAGGTGAGGAAGTCTGCGCGCCGGGAGAAGACGTGTTCGGGTGGCAGCATCTGGCGCTTCATCCCGGCGAATTCGGTCTGACGCGGATCGATGGCCGATACGACGGCGCCGGTGGCCAGTTCCGGTGTGATGGTGAGGTCTTCGTCGATCATGTGCCATTCGCTCGCGGCCCAGATGTATTCGAGGCAATCCTGCTCTGTCACACCGGATTCCGTGTCGACTATGCCGCGGTCGAGCATCAGGCGGTAGAGGTCGTCGGCGCGGCCTTCGATCGCGGCGTGGAAGCAGTCCAGCTCGAACGCCACGTTGGCCGGATCCATGCGGTTGTACAAGCCGAAGTCGACGAAGCCGACTCGGCCATCGGCGGCCAGCATGATGTTGCCCGGGTGGGGATCACCGCAGAATTCGTGGTTGGTGAACAGCGACCCGATATAGAAGCGGTAGACCAGTTCCCCGATGTGATTGCGGTCGGCCGCGGGCAGCGACCGCATGTGATCGAAGCCTTTGGCATCAAGGTATTCGGTGACCAGAACCCGCGGCGTGCAGAACTCGGCGACGCTGTCCGGGACGATGATGAACGGGTGGTCGCGGTACTGCTCGGCCACCAAGTGCTGGGTGTCGGCTTCCCGCAGGTAGTCCAGCTCGCTTTCGAAGTTCCGGGTGATCTCGTCGAGCATCGCGGTGTTCGCCGACGGCCACAGCCGCCAAAGCTTCATCAGCAGCGCGAGATTGCGCATGTCGGCCTGGATCGCCCGATCCACGCCCGGGTACTGAACCTTGACGGCGACGTCGCGACCGTCACGCAGCCGGGCGCGGTACACCTGGCCGATTGATGCTGCGGCCGTGGGGAATTCGTCGAAATCGGAGAAGACGCCCGAAAGGGGGCCCAGGTCGGCTTCGATGACCTCGCGCATCGCGCTGAACGGTGCCTGCGGCGCCTGATCCCGCAGTGCGGCAAGCTTTTCCCGGAACTGCTCCCGGTGCGATTCGGGCACCAGGTCGAGTTCGATCACCGACAACATCTGGCCGAGCTTCATAGCCGCGCCCTTCATGGACCCCAGCACCGTCACCAGGTTCTCGGCCATCTGGATGGTCGCGCGCTCGGCCAGCAGCTCCTTGGCACGTTCCGACCGGCCGACCATCGACAGCCGGGTTCGGCCGCCGCGCACAGCCTGCTTCGCGGCCAGGGCGCCCAACTTGCCACCCCGCGCAAGACGCCCTTCAGGCAGTCGGCGTGCCACGCTGCCTCCCACGGAATCGGTGCAACGACGCCATCAACGTACCGGCCTGATCATGCGGGTGTCTCGTGCTCCCAGGACTCGGCTTCGCGGGTGAGGTGTTGCCAGGCCTCCAGGCTCGCCAGGCGGGCGCGGGCCTCGCCGTCCAGCACGGCGGAGACCTCGAGCACCTCGATGACGACGCCTTCTCTACCGGCCACTTCGAGCACGTACGCCACGACGTCGGTGTCGGAGTGGCCCAGCAGTGCGGTGACCGCAGGCCGCGCGAGCTCGGGGTCGATCCGGTTTAGTAGCGACAGCAGCGCCGCCAGCACTTCCGGCTTGCCCGTGATGGCGGCCCGCGCCATCCGCAGGGACCGGTCCGTGCCGGCGGCCCGCATGATGTCGTTCATCACCTTCGTGTCCGACACCAGGACGCCGGTCAGGATGATGCCTTCGTCGTCGTCGATGGCCCGCTCGAACGCCACGATGAGTTCGTCGGTGGCGTATTCGACGAAGCGCGACGCCGTCAGATAGTCACGTCGCCGCAGCAGCTCCTTGGCCGCCGGGATGAGCAGCTTGGCGGGTAACCGCGGCGCGAAGTGCGGGATGACCCGAGGGTCGACGTACGGCGCCGCGTCGGCGAGGTAGACCGGTTTCAGCCCGGACAGCACCCCGATGGCGCGGTCGCCATGCGCCAGCCCCACCGCGCCGCCCACGCGCCCCGCGACTTCCGGCGGCACGGCCCGCTGAGCGACGTTGACCACCAAGGCATTTGGGACCAGCGGTGCCAGCTTGCCCACGCGGGCGAAGACCTCGGCCTGTTCGTCGAACAGTGCGTCGGACATCGCGTTGCGCAGGGCCTTGAGGTCGTCGGCGCCCAGCCGTTCGAGGCTGGACAGATTCGCGGCATCGGTCTGCAGTAGCGCGGCCAGCAGTGACAGCTGGGCGCGGGTCAGGATGTCGGCCATCGGCGGGTCACCTTCCGAACAGGATCTTGCGGGCGGCGGGGCGGATCAGCCGGGGCAGGACCTTGAGCCCATCGTCGAGTGACTCGTTCAGGCTGCGCTGATGGGCTACCTTGGCTTTCCTCAGCAGGCCGAGCAGCAGGGCTGATTCCTCGGGGGTGAGCTTGTCGAGTACTGCCCGCGGTTGTCCGAGCTCATCGAGCAGCGGGTTGTCGGCACCCGGGGCCTCGGCCTTGTCCATCTTAAATAACTACCACATTCGGATGGCGTTACTATTCGAAGGCGCGCGGTCGGTTCACAAAAGTGCCCCTAAGCTGGCTCGTTATCTGGATAGCGGTAACATCGAGACCCGTCGGGTGGAGGATGTGGAGGACGTGGTGGCTGCTCGGAAGGTGCTGACTCGGGCGGAGAGCCAAGCGCAGACGCGGCAGGAATTGCTGGATGCCGCCGAGCAACTGTTCTACGCCAACGGGTACCACGCCACGACCCTGGCTGCCATCGCGGCGGAGGCGGGACGCACCATCGGTGCGGTCTACAGCAACTTCGAGGGCAAAGAAGCGCTCTGCCTCGAGGTGATCCGGAATCGCTCCATGGCCGAACTCAATCAACTGCTGGGGCCGCTCGTGGCTGCCGGTGTCTCCACTGACGACAGGCTGGCGGCCCTCGCGAGCTGGTGGGCCCGAATCGGCGCGGAGCCGAACCTTGTCGTGCTGACTGCTGAGTACGTCACCAGTACCTTCCATGACCCCGAGCAGCTCGCCAAGGCCCGCGAGGCGCTGGAGCGGTTCAAGGAATCGACGCGCGTGTTGCTCGAAGATGCAGTGCCAGATGGGGTTCCGGCCGACCACCCGCTGATGGACGACGCCATCGAAGTGGCGGTGGCGACCGGCGCCGGCATCGCCATGGCCCAGGCGCTGGGGACGATCGACGCAGAGCGAGGCGCGGCGCTGATGGTGGCCAACATGCGGTTGTGGTTCGACGCGTTGGCCTCCGGCAAGCCGGCGTAGGTCAGCCCGTCCCCGCGGCCACCCGCTGCGCCGCGACCGAGCGAAGCGCTGCGACAACGTCGGCCGCAGCGGCCAGGTCGGCCGCGTACCGAGCTCGATGCTCCCAGGTGACGCGTCGTCCGCCGCGGTCGACGACGAACACGCCACCGAGCCGGCGCGGATCGCCGGTGCGCTGATACGGGTAGTTTCCGGATCGGACCAAGTTGATGAAGGCGGTCGCATTCCGGATCGGGTTCAACCATCGGCGTCGCGTGGCCAATCCCATTGTGCGATAGAGGGTGTGGTCTTGCGTGACCATGACGGGAGCGCGGAAGCCGGTCCGTTGGCGGAAGGTGAACCCCTGGATCGACGTGCCGATGCCGATCAAGATCACCCGGGCGCCAAGCGCTTCGACCTCGTCGGACCGCGCGGTCAACTCTCTGGCCTGTGCCAGGCCGAAGGCGCTGCCGAACTGCGGCAGGAACACCAGTGCCACTGGCCCGTCGCGCCAGAAGTCCTGTAATTCGTGCAGGTGGTGCCGGTCATCGAACACGCGCTCGTTGCTGATGACGTCGACCCGGCTCATCTGCCCACTCCTACAGCATCATTCGCGCGGTCGGCCGGAACCGTCGGTGCGAACGGGCACATCGTGCCGCGTTTGCCCTGTTGCAGGGCGAGGCCGGGATCGTGCGTCATCTCCACGAAGCCGGCGCTGTCGGCGTGCCGGATGACGTTGTGCAGGTAGCCCCACATCTCCGGGCCGAAGTACGGGATGAAGAGGCGGTCGAAGACCGGATTCTCCAATGCCTTGACGGTCGCCTTGACCAGGAGTGAGCCCAGCCGCGGCCGTATCCGATAGTCCTCGAGGCCGCAGATCTGGCGCACGTACGGCGTCAGAAGCGGGATGGCGGCCCAGATCGCGACCCGCATCAGCGTTCCGAGAACCAGGTTGGGGTTCAGCGGCGTCACCGGGGGATGGGTCATGAAGTCGGTGAGTTCCTGCGCCGGCCGGGTGAAGGCCATGAGTTCCTGCTCGGCCCGTTGTACCCAGGCTTCGACATCTTCGGGGGTGTCCGGCAGTTCGCTCGCCGGCATCCCCATCAGCTGACAGACCTTGACCTGCTCGCGGTAGAACTGGCGCTCGTCTTCGTCAGTCGCGTTCGGGTCGCCGAAGGCCTTGTACGCGCGCCACAGATGGGGCCAGCCCACGACGTAGGTGAACTTGAGCGTCTCGACGTGATTGGCTTGAAACAGTTCGCCGGTCGCGGGCACTTCGCCGGTGATGTGAGAGTGCTTGCGGAACAGGTCGATTCCCACTTTTTCGGCGCTGGCGGTATCGCCCGCGACGGCGCCGGCGAAGAAGTGGAGGCTGCGGCGAATCCGGCCGATCGTGTCGTAGTAGTACGTGGTGTGGTGCCCGACGCCGTATGCCCCGTCGGGGTCCAGCACCGAGATGAAAAGGCCTGAGAGCGCGCCCATTCCGGCGACCATCACATTCTCGTAGACCTTCCAGCTGATCGACTCGGGCCCGAAGTAGCCGTTGTCGGCCCGGGGGGCCTCCGCTATGGCCAGGGCTTTCTTCCCGTTCTTGCCGTGCAGCTTCAGTAGGAAGTCGTATCGGCGGTCGATCCTCTGGCGCTCTGCCTTGGGCATCGCGACGTCCTGTAGGCGGACGGACTTCATGGTTCCTCCGTGCTCATTGAAATAGCAACGTTATTCCAATGGCGACGTTACTCCAGATGGGATGAGTGGACAAGGGGCCGTGCCCGCGGGGCGGGAAACGCGAGCGCGCGAGACTCGGACCCGGCCATACGATGCGGAGAGCGAACAGGATGGAGAGCCGAATGTCGGACGTGGCGGTGCGTAACGCAGTGCAGAAGTTGGTGGACGCCGAGGAGTTGCGGTCGGGCCTGGGTGCCTTCGCGCGCCTGGTCGACGGCAAGCGGTGGTCGGAGGTCTCGCGGGTTTTCGCCGATGACGTGACGTTCGACTACGGCGATCAGGGGCCGCAGTCAGGCCTGCCGGCACTGGTGGACACGTTCCGCCGATATCTCGAAAACTGTGGCGGCACACAGCATCTCATCGGATCGGTCCAGGTCGAAGTCGGTGACGACGGGACGGCCGTCACTCGCGCCTACGTCCAGGCCCGCCATCAGGGCCTCGGACCACTGGCAGCCGAGAACTTCGACACCAACGGTGAATACACCGACACCTGGGCCCGCCGGCCCGAAGGCTGGCGCATCGTCAACCGCATCAGCCGGTGGTCGGCGATGTCAGGCAATCCCGCGGTGCTGTTCGCCCAGTAGGGCGCTTCCCGAAACTCAGCGGAAGCGGACGTCCATGGTGGCGAGACCGAAGATCTTCTTGCCACCCGACTTCGCGCCGACGATGACGACGCCAGTGCGGGTCCCCGGGTCCAGCGACTTGACCTTGCCGCTGAACTCGATGGCGCAGCCCTCGGCGGCCGGCACGACAGCGGGCGCGGACAGCCGCACCGTGTAGCGGGTGACCGCACCGGGGTCGCCCGACCAAGAGGAGGCGAATCCGGCGCCCATCCCCATGGTGAGCATGCCGTGGGCGATCACGTCGGGCAGGCCTGCCAGCTGCGCGAGGGTCTTGTCCCAGTGAATCGGGTTGGCGTCGCCGGCCACGCCGGCATAGTTGACCAGGTCGCCGATGGACAGTCGCATCGGGTGGACCGGCAATTCGTCGCCGACGGCCACGTCGTCGAACGACGGCGTCCCCGGCGTGCGGGCCGCGTCCCCGGCAATCCGGATGTCGCCGTCGGGGCGCACCGTCTTGCGATACTCCTCGGAGCCGATGTCCAGGATGTTCATGTCGTGCATCATGGCCTTTTGAGCAGCCGACTTGATGTCAGCGTCGATGTCCTCGGCCGTCACGCCGACGACGGTGGTGTGCAGGGTGTGGACCCGCTCGCCCTTGGTGTCGGTGAAGGTGTTGGTCACAGTGATGAAGTCCCGGCCCGCGGTCCGACGCACCGCCGTCAGCTCGACGTCGATGACCAGTTCGTCACCCGCGACGATGGGGCGGTGCTGCTCGAAGACCTCTTCGGTCTGCAGATAGGTGTCGTAGCCGACGACGATCGACTCGAACATCCGCCGGTTGCACTTCATGCCGGGGGTCGAGGTGAACGTGATCGGCGCGATGACGTCGGCGTAGCCGAGCGCGTTGGCGGCAGCGACGTCCCAGTGCGCGGGGTGGTAGTCCTGCACCGCGCGGGCGTACTCACGCAGCTTCTCGCGGCCGACCAGGTAGGTACCGTCCATCTGGTAGTGGTGGCCGATCCGCGCTTCGAGCGGCGACGCTTCTGCTGCTGTCGTCATGACTGTGCCCAACTTTTCTATCGACGTGTTCGCTGAGGCCGACCAAAGCACACTACGTGGCGAGGTGGCGACAACACACGTCGATGCGCCGTCTACCTGCGCTGAGCAGCCAGAAATGTGCCCAAAACCACGCGATTGCCGGGACGCCCGTGGCTGTTCGCGGGCGAAATCAGGGCCGTGCTTGACTGGCGGTATGGCCCGCACACCCACTTTGGCCCGCCGGTTGTTCGAGCGCTACGAACCTGTGCACGCGATCACCTATTTCGCGCCCGAGTCGCGGGCCGCCGCCGTCGACCTCGGCTACCGCAGCTTCTGGAGCGGCTACTTCGTCACGAGGTCAGCGCCACTGGGCCCGGTGCCTCCGCAGGTCGTCGAGGCGATCTTCTACAACTTCGCCGCCCATCGCGTCGCGAAGTCGCTGGCCGGCGCGTGGGACATCGCGACGCCCCAGCAGGCGCTCGCGGCCAGGGAAGCGGGCGCCGTCGCTGCACTGCGCCGGTACGGCCTCACGGCAGACGACAACCTGCGCACCGCCGCCGATCTGCTCGGGCGGGTCGCACGCGGAGCAGCCGTCGACGGTCGTCCCCTGTTCGCCGCGCTGTCGGCGGTGCCGTGGCCTGACGAGCCGGTGGCCGCGCTCTGGCATGCGGCGACACTGTTGCGTGAACAACGAGGTGACGCCCACGTTGCGGCCCTCGTGGCCGCCGGCATCACCGGCCGCGAAAGCAACGTGCTGCATGTCGCGGCGGGACGGACCACGAAGGACAAGGTCGTGACCACCCGCGACTACGACGACGCCGAGTGGGCTGCGGTGACGGCGCGGCTGGCGGCACGGGGCTTGGTGACGGACGACGGCTCGTTGACGGACGCGGGAGGCGAGCTCAAGGACGACGTCGAGTACCGCACCGACGCGGCCGCGTTGCCGACGCTCGACGTGCTGAGCGACGATGAGGTCGAGACCCTGTTCCGGGCGCTCACCCCGATTGCTCGACAGGTGGTCGCCGGCGGCGATTTACCGGCGATCACACCGATGGCGTTGCAGCACAGCGACCTTGACGATCCCGGTGCGAACCTCGGCTAGGCGGCCAGGGCGCCGCGCTTGCGCAGCAGCGGGAGCACACCTTCGGCGAACCAGTAGGCCTCTTCGAGGTGCGGGTAGCCGGAGAGGATGAACTCGTCGAATCCGAGGTCGTGGTACTCGGAGATCAGCGACGCCACCTCCTCATGGCTGCCGACCAGCGCGGTCCCGGCGCCGCCCCGCACCAGACCGACACCGGCCCAGAGGTTCGGATAGACCTCCAGGTGATCGAGCCGTCCGCCGTGCAGCGCCGTCATCCGTCGTTGTCCTTCGGATTCGGAATTGGCATGCAGTGCGGTGGCTTTGGCGATCTGTTCGGGCGTCAACTCGGACAGCAGGGAGTTGGCGACGGCCCAGGCGGCTTCAGAGGTGTCGCGGGTGATGGTGTGCAGCCGGATGCCGAACCGCAGGCTGCGCCCGCGAGCCTTGGCCAGTTCACGCACTTGCGCGATCTTGGCTGCCGCTGCGGCCGGTGGTTCGCCCCACGTCAGGTAGACGTCGACGTGCTCTGCCGCGATGGGTAGCGCCGCCGGCGACGAGCCACCGAAATACAACTGCGGCAACGGGTTCGGCGGCTCGGACACCCGGGCATCGGTGACGGAGTAGTGCCTCCCGCGGTAGTCGACGGGCCCGCCGCGCCACACGTCGCGCACTATCTCGAGGAATTCACCGGTGCGTTCATAGCGCTGGTCGTGGCTGAGCCAGTCGCCGAACCGGCGCTGCTCGACATCGTCGCCGCCACTCACGATGTTGAGCAGCAGGCGGCCCTCTGAGAATCGCTGGAAAGTCGCCGCCTGCTGGGCGGCCAAGGTGGGCGGCACCAAGCCGGGACGGAAAGCGACCAGGAACTTGAGCCTTTCGGTCTGCTCCAGCAGGGCGGCTGACGTCAACCAGGCGTCCTCACACCAGGTTCCGGTCGGCGTCAGGACCCCTTCGAACCCGAGATGGTCGGCCGCACGGGCCACTTCACTGAGATAGCGCAGGCTGGGCTTGCGGTAACCCGCCGGAACCGTGTGGTGCGACGAGGCGTGTGACGCGCCGACGATCGAGCGGCTGTCACCGTTGGTCGGCAGAAACCAGAAGAACTTGGCGGACAAGACAATCCTCCTATTTTGCGGCGGTCCAGAACTGCGACAGTTGATCGCCGAACCGGTTGTCGACGAATTGCGAGAAGGTGGGTTTGTGCTCGATCTGTCCCGCCTGCGCGAACGCGTCGGCGAGTTGTTGCTCCGATGCGATCACGGCATCGTTGATGGGGATGGCCAGTCGCAGGCTTCGTGACTGCGCGGCGCGGGCCACCTGCGGATCGATTCCGATTGCGGCAGCGTACTTTTGGTACCACAGGTCAGGGTGGTCCTTGGCCCAGCTGGAGGCGCGGGCAATCCGTTGCACGAAGTCGGCCAGTGCGCTGTTGCGTTTGGCGTCCTGCAGCGCGGCCACCGAGGCGATGCCGAATCCGTAGCCGTTGGTGACATTTTCGGCGGTGACCACCGTACGCACCTTGAGCTGGTTCTGGGCCAGGGCCGTGTACGGATCCCAGATGGCCCAGGCGTCGGCCTGCCCCTGACTCAGGGCGGTGAAGGCGTCGGCCGGCTGTAGGAACACCAGCTGGATGTCCTTGACCGTCAGGCCGGCCCTCTGCAGCTGGAGCAGGAGATGACCGTGTGCCGAGCTTCCCTTGCCGACGACGACCTTCTTCCCGCGAAGGTCGGCCACGGAATGAACCGCTGAACCGGTGAGGGTGAGGATTTGGTCGCCGGCGGCACTGTTCGAATAGGCCGATACGACGCGGATTTTCGCACCCGCCGCGGCGCCGAAGATGGGCGGCGTGTTCCCGGTGACAGCGAAGTCGATCTTGCCCGCGGTGGCCGCTTCCACCTGGGGTGGCCCGGAGGTGAACGTCGAGAACTGCACCTTGTAGGGCACGTTGTCGAGTTCCCCGGCCGCGCGGAGCAACGACTCGGTGCCACCCTTCTGATCGCCCACCTGCAATGTCAGGCCACTCAGGTCCGCTGTCGGAACTGTCTGGGGCACAGCCACTTCACTCTTGGTATCGCGGCTGGAAACGCAGGCGGTGAGCAGTGCGCCGGCGGCCAGAATGGATACCAGTCGTGCTAGCCGTGAACGCGTCACAGTCTTCTCCTGTCAGACGCCGAGCTGCGCGAGCAGCTCGGCGCGGTAGTCGTCGGTGTTTCGGTCGCGCAGGCCGTGCGGTTGGCGCGGGTTCTCGATCGGCAGCGTGTGCGCCACCCGCCCGTGCTCGAGCACGACGATGGTGTCGGCCAGTGCGATGGCTTCGTCCACGTCGTGCGTGACCAGGAGTACCCCGAAGTTGTGCTGGCGCCAGAGGTTCAGCAGGAGGCGGTGCATCGAGAGCCGGGTCAGGGCGTCGAGAGCGCCGAATGGCTCGTCGAGCAGCAGTAGTTGCGGTTCTGCCACCAGCGCGCGGGCCAGGGAGACCCGTTGCGCCTGCCCGCCTGACAGGGTCAGCGGCCAGGCCTGCGCCTTGTCGGCCAGGCCTACCTCTGCGAGGGCCTGGTCGGCTCGGGAAAGTGCTTCGGCGCGGGACAATTTGGTGCGGGTCAGGCCGTAGCGGACGTTGTCCCGAACGGAGCGCCACGGGAACAGCCGTGGCTCCTGGAACGCGACGGCCGGCGCGCCCTGGACTTCCCGCCGGCCCTGGAAATCACCGGCGAGGCCCGAAAGTACGCGCAGTATCGTAGATTTGCCCGAACCACTGCGCCCGACCAGCGCGACGATCTCGCCTCGATTCACCCGGAGGGTGACGTCGTCGAGCACCCGATTGCCGCCGTACCACTTGGACACCGAGCGCAACTCTCCCGCGGGCGGCTCGGCCACGGCAGCCGCCTCAGTGGCTGCTTCGTAAAGCGTTGTCATGGTCTGCCTTTCAGGATCGATAACGCAGGGCACGACGCTCCAGCACCCGCACCACTGCATCGGTGACGATGCCGAGCAGTGCGTACACGACGAGACCGAAGATGATGACGTCGATGCGGAGGAAGTCGCGCGCATTGTTGATGAGGTAGCCGACGCCCGAGTCGGCGTTGATCTGTTCAGCGACGATGAGGGTGAGCCATGAGATGGCCAGCGATTGCCGCAGCCCGACGAGGACCTGGGGTGCGGCACTGGGGATGACGACGGTCCGCAGCCGTTGCAGTGGTGAAAAGCCCAGTACTGCGGCGGTTTCGAACAGCTTGGGGTCGACCTGGCGGATCGCCGATGACGTATTGAGATAGAGCGGGAACGCCGCACCCAACGCGACCATCAGCACCTTGGGCAGCTCGCCGATGCCGAACCAGACGATGAACAGCGGGATCAAGCCGAGGTGGGGCAGCGCCCGGATCATCTGCATCGTCGGATCGACCGTGGCGTCGGCCCACTTCGAGAAGCCCACGAGGGCGCCGAGGGCCGCGCCGATGACTCCGCCGAGGAGGAGGCCTTCAGCTGCGCGGACGCCGGAAATGCGCAGTGCTTCGGCGAGCTGACCGTTTCCGATCAGCTCGATGCCGGCCTCCGCGATGGTCTGGGGCGCCGGAAGGATCTCTGGATCGATGAGGCCCCACGCGCTGCCGGCCTGCCACAGCAGGAGTACCGCCAGCGGTGACAGCCAGCGGAGGATTTCCCAGCGCCGGGCATGGACACGGTGGAGCCAGGAAACCGCCTGTACCGCAGCAGGTTCGGTACCGGGGGCCACCGGGGCGACAGGGGCCGCCGGGACCTCGCGGGTGATCATCACGCTCCTCACGTCGGCTGCAATCGGTCAAGGCGCATGCGCCTTGACACCGAACGTAGGAGCCCGACCGCGGGCCGTGAAGAATTACCGTCGCCCTGATTCCACGGGAACGGGCGCGTTGCCGTCGCCGAGCTGCCGCGACAGCTTTCTACTGCGTGGCGTCGGCGCCTGGATTCAGAGCCGATACATTTCGCGTGCCATGGCCGCCTCCTCGAACGACGCCTCGCGCCGCGGCGGGTAGTAGTCGGCCCGATGCTCGGGCCAATGGGTGCGGCTCTGAATCCAGGTGCCGGCCCCGGTGACCGCGTCGGCGAACTGCTGGGCGCTGTGGCGCAGCCAATCCCGCAGCATCTCCGCGGGAGTCGGAACGTGTGCGTGTGTCATGCATTCGACGCTACGAACGGCCGGGTCGGCCGACATCGCGCCCAGGGCTGATCTTGATCTCCGACCACGGTATGCACTCGAGGTCGACTGCGGGACGATGCCGGCAGGGATGCTATTCGGCGGCTATTCGACTTTGCCCACGAAATCGTCCAGCGCCGACTCGATTTCGTGCGCCAGTCGCTGCGGGGCGTCGGTGTTTCCGGTGATCAGGTCGCGCAGCGCGCGGTGGAAGAGCCCGTCTGCCGTCGCATAGACGATGGCCGGCGAGACGGTGACTGCGGACTCGGTGAGTTCGGCGTAGGCGATGACCGCCTTCCACGCGAGCCCGGCAAGGCTGTCGTCGATCTCGTTGATGCTCACGGCGAAGCGATCGTCGAAGAGTGCTTGGGTGCGCAGGTCGTACCAGAGGCGGTGCATCACGGCCGACTCGCGCAGTGAGTTGCTCAGCGCGCCACTGATGCGGCTCTTGAGCTCCGGCCCGGAACTGCCGTCGATGACGATCGCGTTGTAGCGGTCGACGAAGTGGTCCTTGTACTGCCGCACGCAACACATGACGAGGTCGTCTTTGTCGTCGAAGTAGTAGTGCAAGACGCCGAGCGATATCTCGCAATGCTGGGCGAGCTCGCGCATGCTGGCCCGCGCGAAGCCGAGTTCAGCAAGCCCGCTGGTGGCCTGGGCGGCCAGCGCCTGGCGCCGTGCAGCGAACTTTTTTCCGCGCGCGCCCGAGAGTCGGCCTGCAATGCGGCTCGAAGCGGTATCCACGGGGCTCCAGTGGCGGATGAGGTGTCAGTGAACTGGCGGGAAACTCTAAATATATTCATTGATCAGGCACTTCTGCCGTCGGCGGCGAAGTTTGGACGATCGTCTTGAAATGCCCGCAAAGAGTGGCGTAGATCACTATCATGCTCCGCGGGTGCTCGAAATTCAACGGAAATGGTGCCGATGAGCGAACAAGAAGCCACCGCGGAGTCTGCTGCGGATGACAGGTTGGCGTGGTTGCGAAAATCGGTGGCGGAGGGGCAATCGGGAGCGGTCGACTCGGCGTGGAGCTGGATCGTCGAGCTGTCCGCGTTGGCCGACAACGACGCCGACTCCGCCGAAGCTCAGCTCAATGACCTTTTCCGGCTGGGTACGCCGCCGGTCGAGCTGGATGGCCCGACGGAGGGCATCCTCGTCATGACGACGACGAACCCGGCGCTGGATACGGTGACCCGGGCCGTCACGGCTCTGTGGATGCCCTGGCAGGGCAAACGCTTCGACGCGGACAGCGGCACCGGCGACAACCGGCTGACCCGTAGCACCGGACTGGTCGGCAAATTGTTGTGGCCGCTGTACTCGATGCGTGACGCCGAATCGGGCAAACTCGCTTTCGATTTCGCCACGTACGTCGAAGCCGGCAAGGACGACCCCGACCGCCAGGTGATGGTCATCGATTACGCCAATGTGGAATCCAATCCGCGCCTGGTGATCCGCAGCATCCGCGACGAGTTGGTGGAGCTGGTACCCGGCGTGTACCTCGGCAAGATTTTGTTCAACACCGGCTCCGACCGGTTCAGCAAGATTGGATATTTCGCGCTGCGCACACCTCGCTGACGGACCTCAGATCACCCGAAACCACCGCAAACTTCGAAAAAGAAACGGCGACAACATGATTCCGTCCCAGTGGCACGAATATCCCTCTCTCCTCCTGCAGTTGAACGCGCTGGCGAAGACTCGCGATGAGCTGCGTGAGCACAACCTGTACGAGGCGTACGGCATGCGGCCATCGGACGACCTGGGCCAGCCCAACGACGAGGTGCGCCGTGCCCGCCAGCCGGACGGCACGTGGAACGACCTCGAAGATCCGCACATGGGCGCCAAGGGCACCGGCTTCGGCCGCAATGTGCCGCTGTCGATGACCGTCACCGACGTCAAGCGACTCCTGAAGCCGGACCCACGCGTCATCAGCCGAAAGCTGATGGCCCGCGATGATTTCAAGCCCGCGGGCATCATCAACGCACTCGCCGCTGCGTGGCTGCAGTTCGAGAACCACAACTGGTTTTTCCACGGCGATGGGGTGCCCGACAAGACCATCGACATCCCGCTGAGCGCCGGTGACCAGTTCCCCGAGAACCCGATGAAGATCCGGTGCACCATCCCGCTGCGTGGCGAGATCGCGGACGGTTGTCCGGCACCGGTTTTCGCGAACGCGGAGACGCACTGGTGGGATGGTTCCCAGGTCTACGGCAGTGGCAAGGAACGCCAGTCGGAGGTTCGTACCTTCGTCGACGGCAAGGTCAAGGTCGACCCGAGTGGACGCCTGCCCGAGAGCGACATTCCGGGTATCGACCTGACCGGCATGAAAGAGAACTACTGGGTCGGCACGGGGCTGCTGCACACGATGTTCGCGCGCGAGCACAACGCCGTCTGCGATGCGCTGAAGAAGGCTTACCCGAGCTTTGATGACCAGCGCCTCTTCGAGATCGGCGTGCTTGTCATATCGGCACTGATCGCCAAGATCCACACCGTGGAGTGGACGCCGTGCGTGCTGCGCCACCCGGCGCTGCAGATCGGTATGAACGCGAACTGGTATGGGGCACTGGGTGAGACGTTCCAGGAGAGGTTCGGCCGGATCAGCGACAATGAGGCGATCTCGGGCATCATCGGCTCGCCGACCGATCACCACGCCGCGCCCTTCTCGCTGACCGAGGAGTTCGTCTCCGTCTACCGGATGCACCCGCTGATCCCGGATGATTGGAACTTCTTCTCCCTGGAGTCCGGGGAGCATCTGGTCAAGGCAGACTTCACGCAGTTGCAGGGCAGCTACACGCGCGACTTCATGGACAAGATCCAGATGGGCGACATGTGGTATTCGTTCGGCCTGGCCAGCGCCGGCGCCGTGTGTCTGCACAACTACCCGAACGCGCTGCGGAACCTCACTCGTGTCGACGGGCAGGTCACCGACCTCGCCACCCTGGACATCGTGCGCGACCGCGAGCGAGGTGTGCCGCGCTACAACGACTTCCGCGAAGCGCTGCGGATGCCGCGGCGCAAGACCATCAATGACATCACCCCGAACAAGCAGTGGGCGCGGGAGATCAACGAGGTCTACAACGGCGACGTCGACGCCGTCGACCTGCAGATCGGGATGCAGGCCGAGCAGCCGCCGAAGGGGTTCGGCTTCTCGGACACCGCATTCCGCATCTTCATCCTCATGGCGTCGCGCCGGCTCAAGAGTGACCGCTTCTTCACCAGCGACTTCAAGCCCGAGGTGTACACCCAGGTCGGCTTCGACTGGGTGAACAACAACACCATGAAGGACGTCATGCTGCGGCACTACCCAGAGCTGGATCCGGTGATCGGCGACGTCGAGCGGGTGTTCGCGCCGTGGCCGAAGCTGGGCGCACCCGTGCCGGGGAAGAAGAACCCGGTGGTGCAGCTGGCCGACTCCGTCCGCGCCTACCTGCCCTGGGGCTGACGAACGATGGCCGAGGATTTCCCGCACGCATCCATCGTCGAAGGTGTTCGGTTCACCGCCCAGATCGGTGTGCCGAACGTCCTTCTGGGACTTTTCAACAAGCGAGAGTTGCCCAGCCGCATCGCATCTGGGCTCAGCTCGGACTACCTGGGCTATCAGCTCGTCGAGGGCATGGTGCGCAGCTACGGGCCCGGTCCGTTCTACGTGCGGGTCGTCGCCGACGAGGCGCTGCTGGTGCACCACCCCGACGACCTCGAGTTCGTATTGGGTGGGTCGCCCGACCCGTTCGCGTCCGACCCGAAGCCCAAGCGGGAGGGCATGGCGGCGTTCCAGCCGGACGCACTCACCATCTCGCGCGGGCAGCCGTGGGAGGACCGCCGCCGGTTCGCCGAAGCGGTGCTGGACACCGGCCACCCGGTGCACCGGTTGGCGCAGGCATTCGTCGAGAAGGTCGCGCGGACCGTGGCGGGCCTCGGTTCTGGCGAGCTGAAATGGTCGGAGTGGAACGCGGCATTCCAGCGGCTGACGCGGTGTGTGGTGTTCGGCGACAAGGCCGGCGACGACAACCGGCTCACCTCCCAGCTCGGCGCGCTGATGTCCGCGGGCAACGGGATGCCCGGCGAGCCTGCGCCCGGCTATCCGGAATTCGTCTCCCACATCGAGTCCTACCTGACCGACCCCGAGCCGGGCAGCCTGGCCGCGCTCATCGCGGAAACCGCCCCGCCGGAGACCGCGAGCCCCGCGAGCCAGGTGATCCACTGGTTCTTCGCGATGGGGGACACCTTGGCGGCCAACGCTTTCCGGACCCTCGCAGTGCTGGCCACCCACGCCGAGAACCTGAGTGAGGTTCGTGCGGAAGTGGCGACGGCCGACATCAATTCGGGGCAGGGTATCGCGTCCCTGAAGTACCTCGGCGGGTGCCTGCTCGACACCATGCGGCTGTGGCCGACGACGGGGTTGTTCGGCCGCGTCGCGACCCGGGATATCGAGTTCCCCAGTGGGGCGGTGCTGCCCGAAGGCAAGCAGGTCCTCATCTACAACGTGTTCAACCACCGGAACCGCGACCGGATCCCTTACGCCGACCGTTTTTCACCAGGTGAATGGGTCAGCGGGGACGCCGGGAGCGACTGGTCGTACAACTTCTTCAGCCACGGCCCACAGGGCTGCCCGGGCGCCGGCCTGTCGGTGTTCCTGGGGCAGGCCTTCCTGGCGCACGTGTTGAACGGATCCACTCCAGTGCTGCGCGGAGCTACGCTGAACTCGCAGAAGTCGCTGCCGCACAGCATCGATCTGTACGGCATCAGCATCGAACGCTAGATGGACCATTCGGTCGTCAACGCGACCGTGCGATGGAGGGGACCCTTGTGACCACGACCGCCGAACATCTCCGCTACGCCCTCGATGGACGTTGGCGCGACGTGAAAGACCTTATTCGGCAAGAGCTTTCCGTAGACCTGTTCAAGCCGCACTACACCCCGGACACCGCGGTGGCCCGCGCCAAGGTCACCGAGCAGATGAAGTACATGGCCTCGCGCGGCGCCGCCGAGGATGCCTTCGCGAAGGGCCACGGCGGCAACGGCGATGCGGGCGCCACGATCGCCCGCATCGAGACGCTGGCCATGAGCGACCTGTCGTTGATGGTCAAGGCCGGGGTGCAGTGGGGTCTGTTCGGCGGCGCCATCGACAACCTGGGCACGGAACGCCACCACGAAGCGTACGTGCGCAAGGCCATCGACCTGGACCTCGTCGGCTGCTTCGGCATGACGGAGACCGGGCATGGCAGCGACGTCCAGTCCCTGGAGACGACGGCGACGTACGACCCGGCGACCGGGGAATTCGTCATCGACTCACCGACGCCGACGTCGCGGAAGGACTACATCGGCGGCGCCGCTGAATCAGCCCAGGTATCAGCGGTTTTCGCGCAGCTCATCACCAAGGGCGAGAACCATGGCGTGCACTGCTTCGTGGTGCCGATACGCGATGAGTACGGCAACGACCTGCCCGGCATCCGCACCTCGGACTGCCATTACAAGGGCGGACTGCCCGGCGTCGACAACGGTCGCATCCAGTTCGACCACGTGCGGATCCCGCGGGATAACCTGCTCAACCGCTACGGCGACGTCGCCGAGGACGGGACGTACTCGTCCCCGATCGACAACCCCAACCGGCGGTTCTTCACCATGCTGGGCACGCTGATCCGTGGCCGCGTGACGGTCGGCGGCAGCGCCGCGGCCGCCGCGCGCGTCGCACTGGACATCGCCGTCCGGTATGCGTTGCAGCGCAGGCAGTTCGAGGCGCCGTCAGGGGCAGGAGCGAAGCAACCGGGGGGCAAGACACAAACTGACGAGGAAGTCCTGATCATGGACTACCTGGTGCATCAGCGTCGGCTGCTGCCATTGATCGCGAAGTCCTATGCGCTGCAGTTCGCGCAGAACGAGTTGGTGTCCGACCTGCATGATCTGCAGGACGTCGAGGAACCCGACGGTGAGGTGCAGCGGGAACTGGAAGCGCGGGCCGCGGGACTCAAGGCCGCCGCCACGTGGCATGCCACCAAGGCCATCCAGGAATGTCGCGAAGCCTGCGGCGGTGCGGGTTATCTCGCGGAGAACCGGCTCATCGCGCTCAAGGCCGACACCGATGTGTTCACGACCTTCGAAGGCGACAATCACGTCTTGACGCAGTTGGTGGCCAAGCACCTGCTCACCGAGTACGCCGACGACATCAAGGGCATGAGTCCGTTCGAATGGGTGCGGTTCGCCACCAGCACGGCCCGTGAGCGGGTGCGCAGGAGCACCGGCACCGAGACGATTCTGCAGAACCTGCTCGACACTCGTCAGGACAACGAGGAAGAGGGCAGCCTCTTCAACCGCGGCACCCAGGCCAAGATGTTCGAGGACCGGGCCGACTACCTGCTGTCGACGGTGGCCCGGCGTCTGCAGGCCAACTCCAAGGAGATGAGCCCGTTCGAGGCGTTCAACTCGGTGCAGGACCACGTGCTGCATGCGGCGTCGGCGCACATCGACCGCATCGTGTTCGAGTCCTTCGCCGCCGGCATCGACGACTGCGCCGACCCTGAAGCCCGCGAGCTCTTCGGCCTCCTGTGCGACCTGTATGCGCTCTCGGTGATCGAAGAGGACAAGGCGTGGTACATCGAGCACCGCTTCTTGTCGATGGATCGGGCCAAGGCCGTCACCGCCGGGATCAACGATCGCTGCCGCAAGCTTCGGCCGTACGCCGAGGTGCTGGTCGACGGGTTCGGGATCCCCGAGGAACTGCGCTACGCCGAGATGCTGCACCCGGAGCGCATTCCGGACATCTGAGCGGCGAGCGGGAAAAGCCGTTCCGAAAAAAGTGTCGCCGTGGCGGTGGCTGCGCACTCCTAGGTAATGAACGGAGCCCACGAGGGCGCCGACCAGCCAAGGAGAACGCCATGACCGTTGCATCCGTCCGTCGCCGCTCAGCCGCCGCCGCTGCCCTCGTCGCCGCCGGCGCTATCGCCGGCGCGCTCGGCGCGGCGAGCCCGGCAAGTGCCGGAGTCAACAGGTACCTGGCGATCGCGTTCTCACCGGCGACAGGCCAGTGGGGCTACACGCAGAGCCTGCTCGATGCGAACCAGGCCAAGTACGACGCGGTGGGTTACTGCCTGAACAAGGGCGGCACCGACTGCCGGATCGTGGTGTGGGGCGACAACGAGTGCGCAGCACTCGCGACGAGTCCGAACCCGTTCAACCACAGCCTCATGTGGGGCACGGGCGTGGCCCAGACGCAGAAGGATGCCGAGACGAAAGCCCGGTTGTCGACGTCTTTCGGGGGCACCGTCATCCTGTCGTTCTGCTCGCTGGGTACCGAACACTGACCAGGTGGCGGGGAACCCACGAATTCTCGCGAGTGGCGGTAGCTTCGTCCAATACGGATTGCGGACGGCGAAAGGGACCGCCATGGATCGGAAGAAGGCGACTCTGTTCGCGGCAGCGGGCGTGACGGCGGGGATTCTTGCCGCACCGGCGGCGCAGGCCGACATCTGCGACCCATCGGTGACCGTCTGTCAGGGCAGTGAAATCAGCGGTCCCACGTCGGTGCCGGCCGCGTCGCCGTCGGTCATCGCGAGCGATGACGAGTTCCCGTTCGGTGACGACGAGTGGTACCTGTATCCCGGCGTCGGCGTCATCAACCCCGTGCACCCTGGCGGCGGCGGTGGGCACCGGTAGTCGGTCGAGCGGCGCCCGCGGCCAATAGCCACATTGGTCACTCGCACACCAACTTTGGCCCCCGATTGGCGTTTATTAACCAAGTCGAACTATTTTTCTGAGGTGATCTCCTCAGCTGTTGGCGTCGTTGCCCGCTGGACTGCTCCCTTCCTGGCTGTGGCCGCCGTCGCGAGTGTGAGCCTGCCGCTTGATCCGGCACCGCGGGCCGAAAGCCCGGCGATCCGCCTCGTCGATGACGGCAACCCGCTGGCCGGCCGGCCCTTCTACTCCGATCCGATCTCGAAGGCCCGGGCCGCCGCCGCACAGGCCGACCCGCCCAGCCCTGAGCTCACCGCCATCGCCAACACACCGCAGGCCTACTGGCTGGACCAGGCGTTCCCCGCCTCCACGGTCGGTGGCACTGTCGCCGGGCTGACCGGCGCGGCCAACGCCGCGGGCGCCACGCCCGTACTGGTGCTGTACGGGATCCCGCACCGCGATTGCGGCAGTTACGCGGCGGGCGGATTCGGATCGGGCGACAGCTACCGCGCGTGGATCGACAGCGTCGCGGCCGGCCTCGGTGGCTCGCCGGCGGCGATCATCGTCGAGCCCGATGCACTCGCGATGGCGGACTGCCTGTCCGCCGGCCAGCGGCAGGAGCGCTTCGATCTGATCCGCTACGCCGTCGACACGCTCACCCGCGACCCTGCCGCGGCGGTCTACATCGACGCCGGACACTCGCGCTGGGTGAGCGCCGAGACGATGGCCTCGCGACTGAACGATGTCGGTGTCGCCAAGGCGCGCGGCTTCAGCCTCAACACCACCAACTACTTCACCACCGGTGAGGAGATCGGATACGGCGAGGCGATCTCCGGCCTCACCAACGGTGCGCACTACGTCATCGACACCTCGCGCAACGGTGCCGGGCCGGCCGAGGGCGACCCGATGTACTGGTGCAACCCCGACGGCCGGGCGCTGGGCGTCGCGCCCACCACCGATACCGCCGGTGCGCACGCTGATGCCTACCTGTGGGTCAAGCGGGTCGGCGAGTCGGACGGGTCATGCGGCCGGGGGGAACCGGGCGCGGGCACCTTCGTGAAGTCGTTCGCCATCGACCTGGCCCGTAACGCGGCGCACTGATTCCGCGCGCCGAGGCCGTGGTTTCGGCGCAAAGGGCGATACGTTGCCGTCATGCATGGGTGTGGCCCTGACTGTGCCGACGGCGTTGACGCGATCTCCCGGCGGACGGCGATTGCCGCCTCGGTAACGGCCCTGCTCGGTGGCGCCGCGCTGGCGACGTCGGCCGACAGTTCAGCCGAGCCGCGGGGCGCTGAGCTGCCGCAGAACGCGCTGATCACCCTTGGGGTCCAGGCGGGCCCGCCGCCGGTGCCGAACCGGACGGGCATCTCGTCAGCACTCAAGATCGGTGACGACGTCTATCAGATCGACTGCGGCTTGGGCTCTTTGAACGCCTTCACGAACGCGGGTCTGAGATTCGACCAGCTGCGCAGCCTGTTCATCACACACCTGCACACCGACCACATCGTCGACTATTACAGCTTCTTCCTGTCCGGCGGCTACACCGCGGCACCCGGTAAAGGCGCGGTGACGGTGTACGGACCCGGCCCGGCCGGTGGTCTGCCGTCGAGCGAGGTCGGCAATCCGAACCCGCCGACCGTCGAACCGGCCAACCCCACCCCGGGGATCGCGGCCATGACGCAGGCGCTGCACCAGGCCTTCGCCTACACGAGCAACATCTTCATCCGGGACATGGGCACCGACGACATCCAGAGCCTGGTCGACGTGAACGAAGTTGTCGTGCCGCCCGGCTCCGACTATCTGAATCGGGCGCCGCGCACCGATCCCTTCCCGGTGATGACGGACAACAACGTCCGCGTCACCGCGACCCTGGTGAGCCACTACGATGTGTACCCGGCCTTCGCTTTTCGCTTCGACCTGCTGAAGTCTGGTGTTTCGGTGACGTTCTCGGGCGACACGACCAAGTCTGACAACCTGATCGCCCTCGCGCAGGGGACCGACATCCTCGTGCACGAGGCCCAGTTCAGCCTCGCCGACGGCGGCAGCAACGCCAGGTTCCCGCCGGGATATCTGGTGCGGTCCCATACGTCCGCCGAGCAGGTCGGTGAAGTCGCCGCGGCGGCGGGCGCCAAGCATGTTGTGTTGAGCCACTATTCGCCCACCGACCTGCCCGACGCGAAGTGGCGGGAGGCGATCGGCCGCCGCTACCCGGGCAAGATCACCGTCGCGCGCGACGGCCAGGTCTTCGCTCTCTGACTTATCCTCGGCCTATGCACCTGATCGCGCTGGAAGAGCATTACGCGTGGCACCCGGCGAGCGATGGCAACGTGGTCGCGACGTGGCTGGCGTCCAACAACCGCACCGGCTTCGACCGGCTCTACGACCGCGGGCCCCTTCGGCTGGCGCAGATGGACGCCGCCGGCATCGACTTCCAGATTCTGTCCCTCTTCGACCCCGGCGTGCAGGAGTACGACGACCCTGCGGTCGCCGTCGACTACGCGCGCCGCGCAAACGACGATCTCGCAGAGACGGTGCGGCAATACCCTGACCGGTTCGGCGGCTTCGCCACTCTCGCGACCCAGGACCCTGACGCCGCCGTGGCCGAATTGCACAGGGCTGTCGACGATCTCGGATTGGTCGGTGCGCTCATCAACGGCCACACTCACGGGCGGTACCTCGACGACCCGGCCTACGAACCGCTGTTCGCGGCTGCCGAGAACCTTGGCGTGCCGATCTATCTGCACCCGACCACACCGCACCCGGCGGTGATGGACGCCTGGTTCGCACCCTACGTCGACCAGGGCCTGCATCTGGCGTCCTGGGGGTTCGCCGTCGAGGCGGGCACGCACGCGTTGCGGCTGATCTACTCGGGGTTGTTCGATCGCCACCCGAATCTCCAGATGATCCTCGGTCATCTCGGAGAGATGCTGCCGTTCACCGCATTTCGCACCGATCGGTACTACGGGCTGGGCGGGTCGGGTGGCCATCTGCAGAAGCTGCCGTCGGAGTATCTGCGGGAGAACTTCTACTTCACCACGAGCGGCAACTTCTCCCCACCGGCCATGGCGTGCACGTTGTCGGTGATGGGAGCCGACCGCGTGATGTTCTCGGTGGACTATCCGATGGACGACAACGTCGACGGCGCGAACTTTCTGGCGTCATATCCGATGGACGAGCCCGACCGGCGCCAGGTCGGCTATCAGAATGCGTTGCGGCTCTTCGGGGATCGCATCCCGAAGATCGGCAGCTAGAGAGCGCGGCCCAGCCAGCTCAGGTTGAGTGACCTGCCCATCTGGTTGAGCTGATTGATGGCCTCTTCGATGCGCCGGCGCGGCACCTCGGCGCGCCATTCTGGCATCCGCCCGGTCAACTGCAGCACGTCCGGGCTGAAGCTGACGGATGTCGGCGCGAGTTCGCGGGGAAGCTTTGGCAACTGGATTCGATAGGCGGGCAATCGTTTCGGTAGGTGCCACCGGGACTTGCGCAGCGCGATCAGTCGTGGCTTGACCAACAGCGTCGACCCGTCGATGGTCGCCTCGACCTCGAGATGGCCGATGTCAGGTCTTTTGGCCCAACGGATTTCAGCGACGACCCCGGCGTCGATCCGGCCGATCAGCCTGGGTGCCGCACGACCGGGCGACGACCACGCGCGGTCGATCATCTTGTCGAGGGCCGTGGTGGACATCTCGACGGTCAGGTCCAGCGGTGCCGCGACGAGCACCGGTGTGTTGCTCGGTTTGATGTGCACGTTGTGCAGAACGGCGGTGGCATTGTCGAATTGCCAACCGTTCCAAACGATGTCGGATGCCGAGAGGGAGATGTCATTGAGCTGCCCGACCGACAGGCTCCGCACGTCGAGGTCGGCCTCGATCGCGGTGACCGTCAGCGTCATCTCGCCGGACTCGAGCTTGACGGTCAGGCGTCGGCCGACCACCTGCTTGCGCAGCGTGTCGAACAGGGTCTTGTAGGCGCCGGCCGGACCACCGGTCAGTGCGCTGCTCGCGGCCGACGACCACAGCGACGACAAGGTGTCCAGCGGCTTGAACGGGTCCCAGTTCGGGAACGAGTCCCAGGACGGGAACGATCCGGAGTTCGCCATATTCAATCATCGCCGCCGCGTCAACCGCCGTGACGTGAGGTGTGCCGCTGACCGGGATACCGGCCTAGGCGGTGCCCAGTGACTCCCGGAACCGGCGGCCGAGGATTCCGCGTGCCGCGCGGGTCCAGGTGAATCCGACGTGCCCGACGTTGACCCAGCGCACATGTTCGGCCTGCCACGAATCAGCCAGGGCCTCAGACTGTTCCACCGGAATCAGCCGGTCCGCCTTGGCGATGAACAGCGTCCGGTCCCGCGGTGCGACGACCGTCGGCAGCGCCAGCGGCGACACGACCTGGAAGACGGTCCGGGCGTCGTCGGACGCAATGACGTCCCGGTATTCCTCAGGCGGACCGTGGTGGGTCAGCAGTGCCAGCGGATCGGCGAACGGTAGTGCCGCGGCCACCGCGTCGAACCGTTCGAGTCCGGCCAGCACGGTGGACAGGTAGCCGCCGAGCGAAACGCCGTAGAGGCCCACCGGCGCGTCGGTGGTGCTGCGAATCCAGCTCACCAACCGGCGGACATCCCACACCGCCTGCGTGATGCCGTGCAGCATCGAGGTCAGGTCCAGTGACAGCAACTGTCCGTCGGCCGGCTCCCGCCGAGGCCCATGCAGTGGCGAAATCGGTAGTGCCACATTGTATCCGAGCTTGTGGTGCAGATGGTTGGCCCACAGCACGTTCAAGTCGAAGCGCGATGACCCCATGCCGAACCCGTGCAGGATGACGACCCACGGCGCGGGGGAGTCGGGGCGGCGCAGCAGTCGGACGGTGACGGTGCCGTTGCGGTCGGTGCCGGGCCGGCGCCCCGCGCCCGACTCGAAAGGCCGAGCGTCGAACTCCGAAGCGAAGGACATCGTCTCGTGGCCGAGCGGCCCGTTGTGAGTGCCCCGGTGCAGGACGTCGGCGTTGTTCAGTTTTGGCGGAGTGCGGTGGTACTTCGACGGTTTGGAGATCCAGCCGCGCTTCTTGAACATGGCCGCGGCCATGTCGAGTTCGGCGGCCAGGCGTTCGGGCGCGGCTTCAGCGGGCAGCTTCGGCCGGCGCAGGCGCATGACGGCGAGCACGGCTTCATCGATGGCGATATGAGGTGCCACCGCCATGCGCTCGTTGACGCCCATGCACTCGGGACGGTTCACCGTGGGCGGCTCGGGCAACCCATCGTTGCTCAGTGGGGCAGACACCGTTGCGCTATTGCCCCATCACGTATTTCACGGTGGGACCCGTGGTCCAGCCGCCGTCGACCGCGATCTCGGCACCGGTGACGTACGAGGCGGCACGTGAGAGCAGGTAGGTCACCGCACCGGCGATTTCGTCGGCCTCGCCGACGCGACCCATCGGGGTGTTGGGGTAGTTGCCCTCACCTTGCTGGATGCCGACCTGCGCCGTCATCGGCGTGTAGGTCATGCCGGGATGCACGGAGTTGACGCGGATGCCGTCGGTGCCCAGCTCGACGGCGGCGATCTTGCTCAGGCCACGTACCGCCCACTTCGAGGCGCCGTATCCCGCCGTCAGGGCGAGGCCCATGAGGCCGGCCGCCGACGAGATGTTGACGATGGAGCCGCCACCGGCCGCACGCATCGGCGCGATCACGGCCTGCAGGCCGTTGAAGACGCCGACCAGGTTGACGTCGAGCACGGTACGGAAGTGCTCCAGCGGCTCGTGCTCGATGAACTGGCCGGTGGAGATGCCGGCGTTGTTCACCAGGCCGGTGATCTTGCCGAACTCGGCGACCGTCAGCGCGACGGCCGCGTCCCACTGGGCGCGATCGGTTACGTCGAGATGCGCGTAGCGTGCCGCGTCTCCGAGCTCGGCTGCCAACTGGTTGCCCTCGTCGTCGAGCACGTCAGCGATGACGACCTTGCCGCCGCCGGCGACGATGTGCCGCGCCATCGACGCGCCGAGGCCGCGTGAGCCACCGGTGACGATCGCCACCACGTCCGACAAGCTATCCGAATCTGCCATCGCAGCAACTTCCTTTCGACGTCCTCAGGGCACGGGATCGCTATCGCGTCCGCCCTCGTGTGAAGGCAAGCACATCTACTCGCCGGTGTCGGGCGAACTCCCACCCGGTGGGACTGCATCCTTCTTCGCGCCCGCCTCTACCCAGCCGGAAGCGGCGAGCAGCCGGCCGAGCTCGGCCTTGACGCCTTCGAGGATCTCCCACGGGTCCTCGACCAGGTCCGGGTCAGCCTGGATGCCGACGTCGACGTTGCCGCCGTAACTGAAGACGGTGACGTTGATGCCCATGCCGACGGTCAGCGGACCGACCGGCACGATGTGCTCGATCTTGGCGCCCGCCATGTACAGCGGGATCGGCGGACCGGGGACATTCGAGACGATGAGGTTGCTGGCCAACGGCAGCTTGTCCTCGAGTTTGGCGGCGCGGAAGCCCTTGAACATCAGGTTCAGCAGCACCGGCGGCGCGAAGTCGGTCAGGCCGATGGTCTGGCCCGCCTGCAGATCCTCGGCCAGCGCCTTGGCGCTGTTCATGCCGTTGTGGATGGCGGACAGCCGCTCGACCGGATCATCCACATCGGTGCACATGGAGGCGATCATGGTGTGCACGTGGTTACCGGGGGTCTCGTCGCCCGCGTCGCGGGTGGACATGGGCACGGTCGCCAGTACCGGCGTCTCGGGTAGTGCGTCGCGCTTGATCAGGTAGGTACGCAGCGCGCCCGCCACGACGCTCAGGATCACGTCGTTGACCTTGACGCCGAGACCGTTCTTGACGTGCTTGATGTGCGCCATCGGCAGCGTCGCGTAGGCGAAGCTGCGGTGTGAGCTGAGCGCGCCGTTGAAGCTGGTCTTGGGGGCGCTCATCGGTCGTGGCGGTGGGTCGTCGCGCCGTAGATGGCTGATGGTGGTCACGGCGTTGCGGACGGTCTGCCCAAGGTACTGAACGACTTTCGGCGGCGTGGCCGCGGCGGACAGCGTGCCCTTGGCGAACAGTTCGAGGCTCGAGTGACGGGGCTGCTCGCCTTCGTCGGGCAGCTCGACGATCGGGCCGTTGGCGTCCGGCGTCACGTCGCAGAGCACCGAGGACAGACCGGCGCCGGACACGCCGTCGACGATGGAGTGGTGCGTCTTGGCGATGAAGGCGACGCGGCCGCCCTCGAGGCCCTCGACGAACCAGCTCTCCCAGAGGGGCTGGTTGCGGTTGAGCTGACGGGCCAGGATCTCGCCGACGACATCGGCGAGTTCTTTCTCGCCACCGGGAGCGGGCAGTGCCGCACGGTGAATGTGGTAGTCGAGCTTGAACGCGGGATCGTCGACCCACACCGGCCGGTCCAGGCCCAGCGGCACCTCTTGGATGCGGCGCCGAAACGACGGTAGGTAGGGCAGCCGGCGGTCGAGGTGATCACGCAGATGCTCGAAATCGAACCCCGGCGCGTCACTGGGATCGAGAATCATCAACCCCAGGGTGTGTTGTGGCCATTCGGTGCCCTCCATGGACAAGAACATGGCATCCATGCCGGACAAGCGCTTCACCGCAATACTCCCCTCGTGGACCACGGATTTGTGGCGGCAATAACGTATCCGCGGTTGCGGGTTTCGCAATTGCTACTTCCCAGTCAGCGAGATTGAAATTCGCCGCCTAGCAGGCGGTTCGCCACGGTTTGGGTCTCTCTACCAAGTGAACTCGGTTAACTGTTTCACTTATTCTGCGACTGACGAAAAGGTGTAGAACTATCGCTCTACTCGACGCTCGGCACAGTTCTGATGCATTGTTCGAACTGGAATATATTATCGGGATCGTATTTCGCTTTGACGGCGCGCAATCGGTCGACATTGGCACCCCAATAGGCGCGCTCCCAGTCGGGCATACCGGCATTGGGGACGTTGGTATACGCACCATTCATGAACGGCTGCAATGCTTCTCCGAACTCGGCGATCCAGTTGAGGCAGCGGTCGGTCAACGGATCGTCCGCGGCGGGTGCGCCGCCGCGGACGCCCCAGCCCGCGCCCGGTTCGGCATAGAAGAGGGAATCTCGGTGGGCGAAGGCCGCGCCTCCGGTGGGTTCGCTCACCGGGACTGCGCCGCGTAATGCGTTGGTGAAGTAATTGCAGGCGGGGGTCGGCGCTGTCGCCATGTAGTCGCCGACGAGTTGTATCGCTTCCGCTGGAAAAGGATCAGACATGAACTGCGAGAGGAACTTCCAGTTCGCGGGCTCGTCGTCCACCGGTATCTGGAAGCCGGCGAATATGTCGTGCCAATTGGCGTCAGTGCATTCGACACGGGGCGCGCCGACGGACAGCATCGGCGCCAGCATCTCGAGTGCGTCGCGCTCCGAACCGGAGGCAAGGACACCGACCATCGAAATTTCGTCGCGACGGATCTCCAATTGGCTCGTGAGGCGATGATCCGAGAACGGCGCACAGCGTTGCCAGGTATCGAAAACCGCGGGGAGGTCGTTTAGGCCGGGCCAACGCGCGACGATATAGGTGCATTGTGCGAGTGGATGAATCGAGTACGTCATCGACGTGGCGATGCCGAAATTGCCGTTGCCGGCGCCGCGCAGCGCCCACAACAGGTCCGTGTTGGTGTGCGCGTCGGCGACCATCACCTCGGCGCCGCCGCCGGCGGATGCGACCACGATCTCGGCCGCGAGGAGGTTGTCACACGCCATGCCGTAGGCACGCGTGAGGAGGCCGAAGCCACCGCCGAGTGTCGCGCCTACCAGTCCGACGGAGCCCTCGGTGCCGGTGGGTGCAGCGAAGCCGGCCCGGCCCAGCGTCGCTACCGCTTCGGACTGGTTGAGACCGGCACCAACCGTCGCGGTGCGTGCGGCGGCGTCGATCGCCGCGGACTTCAGATGACTGACGTCGATGACGACACCGTCGTCCACGGTGGACCAGCCTTCGAGGCAGTGCCGCCCGCTGCGGGCCCGCACCGGTAGGGCATGCTGGCGGGACCAGGTCAGTGCATTGACGACATCGGTTGTATCCCTGGCGAATACGATGGCAGCGGGCTGGTTTGTGCACAACAGGTTGAATCCGGCACAGGCCGCGGGGTAGTCGGCGTCATCCGGGCACACGACCCGTCCTGTGAGGGTTCCGGGCCGGCTCAGAAGGGGATTCATCGGTCCGCGGCGAATTCGTCGATGCCTGGCTCGTGGTCGAGTACTCCACGGTCGAAGACCAGCATCTTGACGAAGTATCCGATGCCGGCGGCGATGAGGCCGAGCACGATGGCACTCGGCACCCGCGCGGAATCGGGGGTCACGAGAACGAAGAGGGCGAACGCCACCCAGATCAATGCCACCGCGGCGACCGGGACTTCGAAGCGGCCCAGGCTGAAGCCACCTTCCTTGTGCTCCAACCGTTTCCGAACCGCGAGGTACAGCACGACGATGGCGCCGTAGATCAGCGCCGGCAGGATGGTCGATGCGATGATCAACTGGATGAGCGCGGACCCGCGCAAGGTCGCCATCAGCACGACGCCGACGACCAGAATCAAAATGGTGGCGGGCACCGGTGTCTGGGTGCGAGGGTCGACACGGCGCATCATCTGGTGCAGCGGGAAACGGCCGTCGCGGGACATGGCGAACACCTGCCGCGAGCACGCCGCCATCACCACCATCCCGGCACCGAACATGGCAAAGACAATGCCGGCCAATAGGATTCGCTCAGTGACCGGCCCGAGCTGTTCGCGGATGATCAGGGCGACCGGTGAACCGCTGTGGCTCACCGCGGCGACGTCCTTTATCCCCATCGTGAGGGCGATCAGAAACACCAGACCCGCCACTCCGGCGGCGACCACCGACGCCACGATGGCGCGCGGCACACTCTTGAACGGATCCTTTGCCTCCTCGGCCAGGTTGGCGGCAGAGTCGAAACCGACCAGCGTGGTCAGGCCCATGATCATTCCGGCCATCAGCCCGCCGCCGATCGCGTAATAGTCGCCGGCGCCCGCAGCGATGCCGCGCGTCGTCAGATTGCCGACATCGCCGCTGCCCGTCACGGCCATGACGATCCCCAGCGCGAGGACCAGCAGCACGACGATGCCGATCTCCAGTCCCACCGCGCCGGATGTGACGAGGCCGAGCAGGCGGGTGGAGGCGATCACGAGAATCGCCTGGGCGATCAGGACCGCGACGGTGATCAGTCGGGCCGTGTCCTCGCTGTCCGCCATGCCCAGCAGCGGCATGAGTGCCTGACTGGCCAGGGCGTTGTCGACGGCCACCACGGCGATGGCGAGGTACCAGAACGTCAGCCAGCCGAACAGCCACCCCACTTTCGGGTTGGCGAGCCGTGACGCCCACTGATACGACGAGCCGCTCAGTGCGATGCGCGACGCGAACTGCGCTACCACGAGCGCTACGAGCGTCTGCCCGACCGCGGCCACGACCCAGAGCCAGATGCCGACGGGACCGGAAGTCTGCAGGAGGTCGTCGTAGGTCCCGAAAATGCCCACGGCCACCGAGATGAAGGCGAATGAGATGGCGAAGACCTGGAAGCCGCCGAGGGTTCGCTTCAGTTCGGGGGTGTAGCCGCAGTCGATACATTCCACGTCGGCCGATGCCGGAAGCGCAACGCGGTCTGTCGTCATGGCCTGGCCCAGCCCTTCAGTTGCCCCCTATACGCATAATTGTCGCGCACGTCAACGATGGATATCGAAGATTGGCCATGTTCGTCTCGGCCGTGATGTTGGGTGTCCAATCCGTGACTAATCTTTGACCGAAATATTGACGCGCCGTACGGATTTCGGCATTCACGAGCCCATACCATGACCGTGTTCAACCATGCGGCCAGCGCACGAAGGGGTCGGATATATGCGGGTGTTTGTACACGGTGTCCTTGCCGTGGTCGTGGTGGCCACGACCACCACTGGCGGCGCGCTCGGTATCGAGACGGCAGGCATTCGCCTGCCGTTGGGCTCGATCATCGAGTCGACGCAGCCGACGCAAGGCGTGCCGGTCGGCGTCGCACACCCGATCGTGGTGACCTTCAAGCGGCCGATCACCAACCGTGCGGCCGTCGAGTTGGCCTTGGACGTGACGTCCACGCCGGCGATGACGGGCAAGTTCGAATGGCTGGATAACAAAGTGGTGCAATGGGTTCCGGATGGATTCTGGCCTGCGCACAGCACCATCAAGCTGACGGTCGGCGGCCAGCCGATGGCACTCACCACGGGGCCGGCGGTCATCGGCACCGCTCACGTCGCCGACCACACCTTCACCGTCACGATCGACGGCCAGACACCGCCGGACATGCCGGCGCCGCATCATCTGCCCCATCTGGGCGAGTCGGGCGTACTGCTCGCGACCCTGGGCCGTCCGGAGTATGCGACGCCGCTTGGCAAGTACACCGTGTTGGCGAAAGACCGCAATGTGCTTATGGATTCGAGCAGTGTAGGCATTCCCGTCGATCATCCGGACGGATACATGACGGAGGTCGAGTTCGCAGTCCGGATCAGTCAACGCGGACTGTTCGTGCATTCGGCGCCGTGGGCCGTCGAGTCGATGGGCTTCGAGAACGTCAGCCACGGTTGTATCGGTTTGGCGCCCGCGGGTGCCGAGTGGTACTACAACACCGTCAACGTCGGCGACCCGGTCATCGTCGAGCCATAGCACTGCGCCACAGCGCAATTCGCCGTCCTTGGCCGTGTTCGTCCGGCGGCCAGGGGCGGTTTTTGCTCGTACGGGTGCGCCTTCAGCTCAGAGTCAGCGGGGTAGTGGGTCCGCGGACAGTTGACTCTGCATCCACGGCGGCCGTTACTCGCACAAGTGCGCCGTCAGTGCAGAGTCAACGTGAGTGCACCGTTGACTCTGAGTCCAGGGCGGTCGCCACTCGCGCAAGTGCGCCGTCAGTGCAGAGTCAACGTGAGTGCACCGTTGACTCTGAGTCCAGGGCGGTGGTTACTCGCACAAATAGACCCTCAGTGCGGGGTCGACGGGCGCGGGCCAACGCAACACAAGCACGAAGCACCCGAGCCACGAGGGCTCGGGTGCTTCGGTGAAAGCTGTTGTGCGGCTGGCGGATCTAGTTCTGCGGGCCCGGCTGGGTCGGCAGATTGGGGGTCGGGCCGCCGGCGTCCACGGGCCGCAGGGTCCGCGCCTCCTTGCCGTCTGTGATGCCACCCATGTCCATCGGGATGGCGGCAGGGGCGGCGGCGATCGGGATGGGCGCCCCGATCGGCAAACCGGCGGGGATGGGAGGCACTACGGGCGGTACCGCTGCCGGGACGGGCGGGACCACCGCGGGAACCGGCGGGACTGCCGCCGGGACCACCGGAGCGGCCGCCAGGGGGCCCACGATGCCCGAGGACTCGACAGCGGGCGCGGCACAGGGCGCGGCAGCAGCCGCAGCGACAGGCGCCCCGGCTGCAGGTGCTACGCCGCCCGCGTCGCACGCGTATCCGCCAGTCTTCAGTGGGACTGCCGCTGCGGTCGGGCTCACGGCCACGGCCGCAGCGCACACACCGGCGCTGGCAACTATTTTCACAGCGATTCGACCAAAGCTGATCATCACCGGCGTCTCCTTGAACGTGCCCTTAAATTACAGCGCCGAAAATTTGCGCAGCTGAACCGTAGGGCACCGCGGGAGGCGGGTTCAAGACATGTTTTCAATCGGATGCGTGCTCGACATGGGACTGAGCCGCGACCGTGACCGTACCGTTTCAATAGTCTCAGAGTCCTCACAGAGAGGTCTCGGCGGATAACAGTACGGTGCTGGAACCCGTTGTAAGGCGGGCAAATTCGGCGAAGGTCGAGCGGGCCGGGCTAGCGGGTGGAGTCCCCGGCCAGTAGTCGTGCCAATTCGTGCTCGGCGCGCCGTTCCACGAGGAGCGGAACGAAGTCCCGAACCGTGCTGTCGGCGAACTGCTGCCGAGCGCCGTCGATGACGGTCGTCACGCGCGCCGCGGGCAGGTCCGCAAACTTGGCCGTGAGTCGGGTCTCGATCTCGGTGAATACCTGCGCTTCGGACTTGGCGGACATGCCGTCGATCCTTCTCGGGCCCGTTGACAGCTGTCAACGCAGATGGGGTGACGTGTAGGCGAACTAACAATTACTGGCGTCGTGTGAGCCGGCGGAAACGTCGACTGTGGTCTCCTGACGGCTAGCGCTGACGCAGTGCCCTGATGCCCTCGTCCAGGGCGGCCTCGAGATACGTGAGGTCGCCGGTGGCCAACATGATCCCGACTCCGCCCTGGACACCGGCCAACAGCGCGGCCGCGGCGCGCTCGGGATCGACCGTGCGGGCGATCTTGTCCTGCTCCTGCATCGCCACGATGCCGTCGGCGATGGCGCTGCGCCAGGAGGCGATCAGTTCGGTGGTGACGGCCTGCGCGCCGGTGCTGGTACGGCCGATCTCGGACATCAACACCGCGATCGGGCAGTTCTGGCCTTGTCGGCGGTATCGCTCGACCACGACGTCCCGCCAGCGCTGCCAGGCCGCCCACGAGGTGAGTGCGCTGAGATGAGGCTGCTGATCGTCGAGCACCCGCTGTGATTCGAGCGTCGCGACAGCGAGCAGCAGCTGCTCTTTCCCGCGCGGAAAGTAATGGAAAATCTGGCTCTTCGAGGTCCGCGTCCGCGCCATCACATCTTCGATGGTGGTGAGTGCGACGCCGCGCTCGCGGATCTCCGCCGCGGCACCGTCGATGATCCGGGTTCGGGTGGCCTGTCCCTTGGCCGTCAGTTTCTGGACTTGCAGGTCCATTTTGTTCGGCGAACCATGTGGACTCATGAGTCCAGAAGATACGCGATTGTCCGGCCGCACAGCCCTTGTCACGGGTTCTACCGGAGGTCTCGGCACTGCCATTGCCCGCAGGCTCGCCGACGAAGGTGCACATGTTGTGGTGAGTGGGCGAAACGCGGAGCGTGGCGCCGCGCTGGTGGCCGTAATCCGGGCCGCCGGTGGCGAGGCCTCTTTCGTCGCAGCAGACCTGGCGGGCGGCGACGATGCGATCCGCGACCTTGCCGAACGTGCCACAGACGCAGTAGGCGGGCGGCTCGACATCCTGGTGAACAACGCCGCCACGCTGCTGATGCCGGCGCCGACCGCCGACATCGCGCCCGAGGTACTGCGAGAGGCGTTCGAGGTCAACGTGTTTGCGCCGTTCCTGCTCACCGGGGTGATCGCGCCCGCGATGGTGCGCAACGGCGGCGGCGCCGTTGTGAACATCGGCTCGATCACCGGGTTACGCGGAGCGAGCGGTTCGGCGATCTATAACTCCAACAAGGCGGCGATCCATTCGCTCACCACCTCGTGGGCCGACGAATACGGGCCCTTCGGCGTTCGGGTGAATGCCGTGGCGCCGGGTCCGATCGCGACCGAACGGCAAGAGGAGTTCGCCGACCACATCCAACCGGTGCTCGACCGCCTGCCGTCTCGGCGGATGAGCACGCCGGACGAGGTGGCTGCCTCGGTGGCGTTCCTGGCCAGTGACGATGCGGCCAACATTCACGGCGCCATCCTCAGCGTGGACGGAGGATGGGCCGCGGTCTGACGCAGCGTCGTGACCGGTGCTTATCTGTCAAATAGATGCCACCATCGAAATCGATCGTTGGACACGATGAGTAACCGCGGGTGAGATGGGTGCGGTACGCCGCGGTGGTGAATCGTGGGCTCGGCACTGACCCGCTCTGGAAGGAACGACGAACCGTGAACGGCTTCAGCAGAAGGCAGTTCGGCTTGATGGCGACGGCAGCGGTCGGTGCCGCGTCGTTGGCAGCGTGTGGATCGTCGTCAGGACCGCCGGCGGTGCAGAAGGCGACACCGCCGCCCGCTCCGGAGCACAACCTGAGTGCCGTGAAGCAGGTTCGCGCCGGCGATCTCAATGTCGGTTACGTCGAAGCGGGACCGGCGGACGGTCAGCCGGTCCTCCTGCAGCATGGCTGGCCGTATGACATCCATAGCTACGCCGACGTGTCCGCAATCCTGGCTGATCAGGGTTTCCGTGTGATCGTGCCGTATCTCCGCGGTTTCGGATCGACGCGGTTCCTGGCCGACACGACGGTCCGGAATGGGCAGCAGGCCGCGCTGGCCGCCGACGTCGTGGCTCTGATGGATGCGCTGAACATCCCGCGGGCGATCCTGGGCGGCTTCGACTGGGGCGGACGCACGGCCAATGCTGTTGCGGCACTGTGGCCGCAGCGGGTAGCGGGACTGGTTGCGGTGAGTGGGTACATCCTGGTCAATCTGGCGGCCAACCTGCAGCCGTTGGATCCCAACGCGGAGCTGGGTTGGTGGTATCAGTACTACTTCGCGACGCCGCGCGGAGAACTCGGCTATCGGACGAACACCAAGGCGTTCAATCGGCTGATCTGGTCGCAGGCCTCGCCACTGTGGCACTTCACCGATGCGGCATATGGACTGAGCGCCGGTGCGTTCGACAACCCCGACCACGTTCCCATCGTGATCCACAACTATCGGTGGCGTCTGAGCCTCGCGGCGGGCGAAAGTCGTTACGACGCAGACGAACAACGCCTGCAGGCCAAACCTCTGGTCCATGTCCCCACCATCACGATCGCCAGTGACTTCGATGGTGCGGCCAAGGATGGCGCGGGATACCGCTCGATGTACGCCGGGGCGTATGAGCACCGTGTCCTCGACGGGATCGGCCACAACGTGCCGCAGGAGGCGCCCGCGCAATTCGCGAACGCGGTGGTTGACGTCAGCCGGATGCCGTCGCGCTGACCACGACCGAACAAATTGTCCCGCAACCTATTTTGAGGAAAGGCCACGTTACCGATGTCGATCATCGACGCTCCGAACAGGACCGACCCTAACCTGAGCGCACAGCTGACCGGATGGCGGTTGACCTGGGCGCTGGTTATCGCGATCGCAATCGGTACCACCGCGGTCGCGGTGATCGTGGGCGGCGTGGCCGGTGCGAACGAAGGCATTCGGATCACCGCACGGACGTCGGCAGTGTTGTTCCTCCTGGCGTTCACCGCTTCGTCGGCTTATCGATTGTGGCCCAACGACTTCACCAAGTGGGTGCGTCGCAATCGGCGCTATCTCGGCGTCGCCTTCGCCGGTTCGCATCTGGTCCACGCCGGATTCATCATCGCGTCGGTGGTCCTGAGCAGTGCACGCTTCAAAGCCGGCGTGGAGCGCACGCCGGGAGGTGTGTACGTCCTCGACACGATTGCGTACGGGTTCCTCATCGCGATGGCGATCACCTCGTTCGACCGGATTGCCAACCGGATGCGGTACGCGACCTGGCACCGGCTCCATGTCACCGGCAATTATGTGATCTGGTTGACCTTCTTCGTCGCGTACTGGCGCCGCGGTATCACCTACCCGCTGTTCTACGGACCGTTCCTGCTCATTGTCCTGGCGGCCTTGGTGATTCGTGCGGCAGGCAAGATCAAGCGGAAGAACGCTGCCGCTGAAGCCTGACGCCTACCGGCTCGCCAGGCTCCGGCTGATCACCAGCCGCTGAATCTGGTTGGTGCCCTCGAAAATCTGCATGATCTTGGCTTCGCGCATGAAACGCTCGACACGGTAGTCGCGGGTGTAGCCGGCGCCGCCGAACACCTGGACCGCGTCGGTGGTGACCTTCATGGCGGCGTCGGTGGCGACCAGCTTGGCGACCGAGGCGTTGCGCGAGTACGGCAGCCCGGCGTCGCGTCGGCGGGCGGCGTCCAGGTAGGTGGCCCGCGCCGAGTCGACGGCGGCCGCCATGTCGGCGAGCAGGAAGCCGAGCCCCTGGTGGTCGATGATCTTGCGGCCGAACGTCGTTCGCTCCTGGGCATAGGCGACCGCTTGATCCAGCGCCGATTGGGCGAGGCCGACGGCGACCGCCGCGACACCGAGGCGTCCGGCGTCGAGTGCGCTGAAGGCGATCGGCAGGCCCTGGCCTTCGGCGCCGATGAGACGCTCTGCGGGCAGGAATGCGCCGTCGTAGTGTGCCGACGTGGTGGGCACGGCGTGCAGGCCCATCTTCTCCTCGGGCCGGCCGAAGGACAGCCCCGGAGTGTCCTTCGACACCAGGAAACACGAGATGCCTTGTGACCCTTCGCCGGTGCGCGCGAATAGGGTGTAGAAGTCGGCGAGTCCGCCGTGCGTGATCCACGCCTTCGAACCGGTGATGCGGTAGCCGTCGTCGGACGCAACGGCCTTGCAGGCCAGGGCTGCGGCGTCGGAACCGGCCTGCGGTTCGGACAGGCTATAGGCACCGACCAGGTTGCCGCTGAGCATCTCCGGTAGCCAGCGCTGCCGCTGCTCGTCGGTGCCGAACGTCATCAGTGGATGGCACGACAGGCTGTGCACGCTGACCGCGATGGCCACCGAGGCCCACCGGGCGGCGAGCTCTTCGAGCACCTGGAGGTAGACCTCGTACGGCTGGCCGCCGCCGCCCCACTCTTCGGGGTACGGCAGGCTCAGCAGCCCGGCTTCGCCCAGCGTGGGGAAGACCCCGTCGGGGTACGTCTCGTCCTTCTCGTGCTGGTCGACGATGGGGTCCAACACCTTGTCCGCGATATCGCGGGTGAGTTCGATGAGCGCGTGGGCTTCGTCGTTGGGCAAGAGGCGATCAACAGGCACCGGATACTCCACTAATACGTCGGACAGTACTAAGTTACCTGACACAGTACTGTTTGGGTAGTACTGAGTAAAGGGTCCGCAGTACTATGCGCATGTGAGCACGCGCACGTCCCCGGCGTTCGGCACCCGCCGGCGCACCGAGCTGTTCGACGCCCTGATCACGTTGTTCCTCGACGAGGGATTCGCGCACCTCACACTCGACGACATCGCCGGGCGGTTGCGGTGCTCGAAGTCGACGCTGTACACCCTGGCCGGCAGCAAGGAGCAGTTGGTCCGCGCCGCGACCGTCCAGTTCTTTCGCCAGGCGACCGACGAGGTGGAGCGCCTCGTAGCCGGGGTCGATGGCGCACGCGCCCGGATCACCGCCTATCTGTCGGCGGTGGGGACGGTGCTCGATGCCGCGTCGGACCAGTTCATGGTGGACCTGGACGCCTTCGTCCCCGCCCGCAGCGTCTACGAGAAGAACACCCAGATCGCGGCGCGCCGGGTCCAGGAGATGATCGCCGACGGAGTCGACAGTGGCGAATTCCGTGACGTCCATGCGGCTTTCGCCGCTGACCTGGCGTCGACCATGATGGTGCGCATCCAGCAGCGCCGGGTCCGCGAGAGTACCGGACTCGACGACGCCAGTGCATATCGCGAGCTCGCGGCGATTCTCACGGCCGGCATCAACGCCTGAGCCGGTGGCCTGACGTCTCCCCCCGACATCGTGTTTGTTGCAACTCGATAAGGACGTCCCAATCTCCCCATCAAGATCAGTAGCCTCGTGCGGTGGACCGCAGAACCGCTCTCAAGGTGCCGCTGCTACTGGCAGCGGGTTCCGCCATGGCCGGGCTCTCCGGACCCGCCCCGGTGTCTGCGGCCGGGGCGCGCTGGACACCCGAACGGGCCAACAGTTGGTACCAGGGGCAGGGCTGGTTGGTCGGGGGAAACTACATCACCTCCACCGCGGTCAATCAGCTCGAGATGTTCCAGAACGGCACCTACGACCCCGGCCGGATCAGCGCCGAACTGGGCGCCGCGCGCTGGTTCGGGTTCAACACCGTCCGCGTGTTCCTGCATGACCTGCTGTGGGCGCAGGACCCGCAGGGCTTCTCACAGCGCCTGACCCAGTTCGTCAGCATCGCATCGAGCCACGGCATCAAACCGCTGTTCGTCTTCTTCGACTCGTGCTGGGACCCGCATCCCAAGCTCGGTGTGCAGCGAGCCCCGACGCCGGGTGTGCACAACTCGGGCTGGGTGCAGAGCCCGGGCGCGGACCGGATCGCCGACCCGAACTACCGGGGCGTGCTGCAGAAGTACGTCACCGGAGTGCTGAGTCTGTTCCGCAACGACAATCGCGTGCTCGGCTGGGATCTGTGGAATGAGCCCGACAACCCGGCCGCGGTCTATCGCAAGGTCGAGCGGGGCGACAAGATGAAACTCGTCGCCGACCTGCTCCCGCAGGTGTTCGCGTGGGCGCGTTCCGTCGACCCCACACAGCCGCTGACAAGTGGTGTGTGGCAAGGAAGTTGGGCCGATCCAGCCCGGCGCAGCGCCATCGCGTCGATCCAGCTGGACAACTCGGACATCATCTCGTTCCACAGCTACGCCGAGCCGGCCGGCTTCTCGGCCCGGATCGATGAGCTTGCCCCGCTCGGCCGGCCCATCATCTGCACGGAGTACCTCGCCCGCAACCAGGGCAGTACGGTCGAAGGCATTCTGCCAGTTGCCAAGCAGCGCAACGTGGGTGCGTACAGCTGGGGGCTCGTGGCCGGCAAAACCCAGACGTATTTCCCCTGGGATTCCTGGGACCACCCGAACCCCACGGAGCCGAAGGTCTGGTTCAGTGATCTGCTCTACCCCAACGGGCGGGCCTTCCGGGACAGTGAGGTGCTCACCGTCCGCAAGTTGACGGGAACGCCGGGTCAGACCTAGCCGGCGTCAGTGCGCGAGCAGCAGGATCAGCTGCGCCTGCAGCTCACCGAAGAGGAAACCGAGGGCGGCACCGAGCACGACGACGATCCATTCGTCATCCTTGAACGCCGGGCGCAGCAGGTTCTCGAACGACAATGAGTCCAGCAGCATCATCTTCGTGACCATGACGTTCTCCAGATCGAGGCGGTCCCGCATGTATCCCTCGATGTAAGTGGAGGTTTCGGGCAGCTTCTCGATGATCGAATCGGTGATCTGCTTCTTCATGTCCACGTACTGACGGCCGCCGACGGACTTGATGATCTTGCCGGTGAAACCCATCTGCTTGTCGATGGTCGCGCTGATCTCGGTGGAGATCATGTCGAAGAATCGGTCCGACGACGGGCCGTTGAGCATGCTCTCCATGATGGCCTGGGGCGTGAAGATCTCGCGGGCCATGAGCGCCGCGTAACCCTCGACGACCTGCTTGCGCTCGCGTTGGAAGACGCCCTGCCACGTGATGCCGAGGAAGACGTTCTTGCGCTCCAGCGGACGGAAGATCATCTGCAGCGCAACGTAGTCGGTGAGGCCACCGGTCAGCAGGCCGAACAGTGGCAGCGACCAGTGCCAGTTGGTGATACCGAACACCACGGCCTGCACCAGGCCGATCAGGAAGCCGAAGAGCAGGCCGGACATGATGAGGAACTTGAACGCCGGCTTGCCGATGTCCTGGAAGACCGTGTTGAGCGTGACCTTGTCGCGCACCAGGTTGGTGACGACCATGTGTTTGATGTCGAAGATCTGGTCGACCTGGCCGCGCAGCTTGTCGAACATCGCGGCCATGGCCGTCGGGATGCGTTTCTCGACGTTCTTGACGACGACGTCTTTGAGCTGGTCCGGGGTGGCGCGCCAGACCTGCGGCTGGAACGACATCATGATGGTGTCGACCATTCCCGCCGAGGTCTGCCGCAGTGGTTCGGCGAGCTCTTTGACCAGTTCGTTGGGATCGATCTTGTCGAACATCTCCTCGGGTTTGAGGATCTCCGACGTCAGTGAATCCACTGCTACCGCAGCCATTTTCGGCGCACGCTTCGGGATCTGGCCCTGCCAGCCGAGGTACGGCGGAATGCCCTTGAACTCGACGGGGTAGAACATCATCTTCAGGGCCATGATCTTGGTGACCCAGCCGACGAACGCGGCGCCCAACGGGATGGTGATGTAGACCCACCAGGGGTAGGCGAACGCATTCGCCATGAGGTTCTCCACCTGGCTGTCTCCCATCAGTCGCGTCCAGTGAATAGCTGGACTACGTTAACCGGCGACCACGTGCGAGAAGACTAACGGGCACGTCAGATCCGCAACGCGGGATCGCGTATTTTGTTAACCCCGCTCGAACCGCCTGATGATTGGGTATTGCACGCGGAAATTTCATGCCGCAGCCGCCCGATGTCCCGCCGTGGAGCGCGGCGAGACAGCGGAAGATTTCGGGTGGCGGCTACAGGTCGAAGACGGTCGATCCGTTTGCGGTGGAGTAGTCGATGTAGATCCGGTTGTGCAGGAACGGCATTGCGCCGGTGTTCATCAATTCGGCGTTGTAGGCGTCGGAAGTCACCACCGGTGTGTACGACGACGTGGTCGTGTACGTGTAGAGCAGCGTGCCGTTGCTGTCGTACACCGAGATGACGGTGCCGACGGGCACGGTGCTACCCATGATGGTCGACGGCAGGGTGCCCGTGACGCCGCCGGAATCGATCAGCAGGTTGATCGGCGTCTTCGACCCGTTGTTGATGCTGACGGAACCGATCACGTTCGGCGAACCCGACGTGGTGACGCGCGCCGGCAGCGGGTTGGGGCCGAAGGTCAGCGTCCGGCCGGCTTCGTCGATGTAGATGCCGTTCTTCAGGGCGCCCGGCAAGCCGGTGGTGACCAGGCCGGGGCCGGGGCCGACGGCGTTGGTACCGACACCGAGGACACCCGCGACGCCGTTGTTCTGCAGGAACGTGGCGAACGCGGCCTGCTGCGCCGGGTCGGTGATGACGTCGACCGAGACGGGCGCGGTGACGATGCCGCTGCCGAAGTTCACGGTCGTGTTGTAGGTGTTGTAGTTGTAGGTCAGCCCGCCGCTGTAGGCGCCGGTACCACTACCGACCGCATTGCCCAGGCCGGTCTGGCCGACGTTCTTGGCATTGACCACCAGCCCGGACGATCCGGTGTCCACCAGCACCTTGATGCTCGGCCCGCCGTTCACCGAGATGGTGACGATCGGTTCCACGCCCGCGTACATGGACAGCGGGACCGAGGCGTAGATGCGGGCGTTCGTGGTGGCGTCGACGATGACGGCCTTGATGTCGCGATTCGCCGCCCAGTAACGCGCCGTCTTCAGCGCGGTGACAGCCTTGCCGATCAGCGCCTCGTTGGCCTTGAGCGCTTTCAGGGCTGTCGCATTGGTGGGGTCCGCCGCGTAGGCGTCCATGAGGTTTTGCTGGTTCGCCTGGTACGTCGTGAGATAGGTGGCCGCCATCCGCAGCTCGTACCGGGAGTACCCGTTGACCCAACTGGTGCCGAGGAGGGTGCGCGCCTGCGCGATCTCCGCCTGCGCCGTGTTGATGTACTCGTCCGCGGTGACGGTCTGGCCCGGCTGCCACGTCTCGGTGGGCGCCGGAGTGAGAGTTGCTGCGGCACTGGTCTTTTCGGTGGTCGTGGCCGGTGCGGGCGTGATGCCCAGCAGCTTGCTCACGGTTTTGGTCGTCCCGACCACGGCACCAGCCAGGGATTCCTCCGTGGCCAGGGTGGCGGCCCCGACTGCCTGACCGACGGCGGCCAGCACCGACAGTAGTCCGGAGATGCTGGCGGGAGCGGTCGGCGCGGCGACGCTGCTCAACGTCTTCACTGTGGTGTTCGGAATCGAAGTGATTGCGGCCGTGGATGTCTCGGCTGCGGCGACGGCGACCTGGGGGGTGCCGGCCGCTGCCGGTGCCGGCGCCGATGCGGCGGCCGGCGTTGCGGACGACGGCGAGCTCGGCGTGTCTTGGGCCGCGGTGTCCGTGGCCGGCTTGACCGCGGCGGCGGCTTTCAGTGGATTCTTCGTCGACGGGTTGTTGGTCACCGCCTGGGCGGCGGCCGACGGCAGCTTCGCAACGGTCCCGGCGTTCGGTGCGCTCGCCGACCGCCCGGTGCTGTCGGCCTTCGCGCGGCGATTGCGCGTGGGCTTCGCGTCGTTGTCGGTGCCGGTGGAGGCGTCGGCGGAAGCGTCGGTTGCCGCTGTGGGCTTGGTGTCCGCCTTGGTGTCTGACTTGGTGTCCGGCGTCGCCTTGGTGTCCGACGCATCCGCGGAAGCGGCGGTGTCCTTTTTCTTGTTCTTGGTGTTCTTCTGCGCAGGCGCCTTCTTGGGCTGCGCCGGCGCAGAAGACGACGCCGACTCCGAGTCGGTCGACGGGGCCGCACTCGCTACTGCCGCACTACCGAGCAGTGCGGCGCTGACGCCGACGGCGGCCACTCCGGTGCCCAGCCACGTCGATACCGCCAACTTCCGGCGTTGTGGGCGACGGTGTGCACCAGCCATTTCGGGTCCTCCATAGTCACGCCGCACGGCCATCGGACCCCGGCACGCCAACCGCTGTTGCGGCATTACCGCCCTGCAGTCTGGCAGACGGGTGTCGTGCCGCAGTACAGACAGAAAATTAACAGTTGTGAACGACTACCGCAGCGCTTCTGGCAAAGAATTGTGCCAGCGTCGTCAATAACCGCAGCGCGGCGAACAATGACGATCCGACGCCGGTAGGTGGCACCGCCTCACGCCTTTGACGTGCGGTGGGTGAGGCGACTCCGGCAAATCACCCACGGGTTACCATCCCCGGACGTAAATTTGCCTGGCGCGGTGATTGCGCCTTGCGGTGACCGCACTTTCAAAGGGGGCCTCGGTGGCTGGATGGATCGGCCGACTCGGCTGCAGGGCAGTGCAACGGGTGCTGACCGTGCTGATTCCGCTGGCCGTGGTCTGCGCATATGCCGCGCAGCTGGTACAGCCGGTGACCCACACCGCGGTGACGCCGACCGCCGAAATCGTCTCGGCGCCGTCGACCATCGGTATGGCCGACTCCAGCCTGTACGGCATGTCGCAACAGGATATCGACACGACGCTGGACATGCTGCAGGCCATGGGCGTCCAGGACGTCCGGGTCTACATCCCGTGGGTGTACACGCAGCCGCTGCCCAACCAGTACAACTGGGCGCCGATCGACGACATCATGAATGCGGCGAAGGCCCGCAACATGGGCGTCCTCGCAATGGTCAACAGCACCCCGGTCTGGGCCGGCACCGACGGGAACTTCCCCGGCGCCAAGACACCCGATCCGGTCGCCTACGCCAACTTCATGACCCAGGTCGCGACCCGCTACGGGAAGACCATCTCGGCCTACGAAGTCTGGAACGAAGTCAACTGCGTCTGCTTCTACGACCCGATCTCGCCGTCGAGCTACACCGAGCTGCTGAAGGCCGCCTATCCGGCGATCAAAGCGGCCGACCCGACCGCGACGGTCATCGCGGCAGGCCTGGGCAGTGTCTTCACCTTCGGCGGCGTCACGATGAACCCCGTGGACTACGTCAACGGGATGTACGCCGCCGGCGCCAAGGGCTACTTCGACGCGCTGGCCTTCCATCCGTATCAGGAGACGCTGAAGTTCTCTGACGGTGAGGGCGTACCGCTCTCGCCGCTCACGCAGATCCAGAAGATCTACGACCTGATGGTGGCCAACGGCGACGGCGCCCTCAAAATCTGGATCACCGAGTACGGGGTGCCCACCAACAACGTCAGCGAGCACACGCAAGCCGAATTCATCCAGAACCTCATCGACAGCTGGCAGTCGATGTCCTTCGGTGGACCGCTGTTCATCTACACCACGCGCGACGACCAACCCGGCAGTGGCAAGTTCGGCGTCTTCTACGCGGACTGGATCCCCAAGGAAGCGGCGTTCGTCATCGCACAGGAAATCCTGCGGCTCAACGGTGTTGGCGGTGTCGAGGGCATCGCGGCCCGGATCCTGGCCGCGGTGCGGCTGGCCATCGGAGCGGTCGTGGACACCGTCGTCAAGATCGGGCAAGCCGTCGTGAAAGTCGCTGATGCGGCGTGGAATGCGTTCGTCGACGTCACCAAGGCGGTGACGCAGGCCGTGGTCAACACGGTCAAATGGGTGACCAACGCGGTGGTGCAAGGCGTGAAATGGGTGGCCAACACGGCGGTCGACGTGACCAAGGCCGTGGTCGCGGGTATCTCGAATGTCATCCAGAAGATCGGCGACATCATCCGGCCGCCGGCATCGGTCGCCGCGGTGAACCCGACGGCCGCGCTGAAGGCGGTGGCCACGATGAAAGAAGCTGCGGCGGAGCTGAATTCGCCGAAGGCGACTGCCGCGACGAAACAGGAGCCCACAGCGGGCGTGAAGGATGCCCCGGTCAAGGAGACTGGCGTCAAGGGCGTCGACGGGCAGGGTGCTGTGAAGGAACCGGCCAAGGAGCCCGCGAAGGAGCCCGAGGTGAAGCCGGTGGACGAGAAGTCCACGGAGCCCAAGAATCCCGCGAGCGCCGAGCCTGACGTGAAGACGCCCGAGGCGAAGACACCTGAGGTGAAGGACGCTGCCAAGGCGGAGCCCGACGACAAGAAGCCTACGAGTCAGAAGGACCCGGCGGGGTCGAAGACGGATCAGTCGGAGACCGACACGCCGAAACAGGCGGATACGCCGAAGCGCGGTAAGGGTAAGAAGGCCGGGCAGCACCCGGCCGGCGGCGGCAAGCCGGCGGCCGGCACGGCAGCCGACGACAGTCCGAAGGGAAAGTCGCCGCGCGGTGCGGTGCCGAAGTCGAAGCCGGCGAGGAACGCCGCTGCGGCGGAGCCGTCAGCGCAGGGTGCCTCACGCGACGATTGAACGCATATTTGCCAGCATTCCCTATTAGCGGTCGTCAGCACACGGTGGCACACTGGAATGTGTGACATCTGATGGGCTGATAAGGAGCTGGACATGTCTATCAAGAAACTCGCAATTGTTACCGCAGGCGCCTTGAGTTTTGCTGCCATCGGGTTCGGCACGGGTCAGGCGAACGCTGACAATACCTGGTGGTGGGTACCCACTCCGTCGCCGGGCCAGGTCGGCCAGCTATTCGGTATTCCACCAGGTCAGATCGGTCAGCTGCCGTTCGTCCCGCCTCCGGGGCACTGGGACAAACCAGGCAAATGGATGCACTAGATCGGGTCTGACGATGGCCGCTTCGCTATTGGCGGAGCGGCCTTCTTTTATTCATTGATAAGTAAATATCCAGATGCCATCCGCGGTCTTCCTTCTCCTTCGTAGAAATTGATTCACGTTCGTAAATTTGAAGGGTAGCGACCGCGGGACGACGTAGCCAGACCCGTGGGGAGAAATACGAAGTGCAGATAATGGCGACACGCGACTGCTCGACACCTTCCAGCTCTGGTTCAACATCGTGACGCCGTAACCAGGGCACTTGCCGGTAGGTTTCGGCTCATCGCGATTCAATCTGGGTGAACCGAAGCAATTGCGTTGAGTCGACCTGCATCTTCGGTAATTGACGTTGCTGTACCCAATTCTGTTGCGTTGACAGCAAACTCGCGCCTTCCTAACGTCCGGGCCAAGCTCGATGACGGAACAGCACTGGGAGGCAGCTTGTGGCGCAAACGCTTCAGTCGTCTCCGCGCACCTCCGCGGCCTGGGCGCGACCTGCTGTGGCGGTCGGCGATTTCATCGTCCTGACCGGCGAGACGTTCGCCGCGATGCTGCGTCCGCCGTATGCCTGGCGGGAACTGGTCGAGCAGATCTGGTTCGTTGCGCGGGTCTCCGTCGTACCCACCGTCGTGCTGTCGATTCCGTACACGGTGCTGATCGTCTTCACGCTCAACATCGTGCTGATCGAGGTCGGCGCCGGTGACCTGTCCGGTGCCGGTGCGGCGCTGGCCTCGGTGACGCAGGTGGGGCCGGTGGTCACCGCGATCGTCGTGGCCGGTGCCGGCTCGACGGCGATGTGTGCCGATCTCGGCGCACGGACCATCAGAGAAGAAATCGACGCCATGAAAGTCATTGGTGTCAACCCGATTCCGGCACTGGTCGTGCCGCGCGTCATCGCCGCGACGTTCGTCGCGGCGATGCTCTATTCCATGGTGGCCGTCGTCGGCCTGGCCGGCAGCTACTTCTTCGTCGTCTACATCCAGCACGTGACCCCCGGGGCGTTCATCGCGGGCATGACCCTGTTGACCGGTCTGCCGCAGGTGATCGTCTCCCTGGTCAAGGCGCTGTTGTTCGGACTGTCGGCCGGACTGATCGCCTGCTACAAGGGACTTTCGGTGGGCGGCGGCCCGACGGCCGTCGGCAACGCGGTGAACGAGACCGTCGTGTTCTCGTTCATGGCGCTGTTCCTGATCAACATCCTGGCGACGGCGTTCGGCGTGAAAGTGGCGCCATGACAACCGATGTGGATGTCGAACGCCCGTCGCAGCTCAGCGAACTGGCGGACCAGGCGGTTGCGGCGACCCGCCGATTGGGGGAGCAGACGGCCTTCTACGGCAGCGCGCTGGCCGCGACCGCGGATGCCGTCCGGCGCTATCCGGGCGAGGTGCTGCGGCTGATCGCGGTCATGGGCATGGGCACCGGCGCGCTCGCGGTCATCGGCGGCACCGTCGTCATCGTCGGGTTCCTCACGCTGTCCACTGGCGCCCTCATCGCGGTCCAGGGCTACAACACCCTGTCCAACGTCGGCATCGAAGCCCTGACGGGCTTTCTGGGGGCCTTCCTCAACGTGCGCTTCATCGCCCCGGCCACCGCCGGGGTGGCACTCGCCGCCACCATCGGCGCCGGGGCGACCGCACAACTCGGTGCGATGCGCATCAACGAGGAGATCGACGCGCTGGAAGTGATGGGTATCCGCGTCGTCACGTACCTCGCGGCGACCCGGATCGTCGCCGGTGTGGTGGCCGTCGTCCCGATCTATACCGTCGCGGTGTTGATGTCCTTTCTGGCCACCCGGTTCGGGACGACAATGATCTACGGTCAGTCGCGGGGCGTGTACGACCACTACTTCACGACGTTCCTGCATCCCAACGACCTCGCCTGGTCGTTCTTCGAGGCGTTGGCCATGGCCGCGGCGGTGATGGCGGTGCACACCTACTACGGCTTCACCGCGTCCGGCGGACCGGCCGGCGTCGGTGAGGCCGTCGGCCGCGCGGTGCGCACGTCGATCACTGCCGGCGTGTTCATCCTGCTCACCATCACGCTGTCCGTCTACGGCCAGTCCGGCAACTTCCACCTGGCCGGCTGAACCCGATGGCGAAGGGAGCGAACGGAATTCGGCGTGAGCAGATCGACCCGATCTGGTGGGCGCCGGTGCTGGTGCTGGCTGTCGTCGCCATGACCGCGATGACGTGGCTGTTCTTTTCCGGATCGCTGCGGGGATCCGTGCCCCTGACCCTGGTGTCCGACCGTGCCGGTCTGGTGATGGAAGACGGCGCGAAGGTGAAACTCCGGGGTGTGCAGATCGGCGAAGTGGAATCGATCGGCAGCCGCACCGACACCGCGGGACACGTCCTGTCGACGCTGAAACTGCGGATGTATCCCGGGCCCTTCGCGCAGTTGCCCGCCAACGTCGAAGCGCAGATCAGATCCAGCACCGCGTTCGGCGCCAAGTACGTCGAACTCGATGTGCCCTCGACCGGTCCGGGTGGCGGCCACCTCCGGTCGGGCGCGGTGCTGCAGTCGCGCAATGTGACGGTCGAGGTCAACACCGTGTTCGAGAACCTGCAGTCGGTGGTCCAGGTGATCGACCCGACGAAGCTCAACTCGGTGCTGTCGGCGGTGGCCGAATCGTTGCGCGGCAAGGGTGACGTCATCGGGCAGGCCATCAGCGATGCGAACCGCGTTCTGCTGGAAGTGAATCCGCGCATGGACACCGTGCGGACGGACTGGCAGTTGTTCGACCAGACGGCGCAGGCGTATTCGACCGCGGCACCCGACATCGTGTCCAGCCTGGACTCGTTCTCGACCACCGCAACCACCATCTCCGGTCAGTCGAAGGAACTCGATGGCCTGTTGTTGTCTGCCGTCGGCTTCTCCCAGGCGGGCATCGACACCATCGGAACCAACCAGGCCGCCCTGGTGCGGGCGATGGAGGTGTTGAGACCGACCACCGCGCTGCTCGACACGTATTCGCCGACGTATACCTGCCTGTTCCAGGGTGCGCAGTGGTTCCTCGAACACGGCGGCCGATATGCCATGGGCGGCAACGGGAAATCGGTGATCATGGACGCTGCGCTGCTGGCCGGCGCCGATCCCTATCGCTTCCCCGACAACCTGCCCGTCGTCAACGCCAGCGGCGGACCCGGTGGCAAACCGAGTTGCGGGTCGCTGCCCGACGTCAGCAAGAACTTTCCGGTCAAATATCTGGTCACCGACACCGGTTTCGGTGACGGACTGGACATGCGGCCCAACCCGGGCATCGGTTTCCCCGGGTTCGCCAACTACTTCCCGGTGACCAAGCCGCAACCGGAACCGCCGCGAATCCGATACCCGGGTGGTCCGGCTCCCGGGCTGCCGGGGGTCGAGATGGGTGAGCCCCAACCCGCTCCGGGGACACCGTGAGAAGCCGGATCCGCGGGACCGCCACCCGCGTCGTGATTTTCACCGTGGTCAGCCTGCTCTTCATGTTCGGGCTGCTGACGGTGTTCGGACAGTTCCGGTTCGATTCGCGGGCTTCCTACCAGGCGGTGTTCACCAACGTGTCGGGGTTGAAGGGTGGGAACTTCGTTCGCATCGCCGGCGTCGAGGTCGGAAAGGTCAAAAGCCTGGCCCTGCACAAGGACGGCACCGTCACCATCGACTTCGCCGTCGACCGGCAGCTGACCCTGACGGAAGGCACGACGGCGACGATCCGCTACGAGAACCTGATCGGCGACCGCTACCTGGCGCTCGAGGAAGGTCCCGGGTCGGTCCGCAAACTCCTTCCGGGCCAGACGATCCCGTTGTCCAGGACCTCACCCGCCCTCGACGTCGACGCGCTCATCGGCGGCTTCCGGCCACTGTTCCGCGCGCTCGATCCAGACCAGGTCAACGCGTTGAGCGGTGAGCTGCTTCGGGTGTTCCAGGGCCAGGGCGGCACCATCTCGTCGGTGCTGGCCCAGACCTCCGCACTCACGACGACGCTGGCGGGTCGCGATCAGCTCATCGGTGAGGTCATCACCAACCTGAACACCGTGCTGGGGACGTTCGCGGCCCGTGACACGCAGTTCGCCGACGGGTTGGACAAGCTGTCGCAACTCGTACAGGGGCTGGCCGACCGCAAAGCCGACATCGCCACCGGGGTGGCGAACATCAACACCGCGGCGCGGTCGGTCGCCGACCTGCTCGCCGTGGCTCGCGAACCGATCAAACAGACCGTGCAGCAGACGGATCGGTTCGCCGGACAGATCATGGCGGATCACGACTACGTCGACGAACTGGTGCGGACGCTGCCCGACGCGTACCAGATCCTCTCGCGCAACGGACTCTACGGCGACTACTTCGGCTTCTATCTCTGCGACGCCCTGCTCAAGCTCAATGGCAAAGACGGCCAACCGGTGTACGTCAAAGTGGCCGGCCAGGACTCGGGGCGGTGCACGCCGAAATGACGCGCATCAGGTTGAACGTCAAGCCGCTGGCCGACCGTAACCGGTTGGCGGTCGGCGCGACCGGTATCGCGCTGATCGTCGCGATCGTCGTTGCCGCATTCAGCTACGACAAGATCCCGTTCGTCAAGGGGACATCCGACTACCAGGCGTACTTCGCCGATGCCGGCGGCATCAAGACTGGCAGCGACGTGCGAGTGTCGGGGTTGGGCGTCGGCCGGGTCTCGGGAATTCATCTGGAGGGCGCCAAGGTTCGGGTGGATTTCACGGTGCGTGACGGCGTCGAACTGGGCGACCGCACCGAAGCGGCGATCAAGACCGAGACTGTGCTGGGTACCAAGGTGTTGGAGCTGACACCGCGTGGTGACCGAAACCTGGCCGGTCCCATCCCGATTGAGCGCACCACGTCACCGTACGATCTGCCGGCGGCGCTGGGTGACCTGACGACCACCATCAGCGGACTGGACACCACGCAGCTGTCGTCGTCGCTCAAGACGCTGGCGCAGACATTCCAGAACACCCCGCCCGACCTGAAGCTGGCGCTGGAGAGCGTGGCGCGATTCTCCGACACTCTCGGCACCCGTGACGCCAAGCTGCGGCAACTGCTCGCCGATGCGAACAAGGTGACCTCGGTGCTCGCCAAACGCAGCGACCAGATCGCACAGTTGGTGGTCAACACCGATGCGCTGCTGGGCGAGATTCTGTCGCAACGCAATTCGGTCGAAACGCTGATGGCCAATGTCAGCGCCGCGACTGTGCAGCTTTCGGGCCTGGTCAACGACAACCGGACGCAACTCAAACCGGCCGTCGACAAGCTCAACGGCGTACTGGGCATCCTCGACAACCGGAAAAAGGAGCTGCAGCGCACGCTGTACCTGCTGCGCCGGTACGCCATGTCGTTCGGCGAAGTGCTGGGCGCCGGCCCGTTCTTCAAAGCGTCCCTGGTCAACCTCTTCCCCGGGCAGTTCGATCAGCCGTTCGTCGACGCGGCGTTCTCCGATCTGGGACTGGACCCGAATGTCCTGCTGCCATCGCAGCTGACCGAGCCCGGTGCCGGGCAACCCGGTACCCCGCCGCTACCGTCGCCGTACCCCCGGACGGGCCAGGGCGGACCGCCGAACCTCACGCTGCCCGATGCGATCACCGGCAATCCCGGAGACCCGCGCTATCCCTATCGCGAGCCACTGCCCGCACCGCCGCCTGGTGGTCCGGCGCCCGGTCCGCCGGCGCTGGCCCCCGCTCCTGGCGAGGTGCCGCCACCCACGGTCCCGCATCCGACGCCGCTGCCGCCGCCGAACAACTCACCCAGCGGTTCGCCGGGCGTGGTGTCCGATCCCGTTTCGCCTGTGGGAGGGAGGTGACCATGGCATTCGATCTCGGCACGAAAGATTCTGGCCACCGGAGGATTTGGCGGATCGTCATCGCGGCGAGCCTCGCGATCACCCTGACCGTGGCGGTCACCGGGCTGGCCCGATCCTGGTGGATCGCCGCCGCACGGAGCACCTACGTCGCGTACTTCGCGAACACCAACGGTCTGTACACCGGCGACGACATCAGGATTCTCGGCGTCACCGTCGGGACGGTCGAGAAGATCGAACCGCAGCCGCACGCCGCCAAGGTGACCTTCTCCGTGGACTCGCAATACGCGCTGCCCGCCGACGTCCGTGCCGCCGTCTTGTCGCCGTCACTGGTCAGTGCGCGAGCAATCCAGTTGGTGCCCGCCTACACGACCGGCCCCAAGCTGGCCGCGGGCTCCACCATCGGCCTGGACCGCACCGTGGTGCCGGTGGAGTGGGACGACTTCCGCCGGCAACTCGAGAAACTGACCGACTCGCTGCAGCCCGCCAGTCCCGGCGGCCCCAGTGCCGTGGGCGAATTCATCAACAGTGCCGCGGACAACCTGCGCGGGCAGGGCGACACCGCGCGCGACACGGTGATCAAGCTGTCCCGCGCGATGTCGGCGCTGGGCGACCACAGCACCGACATCTTCAGTACCGTCCGAAACCTGCAGGTGCTCGTGTCTGCGCTGTCGTCGAGCAGCGACCTGCTCGCGTCGTTCAACACCAACATGGCGTCCATCACCACCGCCCTGTCGAGCACGCCGAACAACATCGCCGACGCGACGCGCAACTTGGACACCGCGGTCAAGGATCTGCGTGGCTTCATCGCCGAGAATCGCGAAGGCCTCGGTACGACGTTCGACCATCTCAACGCGATCACCACAGCGCTCAACGACAGCCGCACGGACCTCAAACAGGTACTGCACATCACGCCGACGGTGTTCCAGAACTTCACCAACATCTACGACCCCGCGCAGAGCGCGATCACCGGCATTTTGGCGCCGGTCAACTTCGCAGACACCGTGCAATTCCTCTGCGGCGCAATCCAGTCCGCGGCGCGGCAAGGCTTCGAGCAGTCTGCCAAGTTGTGCGTGCAGTACCTCGCTCCGATCATCAAGAACCGGCAGTACAACTTCCTGCCGATCGGTGGCAACCCGTTCGTCGGCGCCACGGCCCGGCCGAACGAGGTCACCTACAGCGAGCCGCGACTGCGGCCGGGCGGCAGCGCGCCGGCGCAGGACTCTCCGGCGCCGGGCCCGCTGTCGGCGGAAGCACCCGCGGCGACCCCGACCGATCCGGGCCAGGGACTGGCCGGGCTCATGGTTCCGCAGCAAGGGACTCCGCAGCAAGGGACTTCGCAGCAAGGGACGCAGCCATGAAGCGTCTCGTGACCGCGACGCTCATCTTCGTCAGCGTGCTGGCGCTGCCGGGATGCCAATGGCGGGGCCTGAATTCGCTGACCCTGCCCGGCACGGTCGGCGACGGCCCGGGCTCGTTCACGATTCAGGTGCAGCTGCCCGACGTCGTGGTGATTCAGCAGAACACCCGGGTACGCGTCGGCGACGTCAACGTCGGCAACGTCACGAAGATCGAGGTGCAGGACTGGCATGCGCTGGTCACGATGCGGATCAACGGCGACGTCCACCTGCCGGCCAACAGCACCGCCAAGGTCGGGCAGACGAGTCTGCTGGGGTCGATGCACATCGAGCTCAGCCCGCCGACAACCGAAGCGCCGCAGGGACAGTTGACGGGCGGCGCGGTGATCCCGCTGTCCAGGGCCGCAACGTATCCCACCACCGAACAGGCCCTCGCGTCGGCGTCGATCCTGCTCAACGGTGGCGGGCTGGCCCAGCTGCAGGAGATCAATCAGACCTTCGCGAAGGCGTTGGCCGGGCGCGAGAACGACATGCGCAGTCTGCTGACCCAGCTCGACACGTTCGTCTCCCGGCTCAACGCCCAGACCGACGACATCATCTCCGCCACAGAGCATTTGAACTCTCTCGTCGGGCAGGTCGCGGCAAACCAGCGCATCGTCGACAAGGCACTGACCACCATCCCGCAGGCCCTGGCCGTGCTGGCCGAACAGCGGGCGAAGCTGGCCGATGCGATCGATGCCGTCGGACGGTTCAGCGCCGTCGCGTCGTCGACGGTCAAGCAGACCAAGGAGAGCCTCGTCGCGAACCTGCGGAGCATGGTTCCCGTGCTGCGGTCGCTGGCCGATTCCGGGCCGGCACTGACCAAAGGCCTGGACTTCCTTTCGACCTACCCCTGGGTGAAAAGCAATCTCGGCAACTGGTTTCGGGGCGACTTCGCCAATATCACGATGGTGATCGACCTGACGCTGAGCCGGCTCGACAGCAGTCTGTTCACCGGAACCCGGTGGGAGGGCAACCTCACCGAGCTGGAGATGCAATGGGGTCGCACGATCGGTCAGATGCCGAGCCCGTACACCGCGGGCAACCCACTGATCGCCCCCTACCATTTCGGGGGGTACTGACGTGCGGCGTCTGCGTTTGTCCCGCACGGTCTGGATCCAGCTGGCGATCCTCGGCGCCGTCACCGTGATCGCGTGCAGCGTCATGGCATTCGGCTTCGTGCACGTGCCGACCCTGCTCGGGTACGGCCGCTACACCGTGACCGTCGAGCTACCCGAATCCGGCGGGCTGTACCCGACCTCGGTGGTCACCTACCGCGGTACCGAGATCGGGCGGGTCAGCGCGGTCGACGTCACCCCGGGCGGCGTCCGTGCCGAGCTGAACCTCGACTCGTCGATCAAGGTGCCCGCTGACGTATCGGCCGCGGTCCACAGCCGCTCGGCTGTCGGTGAACAGTTCATCGAATTGGTTCCTGCGGCAGCACAATCCGATACCGCGCCACAATCCGATACTGCGCCGACCCTGCGCGGCGGCGCGACCATCCCGGTGGCCAAGGTGCGGATTCCACCGGACATCGGCAACCTGCTCGATGCCACCAATCGGGCGCTCGTAGCCATCCCGCAGGACAATCTGCGCACCGTCGTCGACGAAGCAGACAAAGCGGTGAGCGGACTCGGGCCCGAATTGTCCCGGATCGTCAACGGATCCACGTCGTTGGCCATCGAGGCCGGCAAGACCGTCGACCCGATCGCGCAGCTGATCGATCAGAGCCCCGCGGTGCTGAACTCCCAAGTGCAGACTGCGGATTCGATCGCGACGTGGGCGCAGCGGCTCGCGTCCATCACGGGCCAGTTCAAGGCCCAGGACGCGGCATTCGCCGAGCTGTTGAAACTCGGACAGCCCACCATGAACGAGGGCCGTGCGCTGTTCGACAGGTTTGCCCCCGCATTGCCGGTGCTGCTGGCCAACATGGTGAGCCTGGGTGAAATCGCGGTCGTCTATCGGCACGACATCGAACAACTGCTGGTGCTGTTCCCACAGGGCACCGCGTTGATGTCGGCGATCGCGGTCGCCGACTCGGATCTCAAGACCCCGTATCGGGGGATCTATCTGGACTTCAAACTGAACATGAACCTACCGCCACCGTGCAACACCGGCTTCCTGCCGATCAAACAGCAGCGGATACCCTCCGAGGTGGATTATCCCGAGCGGCCCGCCGGTGAACTGTACTGCCGAGTTCCGCAGGATTCCGATCTGAATGTTCGTGGTGTACGCAACATTCCGTGCGAGAACAACCCGGCCAAACGCTCACCGACCGTGGAACTATGCGAAAGCAATGAGCAGTACGTGCCACTCAACGACGGATACGTCTGGAAAGGCGACCCCAACGCCACGCTGACGGGTCAGGGCGTCCCGCAGTACGCGCCGGGCACCGATCCGCGACAGCGCCCTGGTGCGGCACCCGGACCCGCGCCCCCGGCGCCTCCGGTGGCCTTGGTGCCCTACGACCCCGCGACCGGCGGCTACGTGGGTCCCGACGGCAAGCCGTACACCGACTCCGACCTGGCCGCCACCACGAAAGGCAAGACATGGCAGAGCATGCTGACTCCGAGCGGCTAGACACCGCCGGCGAGGGCGACGAACGTGCCGTAGCGGCACCGAAACCAATGCTCAGGCAACGGTTGTCGCGCATCTCGCCGGTGGTCGCGGCCGGACTGGCGCTGGTCGTCGCCGGCGGTGCCCTGGCAGGCTGGCTGGGTTTTCGTGCACACCAGGCCGAACAGGGGCAGGCGCTTCGGAGCCTGTACGTGCAGACCGCGCGCCAGGCGGCACTGAACCTGACCACCATCAGCTATACCGAGGCGGACACCGATATCCGGCGGATACTCGATTCCTCGACCGGCGCGTTCCGCGAGGACTTCCAACACCGGTCCGAGCCGTTCGTCGCGGTGGTGAAGCAGGCCCGATCGAAATCCGAGGGCACCGTCACCGAAGGCGGACTCGAGTCGGTGACCGGTGATGGGGCGCAGGTGCTTCTCGCGGTGTCGGTGCGGACGTCGCTGGCCGAGGCGCCGGCGGGTCCACCACGAAACTGGCGCATGCGGATCAGTGTCGCGAAAGACGGCGCGGGCGCCCGGATTTCCGACGTGCAGTTCGTGTCATGAGCAGATCGGACGGTCAAGGCAACATGAAGGACAGATCATGACAGTGGAAGTCGAAGAACGCCCCGTCGCCCTCGACGAGGACGAGGCCGTCGAGACAGCGGTCGTCGAGGTCGAACCCGTGGTGGTGCAGCGTGATTCACGCAAGCCGTGGGCGCGGTGGACGGGTGTGGCGCTGGGGGTCGCTGCGATGCTCCTCGCAGTCGCCGCGGGGTACTTCAAATGGCGGGATGATTCGGTGCGGCTAGCGCAGGCCGCGGCCACCGAGTCGGTGCGGGCGGCCAGCGACGGCACTGTCGCCATGCTGTCCTACCGGCCGGAAACGGTTGACACCGAGCTCAAGTCGGCCGCCGACCGGCTCACCGGCAGTTTCCGCGGTGAGTACACCAAGTTGGTGGACACCGTCGTGGCGCCCGGGGCCAAGCAGAAGCACATTTCGGCAGTGGCGACGGTGCCTGATGTCGCTTCGGTGTCGGCCACCGAAAACCACGCCGTGGTATTGGTTTTCGTGAACCAGACCACGACAATCGGTACGGACGCGCCCACCGGCTCGACCTCGACGGTGCGGGTGACTCTCGACAAGGTGCACGATCGATGGCTGATCTCGCAGTTCGATCCGGTGTGACGCGGGGGCTGCTGATGGCGTTCGCCGCGTCGGCCGGACTCGGATGGGTAGTGCCGTCGGCCCACGCCGACAACACCCGCCTGAACAACAGCGTGATCGCCAACGTCTACACCATTCAGCATCAGGCCGGATGCACCAACGACGTCGCGGTCAGCCCGCAGCTGCGGCTTGCCGCGCAGTGGCACGCCAACGACGTGCTGGGCAACCGGCAGATGGACGGGGACCTGGGTTCGGATGGATCGACGCCGCAGACGCGGGCCCAGGCAGCGGGTTTCCGGGGCAAGGTGTTTCAGACGGTGGCGATCAACCAGTCGATCGCCATCAACAACCTCGATGTGCTGAACCAGTGGTACTACGACCCGCCGACCTACGCGATCATGGCCAACTGCGCCAACACCGTCATGGGCGTGTGGTCGGAGAACAGCCCCGACCGCTCGGTCGTCGTCGCGGTGTACGGGCAGCCGGGCGCGTCCACCTGATCAGCCGGCCGGAACTCTCTGCACATCATGTCGCGCCCGGAGCTGTCAGCCGAGGCTGACATTGTCAGCGCGCGTTGACGGGTCCGGCCGCACATGTCGCGGGGAGAGACGACACGCGGGCCGATCACCCCGCTGCGGAGTTACACCAGCTCGCGCAGCTCTTCGATCAGCTTGACGCGGTCGGCAGTGGTCGCGCCCATCGGCACCACATTGAGCACCGTCACGCCGGACTCGCGGAACGCGGCCACGCGTTCCTTCACGAACTCCCGGCTGCCGATCAGCGAAATATCGCGAACCAGTTCGTCGGGAACGACCTTCGCCGCACCGTCCTTGTCGCCGGCCAGGTACAACTCCTGAATCCGGTCGGCCTCGGCGCCGTAGCCGTACTTGGTGGCCACGTTGTGATAGAAGTTCTTGCCCTTCGCGCCCATGCCGCCGATGTACAGCGCGATGTGCGGCTTGATGAACTCGCGCATCCCCTCGACGTTGTCGCCGATGGCGAGCGCCGGGCCGGCGTAGATGTCCATGGGTCCCAGTGCGGCATCCCGCTTGGCGTGTCCGGCATCGAGGGCATCGCCCCAGACGTCCTTGGCCTTCTCCGGCAGGTAGAAGATGGGCTGCCAGCCCTCGGCGATCTCGGCTGCCAGCTCGACGTTCTTCGGGCCGAGGGCCGCGAGCAGTACCGGGATGCGTTCGCGCACAGGGTGGTTGATCAGCTTGAGTGATTTGCCGAGGCCGGTGCCCTGGCCCTCCGGCAGCGGGATGGTGTAGTGCTTGCCCTGGTACTGGAGTCGCTCACGACGCCACACCTGACGGCAGATCTCGACGACCTCGCGAGTGCGGCCGATCGGGTTGTCATACGGGACGCCGTGGAAGCCTTCGATCACCTGCGGGCCGGACGCGCCGAGGCCCAAGATGTAGCGACCGTCGGACACGTAGTCGAGACCGGCGGCGGTCATGGCCGTCAGGGTCGGGGTGCGCGTGTAGAGCTGCAGAATGCCGGAGGCCAGTTGCACCCGCTCGGTCGCCGCGGCCAGATACCCGAGCGCGCTGATGGCGTCGAACGAATATGCCTCGGGGACGAAAACGACATCCAGGCCGGCTTTTTCGAGGTCGGCGACCTCGGAAACGACTTCCTTGAAGCCGCCCGCGTAGTTGATGCCGAGTCCGATCTTCACGCTGACTGCTCCTTCGCTGCCAGAGCCGCGATCTCTTCAGCGGCCTCGGCTTGGATCTGGGGGAACTGGGCGCCCATCGCTTCGGAGAGCGCCATGGCACCGGACAGCGGCCGGATCATGACCATGAAATCGTCGATCAGGCCTTCGTCGTTGACGTGGATGAAGTCGCACCCGTTGACCGTCTTGCCACCCACGGTGGCCTCGAAAACCAGTGCATGGCTGTCGGTTTCGGGGTCGTTGATCTCACGGACGTAGCGGAAGTCCTCGAAAACCCTCATCACGCCACGAAGGATCGCGGAGGTGATCGGTTTCCCGGGGTACGGCTTGAAGGCCACGGGGCTGGTGAACACCACATCGTCGGCCAGACACGACACCATCGCCGCCGGGTCGTGGGCCTCGACGGCCTTGCGGAATGCCTGCATCGCAAACCTCGCATAGTCAATTTGTTGATTAGGTATCGGTGACGCTAGCTGGACCAGCCTGGCATGTCTATATGTGACTAATCACTTTGTTGACTACTAGACTCGCGGCCATGGCTCTGCGTGACGTCGTCCTGGCGGCCCTGATCGACAGCGAGGCCTCGGGATATGACCTGGCCAAGGGCTTCGACGCGTCCATCGCCAACTTCTGGATGGCCACCCCGCAGCAGCTGTACCGCGAACTCGACCGTCTCGCGGCCGACGGGTTGATCGAGGCTCGCGTCGTCGAACAGGAGCGGCGGCCCAACAAGCGGATGTTCACGCTGACCGACGCGGGTCGCGCCGCGGTACGCGAATTCACCGAGGCCGCACCCAAGCCGCTGGCCATGCGGGACGACCTGCTGGTGCAGGTGGCCGCGGTCGACAGCGGTAACGCCGCGGCGGTCTGCGCCGGTCTGCGAGATCGAATCGCCGGGGTCGCCGCCAAACTCGAACGCTACGAACGGATCCGTGACCGCTTGCTCGCCGGGCGCACCGAAGCGGTGTTCTTCGCCGAGGCGGAACGGGTGGGGCCCTATCTGACATTGCTGCGCGGCATCTCGTTCGAGCAGGAGAACCTGCGGTGGGCGCAAGAGACGCTGGAGGTCATCGAGCGGCGACAATCTCGGCGTTAACATCGGGTATGCCCGTTTGGGAGCTGGGTCCGGCGCAGATGATGGTCGTCGGCACCTTCGGCGACCTGGACATACACCACCACCCCGCGGTGCAGGTCGGCGTCGGGATGACCGGCCCGTTGACCGTCCGAACGGACAGCGATGCCGCCCGCAGCGGACGCGTCGTCGTCATCGCCAGCGGCGCCGGCCACGCGGTACGGTCCGAGCCCGACGATCTGACATTGGCGCTCTATCTGGCGCCGCACACGTGGCCCGGGGCGGCGCTGCACGCGCTGAGCCTGAGTGAATCCGGCGACGGCATCTGGATTCCGGCCGACCATCAGGCGCTCGTCCGGGCAGTGGCGGACGCGCTCGACGCCGACCCCGAACTGGCCGCCGCGGTGCTGATCGACCGCCTGTGTGGCGACCCGCGAGAGCAACCGGGGCTGCATCCGCAGCTGAGGCAGGCGATGGATCTGATCTACAGCGGGACAACCGAATCCGTGGACCTGGCGTCCATCGCCCACGAGGTCGCGGTGTCGCCCGACTACCTCGGCCGGCTGTGCCGGCAGCAGACCGGCGTGTCCTTCTCGGCGGCCACCCGCTGGGCCAGACTGCTCTCCGGCCTGAAGCATCTCGCCGACGGTGAGCACGTCACCGACGCCGCGCATCTGGCCGGATTCGCCGACGGTTCCCACGCCAACCGGGTGTGCCGTGAGATGACCGGAGCGGCACCGTCGGCGATCGCACGGGCCCTGCGGGATTCGACGGATCCATCCAAGCCGTGACGCCGTGGGCGGCTCCATACTCGAAGGACACTACGAGGAGGAGACCGCGATGCCGGTGATGTCCAGAGTCGAGCGGGCGTTCTGCTGCGGCGCCATGTGGAGAACCACGACCCGTGCCGTCCTCGACATCCTGCCCACCGACCGGCTGGGCGAACAGCTGCTCGAAATCGGTTCAGGCGGTGGGGCAATCGCGGAAGGGCTGTCTTCGGCGCGTCCCGGGCTGCAGATCACTGCCACCGATCTCGATCCGGTGATGGTCGATGCCGCGACGAGGCGGCTGAAGGACAACCCGGACGTCGTCGTGCAGAGCGCCGATGCGACCAGCCTGCCGTTCGACGACGGCGCGTTCGACTCGGTGGTCAGTTGCCTGATGATGCACCACGTCATCGAATGGGAAGCCGCGGTCGCCGAGATCGCCCGCGTGCTGAAGCCCGGGGGTGTGTTCGTCGGCTACGACCTGACGCGGACACCGGTGGCGACAGCGGTGCACCGAGTGGACCGGTCACCGTTCCGATTGTTGAACCCCGACGAGCTGGTTGCCGAAGGGCAGCGCAATGGGCTCCGTATCGATACGAATACCAAGGTGTTTGGGCATGTGATGCGGTTCAGTGCCGCGAAGACCTGACACTGGGTAGGTTGGTCTGCAGTCGGCAGGGGAGGGACATATGCGGGGTCTGGTCAGCTGTGGGGCGGTGGTCGCGGTAGCGGTGCTGGCCGCGGGCTGTGGTGGCGGGTCGACGCAGTCGAGCCCGGCCACGTCATCCGCGAAGACCGCGACCTCCACCACACCACCTCCGCCGGTGATCGTGGCCCCGGCGCAGTTGAAACCGGGGGCCTACCCGACCAAGGCGCATGAACCCTTCGGCACCGCCGGTGCCCCGGCGGCCGGGGCAAGGGTCGAGGCACAACAGTTGGCCGGCTACGTGGTGGGACCCTGGCAGGTCGACGGCACGCTCACCGAGCCTTATCTGTCAACATATTTCGTGATCGACGAGCCGGGTGTGCTGGCACAGTTCGGGCCCGAGAGCATCGCCTCCGCAGCCGGTCGCCACAACTTCATCGACGGATTTGCCTCGGCCCGGGAATCGGCGAGCAAGTCCGTTTTGATCAATGGCGTGCTGCGCTTCGCCTCGCCCGCCGATGCCAGTGCCGCGGCCGGCGAGATGAACGCGGCGGCCCTTCAGCTCAAGATCCGCGGCGCGGAGCCGAAAACAGTTGCCGTTCCTGATCATCCGGACGCGTTGGCGTCGACCTACGACGTCGATTCCCGCGGCACGAAGTTGACCACCGCCCGGTCGTTCACCGCGCGCGGCCCGTATGTCCTGATTCAACTGGCCCAAGCGACGACCGGCCCCGATCCGGCCTTGGCACTGATCGCCAAGGCGATCGGTGCGCAGGCCGCTGCGCTCGAACCGTTCAAACCGGCAGCCGAGCTGGCGTCGGTGCCGGTCGATCCCACGGGGTTGCTGGCGTTGACGTTGCTGACCGACTCGCCGCGCAACTCCCAGAACGCCGTCTACTCCGGTACCGGGGCCTTGCACTTCCAGAGCAATCCGGTCTCCTCGGCCAAGGTGTTCCAGGACAACGGCGTAACAGGGTTCGCCCGGGGAAAGACCAGCGTGTACCAGGCGAAGGATCCGTCGTCAGCGGTGAACGTGGCGAACACCTTCGGCAAAGAGGTGTCGGTCGACGGCACCGAGACTGCCGATCCGGTGCCGGCGCTGACGCTCAGCCGCTGCATCTTGTTGGCCAATCCGAAGCAGTTCTACTGCGTCGCGCCGGCCGGTAACTACACCATCGAGGCGCGTGGCGCGGAATTGAAGGATGTGCACGAACAGGTTGCCGCCCAATACATCCTGTTGACGGCTAAGCCTTAGCGGAGCCGTCCAGCGAGCCGCCGGTGGCCGACTGCAGCAGGCAGATGACGGTGCTGGGCAGCGGCGTGTGTCCGGTGCGGTCCATGTTCGAGTCGATCAGGTAGGTCGAGGTGTACCGGCTGTTCTGGCCGGTGTACTGCGCCAGACCTGCCGCGCACCGCTGATCGGCGACACCGGCGACGGCGTCGTTGACGGCCACGCTGGCGCGGAGGAAGACCTCGGCGATATGCGGTGCGGCACAGTCGACCAGGGTCACCTCGACCACGCTCGGGTCGGTGGGCGGCGGTGTGCTCAGGCAGTCGCCGACCTGCAGGTCCACCCACTTGGCCTGCCGCGCATTCGGTTTCATGGGCACGATCGGCACCGGTGAGGGGAGCTGGGCTGCCGTTGTCGTGGGCGACGGCGCGCTCGATGTGTTCGACGACGGCGTCGCGGACGTATTCGAACCACAGGCCGCGAGCAGCGACATTGCCGCGACCTGCCACACGATCCGGCGTGGGCGAACGGTCATGGCGGTCATGGTAGTGCTTCGGGGCGGCAATCACGTTGATGTTCAACGTGTTCGCTGCCGCGGCGTTCAGGAAGCCATGATGGTGTGTAACGCTCGGGACAGCTCGGCCGCGGGATCAGGCGGGAGGGATTCGGCTCGCCACGCTACGAATGAGTCTGGTCTGACGAGCAGTGCACCTGATGGGCGCAGGCCGGTGGAGCAGAGCCATGCCTCCCTATCTTCATCCGAGATGGTCTGCACAGCAATGTGTTCTGAAGCAGCCGAAGCCCACGTACCACGGTTCTCAGCCGTCAGCAGCGTGAATCCGGTACCGACGAGATCGAGGGTGGAGACCTGCCCTTCTTGCAGCCACACGTGCGGTGCCCGCGTGCCAGGCTGGCCCCGCAAGTCGGTGACCAGATCTAGTGGTGCACCGGTGGGTGCGGTGTCGGAGATGACGGCAGCGGACCGGTATTGATGGCCCGCCAGCAGCGCAAACATCGGCTCTTCCTCGTCGGCGTCTAGCTCAGCGTCGATGCCGAGGAGTTTGAGCACCGGCCCGGTCAAGGATTGTCGGCTGCTGAAGGCCCCGACGGGATGACGCTCGTCGTGATAGGTGGTGAGCAGTTCGGGACCGGCCTGGTCGTGTAGCACCGCAGCCAGTTTCCAGGCTAGGTTGTCGGCGCTTTGGACTGCGACATTCGCCCCGCCGGCCCGGAAGGGCGGCATCGCGTGGGCGGCATCGCCGACCAAGAAAGCGCGCCCGCACGCGAAGGAATCAGCAACCCGTTGGTATGGCTGCCAGGGTGCGATGTCGATGATCTCGATCTCGATCGGCTCTCCGACCGCCGACAGAATCAGATGCCGGCAGCGCTGTTCGGTGAACTCGCCAGCCGTCTGCCCGCGGTCTGGGAAGTAGGTGGTGATGAAGACGCACAGGTCGGCGTCCGCTGGTACGAAGATGCCGTCGACATCAGTGTTCTTGACCTGGACACTTGCGCCGTCACCGAGGTGGGGGACGAACCGTTGCCAGGGGCCGCGGAAGTAGATGAACACCACGTAGATGGGCAGTGCGCCGCGCCCTGATGCGCTGATCCCGAGGACATCGCGAAGGTGGCTGTGCACACCGTCGGCGGCGACGAGGTAGTCACTTCGGATCGAGGTCGTTTCCCCGGAGTCGATGTCGCGCAACACCGAGCTGACGCCGGATGCGTCTTGGTCGACTGCTGCCAACTCGGTTCCGTACCGTACCTCGTTGCGATGACTCCTGATGTAGCGCAGGAGAATTGGTTCCAGCCGACTCTGTGGGCAGTACTGAATGACGGGTTCCGGGCTCAGTCCTTCAAGTCCGGCGAAGATGGCGGCGATATCGATGGCAGGCAACTCCTCGGTGCTGTTCAGCGCCGGTTTGACCACCATGTCCGGGGTGGCGGCGCCGACGGCGTGGACCTCGTCGGTCAGGCCGAGTCCACGCAATACCTCCAAAGTGCGGAAACTCAGGTTCCGCGCTTTCGGATATCGGAAGACTTCCCGGCGCTTCTCGACGACTAGAGATTCGGCACCGTGTTTGGCCAGCAATGCGGCGGTGGCCAACCCAGCCGCCCCGGCGCCGACGATCAGTACGGGCGTGTGTTGGGTCGTCATCCGACCTCCCGGGGTTGAATGGAACTAATAAGTTCCATTCAACCGTGGCACGATTCGCTGTGGCGCGCAAGCCCTTGATTGTCAGGCGGGCGAAGCGGCTGCCAGAGGCAACACCACGTCGTCGAGCACTCGGCGCACGTAGATACGGTCGACGGGACGCCCGGAGATCATTCGCAGAATGTTGAGACCGAGGACGGCGTCCGGCAGCAGCGTCAGATCGTTCGTGGCTGATATCTCACCGCGGGCTGCGGCGTGGTCCAGGATTGAACGCAGCACTTGGCGTGGCACGCTGAGCACCAGATCGTCGATAGCCGCCGACAGGACAGGGTCGTGCATCGCCGCCGTCGCCACGCCGATTACCACGCGAAACATGTCGATATCTGCGGCGTTGTAGTCCGGAACCGCTGCTACCAGCGCGTCCAGGTCGCCGCGCAACGTGCCGGTATCGGGAGCCGGTGCCGGGCCGAGTGACCGACGCCAGTGCGCGATGGCTTGCGCGACTACCTCACCTTTCGACGACCAGCGCCGGTAGATAGCCGCCTTGCCGACGCCGGCACGGGCGGCGACATCGTCCATCGTCATCCGGTCGTAGCCCAGTTCCGTGACTGCTGCCAGCGTCGCGTCGAGAATGGTGCCCTCAAGAGTCGGATTCCAGCGCCCGGCGGCACGCTTGGGCGTTCGACTGGCCGGCATGGGTGCTCCTTGCTTGAGTGGAACCAGCTGGTTCCGCAACTGTAGATCGCGTAGTCCGCTCTGTCAGTGATCTCTCGATGCCTTGTCGGGCCGACATCGGCGGCCATCGCCGATACCATCGCCATACCAGCGATCGAGGGGGCCGGTATGCCTGATTACACCGTCGGTGATTACCTGCTGGACCGGCTCGCCGAACTCGGCGTCACCGAGATATTCGGTGTGCCAGGTGATTTCAACCTGGAACTGCTCGACCATGTGATCGCACACCGGAAAGTCCGGTGGGTCGGCAGCGCCAACGAACTCAATGCCGGGTACGCCGCCGACGGCTACGGCCGACTGCGCGGTATGGCGGCGCTGATCACCACATTCGGGGTCGGGGAGCTGTCGGCGGCCAACGCGATCGCGGGCAGTTACGCCGAGCATGTCCCGGTGGTGCACATCGTCGGCACACCCTCGATCGACGTCCAGGGTTCCCGGCGGGTTATCCACCACTCACTCGGCGACGGCGACTTCGACCACTTCCTGCGGATCGCCCGCGAAATCACCTGCGCACAAGCCAAGCTCGTGCCGGCCACGGCCACCCGCGAGATCGACCGAGTCCTGTCCGAGGTGCACGAGCGCAAGCTGCCCGGCTACCTGATGCTGGCCACCGACGTCGCCCGGTTCCCGGTCGAACCGCCGAACGGGCCCCTGCCGCGGTACACGAGTGGCACGAGTCCGCGGGCCCTGTCGCTGTTCACCGCGGCCGCCGCGCGCCTCATCGGCGAGCACCAGCTGACGGTGCTGGCCGACCTGCTGGTGCACCGACTGGAAGCCGTCCCACAGCTGGAGGCACTGCTGGCGGCCGACGTCGTGCCGTATGCCACGCTGATGTGGGGCAAGAGCCTGGTCGACGAATCCGCGCCGGAGTTCCTCGGCATCTACGCCGGCACCTCCAGCCAGGAGTCGGTTCGCCGGGCCATCGAGGAGGCACCGGTGCTGGTGACCGCCGGGGTGCAGTTCACGGACATGGTCAGTGCCTCGTTCACGCAGCAGATCGATCCCGCCCGGACCATCGACATCGGACCCAACCAGAGCACGGTGGCCGGCGAAGTCTTTGCGCCACTGGACATGTCGGCGGCGCTCGAGGCGATCACCGGCATTCTCAAGGCTCGGCCCACCACGTCACCCGCGGTGCCCCAGCCTGTTCCCGAGACCCCTGACCCGGCGCTCGAACCGGACCAGCCGCTCACCCAGAAAGCGCTGTGGGACAAGGTCTGTGGCGCCCTCACCCCGGGCAACGTGGTCCTTGCCGAGCAGGGAACGTCGTACTACGGCATGGCCCGGCACCGGCTGCCCAGCGGGGTGGCATTCATCGGCCAGCCGCTGTGGGCATCGATCGGCTACACGCTGCCCGCCGCCCTCGGTGCGGGGCTGGCGGAGCGGGACCGTCGTCCGGTGTTGCTGATCGGCGACGGAGCCGCGCAGCTCACCATCCAGGAACTCGGCCAGTTCGGCCGCGAGGGGGTACCCGCGGTGGTGATCCTGGTGAACAACGACGGCTACACCGTCGAACGCGCGATACACGGTCCCGCCGCGCCGTACAACGACATCGTGGGCTGGCAGTGGCGCGACATCCCGGCGGCCCTCGGCATCCGAAACCCGTTGTCCCACCGGGCGACAACGTGCGGCGAGTTGGACGCGGCACTGGCCGACGCGGCAGCCCACCCGGACGACCTGGTCTTCATCGAAGCCGTGGTGACCGAACTGGACGTGCCGCCGCTGTTGGAGGAACTCGCCGCGGCCATTGCGAAGGCCAACAAGGCGGCCGGCAACTGAAGCGCGGGTTGTCCCGTTACCGCGGACGCGCCTTGTCCGGACCCAGGTAGGCGTCGGCCCAGGCGCCGATGATCCGTCCCGCGCGTTTGGCCTGCCCCGGTCCGGTGAGCAGGTGTTCGGTGCCCTCCAGTGACACGAAGCTGCGTGGGTGGCGGGCAGTCCGGAAGATCTCGCTGGCGTTCTCGATGCCCACGGTGTTGTCGGTGGGGGAGTGCAGGATCAGCAGCGGCAGGTGCAGTTCCTTGATCTTGGCGTGCAGCTTGGCTGCGCGGACGTCCTCGACGAAGTCGCGCTTGAGGGTCAACTCGCGCCCACCGACCATCCACTGCGCGCTGCCGTTCGCGAGCACGCAGTCGAGGATGTCGTCGTACTGGTTCTCGACGTGCGACGGATCGATGGGCGCACCGACCGTCACGACGGCGCGGACCCCGGGCGCCTGCCGTGCCGCGGCCAGGACCGACGCACCGCCGAACGAGTGACCCACCAACAATGCCGACGGCGTGCCGCGCTCGGTCATGAACTTGCACGCCTCGATGACGTCATTGGTCTTGTGGGTGAAGGACCCATCGCCCCAGTGGCCGTCCGAGTCGCCCAGCCCGATGGCGTCGAAGCGGAGCATCCCGATGCCGTCGGCGGCCAGCTGTTTGCAGATGCGCGCCGCAGCGGGGGAGTCCTTGCCGAGCGTGAAGCCGTGCGAGAAGACGCCCCAGCCGCGCGGGGTGCCTTCGGGAAGGTCGATGATCCCGGCGAGCATGGGGCCGGTGGAACTCTGGAACTTGACGCGTTCAGCCACGGGACGGGTTTATCACGGCTGGCAAGCCGGACGTGGCCGATTCTTTGCTGGAGGCCATCGGTAGGGTGGAGGTTTCACGGGAAACACGACCTGCGGGTCGTAGCGGTCAGTGACGCCTGCGCCCCGTATGTAGTCCTGAGATCCGGAGCAGAGTCGTGACCCTGAACACCATCGCCTTCGAACTGGTCCCGCCCAATATTGAGCGCGGTCCCCAGTTTGCGGTCGACGAGGCGCACAAGGTGCTGCTCAACGCCGCGGCAGTCGGCCTCGAGGGCCGTATCCGGCACGTGATGATCCCCGGGATGATCGAGGAAGACGGCGATCGGCCCATCGAGATGAAGCCGAAGATGGACGTCCTCGACTTCTGGCAGTTGATGAAGCCCGAGCTGCCCGGAATCCGTGGACTGTGCACCCAGGTGACGTCGTTCCTCGACGAGGATGCGCTCTCGAAGCGACTGAGTGTGCTGCAGGAGGCGGACTTCGACGGCATCGCTTTCGTCGGCGTCCCGCGCACCATGAGCGACGGCGAGGGCGCGGGTGTGGCCCCGACCGATGCATTGACGATCTACCGCGATCAGGTGCCGAACCGCGGCGTCATCCTGATTCCGACGCGCGACGGCGAGCAGGGTCGCTTCAACTTCAAGATCAATCAGGGCGCCACCTACGGTATGACCCAGTTGCTGTATTCGGACACGATCGTGGGCTTCTTGAAGGAGTTCGCCGCGACCACCGAGCACCGCCCCGAGATTCTGCTGTCGTTCGGGTTCGTCCCGAAGATGGAGTCGAAGGTCGGTCTGATCGATTGGCTCATCCAGGATCCGGGCAATCCTCTGGTCGCCGCCGAGCAGGAGTTCGTCGCACGGCTGGCGGGCGAGGAGCCTGCGGCCAAGCGGGCGCTGATGCTCGACCTGTACAAGCGCGTCATCGACGGCGTCGGCGAGCTCGGCTTCCCGATCAGCATCCACCTCGAAGCCGCATACGGAGTGTCCAAGCCGGCGTTCGAGACCTTCGCCGAAATGCTGGCCTACTGGGCGCCCGACAAGGGCTAGCTTCCCGCGTCTCGACTACGAGGCTCCGGCCATACCGCCGAACAGGCGGCCGGCGTCGGCGGCCGTCAGTCCGCCCGGCATGGTCGGCATGCGGACCTCGGCGCGGCGGGCGGTGTCGCCTGGATCGTCGGTGGAGTCCGACGTCTTACGGACCTGATGTGACGTTGTATCGGCGGGGCTTGCGCTGTATTGCTGCGCGCTGATTGAAACCGCCGGTTGAGACCGCGGGATGGCGCCGGGGGCCATCCGCCCAGCGGGGTTTGTCGGAGCGGTCGACGTGCGGCCGTCATTGGTCTGCGCGCTGACGGAACTGGTCGGTTCGGGGCGGTCGATCACCGGGCCCGGGTGGGGACCTTTTGCCGCCGCCGGCGCGGCCAATGCGATGGACAGCGCTGACAGTCCGAGGGCAGTCGCCGTCACCGCCCGGGCTACCTGGTGCTGGCGGCTGTGGCCGGTTGTGGTGTTCATGACGCCACCTTTCTCTTGATACTTGCTCGAACAAGTATCTTGAGAAAGCTATTCCAACTGCCGCTATGCCTGTCTAAGCGTGAGTTATCATGGTTGGACAACTAATCGGAACTGAGGCGCTGGCATGGCGGAGGAAAAATCTGGACCGGTCGTAGGCGAGCCGACGACCCTGCCGACGGCGGCCCGCAGCGGGCCCGTCAGCCATGCGGTCTTCCAGCTGACGCGGGTGACGAGAACGGTCGTCGCGACGCTGCTGCGGCCGCTCGGCCTGTATCCCGGCCAGGAACTGGTGATGATGTATCTCTGGGATCTCGGCCCGCTGCGTCAGACCGATCTGGTTCAGCTGACCAGCTCCGATGCCCCCACCATGACACGCATGGTCCAGCGTTTGGAGCATGCCGGTTTCGTGCGCCGGTTACCGAGCCCTGAGGACAAACGGGCCCATCTGGTCGAGGCGACGCCGGCGAGTCGAGGTCTGCAGCAGCAGATCGAGGGCGTCTGGAATCAGATCGAGGAAATGACCGTCGGTGGCCTGAGCGATCAGGAGCGGGAAACCGTGCTGCGCGTCGTGCAGGGCCTCGAATGCCGCCTCGCCCGCGCGGCGGTGGAGTGACTCATCACCCGGTGATGTCGCGGCCGATCAGGCGGCGGGCGATGACCCACTGCAGAACTTCGTTGGCCCCTTCGAAGATCTCCAGGATCTTGGCGTCGCGGTAGATCTCCTCGAGCCGGTAGCTTTCGCCGGTCGCCGAGACCCGCCGGGCGAACCCGTAGCCACCATGGATTTGGAGGGCGTCGCGGGCGAGGTCGTTGGCCAGGCGCGTGGCGTAGGACTTGGCCATCGACGCTTCTGGCTCACCGGACCGATCGCCGCGGTCGAGTCGGACGGCTGCCTTCTGGTACATCGAGCGGGCGGCTTCGAGCTCAGTGGCCCGCTCCGCCAACTTGTACTGCCAGTACTGCATCTCACCGAGCTTGCGGCCGAACAGTTCTCGGCTCCGCAGCCGGGCGACGGCCAGGTCGAGGGCGATCTGCGCGACGCCGACACCGGCCGCGGCGATGCCGAGACGCCCGGCGGCCAGGGACGCCAGTGCCGTGGCCAGGCCGCGGCCGGGTACGCCGAGTGCGTGGTCTTCGGGTACCGCGACGTTGTCGAAAACGATGTCGGCGGTGATCTGGCCGCGGTGGCCCATCTTCAGATCCGGTGTGCCGACGTGGACGCCGGGGCTGTGCATGCCGATGAGGAGCATGGTGGCGTTGTCGGTGTCGCCGTCGCGGCACAGAATGCAAACCCAATCGGCGACAACGGCATTGGTGATCCAGCGCTTCCGGCCGTTGACCGTGAATCCGTTCGGGGTTCGGGTGGCGACGGTCTTCAACGCGGTCGGGGTGAGATCGCTCGACGCGTCGGGTTCGGTGGTGGCGAAGGCGAACACGGCGTCGCCGCTGATGAGGCCAGGGAGTACCTGCTCGCGGATGTGGTCACGGGCGAAGGACAGCGCCCGGGCATTGAGGATGCACTGACCGTCGTACACGCCGGCCAAACTCGAACTCTCGTAGGCGATTTCCTCGGTGACGATGCAGGTTGCCAGCATGGGGTGCTGCAGGCCCGCGCCGAACGGCTGCTCGAACGGCACGGCGAAACAACCGGCGCCGGCAAGGCCTTTGAATGCGCTCCACGGGAACGAGTCGACGGACTCCTCGCGCTGCGCGATCTCGCGCGCCACCGGCGCCAGGTGCGTCGCGACGGCGTCGCGGGCCAGTGCGCGGACGTGCTGCACGTCGTCGGGCAGGAACACGTCGTGCCACATGCGGTCGGCGGTCCGGGTGATGGATTCGGTGTCCATGCGCATCCTCCTGCGAGTTGTTGCGGCAGAGCGTAGGCAAATCCGAGTAAACTAGTCAACCCTGACTAGTTTATGATTCGGAGATGACGCAACCTCGACGCGCACAACGCCGTGGCATTGCGGTGCAGGAGCGCATCCTGGACGCCGCGGTCCGGGCCCTCGTCGAGCACGGGTACGCCGGCACGTCGACGCTGCGCATCCAGCAGATGGCCGAAGTCAGTCGGGGAAGCCTGCTACACCAATTCCCATCGCGTGATGCCCTGCTGGTCGCCGCGGTACAGCACCTCGCCGAAGCACGGTTCAACGAACTGAGCACGCGGACCGCGTGGCCGGCCGATCCCCGGACGCGGATTCGGGCCGCCGTCATGGCGATGTGGTCGACCTACCAGCAGGACTACTTCTGGGCGGCGACCGAATTATGGCTTGCCGCAAGGTATAACGCCGAACTACGCGCCGGCCTCGAACAACAGGAACGTGTCCTCTACCGGCAGGTCCGCACGGTGACCGATGCCATGTTCGGCGAACCGCTGAACCAGCATCCCGACTACGCCCGGATTCGCGAAACACTCAACACCAGCATGCGCGGGGTGGCGCTCACCTATGCCTTCGATCGTCGGAACGCCCTGAATGACCCCCACCTCGCCGACTGGGTCGCGCTCGCGGAGACCGGGTTGCTCGAATCCGGTTCTACCACTGGGTGATCAAGGTTGTGTGGTGATGGCGTGTGCGTGGCTGCCGGTCAGCGCCGCAGGCTGGTGCAAACCGAACGGCACCCCCTGATCGTCGGTGCAGTTGGCGAAGCGGCCGAAGCCCGGTTCTTCTGGTGAGGGGTCTGTGGCACACCCGCCGAGCTTGCGCACCCTGGTAACCGCGGTGTCGATGTCGTCGACCGCGAAGTACGCCGTCAGGCTGCTCGGCGCCGCACCGCTGTGCAAACCGCCACGGACGGTGGGCGTCTGGATGACGGCCTGGTCCCCGCTGCCGAAGCTCTCGAAGGCCCACCCCAAGAGCGCGCCGAAAAACACCTGAGCCTTCTTCGCGTCCGCCGCGCCAATCTCGATATGGGTCACTTCGCCAGTCATCGGACTGCCCCTTTCTGCATCGCCTGCGTCAGAGGCTACGAAACCGGCACCCGGTCGAATTGGAAAAAAGTTACCTACGTGCCGGCCGGCGGCCAGGCGGAACCGAGCCTACCGCCAGTTCCGTAGGCGGCCGACGCCACACCCGGCGCGCATCGGGCGAAGCTCGCGAAATCGCGGTGCATGTGCGCCTGATCGAAGTAGCCGCAGTCAGCGGCGACCCGGCCCGGTGCCAGCCCGTTGCGGAGAAGCCTTGTGGCGCAATCGAAACGAAAGAGCCGGGCCGCGACCTTGGGTGTCACGCCGAATGCGCGGCGGAACCGCGCCGCAAAGTGGCGCCGGCTCCACCCGAGCTCCTCGGCGATCGAATCGATGCGAAGCCGACCATGAGCATGCTCGATCGTGTCCCACGCCCAGTAGAGCCGCGGGTCCAACGGTGCAGCGTCGCTCGGCTGCAGGTATCCGTCGATGATGTCGAAGACGTCGCCCCATTCGGGTGTCATCGCCAGACGGTCATGGATCTCGGAGGCTCGCCGGCCGATCACGTCCGCGAGGGGCGCGACTCGCGCACCGAGATCACCCAAGTCGGTCCCGAGGAAGCTCGCAGCGCCCTTCACCGTGAGACCGATCTCCACGCCGCGGAACGAGCCCTGCTGATCGACGAACACCGGTGTGGAGCGCGGACCGGCCACGAAAGTCCCGACCTGAACGGCAGCGCCCAGTGCCGGCGTCGTCACCCCCATGGTTGTGTCGAAGACCATCACCAATCGAGCGGCCGGCGTCGCCCACTCCACGCTCTGACGAGGCTGGGCCAGCTTTTCGGCGAAACCGGCGTAGTACCGGGCAGCGGCCGACCGCGGCGCGCGCCAGGCAAGCTCCCAGCCGTCTCCGCGAGAGGTGTGCAGGTCCACAGCCACCACAGTGCCACCCGGGTCGGCTCGCGGCTGGGGTACGACGCTCGGCACCGACACCGACTGCGGCGCAGGTGACCGCCTATCCTGGGACCAGTGTCCGACCAACAGCAGCGCGAACTGCGTGATCGTCTGGATGGTCTGACCATCCGCGACGCCGCGCGGCTGGACCGTCGGCTGAAGAACCTGCGGGGCGACAGCCCCGAGAAGATCGCCGAGCAGATCGCGGCCGCGGAAGGCGTGATCGCCGGTCGCCTCGCGGCCGTGCCCACCATCACCTACCCCGATCTGCCGGTCACCGATCGGCGGGCCGAGATCGCCAAGGCCATCACCGATAACCAGGTGGTGATCGTCGCCGGCGAAACCGGATCGGGCAAGACCACGCAGCTGCCCAAGATCTGCCTGGAACTCGGCCGCGGCATTCGTGGCACCATCGGCCACACCCAGCCACGCCGGTTGGCTGCCCGGACGGTGGCGCAGCGGATCGCCGACGAAACCGGCACCGCATTGGGCGGCGCCATCGGATACACCGTGCGGTTCACCGACCAGGCCAGCGACTCGACCCTCGTCAAGCTGATGACCGACGGCATTCTGCTCGCCGAGATTCAGAGGGACCGGCGGCTGCTTCGGTACGACACGCTGATCCTCGACGAGGCCCACGAACGCAGCCTCAACATCGACTTCCTGCTCGGGTATCTGCGCGAACTGCTGCCGCGGCGCCCCGATCTCAAGGTGATCGTGACGTCGGCGACGATCGAGCCGGACCGGTTCGCCAAGCACTTCTTCGACGCGCCGATCGTCGAGGTGTCGGGACGCACGTACCCGGTTGAAATCCGTTACCGGCCATTGGAAGTCCCCGTCGCGGCAGACGAGAGCGACGACCCCGACGATCCCGACCACGAGATCGTCCGCACCGAGACCAGGGACCAGACCGAGGCGATCGTCGACGCGGTACGGGAACTGGAATCCGAGCCGGCCGGCGACGTGCTGGTGTTCCTGTCCGGCGAGCGTGAGATCCGGGACACCGCAGAGGCTTTGCGTGACGCGCTCTCCGGCGACGTGTTCCCGACGGAGATATTGCCGCTGTACGCCCGGCTGCCCACCGCGGACCAGCAGAAGGTCTTCAACGCCAAGCCGGGCGGTCCGCGCCGGATCGTGTTGGCCACCAACGTCGCCGAGACGTCCCTGACGGTGCCGGGCATCCGGTACGTCGTCGACCCGGGCACGGCGCGCATCTCGCGGTACAGCCGGCGGACCAAGGTGCAGCGGCTGCCGATCGAATCCATCTCGCAGGCATCCGCGGCGCAGCGGTCCGGCCGGTCGGGGCGTACCGCGCCAGGCGTCTGCATCCGGTTGTACTCGGAAGCTGACTTCGAGAGCCGGCCCCGCTACACCGACCCGGAGATCCTGCGTACCAACCTGGGCGCGGTCATCCTGCAGATGGCGGCGTTGGGGCTGGGGGACATCGAGGCGTTCCCGTTCCTCGACCCGCCGGATGCGCGAAGCATCCGTGATGGCATCCAATTGCTCCAGGAATTGGGCGCTTTCGATGCCAAGGGCGCCATCACCGACGTGGGACGCCGGCTGGCTCGGCTGCCGCTGGACCCGCGGGTCGGCCGGATGATCCTGCAGGCCGACACCGAAGGGTGCGTCCGCGAGGTGCTGATCCTGGCTGCCGCGCTGTCGATCCCGGACCCGCGGGAACGGCCGTCCGACCGGGAAGAGGCCGCGCGGCAGAAGCACGCCCGGTTCGCTGACGAGCATTCGGACTTCATTTCCTATCTGAACCTGTGGAACTATCTGCGCGAGCAACGGAACCAGCTGTCGGGCAGTGCATTCCGCCGGATGTGCCGTGACGAGTTCCTGCACTATCTGCGGATCCGGGAATGGCAGGACCTGGTCGGCCAACTGCGCAGCATCGCCGGCGACCTGGGCATCCGGGAGTCGGGAGACGACGCCGACGCATTGCGTATCCACACCGCGCTGACCGCGGGTCTGCTGTCGCACATCGGGCTGCGCGAAGGGGAGACGCGGGATTACCAGGGCGCCCGCAACTCCCGTTTCGTGCTGGCGCCGGGTTCGGTACTGACGAAGAAGCCGCCGCGCTGGATCGTCGTGGCGGATCTGGTGGAGACCAGTCGGCTGTTCGGCCGCATCGCCGCCCGCATCGAGCCCGAGACCGTCGAGCGGGTCGCCGGAGATCTGTTGCAGCGCACCTTCAGTGAGCCACACTGGGACGCGCGCCGGGGCGCCGTCATGGCCTTCGAACGCGTGACGTTGTACGGCCTGCCGCTGGTGCCGCGCCGTCGAGTGGGCTACGCACAGGTGGACCCGGTGGTCGCGCGCGAGCTGTTCATCCGGCACGCCTTGGTCGAGGGGGACTGGCAGACCCGCCACCACTTCTTCCGGGACAACACCCGGCTGCGGGCCGAACTCGAGGAGCTGGAAGAGCGCGCCCGCCGGCGTGATCTGCTGGCGGGCGACGACGAGGTCTACGCCTTCTACGACCAGCGCGTGCCCGAGAGTGCGGTGTCGGCACGGCATTTCGATGCATGGTGGAAGAAACAGCGGCACCTTACGCCGGACCTGCTGACCATGACACGCGACGACCTGTTGCGCACGGACACCGATGCCGATCAGCCCGACACCTGGCAGACGGGCGACTTGGCGCTGCCGCTGAGCTACCGATTCGAGCCCGGCGCTGCCGATGACGGTGTGACGGTGCATGTTCCGGTCGAGGTGCTGGCCCGGCTCGGCGGCGATGGCTTCGCGTGGCAGGTGCCGGCGCTGCGCGAAGAGCTGGTCACGGCGTTGATCAAGTCGCTGCCCAAGGACCTGCGGCGCAACTTCGTGCCCGCGCCGGACACCGCGCGGGCGGTGCTGCCGGACCTCGATCCCGGCGACGGCTCGTTGCTGACGGAGCTGCAGCGTGAACTACGCAGGCGCAGTGGCGTTCTGGTGCCGATCGACGCATTCGACCTGAGTAAGATTCCGGACCACCTGCGGGTCACCTTCGCGGTCGAGAAAGACGGGACCGAGGTGGCGCGGAGTAAGAACCTGGACGCGCTCCACGATCGCCTGGCCGGGTCGGTCCGACAGGCGGTTGCCGGCGCCGTCGCGGGTGATCTGCAGCGGACGGGCCTGCGGGCGTGGCCGGACGACCTCGACGAGCTGCCCCGCAGCGTGGAGAGTTCGGCCGGCGGTCACACCGTGCGCGGGTTCCCGGCATTCGTGGATACCGGTGCCGCGGTCGATATCCGGGTGTTCCCGACGGTGGCGGAACAGGCGGCGGCCATGGGCCCAGGGCTACGACGGTTGCTGCGGCTCGCCGCGCCCTCGCCCGTCAAGGCGGCTGAGCGCGGGCTCAACCCCCGCACGCGCCTGGCACTTTCGAGCAATCCGGATGGCAGTCTCGCGGCCCTGCTCGAGGACTGCGCTGACGCCGCGGTACGGGTGTTGGCGCCCAATCCGGTGTGGACCGCCGCGGAATTCGGGGTGCTGCGCGACACCGTGGCAGCCAAGTTGGTCCCGACGACGCTCGACGTCGTCGGCCGCGTCGAGCGCGTGTTGACCGCCGCGCACGCGGCGCAGGTTGCGTTGCCCGACAAGCCATCTGCCCTCCAGGCCGACGCGGTCGCCGATATTCGCGCGCAGTTGGCCCGGCTGTTGCCGGTGGGGTTTGTCGCGGCGACCGGCGTCACTCACCTCGCCGACCTGACCCGCTACCTGACGGCTATCGGCCGACGGCTGGAGCGCTTGCCGCAGGCGCCGGCCGCGGACCGCGAGCGCATGGACCGGATTTACGCCGTCCAGGACGCGTACGACGAACTACGGCAGGCGCTTTCGCCGCTGCGCTGCCAAGGGGAGGATGTGCGCGACATCGCGCGGCAGATCGAAGAACTGCGCGTCAGCCTGTGGGCCCAGCAGTTGGGCACCCCACGGCCGGTCAGCGAGCAGCGGATCTATAAGGCAATACAAGCGGTCATCCCGTGATTTGTGCACGATTTTCCGCGCTCACCGCGGTGTCTTGTTTCGGGACATCGCTGACACATGTATGTCTCGGGACATCGCTGACACCTGAGTGAGGTGTGGACCCATCGTGGTTCATGGCCCAGAAGGTGACGGCGATGGATATTCGTGCTGCGACGGCGTTGGCCGGGCAGGTCGAGAATGTGGCGGCGTTCTGCCGGGATCAGCAGATCAGTCGACAGACGTTCTATAAGTGGCGCAAGCGGTTCGGGCAGCTAGGGCTGACCGGACTCGAAGAGCTATCACGACGGCCGGTGTCGTGTCCCGGGCAGACCGCGGCCGCGGTCGAGGAGCTGGTGCTGCGCCGCCGCAAGGAGCTATTGGAAGCCGGCCGCGACCACGGCGCACACTCGATCCACTGGGCGCTACGGCGTGAGGGCCATGTTGGTGTGCCCGCACCGGCCACGATCTGGCGGATCTTGACGCGCCACGGTGCGATCACCCCGCAGCCGCGTAAACGGCCCAAGTCAGCGACCAAACGGTTTGTCTTCGATCGCCCGAACGGTTGCTGGCAATCAGACTGGACCGAATGGGCACTGGCGGACGGCACGGCGGTGGCCATTGCGGGCTGTCTGGATGATCATTCCCGCTACCTGGTCGGGTTGGCCGCCGCAGCCGGGCCGGGCACCGGCGAGTTGGTGTGGTCGGTGATGCTGGCCGGTATCAGCGAGTGCGGGATTCCGTCAATATCGTTGTCGGACAACGGCCTGATGTACACCGGGCGGCGGCTCGGGTTTGAAACGACGTTCGAGGCGAACCTGCGGGCCCTGGGAGTGAAAACGATCAACTCGACCCCCTATCACCCGCAGACGTGCGGCAAGATCGAGCGGTTCTGGCAGACCCTCAAAAAGTGGCTCCACGCGCACCCCACCCCGGACACTGTCGCTGACCTCGACGATCTGCTCGCGGTGTTCCGACACTGCTACAACCACCAACGACCACATCGAGCGCTCGGCGGAGCCACTCCGGCAGAGGTTTTCGCGGCCACCGAACGCGCCCGCCCCGCAGACCGGCCCTTGCCGGCCCCGGTGTTTGTCACCACCGGCACCGTTAACGACACGACCGGTCGGGTGTTCGTGCCGCCCTACGTCATCAACGTCGGCCGGTATTGGGCTGGGCACCAATGCGACTGCATCCGCGACGGCGACCACATCGCCATCTTCAGCGGCACCACCTTGATCCGCGAACTCACCGCCGACCCAACCCGCCGCTATCAGCCCGGCGACAAAACCACGCGAACATACCGCACCCGCGCACCCAAACCCGCACACTGACTGTCAGCGATGTCCCGAGACATAAGTGTCAGCGATGTCCCGAGACACCACACCGCGCTCACCGCGGAAAACCGTGCACAAATCACTCAGGACGGTGCGGTCGGGGCGTCGGCGACCTTGACCAGCTGGACCTCGGGGCGGTCGGGCACCTCGTCGGTGAGGAACCAGCGGAAGGCCAGGATGCCCTGCGGGTAGTCCAGGGTGGACAGTGAATTCGGATGGGCAGCAGGCTCTTTGGACAGCACCACGGTCACGGTTCCGTCGGAGTTGGGGACGGCGCTGTACCCGTTGAGTGAACTGCGGGCGTCACCGGCACCGGGGGTGGCCATGAACTGGTTCCACACCACCAGGTTCCAGAAGCGGCATGGCGGTGGCCGGTGGGTGATGACGAGCGCCTCGTCGTCGGCCAGCACGAAGCTGCCGTAGGAGTAGCACGCGTCCCGGGCCGACCAGCCGAAGTTGGCGTCCGGGACTTGGTATGGGGCGGCGAATTCGTTGGCTACGTGGGCAATCGAGTGGCCGAGTGAGCTTTCGTCGGGCCGGGTGCCGACCGGCATCGGCATGATCGCGAACAGTGTCCGGATCCAGGTGGCAGCGGAGCGGAATGAGGCGGCGGTCGCGGAGTCACTGTGCCGGAACGGATCCGGGGCATCGAGCGCCTCGATGTGCCACGTGACCGGACGCCCCGTCGTCGGATCGGCCTGGTAGTCGCGGGTCAGGAACACAGCCGCTTCGGGCAGCGGTCCGAGCTCGAAGGAGAAGTTGCCGTCGGCGTCGAATTCGATGTCGGTGTCCCGGATTATCGCGACGACGCGGTTGGACCACGCGCCGGGAGATGGCTCGTTGTACGCCGTCAGGGACAGGTAGACGCTGTCGCCCTTGTTGCCGCTGATCCGGTATTTGCGTTCCGGGTCGACCGGGCACATGTGGTAGTAGGCGTCGGTGTTGTCGCCGCCCCAGCGGCGGTCGTGCCGGGTGGGTGTGTTGACGGTGACGAACTGTGGCCGGCCGGGCTCGGGAAACAGGTAGCAGTCGAGGGCGACGCCGAGTCCGGTCGCGAGCATGCGGTAGCCGTCGGCGATCTGGCGGTCGTCGGTGACGGCGCGCGGGCCCTCCAGGAAGGAGGTGTCGAGTTCGCGGAGGGTGTCGAGCAGTTCCCGCCATGCGGCAGCGGATTCGGTCATGCGCCAATACCTTTCAGGATCAGTGTGGTGTTGCGGTCTATCCAGTCGTCATCGGGGGCGGTGCTCCGGGTGAGGGCAGCGAGTAGCGCGATACCGGTGATGACCTCGGTCAGGTCTGTGGCGGTGACGTCGGCGCGGAGTTCGCCGCGTGCGGTGGCGGCAGCCAGGCGGGCATGCAACCCGGGGCCGAGTGCGTCGGCGAAGCGGTCCAGGAGGGCGCTGTGCAGGCTGGCGTCGGCGGTCATCTCGCCGAGCAACCCGGGCAGTGCGGCGCGCGCTGCCGGCGTGCTGAGCACCGCCACGGTGCCCCGGACCATCGCGCGGACGTCCCCGGCCAGGGACCCGGTGTCCGGCAGTTCCGTGGCGATGCCGGCGGGGAAGACGGCCTCGTGGACCAGATGAGCCTTGCTGGGCCAGCGTCGGTAGATCGTCGGCTTACTGGTGCCGGCCTGCTTGGCAATGGCATCCACCGACAACGCCGAGTAGCCGACTTCGCCGAGCAGTTGGGCGGTCGCGGCGAGCACCGCATTGTCGATGCGTGAATCACGGGGTCGTCCAAGTGCTTTCGTCATTACGAAACTCATAGTAACATAAGTCTTGTGACTGACACCACAGATGTTGTCCGGCTCGATGACCTGGCCAATCCCACCTTCACGGCCGAGGCGCAGCAGTTCCGCGACATGATGACGATGATGGCGGCGGAATGTCCGCTCGATGCGGCCGCGCTCCACGCCAGAGCGAGTGCCGACACCGGCCTCGACGACTTCGGCCCGACCGACTACCGCGAGCGACTCGATGTCCTGCTCGGTGCACTCGGGCAGATCGACGGCTTCAACGGCCCTGGCGTGGTCAACTTCTACGGCCAATTGCTGCAGCTCTTGAAGAATCGGTTGCTGCTGACCGATTTGTTGAAGAGGCATCCCGAGATTCACGACATCGAGCTGTTGCCCCCGGTCGCGATCGTCGGATTGCCGCGCACAGGGACCACGCACCTGCACAACCTCCTGGCCGCCGCCGGCACCTTCCGGACCCTGCCGTACTGGGAGTCGATGGAGCCGTTCCCGCTGGCGTCCGAAGCGGGGATCGAGCCGGATCCGCGGCACACGCGGATGGACGTCGCGATCAACGTGATGAACATCGTCATGCCGCATTTCCCGCTGATGCACGAGATGACCACGGACCACGTGCACGAGGAAATCCAGTTGCTGGCCAACGATTTTTCCACGATGTATTTCGAGACCTTGGCGGATGTCCCCGCCTGGCGCGACTACTACGAATCCCACGACCAGGCGCCGCACTACCGGCACATGGTGACCCAGCTCAAGGCCCTGCAGTTCCTGCGTGGTGGCCGGCGCTGGCTGCTCAAGTCGCCGCAGCATCTCGAACAACTGCGGGTACTCAATGCCGAGTTACCCGGTGTGGTCGGCGTTTTCACGCACCGCGACCCGGTGCCGGTGGTGCTGTCGATGATCGCGATGATCACCTACTCCGCGCGTATGCACCGCAGCCCGGTTCCTGTCGAACACATCGCGGCGTACTGGGTGCAGCGGCTCGAGCACATGCTCGCCGGACTGGTCCGGGATCGGGAGGTCATCGGGCGGAATCGGTCCATCGACATCCGCTTCGACGACTTCATGGCCGACGATCTCGGCACCGCGGAGAGCGTCTTCGCCCTTGCGGAGGAAGAACTTTCAGATGCGGAGCGCAACGCGATGGCGAGCTACCTGGCCGGCCATCAACGCGGCCGGTTGGGCCGCGTCGAGACGTCGTGCGGGATGTTCGGCCTCGACCCGGATGACCTGAAGGCCCGCTTCGCGCCCTACACTCAGCGCTTCCTCAGCTAGAGCTGCTCCATCGTGGCCGGGTCGGCCAGGGGCACCACGAGGTGCGACGCGTGGGCGCCCCCTTGGGAAATCCGGTAGGCGCCGCCCGTGAGCGCGGCCCGCTGCGGACGGGTCGGCACCAGGTGCGGGAAGTCGTAGGTCGTGACGGTGAGCCGCAAACGGTGACCGGGCGCGATGATCGCGGCGGTGGGGAACACCTCGATGTCATAGCGCGTCAACTCACCGGGGACGACGGGCTCGGCCGCCGGCTTGGTGCTGATGTGCTGCGGTCGCAGCACCGCCCCGTCGGGCAGCACCCAGCTGGTGTCGGGGTCGAGAGCGCGGTGCGAACCGAGGAGCGCCCCTTGCGTCAGCGGCCGGCTGATGCCGTCGGGCGAGAGATCATCGAGGTGCGCCACCCACAGGGTTTCGGTGCGGTCGGCGGTGGCGAAGATCGTCAGCCCGACCGGCCCGGCCAGCAGCTGTTCGGTGTCGAACGCGTCGCTGGTGTACGTCAGCGCGTCGCGCTGCAGCCGGCTGTTGTCCTGGTCGTACCTGACACTACGTCCGGCCTGCGACACCATGAAGCTGCCCATGCCGAGACTCCACTGCTCCAGGCTGCGCCCGGAAACCGGCCCGCGCGAGAGGTATTGCAATGTGGCCGTGGACTCGTCAACCGACGGCGTGGCATGCAGACCGCCGCCCAAGCCGAGGTACAGCCGGGTCGGAGTGGCCTCGGGGAACGGATAAGCGTTGGTGCGGAACCACTTTGAACTACCGATCGCCTGGAAGCGCACCGGCGCACCGGTGACGGCCGCGGTGTCGTCGTCTTTGAGCCAGTGGTCGAACCAGCGCAGCTGCAAGGCCTGCAGGTGCTGCCCGTCGAGATCCGAGACGTGGTACCACGGGCCGGCCATCAGCTGGAACTTGTCGGACACGGCCTGGTCGGCAGTCATGGCCGCGCCGGCGGGACGGCCGGCGAAGGTGTTCTGCAGCGCGGCGTAGTTCAGCGGCGCGCCGCGTTGGAACGCGTCGTGCCATCCCGCCACCAAGAACACCGCGACACCGTTCTCGACGATCTTCGGCAGCACATCCGCCGGCCGCATGGTGTCCCAGAAGGCTCCGTCGAACGCGGTGTCGCCGCCGGCGATCGCGTCCTTGATGAGGCTCTTGAAGTAGCTGCGCTGATCGCGGCCCCGCTGGCGCACTGCGGAAATGCCACCGGCCCTGGGCCTTTCGTGATCGCCGCGATGCGCGAACTCCAGCACCGGGTTGACCACATTCAGCAGCGAATACGTGGCGCCGTAGGCGCGGACCGTACGCATGTGCGGGACGCCGCCCATGGTGACGACGTCGCGGTAGAAATCGTTGGCGGCCATCGCCGGGAAGATCGCCTTCAGCGGCGAGCCGGGGCCTACGGCGGCCGCCGTCATGAGTTGGTTGATGGCCAGATACGAGATGCCGAACATGCCGACGCGGCCATTCGAATTAGGCAGGGACGCAGTCCAATTCACCAGATCGACGCCGTCCTGCACCTGCTCGGGTCCGAGCATCTCGAAAGAGCCGCCCGACACGCCGGTGCCCCGCACGTCGGCCATCACCTCGATGTAGCCGCGACGGATCAGATACGGCGTTGCGCCACCACCGATCTGGGCAGCGGGAGGGGGTGCCTTCTTGCCATACGGCGTCATCGAGAGCAGCACGGGGAACGGGCCGGAAGCGGGCTCGCCCGTCGCCGGGTCGGTCGGGTAGTGGATATCCACCCGCAGTGAAATGCCGTCGCTCATCGGCACCGCCACGTTGTGCTGGACACCGACGCCGTACCGCGCGGGTGGCGCGTCCCACGGTGGCAACAGTGGTGATGGGCTGGTCTTCCGGGTACGTGTGGCGGCCCAACCGGCCATGGCCTTGATCCGTGCGCCCACCCCTGGTGTCTCGACATTCGTCTCCACACCTCGACCGTACGCCGAACCCGAAAGAAGTTATTGCTTCGTGACGGAACCGTGTCAGGGCGCTCGGCGGCGTTCCCAGGGTCGGTCCGTAGCATCCAATCAGTGACCAGTAGTCCGTGTGAAAGAGACGACGCAGGTAAGGGCGTCGGCTGCATCTCGCGCCGACGCATGTTGAGAATGGCTGCCGCGGCGCCGGTTCTGGTCGGTATGCCTGCCATCGCGTCGTCGCTCACCGCGCCCGTGGCCAAAGCGGCTGGTCTCGCCGGTGCCGTCGTGTTCCTCGATCCGGGGCACAACGGGGCCAACGACTCGTCGATCTCCAAGCAGGTGCCCACCGGCCGCGGCGGCACCAAGGACTGCCAGACCAGCGGAACGTCGACGACGGCCGGGTTCCCCGAACATTCGTTCACCTGGAACGTGGTGCTGCTGATGCAGCAGCAACTGGCGAACGCCGGTGTCCAGGTCCACCTGTCCCGCAACAACGACAACGCCCTGGGGCCATGTGTCGATCAGCGTGCGGAGATGGCGAATGCGCTGCGGCCCAATGCGGTCGTCTCGGTCCACGCCGACGGCGGCCCCGCCGGCGGCCACGGTTTCCACGTCAACTACTCGGCGCCGCCGCTGAACCAGGTGCAGGCCGGGCCGTCCGTGCGATTCGCCCAGATCATGCGGGACAAGATGGTGGCAGCGGGGCTGACACCGGCGACCTACATCGGCAGCAACGGGCTGTACGGCCGCGCCGACCTGACCGGCCTGAACCTCGCGCAGTACCCGTCGATCCTCGTCGAGTGCGGCAATATGAAGAACCCCCAGGAGGGCGCGGCGATGGCCACCATGCAGGGATGGCAGACCTACGCGAACGCCATCTGCCAGGGCATCGCCGCGTTCATCCAGGCCGGCTAGCGATCAGAGCTCGGCCAGCGCGATCCCGGTGATACCGGGGCCCAATCGGGTCAGCTCGCGGTCGGTTCCGTCGGCGAGATTCACCACGCGGATACCGCCGGAGCGCAGCTCGCTCACGTAGTAGGTCGTGCAGTCGGCGGTGGTCAGACCGATCGCCTCCTGATAGCCGCGGGACACGATGGCGTAGGCCCCGGCCGCAGGCTGAACCTGACCGCGATTGAGCGTGTTGCCGTCCGGTTCGGCGCCGCGGTCGGTCCAGACCAGGTGCCCCGAGCCGTCCAGATCCAGGTCGATGGGCTCGGGCAGGTCCCGCCACAGCAGCTCGACGTCGTCGCGGTCAGCGGCCGTCTGCCCTGCCGGAATCTCGGTGCCACACCGGAAGATTCGGCCCTGACCCGCGTCGGGTGCACCTTTCTGGGTCCAGTAGACCAGGCGGTTCACCGGGTCGACGGCGATGCCCACGCAGTGATTGCGCGGATCCTGCGCATCGGTACCCGCCGCCACCAGCGTCTCCAGTTCGGAACCGTCCAGCCGGCAACGCAGCACCCGCCTGCCTTCGCGGTCGCACCAGTACAGCAGTCCGGCGTCGAAATCAGCCGTCAGCTGCTTGCCGGTGGTGAACGCACCCCGTGGCACGATGGTCCGCCGGCCCGAACCGTCCAGATTGACCCGTTCGATGGACCCGTTGCGGGTGAAGAACGTCGAATGCGCCCCGCGGCCCGAACCCTCGTCAGGGGTGCCCATGTTGGTCCAGTAGATGTGACCCCGCGCCTGGTCGACGACGATCCCGTCGGGCGTCTCATCGACATCGGCGACCAGCGTCCGGACCCGCGAACCGTCGAGGGACACGGCCACGATCTCGCGCTTGGCGATGTGCAGCACCAATAGTTCGGTCATGCCCCGGATTATTCAGCGGGGTCGCTAGCGTTGTGTGACCGGAGCATTCATTGGAGGCTGATTGTGCACATTGATCTGACCGGCAAAACCGCCCTGGTAACCGGTTCCACGCAGGGCATCGGGCTGGCCATCGCCGAAGGGCTGGCCGGCAGCGGAGCCCGCGTCGCGGTGAACGGACGTAGCACCGAACGAGTCGAGGCGACTGTCGCCGAACTCGCAGGCAAGGGACTCACGAACGTCGTCGGCGTCGCCGCGGACGTCACCACCGACGACGGCGTAGCTCAACTCACACAACAACTTCCGGATGTCGACATCCTCGTCAACAACCTCGGCATCTTCGGGTCGACCCCGGCGCGGGAGATCACGGACGACGAGTGGCGCAGATACTTCGAGGTGAACGTGCTGTCCGCGGCGCGGCTCATCCGCACCTACCTGCCCGGGATGACGGACCGCGGCTGGGGACGCATGATCCAGATCGCCAGCGACTCGGCGATCGTCATCCCGGAAGAGATGATCCACTACGGCATGTCCAAGACCGCACTGCTGGCGGTGACCCGCGGATTCGCCAAAGACGCGGCCGGTACCGGAGTGACGGTGAACTCGGTGATCGCGGGCCCGACGCACACCGGCGGTGTCGAGGACTTCGTCTATGAGCTGGTCGACAAGAGCCTCCCGTGGGACGAGGCGCAGCGCGAGTTCATGATCAAATACCGGCCACAATCGTTGCTGCGCAGGCTGATCGAACCCGAAGAGATCGCCAACATGGTGGTCTACCTCAGCTCGGAGCAATCGTCGGCGACCACCGGAGCCGCGGTGCGCGCCGACGGCGGTTACGTCGACTCGATCCTGCCCTGACGTGCGCAAGCGGATCGTCATCGCCGGGCTGGGGGACAGCGGCATCCTCGCCGCCGTCCGCCTGGCCCCGCACGCCGACGTCGTCGGCATCTCGGTCAAAGACGGCCTGGTCAGTGGGCAGGAACTCGGCATGCGCGTCGCGCGGCCGGACGCCTGGGCACGCGACTACTTCATCGGTTTCCGGCGGTTCCGCGGCCTGGATTCGGTGCGGATCGTGCACGCCGCCCTGACCGGTGCCGACCTGGATGCCCGCACGGTCACGGTCGTGGCAGCCGACGGCACCGAGACCATCGAGCCGTTCGACGTGCTGGTGATCTCCACCGGAACCACCAACGGCTTCTGGCGTCTGCCGACACTGCAGACAGCCGACGACGTCGCGGCAGACCTGCACGACACCCATGAACGACTGGCGCGGGCGCAGCGCATCGCCGTGGTGGGCGGCGGTGCCACCGCGGTGAGCAGTGCCGGGAACCTGGCGCGTAGCTGGCCGGACAAAGTCGTCGACCTGTATTTCCCTGGCGCGCAGATACTTCCGGGCTATCACTCCGGAACCCAGGTGCGTGTCGCGCAGCGGTTGGCGGATCTGGGTGTCCGGCTGCACCTCGGGCATCGCGCGGTCCTGCCCCCGGACCGCGATGAAATCACCGCCGGGCCAATCCAATTCACCACCGGGCAACCGGACGGGGAAGCCGATGCCGTGCTGTGGGCGGTCGGACGGGTGCGACCCAATACCGCGTGGCTGCCGCCGCAGATTCTCGACGACGACGGCTTCGTCCGCGTCACCCCGGAGCTGACGGTGCCCGGATATCCGGATGTCTTCGCGGTCGGCGATGTCGCGGCCACCGATCCGCTGCGGACGTCGGCGCGCAACGGCGGTGGTGCGCTGGTGGCCCGAAACATCCTGGCCCGGTCGAACTCTCGGAAGTTGCACCGCTATCGGCCACCGGGCGTGCGGTGGGGTTCGGTGCTCGGCCCGCAGCCCGACGGGCTGGAGGTGTTCACCCCGTGGGGGCAGGCGGTCCGGTTCCCGGCGTGGACCGTCGACCGGGTGTTGCAACGGTTCGTCGTGCGCCGGCAGCTGTACCGCGGCGTGCGCGACTGATCGGCAGTTGATCCTGTAACCAGGGCGCCCACTACTCGCACTTTCGCGCCCTCAGTTCAGGGTCAACGAAACTCACCAGGTGTCGACGAAACTTCGCCGCGGGGTCAGGCCTGCGGGCTCGGCCGTCGCCAGCGTCGCGGCGATCAGCGACCGGGTCTCGGCGGGGTCGATGACGTCGTCGATCTCGAACATCGAGGCCGAGTTGAGCGCGGCGGCGTTGGCCTGCGCGGCCGCGGTGGCATCGCGTACCGCCTGCTCGCGGGCGTCGTCGTCGGTGATGGCTTCGAGTTCCTTGCGCAGCCCGAGCCGCACCGCGCCCTCCAGCCCCATCGGTCCGAGGTGGGCGCCCGGCCAGGCCACCGTCAGCAGCGGCTCGTGCAGGCTGCCGCCGCACATCGCCTGTGCCCCAAGGCCATAACCGCGGCGCAGGATCACCGCGATCAGCGGGACCCGCAGCGCCGCCCCCGCGACCAGCAGCCGCGACCCGCGCCGGACCAGTGCTTCGGCCTCGGCGGCCGGGCCCACCATGAAGCCCGGACAGTCGACTAGTGACACGACGGGAATACCGAACGCGTCGCAGAGCTGCAGGAAACGGGCCGCTTTGTCGGACGCCGCCGCGGTGATGGCACCTGCCATGACCATGGTGTTGTTGGCCAGCACGCCAACCGGTCTGCCGTCGATACGGGCCAATGCGGTCACCAATTCGGGTGCGAACTTCTGCCGCAGAAAGGTGACAGAGCCTTCGTCGGCGAGGGTCTCGATGATCGGCGCGACCTGGTAGGCGCGGCGGGCGCGCTCGGGAACGACTGTCCGCAAAGCGGTTTGGTCCGGCGCGGTCCCGGGTGCGGTGGGCCCACGGAAGTAGCCGAGCAATTGCCGGGTTGTCGAGACCGCCGCCGCCTCGTCGGGTACCGCCACGTCGACGACGCCGTTCGGCGCCTGCACCGAGATCGGGCCGACGTCGTCCGGTGCGATGTCGCCGAGCCCGCCGCCGGCGATCATCGCCGGGCCGCCCATGCCGATCGACGTGTCCTCGGTCGCGACGATCAGATCCGAACAGCCGGCGATCACCGCGTTACCCGCGAAGCAGCGGCCCTTGACCACCGCGATCCGCGGCACCACCCCGGACAGTCCGGCCCACAGCGCGAAGGCCCGGACGTCCAGTGACGAGACCGTCGGATGGTCGGTGTCGCCGGGCCGCCCACCGCCGCCCTCGGCGAAGAACACCGTGGGCAGCTTCATTCTGTCGATCAGCTCGAACAGCCGATCCTTCTTGAGGTGCCCGAGGGCGCCCTGCGTGCCGGCCAACACGGTGTAGTCGTAGGACAGCACCGCGCACGGGTGGCCGTCGACGTGGGCGGTGCCGGCGACCAGGCCGTCGGCCGGGGTGCGCGCGATCAGGTCGTCGAGGTCCCGGCGGGCCCGCTGCGCGGCGATCGCGAGCCGGCCGTATTCGACGAAACTGCCGGTATCGACCAGGTCGAGGATGTTCTCGCGGGCCGTGCGTCCGCCGGCGTCATGCCGCCGTTGGACGGCGTCCGGCCGGGCGGCGTCCTCGGTGAGTGCGCGCCGGCGCAGCAGCTCGGTGTGGTCGTCGCGGAACGGTACTTCGGGCATTGGGCCGGGCATGGGGACAGCCTGCCAGGCGGCCTGATTGGGGGTGCGGCATGATCGGTCCATGCAAACGACCGCAACCACCACCGTGGCCCGCCCGATCGACGTTGTCTGGGCGACCCTGATCGACCACGAAGGCATGGCCAACTGGGGTCCCGGCATCAGCGTGACCATCGATCAGCCGGGCACCCCCGCGCCGAACGGCCTCGGCGCGGTCCGGCGTATCTCGGCCCCCGGCCCGGCGCCGGCGATCGTCGAAGAGGTCGTGACGTTCGACGCCCCCAACGTGTTCGGCTACAAGGCCCGCTCCGGCGTGCCGTTCCCGGGCTATGCGGGTGAGGTGCGGCTGACCCCCGAGGGCTCGGGCACCCGCATCGACTACTCGCTGAGCTCGACGGCGTCCTTCCCGCCGGTGAAGCTGGGGTTGGTGGCCATCAACCAGGTGCTGCTGCGCCTGTTCGCGAAGGCCGCAGCCAAGGCCTGAACTACGAGGTAGCCGGGATCTCCCTGGCGATCGCGTCGAGCAACGCCGGGTACCGGTTGGCCTCGGGATGACCACCGGGCTTGCCGCTGCTGACGACGGCAGCGGCAAGGCCCCGGGCCGGATCGGCCCACACCGCGATGTTGGTCAGTCCGGTGTGGCCGAAAGCGTCGGGCGCATTGCGGCCGAACGGCCCGAATCGCTTGGAGCCCAACATGTATCCGGTGCCCCAGCGCATCGGCTGGAGTCCCACGGCGATGTCCGGCCGCAGGCGCCGGCACGGCGCGGTCGCGGCCCGCAGCGTTTCCGGCCGCAACACCCGAACGCCGTCGAGTTCGCCTCCACGGCACAGCATCTCGGCGAAGCGCGACAGCTCCACGGCATTCGACACGGTGCTCGACGACGGCACCACGCTGGTCAGGAAATCCGGCGTGTTGCTGAACGGAATGATCTGGTTCGGGGTGCCGCCGACCGCTTTCTTGAACGCCGCCGCCATCGGCGCCGGTAGTGGCTTGCCGGTGACGTGGCTCGGCGCGACGAGCGGAACATCTTCCGGTGCAACGCCGTAATTGGTCCAGCGGAAGCCCAGCGGTTCGAGGATTTCGGTGGCCAGGATGTCCCTGATGTTGCGACCGGTGGCGGCCGAGACGATTTCGCGGATCAGCGGGCCCCAGGTGAGGCCGTGGTACATGTGCATGAGGCCCGGCCGGTAGATCGGCCGGAGGTTCCCCAGCATCTCGCGGGCGTACGCACTGTCGTTCATGCGCTTGAGATCCGGCCGCGGGCCCGTGGCCAGCGGAACCCCGGCGCTGTGGGTGACGACGTGCCGCACGGTGGTGCGGTCCTTGCCATGGCTGGTGTACGTCGGCAGGTAGTCGCAGACCCGGGCGTCCAGATCGAGTTCGCCGCGCTCGACGAGCATGTGCACGACCGTCGTGCTGATCGCCTTGGCGGCCGAATACACGCAGAACGGCGTGTCGACGCCGACGGGGATCTGTTCGGCGTCCACCGGATCGTCGGGTCCGTTGCCCCAGCCGTGACCGATCGCCCGGTTGAGCACCACCCGGCCGTTCTGGCGCAGGCAGACCTGGATGGCCGGGTGCATGCCGGCTGCGTACCAGTGCCGGGTGGCCTGCCAAATCCGTTCCACCGCTCGGGAATCGATGCCGGTGTGGTCTTCCGCCCCGGTGGCCGTGACCGAGTCCAGGTCGGCGGGGACGCGAATGCGGCCGGTCTGAGGTGTTGTCTGTGGTGCTGTCATGCGTCCTTCCGATGCAGAACGGCCGCGAGGTGGTGGCGCAGCGGGACGCCCACGGCGGCCATGCGGACGTTGTAACTCAAGGTGTCTCCGTCGAGCCGGTACCAACGACGAAGGGCGTCAACCTCTTTCGCGGAGTCGGTGCGGCCGATGTCGGTGGTGGCCACATCCAGCACGAACTCGCCGTCCGTGCTGAGGGTGCCCTGCAGGACTTCGGTGATGCCGGTGGGGTGTGCCAGCACCCATTCGATCCTGCCGGGAGCGGGCACCCGTAGGTACCCGGTTTCGGCGTGCAGCGGCCTCCCGTCATCGGCGGCCCGGGTCTTCTGGCTGTACGCGAGGAACGGCTTGCCGACGTGGCCGAACGTGACCTCTTCGAGGTAATCGAACGAGGTGATGGTCGGGTATTCGCCGGAGCCGGTGCCGGCCCAGGTCCCCAGCAGCGGGGCCAGGACCGCGACGTCGGGATGCAGATCGGGCATGGCCGGCTACTTCGTTCCGACGGTCAGCAGGTCGGACACGATGAGCGACCACACCGGGCGCTTCACCCGGTGCTGCTCGGAGACCGTGAAACCGGCGCCTTCGAAGAGTTCTTTCATCTCCGCGGGCGACGGATTGTGGGCGGGGTTGAGGATGTGCGACGACAGCGCGTGCAGCGGCAGCACCTGCCGCGGGCTGATGGTCGTGACGGCCGCGATACCGCCGGGCTTGAGGACCCGGTGGAACTCGCGCAGGGCGGCGGGCTGGTCGAACCAGTGGAACGCCGACGTCGTCACCACCGCGTCCAGCGCACCGTCGTTGAACGGCAGTTGCTCGGCGGGTGCGGTGAGCCAGGTGACCTTCGACGAGCGGGCCCTGGCCTGGGCCAGCATGCCCTCGGACATGTCCACCCCGGTCACGACGGCATTCAGCTCGCGTTCGATCCGGTCGGCGAAAATGCCGGTGCCGCAGCCGATGTCGGCGACGGTCAGGGCGCCATGGGCACGTAGCTGAGCCAGCACCTCGTCCTGGGCGGGTTGGTAGACGACGCGCTGGAGTACCTGGGCGTCGTAAGCGGGAGCGGCGAAGCCCCAGAATCGGGTGACGGTGTCATTGAATCCCCGGCGTTGGACCATGACCTTCAGCCTAGGCGGCGGCGCTGATCGGAAGCAGATGGATACGCTGCGGCCTTATGAGTTCTACTGCGCCCAGCTGGATTGCCCAGCTCCTGGACTTCGCGCGTGACGGGGACACCTTCATCGCACCGCAACCGACCGAGGGGCCGGGACGGTCGCTGTTCGGCGGACTGATCGCCGCGCAGGCGCTCGGTGCGGCCGGCCACACCGTCGAGCGCGACAAGCTGCCGCAGTCGCTGCATCTCTACTTCGTCCGAGGCGGCCAGTACGGCGTCGACGTGGAGTTTCACGTGGAACGAACCAGGGACGGCCGGTCCTTCGACACGCGGCGCGTCACCGCGAAGCAGAACGGCAAGACGATCCTGGAGATGATCGCGTCGTTCCATGTACCGGAGCCGGGTGCCGACTGGCAACGGCCCGAAGTCCGGGGCCTCGAGTTCGACGCCTCGGTACCCAAGCCGACGAGCCTCACCGCTGCCGACTTCTTCGACATCAGGGTGCGGCCCGAAGACGTCGGCGCGTTCGCCGTGCCCCCGTTCTGGATTCGCACGAAGGATGACATCGAGGACGACCTGCTGATCCGCGCCTGCACGCTGACCTTCATGTCCGACTTCGGGCCGGTACCCGTCGCGCGGCCCGACGGCACGGATTTGCACCAGGGGTTCGCCGCCAGCCTGGATCACGCCGTGTGGTTCCACCGGCCCTTCGTGCCGCACGACTGGCACCGGTACGAGGTCACCCGGCTGAACAACACGGACTCCCGCGGGCTGGTCACCGGAGCCCTGTACGACACTGGTGGGGTGCTGATCGCCAGCACCAGCCAGGAAGCCCTGTGGCGGCTGTAGCCCGGAAGATCACTCAATGACCGTCCCGCCGCCGACCTGCTATCGGCATCCCAGCCGCCCGACGTACGTGAGCTGCAGCCGGTGTGGCCGCCCCATCTGCCCGGACTGCATGACCGCCGCGGCCGTCGGCCAGCAGTGCCCGGAATGCGTCAACGAGGGCAAGCGGTCGGTGCGGCAGGCCCGGACCCACTTCGGCGGCCGGATTTCCAAGGGCTCGCTGGTGACCTACACCCTGATCGCGGTCAACATCGTGATGTTCGTGCTGCAGCACACCTCGGTGCAGCTCCAGCAAGACTTGGTGCTGTGGCCGCCTGCGGTGGCCGACGGTCAGTACTACCGCCTGGCATCGTCGGCCTTCCTGCACTACGGCCTGGCGCACATCGTGTTCAACATGTGGGCGCTGTGGGCCGTCGGTCCGCAGCTGGAGCAGTGGCTGGGCCGCCTGCGTTTCGGCGTGCTGTACGGCCTCAGCGGACTGGGCGGCTCGGTGCTGGTGTACCTGCTGTCGCCGCTGAACTCGGCGACGGCAGGTGCCTCGGGCGCGATCTTCGGCCTCTTCGGCGCGACGTTCGTGTTGTTCCGTCGGCTGCAGCTCGACGTCCGCGGCATCGTCGGCCTGATCGTCATCAACCTGGTGATCACGTTCGTACTGCCCGCGGTCAGCTCACAGGCCATCAGCTGGCAGGGGCACGTCGGCGGGTTGATCACCGGCACGGTGGTGGCGGCGGTCTTCGCGTATGTGCCTGCGCGGCAACGACTCCTGGCCCTGATCTCGGTGACCGCCGTGCTGCTTGTGCTGTTCGCCGGGCTGACGATGTGGCGCACCCAGTCCCTGCTGACGATGTTCAGCTGATCCCGGGGTAGGGGAGCAGCGCCATCTCGCGGGCGTTCTTGATCGCGGTGGCGACCTGTCGCTGCTGCTGGACCGTCAGGCCCGTCACGCGCCGGGACCGGATCTTGCCGCGCTCGGAGATGAACAACCGCAGGTTGTTCGTGTCCTTGTAGTCGAGGTGGTCGACGCCGAGCTTGGTCAGCATGTTCTTGACCGGCCGCTTGTTCTCTGCGGCGGGGCGTCGGGTGGGTTTGCGCTGAGCCATCACCAGCTCGCTTTCCGGATGCCGGGCAGCTGTCCGTCGTGGGCCAGTTCACGCACCCGGACCCGGGACAGGCCGAATTTGCGCAGATGACCGCGCGGACGGCCGTCTACGGCGTCGCGGTTGCGCACCCGCACCGCGCTGGCATCGCGCGGCTGGCGGGCCAGTTCCCGCATCGCGGCGGCCTGTTCGTCGGCGGTGCTCGACGGGGATTTGATGACGGCCTTGAGCTCGGCGCGGCGCTCGGAATGGCGGGCGACGATCAGCCGGCGCTGCTCGTTCTTGGCGATCTTGGATTTCTTGGCCATGCTCAGCGCTCCTCTCGGAAGTCGACGTGCTTGCGGATGATCGGGTCGTACTTGCGCAGCACCATGCGATCGGGATCGTTGCGCCGGTTCTTGCGGGTGACGTACGTGTAGCCGGTGCCCGCGGTGGATTTCAGCTTCACCACGGGACGGATATCGGTGCGGGACATCTAGATTCGAACTCCGTCCCGGCGCAGTCGCGCCACGACGGCCTCGATGCCGTCCCGGTCGATCACTTTGATGCCCTTCGCGCTGACCTGGAGCCGGATGCTCCGGCCTTCCGAGGGCAGGTAGTACGTCTTGCTCTGGATGTTGGGGTTCCACCGGCGCGAGGTGCGCCGATTCGAGTGCGAAACCGTGTTGCCGAAGCCGGGCTTGCGCCCGGTGACCTGGCAGTGCGCTGACATGTCCTTCGCCCTATCGTTATTGAAAATCGTTTTCGACAAGTGCCGGCCGCCACTGTAGCGTGACCTCGACGGAATTGAAAATGATTGTCGATAAGGGGTGACGATGAGGACGCCGGTGATCGTCGTAGCTGGTCAGGGACCGACCGGATACGTGACCGAGGAACTACTGAAGGCGCCGGGCACGGTGCTCGTGGAGCATCAGTTCGACGGTCACGTCGTGCGTCGTCGTACCGTCACGGCGCCGCACGGCATCGTCAGCGAGACCGAGGCGGCGCTGGAACTGGCCCACGGCTGCGTGTCCTGCACCGTCCGCAACGACCTGCTGATCTATCTGCGTCTGTTGCACCGCCGTGACGACGTCCACCGCATCGTCGTGCACCTGGAGCCGTGGATGGAGCCCGAGCCGATCTGCTGGGCCGTCAACCACGTTCGGGTCCACGTCGGTCCGGGGTACATCGACGGGCCGGCGGCCCGCGACGTGGCGATCGCGGGCGTGGTGACGTGCATCGAAGCGGCCGACTGGCTCACCGACGCGCTGGGCGACGACGAACTGCGCGACGGCCGGACAGTCGCGCAGGTGGCGGTGGGGCAGGCCGACTTCGCCGACGTCCTCGTGGTGACCCACGCCGAGCCCGTGCTGCTGGCGGTGTGCCGCCGACTGGCGCCGCGGGCGCACCTCGTCACCGAGCCCGCCATGGTCGACGACGCGCTGCGCACCTTGGGGCCCGACGCTCGGCGGGGTCGCGGCGACGAGCCGCACGGACCGCTGCTCGCCGGGCAGCCCAGCCTGAAACCGGAAGGGCCCGTTCAGCTCGTCGAGTTCAACGCGCGGCGGCCGTTCCACCCGGAGCGGCTGCACGACGCCATCGACCACCTCTTGGACGGGGTGATCCGGACCCGTGGCCGGATGTGGCTGGCGAATCGGGCCGACCATGTCATGTGGCTGGAATCGGCCGGCGGCGGCCTGCGCGTCAGTAACGCCGGCCGGTGGATCGCCGCGATGACCGTCAGTGACGCGGCCTACCTGGACCGTGAGCGGCGCGCCATGGCAGACCTGATGTGGGACAACGAATTCGGTGACCGACACACCGCGATGACGATCCTGGTGTGCGGCGCGCGTCCCGAGGACGTGACCGCTGCCCTGAACGATGCCCTGCTCACCGACGAGGAATTCGCGGCGCGCGGCACGTGGTTCGGCTACCCGGATCCGTTCGGCGACTGGCACCAGGAACCGTGCAGCCGCGACGATGTGACGGTCGTCAGCGACGGCACTGATCACGGCACGGCGTGATGCGTTCTGGACTCGATAGCCAAACGCCTTGGTAACGAGGCGATCACGCCGCGCGTTGGTCGGACGGCCCGGCGCGGTCCGGCGTTAGTTTTCACTCGTGTTGGCGACTCTGGTTGGCAAGAATTACGGCGCGAAACTACGGCGGCTCGCGGCGGCGGCGGTGGCTGCCCTGACGGTCCCCGGAATGGCGATTCCCGCGGTCGCTCCGCAGGCGCATGCGGCCGCGAAAGCGGTTGAGGTGCTGAACATTCCGTCACCCGCGATGGGACGCGACATCAAGATCGAGTTCCAGGGCGGCGGACCGCACGCGGTCTACCTGCTCGACGGATTGCGCGCCCAGGACGACGCCAGCGGCTGGGACATCAACACCGCCGCGTTCGAGTGGTACTACCAGTCCGGCGTCTCGATGGTGATGCCCGTCGGCGGACAGTCCAGCTTCTACAGCGACTGGTACCAGCCGGCCACCAACTCGGGCGGCGTCGTCACCTACAAATGGGAGACGTTCCTGACCCAGGAGCTGCCGGCCTGGCTGGCCGCGAACCGGGGCGTGCAGCCCACCGGCAACGCCGTCGTCGGCCTGTCGATGTCGGGTGGTTCCGCGCTGACGCTCGCGATCTGGCACCCGTCGCAGTTCATCTTCGCGGGCTCGCTGTCGGGCTTCCTCAACCCTTCGCAAGGCCTCTGGCCCACGCTGATCGGCTTCGCCATGAAGGACGCCGGCGGGTACAACCCGACTCAGATGTGGGGCATCGCCAGCGATCCGGCCTGGCGGCGCAACGACCCGACCGTCAACGTCCAGCAGCTGGTGGCGAACAACACCGCCGTCTGGGTGTACTGCGGCAACGGCATGCCGTCCGACCTTGATACGCCGGGTGACATGGGCATCCTCTACAGCGCCCAGTTCCTGGAGAACCTCACGATCAGCTCCAACCGGGACTTCCAGAAGCGCTACCAGCAGGCCGGTGGCCGCAACGCGGTCTTCAACTTCCCGCAAGACGGTACCCACAGCTGGGGCTACTGGGGCCAGCAGCTGCAGGCCATGAAGCCTGACCTGCTGCGGGTGCTCGGTGTGGGCGCTCCGGTGCCGCCGCCGGCTCCTGCGCCGGCGCCTGCTCCTGCCGTGGCTCCGGTTGCGGCTCCGGTCGCGGCACCCGCTCCAGTGGCCGCCGCGGTCCCCGCTGCCGTTCCGGCGGCGGCGCCCGCTGCCGTTCCCGCTGCGGTTCCGGCTGCGGTGGCTCCGGCGCCCGCTGCGGCGGCGCCCGTCACGGGTGGGTTGGTCCTCGCGCCGACGGGCTAGATGGGCAAGACTTCAGGAGCCCTCGTTCGACTCCTGAAAGGCGGAACAGCTGTGCAGACCACGATCATCCACGGACCGGGCGACATTCGATTCGAGGAGCGGCCCGATCCGCAGATTCAGTCGGCGGGCGACGCCGTGGTGCGGGTGGTGCGCAGTTGTGTGTGCGGCTCGGACCTGTGGCCCTACCGCGGGGTCGCGCCGACGCACGCACCGCACCCCATCGGGCATGAATTCATCGGGATCGTGGAAGCCGTCGGCGCCGACGTCAAAGACGTGCGCGTCGGGGATTTCGTCATCTCGCCGTTCACCGACAGTGACGGCACCTGCGTGCACTGTCGCAACGGGATCACCACCTCGTGCGTGAACTTCGGGGTCTGGGGCGGCACCACCAGAACCGGCGAGCCGCTCGACGGGGCGCAAGGGGAGTATCTCCGGGTGCCCTTCGCCGACGGCACGCTGTTCAAGGTGCCGGAGTCACCTGACGCAGAACTCTTCCCGCATCTGTTGACTCTTGCCGACGTCATGTCAACCGGGCACCACGCCGCCCGGTCCGCGGACGTGCACCCGGGCGCCACCGTGGTGGTCGTCGGCGACGGTGCCGTCGGGCTGTGTGGGGTGCTGGCCTCGAAACGTCTTGGCGCGGAACGGATCATCGCGATGTCGCGGCACGAAGACCGGCAGAATCTGGCCCGGGCCTTCGGCGCCACGGACATCGTCGCCGAACGCGGTGATGAGGGGATCGCGGCCATCGAGGAACTCCTCGGCGGTGTCGGGGCCGACTCTGTGCTGGAGTGCGTCGGCACGAAGGATTCGATGCGCCAGGCACTCGGGGCGGTTCGCCCCGGCGGCCATCTGGGATTCGTCGGGGTACCGGCCGGTGCCCCCGAACTGCCGATGCGGCAGCTGTTCAACACCAACATCCACGTCGCGGGCGGGATGGCCACCGTTCGCCCATACCTCGACGAGTTGCTGCCCGACGTGCTGTCCGGGGCCATCGAGCCGGGCCGGGTCTTCGACCTGGCACTGCCGCTCGCTGAGGTGGCGGACGCCTACACGGCGATGGATCAGCGCACGGCCATCAAAGTGCTGCTCGAGCCCTGATCACGCCGGCCGGACCAGGTGGTCCTCGCCGCCGACGTACACGGTGTCACGCAGGTCGCGGCCGGTGGCGGCGATGGTGATGGCGGAGGCGAACTGCTCGATGGTCGGCAGCGGTCCTTGGCTGCGGCGCGCTCCGACCGCTTCGGGATCGCGGCGTTCGTACAGTCGGGCGATGATCGTGCCTTCGATCATGTCGCCCGAGACGATGGTGAATCCGATTCGGCACCGGTCGAATTCGGGCCGCAGGGCCCGCAGCGCGTCTTCGCCGGCGCGCTTGCTGGCGGCGATCGGGGCGTACGCGTCGGGCACCGGCAGGTGCGGGTAGCAGTGGGCTTCGTGGCTGGTGACGAACACGATCTGCGCACCGGCGGGCATCAGTGGCAGCGCCAGGTCGACGAGCCGTAGCTGGGCGTCGCGGTTCAGGCGCATCGCGTAGTCGGGTGCGGCGCCGAACTCCAGGCCGCCGGAGGCGTTGAGCACCAGCGTGTCCAGCCGCCCGAACCGGCTGTCGATCCGGTCCATCATGGCTTTGGCCGCGGCGGCGTCGGACACGTCGGCGCCGATCGCGGAAGCCTGCCCGCCGGCGGCCCGGATGCTGTCGACGACGGTGTTGGCGCGCTTGGCCTTCTCGCGGTAGTTGACCAAGACGTGGGTGTCCGGCCCGGCCAGCTGCTGGGCCACGGCGGCTCCGATGCCGCGGGAAGCGCCGGTGACGAGAGCGATCCTGGTGTGCATGGCACCGACCGTACCTCAAACTTAAGAAAAATAAGAGAGATCTAAGGTTTTAGTAAGTCTGACCGGCACGTCGCCGGCGGTGCTGTTGCCGAGCGTGCGGCCTGACGAGGCGACACGCCGACCCGGGTCGCGCCGAGACTCACGCTCGACGGAGGGCACCGCCGCTCACGTCGGTTGGCCGCGCGGCTCGAAAGTGGGACAGATAGTCCCGCTCGACTACCCTTTGGGCGTGATGTTTCCGGTGAGGCCTGTGGCGCCGTGCGCGGCCACGCTGATCGGACGCCTCCGTTGATCCAACACGGGCTGGTGGTGCTGTTCGCCCTCTGTGCCGCCGTGTGCGCGGCCGTCGGCATCGTGGTGCGCCAGCGCGCGACCGTCGACGTTCCGCAGGAACACGGCGTCAGCGTCGTCATGCTGTCGACGCTGCTGAGCCGGCGCCTGTGGTGGGCCGGCACCGGCGCTGCCGTCGCGGGCTACGTCTTCCAGGCGCTCGCGTTGGCGAACGGATCTCTGCTGTTGGTGCAGCCGCTGCTGGTCTCGGCGCTGCTGTTCGCGCTGCCGCTGAGTGCGCATCAGGCGCACCGCCGGGTGACCCGCGGTGAGTGGCTGTGGGCGGGACTGCTGACCATCGGGCTGGCGGGATTCGTCGTGCTGGCCCGGCCTGAACGTGACGAGCACCTGGCTTCACCAGGGGTTATCGTGCTCGTCGCCGCGGTGTGTGCCGTGGTGATCATCGGCTGTGTCCTGGTAGCCGTGCGGTGCAGCGGTTGGCAGCGCGCGGTCTTGCTGGCGGTCGGTGTCGGCGTGCTGTTCGGTGTCGTCGCGGTGGTGACGAAGATCTTCATGGCGATCCTGCAGGACCGCGGCTGGCTGGGTCTGCTGACGACGCCCGCGCCGTACCTGCTCGTCATCCTGGGCGCGGTGGCGACCGTGCTGCAGCAGTCGGCGTTCCACGCCGGCGCGCTCCAGACGTCGGTACCCACCATGCTGGTGCTGGAGCCGGTGGTGGCCGTCGTCCTCGCTGCGCTGGTGCTCGGCGAGGGGTTCGACACGACCGGGGTGGAGGCCGTGGCGCTCGTGGCGTCCATCGCCGCCATGGCGGCGGCGACCATCGCCCTCGGCCGGGACGAAGGCGCGTACGAAACGCAGGCAGGTACCAAGGTGGCGGTGCCGCTTGCGCCGCCACAGGTGCAACCGACCTCCGAGCGCTGACCGATCGGTGTGGTTTGTCACACAGCAACTACGGGCATATCGTTAGTTTTGCTAACGTTGTAATTGGTGACGCTGGTGAACCAATTGATGAGGTTGTTATGTCGAACGAAGAAACCGTACTTACCGACGAGCTGACGCAGCGCATCGCTGACCTCTGCGCTGCCGATCCCCAACTTGCCGCCGCGCGGCCCCTTCCTGGGGTCGGCGCCGCCCTCGACGAGCCCGGCATCCGGCTCCCCGAAATCATTCACACGGTCATGGCCGCCTACGCGGACCGCCCCGCTCTCGGTCAGCGTGCCGTCGAATACGTCACCGACGCCGCCGGCCGGACCGTCGCCCGGCTCCTGCCGCGGTACGACACCATCACCTACGGCGAGGCGTGGCACCAGATCCAGGCCCTCGACAACGTCCTGCTGACCGGCACAGACGGCAACGCCCCCGGCGGCGGTCAGCCGATCGTCGCCGCCGGCGACAGGGTCGCGATGCTCGGCTTCACGAGCGCCGAATTCACGATCATCGACACCGCCCTCGCGCGTGCCGGCGTCGTCGCCGTCCCGCTGCAGACCAGCGCACCCGCCGAGCAGCTGCGTCCGATCCTCGACGAGACCGAACCGCGCGCGCTGTTCGCGGACGTGAAGTTCCTCGACGACGCTGTCGACCTGGTGCTGGGTGCCGGCGCCGCGCTGACGCGTGTGGTGGTGTTCGACCACCACGCCCAGGTCGACGACGAGCGCGAGGCCGTCGAACGGGCCACTGCGCGTCTGGCCGAGCGCGGTGTCGTGGTCGAGACTCTTGCGGACCTGGTCGCCCGCGGTGCCGCACTGCCGGCCGTCGAACCGGCTGTCCCCGCCGAGCCGGACCCGCTGCTGGTGCTGATCTACACCTCCGGCAGCACCGGAACCCCCAAGGGCGCCATGTACCCCGAGCGGCTGGTCACCAACGCGTGGCGCACCGGCCTGACGCACCAGCAGCCTGCGCTGCCGTCGATCGTCCTGAGCTTCCTGCCGATGAGCCACATGATGGGCCGCGGCACCGTCTACCGCACCCTTGCGCACGGTGGCACCGTCTACTTCGCGGCCAAGAGCGACCTGTCCACCCTCTTGGAGGACATCGCTCTGGTCCGGCCGACGCAGATGACCTTCGTGCCCCGGGTGTGGGAGATGATCCACCAGGAGGTACAGAGCGAGGTCGACCGCAGGGCGCTCGACGGCGTCGCCGAACAGCAGGTGCTCGACGAACGGAGCGCCAGCCTGATCGGCGGGCGGCAGCTCGTCGCGATGACGGGATCGGCTCCGATCTCGCCGGAGCTCAAGGCCTGGGTGCAGAAGTTCCTCGGGCTGGAGCTGATGGAGGCCTACGGTTCGACTGAAGCCGGCGGCGTCATGATCAGCGGCCACCTGAGCCGCCCGCCGGTGCTCGACTACAAGCTCGTAGACGTACCCGAGCTCGGCTACCTGTCGACCGACCGCCCGCACCCGCGTGGTGAATTGCTGTTGAAGTCAACGGATTTGATCCCCGGCTATTACAAGCGACCCGACGTCACCGCTGACGTCTTTGACGAGGACGGTTTCTACCGCACCGGTGACATCGTCGCCGAGCTCGGTCCCGATCACCTGCAGTACCTCGATCGCCGCAACAACGTGCTGAAGCTGGCGCAGGGCGAGTTCGTGACGGTGTCCAAGCTGGAGGCCGCCTTCGGCACCAGCCCGCTGATCCGTCAGATTTACGTGTACGGCAACAGTTCTCGCTCCTATCTGCTCGCCGTGATCGTGCCTACCGTCGAGGCCCTCAGTGGCGCCGGCGGTCCGGAGGCGCTGCGTCCCGAACTTGCCGACGCGCTGCAGGCGGTGGCCCGCGAATCCGGGCTGCAGTCGTACGAGATTCCGCGCGACTTCATCATCGAGACCGAACCGTTCTCGCTGGAGAACGGACTGCTGACCGGGGTGCGCAAGCTGGCCTGGCCGAAGCTGAAGGCCCGGTACGGCGCCGAATTGGAGCAGCTGTACGCGGAACTGGCCGAGGGCCAGGCCATGGAACTTCGAGCGCTGCGCGCCCTACGTGCGTCCGACGCGCCGGTGCTGGAGACCGTGCTGCGTGCGGTGAGTGCCACGCTCGGCGCGGCCGGCTCCGATGTCGCGGGTGACGCCCATTTCACCGACCTGGGTGGAGATTCGTTGTCGGCGTTGACCTTCGGCAATCTGCTGGAGGAGATCTTCGAGGTCGAGGTGCCGGTCGGCGTGATCGTCAGCCCGGCCACCGACCTGGCCGGGGTTGCGACCTACATCGAAGGGGAACGCGCGCCGGGCAGCAAGCGGCCGACGTTCTCCACGGTGCACGGCCGCGGCGCCACCGAGGCGCGCGCCGCAGACCTGACGCTGGACAAGTTCATCGACGCCGCGACGCTGGCCGCAGCGCCGTCGCTGCCGGGCCCGGTGTCCGAGGTTCGGACCGTATTGCTCACGGGCGCAACCGGATTCCTCGGTCGCTACCTGGCGTTGGAGTGGCTGGAACGGATGGACCTGGTTGATGGGAAGGTCATCTGCCTGGTCCGCGGCAAGTCCGACGCCGACGCCCGTGCCCGCCTCGACGCGACGTTCGACAGCGGCGATCCGAAGCTGTTGGCGCACTACCGGTCCCTGTCCGACCATCTCGAGGTCATCGCCGGCGACAAGGGTGAGGCGAACCTCGGCCTGCCGCAGGAGGTTTGGCAGCGGTTGGCCGACACCGTCGACTTCATCGTCGATCCGGCCGCGCTGGTGAACCACGTGCTCCCCTACAGCGAGCTGTTCGGCCCGAACGCGCTGGGCACCGCCGAACTGATCCGGATCGCCCTGACCACGCGGATCAAGCCGTTCGCCTACGTCTCGACCATCGCGGTCGGCGGCGGGGTGGCGCCCGGCGAGTTCGTCGAGGCCGCTGATGTGCGCGTGATGAGCGCGGTGCGCTCGGTCGACGACAGTTATGCCAACGGTTACGGCAACAGCAAGTGGGCCGGCGAGGTCCTGCTTCGTGAAGCGAATGATCTTTGTGGCCTGCCGGTTTCGGTGTTCCGCTGCGACATGATCCTGGCTGACACGTCGTACGCGGGGCAGCTGAACCTGCCCGACATGTTCACCCGCATGATGTTCTCGTTGGTGGCCACCGGCATCGCGCCGTACTCGTTCTACGAGTTGGATTCCGACGGCAAGCGGCAGCGTGCCCACTACGACGGGCTGCCGGTCGAATTCGTCTCCGAGTCCATCTCGACGCTGGCGGTGCAGGTGGCCGCCGGTGAGTCCGACTCGACGTTCGAGACGTACCACGTGATGAACCCGTACGACGACGGCATCGGCATGGACGAGTTCGTCGACTGGCTGATCGAGGCGGGGTATTCCATTGCCCGCGTTGATGATTACGCCGACTGGCTGACCCGGTTCGAGACCGGCCTGCGCGGGCTGCCGGACCGGCAGCGCCAGGCCTCACTGCTGCCGCTGCTGCACAACTACCAGCAGCCGAGCTATCCGGTGGCAGGGTCCATCGCACCGGTGGAGCGGTTCCGGGCCGCGGTCCAGAACGCCAAAATCGGTGCGGACAAGGACATTCCGCACATCGGCGCGCCGGTGATCGTGAAGTACATCACCGATCTGCAGTTGCTCGGCCTGCTCTGACTTGGTGACTTGTGCACGTTTTTCCGCGGCCACCGCGGAAAAACGTGCACAAATCACAGGGAACTGGCAGGAAATCGCCGGAACAACGGCGACCGCGCCAGCGTCATTCAATTAGTGGGGATGCAACGGGGCGTACCCATTCGAGATTTCGATTTTTCGTGAGGTTTATTCATGTCGATTGACCATGCCGAGAGCAGCGTCGACGGGCTCGCCCGCCGGATCGCCGAATTGTCCGCCAATGATCCGCAGTTCGCCGCGGCTGTACCGCTGCTGTCGGTGGCGCAGTCCGTTGAGAAGCCCGGCATGCGACTGCCCGAGATCGTGAAGACCGTCCTCGAGGGCTACGCCGACCGGACCGCCCTCGGGCAGCGCGCCGTCGAGTTCGTCACCGAGAACGGCCGCACCGTGGCGCGGTTGCTGCCGAAGTACGACACCATCACGTACGGCGAACTGTGGGAGCGCGTCCGCGCCGTCGCCGCCGCCCTGCACGCGGACGGCGTCAAGGCCGGCGACCGCGTCGCCATTCTCGGCTTCACCAGCACCGACTACACCGTCATCGACACCGCGCTCGGCCAGATCGGTGCCGTGTCGGTGCCGCTGCAGACCAGCTCCGCGGCTTCGTCGCTACTGCCGATCGTCGCCGAGACCGAACCGGTGCTGATCGCCGTGAGCGCGGGCTACGTCGCCGACGCCGTCGAGCTCGCGGTCGGTGGCCCCGCCCCGGCCCGGTTCGTGGTCTTCGACCACCACGCCGAGGTCGACGACGAGCGTGAGGCCATCGACCAGGCGCGGGAAGCGCTGGCCGGTCTGAACGTCACGGTCGAGACCTTCGCCGACGTACTCGGTCGTGGCCGCGACCTCCCGTCCGCCCCCGCCCCGGTCTCCGACGAGGCCGACCCGCTGTCCCTCTTGATCTACACCTCGGGTTCGACCGGCGCCCCCAAGGGCGCGATGTACCCCGAGAGCAACATGACGAGCTTCTGGCGGCGGGCCAGCACGGCGTGGTTCGGACCGAGCGAGGCCTCGATCAACCTGGCGTTCATGCCGATGAGCCACGTCATGGGCCGCGGCATCTTGTACTCCAGCCTGGCCAACGGCGGCATCGTCTACTTCGCCGCCAAGAGTGACTTGTCCACTCTCCTCGAGGATTTCGCGCTGGCGCGGCCCACCGAGCTGAATCTCGTGCCCCGCGTCTGGGAGATGCTGTACCTGGAGTTCCAGAGCCGCGTCGACAAGCTGGTCCCGGTCGGCGCAGGCGAGGCCGAGCGCGACGACATCGAGCAGCAGGTGATGGCCGACATGCGGCAGAACCTGATCGGTGGCCGATACATCAAGGCGATGACGGGTTCGGCGCCCATCACCGACGAACTCAAGGCCTGGGTCGAGAAGTTCCTCGGTATCCACGTGCTGGAGGGCTACGGCTCCACCGAGGCGGGCATGGTCTTCTTCGACGGCGTCATCCAGCGTCCGCCGACGCTGGACTACAAGCTGGTCGACGTGCCCGACCTGGGCTACTACCTGACCGACCAGCCGTACCCGCGCGGTGAGCTGCTGGTGAAGACCCAGTACCTGTTCCCGGGCTACTACAAGCGGCCCGAGGTCACCGCGAGCGTCTTCGACGAGGACGGTTTCTACCGCACCGGCGACGTGGTCGCCGAGATCGGCCCGGATCAGATCCAGTACGTCGACCGCCGCAACAACGTGCTCAAGCTGGCGCAGGGCGAATTCGTCACGCTGGCCAAGCTGGAGGCGGCGTTCAGCAACAACAGCCCGCTGGTCCGGCAGATCTACGTCTACGGCAACAGCGCCCAGCCGTACCTGCTGGCAGTGGTCGTCCCGACCGAAGACGCCTTGGCCCGTTGGGACTCCGCCGAACTGAAGCAGCGGATCAGCGATTCACTGCAGGAGGTCGCCAAGGCAGCCGAACTGCAGTCCTACGAGATCCCCCGCGACTTCATCGTGGAGACCGAACCGTTCTCGCTGGAGAACGGGCTGCTGACCGGCATCCGCAAGCTGGCCTGGCCGAAGCTCAAGGCGCATTACGGCCCGGCGCTGGAAGACCTGTACGTGAGTCTTGCTGCGGGGCAGGCCGATGAACTCCGTGCGCTGCGCCAGCACGGTGCGGACGGTCCGGCCCTGCCGACCGTCATCCGCGCGGCCGGTGCGCTGCTCGGCGCGTCCGGCGAGGTGTCGGCCGACGCCCACTTCACCGACCTCGGTGGAGACTCGTTGTCCGCGTTGACCTTCGGCAATCTGCTCGAGGAGATCTTCGGCGTCGAGGTGCAGGTCGGCATCATCGTGAGCCCCGCCAACGATCTGGCCGCGCTGGCCGCCTACATCGAGAACGAGCGCAGCGGTGGCGCCAAGCGGCCCAGCTTCAGCTCGGTTCATGGCAAGAACGCCGTCGAGGTGCGTGCCGCGGACCTGACCCTGGACAAGTTCATCGACGCCGCGACATTGGCTGCGGCGCCGTCACTGCCCGGGCCCGCTGCGGAGACTCGTACCGTATTGCTCACCGGCGCAACCGGATTCCTGGGCCGCTACCTGGCGCTGGAGTGGCTGGAGCGGATGGACCTGGTCGACGGCAAGGTGATCGCCCTGGTGCGCGCCAAGTCCGACGACGAGGCCCGCGCCCGGCTCGATGCGACCTTCGACTCCGGTGATCCGAAGCTGCTGGCGCACTACCAGGCGCTCGCCGCGGACCACCTCGAAGTGATCGCCGGCGACAAGGGCGACGAGAACCTCGGTCTGCCGCAGGAGATTTGGCAGCGACTGGCCGACGAGGTCGACGTCATCGTCGACCCCGCCGCCCTGGTGAACCACGTGCTGCCGTACAGCGAACTGTTCGGTCCCAATGCCCTGGGCACCGCCGAGCTGATTCGCATCGCGCTGACCACCCGGCAGAAGCCGTACATCTACGTCTCGACCATCGGTGTCGGTGACCAGCTGGCACCCGGCACGTTCACCGAAGAGGCCGACGTGCGGGTGATGAGCCCGGTGCGTGCCGTGCACGACGGCTATGCCAACGGTTACGGCAACAGTAAGTGGGCCGGTGAGGTGCTGCTGCGTGAGGCCAATGATCTTTGCGGCCTGCCGGTTTCGGTGTTCCGCTGCGACATGATCCTGGCCGACACCAGCTACGCCGGGCAGCTCAACCTGCCCGACATGTTCACCCGCATGATGTTCTCGCTGGTGGCCACCGGTATCGCCCCATACTCGTTCTACGAGCGTGACGCCGAGGGCAAGCGGCAAGCCGCGCACTACGACGGCCTGCCCGTCGAGTTCATCGCCGAGGCCATCGACACGCTGGGCGTGCGGCCCGCCGGCGAGTTCGTCACCTACCACGTGATGAACCCGCATTCCGACGGCCTGGGTATGGACGAGTTCGTCGACTGGCTCACCGAAGCCGGGTATTCGATTGCCCGCGTTGATGATTACGCGGAATGGCTGGCCCGCTTCGAGACGACGCTGCGGGCCCTGCCGGACCGGCAGCGCCAGGCCTCACTGCTGCCGCTGCTGCACAACTACCAGAAGCCGGAGCACCCGCACAACGGCTCCATTGCGCCGGTCGTGGTGTTCCGCGAGGCGGTGCAGGAGGCAAAGCTCGGTCCGGACAAGGACATTCCGCACGTCACTGCGCCGGTGATCGTCAAGTACATCACCGACCTGCAGCTGCTCGGCCTGCTCTGACCCCAGGGATTTGTGCACGATTTTCCGCGGCTACCGCGGTGTGGTGTCTCGGGACATCGCTGACACTTATGTCTCGGGACATCGCTGACAGTCAGTGTGCGGGTTTGGGTGCGCGGGTGCGGTATGTTCGCGTGGTTTTGTCGCCGGGCTGATAGCGGCGGGTTGGGTCGGCGGTGAGTTCGCGGATCAAGGTGGTGCCGCTGAAGATGGCGATGTGGTCGCCGTCGCGGATGCAGTCGCATTGGTGCCCAGCCCAATACCGGCCGACGTTGATGACGTAGGGCGGCACGAACACCCGACCGGTCGTGTCGTTAACGGTGCCGGTGGTGACAAACACCGGGGCCGGCAAGGGCCGGTCTGCGGGGCGGGCGCGTTCGGTGGCCGCGAAAACCTCTGCCGGAGTGGCTCCGCCGAGCGCTCGATGTGGTCGTTGGTGGTTGTAGCAGTGTCGGAACACCGCGAGCAGATCGTCGAGGTCAGCGACAGTGTCCGGGGTGGGGTGCGCGTGGAGCCACTTTTTGAGGGTCTGCCAGAACCGCTCGATCTTGCCGCACGTCTGCGGGTGATAGGGGGTCGAGTTGATCGTTTTCACTCCCAGGGCCCGCAGGTTCGCCTCGAACGTCGTTTCAAACCCGAGCCGCCGCCCGGTGTACATCAGGCCGTTGTCCGACAACGATATTGACGGAATCCCGCACTCGCTGATACCGGCCAGCATCACCGACCACACCAACTCGCCGGTGCCCGGCCCGGCTGCGGCGGCCAACCCGACCAGGTAGCGGGAATGATCATCCAGACAGCCCGCAATGGCCACCGCCGTGCCGTCCGCCAGTGCCCATTCGGTCCAGTCTGATTGCCAGCAACCGTTCGGGCGATCGAAGACAAACCGTTTGGTCGCTGACTTGGGCCGTTTACGCGGCTGCGGGGTGATCGCACCGTGGCGCGTCAAGATCCGCCAGATCGTGGCCGGTGCGGGCACACCAACATGGCCCTCACGCCGTAGCGCCCAGTGGATCGAGTGTGCGCCGTGGTCGCGGCCGGCTTCCAATAGCTCCTTGCGGCGGCGCAGCACCAGCTCCTCGACCGCGGCCGCGGTCTGCCCGGGACACGACACCGGCCGTCGTGATAGCTCTTCGAGTCCGGTCAGCCCTAGCTGCCCGAACCGCTTGCGCCACTTATAGAACGTCTGTCGACTGATCTGCTGATCCCGGCAGAACGCCGCCACATTCTCGACCTGCCCGGCCAACGCCGTCGCAGCACGAATATCCATCGCCGTCACCTTCTGGGCCATGAACCACGATGGGTCCACACCTCACTCAGGTGTCAGCGATGTCCCGAGACATACATGTGTCAGCGATGTCCCGAAACAAGACACCGCGGCTACCGCGGAAAATCGTGCACAAATCGCTCAAGGGCGGACGGCTACGGGGCGATCAGGACGCCGGCGTCGGATGCGGCCTGCTGCAACTCGAAGATGTCCAGGGCGCCCCAGTCGTTGATCGCTCCGGTGTAGGAACCCAGCCAGGGCACCACGCCGGGATCCGGTGCGACGCCGAGGTTGTAGGCCTGCATGCCGGGCAGGTGGTGCTCGAAGAAATTGCCGAGGATGTCGACGGCGAAGACGATGTCGTTGATCGGGTTCGGGCCCCACAGCGCGGATGCGTTGAGCAGCGGGTTCACCGCGTCCGGGTCACCGATCATCACGATGTTGCCGTAGTGCGGCTTGCTGCCGCCGGTCGGGTCGTAGGCCGGCATGAACGGCTGCAGCCCCGGCAGATCGGTGGAGAAGTACGCCGCGGTGTCGCCGTAGGTCTCGATGTTGACGAAGTTCTGCGCCGCGCTGTTGTTGCCGGGCACCGAAGTATTCAGGCCCGGACCTTCGAAGCCGATGCCGCCGAGGCCCGTCTTCTGCGCGACGAACTGGGCCTCCCACCCACCCAGCGAGTGACCGGTGACGAAGATGTCATCGGTCGTGTAGCCCTGCTCGAGAGCCGCGGCTTCGACCTTCCGCTCGAAGGCCAACGAATCCCAGAACGCCTGTGGTGTGGTGTGCGTGAAGATGATCTGCATGTCCGTGAAGATCTGCGACAGCGCGATCAGCGGATGGAACAGCAGATTGGTGCCGCCCGTCGTCCCTTGGTAGGCGATGATGACCTGACCCTCGGGCGTCACCCACGCCTTGCCGACGGCACCGGACAGCGGGTTGAAGGTCTGCATCTGAAAGCCGTTGACGGTGAACGGCTTCAGGTCACCCGGCTGGGCGCCGAGCACGTAGGCGTTGGCCGAGGCGTTCAGGAACTGCTCCACCGTCGGGGTGTCGCCGCTGGTGGGTCCGGTGTAGGTCAGCTCCGGCACGACGGGCGCTGCGGTCGGTGTCTTGCTCAGGCCGAGCATGTCCTCGATGCGCCGGAATCCGGCGAACAGCGCCTCGGAAATCGGGGACCAGTTGAACGGGCTCTTCGGGCCACTCTGCGAGACCGTCAGGTCCAGCACCTGCAGGACGGTGTTGATGAGGCGTCCGGGCAGCTGGATGATCTTCGCGATCGGGTTCAGCGGCTGCGGTGGCGTCGGCGTCGTCAGGGTGCCGACGGTGTTGTTGGTGGCGGACAGGGCCGCCGGCCGGGTGGTCAGTGCGGGTGTCGTGGCCGGCACGGAGGCGCTGCTGCCGGCGGCCGCAGACGGTGCGGTGGGGGCGGTCGCCGCGGGCGAGCTGACCGTCGCGTCCTTGGCGGGAGTGCTCGCCGTGGCGGGCTTGAGCTTCGGTGCCTTCTTGCCGTCGGCGGTGGGCTTGACCGAATCCGAGCCCTTCTTCGCCGGTTTGGCGGCCGGCTTGGGATCGGGCTTTGCCGCGGGCGTGGGGTCCGGCTTGGCATCTGGATCCGCGCCTGACTTGGGATCTGTGGCGGGGCTGTCGGTGTCGGTATCGGTGGCCGCGCCCGGCGCGGTGTCGGACTTGCCGGCTTTCTTACCGGGCTTCTTCTTGTCCTTCTTGTCTGTGCTCGCCGGCTTGGGCTTGGTGGGTCCGGGCTTCGGTGGTCCGGCCTGGCTGGTCGAGGCGCCCGGCGAATCGGGCGCCCCGGTTTCGGCCCAGGCGACGTTCTGACTGGTCGCCGCCGCGATACCCATGGCGGCGGCCAGCACCGCCAGGCGGTACCGGCTGGATTTGTCCCGACTGATCCCCGACTGTGTCCCCACAGGTGTCCCCTTTGACATCCCCGGTGCCCGCTGTAACGCGCACGAATCTGACGACACTATGACATCAGGTGATGTCAGTCACGATCAGGTTTGCCAAATCCCTGGATCACTGTGCCGGGGTCAGCGCACGCGCGCTGCCACCGCCTCCGGCATCGGTTCATACCGGGCGAAGGAGCGGCTGAACGACCCGGCTCCGTGGGACAACGACCGCAGCTCGATCGGATACCGGGTCAGTTCGATCTCCGGAATCTCGGCGTCGATGCCGGTGCACGAATCGCCGGCGGTATCGGTGCCCAGCACGCGGCCGCGCCGCCCCGACAGATCGCTCATCACCGCGCCGACCATTTCATCGGGCACCACGATGTGCACGCTGTCGATGGGTTCGAGGAGATTCACCGATGCGGCGGCGGCGGCCTCGCGCAGCGCCAGCCCGCCCGCGAGCTGGAAGGCATAGTCCGACGAGTCCACGCTGTGGGCTTTGCCGTCCAGCAGCGTCACCCGGATGTCGACCATCGGATAGCCGCAGATGCCCCGATCCATCTGGGCGCGAACGCCTTTCTCCACGCTCGGGATGAACTGCCGCGGCACCGCGCCGCCCACGACCTTGTCGACGAACTCGAAACCGGCTCCTTCCGGAAGCGGCTCGACCGTGATGTCACACACCGCGAACTGCCCGTGCCCACCGGACTGCTTGACGTGCCGGCCGTGTCCTTTCGCGTTGCCGCCGAACGTCTCTCGAAGGGGCACGCGCAGTTCGGTGGTGTCGACCGCGACCCCGAACCGCCGCGACAGCGCATCGAGAACCACCGCGGAGTGGGCTTCGCCCATGCACCACAACACAATCTGGTGGGTCTGCGGGTTCTGCTCGACGCGCAGCGTCGGATCCTCGGCGGACAGCCGGGCCAGCCCCACCGACAGCTTGTCCTCGTCCGTCTTGGCGTGCGGCACGATCGCCATGGGGAGCAGCGGCGCCGGCATGGTCCACGGCCGGCACACCAGCGGGGAAGCCTTGTCCGACAAGGTATCCCCGGTCTCGGCGCAGGTCAGCCGCGCGATGGCACAGATGTCCCCGGCGATCACCTCCGCGGCCGGGCGTTGCTTGCGGCCCAACGGAAACGACAGTGCCCCGACGCGCTCGTCGTCATCGTGGTCCTCGTGCTCGGCGCATCCCGCGCCGGGTTCGGCGAACGAATTGAAATGGCCCGACACGTGAACCGTCGTGTCGGGCCTGATGGTGCCGGAAAACACCCGGACCAGACTGACCTTGCCGACGTACGGGTCCGACGTCGTCTTCACCACCTCTGCCAGCAGCGGGGCCGCGGGATCACAGGCGGGCGCGGGCTGCGCCATCCCGGCCGGGGTGAACACCTGCGGCGGCACATGCTCTGGGGGAGAGGGGAATCCGCGGGTGATGACGTCGAGCAGTTCGGCGGCCCCGGTACCCGTGGTGCTGCACACCGGGATCACCGGGAAGAAGGAGCCGCGGGCCACCGCGCGCTCGAGGTCGGCAACCAGCACCGCGTTGTCGATCTGTTCGCCGCCCAGGTAGCGCTCCATCAACGTTTCGTCCTCGGACTCTTCGATGATGGCCTCGATGAGGGTGGCGTCGTCTGCGAGCAGCGAGACGAGCCCGTCCCCGTCGGGCAGATACAGCGGAATCACCTTGTCCCCGAATGACTCCTGCGCCGACTGCACCGCGCCGGCGAATGTTGCGCGGGCGTGGTCCAGCTTGGTCACCACCACGGCACGGGGCATCCCGACGTCAGCGCATTCCCGCCACAACGCCTTGGTGGCAGCGTCGACCACGTCGTTGGCGGCCATCACGAACAACGCGCAATCGGCGGCCCGGAGCCCGGCCCGCAGTTCACCGACGAAATCGGCGTAGCCCGGAGTGTCGAGCAGATTCACCTTCACCGGTCCGTGCTGCAGCGAGGCCAGGGCCAACCCGACCGACCGTTGCTGCTCGACTTCGGCGGGTTCGTGATCGCAGACCGTGGTGCCGTCCAGCACCGTCCCCGCTCGCGTGAGCACGCCGGCATGGAGCAGCAGCGCCTCGACGAGGGTGGTCTTGCCGGACCCAGATGGCCCGACCAGAACCACATTTCGGATCGAGGCCGGACTGTCCGCACTGGGCGCGGCGCCGGATGAGCTATTCGACTTGTCGGCCATGGCGTGCCCCTATCGACGACTCACGTCCACCATGCTCCTGTCGCGACTGTCGGCACAAGACTCAGGCGTGCCAGGAACTCCATCGGCTGATCGCGACCCGGATCACCGGGCCGTCCAGCGCCACCCGGTCGTACTGGTGGTACTTGGCCCGCAGCAGCGAGTAGCCGATCGCCATCTCGTCGCCGCTGGGGTGCACGGTGGCGATGCCGTCGGCGCGGGCCCACCACAGATGCGACCAGTCGTCGTTGTACTCCTCGGCCAGCAGGCTCACGCGCGGATTGGCCGCGATGTTGTCCAGCCGTCGCAGATGCTGCGTCGACTTCCGCTTGGCGTCCACCGCCGTATAGAGCCGGTCCCCACTGACGGCGAAGACGACGGGGACCACATGCGGCTGACCTTCGCCGGACACGGTGGCCAATACCGCGACCGGGGCGGCGGAGAACAGGGCGGCGGCGGGGTCGGACATCAGCGATGCCGAGGAGTCGGGGCGACGCTCATGGGCATCCGGGTCACGTTGATCTCCGGGCCTCGGGCCGTCGGGGTGGGAGGCCCGGCCGGGGCGGGCGCGGCCGGTGCGTGCTCGACGGGCGGCGGTTCGGCCGGCGGTGGGGGAGGCGGCAGCGGGCTGGGGGTCGACGTGGACGTCGGCACGGGCGTCGTCGTCGTGGTGGTGGTCGTCGTGGGTGCGGGTTCCACGGGCGCCTGCTCGGACCCGGAGTCCCTGCGGGTGGCCAGCACCACCAGTGAGACGACGAGGGCGACCACCGCGACCGCCACCACGATCAGCAGCAGGCGGGCATCTTTCCTGCGGTACCAAGGCGGTGGCGTCTCACGGAATCGCCAGGTGTCGGTGTTGAACGCGTCGAAGGTGTCGCCCGTCGGCTCCGGTTCGGGGATGACGAACGAGCCGGTCGTCGGGCCGGCAAATGGTCCGGTGCCGTGGGGGCCCGGGTCGACGGCGCGGAACGGATCGGTGTCCGGGTCGTCGCCGGCCGCCTCGGCGGATGATTCCAGCACGCCGCCCGGCGATGGATCGCGCTCTGCGTCGTCGCTGTCAGCCACCTCCCAGATGCTAGGGGTGGCTCGCGCCAATTGCTCGGTATCGGCGCGCGTGTCCGCGCTTTAGACGTCCTTGACCGGTTCGATGCCGAGATCGCGGTAGCTGACCAGCGCGGCAAACGGCACGCCGCGCTTGGCGAAACGCTCGGTGGCGATGTCGCCGCGGTCGACCATCGGGATGACACCGGTGACGACGGCGCCGAGCGACGCAACCCGCTCGTAGGCGATCTCCGTCGAGCCGCCGGTGCTGATCACGTCGTCGACCAGGAGGACGCGGATGCCCGGCTCGATGCGGGTGCCCTCGATCCACTGCTCGCGGCCGCGCGCCTTCTGCTCCTTGCGGACGGAGAACCACCGCTTGCCGGTGACCATCGCGACGCCGTGCGCCAGCGGGTCGGCGCCCATGGTCAGGCCACCGACGGCGTCGAACTCGATGCCGCGCAACGCGGCCAGTTCGGCCACGGCTTTGCTCACGATCGTCATACTCACGCCGTTGTCGATGGCGAACTTGCCGTCGATGTAGTCGTGGCTGAGCTGCCCGCTCGCCAGCCGGAACGGCTCCTCACGGCGCTCGTAGCCGCGGGTGCGGATCAGGTCGAATGCGGCTTCCCAGCTTGCGGGGCGATCAGACATGGTGCGAATCCTAAACCTGGCGGGACAGTCGAGCCAATTCGACTGTCGCGGAACGTAATTCGTCGATGGACTGGAGGGGCTGCGGGTATCCGACCCGGGTGTAGGCCATGCCGCGGGCGGTGTCGACCCGGAGATCCAGGCCGTAGCGGTCGGCGCCGGTGCACGTCGCCGACTCGGTGTCCGGGTAACCGCCCAGGACCTGGGCCATGGCCGCCAGCGAGTCGGCGTGGTCGGCGTTCAGATGTGCGATGGCCCCGGCGGCCGACGGCGTCACCGGATCCGGCTGAGCCGCTGCATAATCCGCGCCCGTTGTCGAGTCCATGCGGCCGTAACCGCCGACCCACCGGACCCGGTCGACATGCAGCACCCACAGGGCGAAGTCGGTGTAGTCGATGTAGTACTTCGCGGCGGGGACCGCAGCCACGTGGGCATCCCGGGCGGCGTCGCGCTCGGGGCCTTCCGGTCGTGACACCCGTCCTGCCAGCGTCACCCGGCCACCGGCCAAGGGGTCCTTGTCGGTGCTGGCCGCGATGATCGAGATGCTGGCCCGCTGATCGCCGGCGAGGTTGCGGCCGTGCTCGGCCAGATTCGAGACGCACAGCACCGGCGAACCGCCCAGCAGGCCGTACGTCACCATCGACGCCCACGGATCACCGTCCGCGGTCAAGGTCGCGAGAGTTCCGGTGTTGGTCGAGGCCGCGATGGTGCGGGCCTCTTCAGCGGCCGACGGCCGGGTCGCGTTGACGATTTCAGCCAGCGGCGGCGGGATCGTCGGGGCATCACCTGGGTCACCATGATCGCGCGTCGCCACGTTTGCACCCTACTCAGTCGCGGGTACGTTAGTGATCGATGGACGCCTCCAACGGTGGCGTGGAACATCCAAGCGCCGCGGACTTCGGACATGCGCGGGTCCTCCCTGAGGACCGCACCTGGTTCAAGCGCGCGGTTTTCTATGAGGTGTTGGTCCGCGCCTTCTACGACTCAGACGCTGACGGCTCAGGTGACCTCCGGGGTCTCACTGAGCGACTCGACTACTTGAAATGGCTTGGTGTCGACTGCATTTGGTTGCCACCCTTCTATGACTCGCCGCTGCGCGACGGCGGCTACGACATCCGCGACTTCTACAAGGTGCTGCCGGAATTCGGCACCGTCGAGGACTTCGTCGCCTTGCTGGACGCGGCGCACCGGCGGGGCATCCGCGTCATCACCGACCTGGTGATGAACCACACCTCGGATGCCCACGCGTGGTTCCAGGAGTCCCGCCGCGACCCGACGGGGCCCTACGGCGACTACTACGTCTGGAGCGACACCAGCGAGAAGTACCAGGACGCGCGCGTCATCTTCGTCGACACCGAGGAGTCCAACTGGACCTTCGACGCGGTGCGCAAACAGTTCTACTGGCACCGCTTCTTCTCCCACCAGCCTGACCTGAACTACGACAACCCGGCCGTGCAGGAAGCGATGATCGACGTGCTGCGCTTCTGGCTCGACCTGGGCATCGACGGATTCCGGCTGGACGCGGTGCCGTACCTGTTCGAGCGCGAGGGCACCAACTGCGAGAACCTGCCCGAGACACATGCCTTCCTCAAGCGCTGCCGCAAGGTGATCGACGATGAATTCCCGGGCCGGGTCCTGCTGGCGGAGGCCAATCAGTGGCCGGCGGATGTCGTCGCGTATTTCGGTGATCCGGAGACCGGCGGCGACGAATGCCACATGGCGTTCCATTTCCCGCTGATGCCACGGATCTTCATGGCGGTCCGCCGGGAATCCCGGTTCCCGATCTCGGAGATTCTGGCGCAGACCCCGGAGATACCGGACCTCGCGCAGTGGGGCATCTTCCTGCGCAACCACGACGAGCTCACGTTGGAGATGGTCACCGACGAAGAGCGCGACTACATGTATTCCGAGTACGCCAAGGACCCGCGGATGAAGGCCAACGTCGGCATCCGCCGGCGGCTGGCCCCGCTGCTGGAGAACGACCGCAACCAGACCGAGCTGTTCACCGCCCTGCTGTTGTCGCTGCCCGGGTCGCCGGTCCTGTACTACGGCGACGAAATCGGGATGGGTGACATCATCTGGCTCGGCGACCGCGACGGTGTGCGGACCCCGATGCAATGGTCGGCCGATCGCAACGCGGGTTTCTCGACCGCGAACCCGGGCCGGCTGTATGTGCCACCGAGCCAGGATCCCGTGTACGGCTATCAAGCGGTGAACGTCGAGGCCCAGCGCGACACCACGAATTCCCTGCTCAACTGGACCCGCACCATGCTCGCGGTCCGACGCCGGCACGACGCGTTCGCGGTCGGCTCCTTCCGGGAACTCGGCGGGTCCAACCCGTCGGCCCTGACGTACGTGCGCGAGCTCGAGGGGGACGGCGAAGTGGACACTGTGCTCTGCGTCAACAATCTCTCCCGTTTTCCCCAACCGATCGAACTGAACCTGCAGCATTGGAACGGCTACACCCCGGTTGAGCTGACCGGCCGGGTTGAGTTCCCCCGCATCGGGGAGCTGCCGTACCTGTTGACGCTGCCCGGGCATGGTTTCTACTGGTTCTCGTTGCGTGCGCCTGTCGGTGAGGAGCCGTGATGGATTCAGAATTGATCGAATACCTGACCCAGCAACGCTGGTACGCCGGTCGCAACCGCAAGCTGACCGACGCCGAACCGGCGCTGGTGGTGGCGCTGCGCGACGACATCGATCTGGTGCTGCTCGATGTGAGCTATGACGACGGCCCGGGTGAGCGGTATCAGCTGGTGCTACGTCAAGGCGATGGCGAGGTCGGGGATGCGCTGGGCGACCCCGAGGTCGCGAACCTGCTTCTCGCCATGATCGCCGACTCGGCGACGATTGGTCCGGTCTCTTTTGCCGCGGAACCCGACGCCGAGCTGCCCGCGGGGGAGACGGCGCGGGTGATGGGCGCCGAACAGAGCAATACCAGTGTCGTGTTCGACGAGGCTGCGATCCTCAAGCTGTTCCGGCGCGTCCTGCCCGGCGTGAATCCCGACATCGAGCTCACCCGGGTGCTGAGCCGGGCCGGCAGCCCGCACGTGGCTCCGCTGCTGGGTTCGATGTCGTTGGATGGTGGCCCCGAGACCGCGTTGGGCATGCTGGCGCGCTTCGCCAACAACGCCGCCGAGGGCTGGGACATGGCGGTGGCCAGCACCCGTGACCTGTACGCCGAGGGTGACCTGTACGCCAACGAGGTGGGCGGCGACTTCGCCGGCGAGTCCGAACGGCTGGGGCAGGCCGTCGCGGCCGTGCACGCCACGCTGGCCGCGGAGCTCGGCGCCGCCACGGCGCTGTTTCCGGTCGACACGATGCTGGAGCGGCTGGCAGCGGTGACCGCGTCGGTGCCGCAGGTCGGTGAGTACGCCGCGGCCATCGAGAGTCGCTACCGCGCGCTCGAGGGACAGCCGATCACGGTGCAGCGGATACACGGCGATCTGCATCTGGGCCAGGTGCTGCGCACCCCCGAGACGTGGCTGCTGATCGACTTCGAAGGCGAGCCCGGGCAGTCGCTGGATCACCGGCGAGCGCCGGACTCCCCGCTACGCGACGTCGCCGGCATCCTGCGGTCCTATCAGTACGCGGCGTTCCAGCGGCTGACCGAGGGTGGCGGCAACGAACAGCGCCGCAAGCAGCTCGCGGCCCGCGCCCGCGAATGGGCCGACCGGAACCGGGCGGCGTTCTGCACGGGCTATGCCGAGGCCGGCGGTACCGAGCCCGATGCCGAACTACTCGCCGCCTACGAGCTCGACAAGGCGGTCTACGAAGCCGGGTACGAGGCCCGGCACCGGCCGCACTGGCTCGACCTGCCGCTGGGAGCGATCGCGAACATCGTCAGCGGTTAGGTGCACTAACCGCTGACGATGATCGTCAGGCCATCGACTTGACGACGCCCTGAGCGGGCTTCGGGGTCCAGTCGGAGTGGTAGACGCCGATGGATTCCTCGGGGTTCGAGCTGCCGGTGACGCGGTCGCGCGTGGTGTAGATGTACGACGGCCCGGCGTACGGCAGGGTGCGCCACTTGGCCAGGAAGTCCCGGATGTAGTCGGCCTGGGTGGCCTCGTCGACGGCCGAGTTGGGCTCGCCGTACTCGGTGGCCCAGATCTTCTTGCCGCCGTCACCGTTGGCGGCCATGGCGGCATGGATGCCGTCGGTCTGGCTCAGCGGCGAATTGGGCACGCCGGCGCCGGCCGAGAACTTCAGGTTGTAGTGGTACGGGTGGAACGACACCGCGTCCAGCGAGCCGGCCGCACCGGCGGCGTACATCCGCTGTACGAACGTCACCGGGTCCAGGGTCAGCGAACCGAAGGACACGACCGCGCCGACCACACCGCCGATGACCACGGCGCCACGATCGGCGGCCTTGATCTTCGGGTACGAGGCCTTGAGCATCTCCGCGTAGACGGCGGGCTCCGGACCCTGCGGGCCGGAGGTCCAGGACATCACGGCGTTGGGCTCGTTCCAGATTTCGTAGGCGTCCACGCGGCCCTTGTAGTGGGCTGCCACCGCGCCGGCGAAGTCGCCGTACACCGCGGGGGAGGCGGGCGGGCTGCTGATCGGGATGGCGCCCGGCGCCACGGCCCAGGCCGGCGTCGCGACGATCGCGCCGACCACCGACATGTGGCGGGCGTTGGCCGCACCGACGACGGTGTCTACCTGGCCCCAGTTGAAGCTGCCCTGGGTGCCCTCGATGCCGGCCCACGGAATGATGATGCGGACGGTGCGCACACCGGTCGCCGACATCAGGTCGAAGGTGTGGTTGATGTCGTCGGCGTTCATGCCGTAGACGTCGGAATCAGCGAAGCCGACGCTGCTGGCCGACTGGCTGATGCCCGTGGGGATGAACGGAATCGTGGCCGGACTGTTGGCCAGGGTTTCGGTGGCGGCGGCGGACACCGCCGCGACGGTGACGAGGGCCGCAGCGATCTTGGTGACGTTGCGCAACGTTTACTCCAATCTGTGGCACTGCTGTTGGTCTCGACCCCCGCCGAATGGGTTGAACCTAACAGCTAGTCAGGCCGTTGCCAGGAGGACTGAGCGATCCGGCGTCGATGGTCATGTCGATGCGACCCAACCGCGTTCGACGAGTGGGCCGATGATGGCTTCGAGGTAGCGCTCGTGCCCGCCGAAGGCGGCAAGATATCCGGCGTCCGGTACCAGGACCAGCGACATGACCAGACGTATCACCGCATCGGCGACGAAATCGGCATTGCGTGCGGATAGCGGGTCTTCGAGATGCTGATCCTGCAACAGGTGCGAGAGGAAAACTCGTCCCAGCGTCTGCCCCGGGCGGTCGCCGTCGCGCCAGAGGTTGATGACGGTCTCGGGTTCCACCTGGACGAAGCGAAGCACCGCAGGCATTTTCGTCGAATGGGTGATCAGGCTGGCGCCCACAGCCGTTGCGCATTCCAGCGCATTGGTTGCCGCTCGGGCCTTTTGCGCCACGTCACGCAGGACCGTGGCGACGCCACGCCGATTGGCGGCGTTCAGCAGGTTCTGTTTGCTTCCGAAGCGCCGGAACACCGTTTTCCGGGACATCTGTGCACGCTTCGCGACCAGATCGACGGTCAGTGCCTGCTCCCCGTGCGTCCCCAACACGTACATCGTGGCGTCGAGGATCTTTACGTCCGACGCCGTCAGTTCGGGCTCGGCGGCGTGGGTGTCACCTGACAAGGCCAGGGCGATCAGCGCCTCCGGTCCGCCGGATGACTCGTCAGCGCGCATGCGACCGATGATGTCACGGCGCATGCCGTCGGTTCTCGGACGCGCTCGGCTGGGTGTTGACTAATGTCCCTCATTGAGTGACTCTAGGGACATGTTCATGATGACAACCGATGTAGTCAAACTGGCCGGAGTGTTGCCACCGGGTGAGGGCGGAGTGCCGGTCGCGCCGGTGCTGCACGCCAATCAGGCGATGGCATGGCTCAGTCACTTCGCCGCGTACGGAGGCTTCGCCGCTGCGTTGGGCTGGGCATGCTGGCGCCTTGCGCGGCGGCGTGAGGTCCTACCGTTGGTGCTGGTGATCGCCGGCGCCATCGCAGCGAATATCGAACCGCTCGGCGATTTCGTCGGCGCGATCGTCTATGCCAACGACATCCCATGGTTCGGCTACACGGTCATGGGGCACCGCATGCCGGCGTTCATTCTGGTTGGCGCATCGACCTATGTGGCGTTCGGCGGCTACCTGGCGTATCGGTATCTGCAGAACGGCAGGTCCCTGCGGGACATCTTCGTGCTGTCCGCGGTGTACGTGGGGATACCCGAGGTGGTGCTCGAAATGGCTTGGCACCACTTCGGGATCATCGCTTACTACGGCGATAATCCGACGCGGGTCCTCGGCATTCCCCTGTACTCGATCGTGCAGAACACCACGCTCTTGCCGGTGTACGGCGTGGTGATCTACTTTGCCGCGAAATACCTTACGGGCGCCCGGATTTGGTGGCTGGTGCTGTTCATCCCGGCGACCACCATCGGATACATCGTCGGGGTCAGCTGGCCTGCCTACCAGGCAGTGCAGTCCTCCGCGCCGGCGCCGGTCGTGTGGGCCGCCGCGGCCATGGTGATCGCGACTTCAATCGGTGCCACGTATGCGCTCCTGCAAATACCGGAACTGAGCCGGCTTCGCGATGAACGCGTAGGCGGTCGCCACCCCGCCTTGTCGGTGAGCGGGGTCTGAGATATGTCGGTTGTGTTGCCGCCGAAGGCATCTGGACGCAATGTTGCGCCGCCGGGTCCGGTAGGGATCGGAAAGTACACGTCTCTCGCGCGCCTGCTTCGCGACCCGTGGTTCTACCCGCTGGAACTGACCAAGCAATTCGGTGACGTCGTCACCGTTCCCGCGCCGTTCGCCAAGGTCGTGTACATCAGCCATCCGGATCACATTGACCACATTCTGGTCAAACACGCTGATGAATATCGACGTTCGGATATGGTCGCCGCGCAGATGGTGCCGCCGGAACTGGGCCACAACTTCTTCGCCTTCGCGGACGACGCCGAATGGCAGCGGGGCCGGTCGTTGTATCGCCCGAGTTTCACCCACAAGAACCTCGCTGCGCTCGGTGACCTCTTCACCGAATCGATCAGCGAGCAAGTCGGTGGCTGGGCCGACGCGGCAGACCATGCCGGTGTCGTCGACATCGAAGAAAAGACCCGTGAACTGGCCTTGGCGGCACTGTTCAACGCGATGTTCGACGAGTATCTATCACCGCGACTACTGGGATTGTCCAGCGGCATTGCCATTCCGGTCATGCTCGCCACCACAGTGCGCGTGGCGATGTCCGCACTGCCGGGTTGGGTGCCGCGGCCGTTCCAACGCAAGGCTGCGGAGATGCTCAACGCCGGATTGGCTGCCGCCGACCATGTGATCGAGACGCGCCGGCGGCACCCCACGGGACGCGCCGACATCCTCAGCCTGTTGGTGAACGCCACCTATGACGACGGCACGCCGCTGGAGAACGAAAAGATCGCCGCCGAGATGATGGGCATGATCGTCGGTGGTCACGAGACGACGGCGGCAGCGCTGGCGTGGACGTTCGCGCTCCTGGCTCAGCATCCAGAGCTCGAGGAGCGCGTGATCGCCGAGGTCGATGCGCTCGGTTCCGGTCGCGTGACGGTCGACGACATGAGCAAGCTGCCGTTCGTGCGCGCCTGCTTCGATGAAGCGCAACGTATGCAGGGCGGGCTCGTGATCAATCCCAAGACCGCGGTAGTCGACGATGAGATCGGTGGATGCCACATCGAAAGTGGCACAACAGTTTTGTACTCCTCGCTGGCAATGCAGCATGACCCCAGATTCTGGTCGGAGCCGCACCGATTCAACCCGGACCGGTTCAAGGACACCGCCAACAACGATGTGCGCGCATTTGTCCCCTTCGGCCGCGGGCAGCGAATGTGTCTGGGCAAGAACATGGCCTACATCGAAGGGGTGCTGACAATCGCGACGGCCTATCGGCGGTACCGGCTGACCCTCGAACCGGGATACCGGTTACGGCGCCAGTACCGGATGTCGATGGGGCTCAAGGGCGGGGTGCCGATGACAGTCGTGCCACGGTGATGCCTCACCGCCGGTCAGCGCACCAGGCGGCGCAGTAGGGCCGATGCCGCGGCGATGCCGAGCACTGCCGCGACCGCGAGAACCGCGACATCGAGCAGGGTGTTGCCCGGGGTGCCCAGCAACAGTGAGCGCAGCGCGTTCACCTCGTACGACAGCGGATTCACAGTCGAGAGCGCGTGCAGCCAGCCCGGCATGATGTCCACCGGGTACAGCGCGTTGGAAGCGAAGAACAGGGGCATGGTGATGGCCTGGCCGATGCCCATCAAGCGGTCGCGGTTTCGGACCAGACCCGCCAAAGTCATTGACAGACAGGAGAAGAACGCCGACCCGAGCATCACCACCGCCATGGCGGCCAGGACGTGCAGCGGGTTGAAACTCAGGTGGATGCCCATCAGCAGGGCGATCACGAGGACACCGATGACCTGGGCGATCGACCGGACGCCCGCGGCGAAGGCCTTGCCCGTGATCAGCGCCGACGCCGGCGACGGCGTGACCATCAGTTTGGCGAGGATGCCGGCGTCCCGGTCCCAGACGATCTGGATGCCGTAGAAGATCGAGATGAAAAGCGCCGACTGGGCGATGATGCCGGGCGCCAGGAACGACAGATACGGCACGTTGCCGGTGTTGATCACGTGCAGCCGCGAGAAGGTCTGGCCGAAGATCAACAGCCACAACGCGGGCTGAATCGTCCGGGTGATCAGCTCGGTGCGGTCGTGGCGCAGCTTCTGCAGTTCGACGAGCGCGAACGCGCCCATCCGGCGGGCGAGGCCGCCGATGCGTTTGGCGCCGCGGGGCGCGGCGACCAGTTCGACGTCAACTGACACGGCGGGCCGTCCTCCTTCCGGCGCGGACGTCCTGCAGAGACTGACGGTCGTCATCGTCGGACAGGTCGGACCCCGCGTAGTGCCGAAAGACATCCTCGAGCGTGGCCGACGGGCCGCGTGCGGCCTTCAGATCCGTGGGGGAGCCGACGGTCTGCAGGGTGCCGCGGTGCATGAGGGCGACTCGGTCACACAGGGCATCGGCCTCCTCCATGTAGTGGGTGGTCAGCAGGACCGTCATGCCGAACTCCTGCTGCATGTATGCCACCTGGGTCCAAACACTGTCGCGGGCAATGGGATCGAGGCCGACAGTGGGCTCGTCGAGGATCAACAGCGACGGCCGGTTCACCAGGGCCTGGGCCAGCTCGAGGCGGCGGACCATGCCGCCGGAGTACGTCTTGGCGGGACGGTCGGCGACGTCGAGCAGCTGCATGGCCTCGAGTGCGTCGTCGACCCGTGCCCGCCGTTCACGCCGCGGCACGTCGTACAGGCGGGCGAACAGGTCGACGTTCTGGCGGCCCGTGAGCGCGGACTCGATCGAAAGCTGTTGTGGCACATACCCGAGGTTCTGCCGGATGTCCATGGTGCGACGCCCCGAGTCGAGGCCGAAGATGCGCACCTGCCCGTGCTGGACGGGGGTCAGGGTGGTGAGCAGTCGCACCAGGGTGGTCTTCCCGGCGCCGTTCGGGCCCAGCAATCCCATGGTCTCGCCCACGTCGACGGTGAGGCTGAGGTCGTCGACCGCGGTGAAGTCGCCGTACCGGTGGGTGACGTGGTCGCATTCGATGGCGGGGTTACTCATGGCTGGTTCTCCTGGAGCATCCGGGTCATCTCGGCCAGGACGTTCAAACCCTTTGTCAGATCGCGGATTTGCTCGTCATCGAGCTGCTTGAGTACGACGTCGAGGGCGGCCCGGCGGGAAGCTCTCGTCTGATCGGCGAGTTGTTGGGCGGGTTCGGTGAGCCGCAGGCGGCCGATGCGGCGATCGTCGGGGTCGACGCTGCGGACGAGCAGTTGGTCTGCGGTCAGCTTGGACACCAGGGTCGACGCGGTGTTGGCGGCCAGGCCGAGTTCCTCGGCGGCTTCGCGCACGGAGATGCCGGGGCGGCGCCCGACCAGTCTGAGCAGCTCGGCCTGTGATTGCGTGACGCCCGCGAAGCTCCCCCCGGCAGTCCGGCGCAACTGCCGGCGGAATCGGCCGACGGTGTGGAACAGGTCGGTGGTGAGTTCGGCGGTGAGGCCTGAGCGAGCGGGCACGTTTCGATAATACCTCTGTTGCAGAGCTATTGCGGAGCCGTGGTTTACTCGGGCGGTGTTTCCCGACTACCGCACGCTGCTGACCGCGTTCGACGGCGGTGTGGTGACGTTGACGCTGAACCGGCCCGAGCGGCGCAACGCTTTTGGCGACGGCATGCGGGAGGAACTCGCCGACGCCTACACCCGGTGCGACGAAGCCGACGACGTCCGCGCCGTCGTGCTGACCGGCGCGCCACCGGCATTCTGCGCTGGCGCTGACCTGGCCGCGGGTGACCAGACGTTCGCGGCGCCGGGCCCGGAGTTCAGTGCCGCGGGCATCCCTGTTCCGGCATGGTCGTTGAGCAAACCGGTGATCGCGGCGGTCAACGGACACGCGATCGGGTTGGGGCTGACGCTGACACTGCAGTGCGATATCCGGATTTTCGCCGCCGACGCACGATACGGCGTCGTGCAGGTGCGCCGTGGCGTGGTCGGGGACGCGTATTCGCACTGGGCGCTGCCGCGGTTGGTCGGTACCGCGCGGGCCGCTGAAATCCTCTTGACGGGAGCAACTTTCGACGGTCGCCGCGCGGTGGAGCTGGGTATCGCGAGTCGGGTACTGCCCGCTGATGAGGTGCTGCCGGCGGCGCTGGAGGTGGCACATGACATCGCGGACAACACCGCGCCGATGTCGGTGGCGGCCAGCAAGCGACTGCTCTGGGACTCCTTTGAACTGTCGCGCGACGAGGTGGGGCAGCGGGAGACCGAGATTCACCGTGCGCTGATGGCGCACGACGACGCCAAGGAAGGGGTCAGGGCGCTGCAGGACGGCCGCCCGCCGAGGTGGTCGGGTAAGCCGGTGGATCCGACGCGCTAGATTACCGAAACGTCGGAATCCTTCAGGGCGGCAACGGCATTGGCGGTACCCTCGGCCGACACGCCGGCGGTATAGGCCAGCAGCACCCGGGTGCGGAACCCGGCCTTGGCGGCGTCGGCCGCTGTTGCCTTGACGCAGTAGTCGGTGGCGATGCCGACCACGTCCACCTCGTCGACACCGCGGGTGCGCAGCCAGTCCGTAAGGCCGGTGCCGGTGCCGTCGGCGCCTTCGAATCCGCTGTACGCCGCGGAGTACCGGCCTTTGCGGAACACCGCTTCGATGGCAGAGAGATCCAACTCGGGGTGGAACTGCTCACCCGGCGTCCCGGCGACGCAGTGCGGCGGCCACGACGTCAGATAGTCGGGCTGGTCGGAGAAATGCGCACCCGGGTCGATGTGATGATCGGCGGTGGCCACGACGTGCCCATACTCCCGGCGGGCCAGGAGGCCGGTGATCGCGCGGGCCACTTCGCCGCCCCCGGACACCGCGAGGGAACCGCCCTCACAGAAGTCGTTCTGCACGTCGACGACGATCAACGCCCGCATGTGTCCACGGTAGACCGGTTGCTGCGCCTCGCCTGTTGCCGTAGCGTCCGGACACGTGTCCGAACAGGCGCTTGAGCCCACCCGGCGCCGGTTGACGGCCAAACAGGCCGATACGGTCGACCGGCTGAGTCGTGCCGCCCTCGATCTGCTGCGCCGCGAGGGCTTCGCGGGCCTGACGGTCCGCCGGGTCGCGGCCGACGCCGGTGTCGGCGCGGCGACGGCCTACACCTACTTCTCGTCGAAGGAGCACCTCGTCGCGGAGGTGTTCTGGCGCCGGTTGGCTTCCTCGCCGCCCGCGGCCCACGACTCCGACGATCCTGCCACCCGGGTCACCGAAGTGCTGCGGCACATCGCGCTACTGGTGATCGACGAGCCGGAGTTCGCCGGGGCGGTGACCAACGCACTGCTCGGGCGCGATCCGGATGTCGAGGTACTCCGACAGCGCATCGCCGTGGATATCCGCTCCCGGCTGGCGGCGGCGCTCGGCCCCGATGTGGACAACGACGTCATCGAATCGCTGGAGATGCTGTACTCGGGCGCGCTGGTCCGGGCGGGGATGGGGTTCACGTCCTACGACGAGATCGCCGAGAGACTGGAGAAGTCAGCTCGGCTGATGCTGCGCTGACGATCTGACGCCCAGGATCGCGAGCGCGGCGGTGAGGGCCGGCTCGGTGAGCTCGGCGACGTCGCGGCCGTCCTCCACGAGCAGTGCGGTCAGCTCGCGAAGACCGCCGAGCAGAATCAGGGCCACCGGCCGGCTGACCGGGGACAGGCCGGCGCGCAGAAATCCCGCGCCGCTGCTGAGGTCGACGACCATGTCGGTGAGTTGTTCCATCGCATGGCGATTCAGCGGCAGGGCGGCGTCACCGAGGGCCGGGGCCTCCCGGATCCAGCTCAGGGTGATCGCGGGCCGCGAGGCGATGTGCGCGACGTACGCGTCGACCGCGCTGCGCACCTGTCGCTCCCAGTCGGCGTCGGGATCGATGGCGGCGCGGATCCGGGCGATGAGGTCCTCGTTGTTGGTGCGCAGCAACTCGATGAAGCACTGTTCCTTGCTGGCGAACTGGTCGTAGAAGGTGCGCTTGGAGGTTTTGGCGTTGCGGACGATGTCGGCGACGGTGGTGTCGCGATATCCGCGGGTGGCCAGCGAGGTGGCGAGCCCGTCGAGCAGCCGCCCGCGGAAGGGCTGCGCTGCTGATTGTGCCGAGTTGACCTCGCCGTCTGCCATCTCTCCCAGAACCCTTGCCTAGCTGTGGTACCAGCCGGTACCGTACCTCATAACCTCGTGGTACACCGTGGTACCGCGTAATCAGTGGCTTGGAGCGTGCCATGACCGAAACTGTCACCGCTGAACTCACCGAGTGTGCCCCGGCGATCCACCTGCCGCCGGCGACCGGAATCCCCAAGATTCTCCAAGGCGTCGCGTTCGCGACCAATCGGCGCCGGTTCGTCAACCGCATGGTGCCGCGACTCGGGCCGGTATTCACCTGTGACGCAACGGTTTTCGGACGCGCGGTCATGGTGACCGACCCGCAGCTGGCCAAGCAGTTGTTCGCGGCGAACCCGGCCGACGTCGGCAACATCCAGCCCAACCTGTCGCGCGTGCTGGGCAGCGGATCGGTGTTCGCGCTCGACGGCCCCGAGCACCGGCTGCGCCGCAAACTGCTGACGCCGCCGTTCCACGGCAAGAGCATCAAGAACTACGAGCGCATCTTCGAAGAGGAGACGCTGCGCGCGGCGGCAGCATGGCCGGAGGGGAAATCGTTCCCCACGCTCGAACCGATGATGCACATCACCCTCAACGCCATCCTGCGCGCGGTGTTCGGCGCCGACGGTCACCACCTCGACGAACTGCGACGGATCATCCCGCCGTGGGTGACCCTGGGGTCGCGCCTGGCGGTGCTACCCATGCCGGCGCGGACCTACGGCCGCCTCACACCGTGGGGTCGGCTCGCCGAGTACCGGCGGCAGTACGACGAAGTGGTCGGCCGGTTGATCGACGCGGTCGCCGCCGACCCTGATCTCGAAAGCCGCGACGACGTCCTCGCGCTGCTGCTGCGCAGCACCTACGAAGACGGAACGGCGATGTCCCGCAGCGACATTGCCGATGAACTGCTGACGCTGCTGGCGGCGGGCCATGAAACCACGGCGGCCACCATGGCGTGGGTCTTCGAGCGGATCTCCCGGCATCCCGAGGTGCTGCGGCGGCTCGAAGCGGAGGTCGCCACGGGTGAGACCGACGAATATCGGCAGGCCGTCCTCCTTGAAGTGCAGCGCATCCGCACCATCATCGACTTCGCCGGCCGGCACGTGTACGCGCCGTCGTTCCAGCTCGGGGAATGGGTGATACCCCGCGGCTTCTCGGTCATCGTCGCCATCGACCACATGCACGAGGACGCAAAGGAATTCGCCGATCCGGAGCGGTTCGACCCGGAGCGCTTCGTCGGGCGCCGGCCGCCGCTGGCGTTCCTGCCGTTCGGTGGGGGTACCCGGCGCTGTGTCGGAGCGGTGTTCGCGCAGGTCGAGATGGACGTCGTCCTTCGGACAGTGCTGCGCCACTTCGCCATTCAGGCCAACAGTGCGCCGGGGGAGCGGGTCTTCTCGCGCGGCGTGGCATACACCCCGAAAGACGGTGGCCGAGTGACGCTGCGCCGCCGGGTCACCCCGCTGTAGGTTCATGCTGTGACCGAACGAATTACGCAGTACCGCAATGCCGGACTGACCTTCGATGTGGTCGACTCCGGTCCTATCGACGGCGACGTCGTGGTGTTGTTGCACGGTTTCCCGCAGACTGCCGGGTCGTGGACAGCGGTGTCGGAGCTGTTGCATGCCAATGGTTTCCGCACTCTTGCTCCGAATCAGCGCGGTTATTCGCCCGGCGCCCGGCCGAAGGGCCGTCGGCAGTACACGATCCCCAAACTGACCGACGACGTCGCCGCGCTGATCGAACTGGCTGGCGGACCGGTGCACGTGGTCGGCCACGACTGGGGTGCCGCCATCGCGTGGGCACTGACGGCGACGAAACCGGAACTGGTGCGCACGCTCACCGCGGTGTCGGTGCCCCACACCGGCGCCTTCCTGAAGGCGATGGCCGTCGGGACGCAGGCGCTGCACTCCTACTACATGGTGATCTTCCAGTTACCTTGGCTCGGAGAACGATTCGCGCAACTGGCCATGCCGCGCAGCGGCATGACGGACGATGCGCTGGCTGTCACGCGGGCTGAGGTCTTCGACAGCGGGGCGCTGACCCCCGCGCTCAACTGGTACCGCGCCATGCCGTTCGTGAACCCGAAATCGGCGTTCACCCCGGTGACTCGTCCCACCACGTACATCTGGAGCGACGGCGACATCGCGCTGGGCCGCAAGGGCGCCCTGCTCACCGAGCAGTTCGTCCACGCGCCGTACAAGTTCGAGATCGTCGAGGGCGCCAACCACTGGCTACCCGACACCCACCCCGAGCTGATCGCCCGTCTGGTCACCGAACGCGCCGCCACTGCGTGATCTGTGCACGAAAATCCGCGGCTGCCGCGGAAAATCGTGCACACGTCACTGGCGTTTGGGCAGTTTCCAGCCCGGCCGCGGGAAGTGGCAGGTGTAGCCGTTGGGGATGCGCTCCAGATAGTCCTGATGCTCGGGCTCGGCCTCCCAGAACGGCACTGCCGGCGTCACCTCGGTGACGACCTTGCCGGGCCACAGGCCCGAGGCGTCGACGTCGGCGATGGTGTCCTCGGCGACGCGCTTCTGCTCGTCGTCGGTGTAGAAGATCGCCGAGCGGTAGCTGGTGCCGACGTCGTTGCCTTGCCGGTTGACCGTCGACGGGTCGTGGATCTGGAAGAAGAACTCGAGGAGCGTCCGGAAGTCGGTTTGGCTGGGGTCGTAGACGATTTCGACGGCCTCGGCGTGACCGGGGTGGTTGCGGTAGGTGGGGTGATCGTTGGTCCCACCGGTGTAGCCGACCCGCGTGGTCAGCACGCCCGGCTGCTTTCGGATCAGGTCCTGCATCCCCCAGAAGCAGCCGCCCGCCAGAATCGCGGTCGCAGTCTCGGTCATGTACGCCTCCTCGCTTTGACTCCAGAGAACCGAACTCCCGGCGACTGCGCAAGTGCTCGACAAACGCCACTAGAACGTGTTCTAGTTTTCCTGTGACGGGCAACACCTTCAGCCGCGAGGAACTCATCGCGGCATTCGACGTCTTCGAGCAGACCGTGGACCGCGCCGCCCAGACGCGCGACTGGGATCCGTGGACCGACCATTACACCGAGGATGTGCTGTACATCGAGCACGCCATGGGCACCATGCACGGGCGCGAGGAAGTGCGGCCCTGGATCTGGAACACCATGGAGAACTTCCCCGGCAGTTACATGACGTCGTTCCCGTCGCTGTGGAAGGTGTACGACGAGGCGACCGGCCGCGTCATCTGCGAGCTCGACAACCCCATGCGCGATCCCGGTGACGGCACCATCATGGGCGCCACCAACATCTCGATCATGACCTACGCGGGCGACGGCCTGTGGAGCAAGCAGGAAGACATCTACAACCCCATGAAGTTCCTCGAGACCACCATGGCGTGGTGCAAGAAGGCCGAAGCGCTCGGCACGCTTCCCGAGGTCGCCGAGGAATGGATGCGCCAGTTCGGCGGCCGGGGACGCCGGTGACGTCGCTCGTCATCGGGGCCAACGGCTACCTCGGCTCGCACGTCACCCGGCAACTGGTGGCAGCCGGGGAAGACGTCCGGGTCATGGTGCGGGCCGGTGCCAACACCATCGGCATCGACGACCTCGAGGTCACCCGGTACGAAGGCGACATCTGGGACGACGACACCCTGCGTGCCGCGATGACCGGAGCCGACGTCGTCTACTACTGCGTCGTCGACACCCGCGGCTGGTTGCAGGACCCCGCGCCGTTGTTCCGCACCAACGTCGAGGGCACCCGCAACGTGCTGAACGTCGCGGTCGAACCCGAAATCGCCTCGGGCCTCAAGAAATTCGTCTTCACCAGCAGTTACGCCACGGTGGGACGCAGGCGCGGCTTCGTCTCCACCGAGGACGACGTCGCCGACGAGCGCACGTTGCCGCCGTACGTGCGTTCGCGCGTGCAGGCCGAGAAGCTGGTGCTCGAATACGCCCGTGCGCGCGGGCTGCCGGCCGTCGCGATGTGCGTCTCGACCACGTACGGCGGCACGGACTGGGGCCGCACCCCGCACGGTGCCATCATCGCCGGCGCGGCATTCGGGAAGCTGCCGTTCGTGATGCGTGGCGTCGAACTGGAAGCGGTCGATGTCAATGACGCCGCCCGCGCGCTGATCTTGGCGGCAGACAAGGGCCGGCCCGGCGAGCGATACCTGATCTCGGACAAGATGATCAGCAATGCTGAGGTGGCGCGGATCGCCGCGGCCGCCGCGGGCGTACCGGCTCCGGCCAAGTCGCTGTCGCTGCCGGTGACGTACGCGCTCGCCACCATGGGCACGATCAAGGGCCGGCTCAAAGGCACCGACGAACACATGTCGCTGGCTTCGCTGCGGCTGATGCGCGCCGAGGCGCCCGTCGACTGCACCAAGGCCAGGACCGAATTAGGTTGGGAGCCAAGGCCGGTGGAAGACGCGGTGCGCGACGCGGCGCGGTTCTGGGTGGGCTTGCGAAAGGCCCGGCAAGCTCAGAAATCAGGCGGCTGAACAACGCGCCGTACGGCGTTAAGTCATGGCGCGGCGGCGCCGGTCGCGGTTAGCGTCGAAGCCATGACGGACAAATTGCAGGTGGACCTGAGCGGGGCGCCACAGACGATGCTGGCCACGCTGTACGGCAAGGCGCTCGATGCCGACCTGCCGAAGTCGGTGCTGCACGACACCTACGCCCGAGACATCGTCGCCCGCATCGACTACGACTGGTCGCAGACCACGATCACGGCGGCCAACTCACCGGGAGTGACTCTGCGGTCCGCCTATTTCGACAAGACGGCCCGGCAGTTCCTGGCCGTGCACCCGGATGCCGTTGTGCTGCACCTGGGTTGCGGACTGGACAGCCGGTACTACCGGCTGGACCCGGGACCCGGCGTCGACTGGTACGACATCGACTATCCGGAGGTCGCCGAGCTGCGCCGCCGGCTCTACCCGGCCCGCGAGCACTGCCACATCGTGTCCGCATCGGTGACGGACCCGGCGTGGCTCGCCGACATCCCCACGAACCGCCCGGTGCTGATGATCGCCGAGGGTCTCACGATGTACCTGAGCGAGGCTGATGGGCAGGCCCTGCTGCGCCGCATCGTCGAGCGCTTCCCTTCCGGGGAACTGCAATTCGATGCCTTCAGCCGGCTGGGCGTGAAGCTGCAATGGACCAACGGGGTCGTCCGCCGTTCGGGTGCGACGTTGCAGTGGGCCATCGACGGCCCGGACGACGTCCTGTCAGCGGTGCCGCGATTGCGGCTGCTGTCGTGGATATCGGCGTTCGACACCGATGGCTACGACTTGCTGCCGACGGGGCTCCGGGTGATGGCCGCCGTCATGCGCGCCGTGCCCGGCATGCGTTATATGTCGCAGTACCAACGGTATTCGTGGGGCTGACCGTTGGTCAGGCGGCTTCGGCGCGAGCCTTCAGGCGCTCGAGCGTCAGCCGGATGTTCTCGGCGTTGGCCGCATCGCGGTCGGCGACGCCGGTGAGCGAGGCGGCGAACATCTTCAGCAGGCCCGGCCGGTTGTCCCAGGTGGACTCGGCGACCCGGCAGCCGTTCGGCGTCTCGGTGATGTCGTAGCGCCAGTGTGCGATGGGCACGATCGAGGACTTCACCGCGAACCCGAACGTCTTGCCCGGCTCCGCTTCGGTGATGGTGCAGCTGGTGGTCCAGGTCTTCGATCCGTTGCGGTTGTGTCCCTTGAACACCGAACCCGGTGCCGCCGACGAACCCTTCCGCCATTCCATGGTGTGGGCCTCCTCGGCGAGCGAGGCCAAGGTGGGCAGATCGGTCAGCAACGCGTACACCGCCGACGGGCTGGCGGCGATCTCGATGGCAGCGGTGACGGTGGCGGGTCCCTGTGCGGTCATGGGGCTGATCGTAGACAGACCGTCCGCAGGTAAGGCAAGCGGTAATTGTCGGCGACGCAACAAGAATGCTCGATTTTTCAGGTAACCGTTTCGGGGTATCCCGGCGATATACCGCGTGACGGCACCTTCCAACGAAGGAGTTGGGTTGATATGAGCAAAAAATCGTTCGTGGTAGCCACCGCGCTCACCAGTGGTGTGAGCGCGGCAATTATGGGATTAGGAGTCAATATCGCGCAGGCGAAGCCTGCACCGTGCCCGCCGATGCAGGTATGCAACGGTCCGGGTAACGGGCACGGCCCGGGTGGCGGCAGTCCGCCCGGGAACCCCGGTGGTCCGCCCGGAAATCCGGGTGGTCCGCCCGGAAATCCGGGTGGGCCCGGCGGGCCTGGGCCTGGTGGGCCACCGCCGGGTGACCCGGGTAATCACGATGACTGGCACCCGGGTGACCAAGGCAATTGGCATCCCGGGGACCAGGGGAACTGGCATCCGCGGCCGGGTGACCCGGGACCGGGTGACTGGCACTGGCGCGGCGGCCCGCCGCCGTGGGGCCATGGCCCGGGGCCGTGGGGCTGGGGACCGCCGCCGCGGCCGCAGATCATCTGGGTGGCGCCGCCGCCGTGGGGCCCGCCGCCTCCGCCGTTCGACTACTGGGGCTACACCGTGTACCCGGTGTGGGATCCAGGCTTCATGGCGTGGGGTTTCTGGTTCTTCGGCATCTGGATTGCGCTGTAATCCGTCAATAGTTGCCGTCTGATGACTGGGCCTGTCGTTGCCGACAGGCCCAGCGTCATATCGGGAATCGGGACTGCCGAGGAAGGCGTTGCACTGAACATGACCGAGCGTCCCGTGCTGCAGCCCAATGCAGCCCACCCCATCACGATCACGCCGACCGCCGGACGCGTCACCGTCACGGTCAACGGTCGGGTGGTTGCCGACACCACTGACGCGCTCACCCTGCAGGAGTCGAATTATCCAGCGGTGCAATATGTTCCGCTTGCAGCTGTCGACCGGGCGGCGCTCACCCGAAGCACGACCACCAGCTACTGCCCGTACAAGGGTGATGCCGGGTACTACCACGTCGGTGACGTCGAGGACGTCATCTGGACCTACGAACAGCCCTACCCTGCGGTCGCGGAAATCGCCGGCCGGGTGGCGTTCTATCCGGACAAGGCCGACATCGTGGTGCATCCCGCCTAACCTGAATCAGTGCCCACCGCCAGCCTGGTCCTGGACGGCCCGGCCGGCCTCGGCCTGACGTTGTCGCCGCTGCGCCGCGGCGGGACCGACCCGACCTTCCGGACCGTAGACGGCGTCATCTGGCGCACCAGCCTGATGCGCACCGGCGGGGTGACGGCGCGGCTCAGTTCGCCGGAACTCAAGACCGTCGAGTGCGAGGCGTGGGGCGACGGCGCAGCCGAATTTCTGGACCGGTTACCCGGGCTGGTCGGGGCCGAGGACGACGTCACGGGATTCGCGCCCGCCGAACCGACCATTGCCGAAGCCTGGCGGCGCGTCCCGCATCTGCGGCTGTGCCGCACCGGCCGGGTACTGGAGGTACTGATCCCGGCGATCCTCGAGCAACGGGTGCAAGGCATGGATGCGTGGACTGCGTTCCGCAAGCTGACCATGCGTTATGGCGCGCCCCCGCCCGGCCCGGCGCCGGCAGGCATGCGTCTGCCGCCGACCGCCGAGGCATGGCGCCGCATCCCGTCCTGGGAATTTCACCGGGCCAACGTGGACCCCGGCCGGGCCCGCACCCTGGTCGGCTGTGCCCAGCGGGCCGACGCGCTGGAGCGGTTGACGGCCGAGACGGCCACAGCAGCCCTGATGTCGTTGCCGGGCGTCGGGCTGTGGACGGCCGCCGAGACGGTGCAGAAGGCGTTCGGCGACGCCGACGCCCTCTCGGTCGGCGACTACCACCTGGCCAAGATGGTCGGCTGGACGCTGCTGGGCCACCCGATCGACGACGACGAGATGGTCGAACTATTGGAACCCCTGCGGCCGCACCGCCATCGGGCCGTGCGGCTGCTGGAGGTCAGCGGCCTGGCGCGCAATCCGAGATTCGGTGCGCGCCAAGCGATTCCCAGCCTCAAAGAAATTTAGTCCTCGACCTCGACCGGGTCGTCCTTGCCGAACAACAGCGGGTAGGCGACGCCCGCGACCGCGGCCCCGACCAATGGTGCCAACCAGAACACCCACAGTTGCGTCGGTGCGCCGTTGCCGTTGAAGAACGCCACGGCGGTCGAGCGGGCGGGGTTGACCGAGGTGTTGGAGATCGGGATCGAGATCAAATGGATCAGGGTCAGGGACAGACCGATGGACAATCCGGCGAACCCCTTGGGCGCCCTGGCGTCGGTGGAGCCAAGGATCACGAACAAGAACATCGCGGTCAGGACGATTTCGGTGATGAGCACCGACGCCAGGCCGAAATGTTCCGGTGAGTGGTCACCGAAACCGTTCGCCGCCATGTTTCCGGTTGCCGACCACCCCTGCTGGCCGCTGCCGATCCAGTAGATGACCCCGCCGGCGATGAGCCCACCGATGACCTGGGCGATCCAGTACACCGGCAGCGCCTTCCACTCGATCCGGCGGGCCAGAGCCGCGCCGAGCGTGACCGCCGGATTGAAATGGCCACCGGAGATGCTGCCGAAGGCATAGACGCCCGTGAGCACCGTGAGGCCGAAAGCGATTGCGACACCGAGGAATCCGATGCCGATTGAGGTGTGTTCGCTCGGGTTGGCGGCGAACACTGCGGCGCCGCAGCCACCGAGCACCAGCCAGAAGGTGCCGACGGCCTCCGCCGCCAACTTCTGTGTCATCGTGGGAGCACTCATTTGGTCGAACCCTCCAATTCCAGTCGAAAAAGCCGGGTCAGCAAACAGCAGTTCGAGCGTCCCACCGGTAGGTGCCCGCGCCGCCACTCGTTGCTGAACAGCCGCCCAAAGGTGACCGCAGGTTGCCCGGCGGCGGGCCCCGAATCTAAGAATCTGAGCAATCTTTACAGCAAATAAATATTCGGTAACAGCCTGCGAAAATGTGATTTACAGCAAATCCAAACCGGCGGTTGCGACCGGTGGTGCGGGTGGGCCCTGCGCGGGTGTGGCTGGAATTGATTGGCGAAACCGCAAGGGCTCCAATAGAATTGGCGCTACCGACCGGTAGCTTTTGAGTGCTCTGGAACACAGTCGCAGCAACCTCATTAGGTCTGCCTAAGTTGGCATGTCAGGCCGGGTTTGTCATATCGTTTTGTCTCAATCGAGGCGAGCGGGACGGCCCGTCGTTCAGTGCTGCACGCTGGCATACCGTCGCTCAGTCCGCTGGCGCCGCTACAAAGCGGCGGTCAAGCGATGCTTCGTAAAGAAGATGGTGAAGGGTTAGGTGGGAATGGCGCTGCAGCACGGCGGACCCAGCAAGGTCGGGCTGTACAACCCCGCGCATGAGCACGACGCCTGCGGCGTCGCCATGGTCGCGGACATCCACGGACGTCGGAGCCGTGACATCGTCGACAAGGCGATCACGGCACTGTTGAACCTGGAGCACCGCGGTGCCGCAGGTGCCGAGCCGAACACCGGCGACGGCGCAGGCATCCTGCTGCAGGTTCCCGACGAGTTCCTCCGCGCGGTCTGCGCGGAAGAAGGCTTCGAGCTGCCCGTCGAGGGCAGCTATGCCACGGGCATCGCCTTCCTGCCGCAGTCGGCCCGCGACGCCAAGCTGGCGTGCGAGGCCGTCGAGAAGATCGTCGAAGCCGAGGGCCTGCAGGTCCTGGGCTGGCGCGACGTGCCGTTCGACGAGTCGTCGCTGGGCGCCCTGGCGCGTGACGCCATGCCGACGTTGCGTCAGATCTTCATCGCCGGCGCCGACGGCATGCAGCTCGAGCGCCGCGCCTACGTGATCCGTAAGCGCGCCGAGCACGAGCTGGGCACCAAGGGCCCGGGCCAGGACGGCCCCGGTCGCGAGACCGTGTACTTCCCGAGCCTGTCCGGCAAGACCATCGTCTACAAGGGCATGCTCACCACCCCGCAGCTCAAGGCGTTCTACCTGGACCTCCAGGACGAGCGCATGAAGAGCGCGCTGGGCATCGTGCACTCGCGGTTCTCGACCAACACGTTCCCGTCGTGGCCGCTGGCGCACCCGTTCCGCCGGGTCGCCCACAACGGTGAGATCAACACCGTCAACGGCAACGAGAACTGGATGCGGGCCCGTGAGGCGCTCATCCACACCGACGTGTTCGGGTTCCACAACGACCTGAACAAGATTTTCCCGGTCTGTACGCCGGGCGCCTCGGACACCGCACGGTTCGACGAGGCGCTCGAACTCCTGCACCTGGGTGGACGTCCGCTGCACCACGCGGTGCTGATGATGATCCCCGAGGCGTGGGAACGCAGCGAGACCATGGACCCCGCCCGGCGGGCGTTCTACCAGTACCACTCGTCGCTCATGGAGCCGTGGGACGGCCCGGCGTCGGTGTGCTTCACCGACGGCACCATCGTCGGCGCGGTTCTGGACCGCAACGGCCTGCGTCCGTCGCGCATCTGGGTCACCGATGACGGCCTGGTGGTCATGGCCTCCGAGGCCGGCGTCCTGGACCTGGACCCGTCGACCGTCGTCAAGAAGATGCGCCTGCAGCCCGGCCGCATGTTCCTCGTGGACATGGCCGAGGGCCGGATCGTCGACGACGAGGAGATCAAGGACAAGCTGGCCGCCGAGCACCCCTACCAGGAGTGGCTCGACAACGGTCTGTTCCACATCGACGACCTGCCTCCGGGCGACTACGTCAAGATGCCGCACCACCGCGTGGTCCTGCGTCAGCAGGCGTTCGGCTACACGAACGAAGAGGTCACCCAGCTGATCGTGCCGATGGCGCGCACCGGCGCCGAGGCGCTGGGCTCCATGGGTACCGACACCCCGATCGCTGTGCTGTCGCAGCGGCCGCGGATGCTCTACGACTACTTCCAGCAGCTCTTCGCGCAGGTCACCAACCCGCCGCTGGACGCCATCCGGGAAGAGGTCGTGACCAGCCTCTCGGGCGTCATCGGCCCCGAGGGCGACCTGCTGAACCCGGACGAGAACTCGTGCCGGCAGATCGTCGTACCGCAGCCGATCCTGCGCAACGGCGACCTGTCCAAGCTCATCTGTGTCGACCCCGACCACGAGATCCGGGGCCGCAAGCACGGCATGCGCGCCGCGGTCGTCAGCTGCCTGTACCCCGTCGCCGACGGTGGAGACGGTCTGCGTCGCGCCCTGGAGGATGTTCGCACCAAGGTGTCGCAGGCCATCCGCAACGGTGCCCGCATCATCGTGCTGTCGGACCGGGAGTCCAACGAATGGCTGGCGCCGATCCCGTCGCTGCTGTCGACGGCGGCCGTCCACCACCACCTCGTCCGGGAACGCACCCGTACCCAGGTCGGCCTGGTGGTCGAGTCCGGTGACGCCCGTGAGGTGCACCACATGGCCATGCTGGTGGGTGTCGGCGCCGCCGCCATCAACCCGTACATGGCCTTCGAGACCATCGAAGACATGGTCGACCGCGGCGTCATCACCGGTATGACGAGCGACAAGGCCAAGGCCAACTACGTCAAGGCCGCCGGCAAGGGCGTGCTGAAGGTGATGTCCAAGATGGGCATCTCGACGCTGGCCTCCTACACCGGCGCCCAGCTGTTCCAGGCCGTCGGCATCAACCAGCGCGTGCTCGACGAGTACTTCACCGGCATCTCCTGTCCGACCGGTGGCATCGACCTCGACGACATCGCGGCCGACGTCGCGACGCGGCACAGCCTCGCCTACCTGGACCGGCCCGACGAGTGGGCGCACCGTGAGCTCGAGGTCGGTGGCGAGTACCAGTGGCGCCGCGAGGGCGAGTACCACCTGTTCAACCCGGACACGGTGTTCAAGCTGCAGCACTCCACGCGCACCGGGCAGTACTCGGTGTTCAAGGAGTACACCAAGCTGGTCGACGACCAGAGCGAGCGCATGGCCTCCCTGCGTGGCCTGTTCACGTTCAAAGATGGTGTGCGCGAACCCATTTCGATCGACGAGGTGGAGCCCGCCAGCGAGATCGTCAAGCGCTTCTCCACGGGTGCGATGAGCTACGGCTCCATCTCGGCCGAGGTGCACGAGACCCTGGCCATCGCGATGAACCGCCTTGGCGGACGGTCGAACTCGGGTGAGGGCGGCGAGAACGTCGAGCGGTTCGACCGGGACGCCAACGGCGACTGGCGACGCAGCTCCATCAAGCAGGTCGCGTCGGGCCGCTTCGGTGTCACGTCGCACTACCTGACCAACTGCACCGACATCCAGATCAAGATGGCCCAGGGCGCCAAGCCCGGTGAGGGCGGTCAGCTTCCGGGACACAAGGTGTACCCGTGGGTGGCCGAGGTACGGCACTCGACCCCGGGTGTCGGCCTGATCTCGCCGCCGCCGCACCATGACATCTACTCGATCGAGGATCTGGCGCAGCTGATCCACGACTTGAAGAACGCCAACCCCGAGGCCCGCATCCACGTGAAGCTGGTGTCGGAGAACGGCGTCGGCACGGTCGCCGCCGGTGTCTCCAAGGCGCACGCCGACGTGGTGCTCATCTCCGGGCACGACGGCGGCACCGGTGCGACCCCGCTCACCTCGCAGAAGCACGCAGGTGCGCCGTGGGAGCTGGGCCTGGCCGAGACACAGCAGACCCTGCTGCTCAACGGTCTGCGCGACCGCATCGTCGTGCAGGTGGACGGCCAGCTCAAGACGGGCCGCGACGTCGTCATCGCCGCGCTGCTCGGCGCCGAGGAGTACGGCTTCGCCACCGCGCCGCTGGTGGTTTCGGGCTGCATCATGATGCGCGTCTGCCACCTCGACACCTGCCCGGTGGGTGTGGCCACTCAGAACCCGGTGCTGCGCGAGCGCTTCACCGGCAAGCCGGAATTCGTCGAGAACTTCTTCCTGTTCATCGCCGAAGAGGTCCGGGAACTGATGGCGCAGTTGGGCTTCCGCACCATCAACGAGATGGTCGGCCAGGTCGGCGCGCTGGACACCAGCAAGGCCGTCGAGCACTGGCGGGCACAGAAGCTGGACCTGACCCCGGTGCTTTACGAACCGGAGTCGGCCTTCATGAAGCAGGATCTGTACTGCACGTCGAGCCAGGACCACGGTCTGGACAAGGCGCTCGACCAGCAGCTGATCGCCGAGTGTCGGGACGCCATCGAGTCCAAGGTGCCGGTGAGCCTGGCCATGAAGATCACCAACGTGAACCGCACCGTCGGCACCATGCTGGGCCACGAGGTCACCAAGGTCCATGGCGGCCAAGGCCTTCCGGACGGCACCATCGACATCACGTTCGACGGCTCGGCGGGTAACAGCTTCGGTGCGTTCCTGCCGAAGGGCATCACCCTCCGCGTGAACGGCGACGCCAACGACTATGTCGGCAAGGGTCTTTCGGGTGGACGCATCGTGGTGCGTCCGTCGAAGAACGCGCCAGCCGGTTACGTGGCCGAGGAGAACATCATCGGCGGCAACGTGATCCTGTTCGGTGCCACCAGCGGGCAGGCCTTCCTGCGCGGCGTCGTGGGCGAGCGGTTCGCGGTGCGTAACTCGGGTGCGCAGGCGGTCGTCGAAGGCGTCGGCGATCACGGCTGTGAGTACATGACCGGTGGCAAGGTGGTCATCCTCGGGGAGACCGGCCGTAACTTCGCCGCGGGTATGTCTGGCGGTATGGCTTACGTCTACGACCCGCAGGGCGCGTTGCCGGGCAACATCAACGGCGAGATGGTCGATCTCGATGTGCTGGACGCCACTGATGAACTGTGGCTGCACGAGATGATCACCGCCCACGTCGATGGGACCGAATCGGCTGTGGGACAGCGGATTCTGGCGGATTGGCAGAATCAGAAGGAGCAGTTCATCAAGGTGATGCCGCGCGACTACAAGCGGGTACTGGAGGCGATCGCGGGGGCCGAGGCCGCCGGCGAGAACGTCAGCGACGCGATCATGGCGGCCGCTCGTGGCTGATCCGAACGGCTTCCTCAAGCACACCCACCGTCAGACCCCGGTCCGCCGGCCGGTCGACCTGCGCCTCAAGGACTGGAAAGAGGTCTACGAGGAGTTCTCGAAGGAGACTCTGCAGGTCCAGGCCTCGCGCTGCATGGACTGCGGTATCCCCTTCTGCCACAACGGTTGTCCGCTGGGGAACCTGATCCCCGAGTGGAACGACCTGGTGTACCGGGACCGCTGGCGCGACGGCATCGAGCGCCTGCACGCCACCAACAACTTCCCGGAATTCACCGGGCGGCTGTGCCCGGCGCCGTGTGAGGCGTCGTGCGTCCTGGGCATCAACCAGGACCCGGTGACCATCAAGCAGGTCGAGGTCGAGCTGATCGACAACGCCTTCGACCAGGGCTGGGTCAAGCCGATGGTTCCGGACGTGAAGACGGGCAAGACGGTCGCCGTCGTCGGTTCCGGACCGGCCGGTCTGGCCGCCGCCCAGCAGCTGACCCGTGCCGGACACGACGTGACCGTGTTCGAGCGGGCGGACCGCATCGGTGGTCTGCTGCGCTACGGCATCCCGGAATTCAAGATGGAGAAGCGGCACATCGACCGTCGTCTGGAGCAGATGGCGGCCGAGGGCACGCAGTTCCGCGCCGGCGTCAACGTCGGCGTTGACATCACCGTCGAGCAGCTGCAGGAGGACTTCGACGCGGTGGTGCTGGCCGGCGGCGCGACCGCATGGCGCGACCTGCCGATCCCGGGGCGTGAGCTCGAGGGCATCTACCAGGCCATGGAGTACCTGCCCTGGGGTAACCGCGTGCAGCTCGGCGACGACGTCGTCGACGCCGACGGCCAGCCGCCTATCACGGCGAAGGGCAAGAGGGTCGTCATCATCGGTGGCGGTGACACCGGCGCCGACTGCCTGGGCACCGCCCACCGGCAGGGTGCCGAGAGCATCCACCAGTTCGAGATCATGCCGCGTCCGCCGGAGGAGCGCGCCGAGTCGACCCCGTGGCCGACCTACCCGCTGATGTTCCGCGTGTCCTCGGCACACGAAGAGGGTGGCGAGCGCGTCTTCTCGGTCAACACCGAGGAGTTCGTCGGCACCGATGGCAAGCTCTCCGCACTCAAGGTGCACGAGGTCGTCATGAAGGCCGGCAAGTTCGAGAAGGTCGAGGGTTCGGACTTCGAACTAGCGGCGGACATCGTCTTCCTGGCCATGGGCTTCGTCGGACCGGAGCGTGAAGGCCTGCTGACCGAGCTGGGCGTCGAGCTGACCGACCGCGGAAACGTGGCCCGGGACAACGACTTCCAGACCACCGTGCCCGGCGTCTTCGTCGCCGGTGACATGGGCCGCGGCCAGTCGCTGATCGTGTGGGCCATCGCCGAGGGCCGCGCCGCGGCCGCCGGGGTGGACCGCTTCCTGATGGGCGAGTCGGCGCTGCCGAAGCCGATCAAGCCGACGGCTGCTCCTCAGCGATGATCTGACAATCAACCGAGGCCCGGTGGTGCGATGCACCGCCGGGCCTCGGTTTTTGCGAGATTGGTGACGGGCGCCGCGCGCGCCGCTCGGTAAAATCGGTCGGTGAACAGCGGGGGAGTGCAGACGCGGCTGCCGCGTCTTGTGGTGCTGGGTGCGGTCGCTGTCGCAGTTCTGGCGCTGGTGGTGCACAACCAACTGGTGCCGTTCGACGTGAAGTTCTTCGGATTGCTGGAGAACGACTTCGACCTGTCGACGTACCGCGCTGCCGTAGATGGGCTTTTGGACGGTAAGCCGTTGTACGAGACGCCGGCGTTGAAGGAGGCGTGGTTCGTCTATCCGCCGTTCGCGACGGTGCTTCTTTTACCTTTCGCGTGGGCCAGTTTTGAAGTCGCGAAGTGGTCGCTGCTGATCCTGTCGGTAGGGCTTTTGGCGCTGTTGGCCTGGCGCATCATGCGATTGGCAGGCGTTCGTTCTGACTGGAGACTGGCGACGGTCAGCGCCGCACTCGGTGTGACGGTCATGGATGTCGAGCCGGTGCAGGCCACGCTCTGGTGGGGGCAGATCAATGTCGTGCTCATGGCGATGGTGCTGCTGGATCTTTTGCGGCCCAAGGACTCCCGTTGGCGAGGTGTCGGGTTGGGCCTGGCGGCGGGTATCAAGCTGACTCCGCTGGTGTTCCTGCCGTACCTGTTGCTCACCCGGCAATGGCGTGCTTTTGCCGTTGCCACCGGGACTTTTGTGGCGACGGTGGTAGGCACCTGGCCGTTCCTTTCGAGGGACAGTGGCTGGTTCTGGAGTCATCTTGGCGATACCACACACATCGCACATATCGATCACCTGGCGAACCAGTCGATCAATGGCTTCCTCGCTCGTTTCTACGCACCCCTTCCGCGGCCTGAGTGGTTGTGGATCATCTTGAGCCTCTCGGTCTTTGCCGCCGGACTGGCGGTGGCGTTCTGGGCCCAACGCCGCGCCGAACAGGCCCTGGCGCTGGTGGTGGTGGGCCTGACCGGTTGTGCTGTCTCGCCGTTCAGCTGGGCGGCGCACTGGGTCTGGTTTGCACCGGCGATCTTCTGGCTTGTCGGGAAAGCCTGTACGACGCAGGGTGTTTGGGCTCGGGGCTGGATGTACCGTGCTGCCGGCCTGTTCGCGATGGTATTCATGTGGACGCTGCACAAACCCGGCCGAAACCACACCACGATGTACTTCAGCGGCATGTACTGGAATTTCCTCGACCTGCGGCCCTTCTGGGTCGGCCAATTGATGAGCGGATGGTATCCGCTGGTGTATCTGTGCTTCCTGATCGGTGCGGTCGGTTGGTTGCGGTTGAGTACGTCGGAGCCGCGTGTGGACGCGACCGCCATGACTGCCGACGATCTCGGGGACTACCCGCCGGAATTCCTTGACGACGAGGCGGTTGCGCGCGCGTAGAGCGGTCGAGGGCCGCGCCTCGGCATCTGGTGATGCGGTTGAAGAGCATTGTTCGCCAGTTCCGGGTTTTCTGGGGCCGGCGAACTGCTATTTGAGCCGGGTGACCAACTCCGTTCGTGAGCGCACATTCGACTTCCGGTAGATGTGCTGCAGATGGCTCTTCACCGTCGGCACACTGATGAACAGTGTGCGGGAGATGTCGCCGTTGCTCGCTCCCTGCGCCAGGAGTTCGACGACGTCCCGCTCGCGGGCCGATAGACCCCAATGTGCCGGAACCGCAGAAGGATTCGGCGCACTCGGCATGTCACCGAGCATGCAGTAGGACTGTTCGACGAACGAGTGGGACTTCTGCAGGAACTGGATCTCTTCCTTGGAGAAGTCGCCGTCCGTCGCGCTCTTCAGTAGCGAGACCCCGGCCACGATGCGGCCGGCATGGCGGAGGTACAGCTCGGCTTCGTACCGGTAACCCATGGGGCGGAAGAACTCTGCGTAGTAGTCGGTGCGGTCCAGCCGCTGTGAAAGGTCGTTCGAAGTCGCGAGGTCGGCGCCGGTCGCGGCGAACCGGCGGGGATGGAACGGGTCGAGCTCGTGGAAGTAGCCGTTGTAGCGGCCGTTCTCCTCGGGATGGATCCGGTCGAACACGTGGTCGCCGGCGTTCATGGCGTGGTCCACCGAGTAGAAGACCATGCCTGAGACACGGACGAATCGGGACAGGAATCCCATGGTGTTGCGCTTGAACTGGATGGTGCGCTGGGTCGGCTGATCGGTGAAATCCGCCGCCAGCACCGACATCTCGCACCCCTCGATACCCGTCCGACTTCATCCTTTGGGATGATTCTCCCCAGCGTAGGCCGCTCATAGAGTTTCGCGTGTGAGCAGAACAACACTGATCCGGTCGTCGAAGATTCTGACGTTCGACGAGACCGTGCCCGTCGCGGAAGCCGTCCTCATCGAGGACGGCGTGATCCGCGAGGTCGGAACCTTCGCAGAGCTGGCTCAGGGCGACGTCCAGATCATGGACGCCGGTGACGCGGTGGTCATGCCGGGTCTGATCGATACCCATCCGCACGTCATGCATTTCGGGGCATTGCGCGGTGGCCTGGTCGATCTGAGCGACGCTGTCGACCACGAGGACATCGTCGAACGGATCCGTGCCCGCGCCGCCGAGACACCGGCCGGTGAGTGGATCTTCTGTACGCCCGTCGGCGAAGCCCATTACTTCATCCGCCGATCGTGGCGTGATCTTGCCGAACGTCGCCTGCCTGACCGCCATGTCCTCGACCGCGCGACGAGTGCGCATCCGTTGCTCATCCAGGCGTGGGCGCCGCGGACGCCGAACATCGTGGCGTTCAACAGCGCCGGCCTGCGCGCCGTCGGTCTGACGGACTTCATCGCGGATCAGGTGTGCGATGTCGAGATCGACAAGGACGAAGACGGCCGGCTGACCGGCATCCTGCGCGGACCCGTCAACAACTACTACACATACGACCCCTTCTGGGGCCAGATTCTGCTCAAGCTCCCGCCGCTGAATCCGGCCCACGCGATACCCGGTGTCGTCGAGGAAATGGCGCGCTTCTCCGCCGACGGTGTGACGACCCTGTACGAGGGGCACGCTATGGAACCGGTTCATCTGGAGGGTTATCAGCAGCTCCGCGCGGCTGGGCTGCTCACCATGCGGGTGCAGGCGACGCACGACGTGGAGTCGGCGATCTTTTACCCCTTCGATCCGTTGTCGCTTGCGGATTTCGAGGAGCGGCTGAGTTTCCTTGCGCCGCAGTCGTTGGACCTCTCTGATGACATGTTCCGCATCACCGGCATGACCATCAGTCCCGGCGGGCCGTGCTTCGCAGGCCATTTCGCGATGCACGAGTCGTATTCGGATCCGTTCGGGCGGCCGACCAAGGGAAATCGCTTCGTCTCGCTGGAGAAGGAAGAGTCGTTCGTCCGGTTCTGCGCACAGCACGGCATCCGGGCCAACATCTGTGTCGGCTCTTACCGAGAGCATGACGACTTCCTCGAGATCGCCGAACGGGTGGTGCGGGAGTACGACTTCCGGGACAAGGCGTGGATTCTGCAGCACGCGATCACGATCAGTCCCGATCAGGTGCGCCGTTACAAGGCCCTCGGGTTTCAGGTCACGACGTCCGTCGGGTTCGCGTGGGGCAAGGGCGCGATGTACGACGAGCGCATCGGCCGGCACATCTGGCGCGACATGGTGCCGCTGCGGCGGATGCTCGATGCGGGTCTCGACGTGTGCGGCGGCTCGGACTGGGGGCCAAAGAGCCCGTGGGAGCAGATCGCCTTGGCCCAGACGCACGAGATTGCCGGCACTCGGCTCCGGAACGACGGGCCAGATCAGGTCATCACCCGTGCGGAAGCGCTGGCCATGTGGACGACGGCTGCCGCAAAGGTCCTGGCCTGGAACGGAATCGGGTCCATCCGGCCGGGCAACCACGCCGATCTGATCATCGTCGACCGCGATCCACTCACCTGCGAGACCGAGGACTTGAAGGACACGCGTGTCCACCGGACGCTGCTGGCGGGCAACGTCGTTCACGATGACGGTGTGCTCGGATGAAACTCAGCGAATACGTGGAATACGACGCAACCGGACTTGCTGCCCTCATCCGGGATGGCGAAGTACCGGCGGCTGAAGTACACGACGCGGCCCGCGCTGCGCTCGAGGCCGTCGATGAGACTCTCAACGCCGTTGTCGCGGGACCGTGGGAGTCGCCGCTCGAGTACGACCCCGCGGGGCCGTTCGCGGGGATTCCGTTCGCGCTCAAGGATTTCGCGATCCACGCTGCCGGGGTGCCGACCTGTTTCGGCAGCAGGCTTGCGGGGGAGGGCGTCGTGTTCCCGCACGACACCGAGCTGATGACACGGTTCCGTGCGGCGGGTCTGGCCACCATGGCGCTCACCACCACACCGGAATTCGCGTTCAACGGAAATACCGAGCCGGTGGCGCACGGGTCGACCTGCAACCCGTGGGATCCGACGCGTAGTGCCGGCGGCTCCAGTGGCGGGTCGGCGGCGCTCGTCGCGGCGCGCGCGCTACCGATCGCGCATGCCACCGACGGCGGCGGCTCGATCCGAATTCCGGCTTCGGCCAACGGATTGGTCGGCTTGAAGCCGAGTCGGGGCCGGGTCTCGCCCGGGCCGGGCGAGAGCGAGCCGCTGTCCGGACTCGGCGTCGAGTTCGGGCTGACGCGCTCGGTGCGTGACTGCGCGGCACTGCTGGACGCGGTGAGTGGGCCGGCCGCCGGCGACAAGTACGTGATCCGAGATCCGGCGCGGCCGTACATCGAAGAGCTCGATCGGGATCCCGGGCGACTGCGCATCGCGATACATCCGGAGTCCTGGTCGGGTGGACCTGTCGATGCGGAGGTCGCCGCGGCGGTTACCGCGGTTGGGGCGGTCCTGGAAGGCCTGGGCCACCATGTCGTCCCGGACACCCCGGTGTTCGACTGGGAGCAGTTCATCGACGCCAACCTTCCGGTGTGGAGCGTGTCGCTCGCCGAGGGAATCGGCGCCCTCGCTGGGGCTTTCGGCGCCACGCCCGGTCCGGACAACCTCGAGGCGACAACCCTGGCCTGTGCGGAGTACGGGCGCCGTGTGACCGCCACGGAACTCGGGGGAGCGCTTGCCGTCTTCAATCAGGTGTCGCGCGCCGTCGGGACCTTCTTCGCCGGGTACGACCTGCTGCTCACGCCGACCCTGAGTGCGCCGCCGCAGCCGTTGGGGGAGCTGAACGCCAACGATGCGTCGCTGACTCCGCAGCAATGGGCACACAAGCTGTTCGGCGTGTGTTCGTTCACCCCGCTGTTCAACGTCACCGGAGGGCCGGCCATCAGCCTGCCGCTCGGCCGGACCAGGTCCGGCCTGCCCATCGGTGTTCAGCTCGCCGCTCCCATGTGCGACGAAGGAGCGCTGATTGCCGTTGCGTCCCAACTGGAATCGGCCATGCCGTGGGCTGACCGGATGCCGGGGGTGAACGCCGGTGGCTGCTGATGGTGCGAAGCCGATCGCGCCCTATCTGGCAGTGGGGCTGTCCACTGTCGTCCGCAACATCGAACGACGCGCGCAGATCCAGGCGAACCTCGACGTCATCGAGGAGACGATTCATGCTGCGGTATCGACGGTTTCGATCAACATGCCGGTCAAGCTGGTCGCCCTCGCGGAGGGCGCACTGACCGGCTTCGGCGACGAAGCCTTCGACATTCCGCACGTGCAGGCGACGCGGGACATGTTCATCGACATTCCGGGTCCCGAGACCGGGCGCCTCGGCGCCCTCGCCCGGGCACACGGCGTCTACCTCATCGCGCAATGCAAGGCGCGGTGGCCCGAGGTGATGCCGGACCGGTACTTCAACTCGATGGTCATCATCTCGCCGGCAGGTGAGGTCGTGCACCGCGCGACGAAGAATCACGTCTGGTGCCGCGAACGGTCCTGCACGCCGCACGACGTGTACGACCGCTGGGTCGAACTGTTCGGCGACGGGCTCGATGCGTTCTATCCCGTGCTGCGCACACCGGACATCGGGACGATCGGGACCATCTGCTGCAGCGATGGCGAGTATCCGGAAGCGTTACGGGCGTTGGCATTTCAGGGCGCTGAGGTGGTGTACCGGCCGAGCGAGGCGGTGCCCATGACACAGGCCGGTCCCGACCCCGGCGGCACATGGCTGCTGCAGAACCGTGCACATGCGCACTTCAACAGCCTTTACATGGTGTGCCCGAACACCGGTCCCGTCTATGCGACGCAGGACTCGGCGCATCCGTTCGACATCGCGGGCGGCAACTCGCACATCGTCGACTACAACGGGGCCGTGCTCGGCCACACCGTCTCCGGTTTCAACTCGGTCGTCGCGGGCGTGATCGACATCGAGGCGCTGCGCCAGTTCCGGGTGATGAACCTGAACTCCAACTGGCTCAAGGATCTGCGCACCGAGCTCTTCCGCGACATGTACGACGACCCGATCCACCCGAAGAATCTCTGGCTCGACCAAGAGCCCGGGCTGCACGCCGAGGCCGACGAAATCTACCGGGCGAACATCGCGCGGCTCATCGAGCGGGGGGCGTACGCGCCGCCGGCCCATTGTTTCCCGGGCGCGGGTATCGCGCCTACCGGTTGACGAGGGAGAACAGCTCGGTGCCGTCGTCGGATAACCGAACCAATGTGTCGCCCAGCCTCTCGACCGTGCTGAGGGAACCGGGCGGTCGCGGAATCGTCCACGCCAGTTCGCAAGTGGTGAGGTTGTAGGCCTGGGCCAGTGGCTGTCCGGACGCCGCCTTCTCGCTGCCCCTAGGTGCTCGCACTATCACGGCTCCGTCGGTGCCGAGGTAGTCGGAGAAATCCAGCGGGCAGGGTTTTCCTATTGCACCGGAAGATATGTCGTGAGCGCGGTATACGTAATGCAAGGTGTTGGTCTTGTCGTCGCTGATCCACAGCCTGGTGCCGATCAGGTATGCGTTGCGGGGGCTGTCGCTGGGCATCTCCAGCACCTTGCGTCCGTGGGTGTCATATATCGAGAGCATGTCGGAGTCCAGAACTTTCACCAGGTTCCCCGCTACACCGGCCAACCACCCCTTGATTCGACTGTCATTGATCGGATTTCCCTTGCTATCAAAGAGCTGGACGAATCTGTGGCTGGACCCGGAGTCGAACTCGCCGGCGAAGCCGCCCTCGAAAAAATCGGCGTTGGTGAAGACTGCGTCGGAGGGCAACCGAGGCGACCATTGCCGGCCATCTTTGACGGAGAACATCAGGACGCTGCCTTGACCTTTGCCGCCAAAAGCGATGTCGTCGGCGGTCGAACCAAGACCGTCACCGAAACCGGGTACGTACCAGGTCTTTTCTGCGCGCCTGCCAACCCCGTATGCGCCGAGGCCCTTCTCCATCGCCACCAAGTAGTTCGGCGTCTGGTCCACGCTGGGCTGGGCTCCGTAGTGCAATCGAAGCTCGGTCGGTCCGGTGTAGATCAGGGCGCCACTATGTCCGTCAATGACCCAGGCGGTGGACGGTTCGACGATGGGGTCCGATATACAGACCACATCGGCTCCATTGGGAAAACATCTCGGTTCTTCCCGTCTGGTGCCCATGGGCACCGCCGGAAACAAGGGACGCCCGCTGGTGCCGTCGATCCCCGCGAGCCACCACTGTTGCGGCGGGCCTGCTGTGCTGGCCAGCAGGTAGGTCCGACTCGAGGTGGTCTTGATGATGGGGTATTCCCATGAGGATTTGCCGGCGTTGATCCGGGCGTCAGCAGATAACCCGAGGTCCACGACGCCGGTCCGCCATCCCGGTACGGGTTGCCGCAGTAGCGGCGGCAGCAGCGCCTGTCTGGGCGGCGTCCATTGCGATCGAGCCCACGACTCAGCGCCGCCGAGAAACCACCACCAGATTCCGCCTCCGGAGACCATTGTCAACACGGTGGCGAAAGCAGCGACGATCAGTGGCCAGCGGCGTCGTCGAACAGTCGGAGCAGGTGGGGCCTCGGGCGAAATGTACACGCCTTCAGTCCTGTTCGTGTTCGTAGCGCGTGGCGAAGACCTCGGCCTTGTCGGCGAGGGCGGCCTCGACAGTCGGTAGGCCGAGTTCCCGATGCAAGTAGCTTGTTGCGTAGGCGCGGTTGACTCCGACGTTGGCCAGCATTGCCGAGATGATGAGATTCTGGCCGGCGAGTGCATTCTGTTGCGCGAGTCGGGCGATCACCGAAATCTCTTCGGCCAATTCACTTTCAGTCATGATCGCGGCCCGAGGGGACAGTTCCACACGGTACGGCGCGCCGTTCGGTAACGCAGTTACTGAGACGGTGCCATTCGGATTCGTCACCGTGAAGATCAGCGATTCCACTTCGTCGGCGTCGTCGGATTCCGACACCATCGCGCTGGTTTGCGAGCCCTCATTGTCGAGATCCGCTGATTCTCGTCCGTAGAGGGCGTCGAGAAAGGGCGCGTCGGCCTCTTCCTCATCAGCGTCCCAGGCGCCGGTATTGTCGCCGCTGTTCACCGGGGCATCGCATGCGTGATCATCTGCTTGCCGATGTCGTCACCCTTCTCGTAATACACGGAGGCATCGTTGAGTTTGAGGTCGAGTTCCTCGGACGTCTTCTGCATTTGCCTGCCTCCGGCAGCACGCGCGGTGTAGGCCGCTGCAACTGCCAAATGAGTGGCTTCACAGACAATTCCGTGAGTCGCAGATACCAGACCTGCGGCGCTCTGAACGGCGGTCGTCGCGCCGGCGATGTCGACCGCTGCGGTCCGCTGCCTCTCCGCCAGCTTGAGAAGGTGATCGGTTAAAACCTTGAGATTCTTTTCCTGGTCAGTTGTCATCGGGTGATCCGTTCGTCGTCTGTGTGGTTTCGGCGGTTGGCCGGGATGCGTTCGCGCCGTCCTCAGGGGCGAGAACAGGTGCTCGAGGGCCCGGGTGCGCAGCGCGGATTTCCGACGGCGCCTTGATTTGCGGCGGCGTCGCACTATGCGGACCGAGCGGAGTCGCGGCGGCTGGAGTCGTGACAGTTGGCTGCGGAGGACGCGGCGCGCCGCTGGCGGCAGGTGCGGCTACTGCTGGTTGGCGTGGCGCGAATGCTGCCGGCGCAAGCGGTGTCGCAGGTGCGGGTCCGGTTGTCGGCGCCGCGGGCTGTGCGGGTGGGCTGGATGGGGCCGGCGCGGGAGAAGCCGGAGCGGGTAGAGCGGACGGCCCAGCAGGCATGCCGTACGGCGTCGCCGGGGGACCAGTTGGGATCGGCTCTTCCGGGCTGGGCGGTGTGTACGGCTGGTCGGCCTTCGTGCGCTTTGGCTTCGCTACTGGAGTGCCTTCGGCCGGCATTTTCGGACCGTTGGGTTGTTCCTTCTCATCGAGTCGCGGCGGCGTGTGTTTCTCGTCTGGGACGGGAAACGGCTCCGCCCCCAACGGCATGCCGGACTTGTCCTTCAGAGCTTTTCCGTAGTCATCGAGATGCCCCCGAATTCGGTTGGCATTCTCCAGACTGTTCTTTACGAGAATCGTCAGCGTGGTGCCTGCGGTAGCGAGTGTCGCGGTAGCCACCGCAGTGTCCATCGCGATCTTGAGGGCTCGGGCAGGAGCGGGGCCATAGTTGGCCCACTTGGTCACGCGGTCATATTGATCCAGAAATTCTTTGTCATCGCTCAGCGATTGTCGCGTGCGCGTGACCTGACCGGCTTCGGTGTCGAGAATTCCGGCGACCTTGTCGTCGGCGTCCATCACGCTGGATACGACCCGACGATGTGAGGCGTTGGTGGCCGCGTACACCTGCGAGGCTGTGCCGTCCCACTGGTCCGCCTGGGGCTGTGCGTGGTCGAGCGTCATGATCACCGAATTCAGCTGCTTGCTCGACTTGCGGAAATCGCTGCCGTCGTAAGGTGTCCCGGTCCCGGTGGCCTTCTCCATGCCTTCGATGGTCTTGATAGCTGCCCAGATGATTTTCGAGGCGGGATCGGTCAGCTGGGCAGCCTTGAATGGCTTCGGTACGGAGGTGACCGAACCGCCCAATGTTCCCAGCGCCTCGGCAAGGTCGGCGGCATCGGCCATCACCTTGACCAGGTCGCCTCCCACGGCGGCCAGGTCGCGTCCCGCGGTGGTGTAGTCGCCATGGCTGATGTCACCCACCAAGTGAGTGGTATCGATAACGCCATTGACGACACCGCTCGCGATCTTGAACGGTGCCTCGACGATCTCGGTCACTTTTTCGAAAAGCCCCACACGCCCCCCTCGGCATTTCCCCAGGTCCAGCGTAACTGCGATGAGCGGTCCATCTGACGGAACTTATGTGTCCACTGGGTGTGACCACGGATGGCGTTGATAACGACTCGATACCGTCGGGTGTGTCGCGTGAGGCTGGTGTTACTGGAGTTGCACAATTGATCGGTTCGGGTCCTGACCGACCAGAACTAAATACTTATGGCGAACTACTCCACTGCACCCGGAACCCTGTTCGCCGGCTCCGAGCTGAGCCGGCGACGCTTTCTCGTCGGTTTGTCGGCCTCGGTCGTGGCCGGAGTGGGCCTGGCGCGGTGCGCGGTCGACGGCCCGGCAGCGACCGTGGCCGCGGCGCCGCCGAAGCCTCCGGCCGAACCGGTACAGCGGGGCATGGGACTGGCGCTGCCCGGTGGTGGCGAGCTCAGCAGCCTGCCGGGCGTGGCCGAAAACCGCGTGGCCATCACACTCGATGACGGCGTGAGTTCCGAGGTGGTGCGTGCATACACCAAGCTCGCGCGCGACACCGGGATGCGGCTCACCTATTTCGTCAATGGTCGATACCAATCCTGGACCGAGAATCGGGACCTGATGCTGCCGCTGGTGGAATCGGGGCAGATTCAGCTGGGCAACCACACCTGGTCGCATCCGGACCTGGCAAAACTGTCCAAGGACGAGATCGTCGACCAGCTGGAGCGCAACCATAAGTTCCTGCAGTCGACGTTCGGTGTCGACTCCCGGCCGTACTACCGGCCGCCGTACGGCAGCCACAATGCGATCGTCGACCGGATCGCCGCGGAACTCGGCTACTCGACGCCGACGATGTGGACAGGATCGTTGGGCGACGAGAACATCGTCACCGAGGATTACATCCTCAAGATGGCGAGCAAGTACTTCACCGAGCAGACGGTGGTCATCGGTCACCTGAACCACCTGCCGGTCACACATGTGTACGGCCAACTGGTCGATCTGTTGAAGGAACGCAATCTGCGGACCGTCACGCTCGACGACGTGTTCCGGAAGCCGCGCGAACTTCCCGTCTGACGCCGACGAGTGACGGACCTCATATTGTCCGGTAGGTCACTTGCGCGGGTGCTCGACTTCTTAAATTAAGAGGGAGTTAAGGGCTTCTCGCGCAACATGAATCACACCAGTCACATCAGACACGCCGCTGTTACTTACGGCGCGCCTCCAAAGGTTTGCCGATGACCGGCGTTGTAATGAAATCGCGAGGGCCGTGCGATAGTCTGGCCCCACGGTGCAACCAATCGCCGACCGCAGGAGTGATCACCGTGTACAACAACCCGCTTTCACGTTCGCGCATGGGACGTATTGCCTGGTCCTTGTTCCGGCACCCGGTCAAGAGCCGCGAGTTTCCGGCCAAGAACGAACGCCTGGTCACCGCCGCGGACATGGTCCGCTTCGGCGTCTAGCGCCCGCTCGACCGCGCCGGCCGACCGTATTCGGCGGTAACGTCAGCTGATTTGCTGACCGTTATCGATTTGTGACCTCCGCGATAATTAAGAACCAACTCCCGCCCGGAACCGATCTCTCGGCTCCGGGCGGTTGCTGTATCCCAGGAGGTCATCTCAGGAGGTCAGTAGCCCTGAGTCGCGAATGGCTTCGGCCAAGGGCTCCAGCACGGCCGGGTCATGCGGTTGGGGGATGTAGATGATCGCCAGGTCGAGGCCTTCGGCGCCGAGGCCGGCAGCCTCGTCGACAACCTTGCGGTAATCGCGATCCTGACCGAGTCGGACGTGTGCCGACAGCGTGATCTCCTTGGGATCCCGGCCGATGTCGGCACAATGTGCGGCGAGAACGTCTCGCTTGCGGGCGAACTCCTCGGGCGTTCCACCGACGAAGTTCCAGTGGTCGGCGTACTTGGCGGTGATCTTCAGGGTGCGCTTCTCGCCGCTACCGCCGATACAGAACGGCGGGTGCGGCTGCTGCGGGCCCTTCGGCTCGTTGCGGGCGTCCTTCAACTGGTAGAACTTGCCGTCGAAGGTCGTCGTGTCCTGGCTGAGCAGGCCTTTGAGCACCTCGCAGGCCTCTTCGAAGCGGTCGAACCGTTCTTTGATGGAGCCCAGCTCGATGCCGTAGGCACCGGACTCCTCCTCGTTCCAGCCGGCGCCGATGCCCAGCTCCAGCCGGCCGTTCGACACGATGTCCAGCGCCGAGGCCATGTTGGCCAGTACTGCCGGGTGCCGATAGTGAATGCCGGTGACCAGAACGCCCACCCGCAGCCGTTTGGTGGCCTGCGCCAGCGCGGTCAGCGTGACCCAGCCCTCCAAGCACGGGCCGGTCGAGTCGGAGAAGATCGGATAGAAGTGGTCGAAGGTCCAGCCGGACTCGAACGCGTCGATGTCGTCGGCGGCCTGCCAAACGGCGAGCATGTCCGACCAGGTCGTGTCTTGCGGTGAGGTTTTGAAGGCGAATCGCACGCTTATTGAAACTAGTCATGACCGTCGACTAATTCCTGTGAGTTTCCTCAAGGCATTGGCAGACTGGACGCCATGGACCCGGTGGCCGCACTGCGGGAGATCGCCTTCTACAAGGACCGCGCGCGCGAGGAGTCCCGTCGCGTCATGGCCTACCGCAAAGCCGCGGACGTCGTGGAGGCGCTGACCCCCGAGCAGCGCGACAAACTGGGCCGGGCCAACGGCTGGCAGACGCTGACCGGAGTCGGGCCCAAGACCGCCGCCGTGATCGCCCAGGCCTGGTCGGGTCGTGAGCCCGACGCGCTCGTCCAACTACGCACTCAGGCAGCTGATTTGGGTGGGGGAGTGGTGCGTACAGCGCTGAAGGGCGATCTGCACCTGCACTCCAACTGGTCCGACGGATCGGCACCGATCAGCGAAATGATGGCCACCGCAAAGCGTTTGGGTCATGAGTACTGCGCACTCACCGACCACTCACCGCGGCTGACCGTGGCGAATGGCCTCAGCGCGGACCGGCTCCGTCGACAGCTCGACGTCATCGACGAAATTCGTGACCGGTTCGCACAGATGCGCATCCTCACCGGCATCGAGGTCGACATCCTCGACGACGGTTCGCTGGATCAGGAGCCCGAACTGTTGGAGCGGCTGGACGTGGTGGTGGCCAGCGTGCACTCCAAGCTGTCCATGGATGCCGCCGCGATGACTCGGCGTATGGTCCGCGCGGTGTCCGGTGGCCAGGCGAACGTGCTCGGCCACTGCACCGGACGTCTGGTCGAGGGCTCGCGTGGCACCCGGCCGGAATCGAAATTCGACGCGGAAGCGGTGTTCGCGGCGTGTGCCGCCAATGACGTTGCGGTGGAAATTAATTCGCGTCCCGAACGGCGCGACCCACCGACGCGGTTGCTGAACCTGGCGTTGGAGACCGGCTGCCTGTTCTCGATCGACACCGATGCGCACGCGCCCGGACAGCTGGACTTCCTCGGCTACGGGGCGCAGCGGGCGCTCGACGCCGGTGTGCCGCAGGAACGGATCGTCAACACCTGGCCGGTCGAGCGACTGCTGTCATGGGCCGCCGCGTAGCGTCTGGCCCATGGTTCTCGGTACCGCAACCGCCGTCACGCTTTTCGCCGCCGGCCTGATCTTCCTGCTGGCCCTGATCCTCGGCATCTGGAAGTACCGGCAGATGGCCGTAAACGCCGATCACCTGGCGCACCCGTACGTCGACATCGCGCACCGCGCCGCGCTGATGTACTCGTTCGCCACGCTGCTGGTCGCGGTGTTCGTGCAGCTCAGCGCCTGGCCGACGTGGGTGAATCTCACGGCCGCAATGGTTTTGGTCTTCTTTTTCGTCGTCGCGATCGCCGCGTACATTCTGCACGGACTGCGGCAGGACACCACCAACCAGTTCGAGCACCCGACCGGCGGTCTGCACGCCGGAATGGTGGCGCTGATCCTCGGCGAGGTCGGCGGATTTGCGGTGCTGCTGGCGGGTTTCGTGGTTGCGCAGTTCTGAACCGGGCGTGCGGGCATACTCGGTGAGCATGGCTCTTCGATCGAAGATGCGTCGGGTCGCCACCCTGGCCGCGGCAGGTCTGCTGGCCGCGTGTTCCGTCCACGTGGGCGGCGGGGCCGCCACCATGTCCAAAGACAAGTTGGAGACGGCGGTCAAGAACAAGCTGAGCCTGCAGACCGAATCGAACATCGATTCCGTGGTGTGCGACGGCGCTCTCCAGGCGTCGGTGGGAGCGGCGCAGACGTGCACCGTCGTCACCGGCAAGACGAGTCGTCACGCGACGGTACGGGTCGCGGATATTCGCGGCTCCGACATGGCCCTCAGCATCGAGATCATTCCCGGCAAGTGACACTTCACGACGGTCTGCTGCAGTTGAACAGCCCGGCGCGGCCGTGGTTGATCCGCGACGGCGCTCCGGAGGGCGTCGATCTGGTGGCCGAGTGGAAGTCCGACGACCCGGACTGGCGGCAGGTGCTCGAAGACCTGGCAGTGGCGCTGACCTTCCAGATCCATCTGCGCCTGGACACCGAACAGCGACAGCTGCACGCGGTGGACCACTTGGTCGAATGGCGGCAAGATGCCGAGGGCCAGTGGATCGAATGCCATGACACCGGCGACCTGCAGCTGTTCTGGTCGGGCAACTCGAACTGTATGCACCACCTGATCACGACCGACGACATCAAGGTCCCGATCCAGCAGTGCGTCGCCGACGCGGGGTGGACGTACCGGATCGGTTAGCTCAGTACTCGCCGCGTAGGTAACGCGCGTTCGCCTCAGCCTCGGCGTCGGCGGCATGCTCCGGCGTGGGCAAGTTCATGTACTGGTCCACGTAGTCGCGTGCGGTGTGCTCGTCGGCGCCGTGGTAGGTGAGCATGTCTTCAACCAGCGTGCGCTGACTGGCCTGGCCCTTCAGGCTGGCCAGCTCCGCGGTGGCGACGATCTCGCGCGCCAATTGGGCCTCGTCCATGGCCGTCACCTGTGGTTCGAGTTCGATGCGTTGCAACCAGCCGCTGACGGTCGCCGTGGCAGTGACCGTGCCCGCGGCATTGGTCACGCTGACTGCGAGCACGATCGGGGCGGTGATGTCGTCGTCTCGCGTGAGAACGCCTGCCGAGTCAGACACGCTGTCGGACGCGGGCGGCTGACGGTCGGTGGCATCCTCCACGACATCGAAGTAACTGGGCGGGGCGACGTAATCGTAGGAATCCACGTCGCTTTCGTCGGCCCAGTCGTCGAAGTCGTCCGAATGGTCACTGTGCAACGTGGACCCCTGGTTGCCTTCTTCGAATCAGATGAGATTCGAGTGCCTGCCATGACATTAGCAGCGCCGACAATTCCGAGTCGCGGGGAATTTCGTGCTGATCAGGTGTACATAGCGGGGTTAACCTGGATGAGCTGGGGGCAGCGGCGGGTCTGTGCGCAAGGGGGATGCATGAGTGAGTTGAAGGTCGATCCGGCCGAGATTCACAAATCAGGTGTCGAGGTGGGTGAGATCGCTGCGAGGGCGAAATCGGCATTCGCCGACAGCGACACAGCGCTTGCGTCGGCTCAGTCGGGTTGGGTGGGTAGCTCCGCCGGCGCACTTGCGTCTTTGGCCGCAGAATGGCGGGAAGCGACGGTGTTGTGTCCCAAGAATCTTGTCGAGCACGGTGACAAGTTCATTGAAGCGGCTGAGAAATACGTTCAGTCCGACGAATCGGGGGCGGCTTTGGTAAGAAAAGCAGCCCAGGATATTGGGATTCGTTCGCGTATCTGAACACCTTGGTTCGACTGGGGGCCTCGATGCCGCTCAGTGCGCGGGCGTCAGCCTGAAGTAACCGTATATATGGACCTGCTCGTCGATCGGCCCCGGCGTGACGGGGTCCTGTAAAGCGACCGCAAGCACTCGGTCGTTGCTGTTCGGTCGCCAGAACTTGCTGTCGCGTCGCCATAAAATGTAGGCAAAGTCGATCTCGCGCTCTGGGGTTTGGCCGGCGCGATCGACTGAGTAGCCTGCTCTCTGCAGATATCCTCCGGCCTCGCTGCGAATCGCGTCCCAGGCAAACCCGCCCTTGCCGGCCAAGAACCGATTGTCGGCGACGACGTAGCCGGACTCAACTGTCGAAGCAAACTGCGTCAACGCCTGTTCGGCACGGGTCCGGACCGCCGAATCAACGCCATCAATAGGAAGGGACGCCCCCCGCATCCGATGTTTTTCGTATGGATAGGCGGGAATGTCTGCTAATGGCACAACCGGTCGCTGGGCAATTCGAAACATCGTGATTCCTCCAGCGGCAATAACGACGAATACGACAACGGCAAAACCAATCCACATCTTCTTCGTTGACCGTTTCATCCTAGTGATCCAATGTTGACGACATTAGTGGGGTGATGCCCGTTGACGCCAGGAATTCCAGAACCGATGAGTTCGCCAAGCCTGACAGTGATGATCGGGTTCTCGTTGTCGCTGTTCCACGGATTGCGGAGCGTGACTTGCGCGTCGCTGCCGGTTCCGGTGATCTTTTCGACCATATATGCGTGGCTATTGTGTATTGGGCTGCCATCCGGTGTGCTTCCAATCGTGACAGGCTGGTGATTGGCCAGGGCCTGTGCAATCTCTTGGTCGAGGTGGTCCCTCGTCAGCCAGACATTCTGTGGATTGATCACCGTGCCTCGGTTTCCGGTGAGAGCTTCCATCGCGTCTTGAGGGTAGCCGCCCTGGCCTATGCCATTGTCCAGCGCATCTCCAAGGTTTCGCTCCGGAGATTTCAACTTCGCATAAGCGTTTTCCAGAACAGCCGGCCATAACGGTGCATCAGGTCTGCCATTATCGAGCCAACTCGCACCGTGATGCGCAATATTGGTGTCGATATCCTCTTGGGTAACAGAGATGTGCTTCCACTGCTTGCCGTCCCACAGCGTGACATCGAAATTTCCCGATGCCGGGTCGTAGTGTATTCGGTCCTTTATCCACTGCGGATTCGCATTGGCAATTGCGCCCATAGTCGAATCTAGGTAGCAATCTCCAATGCTGTCTTGATTGACATCGTCGGCAGTCGGATCGTGCGGATACAAATTTTTGTCGGTCCACCGAGGAGGCGGTTTGTCCTCGCCTTTTCCATCCTCGCCCGCCATCGGTAGCTTTTCACTGGCCTTCGTCAGTGCATCGGCGAGAAGGCCGTCGGCGTGATCGGCCGCTTGTCGAATCTGATCCAGGCTCTGCTGACCCGCCTTGGTCACGCCCTGTACAAGCGTGCGAAAGGCCGGTGGCAACGACGATAAATTCGTCGGCGGCATCACACGGTTTCCGTTGGCGTCAACCGTGATGCCGTACTGCCCCAGCGTTGATCTCAACTCGCGGAGTTGGCTCTTGACCTGCCTGACCTCGTTGGCTGCGGTATTGGCCGCTGCGGCAACCGCAGACGCGTCGCGGCCATGCCCATCCAAATCATCTGCGTTTGCCTGGGTGCGCACTCGCGCGGCATTGGCGCCCGTGCCTTGCCAGCTGTCAAACGCCGACAGTCCTCTCAAGGCGCTACCGGCCTCCGCGGCGGCATTCGCGCGCGCGGTACTTGCCGTACCTACTGCACTGAGTGAATCCGGATTCCACTCATCAACATCTGCAATCGATAGCCCCATCGTGCAGCCGACCTAAGAGATGTTCTCGGCCGTTTTGCGGACCGGACTTGCCCCAGCATCGGCAACTTTGCCGCTCGCCATCGCTAGGGAGCTGCACTCCTGACCCACGCGCCCCTCCAGTGCAATCAACACCCGACCCTCAACCGAGCCTAACCCGGCCCGCCGGACCCGCCCCGCACCAATTCGGGCCGCTCAGTAGATCCTGGGGTCAAACATTCTCTTGACGCAAACAAGTTCGGATGCAGTATCTTTCACTCGATCAAGGCTCCGGCAGCATCGGCACTTCCCAGCCGGGGTCCTTGCCGACCAGGACCGCGCGCGTCAGGCAGGCGTTGCCGAACCGCTGGCGCACGAGGTCGACGGCGCAGTCCACCGCTGCGGTATCCGGCTCGCCGTCGAACGGCAACTCGAGCTGTTCGGTGCCGCCGGTGTCGACGTTCGATACCGAGAACCCCATCAGGGTCAGCCCCCGATCGGCGATGACCAGACCCGCCGCGGCCACCAATCCACGTGCGGCCGTGAGGATCTCCTCGGTCGACGCGGTCGCACGCCGCATGGTGTGTGATCGGGTGGCACGACTGTAATCGTCGAACCGCAGCCGCAGCACCACTGTGCGTCCAGTCCGTCCACTGCTGCGCATGCGACGGGTGATGCGGTCGATCAGGTTGATGATCATGGCATCGATGTCGTTGTCGGACATGGTGTTTCCGCGCCGTCCCACTGCCCGCTGGGCGCCGACGGAGCGCCGCCGCACGCCGGTGGTCACGCGCCGGCGGTCGATGTTGTGCGACAACGCGAACAGTTGGCGCCCCATGGCCGCGCCCACCATGGTGCCCAGTTCAGACTCGGTCAGGGCCGCGACATCGGCCACGGTTTCGACACCGTGTGTCCGGAGCTTGTCCGCGGTCTTGGCGCCGACGCCCCAGAGATGTTGCACCGGAAGAGGATGGAGGAAGGCAAGCTCGCGGTCCGGCGGCACCAGCAGCAGTCCGTCGGGCTTGGCTTCGCGGCTCGCGACCTTGGCCAGGAATTTGGTGCGCGCGATGCCGACGGTGATTGGCAGCCCGACGCGCTCACGGACCGACTCGCGCAGCGCGGCGCCGATCTGCACCGGGGTACCCGACACCCGGCCGAGACCGCTGACGTCGAGGAAGGCCTCGTCGACCGACAGTGGCTCGACGAGCGGCGTGGTGTCGCGAAAGACCTCGAAGACCGCCTTGCTGGCTTCCGAATAGGCGGACATCCGCGGGGGCACGACGATGGCCTGCGGGCACAGACTGCGGGCCTGGTGCCCGCCCATCGCGGTGCGCACGCCGAAGGCCTTGGCCTCGTAGCTGGCGGCGAGCACCACGCCGGCGCCGACGATCACCGGCCGGTTGCGCAGTGCGGGATCATCGCGCTGTTCGACCGAGGCGTAGAACGAGTCGAGGTCGGCGTGCAAGATGGCTGCTTGAGCGTCCGACACCTACATATGTTCGCACACATGTTCGACACATGGAAGGTCAGCTGCCGTAGATGCCGTTCAGCCAGATGTGGGTCAGGGTGTCGACGACGTCGTCGTGGGCGACGGCGCCGGGCTCGCCGGCCAGGGTGGCCATGATCATGCGCTCGTTCATGAGGTTCAGCGAGGTTGCGAGGTCTCGGGCGGGCAGCGTTTCCGGCGCGGCGCCGCGTGCGCGTTCGGCGGCGATCAGGGCGGCGGTGAGGTTGATCCACTTCTGCATGAGGCCGGCCCAGAATTCCCGGAATTCGGGGACTGTTCTGACGGCTTCGACGCCGGCTCGGGCGGTCGCGGGGTGCGAGCCGAACGAGCTGAAGAAGATCTCGATGCCGTGCCGGATGGCCTGTTTGGGGTCGGCCGGCATGTCTTCGAGTGCGCCGTCGAATCCGGTGTCGGCCCGCTTGATCAGTGGATCGAGCAGTGAGAGCAGTACCGCTTCCTTGGAGGGGAAGTAGAAGTAGAAGGTCGGCCGCGAGATGCCGGCGCCTTTTGCCAGGTCGTCGACCGAAATCTCGGCGAAGGTGCGCTGCTGCAGGAGGGTGGTCGCGGTGGCCAGGATGGCCGCTTCGCGGTCGTCACCGGATGGGCGGGCCGCGCGACGGCCGCGGGGTGCGCGGCTCGCGCTGGCGGTGGTCATACCGTCGATGGTAGCCGGAAACCACAGTTTTCGACAGACTGTTGACGTTGTCGACATGGTGTTGATACCGTCGGTACCATGATCGAACACTTCGATGTTGTCATCGTCGGCGCCGGGATCTCCGGCATCAGCACCGCCTGGCACCTGCAGGACCGCTGCCCCACCAAGAGCTATGTGATCCTGGAGCGCCGGGAGAACATCGGTGGCACCTGGGACCTGTTCAAGTACCCGGGCATCCGCTCGGATTCGGACATGTTCACCCTCGGTTTCCGGTTCAAGCCGTGGGAGTCGGCCAAGTCGATCGCCGACGGCCAGTCCATCTGGAACTACATCAACGAGGCTGCCGACGAGAACGGCATCCGCCAGCACATCCGCACCGGCCAGCAGGTCACCTCGGTGGACTGGTCGGATGCCGACAACCGCTGGACCATCAACATCGTCGCGGGTGGCGAAGACAAGCAGATCACCGCGTCGTTCCTGTCGGTGTGCAGCGGCTACTACAACTACGACGAGGGCTACTCGCCCGAGTTCCCCGGCGCGGCCGACTTCACGGGTCAGATCGTGCACCCGCAGCACTGGCCCGAGGATCTCGACTACACCGGCAAGAACGTCGTCGTCATCGGTTCCGGTGCCACGGCCGTCACGCTGATCCCGTCACTGGTGAACGGCGGTGTCGGGCACGTCACCATGCTGCAGCGCTCGCCCACCTACATCGGCGCGCTGCCGCTGGAGGACCCGGTCGCCAAGCAGACCAACAAGTACCTGCCAAAGCACCTGGCGCACTTCGCAAACCGCTGGAAGCAGATCGGCTACAGCACCGCGCAGTACCAGCTGGCCCGTAAGTTCCCCGCGGTGTTCAAGAAGGCGCTGCGCCAGATGGCGACCCGCCGGCTGCCCGAAGGCTTCGACTATGACAAGCACTTCAGCCCGCGCTACAACCCGTGGGACGAGCGAGTGTGCTTGGCGCCCAACGGAGATCTGTTCAAGGCCATCCGCTCGGGCAAGGCGGGCGTGGTCACCGACACCATCGAGACCTTCACCGAGAACGGCATCAAGCTGAGCTCCGGTGAAGAGCTGCAGGCCGACATCATCGTCACCGCAACAGGTTTGAACATGCAGCTGTTCGGTGGCGCGGTCGCATACCGCAACGGCGAGCCGATCGACTTGCCCAAGTCGATGACCTACAAGGGCCTGATGCTCTCGGGCGTGCCGAACATGGCGATCACCTTCGGGTACACCAACGCGTCCTGGACGCTCAAGGCCGATCTGGTGTCCGAGTTCATCTGCCGCGTGCTGAACTATATGGACGCCAACGGATTTGACCGCGTCGAGCCGCAGCACCCCGGTGACCGCGTCGACGAGCTGCCGTTCATGGACTTCACTCCCGGCTACTTCAAGCGGGCCATGGACAGCCTGCCGAAGTCGGGCTCGGAAGCGCCGTGGAAGCTCAAGCAGAACTACTTCTTCGACATGCGGACCATCCGGTACGGCAAGGTCGACGAGCAGGCCCTGCAGTTCACGAAACACCGGGTTGCCGTGAACGCCTAGTTCTCTGCCCAATAGTCGCGAAAACCCCCAAAATCTGTTGATTTTGGGGGTTTTCGCGCGTTGTTCGGGCGGAAGGCGTGACTGCGGCCTACCGGTCGCCTCCGGCGACCACGACAATGCCGTCCTCGTCGCAGTAGGCGATGTCGCCGGGGACGAAGGTGACGCCGCCGAAGGTCACCTCGACGTCGCGCTCACCCGCGCCGGTCTTGGTGCCCTTGCGGGGGTTGGTACCCAACGCCTTGATGCCGACGTCGATGGTGCGCAGCGTCGACGCGTCGCGCACCGGGCCGTTGACGATGACGCCCGACCAGCCGTTGTCGTGGGCGAGGCCGGCGATGATGTCGCCGACGAGGGCGGTGTGCAGCGATCCGTCGCCATCGACCACCAGGACGCCGCCGTCGCCCGGCGTCGACAGGATCGACTTGAGCAGCGCGTTGTCCTGGAAGCACTTCACCGTGGTGATCCGGCCGGCGAACATGGTCCGGCCGCCGTAGTTCTGCAACTGCAGATCGCAGCTGCGGACGTCGGGATAGATCTCGTCGACGAGGTCGGCGGTGGCGCGGGGTTCGATGGTCACCCGCCGATTATCTCAGGGGCGGTGTCAGTCCGCGGTACGGCGTCGGGCCAGCAGCACGACGAGCAGAGCCAGTACGGCCGTGGCGATCACCGCGGCGACCGGCACAGGCGAGCGCTGCGGGATGGGCGGAGCCAGGTCGAGCAGGGGCAGCGGCGCCGGCGCCGGCGATGCGGGAGCCTGGGCTTCGGGGGCCTGGGGTTCTGCCGCCCGAGGTTCGGGGGCCTGGAGTTCGGGCGCCGGCGGCGCCGGTGGCGCGACTTTCGGCGGAGCCTTCTTCGCGGGGGCCTTCTTGGCCGGGGCGGTGGTCGCGGCTTTCTTGGCCGGCACCTTTTTGGCAGGCACCTTCTTGGCAGGCACTTTCTTCGCGACGGCCTTCTTTGCCGGCGTCTTCTTGGCAGGGGCCTTTTTGGCCGGCGTCTTCTTCGCCGGAACGCTGGGCCGCAACTCGTCGGGAGAGTTCTGCTCGTCTGTCATGCGGTGCTCCTCCGAGCGGTTACGACACTCCGAGGCGGGCCAGGACGTCTGCGTCGATGCCATCGAGCTGGCTGTCGATGGCTGCGTGCGCGGTCCGCCGCTGCGGGGCCGGCATGTTCTCGGCCGCCGTCACCGCAGCGGACAAGTCGGCCAGCTTGCTCGACAACGTCGTCACGAACTGCTTGGTCTCGGCGTCCTTGGGCTTGTTCTCGGCCACCTTGCGCAGCGAGCGCTCCGCACCGGCGATCCGGGCGGACAACGCGCCGCCGGTGCCGGAGAACTGCCCGATCTGGCTCAGCGGAACACCCAGCTGGTCGGCGCGACGCTGGTCGATGACGCCACGCGCGGCGATCGCGGCCCGGTACGCCACCGGCACCACCACAGGCGCGAGGATTCGCGAAACCATCAACAGCCGGCGAATCTTGGTCGGCGACAGCAGCTTGCCCTCACGGACCGCTTGGAGCTGTGTTTCAGCTACCTTGAGCGCCACCTTGTCGCTGTCCCGCTGGGCTTTGACACCGGCGCGGTCCCGCTTCGTTTGCCGACGGCCATCCGCCTTGATGCGGCGTGCCTCATTCTTGGCGGTCAGCCGTGCCTCGAGTTTCGCCTTCGCCTTGATCGCCTTCGCCTCGGCGCGACGGGTTGCCCGGCTCTTGCGTCGCTTGAACAGGCCCATTCCGGCTGACCTCCCGGTCGTCTCGACACGTGTGCACGATCTTGCTGCGATGGTGACGTCACCTTATCGTCCGTGGACCGGAATCGGGCACCGGGTCGCAGGTCGAATTCCGCCGTAATTCGAGCGTGGAATTTCACACATTTCTGGCTACTTTATCCAGCAAACAAAGTCCGGCGGTTGTGCGACAATTATTCCGAATTCATCGGAGCGGGTTTTTGATGCCATGAAAGCAGAGGGAACGATGGCGCCACGCCAACGAATAGCTACAGCTGCCGCTCTGATGGCATCTGGGCTGTTGATCGCTGGCATGGGCGGCGCGAACGCCTTCGCTGATCCTGCAGGTTCCGGTGCGGGCTCGAGTGACCACGGTGGGGGAGCTTCCCCTGGCGCTACCAAGCCTGGTAGTGGCACAACCGCTGGTGGCGGCCACAAGGCGCCCACTCGGCCGATCAAGCCGTCCGACGGCCAGTCGCAGACGCCGTCGACCGGCGGCACCGCTTCGGGCGCGAAAAAAGATAAGCACGGCGCGTCTGGCGGCGTTGCTCAGAGTGGTCCGGAAGCGGGTGTTCGCGGCCCCGGTAAAACCGGTGAATCGGGCAGGAATACGCCTGAAAGCAATCCTTCCAGCAAACAAAACAATGCCACTTCTCCGGGGCAATCCGAGGAATCTGGAACTTCAAAGCCGGCCGCTGGCGAACACCAGACACCGGCCGGCTCGTCGACGCCGCAGGCCGAGACCGGGATTACGGCCGGCGCCGCCACACCCTCGACGACGGGCGGCACAAGCCCATCGGAGCCGGCGGCCGCGACCGGGCCCGCGCCCGCGCCCGCGCCCGCGTTGAGCGTCCCCGGTATTCGGCTCCCCAGTCTGCCCAGCATCCCCAGCCTCCTGGGTCTGCCCGCACTCGGCCTGCCCAAGCTGCCGGGGCTGCCGACCGTCCCGGTTCCCGGGGGCGTCAAGCCGGGAAGCGGGACGGACAGCCCCGCGTCGCCGACGTCGTCGCCCACCAAGACACCGGCCAAGCCGACCTCGACCGGGGCGACCACCAGCCTCAACCTGATGGGTCTGACGTTCTCGCTGCCGGCCGCGGCAGTCCACACGACGTCGACCGGCGCCGTGCAGAGCATCGATCTGACGAAGATCCCGCTGGCGGCGCTGGTACCGCGATTGCCGCGGTGGGATCAGCTCCCGCAGCTGCCCGACATGTCGAACATTCCGGTGCTGGCGCAGCTCGCCGCGATTCCGGTGTTCGTCCTCGCCCACATCGAGCCGGTCTATGACTTCGTCGCAGGCCTCACCAACGCGACGCTGGACGCCGCGACGTCGCTGCCTTTCATGCAGACGTCGCTTTCGATGCTGAGCGGGCAGGTCGTTCCGACCATGAACTTGAACGTCGGGCGCCCCAACCGCATGCCCCTGCCGTCGGCGGGACTGCCGATCGCACCGGTGCTGGACCCGCCGGCGTTTCCCGCGCTGAAACTGGACAACCCGGTCGTGGTCAGCGCGCCGGCGGAAGTCCCGGCGGTGCGGTCACCGCAGCCGACCACGTTCGGCACCAAGAACGAGATCATCGCCGACCCCCCATTCCGGGCCGGATATCCTGACTACCTGCGTGCGGCCGGTCTCAGTGAGGTGGCGGCGGTGGCCGTCCCCGGCTTCACCGGCATCCTCATCCTGACCGGCGCCGGTGGGCTGGTCGGGTACCGGCAGGCGCGCGCTGGTCACGTAGTCCGCCGCAGCGGCACTGCACGATTTATGACCTGACGGAATGGGTCTGCGGCACAATTGATGGCAACCGTGCCAATCGCAGTGAAAGGGGGTTCGGCATGCCCGCGAGCCGCCGCGTCACACGCGCAGTCAACTCAGTGCTGGATCTAGCCCCGCGACGTGGTGAAGTCTCACTCGCCCGTCTCGTCGAAGCGGTCAGTGAGGATCGTGGCCGCCCGATCGAGGTGACCATGGCCGACCTCCCCGCCGGGGTCTGTGGACAGTGGCGCCAGTACAACGACCGTGACGTGTTCCTCTTGCAAAAAGGACTCCCGGCCGGCGATCGGACGCTCGCCCACGAGCTCGGCCACCTGGTTCTCGGTCATGAGGGCGTCTCCGTCGTCGAGGCCGCCCGGGACTCCATGGAACTGGCGAGTTCCGATCTCATCGGCTACATGCTGAATCAGCGGACCGGGTGCATGGGTCCGGCCGGCGAGGAAGCCGAACAAGAAGCCGAAGATTTCGCCGCGCTCCTGATCCATCGGCTGGGTCGGCTGCCGTCTGACCGATCCTCGATCGTCCAGATCCGTCTCGGCGAGGCATTTGGTTGATCATCTGGGTAATCGCCGGCCTGCTCGGCCTGGCGACCGGCCTTCGTATCGGTTGGGCACTGGTCAACAAGCAGTCGCTCGTCAGCGCAGCGATGATCGTCGCGCTCGGCAGCCTGGGCTTGGTCGCGGCACTGAACTGGGAGCCGCTCACGCTGCTGCTCGACACGATCCTGCGCTGGCCGAACGTGTCCAGCATGCTCAGCCAGGTAGCGCTGATCGCCTGTGCCGCCGGCAGCTGCGTCATGATCACGTCGGCGTCGTCGAGCCGTAAACCGTTGGCGATCCGGCGCATCGCCCTGGTTCAGTACAGCGTCGCCGCGGCGATCGCGGCACTGACGCTGGTGCTGTTCTTCGTGACGCCGCAACAGCCGGAGATGGCGCCCGAGGAGTATCTGCGCCGCAATCTCGGTTCGGGCGGCAACTCGCTGTCGTGGCTGTTGCCATTGCTGTACGTGCTGTTGGCACTCACGCTGGTTGCGTGGGCCGGTGTGCGTAACTCCAACCGGACCCGGCGGGGCAGGGCCCTGTTCGTCTTCAGCGTCGGCATCGTGCTGATCGTGTTGGCCAGCGCCTTCATCTTGTTGCGGGCCGTGGGCAGCACCCAGCTGGTCGGTGTGGGCGCCGCCGCGACGATCCTCGGCTGCGCCATGCTCGTGGTGGCCAGTGGCTCGCTGCTGCCCAGCATTGAAGACTGGTTCGGGGCGCGGCGCGAACTGCGGACCATCGCCCCGCTGCTCGCGGAATTGAGCCGCCGTCACCCCAACATCGGGATCGGCGTGCGTCCCCGCGGGCCGCTGCTCTTTCGCGTGGCAGAGCAGATGTCGCTGATCTCCGACGCGCTGTACCTGGAGGCCACCGCCGTTCTGGACAGTGCCGGTCACGCCGGCGATTCCGGGTCCGTCGACGTGGCGCCGGATCTGCAGGCGCGGCGGGTGGCCAGCTGGCTTTACGACAGCCGAGGCGGCCGGCCGAAGGGCGCGTCGCGAACGAAGTTTCCCGGCCCGAGCTGGCTGCGGCAGCCCGCGTCGTATTCGGACCGTGAGTGGATCCTGGCTATTGCCGCGCAGTACCGCGACCTGGATCGGCAGGGTAAGGCTGAGGCGACCGGAACCGCCGCCAAGGCGTCCGTCGGACGGGTGAAAGCAGTACGACCAGCGGATTAACGGAATCCGCTGGTCGTAAGGTGGTTGAGCCCGAGCGGGCTAACCGGTTCAGCTGTCGAGGTTCTCCTGGCGACGCAGCTCGTCAACCTTGTCTGCGAGGTCCCTCTTGGCTTCAGAGGACAGGCCGACAGTACGAGCGGCAATGCGGCGGATGCCCTCATCGCGCATGTTGGCGAGCCACGTCAGCTCCTTGTCGAGCTTCTCGTAGTACTCGTCGTCGGTGAAGTAAGCCGGCTTGATCCGGAAGAAGTTGGCAAGCGCGGCCATCGTCGCGACGGACGGGTTGGTCCGGTTGCCCGAACGCAGCTGCGACAGGTACGGGGCAGACATGGTCACACCCTCGGCCTTCAGTGCGGCGATGACCTCGGCCGATGTGTGAGCGCCGCGTCCTGGCGGGTAGACGGTGTCAAACAGCCGGTTCAGCCGAGCGGCGAACGTCATGCTCATCGGTTATTCCTCCACTTAGCGATATCTGCAGGCGTCAGTGTCACTATTTGCTGACTATCGTAGCGAGAGTTGCGCCGAGAGCCAAGTGCAAACCGCGGAAAACTCGATCCAGCTACCAAATTAGTCGACCGAATGGCCTCCGAGCTGGGAATCTAACGGTGGATCCCAGCGCACACCGGTGGCCTGATGAGGCAAATTTTGACGCATGTGCTATTTTGCCCGGACCTCTGCTGCACGTCGCGTCACAGTCTTCGTCGGGCGGTGGACGATTCAGCAATCCGGGCGCGGGGCGGTCGGTGTCGTCCAAAGTGTTTGCCATCAGGGTACCGGCGATTAACCGGAGGAGCGGGGCGTGGTAACCGCCCACGCCGCTCGCCATGCGTCCGGGGCCGCCGGCCGGCGAGATGCCGAAAATGGCGGCATCTTTGCTGTTAATCCACTGTTGGGTCAGGCGGCAAGCAGCATCGCCAGAATGGCGGTATCGGGGTGGCTGATGGGATCCACGCCGACCCTGCTGACCATCGAGGTGATGGTGCCGTCCGCCTCCGCTTCGACCCAGGCGGCACGGTGATCGAGTCCCAGGTAAGGCAGTCCGGGTAGGAGCAGGCAGCCGGACGCGGCGCCGCGGCACTCCGGAAGGGAGGGCGTCGTCTCGGCGGGCGGATGGAGCATCAACAGTGCCGTCGGCTGGTGGCTGGCGAAATATCCGGGTGGCACCGCAGCTTCGCCAATAACCGGACCTTCGGCGAGAACCAGGCCGACCGTGCCTGGCTGTGGATGTTCTGGAAGTTCGTCGCGTGTGCCGAAGATGGTGGTGGTTGCCAGCAGTCCCGGCAGAGAGGCCACCCGGACCGCGACCATGAGTAGCTGAGCCCATTCCTTGGTGGAATCCGGCCACCGTCCGGAGACCACGAACCCCTTCAGTGCACCGCCGGAATGGAAGGGTGCAATCTCGACCGCTTGCCCAGACCCGCTGTCCATGGCTGCCTCCGGTGCTCATCAGCAATCTTGTCGATACGACAGTGGATCGCTGATTCCAGGGTGCGGCAGTGACGGGTTAGCACGCAAGATGGCCCGAGTGCCAGAAGTGTCTTGTGAGCCGAAAGTGGCAATTCGGCTGGCGCGCTTGACGCTTCGGTGGTAACGCGAACGGGGCGCCGCGCACAAGCGCGACGCCCCGTCAGCCGGGAACGCGAGATCAGCCGAAGATCAGACCATTGGTCTTGGTGGTGGCAGCGGCGAAGCGCTCCTGGACGTCGGCCCAGTTGACGACGTTCCAGAAAGCCTTGACGTAGTCCGCCTTGACGTTCTTGTACTGCAGGTAGAACGCGTGCTCCCACATGTCGACCTGCAGCAGCGGGATGATGCCGAGCGGCACGTTGGCCTGCTGGTCGTACAGCTGGAAGGTCAGCAGCCGGCCGCCCAGGCTGTCGTAGCCGAGCACCGCCCAGCCCGAGCCCTGCAAGCCGTTGGCGGCAGCGGTGAACTGTGCGCGGAACTTGTCGAACGACCCGAACTGGTCGTCGATCGCCTGCGCGAGTTCGCCGGTCGGCTTGTCACCACCGTTGGGGGACAGGTTCTTCCACCAGATCGAGTGGTTGACGTGGCCGCCGAGGTGGAAGGCCAGGTTCTTCTCGTTCAGGAAGATCGCGGCGTGGTCGTCGCCGGCCCGCGCCTCTTCAAGCTTGGCCACCGCATCGTTGACGCCCTTGACGTAGGCCGCGTGGTGCTTGCTGTGGTGGATTTCGTTGATCTGACCGGAGATATGCGGCTCCAGGGCGCCGTAGTCGTAGTCCAGTTCCGGCAAGGTGTACTCAGCCACAGGATTCCTTCCTTAGATGATCGCGTGCGGGATCAACGACCCTAGTTGGGGTTCGTCCACAGATCCGAGACCACATTGCTCCATCCCTGCGCGCACCGCAAGGAGACCCCCGGTAACAGGGGTGCGATCGGCGCCCGTCGGGGCTTTACACCAGAACGATCAGAACAAGCACCACGAGCAGGACCAGCGCGATGATCCCGGCGCGCACGCAGGCGACCAGTTGGCTGTGGGTGCGGGACGGGAAAGCGGACTGCCACTCCGGCGATGCGCCCGACCCTGGGCGCAACGGATGTGCCGCCATTGCATGCTCCCTGACCTGCTTCAACAATCCTGAGTTCCCGGTTTCGAGGGGAGTGAGGATTGTCACAACCCGGTGTTGTGATGCCGATCATAACCATTTGCCGGCTGGACGGGGAAATCGGGCGCCATCGGCGGTGGGTCGAATCCGCGGAGCCAAAACTACTTAGCTCGACAAGCTTTTTCGCTCGCCCCGCGTGTCGGCCTGTTGATCAATGCGGACCAATGGCCCTTGTTTTATCCCCAGTCAATTACCGGTTTGGTGCGCTGTCGCCGGTACGGACGCCCGCGCGCGATTCGGCGGCCTGTGGATGAACCTGTGGAAACTGTGGATAGTTCGCCGATTGCTGTCACGGCGCGGCGTGGTCTCCAAGCGCAGCCCGTGCCAGCATGTACCCATGGATGATGTGCACGTGCCGCAGATTGACGTCGATCAGTTGCCCGCCGAGTTCGACTCGACCGCGGTCCTGCTCGACGTGCGGGAGAACGATGAGTGGGCCCGCGGCCATGCGTCCGGCGCGCAGCACATCCCGATGAGCGAGGTGCCGGCCCGATTGGGTGAGATCGACGGTGACGCCGCCCTGTACGTCATCTGCCATGCCGGTGGCCGGTCGCTCAAGGTCTCGCACTACCTGGCTCGCAACGGGTTCGAACCGATCAACGTCAACGGCGGGATGCTGGCCTGGGCGGGATCCGGCCGCGCGATCGTCACCGACGACGGCGCGCCCGGCGCCGTCTGACGGGCCCGTAGGCTGGTTTCGTGATCCAGGTCTGTTCCCGGTGCTCGACGCGTTGGAACGTGCGTGATCGCCAACGCCAGTGGTGCCCGCGCTGCCGCGGTCCGCTGTTGGCGCCCGTCGCACAGACACCTGCCGCCGGTCAGTCGAAATCGTCGCGCGGCTATCGCTGGATCGCCGTCCGTCCCGGTCCGGCGCCGAAGCCGCGGCGACACCAGCCTCCGCTCGGGCCGACGCCCCACTATGACCACATTCCGCGCTGGGGCCTGAGCGAGGACTTCACCGAGCAGGCTCCTGGGGAGGCCGCCGGGCAGGATCAGGTTCATCGTGGCCCGTCGACCGCGGTGGTGCAGACGGTCGCGGTCATCACGATGGTCGCGCTCGGCGCCGCGGCGCTCATGCACGTCGTGCGATACATCCTGCTGCTGATCAACCGCACCGTGCTGCTCAACCCGTGGGTCGCGATCGGGGGCAGCTGGCTGGGCGTTGCCTCCAGCGTCGTTGCGCTGTTCGCAGTCCTGGCGACGGCGATCGTGCTCACCAACTGGCTGATCGCCCGCCGCGCGGCGGCCTACCACCGCGCGGGAACGACGGAGCCGCGCCGCCGCTGGGTGCTGTGGGTGGGCTGCCTCGTCCCGGTGGTCAACATGTTCCTCGCGCCGGTCTTCGTCACCGAGATGGCGACGGCCGAGAACCGCATGAGCACGTTGCGTCGCCCGATCGGCATCTGGTGGTCGATCTGGGCCGTGTCCGGTCTGGTCGTCGCGTGGTCCGTCTGGGACATGTTCGCGACCGACCCTCAGGGCATCGCGGACAGCACCGAGGTGACCGTCATCGCGTACCTGATGGGCATGCTGGCGCTGGCGTTGGTCCTGCGCGTCTATCACGCCTTCGAGCGGACGCAGGCGGACTCGCCCGGACAGCGCTGGGTCGTCGTGGGGGCTGAGGAACGCGCTGCGGAAAGCGCTGAGGAACCGGAGGCATCGGCCGCGGATTCGTCCGTTCCGGTTGAGCCCACGCCGGAGGAACCGGCAGCATAGGACCATGGGCTCGGACGGGCAGGACGGCACACTCGGTCACTCTTTCGTGGTGGCACACCGTGGCGCATCGGCCGAGCGGCCCGAGCACACGCTGGCGGCCTACGAACTGGCCCTGGGCCAGGGCGCAGACGGCCTCGAATGCGATGTCCGCCTGACCCGGGACGGGCACCTGGTGTGTGTGCACGACCGCAAGGTGGACCGCACGTCCAACGGCACCGGGCTGGTCAGTGAGATGAGCCTGGCCCAGCTTCGCGAATTGGATTACGGCGCTTGGCATCCGAGCCGGGCCGACGGCGGTCAGGGGTCGGCCGGGCTCCTCACCCTCGACGAGTTGATCCGGCTGGCGCTGGACTGGGGCCGCCCGGTGAAGTTGTTCATCGAGACCAAGCATCCGGTGCGGTACGGCGCGCTGGTCGAGAGCAAGGTGCTTGCGCTGCTGCACCGGTACGGCATCGCCGCGCCGGCGTCCGCGGATCTCGCTCGTGCCGTCGTGATGTCGTTCTCCGCGGCTGCGGTGTGGCGGATCCGCCGGGCCGCGCCGATGCTGCCGACGGTGCTGCTCGGCGAGACGTCGCGGTACCTGGGTGGCAGCGCGGCGACGACCGTCGGCGCGACGGCGGTGGGTCCGTCCATCACGACGCTGCGTGAGCATCCCGAACTGGTCGACCATGCCGCCGCGCACGGGCGTGCGCTGTACTGCTGGACCGTCGACCACTACGAGGACGTGCGCTACTGCGCCGATCTGGGTGTCGGGTGGGTCGCCACCAATCACCCGGGCCGCACCAAAGACTGGCTGCAGAACGGGTTGACGGGCGCGGGCCGGGACGCCGGCCAGGACGGTGAAGCCTAGGCCGGACTAGAGGTTGCCGCCGGCAGCCTCGGGTGCGGTCGGGTCGACGGAACCGGTGCGGGCGAGTTCGCGGGCGACGAAATCCTCGAGATTGAACAGGTTTTCGCCGGCGCGGTCGGCGATCTTCACCAGCGTGGTGATGGTCGCGACCTCTTCGACCTGTTCCTTGAGGAACCACTGCATGAACTGCTCGCCGAGGTAATCGCCCTCTTCGCGAGCCACGCTGGCGAGGCGGCTGATCTGCTCGGTGACCACCCGCTCCTGGGTGAGCGCGAGCTTGAGGGCCTCCGTCGGCGAGGCGAACGCGTTGCGCACCGGATCGACGCCGGGGATTTCGACCTCGATGTCACGGTCGAGCAGATACTTCACCAGCATCATGGCGTGATTGCGTTCCTCGACGGCCTGCGCATAGAAGTGCTTGGCGAGCTGAGGAAGGTCTTCTCCGTCGAAGTAGACGGCGACCGCAATGTATTGCTGAGACGCGCCGAATTCGCTCCGAATCTGCTCCTGAAGCAGTTGGTGGAATTTCGTCTCGAGGCGCGTCACTTCGGTCATGAATTTGAAGATAATGCAGGTCAAATGGCCTTGTCATGCAAGGTCAACCTAATTCAGGAAAGCATATCCTTACCTGATGTGACGTATGCAATATCCATTAATTCGCATTGCTGAATGCGAATACAGGTAAGGCTTGGCTGGCGTCGGCGGAATTACGCCGAGTGCAGCCAACCGAAATGGCGGGCGGCCAAGGCGTAGCCCACGAATGCCACCGCATCGATCACGCCGTGCCCGATGATCAACGGCCACAATCGGCCGGTGCGGCGCCAGGTGTACCCGAACACCAGGCCCATCACGATGTTCCCGAGCCCGGCGCCGAACCCCTGGTACAGGTGATAGCTGCCGCGCAGCAGTGCCGACAGGATCAGCGACTTGGTCTCGGACACATCCAGTTGGCGCAACCGGGTCAGCAGGAACCCGACGACGATGATCTCTTCCGCCCATGCGTTGGCGAACGCCATCAGCAGCAGGACCGGCACGCGCCACCAGGTGTCGCTGAGCGTGCTCGGTACGACATCGACGCCGATGCCGAGCGCTCGGCCGGCCAGGTACAGCCCGAGTCCGGGGAGGCCGATCAGCGCGGCGAGCCCGAGGCCGCCCAACAGATCGGGACGCCAGCGGAAGCGGCCCAGCCCGATCGCGGCGGGCCGGAAGCCGGTGCGCCACAACAGGTACAGGGCCAGGCAGCCCCAGCCCACCAGGGTGAACACGGGGCTCAGATTGAGCAGGAAGTCGATGAAATCGATCGGCGAGCGACGGTGGTTGAGCGCGACCTTCTGCCCGGCCAACCCGAGGATGACGGCTTCGGCCAGGCTGACGACCGCCGTGTAGGCCGACAGGCCGAACGACACGGCCAGCACCACCACGATCTCGATGCGCAGCGCGCGACGTTCGGTGTGCTCCTGCTGCGGCCCGGTCATCGCAGCTACGGTAACCGCGCCTGTCTACTGCTCTTCGCGCGAGCGGCTCATCGGGACGCTCAGATTTTGCGCGCGCGGAGGCCGTTGAGGAACGGGCAGCCCATCAGGGTGCGGATGGCCCGGCTGAGGCTGGTGACGTCGTCGACGGGCTTGGTGAACGGCAGGCGGACGTCATGGTCGCCGTCTTCGCGTTCGATGCGCAGCTGGACGCCGTAGCGGTCGAGGCCCAGCGGGCGTACGTGGCCGTGGCGCAGCGTGATCGGCAGCCGGCTGGCGAGCCGGTCGACCATGTCTCGGTGGGCGCTCTCCATGTGCTGCACCCAGTGCGACTCCATGGCGCAGAACGGATCGGGCCGGGCGTCCAGGAGCGCGCCGACGGGTACCGACTCGGCGCCGGTCGCGTCGGCCACCACGACGGACTCGATCTCGAGGCGGACCAGCGTGTAGGGCGTATCGGTTTCGTCGTGCCCCGATCCGGCGTTCACCTGGAGCAATGCGGGGTGCGGGTTCTCGGAGGCGACCAGGTCGAGCATCGCGGGCACGCGTGCCGCAGGCACGCCGTGGAGGCGGCCGCGGAACCAGACCAGTGAGCGCACCCGTTCGCGCAGCGGTAGGGCGGCAAGGTCGGTCAGTTCGAGCATTGCGGCGACGCCGCCGGCGCCCGCGGCGGTGACGGTGGCGGCGAGCAGGCCGGTGGCCGGCACGGTCAGTGCGACGGATCCGTCGGCCAGCAGGTGGTGCACCGGCGTGATGGTCGGCGCGACGCCGTCGGCGGCGAGCGTCGCATCGGCAGCTCGGGCGCACGCACTGCGGACGCGTTCGGCTGTGGTCGGTGCTGCGGTTGTCGTCGTGAGGTCGCGCATGTCCCGCCTTCGCTAGTAAGTGAGGTAAGGCTAAGTTAACTATCCGAGGGTGTTGGCGCAAGGCCTAGCGAAAGGACCGCGTCGCGGGCTCTGGTCGGCGGGCAGCCAGTAGGGTTGCGGCGTGGCACGCATCGCCTATCTCGGGCCGCAAGGCACCTTCACTGAAGCGGCCATGCTGCGGTTGGCCGCCGGCAAGGACTTCGAACCGGTCGCCTGTGACAGCTCGAGCGCGGCGGTGGAAGCCGTTCGCGCCGGGGGTGCGGATTACGCGTGCGTGCCGATCGAGAACTCCATCGAAGGCTCGGTGCTGCCGACGATGGACAGCCTGTCTTCCGGCAGCGGGGTGCAGATTTTCGCGGAGCACACGCTGGACGTCGCGTTCAGCATCGTCGTGCGGCCAGGAGTCACCGCCGACGCGGTGTCGACGGTCGCGGCATTCCCCGTCGCCGCGGCCCAGGTCCGGCGCTGGTTGGCCGACCGGCTGCCGCACGCGACCCTGGTGCCTGCCATCTCGAATGCCGGTGCGGCGCAGCAAGTTTCCGAAGGCCTGGTGGATGCCGGTGTGAGTACCGCGCTCGCGGCCGAGCGATGGGAACTGGACTCGCTGGCCGACGGGGTGGTCGACGAGCCCAATGCCAGAACACGATTCGTGCTCGTCGGCCGTCCCGGACCGCCGCCGCCGCGCACCGGCGCCGACCGGACGTCCGTCGTGCTGCGGCTGCGCAACGAACCGGGTGCCCTGGTGTCGGCGATGACCGAGTTCTCGATCCGGGACATCGATCTCACCCGTATCGAATCCCGGCCCACCAGAACAGAATTGGGCACCTACATCTTCTTCCTCGATTGCGTCGGTCACATCGACGACGCACCGGTGGCCGAGGCGCTCAAAGCGCTGCACCGGCGGGTGGCCGACGTGCGGTACCTGGGGTCGTGGCCGACCGGGGTGGCTGCCGGTGCGGCGCCGCCGGTCACCGACGAAGCGGCACAATGGTTGGCGGGGTTGCGAAAGGGGGACGGAACGTGAGCGGCCGGTTGGTTCTCGTGCGGCACGGGCAGTCGGAGGCGAACGTCGCCAAGCGGTTGGATACTCGGCCGCCGGGGGCGCCGCTGACGCAGCTCGGTCACCAGCAGGCGCGTGACTTCGCCATCGACTGGCCGCATCCCGTCGGCCTGGTGGTGCATTCGATCGCCCTGCGGGCGCAGCAGACCGCTGCCGACATCGCCGAAGGGCTGGGGCTCGAACCGGTCGAGGCGCACGGTATCCACGAGGTCCAGGTCGGTGACCTCGAAGACCGCAGCGACACCGCCGGCATCGAGCAGTTCGAGGCGGTGTACGAGCAATGGCATTACGGCGACCTGGACGCGGCGATGCCGGGCGGTGAGACCGGCCGCGAGGTACTCGACCGGTATGTGCCGGTCCTGACGAACCTTCGCGTGCGCAACCTGGACAACCACGACTGGACCGGCGACATCCTCGTAGTGAGCCACGGCGCGGCGATTCGGCTCGTCGGAGCCCACTTGGCCGGTATCGACGCCGACTTCGCGCTGGAACATCACTTGGTCAACGCCGAATGTGTGGTCCTCAGCCCGATCACCGACGGGCGGTGGAGCTGCGTGCAGTGGGGACCGAAGACGCCGCCGTTCTATCCGGGGCACGACCCCGAGGCGCGGCCGGCCCCCGATCCCATGGCCTGACGGCTACCCCGTGGCGCGCAGGCCCATCGCGGGTTGAGCGCAGCCGCACGCGACGACGTCGCAGTCGATGCGCAGGGTGTGCTCGGATTCGGGCAGCGCGCACGCCTCGTCGGTGCATTCGGCCGGCAGGCCGGCGTGCACGATGACGGTGCCATGGCAGTGCGCCAGCCCGTCCACGCAGTGGCGGCAGGCGGTGCTCATGAACTCTGTTGTAGCACCGCGGTCCGACAAATCGGGGGTGCCGCGCTGCTCACCCCCAGCCCAACTCGTGCAGGCGCTCGTCGTCGATGCCGAAATGGTGCGCGATCTCGTGGATCACGGTGATGGCGACCTCGTCGACGACTTCCTCCTCTGAGTCGCACATGTCGAGCAGGGCGTCGCGGTAGATCGTGATGGTGTCGGGCAGCGCGCCCGCGTAGAAGGAATCGCGTTCGGTGAGGGCGACCCCTTCGTACAACCCGAGGATCGCGGGCTCGTCCGGGTTGCGCGGCTGCACCAGCACCACGACGTTGTCGAGCGCCGCGGCGAGCCGGGGCGGAATCAGATCGAGCGCGTCGGACACCAACTCTTCGAAGCGCTGCTGTCCCATGCGAACCGGCATGGCTACGGCGCGGGCGGCGGCGCCACCGGCCCAGGGGGCGCGCCCCCGCCCACCGGTCCGGCCGGCGCCGGTGCGGGGGCCTCCTCGAGCGGCGGACCGTCGAGCGGCGCGCCGGACCCGGGCGGCGGCGCGGGTGCGGGCGGCGGGCCGTTGAGGAACGTATTGCCCTGCTGTTGCTGAGGGGTCCCGGGGGCGGTGTTGCCGTTCTGGCTCGAGGTGTCGGGCTGGCCGGGCATGTGCTGGTTGCCCTGCGGCGACTGCGAAGTCTGCTGGTCGCGCTGGTTCTGGCTGGACTGACCGGACTGCGAACCCTGCGACGACGACGATGACGATGACGACGAGCTCTGCGACGACGTGTCCACCGGCGGCTCGACGACCGGGATCGGCGGGAGGTTCAGCCGCTCCTCCGGGATGGCCGGCGGCGCGACGGGCGACTGCCCGTTGATCATCAGCGGGCCCTTGGCGCTGTTGACCAGCGTCGACCAACCGCCGTTGCCGAGCGACGAGCCGATGCTGCAGGACACCTGCCGGCTGCCGGCGGTCCAGCTGGGCAGCGCGATGGAGCTGTAGATCAGGGTCAGCGTGGTGCCGCGCAGCTGCACCGGAGCCAGGTACTCATCGGTGGCCTTGGTGCAGCTGTCCTTGATGTACGCCAGCTGGTCCGGCTCGGTGGGCATGACGTCGTGGTACTTGTCGGCGAGGTTGACCGCGCCGGTGACCTCCATGGCGTGCGGCGCGGAGCAGTCGACGGGGATGTCGATGGGCTGGTTGGTCGCCGGGTCGATGCCGAGGCAGGTGCCGGCCGGCCACACCTTGGACTGGTCGACGTCCGCGACCTTGCCCTTGTAGGCCAGCTGCTGGCTGTTCGGTCCGAGCAACTGCAGACCGCACAACATGCGGCGCTGCCCCTTGGTCTTCCAGGCCTTGTCGCCGGACCAGACCAGGCTGACCGCGAACTTGCCGTTCGGGTCGAAGCGCGGGCCGAGGTAGTCGCGCGCCGCGTTCTGGCACTGCTCCTGGCTGATCTGCTTGATCCGGGAGTCGGACGGCGGCGCCGCGTCGGGGCCGTATTCGCTGCCCGGGAACGTGCGCATGTCCAGGGACTCGGCGACCTCGAAGCGGTGTTCGTTCTTGCAGTCGACGATCTCGACGGCGTCCGGCGAGCGGTCCGGCCAGTTCAGGCATTCGCCCTGCTTGGCGTGGTCGAGAGTGTCACTGACTTTGCTGACGTTGAGACGGCCGGTGTTGAAGCCGAGGCCGGTCGGGCCGAGCGAACCTTCCGGCATGACGGTGAGTACACCGGCGATGAGCAGGCCGCCGAGCGCCGTGAGGACGAGTGCACGTTGGGTCCCGGTGGCATGCATGCCGTGCATGCGTTGCCGCCAGGTGGTCGTCGTCTTCGGTTCGTCGGGGGGCGTATCCAGGCCCGGTTCGACCGCCGCGGGTGCGTCCAACATCGGTTCCATTGTGACAGCCGCAGCTGGAGCTGTGACAAGAGTTGCAGTTGTACCGTTATGTGGTTGTGGCCAGGGCCGACTACAGGCCCTCGACATTCCGTGGCCGCGACGACAAAAGTAGTCTGACGCCCGTGATCGACCTCAAACTGTTGCGCGAAGATCCGGACCGGGTGCGGGCGTCGCAGCGGTCCCGCGGCGAAGACCCTGGCCTCGTGGACGCGCTGCTGGATGCCGATGCGGCCCGGCGCGCCGCCATCGCCGAGGCCGACACGGCACGCGCCAACCAGAAGGCGGCGAGCAAGCTCGTCGGCGCGGCCTCCCCGGAAGAGCGGCCCGCGCTGCTGGAGAAGGCCAAGGAACTGTCCACGGCGATCAAGGACATCGAGGCCAGGCAGGCCGAGATGGAGGCGGCCTTCACCGCCGCGCACCTGGCGATCGGCAACGTCATCATCGACGGCGTGCCCGCCGGTGGCGAGAGCGACTTCGAGGTGCTCGATGTGGTCGGTACGCCGACGGAGATCGAGAACCCCAAGGACCACCTGGAACTGGGTGAGGCGATCGGCCTGCTGGACATGGAGCGCGGCGCCAAGGTGTCCGGCTCGCGGTTCTACTTCCTGACCGGTCAGGGCGCCCTGCTGCAGCTCGGTCTGCTGCAACTGGCGGTCCGGCTCGCCACCGAGAACGGGTTCACCCTGATGATCCCGCCCGTGCTGGTGCGCCCAGAAGTGATGCGCGGCACCGGATTCCTGGGCGCGCACGCCGACGAGATCTACCGCCTCGAAGCTGACGACCTGTACCTCGTCGGGACGTCGGAGGTGCCGCTGGCCGGTTACCACTCCGACGAAATCCTGGACCTGTCCGAGGGCCCGCTGCGGTACGCCGGCTGGTCGTCGTGCTTCCGCCGGGAAGCCGGCAGCTACGGCAAGGACACCCGCGGCATCATCCGCGTGCACCAGTTCGACAAGGTCGAGGCCTTCATCTACTGCAAGCCCGAAGACGCCGAGGCCGAGCATCAGAAGCTGCTCGCCTGGCAGCGTCAGATGCTGGCCATGATCGAGGTGCCCTACCGGGTGATCGACGTCGCGGCGGGCGATCTCGGCTCGTCGGCCGCCCGCAAGTACGACTGCGAGGCCTGGGTGCCGACGCAGCAGGCCTACCGCGAGCTGACGTCGACCTCGAACTGCACGACATTCCAGGCCCGGCGGCTCTCCACCCGGTACCGCGACGAGAACGGCAAGCCCCAGACGGCGGCCACCCTCAACGGCACCCTCGCCACCACCCGCTGGCTGGTGGCGATCCTGGAGAACCATCAGCAGCCCGACGGCAGCGTCCGCGTCCCCGAAGCGTTGGTGCCGTACGTCGGCACCTCGGTGTTACAGCCCAAGTAGGAACCACGTCGGCGGGGGCATGACGGTGGAACGGGCGGTGCGGGTCACGGTGCTCGGCCCGGTGCGGGCGTGGGTCGGGGGCGACCCGGTGGACCTGGGCGCGCGCATGCAGCGGGCGCTGCTGGCCCGGTTGGTGGCCGCCCGCGGGCACACGGTGTCCGTCGACCGGCTCATCCACGACCTGTGGGAAGGCGAACCGCCGCCCAAGGCGTTGTCCGCGCTGCAGGTGTATGTCTCGCATCTGCGCCGGGTCCTCGAACCCGATCGGCAGCGCCGGGCGCCGGCCCGCATTCTGGTCAGCGCCGCGCCGGGGTATTGCCTGCGGTTGCCGGACGACGCTGTCGACGCCTGGCGGTTCGAATCGAAAGTTGCTGCAGCGCAAGAAGAATCGGACCTCCAGCGGCGCGCGCAGTGGCTGGATGAGGCGCTGGCGGGCTGGGCGGGCGAGCCGTTCGCGGGGGCCGGTGACGCCTTGTGGGCGGCGCCCGAGGTCTCGCGGCTGACCGAACTGCGGTTGGCCGCGGTGGAGAGCCTGGCCGCCGTGCACGTCGATCTCGGGCGGTACGGCACCGCCGTCGCGGCGCTGGAAGGACACGTCGCCGCGCATCCGGGGCGCGAAGGCGCCGCCGCGGTCCTGGCGACCGCGCTGTACCGGACCGGGCGGCAGGCCGACGCGCTCGAGGTACTGCGCCGCACCCGCGAGCACCTGATCGACGAGCTGGGACTGGAACCGGGCCGCGCCCTGCGCGATCTCGAACGCGACATCCTGCGCCAGGCCGACCATCTGGAGCCGTCGCGGCCCGCGCCCGTACGGTCGCCGGCGCCGAAGGCCGCGCCCCGCGAACCGGTGGGCCAGGGCGCGTACGGCCGGGCCGAGGAGCTCGCGACGATCGACGCCACGGCCCGCGCCGTCGCCGCGGGTGCCAGCGCGGTGCTGTGGATCGGCGGCGAGGCGGGGTCCGGGAAGACGACGCTGGCGGCGGCCGCCGCGGCCCGGTTGCGGGCGGCGGGCTGGCGGACCGTGCACGGCCGGTGCCAGGAGGTCCACGGGGCGCCGGCGGGCTGGGCGTGGACCGAGGTGCTCCGTGAGCTGGTGGACCCGGCGGATCGGGACCGGCAGGCGCTCGCCCCACTGCTGCACGACGGCGCCGCGGCCGAACAGGGCACGTTCTGGCTGGGACAGGCGGTCGCCGACGCGCTCGGCGCCGTCGCCGACGAGCAGCCCCTGGCTGTCGTGCTCGACGACCTGCACCGCACCGACGGGCTGACGCTGGAGCTGCTGCGCCTCGTCGCCGACCGGATTCAGGACCGTCGCGTGCTGGTCATCGCGACCTACCGCCCGTCGGAGGATCGCGGTGAACTGGAGGTGGCCCGCGCGGCGTTGACGGTGCACACGTCGGCGCATCTGATCCTCGGCGGGCTGGACGCGGCGGCCACTGCCGCGGTCGCCGCGGACTGCGGGCTGACGACCAGCGGCGAGGCGCTGCGCCTGCTGCGGGAACGGACGGGCGGCAACCCGCTGTTCGTGCGGGAGCTGGCGCGGCTGATGGCCGCCGAGGGTCCGGACGCGGTGTGGGCGTCGGTGCCGGTCGGGGTGCGTGACGTGCTGCGGCGCCGGCTGGCCCGGTTGCCCGGCCCGACGGTCACCGCCCTGCGTCAGGCCGCGGTATTGGGCCGCGACATCGACGTCGACCTGCTGGCCGAGCTGGGCCGCGGTGACCCCGACGATCTGCTTGACGCCCTGGAACCGGCCGTCCTGCTCGGCCTGCTCGACGAGCCGACGCCCGGCCGGCTGCAGTTCGCGCACGGCCTGGTGCGCGACACGCTGTACGAGGACACCTCGAAACTGCGTCGGTCCCGGTTGCATGCCGCGGCGCTGGAATTGCTGCGGGCACCTGGTCGCTCGGTGGACCAGGCGGCCCTGGCCCACCACGCCGTCGCCTCGGCGACAGCCGAAACCGCCTCGGCCGCAGCCGATTTCGCGACGGCTGCGGCGCGCGACGCGGGTTCGGTCGGGGCCCACGCGGAAGCCGCTCGGCAGTGGCGTGCCGCCGTGCAGATGCTCGAACTGGCGGCCAGCCGGCAGTTGGCGCCGAGCGAGGCGATGCTCGACCAGGACATCGAGGTGCGCTGCGGGCTGATCGCGGCCCTCGCGCAATCCGGCGATGCCGTCACGGCGCGCAACGAGATGAAATGCGCGCTGCAACTGGTGGCGGGCCGGTCGCGCGATGACCTGGTGGTGCGCATCCTCACCGCGTGGGACACCCCGCTCGTGTGGCGCGACCGCGAGTACGACGAGTCCGACGGCCAGATGATCGGGTTGCTGCGGCAGGTGCTGGCCACCGACGTTTCCGCGGCCGACCGGATTCGGCTGCTCAAGGCGCTCTACGTCGAACTGGAGGGCAACGACCCGGACGCCGCGCTGGCCGCCAGCACCGAGATGCTGGCGCTGGCGCGGCGGGTGTACGCCGACGATCCCGCGGCGGGCCGTCTGCTGTGCACGGCGCTCAACGTCCAGGCGTTCTGTGCCCTCGGCCCTGACCTGGACACCGAGCGCGACGCGCTTGCCGCCGAACTGCTGCAGACCGCCGAAGCCGCCGAGCAGGCCGACTACCAGGCGGTGGCGCACTGGCTGCTGTCGCTGGCCGCCGGTAACCGCTCCGATCTCGCGACGGCCAAGCGCCACGTCGACCTCGCGGTGGCGCGCGCGAGCACCGGCCAGCTGGTGCACCTGCTCGGCGTGCTGGGTCTGTTCCAGGCGCGGATGTACCTGCTCGCCGGCCGGCTGGAGGAGGCGGTGCGCGCCTACACCGACCTGGCGGCGCGCATGGCCGAGAACGGCGCCGCCAACGGCGCCAAGCTGGCGATGGTCGGCCGGGTGACGGGCGAATTCTGCCTCGGCGATCTGGGCACGCTGGCCGACGAGCTGTTGTTCTTCTACCGCGAAATCTCGGTCGCGGCGCTGGACGCGGCGGTGCTGGCACTGGTCGCGCGGGGCCGCGCGGCCGAGGCCCGGGAACTGTGGCGGGACCGCAAACCGATTGAGCGTGCGTACTTCTGGGTGCCCTTCACGGTGCTGCGGGTCAACGCCGCCGTGGCGCTGGGCGACGTCGACGAGACCCGCGCCCGGGCCGCCGAACTCGAGCCGTACTCCGGCCTGATCGCCGGGCTCGGCGTCGACGGCCTCATGGTCGGCCCCGTCGACGACGCGCTCGCCGCGGCCGCCGACGTGTTGGACCGACCCGACGACGCCCGCCGGTACCGCAAGGCCGCCGAGACGCTGCGAACGCGACTGGCCGCCGAGGCGCTGAGCTTCATCGACTGACGGGCTTCATCGATCAGCCGGCCAGCGACTCCAACGGGCTCTCCGCGAGATCGCCGAAGACCGCGCGCATGACCCGCCGGTGCCGGAACGCCAGCACCGCCAGGAACGCCCGCAGCCCGATGCCCAGCTGTCCGGCCATCGTGGCCCGCTCGTCGTCGGTCATCACCGCGAGCGAGCGCGGACCGTCGAACGACATCCGGCTGCCGGAGCGGGCGGCGGCCTCCACCGACACCCAATCGGCGACCGACACATGCTCGGTGATCAGGGGGAACAGGTCGAGTTCCTCGTCGTTGATGTGTTCGGTCAGCAGCGCGGTGAGTTCGGCGAGTTCGAAGGCCATCAGGAAGGCGACCTTGCGGTCACCGTTCGACAAGCGGAATGCCGCGGCACGGGCCCGCAGCTGATCGAGGCGCGGCTCGAGGGCGGCATGGTCATCGGTGAGCTCGCTGAGATCCAGATGATCGCCGACGCTCGCCTGGATCACCGGCCACAGCACGGTGTCCTCGGTGGTGTGGTGGTGATGGATGGAGTCGCACAGCATCTCGACGTACTGCGAGATGGCGCGCGCCCGGGCGGGCGTGCAGATCACGTCGCGGTCGCGCACGGCCTTGGCCAGCTCGGTGAGCCGGACGAGGTCGACGAGCATGGCGCGGTGCGCCAGCGTGATGCCCAGTAGATCGGGCTTGGGTTCGCCGGCCTGGCGCGGTGCGACGGCGACGGTATCGAGAGAGGTGGACACTGGTGCTCCTTGTGATCAGGTTGGTGCACAGCCTGCTGCCCGTGACTTAAGCGCGACTTGGTTGTGGCTTGTCGGCGCTGGTCACGGCCGCAGTAGGGTGGCAGCCATGATCGATCTCGACCTGGACGACATGCGTGGCTGGTTCGGCTTCGGGGTGGCGGGCAATTTCGCCGGGCATCTCGAACAGGCCGGGGAGGCAGTCGATTTCGTCAACGTGCGGTCCGAAGGTGGGGCGCCCAAGGGCATCTTCCCGTGGTACGCACCGGGGAGCGACACCTTTCTGGGTGAGTTCCCGCTGTCGACAGATGCCGTCCGGTTGCCGGTGAGTGATACGCCGCTGAACCTCCAGATCGAGCCCGAGGTCGGGCTGGCGTGCGAGGTGGCGTGGTCGGGCGACCGGGTGGTCGGGCTGCGGCCGTTCGCGCTGGGTGCGTTCAACGACTGCTCGATCCGCCGGCCGGGCGCCCCGAAGATCAGCCACAAGAAGAACTGGGGCCCGGCGTCCAAGGGCGTCGCCCCGCAGTTCTTCGCGATCAGCGACCTGAGCCCGGACGGCCCGACGTCGTCGCTGCGGCTGGCCAGCTTCTTGGACGACGGTAGCGGCGTCGAGCAGGCCTACGGTCAGGACAGCCCGCTGCTGGGCTACTCGTACTACGGGACACAGCTGCTGGACTGGGTCGTCGACCGGCTGGCGAACCAGAAAGGTTCGGACGACACGCCTTTGGAGGACGTCGGTGCCCTGATGGTGGCCAGCGGCCACCCGTCGCACCTGCTCGTCGGTATCGGCGCGACGCGGTACACCGAGCTGGGGGAGTCCACGTATCTCAAGCCGGGCGACCAGGCGATCGTGCGCGTATACGACACCGCCTCCGACGATGTTTCGGAGCTGCGGCAGACGGTGCGAGCGGCGGAATAGCTCGGCTCACCGCCGCGATTTCGGCGTAGCATTGGTGCACGTCGGGGCCATCGGCCGGAGGTATTGATGATGTTCGACTCGACCCGCTTGCTCGTCCTCCCGTGTTGCGCCGTCCTGGCGTTGAGTTTCAGCAGCGCGGTGGCCGCAGCCGATCCTCCCGGTCCGGGTAGCCCGTGCGGCCAGGACAAGGTGATCACGTCCATCAACACCTGCGAGCCGCTCAACGCGTCCTGTACCGGCTACGACGGGATGCTCATCGGCCGTGTCGCCGCGGACGGGCGGTGCGTGATTCCCGGACTCTCGGGCACCAGCTGGTAGCGGGCGGAAGCCGCCGGCCGGTCAATCGCGACGGCCGGTTTGTTCCTTCAGCAGCTCGTCGAGCGTGGCCAGAAACTCCTTGGGCCGCAACGGGGTACACGCCGGCGCCGGAGTGGTGCCGACGACGTCGAGGGTCACCAATGTCGACTTGATGGGCCGCCAGATGTCCAGTGGGAGCCAGCGACGTGGATCGGTGCCGCCCCAGATCAGGAACCGGTCCATGATGAAGCCGAGCGACTCGGCCCGGTAGCCGCGGACCGCGCTCAGCGGGATGATCTTCGACGTGCCCGACGGAAAGTGGTAGCGGCGCAACGTGATCGCCTGCCGGTCCAGGAAGATCTGACCGTCGTCGTAGTGTGCGTCCGAGCGAGCGCCGGAGTGGGCACTGGTCACCGCTTGGCGCTCCGCAGCTCGTGCCCCTTGGAGGTCAGGCAGCGGCCGCTGTCCAGGTTCCACTGCCAGCCGTGCAGGTTACAGGTCAGCGTGTTGCCCTCGACGATGCCGAACTTCGACAGGTCGGCCTTCAGGTGCGGGCATCGGCGCTGAATCTCGTAGCCGCCCAGCTCGATCGACGCCGACGTGTCGTGCGCCTCGGCGAACCAGCCGTCGGCGTAGGCGATGCGCTCGTCGGTCAGGCATTTGAAGAACGTGTACAGGTACTCGTTGTAGCCGCCGACCCGCCACGCCTGGAAGCGGGTCGACAGGAAGATGGTGTTGACCCAGTCCGGCTCGTCGTCGCGCAGCACAGTGCGCACCAGTTCCGGCGCGATACCGAAGCCGTACCGGAATTTTTCGTCCGGAATCGCTTCCCGCACAGCTCGTTTCGGGAAGTCCAGGACCACGCTCTCGGTTCCGATGCGCAGCTCGACGGGGTAGCCGATGCCATCGCAGATCTGGTCGCTCTGGACCATGATCGGCTCGAACTTGGCCCGCAGCGGCTCCAGCAGCGAATCATCGGAAGCTGGTGCCCACGAGGCCTTTTCGGCGGCCAGCACCGGCGCCATGCGTTGGGCGTAGGCCTCGATGTACGCGGCCTTTCCGGTGGTGAAGATCGCCTCGGCCGCGGCGTCGGGAATCGGGTGCACCAGCGAGTCGAGCGTCGACCCAGTGAACGAGGCGACCGTTCCCGGGATCATCAGCAGGCCGCCGTCGTGGCCGTGCCTGCGCAGTTGGTCCAGGAACACCGCCTGGTCCGGGAAGATGTTGGCCGGATCATCGTGATCGTCGTTGAGCCAACGCAATTCGGGATCCAGGAAGCACGGCGGACCGGCGGACGGCACCACCCAGGTGGCGCCGACCTGCGCGATGTACTGGCGACTGCGGTCCATCTGCCGCTGCCGCTTCTGCGTGCCGAAGGCCTCCTTGGCCCGCGCCGGCATGTCGTAGACCATCGGGTACCAGATGGCGCCCGAGTACTGCAGCATGTGTACGTCGACGTCCCCGAACTCGGTGGCCACCATGTCCAGATCGATCGGGCGGGCGTCGTTCATGTTGAACGCAACGGTCTCGCCGTCGGACACCACCAGGCCGGAATCGCCGATCGGGCCGTCGGCCGGGGCGCGCAGCGCGATGATCATCACGTCCAGGTCGCCCTTCGGCCCGCTGACGCGGTGCTTCACCGAATCGGTGGTCTCGAAGAACTTGTGGAAGCCGAGGGCCTCGAGCTCACGACGCAGGTCCGGCACCGGATAGTCGGGCAACAGCACCGTCGCGTCCTTGTTGACGTGCGCGCGCAGGTGTTCCGGGTCGAAGTGGTCCTTGTGCAGGTGGCTGACGTAGAGGTAGTCGCAGTCGCCGAGCGCGTCCCAGTCCAACTGGCTGTTGTCCGGGAACGGGAACCACGATGCGAAGTAGGCAGGGTTCACCCACGGGTCGCACAGAATGCTTCCCGCGGCGGTATCGATCCGGAATCCGGCGTGTCCAACGCTTGTGACCTGCACAAATGCCCCTTTTGGCGGTGGAGAGTTCGCCAGCGAGTCTAGCCGGATTCCGGAGCGTCCCAGAGCGAGCGGTAGTAGTCGATGCGTTCGTCGTCGCGCGCCACTCCATAGGCGTCCAGCAGGGCGGCCTCGTAGTTGCCGGGGAAGTTCCAGTCCAGGGACATGGTGGCGATGGCCAGGTCGGCCCACCGGTCGGCCACCCCGAGGTCGCCGATGTCGACGTGCCCGACGAACGCGCCGTCGTCGCTCACGAGGGTGTTCGGCGAGCACGCGTCACCGTGGCAGACGACAAGCCGGTCCGGGTCCGGGATATCCGCCACCCAGGACGGGCGCCCGAACGGGCAGTCCTCGACCGGCAGCGCGTCGTGCATGGCCCGTAGTCCGGCGCCGATCGCGCGCGCCGCGGTCTCGGGATCGTCGGACCACCGCGGGTCGACGGCGGAACGGCCGGGCAGGCCGACGGTGTGCAGCCAGCCCGCGCCTTCGCCGAGTACGGGCGGGACGGCGATGTACTTCGCGGCCCAGCGCAGCCGGACCGCCTCGGCGATCAACAACGGCGCGTGCTCGGCCGGGTAGGTCTTCACGTACTCGTCGCCGGCGCCGATGGCGAACGTCACGCCGCCGAGTTCGTTCTTCCAGACCGCGGTCACGGGACGGCCGACGGCCAGCGTGTCGACGACGTCGGGAATCGGTACGGGGCCGCGCGGAAAGGTCACCCCTACAGCCTGGCCCACCTTTGTGGGCGCGGTACCGACGGTCCGCACTAGGCTGATGCTCGTGGAACCGGTATATGGCTCGGCAATCAAGCTCGCGCGCACGGTGTGGCGCGTGCAGGGCTTGAAGTTCACCGTCACGGGCACAGAGAACCTGCCGGTCAGCGGCGGTGCGGTGGTCGCCATCAACCACACCAGCTACTTCGACTTCACCTTCGCCGGGTTGCCCGCCGTCCTGCAGAAGCGGGGCCGCAAGGTGCGGTTCATGGCGAAGAAGGAAGTCTTCGACAACAAGTACGGCGGCTGGTTGATGCGCAAGATGCGCCACATCCCCGTCGACCGCGGCAGCGGCGCCGACTCGTACGAGGAGGCGGTCAAGCAACTGAAGGCGGGCGAGCTCGTCGGCGTCTATCCGGAAGCCACGATCAGCCGCAGCTTCGAGATCAAGGCGTTCAAATCGGGCGCGGCGCGGATGGCCATCGAGGCCGACGTGCCGATCGTCCCGCACATCATCTGGGGTGCCCAGCGGATCTGGACCAAGGGCCATCCGCGCAACATGCGCCGCCCCAAGGTGCCCATCCACATCCATGTCGGTGAGCCCATCTACCCGACGCTGCCCGCGGCCGAGTTGACCGCGCTGCTGCACGCCCGGATGCAGCACCTGCTGTCGGAAGTCCAGGACGCGTACGGAGAGCACCCGGCCGGCGAATTCTGGGTGCCGCACCGGTTGGGTGGCGGGGCACCGACGCTGGCCGAGGCCGACCAGATGGATCTCGACGAAGCCCGCGAGAAAGCGGCCCGCCGGGCGGCGCGGCAGGCGGAAGGCGCACCGGAGTAGCGCCATGGAGCCAGTCTTCCGCGGCATCGAGATTGCCGCCAAGGCAGCGGTTGCCGCCACCGGGACTCGGATCACTTACCAAGGGCTGGAACATATTCCGGACACCGGTGGCGCGGTGATCGCGATCAACCACACCGGTTACGTCGACTTCCTGCCTGTAGGGCTGGCCGCCACGCATCGGAAGCGCCGGGTCCGCTTCATGCTCAAGGCCGAGGTGCAGCAGGTGCCGATGGGCAATTTCCTGGTGAAGCGGGCAGGGCTCATTCCGGTCGACCGCAGCTCCGGTGGTGACGCGTATCCGATCGCCGTGGAGCGGCTACGTGCCGGCGAACTGGTCGGGGTGTATCCGGAGGCCACGATCAGCCGCAGTTTCGAGCTCAAGGAGTTCAAGACCGGGGTGGCGCGGATGGCGCTCGATGCCCGGGTGCCGATCATCCCCGTCATCGTCTGGGGCGTGCATCGGGTGTGGACCAAGGATCACCCGAAGCGGTTGGGGCGCAAGAAAATTCCGGTCATCGTCCGGGTGGGCGCGCCGATAGTGGCAGCCGGGCCGGTCGCGGAATTGATGGCGACCCTGCAGCAGACGATGACCGATCAGCTGCATACGGTGCAGGAGGAATACCCGCACCCGGCGGGTGAGTATTGGGTGCCGCGCCGACTGGGCGGCGGCGCCCCGACGCCCGAGGAGGCCGAAGTGCTGGAGAAGGCCGAGCGGATGCGCCGGGAAGCCGGGGGCCGGTGATGCTGCCCGCACTGATCGCCACCGACGTCGACGGCACCCTGCTCGACACCCACGAGCGGGTGACGCCGCGGACGCGCGCCGCGGTGCAGGCTGCGGTCGCCGGCGGAGCCAAGTTCGTGCTCGCCACCGGCCGGCCGCCGCGCTGGATCCCGCCGGTCGTCGAGGCCCTCGGGCTGTCGCCGATGGCGGTGTGCGCCAACGGCGCCGTGCTCTACGACGCCGCGACGGACCGCATTGTCTCGGCTCATACCCTGAGCCCAGATGCGTTGGGTGAGTTGGCCGAGATCGCCGCCCGCGTGATCCCGGGCGTCGGGCTGGCCGTCGAGCGGGTGGGCCGCACCGCATTCGACGAGTCGATACCGCAGTTCGCGAGTTCACCCGGCTACGAGCATGCCTGGCACAACCCGGACAACACCGAGGTGTCGGTCGAGGACATGCTCAGCGTGCCCGCGGTGAAGCTGTTGATCCGCAAGGCCGGTGCGCACAGCGCCGATCTTGCGGCGGCGCTGGCGCCGCACGTCGGTATCACCGGCGACTTGACCTACTCGACCAACAACGGGCTGATCGAAGTGGTGCCGCTGGGCATCAGCAAGGCCACCGGCGTCGCCGAGGTCATCCGCCCGCTCGGGATCACCGCCGAGGACGTCGTGACCTTCGGCGACATGCCCAATGACATCCCGATGCTGACCTGGGCCGGCCTGGGGGTGGCGATGGGCAATGCGCATCCGGAGGCACTGGCGGCCGCCAACGAGGTCACCACGACCAACAGTGATGACGGGGTCGCGCGGGTTCTCGAACGCTGGTGGCTTTGACGCCACCTGCTGCCGAAACTAGCTCTGCATCTCGATCCGGCTGAACCGCTCGAGCTGCACCGGCTCCTGCTTCGGCGGTGGTGGAAGTTCTTGCGGCACACCGTCGATGACGCGGGTGACGTTGCCGTTCTCACGGTCGAAGTTGAGGGTGCCGTGCTGGAAGTTCTGCACGATCCACTGCGGTTCCGGGATTTCGCCGCTGGTCGGCAGGCCGAGGGCGCCGCGCTCGAAACCCAGTGCGCCCCAGGTGTCGTAGAGCGCTCCGGTCAGCGGCTGGGCCCCGGTGGCCGGCGACCAGTACATGGCGCCGTGGTCGAAGGTCGCGTAGCGGGTGCTGCCGTCGGCCGCGGCCTCGGGCGAGGTGGCGACACCGAGCGGGCCGGACGCCCCGCCCATGGCCTGCCACTTGTCGAAGATGGCGCCGCCGCGCAGCATGTCCATCGCGCTCAGAGCGCCCGGCGGGGCGGTGAAAGATGCTGCGATGTCCCGCAACTCGCCCATGGCGGCGTACGCGGCGTTGCCCGGGCAGTCGGTGTTGCCGACGTCGCGGTGGGTGAAGATGGTCGGGAGCGTCGGCGTCGCGCCGGCGGGGAAGTGGGTGAACGAACCGCCGCCCGAGGTCAGCACCACGCTGCCGAGGGGGTTGACGTGGTCCAGGCTCAGCCGCCAGCCGATCAACCGGCCGGTCATCTTCAACTGCAGCGGGGTCGGGGGCACGGCGTCGAAGTCGCCGAGCATGGCCACGCCCCAGGTGTCGACGTTGAATCCGCCGGTGTGCGACCCTTCGACGGGCCGCGTCATGCCGCCGAACCGGCCCTCGAAAACCTGTCCGTACTTGTCGACCAGCGCGTTGTAAGCGATGTCGCACCAACCCAATTCGCGGGTGTGGTACTCGTAGATCGAGCGGACGATGCCCGCGGAATCCTCCGGCGCGTACTCGTTGCTGCCGGCGGTGTGGTGGACGATCGCCGCGCGCACGCCCGGGTCGTAGACCGGTTGTCCGCAGCGCACGCTCTCGTTGGCGCCCCACTGGGCACGGCTGATGATGTTCGGCGGCTGGTTCGGCGCCGACACCGCGGTCGGCTGGAACTGGACGTCGGCCGGCGCCTCCGGCGGGCTGATGAGCACCGCTTTCATGCTGGGTCCCAACGGTTTTTCGACGTCGACGGGGCGGTATCCCAGGCCCGGGCCCTGCGGCCGGTCGCCGGCGGGCGGCGTGGCGGCGGCTTCGGCGGGCCGGGTCACCGCGATCTGGACGGTTTTGGTGCGGCCGACGAACACGGGTTCGGTGCCGCGCGTGGTGGCGCGCGCTTCTCCGACACCGTCGGGCGCCTCGACCTCGTACCAGGGTCCCCAGGATCCGTCGGCCTTCTGGGCGCGCACCCGGGCCGAGGTTCCGGTGAAGTCCGACGCCGTGAGGGCGACCAAGGAGAAGGGCGTGTCCTGGTGGATTTCCCGCACGGTCTGTCCGCCTCCGACGCCGGCCAATGGCTGCGTGTGGAGTTCCGGTGCCGACGGCTTGTCGTCGGTCAGGCCGGGGATGCTCGGGATACCGCTGACGGCCAACGGCACCATCACGACCGTCGCCGCGAGAGCGGACAACAGTATTGACGGTGCGGGGCGACGGGGCGGCACAGCGCGAATGTTACGTATGTGTCAGGTGTTACCCGTGTTTCGACACGGATTACCGTGCTGTCAATTCTCTGCGATACGCCGCAACGGCACCGCAGAGCCGTAGGGCTTCTGCGGTGCCGTCTTGGTTACAGGTATTCAGTTGGCGACGGCGAGCCGTCGATGTGGCCGCTGACGGAATGTCAGACCGCAGGGGCGGGCAACGCCGGTGCGGCCGCGGCGGCTGCCGCGGGGGCGGCCTGAGCGGACTTCACCGCCGAGGTGATGGCCGGCATCACCATGCCCTTGAGTAGGTCGATCGCCTGGGTCGCGCCCAGTTGGTTGGCGGCGCTGGTCAGGTCGCTGATCAACCCGCCACCGCCGCTGCTCGGTGCGGCGCCGAGGCCGAGACCGTCGCCACCGCCCAGTCCGACCGACGGGTCACCCAGGATCGGGTAGCTGCCGCCGAGACCCTGGCCGGGGCCGAGGCCCAGGCTGGCGTTGGGATCGGTCATCGGCATGCCCGCGGCGCCGAGCCCTGCCGGGTTCGCGCTGATCGACGGCGTCGTCAGCCCCGTGGCGTTCAGACCGGGAGCGGTCAGCCCGGGCGTGCTCACGCTCGGGAGGGTCGCGCCCTGGGTCGTCAGGCCGGCGGTGGGCAGCCCCGTGCTCGGCAGGCCGCCCAGGCCCGGGGGCAGCGCCGACGGGCTGGTGGTGCCCAGGCCTGCCGGCGGGGTGAGGCCAGGCGCGGTCGCCCCGGTCGGCGGGGTCAGGCCGGGTGCGGTCAGACCAGTCGACGGGGTGCTCAGGCCAGGGGTGAGACCGGCAGGCGGCGTGAGCCCACCCGCCGGCGTCAGGCCGGCCGGCGGGGTCAGGCCGGGGGTGGCGCCCAGGCTGGGGCTGGTGCCCAGGCCGGGGGTGAGGCCGGTCTGCGGGGACAGGCCGCCGGTCAGCGGGCTGGAGGAGCTCGCGGCTCCACCCATGAGGTTCGGCAGGTTGACACCGAACTGGGACAGGCCCTGGGACAGCGCGGACATGACCTCGTTGGGGAGGTCGGTCACGAGCGCGGCCTGGACGAATTCCCGGTGCTGCGGAGTCGGGTTTGCCGGGGTCATCTCGGCGACCGCCACGAGTGCGATCGGACTTGCGACGGCCACGGCGGCGACTGCGCTCATGGCTGTCGAGAGCTTGCGTCGACGTCGGTTAGGCACGGAAGTCTCCTCAATCGTGTGGGGCACGGCTCGAGCTGGCTTGCCGAGTCGTCGGTACTGACGTCATCGATGTTAAAGCTGTGATTGGTGGGATTAGAGTGACGATGCAGAATCGTGAGCGAATTGCGACCGGCCCGCGCACTGCCCGACCCGACCGGGTGTTTTCGGGCCGGACGGACTCTGTCGGATACCCTGAACGCCGATGACCTCCGCTGATTCCCGGGGCGCTGCGAGCCAGTCCTCCGGCCCATATGACCTCATCGTCGTCGGCTCCGGATTCTTCGGACTGACGATTGCCGAGCGCGCGGCAACCCAACTCGACAAGCGGGTGCTGGTCGTCGAGCGCCGCCACCACCTCGGCGGTAACGCCTACTCCGAAGCCGAACCCGAAACCGGCATCGAGGTGCACAAGTACGGCGCCCACCTGTTCCACAACTCCAATCAGCGGGTGTGGGACTACGTGCGGCAATTCACCGACTTCACCGGCTACCAGCACCGCGTCTTTGCCATGTACGACGGTCAGTCCTACCAGTTCCCCATGGGGCTGGGTCTGGTGTCGCAGTTCTTCGGGCGCTACTTCAGCCCCGACGAGGCCCGCGCGCTGATCGCCGAACAGTCCGCCGAGATCGACACCGACGATGCGCAGAACCTCGAAGAGAAGGCCATCTCGCTGATCGGCCGGCCGCTCTACGAGGCCTTCGTCAAGGGCTATACGGCCAAGCAGTGGCAGACCGATCCGAAGGACCTGCCCGCGTCGATCATCAGCCGCCTGCCGGTGCGCTACAACTTCGACAACCGCTACTTCAACGACACCTACGAGGGTCTGCCCGTCGACGGTTACACCGCCTGGCTGCAGAACATGGCCGCCGACGAGCGCATCGACGTGGTGCTGAACACCGACTGGTTCGACGTGCGCGACCGCCTGCGGGCCGAGAGCCCGGACGCCCCGGTGCTGTACACCGGCCCGCTCGACCGCTACTTCGACTACTCCGAGGGCCGGCTGGGCTGGCGCACCCTGGATTTCGAGATGGAAGTGCTTCCCATCGGAGACTTCCAGGGCACGCCCGTCATGAACTACAACGACCCCAACGTGCCGTTCACCCGTATCCACGAGTTCCGGCACTTCCACCCCGAGCGGGACTACCCGACCGACAAGACCGTCATCATGCGGGAGTACTCGCGCTTCGCCAACGACGACGACGAGCCGTACTACCCGATCAACACCGATTCGGATCGCGCGATCCTGGCGGCTTACCGCGCCAGGGCCAAGGCCGAAACGGAGGAGAACCGAGTGCTGTTCGGGGGCCGGCTGGGCACCTATCAGTACCTCGACATGCACATGGCCATCGCCAGTGCGCTGAACATGTACGACAACGTGCTGATGCCGCATCTGCGTGACGGCGCGGCACTCGGCGACGCCGGTACAGAAAGTAGCTGAAGACCATGAGCGACATCCCGTCCGGCGCGTTGGCGTCGGGACAGTCCCGTGCGGTGAGCCTGCTGTCGCGGGTCATCCTGCCCCGTCCGGGTGAGCCCCTCGACGTCCGCAAGCTGTACATCGAGGAGTCGTCCACCAACGCCCGGCGCGCGCACGCCCCGACTCGTACGACGCTGGAAATCGGTGGGGAGTCCGAGGTTTCGTTCGCCACCTACTTCAACGCGTTCCCGGCCAGCTACTGGCGCCGCTGGTCGATCCTGACCTCGGTGGTGCTGCGGGTCGAGTTGACCGGTGGTGCCCGCGTCGACGTCTACCGGTCGAAGTCGACCGGTGCGCGAATCACCGTGGGCGGCAGCGAGATTGCCAGCGGCGACGACGGCCTGCCGGCTGTGGTCGAGTTCGAGATCGGCCTGGAGCCGTTCGAGGACGGCGGCTGGATCTGGTTCGACATCACCACCGACAGCGCGGTGACCGTGCACAACGCCGGGTGGTACGCCCCTGTCGAAGCGCCCGGGCGGGCGAACATCACGATCGGTATCCCGACCTTCAACCGGCCGGCCGACGCCGTCAACGCGCTCGCGGCGTTGACGTCGGATCCGTTGGTGGACCAGGTGATCGGCGCGGTCATCGTGTCCGATCAGGGCACCAGCAAGGTCAAGGACCATCCCGACTTCGCGGCCGCGGCGGCCCCGCTGGCCGACCGGTTGGCCATTCACAACCAGCCGAACCTCGGCGGCTCCGGCGGCTACAGCCGCGTGATGTACGAAGCGCTGAAACACACTGACTGCGAACAGATCCTGTTCATGGACGACGACATCCGCGTCGAGCCGGACTCGGTGCTGCGGGCCCTGGCGTTCAACCGGTTCGCCAAGACGCCGACCCTGGTCGGTGGCCAGATGCTCAATCTGCAGGAGCCCTCGCACCTGCATGTCATGGGTGAGATGGTCGATTCGGCGAACTTCATGTGGACGCACGCCATCAACGCCGAGTACGACCACAACTTCGCGAAATACCCCCTCGCCGACGAGGAGGAGTACCGCAGCAAGATCCTGCACCGCCGCATCGACGTCGACTACAACGGCTGGTGGATGTGCATGATCCCGCGCGCGGTGGCCGAAGAGCTGGGTCAGCCGCTGCCGCTGTTCATCAAGTGGGACGACGCGGACTACGGCTTGCGCGCGGGCGAGCACGGCTACCCGACGGTGACGCTGCCGGGCGCGGCGATCTGGCACATGGCGTGGAGCGACAAGGACGACGCCATCGACTGGCAGGCGTACTTCCACCTGCGCAACCGCCTCGTCGTGGCGGCGCTGCACTGGGACGGCAACATTCGTGGCCTGGTTGCGAGCCACTTCAAGGCGACCATGAAACACCTTCTGTGCCTTGAGTACTCGACCGTGGCCATCCAGAACCGGGCGATGGACGACTTCCTCGCCGGGCCGGACAACCTGTTCACCATCCTAGAGTCCGCGCTGCCCGAGGTGCGCGCCATGCGTAACGAGTACCCGGACGCCGTGGTGCTGGAAAGCGCGACCTCGCTGCCCGCGCCGTCGGACAAGAAGTGGCGCCGGAAAGTCAAGATTCCCACCAGCCTGCCCGCCATCGCAGTCCGGCTTACTCGTGGCGTCGTCAACCAGCTCAAGCCACACGACCCGGAACACCATGTGCGGCCACAGATCAACGTGGCGACGCAGGATGCCCGCTGGTTCTCGCTGTGCATGGTCGACGGTGTCACCGTCACCACCGCCGACGGCCGTGGCGTGGTCTACCGGCAGCGCGACCGCGAGAAGATGTTCGAGTTGCTGCGTGAGTCGCTCAAGCGTCAGGCGCTGCTGGCCCGCAAGTTCAACCGCATGCGCAAGGTGTACCGCAACGCTCTGCCGGAGCTGACGAGCAAGGAGAAGTGGGAGACGGTCCTGCTGACCTCCCAGACCGAACCGGCTGGTGCCCGGTGAGTCTCGAGGGTGACGTCACCGCCGACATCCCGCGCGGTGAGGACGCCATCCTGGTCGGCGTTCAGTCGGCGTTGACCGGTCGTCCCGGCGTCCTCGCCGGCGCTCGGGTGCTGTCGTACTTCGGTGAACACAGCCTGGGCTGGTTCGCCGTCTGCGGCCTGGGCGCGCTGCTGCAGCCGCAGCGCCGCCGGGCCTGGGTGACCGCCGGTGTCGGCACCTTCCTCGCTCATGCGGCCGCCGTCCTGATCAAGCGGGTCGTGAAGCGGGAACGCCCGCAGCACCCGGCCATCGCCGTCAATGTCGGCACCCCGAGCCGGCTGAGCTTCCCGTCGGCGCATGCGACGTCGACCGCCGCCGCCGCGATCCTGATCGGCCGGGCCACGGGCCTGCCGCTGCCGTGGTTCCTGGTACCGCCGATGGCGTTGTCCCGCATGGTTCTCGGCGTGCACTACCCCAGTGATGTCCTTACCGGTGTCGTGGTGGGAACCGTGGTCGCCGAATCAGTCGGGGCGGTTTCCGAGCGAACTGCCAAGCGCGAACCAAAGGCTGGGGTATGACCGAACAGACGCAAGAGCTGGGGCCGCCGAAGAATCTGGCCGCCGGCGTCGTCAAGGCGCTGCGGCCGCGGCAATGGGTGAAGAACGTCCTGGTCCTGGCTGCACCGCTGGCGTCACTAGGCGTCGGGGCGCACTACAGCTACACCGAGGTGTTCAAGGCCGTCGGCGTCGCGTTCGTGGTGTTCTGCATGGCCGCGTCGTGTATCTACCTCATCAACGACGCCCGTGACGTCGAGGCCGACCGGGTTCACCCGACGAAGCAGTACCGACCGATCGCGGCGGGCGTCGTCTCGGTCCAGCTGGCCTACTCGCTGGCCGTGGTCCTCGGTGTCGGCTCGCTGGCCATCTCGTGGTGGCTCACGCCGAGCCTGGCGATCGTCATGGCGGTGTATCTCGCGACTCAGCTGGCTTACTGCTTCGGCCTGAAACATCAAGCGGTGCTGGACATCTGCATCAACTCGTCGGGATTTCTGATCCGCGCCATCGCCGGTGGCGCGGCCGCAGGCATCCCGCTGTCCAAGTGGTTCCTGCTGGTGTTCGCGTTCGGCTCGTTGTTCATGTCGGCCGGAAAGCGTTACGCCGAACTTCAACTCGCCGAACGCACCGGCGCCAAGATCCGCAAGGCACTGGAGTCCTACACCAGCAGCTACCTGCGCTTCGTCTGGACGCTGTCGGCAACCGCCGTGGTGCTCTGCTACGGCCTGTGGGCCTTCGAGGGCAACAAGGGCCCGTGGTTCGCCGTCTCGATGGTGCCGTTCACCATCGCGATCCTGCGCTACGCCGTCGACGTCGACAGCGGCGCCGCGGGTGAACCCGAGGAGATCGTGTTGAACGACCGCGTGCTGCAACTGCTGGGCGTCGCCCTGGTTGCAACGCTCGTCGCCGCGATTCTGCCCGGACTGATCCGGTGAGTGACTCGCCCGCTCGGCAATTGCTGCGCGGGCCGGTCTTCCCGTATGGCCGGGCCGCGCGGATCAGTCTGTGGCTGAGCGTCGTGGTGTCTGCCGCCCTGTTCGGCTGGGGCGCCTGGCAGCGCCGGTGGATCGCAGACGACGGCCTCATCGTGCTCCGCACCGTGCGAAACCTGTTGGTCGGCAACGGTCCCGTCTTCAACGTCGGTGAGCGCGTCGAGTCCAACACCTCGACGCTGTGGACCTATCTCGTCACCCTCGGTGCGTGGATCGGCGGCTCGGTACAGCTCGAGTACGTGGCCCTGGCCCTGGCGTTGACCCTGAGCGTGGCGGGCCTGGTCTTCGCGATGCTCGGCACCGGGCGCCTGTACGCCCCGGGGCTGCGGGGCCGCCGCGCGCTGCTGGTCCCGGCCGGCGCCCTGGTCTACATGGCTGTGCCGCCGGCCCGTGACTTCGCCACATCGGGCCTGGAGAACGGCCTGATCATGGCCTACCTGGGACTGCTCTGGTGGATGATGGTGTGCTGGGCGCAGGCTCTCCGCGCGACCGCTGCCGCGGGCCGCGAACCCGACGCCAACGTGACCAGTGCCCGGTTCGACGGCGCCCTGGCCTGCGTGGCCGGCCTGTCGGTCCTGGTGCGCCCCGAACTGGCGCTGATCGGCGGGGTGGCGCTGGTCATGCTGCTGGTCGCCGCCCGAGGCCGGCGTCGCCGCGCGATCATCGTGGTGGCCGGCGGGCTACTGCCGGTCGCGTACGAGATCTTCCGGATGGGCTATTACGGCCTGCTGGTGCCCATCACCGCGCTGGCCAAGGACGCCACCGGATCCAAATGGCAGCAGGGCTTCGTCTACCTCGGGAACTTCAACCGGCCCTATCTGTTGTGGGTCCCGGCGGTGCTGACCGTGGCGCTGGCGATTGTGTTGTTCGTCACTCACAGTCGGCCGTGGTGGGGCCAGACCGCGCCGCGTGGCTACGGTTCGCTGGCTCGCCGCGTTCAAAGTCCCACTGCCGTAGTGATTTTCATGGCCGGCAGCGGCCTGGTGCAGGGTCTGTACTGGCTGCGCCAGGGCGGTGACTTCATGCACGGCCGGGTGCTGCTGGTGCCGCTGTTCTGCCTGGTCATACCGGTTGCGGTGATCCCGATCGTGCTTCCCGACGGCAAGAACATCGCCCGTGAGGTCGGCTACGCGCTGGCCGGTACGACAACGGCCCTGTGGTTGGCGGCCGTCGGCTGGTCGCTGTGGGCGGCCAACTCGCAGGGGCTCGGATACGACGCCACCCGGGTGACCTACTCCGGCATCGTCGACGAACGGCGCTTCTACTCGCAGGCCACGGGCCATGCGCATCCGCTGACGGCTGCCGACTATCTGGACTACCCGCGGATGCGGGCGGTGCTGGCGGCCATCGACAACACCCCGGTCGGTGCGCTGCTGCTGCCGTCGGGCAACTACGACCAGTGGGACGTGGTCCCGGCCATGCCGCCGCCCGTCCCGGACCCGACGTCGCCGCCGCCGCCGAACTGGTTCGAAAAAGGTCCGCACACAGTCTTTTTCACCAACCTGGGCATGATGGGCATGAACCTGCCGCTCGAGGTCCGGGTGATCGACCAGATCGGGCTGGCCAACCCGCTGGCCGCCCACACGGCCCGGCTGGATGACGCGCGTATCGGTCACGACAAGGAGCTGTTCCCGGACTGGGCGGTCGCCGAGGGGCCGTTCCTGCGCAAGCCGCCGTGGATTCCGACCTATCTGGACCAGGACTGGGTGGCGCAAGCGGCGGTCGCGCTGACGTGCCCGGAGACCGAAACGATGCTGAGCTCGGTGCGGGCTCCGATCGACTTCCACCGGTTCATGTCAAATCTGGTACACGCGTTCACATTTACGCGTTACCGGATTGATCGCGTGCCGTTATACGAGCTGCATCGCTGCGGGCTCGATGTGCCTCCGAGGCTGTCGACCCCTTACACTGGCTTACCGGCTACCGGTCCGTAGTTTCAGCGCACGAGCGCTGGCACGGTCTGAAGCGTAGGTAACGCCGGTGAACCATGCGGCGATAACCACTCGGGCGTGTGCGCCCGGCCTGATCGTCACCTCAACGGCAGAGGCGGGGATGAGGGTTGTCCGTACGCCGTCATAGGAAAGATTAGGGAGCGGTATGAGTTTCGTTGGGAAGATGCGGTCGATGGCCAAGGCCATGCCGCGCCGGATGGCGGTCGCGGCCGTCGCCGCGGCAGCGCTGCCCGGTCTTGTCGGGGTTGTCGGTGAAACGGCGACTGCAGGGGCTTTCTCGCGTCCCGGTCTGCCGGTTGAATACCTGCAGGTTCCGTCTGCGGCCATGGGTCGCGACATCAAGATTCAGTTCCAGAGTGGTGGCGCGGGCTCGCCGGCCGTCTACATGCTGGACGGCCTGCGTGCGCAGGACGACTACAACGGCTGGGACATCAACACCGCCGCGTTCGAGTGGTACAACGGCTCGGGCATTTCGATGGTCATGCCGGTCGGTGGCCAGTCCAGCTTCTACAGCGACTGGTACAAGCCGGCGTGTGGCAAGGCCGGCTGCTCCACCTACAAGTGGGAGACCTTCCTGACCCAGGAGCTGCCCGCTTACCTGCAGGCCAACAAGTCGGTCAAGCCGACCGGTGGCGCTGCTGTCGGTCTGTCGATGGCCGGTTCGGCCGCGATGACCCTCGCCATCTACCACCCGCAGCAGTTCATCTACGCGGGCTCGATGTCGGGCTTCCTGAACCTGTCCGAGGGCTGGTGGCCGTTCCTGGTCAACATCTCGATGGGTGACGCCGGCGGCTACAAGGCCGACGACATGTGGGGCTCCACTGGCGACCCGAACAACGCCTGGAAGCGCAACGACCCGATGGTCCAGATGGCCACGCTGGTCGCCAACAACACCCGCCTGTGGGTCTACTGCGGCGACGGCAACCCGAGCGACCTGGGCGGCGACAACGTGCCGGCCAAGTTCCTCGAGGGCCTGACCATCCGCACCAACCGCACCTTCCAGCAGAACTACCTGGCTGCCGGTGGCACCAACGGTGTGTTCAACTTCCCCAACAGCGGTACCCACGACTGGGGCTACTGGGGCCAGCAGCTGCAGGCCATGAAGCCTGACATGCAGCGTGTGCTGGGTGCTTCGGGACAGGCGTAACACCCTGATCCTGAGGTAAATCCTCTGGCAACAACTCGCACTGGCGGCGGCGACCTTCACGGGTCGTCGCCGCCAGTCGTTTATGCCGGGAAGTACGCACGTCGCGGCGGCGCCTGGCAACGTTCCCTCCCATTGTTCGGTCACCATCTGTCGAGGTGATGTGGTTCACTACAACGCGGGTTTCAGGACGCTCGACGATCACGAACAGGTGAGGTTGGTTATGGGGCTGCAGGCAATGCGGAGAACTATGCGGACGCTGGCCACTTCCGCTGCTGGACTGGCGGCAGTCACATTGCTCGCCGGTGGCCTTCTGACGGGCACCGGAACCGCCCGTGCCGCGGGCGTGGAGACGCTGATGGTGCCCTCGGCTGCGATGGGCCGGGACATCCCGGTGACGTTCCAGGCCGGCGGCCCGCACGCGGTCTACCTCCTCGATGCCTTCAACGCCGGCCCCGACGTCAGCAACTGGGTCACCGCCGGCAACGCCATGGGCACGCTGGCGGGTAAGGGCATCTCGGTGGTGGCTCCGGCCGGCGGCGCGTTCAGCTTCTACACCAACTGGGAGCAGGACGGCAGCAAGCAGTGGGAGACCTTCCTGAGCCAGGAGCTGCCGGACTATCTGGCCGCCACCAAGGGCCTGGCGCCCAACGGCCACGGCGTCGTGGGTGCGGCCCAGGGCGGCACGGCCGCGCTGGCGCTGGCCGAGTTCCACCCGGACCGGTTCCGGTTCGCGGGCTCGCTGTCGGGATTTCTGACCCCGTCGTCGACGACGTTCAACGGCGCGATCACCGCAGGCATGCGTGAATTCGGTGGGGTGGACACCTACGGCATGTGGGGCGCCCCGCAGCTGGGCCGCTGGAAGTGGCACGACCCGGATGTGCACGTGAGCCTGCTGAACCAGAACAACACCCGCATCTGGGTGTTCAGCCCGTCGACCGTCACCTGCAGTGACCCCGCGGCCATGATCGGCTACTGCGACCAGGCTCAGGGCAGCAACCGCGCGTTCTACGCGCACTACCGCAGCGTCGGCGGCCACAACGGGCACTTCGACTTCCCGGACGGCCCGCAGCACGACTGGGGCAGCTGGAGCGGTCAGCTCGGTGCCATGTCGGGCGAACTGGTGAGCGTCATCCGCTAGCGCGCCGCGGCCGGGTCTGCACGCGTTTTCCATGATTTCGCGCACAGCGTCGTGGCCCTGACCAGCACAAGAGCGGTCGGCGTGACCTTGGTGTGACGAGCGCTGAGTACATTCGGATCGCAACCGGATCGACTCAGCCCGCAGGAGACCTCACACCACATGGCCACCAATAATCGGCGCCGCCGCCACCGCATCCTTGCCATCGCAGCGGCGGGCGCGGTAGCACTGCTGGTCATCGTGGTCGCCTTCGCGATCGTGGTGTGGCTGCGCCAGCCCGGCGAGATTCCCGGACCGACTCCGCCGTCGGCGCAACCGCCGACCTCGGGCCCGACCACGAAGCCGTCCAAGCCGCGGCCGGCCTTCCAGTCCGCCGATTGCCCCGACGTGCAGTTGATGTCGATTCCGGGCACCTGGGAGTCGTCGCGCGTGCTCGACCCGCTGAATCCGACGCCGTCGTTCCCGATCGCGCTGCTGCTGAACGTCAGCAACCCGCTGGGCCAGGATTTCGGCGCCGACCGGCTGGCGCAGTACACGGTGCCCTACACCGCGCAATTCCATAACCCGCTGGCGGCGGACAACCAGATGTCGTACAACGACAGCCGCGAAGAGGGCAAGAAGAAGGCTGTAGAAGCGATCACCGAGATCAACAACAGGTGCCCGCTGACCAGCTTCGTGATCATCGGCTTCTCGCAGGGCGCGGTGATCGCCGGCGACATCGCCAGCGACATCGGCAACGGCCGCGGACCCATCGACCAGGACCTGGTGCTCGGCGTGACATTGATCGCCGACGGCCGGCGCCAGCCCGACGTGGGCAAGGACATCGGACCGAACCCTCCCGGGCAGGGTGCCGAGATCACGCTGCACGAACTGCCGCTCGGGATGCTCGGGCTCAACATGACCGGACCGCGGGTCGGCGGTTTCGGTGCGCTGAACGACCGGGTCAACGAGATCTGCGGAAAGGGTGACCTGATCTGCGCCGCGCCGACCGAGGCGTTCAACGTCGTCAACCTGCCCAGCACCCTTGCCACGCTGTCCGGCAGCGCTGCCGGACCGGTGCACGCGCTGTACAACACCCCGCAGTTCTGGACCCTCGACGGCCAGACCTCCACGCAGTGGACGCTGGGGTGGGCCAAGGACCTGATCGACAACGCGCCGCATCCCAAGCACGGCTGACATCAGACGATGGCTACTGGCGAGTACAACTCAGCCGATGTTCGGCCCGCCGAAGCGGTGGGGCGATTTGGCCTGCGAATTCGCGTCACCTAACATTAAGAGATAACTAAGAGCACGGTCGTATTGCTGACCGGACCATCTTGGGGTGGCATATCGCTACTGCCCGGTACCATTTGCCGGGATTTGGCGTGACCGGCTGCATACGACGTAGCCAGCGCGGCAGGCTGTGACAGGAGATTTTTGATGGCGTTCCACAACCCGTTCATCAAGAACGGGAAGATCACCTTCCCGGACGGTGCCGGCATCGTGAAGCACGTCGAACGCTGGGCGAAGGTCCGCGGCGACCGGCTCGCGTTCCGGTTCCTCGACTTCTCCATCGAGCGTGACGGCGAGGCCAAAGATCTGACCTGGGCCCAGTTCAGCGCCCGCAACAAGGCCGTCGCCGCGCGTCTGCAGCAGGTCACCGAGGTCGGCGACCGCGTCGCGATCCTGTGCCCGCAGAACCTGGATTACCTCGTCGCGATGTACGGCGTCCTGTACTCCGGCCGCATCGCCGTGCCGCTGTTCGACCCGTCCGAGCCCGGGCATGTCGGCCGCCTGCACGCGGTCCTGGACGACTGCAAGCCGTCGGCCATCCTGACCACCACCGCCGCCGCCGAAGGTGTGCGCAAGTTCTTCCGCAGCCGCCCGGCCAACGAGCGTCCGCGCGTCATCGCTGTCGACGCCGTGCCGAACGAGGTCGCGGCCACCTGGATCCCGTTCGAGGAAATCGACGAGAACACCGTCGCCTACCTGCAGTACACCTCGGGCTCGACCCGCATCCCGACCGGTGTGCAGATCACCCACCTGAACCTGGCCACCAACGTGGTCCAGGTCGTCGAGGCGCTGGAGGGCGAAGAGGGCGACCGTGGCCTGTCCTGGCTGCCGTTCTTCCACGACATGGGCCTGATCACCGCGCTGATCGCGCCGATGATCGGCCACAGCTTCACCTTCATGACCCCCGCGGCCTTCGTGCGCCGGCCCGAGCGCTGGATTCGCGAGATGGCCCGCAAGGACACCGACACCGGCGGCGTCATCTCGGTGGCCCCGAACTTCGCCTTCGACCATGCCGCGGCCCGTGGCGTGCCGAAGGAGGGGGACATCGACCTGTCCAACGTGAAGGCCGTGCTGAACGGCAGCGAGCCGATCTCGGCCGCGACCGTGCGCCGGTTCAACGAGGCCTTCGGCCCGTTCGGCTTCCCGTCCAAGGCCATCAAGCCGTCATACGGCCTGGCCGAGGCCACGCTGATGGTGTCGACGACGCCGTCCGCCGCGGAGCCGACCATCGTGTCGGTGGACCGCGACGCCCTCAACACCGGCACCTTCGTGGTGGTCCCGGACGACTCGCCGAAGGCCGTCGCCCAGGCCGGCGCCGGCAAGATCGGCGTGGACGAATGGGCCGTCATCGTGGACGCCGAGACCGCCACCGAGCTGCCCGACGGCCAGATCGGCGAGATCTGGATCAGCGGTGCCAACATGGGCACCGGCTACTGGGGCAAGCCCGAAGAGTCCATCGAGACCTTCCAGAACACCCTCAAGTCGCGTACCAGCCCGTCGCACGCCGAGGGCGCCGAAGACAGCGCCACCTGGGTGCGCACCGGCGACTACGGTGCCTACTACGACGGCGAGCTGTACATCACCGGTCGCGTCAAGGACCTGGTGATCATCGACGGCCGCAACCACTACCCGCAGGACCTCGAGTACTCGGCGCAGGAGGCCAGCAAGGCCCTGCGTGTCGGCTACGTGGCGGCGTTCTCGGTGCCGGCCAACCAGCTGCCCGATGAGGTCTTCGCCGACGCCCACGCCGGCCTGAAGCGCGATCCCAACGACAGCTCCGAGCAGCTGGTCATCGTCGCCGAGCGTGCCGCCGGGGCCCACAAGCTCGAGGTCCAGCCGATCATCGACGACATCCGGGCTGCCATCGCGGTGCGCCACGGCGTCACCGTGCGCGACGTGCTGCTGACCGCGGCGGGCGCCATCCCGCGCACCTCCAGCGGCAAGATCGGCCGCCGGGCCACGCGTGCGGCCTACCTGGACGGCACGCTGCGCAGCGGCAAGGTGGCCAACGCGTTCCCCGACGATCTGAACTGAACTCCTCTATCCCGGGCCTGAACCACCCCGTCCGGCGGCGAAAGTGAACAGTGAAAATGACTGACACCGAAGACAATTCGAACGAAATCGACACTTCGCCGCAGGAGGGGCCCCAGAGCGCGGCTGTCTCACGTGCCAACGGCATGTCCGTGCCGGAGATGCGCGAGTGGCTGCGCAACTGGGTGGCCAACGCCACCGGCCAGCCGGCGGACTCCGTCAACGAGTCGGTGCCGATGGTGGAGCTCGGACTGGCGTCGCGCGACGCGGTCGCCATGGCCTCCGATATCGAGGACCTCACCGGCGTCACGCTGACCGCGACGGTGGCCTTCCGGCACCCCACCATCGAGGCGCTGGCCCAGGTCATCATCGAGGGTGAGCCCGAAGTAGCGGTCGTCGAGGGTGAGGACTGGTCCCGCGACGCCGACGACGACGCGATGAACATCGCCGTTGTCGGTCTGGCCACTCGCTTCCCGGGTGACATGAACACCCCCGACGAGATGTGGCAGGCGCTGCTGGAAGGCCGCGACGCCATCACCGATCTGCCCGAGGGCCGCTGGTCGGAGTTCCTGTCCGAGCCCCGGATCGCCGAGCGGGTGGCCGAGGCCCGCACCCGCGGCGGGTACCTGTCGGACATCAAGGGTTTCGACGCAGAGTTCTTCGCGCTGGCCAAGATGGAAGCCGACAACATCGATCCGCAGCAGCGGATGGCGCTCGAACTGGCCTGGGAGGCACTGGAATTCGCCCGCATCCCGGCGTCGGCGCTGCGCGGTGAGTCGGTAGGTGTGTTCGTCGGTAGCTCGACCAACGACTACAGCTTCCTGTCGGTCTCCGACCCGTCGATCACGCACCCCTACGCCATCACCGGCACCGCGAGTTCCATCATCGCCAACCGGGTTTCGTACTTCTTCGACTTCCGCGGGCCGTCGATGACCATCGATACCGCGTGTTCCTCGTCGCTGGTCGCGATGCACGAAGGTGTCAAGGCGCTGCGTTCCGGTGAGGCCGACGTGGTGCTGGCCGGTGGCGTCAACGCGCTGGTGACGCCGATGGTGACGGTCGGCTTCGACATGGTCGGCGGCGTCCTGGCGCCGGACGGCCGCATCAAGTCGTTCAGCTCCGACGCCGACGGCTACGCCCGTTCCGAGGGTGGCGGCATGGTCGTGCTCAAGCGCGTCGCCGACGCCCGCCGCGACGGTGACGAGATTCTCGCCGTCATCGCCGGTTCGGCCATCAACCACGACGGCCGCTCCAACGGCATGCTGGCTCCGAACCCTGACGCTCAGGAAGCGGTGCTGCGTAAGGCCTACAAGGACGCCGGCATCGACCCCAAGACCGTCGACTACATCGAGGCGCACGGCACCGGCACCATCCTGGGTGACCCGATCGAGGCCGACGCGCTGGGGCGGGTCATCGGCCGTGGCCGCGCCGCCGACAAGCCGGCGCTGCTCGGTGCGGTGAAATCCAATGTGGGACACCTGGAGTCGGCCGCCGGTGCGGCCAGTGTCGCGAAGATGACGCTGGCGCTGTACCACGACAAACTGCCGCCGTCGATCAACTACGCGGGCCCGAACCCGTACATCGACTTCGACAAGGAACACCTCAAGGTCAACGCCGAGCTGTCGGACTGGCCGCGCTACAGCGGTCACGCCATCGCGGGTGTCTCCGGTTTCGGTTTCGGTGGCGCCAACGCCCACCTGGTCATGCGGCAGGTGCTGCCGAGCGACCTCGTCGAGCCGGAGCCCAAAGAGGTTGTTGCCGAGGAGAAGCCGGCCTCTGACGCGAACGCCGTGTATGTCGGCGGCGTCAAGATGGACGAGTACGGCGAGTTCATCGACGATGAGCCGCTTGCGCGCAGAGATTCAGGTAGTGACGAAGGCGACAACCGTGGTGACGCCGATTTCTACGGCTACGAGACCGACGACGAGCCGGAGCTGCCCGGTCTGACCGAGCGGGCGCTCGAGCTGATCGAGGCCGGTCGCGCTGAAATCGAATCGGCCGAGCCGGTCAAGCGCATTGTGCCACTGGCGGTTTCGGGCTTCCTGACCTCGCGGAAGAAGTCCGCGGCCGCCGAGTTGGCGGACTGGATCGACAGCGAAGCGGGCCGGTCCCACTCGCTGGAGTCCATCGGTCGCTCGCTGTCGCGCCGCAACCACGGCCGTTCGCGCGCAGTGATTTTGGCGCACGACCACGACGAAGCCGTCAAGGGTCTGCGGTCGCTGGCCGAAGGCAAGCAGAGCCCGCTGGTGCTGGCCGCCGACGGACCCGTCACCAACGGCCCGGTGTGGGTGCTGGCCGGTTTCGGTGCGCAGCACCGCAAGATGGGCAAGAGCCTGTACCTGAACGACCCGATCTTCGCGGAGTGGATCAACAAGGTCGACGCGCACATCCAGGATGAGCGTGGCTATTCCGTCGTCGAGCTGATCCTCGATGACGCCATCGACTACACCAACGAGACCTGCGAATACCCCATCGAGGTCGTGCAGACGGTGATCTTCGCGCTGCAGATCGCGCTCGGTGAGCTGCTCAAGGCGCACGGTGCGAAACCCGGTGCGGTGGTTGGCCAGTCGCTCGGTGAAGCGGCCGCCGCCTACTTCTCGGGTGGCCTGTCGTTGGCCGATGCCACCCGCACCATCTGCTCGCGCGCCCACCTCATGGGTGAGGGCGAGGCCATGCTGTTCGGCGAGTACATCCGCCTGATGGCGCTGGTCGAGTACTCGGCCGAGGAGATCAAGACGGTCTTCGCCGACTTCCCGGGCCTCGAGGTGTGCGTGTACGCCGCCCCGACGCAGACCGTCATCGGCGGCCCGCCGGAGCAGGTCGACGCGATCATCGCCCGCGCCGAGGCCGAGGGCAAGTTCGCCCGCAAGATGCAGACCAAGGGCGCCAGCCATACGCAGCAGATGGACCCGCTGCTCGGCGAGCTGTTGGCGGAAATCCAGGGCATCGAGCCGCAGCCGCTGCAGACTGCCTACTACTCGACGGTGCACGAGGGCCAGCTGATCCGTGCCGGCAGCGACCCGATCCACGATGTCGAGTACTGGAAGAAGGGGCTGCGCCACAGCGTCTACTTCACCCACGGCATCCGCAACGCCGTCGACAACGGGCACACCACGTTCCTGGAGCTGGCCCCGAACCCGGTGGCGCTCATGCAGGTTGGGCTCACCACCATGTCGGCCGGTCTGCATGACGGTCAGCTGATCCCGACCCTCGCCCGTAAGCAGGACGAGGTCGATTCGATGACCAACGCCATGGCGCAGCTGTTCGTGCACGGCCATGACCTGGACTTCCGGACGATGTTCTCGCCGGCCGAGGATCCCGCTGTCGACTACGCGCCGATCCCGCCGACGCGGTTCAAGCGCAAGCCACACTGGCTGGACGCCAACTTCACCGCCGACAGTTCGGCCATCGAGCCGGGCAGCCATGTCGCCACCCCGGACGGCCGGCATGTGTGGGAGTACGCCCCGCGTGGTGAGGTCGACGCGGCCGCTCTGGCCAAGCTGGTGAAAGCCGCTGCGGCACAGGTGCTTCCGGATGCCCGCTTGACCGCGTTCGAGCAGCGCGCCATCCCGGGTGAGGGCTCGCGCCTGGTCACCACGCTGACCCGTCACCCCGGTGGCGGCACGGTGCAGGTGCACGCCCGCATGGGTGAATCCTTCACGCTGGTCTACGACGCGGTCGTCAGCCGCGGTGGTGACGGTGCGGCTCTCCCGGTCGCGCTCGGTGGCACCGCGCTGCCGTCGGCCGTCGGCGCCACGGTTGCCGAAACCGCCGTTGCGGCACCGGAACCCGCCGCCGAAGACGACGCCGCCATCCTGCAGGACGACCTGACCGCCGGTGCCGGACTTGCTGCCGGCTTCAAAAAGTGGTCGCCGGATTCCGGCGAGACCATCGCGGACCGGTTGGGTGCGATCGTCGGTGGCGCCATGGGCTACGAGCCCGAGGACCTGCCGTGGGAGGTGCCGCTGATCGAGCTGGGTCTGGACTCGCTCATGGCGGTCCGGATCAAGAACCGGGTCGAGTACGACTTCGACCTGCCGCCGATCCAGCTGACCGCGGTGCGCGACGCCAACCTGTACGCGGTGGAGAAGCTGATCCACTACGCCATCGAGCACCGCGACGAGGTCGGCCAGCTTGCCGAGGCGCAGAAGGGCCAGAGCGCCGAGGAGATCGCCGCCGCGCAGGCCGAATTGATGGGTGGCGCAACGACTGTCGCGGAGCTGGAGGCCAAGCTGGCCGAGGCCGGACACCCGCTGGCTGACAAGGCGGAGGAAACCCCTGCGGCTGACATAGCCACGGATGCCGCTGCGGCGCAGGGCATCCCGGCGCCTCCGACCGACCCGTCGGGTCCCGCCGTCCCGCCGCCGCCCACCAACCCCGCCGGACCGAGCCAGGCCGCACCGAACCAGGCCACTGCGGCCGCGGCTGCCGCCAAGGTGCTCACGCAGGAGGCGGTGACCGAGGCGCTCGGCGCCGACGTGCCCCCGCGTGACGCCGCCGAGCGGGTCACCTTCGCCACGTGGGCGATCGTCACCGGTAAGTCGCCCGGCGGCATCTTCAACGAGCTGCCCGCCGTCGACGATGCGACCGCGACCAAGTTGTCCGAGCGGCTCTCCGAGCGTGCCGAGGGCATCGTGACGGTCGAGCAGGTGCGCTCGGCCAAGACCATCGAAGAGCTGTCCACGGTCGTGCGTGATCAGCTGGAAGACGGTGTGGTGGACGGCTTCGTCCGTACGCTCCGTCCGGCGAAGGACGGTGGCCCGCAGGTCCCGCTGTTCGTGTTCCACCCCGCCGGTGGCTCGACGGTGGTCTACGAGCCGCTCCTGAAGCGACTGCCGGAAGACGTCCCGGTCTACGGCATCGAACGCGTCGAGGGCTCCATCGAGGAGCGCGCCGCCGAGTACGTGCCGAAGCTGCTGGAAATGCACAAGGGCCCGTTCGTCCTGGCCGGTTGGTCGCTGGGTGGGGCGCTGGCCTACGCGTGCGCCATCGGGCTCAAGCAGGCCGGCGCCGATGTCCGGTACGTCGGGCTGATCGACTGCGTGCGGCCGGGTGTCCCCATCGACAAGACCCAGGCCGGTATGCGGGCCCGTTGGGATCGCTACGCCCGCTTCGCCGAGCGCACCTTCAACGTCGAGGTTCCGGAAATCCCGTACGAGGAGCTGGAGAAGCTCGATGACGAGGGTCAGGTGAAATTCGTGCTGGACATCGTCGCGCAGAGCGGCGTGCAGATTCCGGGCGGCATCATCGAGCACCAGCGCACGTCGTATCTGGACAACCGCGCGCTGGACACCATCGACATCCAGCCGTACGACGGCCACGTCGTGCTCTACATGGCGGACCGCTACCACGACGACGCCATCGTGTTCGAGCCCGCGTACGCCACTCGTCAGCCAGACGGTGGTTGGGGCGAGTTCGCGCCCGACCTGGAGGTCGTGAATATCGGCGGCGAGCACATCCAGGCCATCGATGAGCCGTACATTGCCAAGGTCGGCGCGCACATGAGCCAAGCCATCAACCAGATCCAGGCCGGGAAGTAGTAGGAGAACCGTGACTGAAGTTACCGAACCGCGCAGCCCTGCGACGACGGCCGAGAAACTGGCCGAGCTTCGCGAAAAGCTTGAGCGGGCAGCCGATCCCGGTGACGAGAAGGCCAAGGCGCGTCGCGACAAGAAGGGCATTCCTTCGGCCCGCGCCCGCATCCACGCGCTCGTCGACCCGGGCAGCTTCTTCGAGATCGGTGCGCTGGCCAAGACGCCCGGTGATCCGAATGCGCTGTACGGCGACGGTGTGGTGACCGGACACGCCACCATCGACGGCCGTCCTGTCGCGGTGTTCAGCCATGACCAGACGGTGTTCCAGGGTTCGGTCGGCGAGATGTTCGGCCGCAAGGTCGCCAAGCTCATGGAGTGGGTGGCCATGGTCGGCTGCCCGATCATCGGCATCAACGACTCTGCGGGCGCTCGCATCCAGGACGCCGTGACCTCGCTGGCGTGGTACGCCGAGCTGGGCCGCCGGCACGAGATGCTGCGCGGTACGGTGCCGGAGATCTCGATCATCCTGGGCAAGTGCGCCGGCGGCGCGGTGTACTCGCCGATCCAGACCGACCTGCTGGTGGCCGTGCGCGACCAGGGCTACATGTTCATCACCGGCCCGGACGTCATCAAGGACGTCACCGGTGAGGACGTGACGTTCGACGAGCTCGGTGGTGCGGACGTCCAGGCGCAGCGCGGCAACATCCACAAGGTCGTCGAGGACGAAGCGGCCGCCTTCCAGTACGTCCGTGACTACCTGAGCTTCCTGCCCGCCAACACGTGGGACGATCCGCCGATCGTGAACCCGGGCCTGGAGCCCGAGCTGACCCCGAGCGACTTCGAGCTGGACAAGATCGTGCCGGACGCCGACAACGCCGGCTACGACATGCACGACATCCTGCTTCGCATGTTCGACGACGGCGACATCTTCGAGATCGCCGAGCAGCGCGCTCCGGAGATGATCACCGCGTTCGCACGGGTGGACGGCCGGCCGGTCGGCGTCATCGCCAACCAGCCGCTGTTCATGGCGGGTGCCATCGGCAACGAAGCCTCGGACAAGGCCGCCGGGTTCATCCGGTTCTGCGACTCCTTCAACCTGCCTTTGGTTTTCGTGGTCGACACCCCCGGCGCGCTGCCCGGTGTCGCCGAGGAGACGGGCGGCATCATCAAGCGCGGTGGCCGCTTCTTCAACGCCATCGTGGAGGCTGACGTGCCGAAGGTGACGTTCGTGATCCGGAAGGCCTACGGCGGTGGCTACGCCGTCATGGGCTCCAAGCAGCTCTCGGCTGACCTGAACTTCGCCTGGCCCACGGCGCGTATCGCGGTGATCGGTGCCCAGGGCGCGGCACAGCTGCTGGTGAAGCGCTTCCCTGATCCGACGGCGCCCGAGGTGCAGAAGATCAAGGCCGACTTCATCGAGGGCTACAACGCCAACATGGCGATCCCGTGGACCGCGGCGGAGCGCGGCTACATCGACGCGGTGATCCAGCCGCACGAATCCCGCCTGCTGCTGCGCAAGTCGCTGAAGTTGTTGCGTGACAAGCAGAAGCACGATCGCATCGCGCGCAAGCACGGTCTGACGCCACTCTGATCTCTCGCGAGTCGCCGCAAATGTCCCCCGACACACAGTGTTTGGGGGACATTTGCGTCCGGTGGCCGAGGTTTGCGGCGAGGCCGTTGTGGGTAGTGCCCGATCGTCAGCGACGGTCGTCGCAGGATGACACTCTTCATACCAAGGTGGTTGACGCATGGCATTGACGGAACCGCGTGCCGGTCAGGCCCGAAACGGGGAAGCGGCGCCCGACACCGATGCCGGTGTGCTCCCGCCGGTCCCGGCCGGAACACGCCGGGCCTTCTGGTGGCTCGAGCGGTTCGCGCCGGCGATCGGCGCCCGCTGGGCCACCGAATTGTGGTGCACGGTGCCGGATGTCGACCTGAGCACCAAGATGCCGCCCGGTCTGCCGGACAGCACGCCGCTGGAAGCGGCGTGGGACGGCCACCTCATCGCCGGGCAGTCGTGGGGGTCGGGTCCGCTGGTGTACCTGGTACACGGTTGGGGCGGATGCCGGGCGCACATGGCGGTTTTCGTCAAACCTCTTGTCGCGGCGGGCTATCGGGTGATTGCTTTCGACCTCCCCAGCCACCACGACTCGGAGCCTGGGGCACTGGCGCCGGGCCGCACCACCATCGTCGAGTGCGCCGAAGCGGTGCGCGCCGTCATCGCTCAGCACGGACCGGCGCATGCCGTCATCGGTCATTCGCTGGGTGCAAAGGCGGCCGCGCTGGCAGCCGCGCGGGGTGCGCACGCCGGACGTTTGGTGTTCCTCGCACCGATGGGCGACTTCACGTGGTACCTCGACGCTTTCGCCGAACGTCACAACTTCGGCCGACGGATCCGCGACCGGCTGCACCGGCGGCTGGACAAACGGATCGGGATGCCGCTGCTGGACACCGACATCACCGCGTCGGCGGCGCACGCCGGCGACCGGCCACTGCTGCTCATCCATGACCCCGACGACCCGGACAGCCCGTACTCGGCCAGCATCGAGATCGCCGAGGCCTGGCCCGATGCGCGACTCGAGACCACGAAGGGTCTGGGCCGGCTGGCGCACTACCGGATTCTGCGGCATCGTCCGGCGATCACCACGGGTGTGGATTTCATCGGAATGCCTTAGGTCCCTGCCGATTTTGCGGGGCCTGATGTTCGCGCGGCGGATGCGAATTCCACCCGCCGCGCGAACATGGAGGCCGGGTACGCTATTGAGTTATCAAGGTGCACAGCAGGTTTGGGCACTTGTCTGCGGTGGTTACGCGGCTGCGTCGAGTCGCATGGTGCGGCGGTTGTAGGCGGGGATGGGTCTGCGGCGTGGGTCGACCGTGGGCGGTGGGATGAGCCAGGGGTGTTTGTCCAGGCCCATGACGACGTCCCAGCCGTCGTGGTGGACGTTGGCGTGGCAGGCCGGGCACAGTAGGCATCCGTTGCCCAGTGATGTTTCGCCGTGGTGGGTCCAGTGCACGATGTGGTGGGCGTGGGTGCGTCCGGGTGGTGCGCCGCATTTGATGCAGCACTGATCCCTCAGGTACAGGGCTTTACGCAGATGCGCCGGGAACAGGCGTTTCTCTCGGCCCATATCGAGGGGTACCTGTTCGCCGTCGACGATCACGGTGGTGACCGCGGTGTCGCAGGTCAACCGCTCCAGGGTCATGGTGCTGATCGACCCCATGAACTCCAACTGAGCGAGGTCGGGGGTATCAGCCGGCACGGTCAGGAGCAATTGCGTCCGCGGCGCCGACGCGACGTCCCCACCCCGGGCGGCGATATCCAGCACCGCTTCCAGGGCATCGGCCCGCCGCCGGGAAGCCGACCTGGTGTCGGGGGTGCCATCCGGTTCGGGTCGCGGCGCCGACAGCTCTTCGACCGCGGCCACCAACTTGGCACCGACTTCGGCATCCAGATCGGCCCGCACCTGCAGGCGTCCGTCACTGGTGACGCGGTGATCGAGGGTGTTGATCGAGCGGTCCTCCGCCGCCGGCAACCCGCCCTCGGCCGCGGCGACCCGGTTCCCCAGCCGGCGGGCCCGGTCCCCGATCGCGGCCGGAGTAGCCCCCGAAAAGAACTGCCCCAACAAATCCGTCACCTGCGCGAACCGGGCCGCCTCATCCACCGGACCTGGTGCACGCGCCTGAATGTGGTTGATGCCCTTCACGATCGCGTCGACATGCTCACCGGAGACCACCCCATCGGCGGTATGGGCCGCCAGCGTCGGCAATAACGGCAGGGCGGCACCGACCCGCACCAGCCGGTCAGCCACCGCGGGCGCACAGCCCAGCGACATCAACAGCTCCCGCAGCGTGCGCCCCTGCGCCGCCGCCACACCGCAGCGATCCAGCACCCCAGCCACCGTCGCTGCCAGGTGATCGACCACGCCGCGGATCAGCTGCAGCACCCGCATGACGTTGGCGGCGTCCTCGCCCGCAATGTTCTCGGGGACGACCACGTCACGAAGGTGGTCGAGAAGAGGTTGGAGATCCGGCGTGGTTCCCATACCCAATCGTATCGAACAAACGTTCGAACTGCAAGGGTGAATCCGCCGCGCATCTGTGATGTATCAGGACATCGGTGACAGTGCCAGTGGTCTGTCAGCGGAGGGGAATCCGTCGTTCCGGGCACCGGCCGCGGTTTGTTACCGCGCTGATAAGAATTCCGGATCGCAGCCCCGGAGCAATGTGACGGGCGACGCACCCTGCTGCTTCGCGTTTGCCCTGATCAACCGATCGCCGCAGGTAGGAACCGCGATGCCGAAATCGCGTTTATTTCATGACATGACAGCCCTGTTAACGCGGTCGCACAGGCCCTGAAAAGGGCTCGTGCGTTCTTTTGACGGCGGTCCGACCGGTCCTAACCTCTGTCTCAACGGCTCGAAAGGAGCACTTTGTGGCCGAGTTGCCAGGAAGCCAGGCGGTAGCCGGATCATCGCCTGCGGCGAAGCCAGGCGATGCGCTGCTGCGATTGTCCAAGTACTTTCACCGCGGTGAAATCTCCGATGACCAGCGCACCATCCACAAGGTTGGTGGGCGGTCGGCCGACGACTTCTATCGCGACCGCTGGGCGCACGACAAGGTGGTGCGCTCGACGCACGGCGTCAACTGCACGGGATCGTGCTCGTGGAAGATCTACGTCAAGGACGGCGTGATCACCTGGGAGTCGCAACAGACCGACTACCCGTCGATCGGTGCCGACAAGCCCGAGTACGAGCCGCGCGGCTGCCCCCGTGGCGCGTCGTTCTCCTGGTACACGTATTCGCCTGCGCGCGTGCGGTATCCGTACGTCCGCGGACTGCTGCTCGACTACTACCGCGAAGCCAAGGAACGGCTGCAGGACCCGGTACTGGCATGGGCCGACGTCGTCGAGGATCCCGAGAAGGCCAAGGCCTACAAGTCGGCCCGCGGCCGCGGTGGCTTCGTCCGCGCCGAATGGTGGGAAGCCGCCGAGATCGCCGCGGCGGCCCACGTCTACACCGTCAAGACCTACGGCCCGGACCGCGTCGCCGGCTTCTCGCCGATTCCCGCCATGTCGATGGTGAGCCATGCCGTTGGGGCACGGTTCATTTCGCTCATGGGCGGATCGATGCTGTCGTTCTACGACTGGTACGCCGATCTGCCCGTGGCGTCGCCGCAGGTGTTCGGCGATCAGACCGACGTTCCCGAATCCGCCGACTGGTTCGACGCCGGCTACCTCATCATGTGGGGCTCTAACGTCCCGGTGACCCGTACCCCCGATGCGCACTACATGACCGAAGCCCGCTACCGCGGACAGAAAGTCGTTGTGGTGTCCCCGGATTACGCCGACAACACCAAGTTCGCCGACGAATGGCTGCCGGCCCATCCGGGTACCGACGCCGCTCTGGCGATGTCGATGGGCCACGTCATCCTCAAGGAGTTCTTCGTCGAGAGGAACACCCCGTACTTCACCGGCTACGTCAAGAAGTACACCGATCTGCCGTTCCTGGTCTCGTTGACCGAGCGCGACGGCCGGTTGGTGCCCGGAAAGTTCCTCACCGCAGCGGATCTCGGTGGCGAGTACGCCGACACCGAAGCTGCTGAGTCCAAGCCGGTCCTTCTCGACGCCGATGGCACCCCCGTGGTGCCCAATGGGTCGCTCGGCCATCGCTTCACCGCGTCCGGTGAAGGGAAATGGAACCTGGACCTGCAGGGGGTGGATCCCCTCCTCACGCTGCACGGTGGAGACAACGACGTCGCCACCGTTGCACTACCCCGGTTCGACACCGACCAGCCTGGCGTCCTCGAACGCGGCGTGCCAACCAGAATCGTTGCCGGACAACGCGTGACGACGGTATTCGACCTCATGCTGGCGCAGTACGGCGTGGCCCGCGACGGGCTGCCGGGTACCTGGCCGACGGGCTACGACGACGCCGCCGAGCCGTACACCCCGGCCTGGCAGGAGGCCATCACCGGAGTGCCGGCGCAGGCCGCGGAGCGCATCGCCCGCGAATTCGCCGACAACGCAGAACGTTCCAAGGGTCGCTCGATGATCCTGATGGGCGCCGGCACCAACCACTGGTTCCATTCCGATCAGATCTACCGGTCGTTCTTGTCGCTGGTCATCCTCACCGGCTGCCAGGGCGTCAACGGCGGCGGCTGGGCGCATTACGTCGGCCAGGAGAAGTGCCGCCCGGTAACAGGCTGGGGCACACTCGCATTCGGTCTGGACTGGCAGCGTGCGCCGCGCCAGATGCAGGGCACCGTGTTCTGGTACCTGGCCACCGACCAGTGGCGCTACGACCGGTTCACCACTGAACCGATGACCTCGCCGCTCGCCACGGGCACGCTGGCCGGCCGGACCGCGGCCGACAACATCGCCCTCGCGAGCCGACTGGGCTGGATGCCGAGTTACCCGACGTTCAACCGCAACCCGCTGGATCTGGCGGACGAGGCCGAGCGGCAGGGCAAGGATGCCGCGCAGCATGTGCTCGACGGCCTGAAGTCCGGGCACCTGCAGTTCGCCTGCGAGGACCCGGACGCACCGGAGAACTTCCCACGCTGCCTGACGGTGTGGCGGTCCAACCTGCTGGGCTCGTCGGCGAAAGGCAACGAGTACTTCCTCAAGCACCTGCTGGGCGCCGACAACAACGTGGCGGCCAGTGACGAGGACGGGGTGCACCCGCAGGACGTGCGCTGGCGTGACCAGGCGCCGGCAGGCAAGCTGGATCTGTTGCTGTCCTTGGACTTCCGCAACACGAGCACGACGCTGTACTCGGACATCGTGCTCCCGGCCGCGACGTGGTACGAGAAGCACGACCTGTCCAGCACCGACATGCATCCGTTCGTGCACGCGTTCTCCCCGGCGATCTCGCCGCCCTGGGAGACCAAGACCGACTTCGACGCCTTCCACCGGATCGCACGCGGGTTCTCCTGGCTCGCGGAGAAGCACCTCGGCAAGCGCAAGGACATCGTCGCGATGCCGTTGCAGCACGACAGCTCCGACGCCACCGCCCAGCCCGGCGGCAAGGTGCTGGACTGGAAAGCCGGTGAATGCGAACCGATCCCGGGCAAGACGATGCCGCGTCTGGTGACGGTGGAACGCGACTATCCGGCCCTGGCCGACAAGATGGCCGCGCTCGGCCCGCTGGTGGAAACCCTCGGCCTGACGGTCAAGGGCGTCACCACCCATCCCGACGACGAGGTGGAGTATCTGCGCGGCGTCAACGGTGTCTCCGACCGGGGCGTCGCCGCGGGACGGCCGTCGCTGGCCAAGGACACGCATGCGGCCGAAGCGATCCTGGCTCTTTCTGGAACGACCAACGGGCGCCTGGCGGTGGAAGGCTTCGAGGCTCTGCAGCGCCGCACCGGGACCGAACTGGTGGACCTGGCGGCCGAGAACGAAGGTAAGCGAATCACCTTCGCGGACACTCAGTCCCGACCGATGCCGGTCAACACCTCGCCGGAGTGGTCGGGGTCGGAGACCGGTGGTCGCCGCTACTCGCCGTTCACCATCAACACCGAGCGGCTCAAGCCGTGGCACACCCTGACGGGCCGTCAGCACTTCTATCTCGACCACGACTGGATGGACGAGATGGGTGAGCAGCTGCCGACATTCCGTCCGCCGCTGGACATGACGGCACTGTTCGACGAGCCTTCGGTAGGCAGCACGGCGGGCGATGCCGCGGGTCGTTCCATCACGGTCCGGTACCTGACACCGCACTCCAAGTGGTCCATCCACTCGGCCTACCAGGACAACCTGTACATGCTGACGCTTTCCCGTGGCGGACAGGCGATCTGGATGTCCGACGTCGACGCCGCCAAGATCGGGGTGAAGGACAACGACTGGATCGAGTGCACCAACCGCAACGGTGTGGTGAATGCCCGCGCGATCGTCAGTCACCGCATGCCCGAAGGTCTGGTCTTCATGTACCACGCCCAGGACAAGGCCGTCGACGTACCGCGTACCGAGAAGACCGGTAAGCGTGGCGGAATCCACAACGCCCTGACCCGCATCATGATCAAGCCCACCCACTTGATCGGCGGCTACGCCCAGCAGTCCTTTGCGCTGAATTACCACGGCCCCACCGGAAACCAGCGCGACGAGGTGACGACGATCCGTCGTCGTTCGCAGGAAGTCGAGTACTGACATGACCGGATACGAAGCTTGCGGAGTGGACCAATGAGAGTCATGGCCCAACTTGCGATGGTGATGAACCTCGACAAGTGCATCGGCTGCCATACCTGCAGCGTGACCTGTAAGCAGGCGTGGACCAACCGCAGCGGTGTCGAGTACGTCTGGTTCAACAACGTGGAAACCCGTCCCGGACAGGGGTATCCGCGGCAGTACCAGGACCAGGAACGCTGGAAGGGCGGGTGGACGCTCAACAAGCGCGGCAAGCTCACGCTGAAATCGGGCTCTCGGTTCAAGCGGTTGCTGAACATCTTCGCCAACCCGGATCTGCCGACGGTCAGCGACTACTACGACCCGTGGACCTACGACTACGAGAACCTGCTGTCCTCGCCGCTGATGGACACCACACCCGTGGCGCGGCCCAAGTCGCTGATCACCGGCCAGGACACCAAGGTCACCTGGGGCGCCAACTGGGACGACGATCTCGGCGGTGGACCTGAGCAGGTGGGCCGGGATCCGCTGCTGGCCAAGGTCGAAGAGGTCTCGAACAAGGTCAAGCTGGAATTCGAGCAGACCTTCATGTTCTACCTGCCGCGGATCTGCGAGCACTGTCTGAACCCGGCGTGTGCCGCGGCGTGTCCGTCCGGTGCCATTTACAAGCGCGCCGAGGACGGCATCGTCCTGGTGGACCAGGACAAGTGTCGCGGCTGGCGCCAATGTGTAACCGGCTGCCCGTACAAGAAGATCTACTTCAACCACAAGACCGGCAAGGCCGAGAAGTGCACGTTCTGCTACCCGCGTGTCGAGGTGGGCATCCCGACGGTCTGCTCGGAGACGTGTGTCGGCCGGCTGCGGTACATCGGCGTCATGCTGTACGACGCCGACAAGGTGCTGGAGGCGGCCTCGGTCACCGAGGATAAGGACCTCTACCCGTCGCAGCTCGGGGTGTTCCTCAACCCGCACGACCCGCGGGTGGTCGCCGAAGCCGAGCGCGCCGGCATCTCGCCCGAATGGATTGAGGCCGCGCAGAATTCGCCGGTGTACCGGCTGATCGTCGACTATCAGGTGGCGCTGCCGCTGCACCCGGAGTACCGCACCATGCCGATGGTCTGGTACGTCCCGCCGCTGTCTCCGGTGGTCGACATCCTCAAGGAAACCGGCCACGACGGCGAGAACAAGAACAATCTGTTCGGCGCCATCGACACCCTGCGGATCCCGATCGAGTACCTCGCCGAGCTGTTCACCGCGGGGGAGGTCGGGCCCGTCCGGGCGTCCCTGCAGCGGCTGGCCGCCATGCGTGCCTACATGCGGTCGGCCAACCTCGGTGAGGAGTTCGACGAGACCATCCCCGAGTCGGTCCGGCTCACCGGTGAGGAGATCGAGTCGATGTACCGGCTGCTGGCCATCGCCAAATACCAGGACCGGTATGTCATTCCGAGTGGTGCGGGTTCCGACGCGCATAGGCTCGACGCGATCGCGACCGGCTGCAGCCTCGACGGCGACGGTGGTCCGGGTATGACGGCCTTCGACGCGATGGCCGACAAGTTCCACCTCGTCGACACCAACAGCGCTGTGCCGAAGGACGATCCGACGCGGGTCAACCTGCTGAACTGGGACGGCCGCAGCCCCGACGGACTGGTTCCGACCCGATGAAGCTGCTGTCCCTGGGCCGTCGCACGGCCACCGGTCCGGATCTGACCGATCATCAGCAGCGCCTGACGTGGCGTGTGACCGCGCTGCTCCTCGACTATCCGACCGCCCAAACCTGCGCGATTGTCGATGAATTGGCTGCTGCGGCAGAGGAATTGATCGAGCCCATCCGCACGCAGGTGACCGACTTCCTGCGGTACTTCCGCGAAACTGACGCGACCGAGCGCGCCACCCGCTACGTCGAGACCTTCGACATGCGCCGGCGGGCCAGCCTGCATTTGACCTATTACGCCTACGGGGACACCCGCAAGCGGGGGATGGCACTGCTGCGGTTCAAGCACGCGTACCGGCAGGCGGATATCACCATCGGCGACGAAGAGTTGCCCGACTACCTGCCGCTGGTTCTCGAGTTCGCCGCCACCGTCGACCAGGCCCGCGGCGAGCGCCTGCTGGCCGAGCATGTCCCGGTTCTCGAACTATTGCGGCTCTCGTTGCAGGACAGCAATTCTCCGTACGCCAGCCTGCTTGCCGCGGTTCTGGCGACGCTGCCGCCGATCAACACCGCAGACCGCCGGCGCATCACCGAACTCGCCGCCGACGGCCCGCCCGAGGAAGACGTCGGCCTGGACCCGTTCGGCATGGATCCGATGATGATGGATCCGGCCATGACTGGTGGCCGTCGATGAGCGCTTGCACGAAGAGGAGAAGACTCCAGTGACCAACCTCTTGTGGATGACGCTGCCGTACATCGCGTTCACGTCGTTCGTGCTGGGCCACATCTGGCGCTACCGGACCGACCAATTCGGTTGGACCACAAGGTCGTCACAGATCTACGAAAGTCGCTTGCTACGGCTGGGTAGCCCGCTGTTCCACTTCGGGATTCTCGGTGTGCTGGGCGGGCACGTTGTCGGCCTGCTGATCCCGGAATCGTGGACCTCGGCGATCGGCATTTCCGAACACACCTACCACCTGATCGCGATCGGCATGGGCGCACCGGCCGGGTTCGCGGTGATCGCCGGCGCCGCCATCCTGCTGTACCGCCGTACCACGGTGCCCGCGGTACGCGCCGCGACCACCATCAGCGACAAGCTCATGTACCTGCTGCTGGTCGGCGCCCTGCTGACCGGCATGGTGAACACCCTGGGCAATGCGGTATCGGCGTACAACTATCGGGAGACGGTATCCCCTTGGTTGCGGAGCCTTTTCACTCTGCACCCGACGCCGGAGTTGATGTCGACGGCGCCCCTGTCGTTCCAGGTGCACGTGCTCATCGTCCTGACGTTGTTCGGCATCTGGCCGTACACCCGGCTTGTGCACATGTTCAGCGCCCCGATCGGCTACCTGGTGCGGCCGTATGTGGTCTACCGCAGCCGGGATCCACAGCGCGCGAGCAACAGTCGGTACGCCAAGGCCTGGGTGACGCCACAGGCGCCGCCGCCGCGCAGTCGCTGGGTGTGAGCCGGGTCTCTTCACAGTGCGGCCGCGTGGCAGGTGAGTGAATCTTCACGATCGGGTCATCGCTCGGAGCCTCGGGGAAACATGAAATTTCTAGATTTGCAGCATGTTTCGATCGCGAACCATCACCGACTGGGACCCGGAAGACATCGTCGCGTGGGAAGCCGGCAACAAGAACGTCGCTCGGCGGAACTTGCTGTGGTCGGTGATCGCGGAGCACATCGGACTCTCGGTCTGGACCATGTGGTCGGTCATGGTGCTCTTCATGCCGCAGTCGGTGTACGGCTTCACCGCGGGTGACAAATTCCTGCTGGCCGCCACCGCGACACTCGTCGGCGGCTGTCTGCGCATTCCGTACACCATGGCGACCGCGACCTTCGGTGGCCGCAACTGGACCGTCTTCTCGGCGCTCGTCCTCTTCATTCCGACGTTGGGCAGCATGTGGCTGCTGGCGCACCCCGGGCTGCCGTTGTGGCCGTACCTGTTGTGTGCGGCGCTCGCCGGCCTCGGTGGCGGAAACTTCGCGTCGTCGATGACCAACATCAATGCGTTCTACCCGCAGCGGCTGAAAGGCTGGGCGCTCGGAATCAACGCCGGCGGAGGCAATCTCGGCGTGCCCGCCATTCAGGTGGTGGGCCTGCTGGTGATCGCCGTCGCGGGCAACCGGGCGCCCTACTGGGTGTGCGCGATCTACCTCGTCCTGCTCGCCGTCGCGGCGGTGGGTGCCGCGTTGTTCATGAACAACCTCGCGCAGCATCGAATCGACGCCGGCGCAATGCGCGCCATTCTGGCCGTGCCCGACACTTGGAGCGTCGCGTTCCTGTATATCGGGACCTTTGGCTCGTTCATCGGCTTCTCGTTCGCCTTCAGCCAGATCATGCAGATCAACTTCGTCGCCGGCGGCCAGTCTGCTGCGCAGGCGGCACTACACGCGGCCCAGATCGCGTTCGTGGGTCCGCTGCTCGGTTCGGTGGCTCGCGTCTACGGCGGCAAGCTCGCCGACCGCATCGGCGGTGCCCGAGTGACCATGGCGGCCTTCACCGGCATGATCATCTTCGGCGCGCTGCTGATCTCGGCGTCGACCTACCACGACCACACCGGCGGTGCCGTCGATGCGGCCACCCTGACGTGCTTCATCGTCGGCTTCGTCGCGCTGTTCATCCTGTCGGGAATCGGCAACGGCTCGGTGTACAAGATGATCCCGTCGATCTTCGAGGCCCGCAGCCACTCTGTGGTGGGCAGCGAGACCGACCGGCAGAACTGGTCCCGCGGGATGTCCGGCGCCGTCATCGGTTTCGCGGGTGCCATCGGCGCGCTCGGGGGAGTCGGCATCAACCTGGCGCTGCGTCAGTCCTACCTGTCCAGCGGTTCGGCCACCGCGGCGTTCTGGGTCTTCGTCACGTTCTATGTGGCCGCGCTGACCCTGACGTGGATGCGTTATGTCCGCACCCCACTGACTGTGGTCGCACCCGCCTCGCCGGCCGAAGTCGTCAGTGTGGCTTGAAATTGGCCGTTCCGGCTAGTTGCTGTGCGGGTCGGCGGAGTTCAGTACGGCCACGGCATGTTCGTACTCACCTCGCACTTCCGCATACCGGAGAAACTTGACGTTCTCCACCTGAATCTCGTTGGCATCCGGCTGGTTTTCGAGAATATCGATGACCTCACCGACGAATTGCTCAAGCGGCATGGCCCACTGGCTGTCGCGCTGCCCGGGTACCAGATCGGTGCGCACGGCAGGCGGCTCGAGTTCCTTGAATTCGACGGAGGAACCGGCGAATTGCAGCCGCAGCGTCTCGGTTAGCAGATGGACGGCAGCTTTGGAAGCGTTGTAGCTCGGGGTCACCTTGAGCGGGGTGAATCCCAGGCCCGATGACACGGTGATGATGGTGGCAGCGGGTTGGGCCTGCAGATGTTCGATGAACGCGGCGATGAGCCGGATCGGACCCAGCACGTTGGTGGTGATGGTGGACTCTGCCGCGGCCAGGAAGCTCTGCGGGGCGTGCCAGTCTTCGATCTTCATCACGCCGGCCATGGTGATCACCACATTCAGATCGGGATGTTCGGCCAGCACCTGCGTAGCCGCGGCCTGGATGCTGTCGGCGTCTGCGGTGTCGATGCGCACCGCGTCGATGCCGGGGTGTTCGGTGGTGATCTGACGGAGCAGCTCTTCGCGGCGGCCGCCGATGATGACGTTGTTTCCTTTGTCCCGCAGGGCGATTGCCAGCGCGAGGCCGATACCGCTCGTGGCACCCGGGATGAAAATGGTGTTGCCGGAGATCTTCATGTCTCAAGCCTGCGCGCGGGCCGAGCATTTGTCACATGCATACTTATGATAGTTCGCATGCTCACAACGCATATTGATCGGGCGGATCTGAATCTGCTGACGCCGCTGGTCGCCCTGCTCGAGGAACGGCAGGTATCGCGCGCGGCGTCCCGGATCGGGCTGAGCCAACCCGCCATGAGTCGTGCCTTGCAGCGGTTGCGCAGACTGCTCGATGATCCGCTGCTGGTCCGTGGCCCCGACGGATTCCGGCTTTCGGCCCGTGCCGAGGAGATTCATCACCAGCTCGCTACGCTGATACCGCTGCTCGAAACGCTTCTGTCTCCTGCGGAGTTCGATCCGCGCGCATCGACGCAGCCGGTGAATGTTGCCGGCAGTGACTACGCTGTCCACACCTACGGTCCTGCCATCGCCCGCCTGATCCGGTCGCAGTCACCTGAGACGGCGGTGCGCTTCCACGGCTTGCGTCCTGACGGGATCGAGGATCAGATACGCCGTGGCACAGCGGATCTGGGCCTCTACGGCGGCCACGCCCCGGACGACCTGAGCGTCACTCACCTCGTTACCGAACGCTTCAAGTGTCTTGTCCCGCAAGGGCATCCACTGGCCGACCGAGGCGCGCTGACCCTGGCGGATTACCTTGAGTTCGGCCATGTGGTCGTGGACGTGTCGGACGGGAAGCAGCCTGATATCGACTACCGCCTCGCCGACCTGGGCAGGCCGAGGCGGGCGGTGGTCACCGTGCCGTACCACACCGCGGCGCCTCCGATGCTTCGTGGAACCGATTTGGTGGCAACACTTCCCGGTCGATTTGTCGACTCTTGGGTGACCGGTTCCGAACTGTGCTCATTGCCGGCCCCGGCCGAGATCGCGACGATGCCCTACCGGATGATCTGGCATCCGGTATTCGAATTCGATCGCCGCCACCAGTGGCTGCGGGAGTGTGTGCGCCGTGCGGTCATCGACTGCGAGTGAGCTCAGTGCTTCCCGGAATACGTTGCCGTCACGGTCGGTGAGGCAAACGCGATCATCGGGGTCGACGGCGGGGTGGTGCTGGTGACGGTCGCCGGCCCGCCGGAAGCCTCGAGAACCGATTGATCGTGGTGGGCGGTGGTGACCGAGAGGGTTCCCAGGACCGCCAGGGCGCCGGCGCCGATGATCGCCGCAACCGTGCGAACTGCCGGCGAGGCGTGCTGTGCTGCGTTGGGCATGTGTATCTCCTTGTGTTGGTTGAGTAACTGTTGGGTGCTGTTGCTATTCGCCGCTCGCGGCGGCCAGGCTGGCTCGCCGGGTTTCCCGGCGCTTCGCCGTGCTCAGATTTCCGGCCGCGCGCGGATCGGAAATGCCCAGTGCGGAAAGACGTTCGGACTCGGACACGCCGCCCCAGATGCCGTACGGCTCGCCGGACAGCAGCGCGAAGGCGGCGCACGGGACCTTCACCGGGCATTGGTGGCAGATCTCTTTGGCGCGTTGTTCGCGTTGTCTACGTGCCCGGCCCCGTTCGTTGTCAGGGTGGAAGAAGATGCTGGAATCCATTGAGCGGCAACGGGCTGACTCCTGCCATTCCCACTCGTCGGCCACCGGCCGGATAGCCGGCGCGGGCAGTGGCAACGCGGTTCGCTTCCCGATCATGTTCTACCTCGTGCTTCCTACTCGGTTGTTGGTCACGCGGTGACCCGTTGGCCTTTACCGACGACCGTTACGCCGCCGTCCGATATGACGAAGCCGCGTGCCCGGTCATGCTCCTTGTCGACGCCGACCTGCGCGCCCGGTGGAATCACGACGTTCTTGTCGACAATGGCGTTGCGTACCAAGGCGTGTGCGCCGACCACGGTGTTGTCCAAGATCACCGAGCGGTCCACAGTGGCGTAGTCCTCCACGCGGACACCCGGCGATAGCACGGATTCGCGGACCAGCGCGCCGGAGATGATCACGCCGTTGGAGATGACGCTGTTGACGGCCCGGCCGACCCGGTCGCCGTCGTCGTGAACGAACTTCGCGGGTGGGTGCGGCGGGATATGCGTGAGGATCGGCCACGCGCTGTTGTACAAGTCGAAAGCCGGGACCACGGCGCACAGGTCCATGTGGGCGTCGTAGTAGGAGTCCAACGTTCCGACGTCGCGCCAGTAGCCGCTGTTCTCGGCATGAGAGCCCGGGACCTGGTTGCTCTGGAAGTCGTAAACCTGGGCGAGGCCTTGGTCGACCATCATCGGCATGATGTCGCCGCCCATATCGTGCTTGCTGAACTCGTCGTCGGCGTCCGTGTGCAGCGCATCGATGAGCGCCTCGGTCGAGAAGATGTAGTTGCCCATCGAGACGAACGATTCGTCGGGAGAGTCGGGCAGGCCCGGTGGGTCCGGCGGCTTTTCCAGGAACGCCTCGACCTGCCGACCGTCGAATGCGGTCTTGATCACGCCGAAGGCACTCGCCTCGGCGCGCGGCACCCGGATTCCGGCGACGGTGGCGGCTGCGCCACCGTCGAGGTGCTGCTTGATCATCTGCCGTGGGTCCATGCGGTACACGTGGTCGGCTCCGAAAACAACGACCAGATCGGGTTTTTCGTCGTGAATGAGGTTCAGTGACTGGTGGATGGCGTTGGCGGAGCCGGTGTACCACTGCGGACCGAGGCGCTGTTGGGCGGGCACCGGGGTGACGTAGTTGCCGAGCAGGCTGCTCATCCGCCATGTCGTGGTGATGTGGCGGTCGAGGCTGTGGCTCTTGTACTGCGTGAGGACGGCGATGCGCAGTACTCCGGCGTTCACCAGGTTCGACAGCGCGAAGTCGACCAGTCGGTACAGTCCGGCGAACGGCACCGCGGGCTTGGCCCGGTCGAGGGTCAGTGGGGACAGCCGTTTGCCTTCGCCTCCGGCCAGGACCAGGCCGAGGATTTTCGGATCAGCCATGTGGGGTTCTCCTTCGGGCAGCGCGCGACGACGCGATGGGATCACCGACGACGCACCGCTGGCGGCGCGTCCGGTGACGTTGGTGCTGGTGAACTCAGAGATTCGCGAAAGTTGTTGGGGTGTTGGTGAATATCACGCCTGCTCCACCGTCACGCCGGCGGCGGAGAGTTCGGAGAGCTGATGGCTGTCGACGTCGGTGTCGGTGATCAGCAGATGGACGTCTTCCAGCCGGCCGTACTGGGCGCCGCTGATGATCCCGAGCTTGCTGTGGTCGGCGAGCAGGACGCGGCGGTGGGCGCACGCGAGCATGCGTCGCTTCACGGCGGCTTCGGATGGGGCGGGCGTCGTGAGCCCGCGGTCGGTGCTGATGCCGTTGGCGCCCAGGAAGGCGACGTCGACGTTGATTTCTGCGAGCGCGCGGGCAGCCCAATCATCAACTTCGGCAAAGGTTTTCGATCGGACCCGGCCGCCCAAGGTGTAGACCGTCAGCTGCGGTCGGCTGAGCAGGGCCAGGGCCTGCGTCAGGGAGTTGGTGTACACGGTGAGTTCGCGGTCGCCGGGAAACAGTTCGACCAGTTGTGCGGTCGTGGAACCCGCGTCGATCAGAACCGACCCACGCTCCGGAAGATGTGCCAGCGCGGCCTTTGCGATGCGGGCCTTCTCGGCGAGGAACTCGGTCCGTGTCTCGACGGCCGGCTCGTAGGAGAGGTAGCCGACCGGCACCGCGCCACCGTGCACCCGTCGTAACAGGCCCTGGCGCTCCAGGAGGATGAGGTCCTTGCGGATGGTCTCGCCCGTCACGCCGAGCTCGGACGCGGTACGGGCGGCGTCGATTCGACCGTCGCGGCGGAGCGTCTCCAGCAATTGCTGTTTGCGCTGGTCGGCGTAGAGGGCGCCGGTCGCATCGCGGGAAGCGGGTCCGGGGGATGTCACGACACCTCCTTCGGCCTGTGATCTGCACCACTTGGATTTGATTGCTAATAATTGCGTTTGATTGGGAATCTGTCAAGGGTGGTTTCCCGCCGTCTCAGACCTGACGCCTGCCCTAGCGTGGAGACGGTGAACAGACGCGCAGGCACCACAGCGATGTGCGCGGTCGTGACCGTCGGCCTCGTCGGCTGCGGCGTCGGGTCCATCGAGGGAACTGCGGTGACCGCAGACTTCGTGCAACCACCCGCGCACTTCGATATCAGTCCGGCGTGCGCGCATGCGCCGGTGACTGTGGAGCAGTTCGTGGGCAGCTGGATGACAGGCAGCAGCGGCGCCGTCGGCTTCGGTAGGGACGGCTCGGCCGTTGTCCAGGAGCGGGCGGTGGGCCGGCGGGGAACCTGGAGCTACCGGCCGCGCGTGCCCGGTGGTCCGTGCTTATTGCAGATGCGGTGGACGGTGGGCTTCGTGGCAGGCAGACCGGACAAGCCCATCGAGCCGCCGTCGGAGTGGGTGCTACAACCCGTGTCGGTGACGCCGACAGCGTTCACCCTGAAGTCGGTCGACAAGGCTGGTGAGCCTGACACCCACTGGTGGCGCTGGAAATGACCTCGAACGCCGAATGGCCTGGGAGGGGCTCGCAGACCACTCGGCGGAACGAGTTAGGGCTTGATTCGCATCTTTCCTGGCGACCACAGCCCGCTGTGGACGGCGGTGCCCAGGTCCAGTTCGGCGGTCGTCGCATCGACGACGGTCGTGAACGCCCGCAGCGAGCCCCAGTCGCGGCCCCAGTCGTCGGACAGGTACGTCGACATCACGTGGGCCTTCAGCAGCACGTCGGTGATGCCCAGCAGGCCGCCGTTGATGCCGTCCTGCCAGGTGTCCGTGTCCTGCTTCTTGGCGGTGTAGTCCGGCGTGATGCGGAACTTCGGCACTTCGGTCACGCCGTTGCGCACCAGCATCGGCTGCTGGCACGGGAACGCCAGGCCGACGGCCCAGTCCATCAGCACCGGCTGCGTCTTGCCGACGTATTCCTCGAGGGTCTTGACCTCGGGCACCCGCGGCGGGGTGACGGCGATCCAGTCGCCCTCGTTGAGTGAGAGGTTCACTGCCACAACACGAACGAACGTGGCGTCGGCCGGAATCTGACCACGGTCGAAGCGCAGGTTGCGCCACGACGGCGTCGGGCCGATGTCGTAAGGCACGACGCGCCCGCCCGCGACGGGATGTCCGTCCGGGCCGGTGCGGCCGTACTCCAGCTCGACGGTCTGGCCTTCGGTGCGGCCCTTGAGCGAGCTGTTGCCGGTGATGGTGCCCGCGGCCGTGACGACCACCAGCGGATGCGCGTCATCAACCTTGGGCAGGCCGTACCAGGCCGACGTCAGCTTGGCCTGCGAGTGCGGGCCCGTGGTGTACGTCCCGGCAACCGGCACGCGGGCGGGATCCAGGCCGTAGGGCAGCGGCACCGTCGACCCGTTGATGCCCGGCGTCTTGAGCTTCGCCGCGGCGTCCCAGTCCGAGTCGGTGCCCGGCATCGGGAAGTCGAGGCGAATCGCCTCGGCGACAATACGATCCGGCACGCCGTTCGGGGTGAAGCCGACCGGAGCGACGCCGCCGAGCGCGCCGAGCGGCCCGTAATCGCCGGCCTGCGGCGTCAGGAAACCGGCGTTCGAATCGGGCTCGACGAGCACGTTGTCGGCCAGCCCGCAGCCACCCTTCAGTGCCCGCAGGTTGCTCGCCAGGTTCGAGTACGTCGGGTATTCGCGCACCGCACCGATGGCCATCGACGCCACACACACCACGACCATGAACGCGGCGGCCAGGGGAATCGGCGCCGCCGTGACCAACCGGGTGAGGCGGCCTTCCGGCCGATCGCTGTTGAAGTGCAGCCAGAACGCCCACACCGCGGTGATCACGAACAGCGCCAAAAAGATTGTGCTGAGCTTGATTCCGCCGACGGCCACCATGTCGTTGTTGAACGGCACGCCGTAGCTGGACACGTACCACCAGCCGTTGGTGGTGGCCGAAACCAATGCCAGCAGGAACAGCACCGCCGAGGTGACGGCCATGCGGTTGCGTGCCGACTTCAGCACCGACCGCGACACCAGCACGGTGGCCACCGCCGCCATCGCGGCGCCCACGGCCGCGAACAGGCCAAAGTGGTGCACCCACTTGGTCGGGGTGAACATCAGACAGAACATGGTGGCGAAGATGATGCCCATCAGGCGCCACACCGGACCGCGGGCGATACCGGGAACCCGCTTGCGCCGCAGGATCATGAACATCGACGTGAAGAGGCTGAGCGCGGTGAGCAGGAAGCCGAAGCGCCGTGTCATCGAGCCGTCGACCGTCGGCAGGAACAGGTAGTAGTACCGCAGATTCTCGGTGTACCAGGCCTGACTCGGGCCGATGGCGGTGCGAATCCTGGTGGCCTCCAACACTCCTGCCGCAGTCTGGTTGACGAACACCACGGTCAGGATCACGAAGCCGGCGGCCAGCAGCGGCATCAGCAGCGGCCAGGTGCCGACCTCGCGGCGCCGCTTCACCAGGATGCGCAGGATCGGGCGACCACCGGCCAGGAGGGCCGCGACGGCGATCAGGCCCGTCGGCTGGATACCCAGGGTGAACGCCGCGCTGATGATGGCCAGGGCGGCCGGGGTCAGCCGGCTGGTGCCGATGGCGCGTTCGATCAGGACGTAGGTGATCAGGGCGCCGGTGGCGATCTGACCCTCGGGGCGCAGGCCGTTGTCGAACGGCATCCACGCGGCCATTAGAACCAGGCCCGCGGCCCACATGGCGGCCTTGCTGCCCGCGACCACGGGGCCGAGTCGGGGGAGCACCTCACGGGACAGCAGCAGCCAGCAGATGAGCGCACAGATCAAGTCCGGCAAGCGGATCCAGATGCTGGCGTCACTGACGTGCGTCATCAGGGCCAGCACGTTGTAGTACCAGCCGAACGGATCCTCGGGGCTACCGAACCAGCGGAAGTAGTTGATCATGTACTGCGCGTGCGGTGCGACGCGCGCCATGCCCAGGATGTAGCCGTCGTCAGATGAGCCGGCGCCCAACACATGCCACAGCAGGAACCCGCCGACCACGACGCCGTCGACGATGTTGAAGGTCCGCCAGCGGCTGGGGATGAGCCGCTGCATGCGGCGGCCGTCGAGCCGGTCGAGCCGCCAAAGGGCCAGCAGTGCAACGATGGTCGCCACGATTCCGCCGAACATCGCGGTGTACTTGATGATGGTCGGGCGGTTGATGAACCGGGTGTCGATCGTGGCCGACACCGAAAGACCCTGCGGCGCAGCGCCCTTCAGGTCGGTGAAGATACCGACGACGGTGGGCCGCAGGTTCGGGTCGGCGAATCCGGTGCGCAGTTCTTTGCCGTCGGGGCCGGTCAGGCCGACGAACGTCGCGAACGTCCCGTTCTGGTCGGAGATGATCTCGATGCGCGAACAGCCCGGGCTACCAATGGCTTTCAGTCGCGGGACACTGGCGATCACCACGTTGCGGTCGGTGATGTCGACCCGGCTGCTGGACACGTTGACCAGCAGCCCGTTCAGTGCGGCCTGCTTGCCGTCCTTGGGTACCGTGCCGAACACCAGGCCACCCGACGGCGGCAGCGTCCGCAGGACGTCGCACGGGATCGTCGCCTTCATCGTCACCGGCGTCTGCGAGATCAGCGGCGCGGTGACGTTGCTGAACTGGCCCTGCTGCGGCCAGTTCAGCTGCGCGGTGCTCTGTACGACCGGCAGCAGCGGCGTCAGCGCCGACAGCACGAAGCCGATCAGGCCCGCGACGATCGCCACCCACCGGGTGACCTTGACTTGCTGTGCGTTCATTCCCGTCCCGGTCATGGCAAGGCCCGGATCGGGCCGCGGCGGCTCCAGCCGTTGACGGTCATGGTGCCTTGGTCAATCGCTGCAGGCGGGGCCACCGATGGCGGCACCACCGGGTCGTACCGCTCGATCGAGCCCCAGTCCCGGTACCAGTCGTTGCGCAGGTATGTCGGGATGGTCGACGTCCGCAACAGTGCCTGGATGAACAGGAACGGGCCGCCCTTCTGCGCGGACTGCCACATGTTCGACGACACCACGACCTGCTTTGTGTTGGGCAGGATGCGGTACTGCGGCAGCTCCGCGACTCCGAGACGCTCGGAGAACGGGCGCTGGCACGGGAAGTTCGCGGCGGTGGCGATGTCCATCAGGATCGGCGTCTGCGACCCGAGGAATTGCTGCGCGCTCTCCAGCGTCGGCACCCGCGGCGGCGTGAACCCGAACCACTGATCTTCGGACAGGTTCGGATCGTCGGCGACGATGCGGGCGACGTTCGCCTCCGGCGGCGCCCACGCCAGCGGGAAACGCAGGTTGCGCCAGGCGTATTGGGAGAAGGTGTCGATGGGCTGGACCTCGCCGAGCGCCTGGTAACTCCCGTCCGGCCGGTGCACGCCCCACTGCAGTTTGAGCGACTGGCCGTAGTGGAACTCGTGCTCTTCGTCGTAGTACCAGATGGCGCCGGCGGCGGCGACGGTCACCAACGGACGGTCCGCGCTGCGCGGCGGCAGCTCGTACCAGGCCGAGGTGGCCTTGGCGGCGACGCCGTTCTCCTTGAAGCTGCCCATCACCGGCGTGCGGGCCGGGTCCAGTCCGAACGGCAGGTACACGTTGGAGCCGTTGACCCCGACCGGGCCGTAGCCGCCGCCGGTGCCGGCCGCGAAGGCGACGCCGACGTTCGGCTTGTTGGGCGAGCCGTCGGAGTTGACGGTGCCGGGGTTGGCGACCACCGGATGCGGCGGGGCGAGCGAGTCGCTGACGCCGTTGGGGGTGAAGCCGACGGGGTTCTCGCCGCCGAGCGGTCCGTACTTGCCCCACGTCTGGCCGGGGACGGGCTGCAGCGTGCCGGCATTCACGTCGGCCTCCACCAGCACGTCGTTGGCCATGGCGCAGCTCTTGTCGGACAACCCCAGTGCGTCCAGGTTGGCCCGTGCGGTCGTGTACTGCGGGTAGCGCTGCACGAAACCCTTGGCCATCGAGCCGACCTCGAGCACGACCATGATCACCGCGACGATGAGCAGCGGGGTCGACGCCAACGCCCGGTTACGGCGCGTCTCGGCGACCTCGGTGTGCCCGGCGTAGTCGATGCGGAAGTGCAGCCAGCCGGCGAGCAGCGCGGAGATGATCGCCAGCACCAGGAACATCGAGGTGACGGGATGGCCGGCCAGTACGGGTTGGCGGTCGAACCACGGCACGCCGTAGTTGCCGACGTAGAACCAGCCGTTGATCCCGGACGTCGCCCAGGCCAGCACGAACAGCAGCGCTGTCACGTACAGCGCCAGGTTCCGTCGGCTGTGCAGCCCGACCGTCGCGAAGGCGAAGGCGATGATCGCGCCGAACGCGCCCGACAGGCCGGCGAACGCACCGAACTGCACTGCCCACTTGGTCGGGGTGAAGTGCAGGAGCAGCAGGCCGAGCATGGTGCTACCGAGCAGCCGCCACACCGGCCCGCTGGCCAGACCGGGCACGCGGCCCTTGCGCAGTAGCAGGGTCAGCGTGGCGAACAGGCACAGCAGCAGGATCAGCACCGAGAACCGGCGGGTCAACGAACTGTCGACGCTGTCCTCGACCGTGAGGAAGTAGTAGCGCAGGAATTCCTGGTACCAGGAGATGGTCGGCCCGACCGTGTATTTGATGCGTGCCGATTCGGCCACGGTCGCCAGGGTCTGGTTCCGGAAGATCACCGTCAGGATCAGCGACGCCGACGCGGCCAGCGTCGCGATCGGCGCCAGCAGACCCGTCCCGGCCCGGCGGCTGCGCACCGTGCGGACCAGAGCGCGGGCGCCGACGAGCAGCGGAGCCAGCGCGATCAGGCCCTGCGGGGCCGTCGTCGCGGTGAACGCCGCCACGATGATCGCGACGGCCGCGGGAGCCAGGCGCCGGGTGGCGATGGAGTATTCGATCAGCACCCAGGTCGCGATCACCCCGAAGGCGATCAGCGGTTCGGGGCGCAGGCCGTTGTTGAACGGGTACCAGGCAGCCAGGAAGACCGCGGCCGCGGTCCAGATGGCGATCGCGTTCGACGAGACGCCCCGTGCGCCGGGGCCGAGCCGCGGCAGCACCCAGCGCGAAAGCAAGGTCCAGGTGGCCATGCCGGCCAGCAGCGCGGGCAGCCGCATCCACACGCCGGCGGTACTGACGCTCGCCAGGTGGGCGAGCACCGACTGGTACCAATCGAAGGGCGCCTCGGAGGCACCGAAGTAGCGGTAGTAGTTGGCGACGTAGCCGGCCTGGCTGGAGACCCGCGCGATGGTCAGGTTGTAGCCGTCGTCCGAGGAGATGGAGCCGATGAGGTGCCAGCCGGCGAGGCCGGTGAACACCGCGATGTCAGCGAGCCAGTGCCAGCGGCTGACCTTCCAGAAGCGCTGCCAGCCGTCATGTACGCGGCGGCCTTCCTGCCGGTCCAGCAGTCCCAGCGCGAGGATCGAGACCAGCGTCAGCAGCACACCGAGCGCCATCGCAGCCGACTTCACGAACGTCGGGACGACGATGAACCGGGTGTCGACGTCGACGCGCGCGGACAGACCGGGCTGCGCGGGCACCTTGAGGCCGGTGAAGATGCCGGCCACCTGGGGCTTCTTCTCCACGCTGCCGGTACCGGCCGCGCCGGGCAGGCCGATGAAGTCGGCGCCGACGCCGCCGTTGGTCGCCCAGAGATGCAGGTTGCTGCACTTCCCGGCGGCGACGTCGGACCGCTTGGCGACCGCGGCGACGGTGTCCCGGAACGCGACGACGACGTCGGTGGCGTTGGCGCGGACGAACAGGCCGTTGCGGCTGGCGTCGATGCCGTCGGGCGGGATCGTCGAGAAGACCAGACCGCCCTCGGCGGGCAGGGTGGCGATGGCCGCGCACGGGATGGAGACATCCAGCGCGAGCGGCGCACCCGACACCAGCGGGGCGGTGAGATCAGAGACGTTTCCGTTGGCGTTTGGGGCTTGGGGCCACAACACGGTCGCGGTCGTCTGCTTGACGGGCAGCAGTGGGGTCAGCGCGCAGAGCAGCAGACCGGCAAGGCCCGCGATGATCGCGACGAGACGGGCAGTCCTGGCAGGCACGAGGCTCAAGACTAGGCGACAGTTATATGTGGCCTGGCCCACTGACGGGGAATGTCGAGCTAGTTGGCCGGAATGTGACCCTCGCTGGGTCTCGCTATCCGGTGTGTTTCAGCCAGCCCGACCACGACGGCGAGAGGATGAAGCCCTCGTTCTCGGAGTCTTTGCATGCGGTCAGGCCTACTCCATCAACCCCGCAGGTCACACCACCCACCGCAATCGAGTGCATCGGGGGGAGTTGCTTGATTGGCGTGCCATGAACTGAGTTGTTCACGAATTGGGTCGAGCCGGCCCGCTGGATTCCACTGACTGTGTCGACGTAGGTGTAAGGGTTCTTGTCCTTGCTCTGAATCCCAGGCAGGTTGTCGCCGATGCATCCCGCTGATCCGTCCGTGAAAGTGCACGGAATGCCATCAGGGGTAAGGAAATACACGACTGAGATCGAGGGTCCACCGGTATTGGCTAGTTCGATGGTGTAGTCCGCGGGATTCACGGGTGTGTACTTGCCCAAATCCGGGAACGCCGGCGGACCGGCCTGGGCTGCACAAGCCGTCACTAGTGCGATCGCCGAAGCGCTCAGAGCTGCAGTGAAACATCTGGCAAGCACTGTTCGTTCCTATCGGTTCGGATTTACTTGGAATTGCTCGACCGCATATGTGTCGTTTGTGGTCGTGTTCCACTGGCTGATGAGGACATTCAAGTTGTTCAGCGTCGATCCCGGCATGATGTAGCCGCCATAGTTTTGAGGATATTGGCCGGGGATGCGGTCTTCCCATCGTCCACCCGGCGCTACGACTGTCGGGCGCCCGTCGAATATTCGTGCAGGATTGCTCTCGTCACCGACACGAACTTCAGTGCCGAAAGTTGATTGGTTGAATCCAGACAAGACCGGCCGCCCTTCGACTTCGCGGAAGCTGAGTTCACCAAACCGGTTTCCTTGACTGATTTCAGCCCTGGACAATTGCCCTGCGTCACCGTACGTGCCATCGCCGAGCAGCGGCCGCCACTTGCTTCGGTCCCAAGCGTCGGCGGGGTTGTCGACCTGATACATGGTGATGCCACGGCTGCGGTCGAACGAGTCTGCGGCGATGTGCACCTTTCCGTCCGATCCCTGGTAGGCGCTGATTTGCGACGGGGAGTTCCCGTGTATTCCTTGCACACGCCACGGCTCGTCCTTGGTGGGCGCAGGGACCGAATCCCACGCGCGGTAGCTACCGGGAATCATCTGCCAACCCTTTGCCGGGTCGTTGTTCACCTCGACGAGCCACGAGCCGCCCATGGGTTGAAGGTGTCCGTCGGTAGCGACGACCATCATGTAGCTCTTGCCGCACCAAGAACCACTCGAGCCTGACTCAACGGCGCTTTTCGGGCTCGTTCACCGCCACCCAGTCAGGAACGGCGTGCTTTCTGCAGTGACCATGTGGCAGGAGAGCCGACACGCCGAGAACCGCAGTCGATGCGTGCCGGCTACTACGAATGCCGCAGCGGCGCCGGGGCCCACAGCCCACTACGCGTGGCGGTGCCGAGGTCGATCTTGGCCGGCTGCGCGTCCGGGTAGTACTGCGTGAACTGTTGCAGCGAGCCCCAGTCGCGGAACCAGTCGTCCTTCAGATACGTCGGCACCGGCATGGCTTTGAACAGGAGCTCGGTGATGCCCAGCGGGCCACCGCCGAGGTAGTCCATGACGGGTGAGTTGGCCTCGGCGCCGAAGCGGTCCGGCAGGATGCGCCACTTGGGCACCTCGGTCACGCCGTTGTCGTGGCCGAATGGCCGCTGGCACGGGAACGCCAGGCCGACCAGCCAGTCCAGCATCACCGGGTCTTTGGAACCGACGACGTCCTGCAGGGTGCGCAGCTTCGGGATGCGCGGCGGGGTCAGCGCGATCCAGTGCTGCGGTGCGAGGTCGTCGTCGGTGGCGACGACGCGGATCACGGTGGCGTCGCGCGGGATGGCGGCCATGGGGGCGCGCAGGTTGCGCCAGGCCGGTGCCGCGCCCACATCGGCGAAGCCGACGGCGCCGGCGATCTTGCCTGCGGCGGCTTGCGCATCGGTGGCGTACTCGACGCGGACCTCGCCCTGGTTGAACCGGCCCGCGGCGGAAGCGACCAGCAGCGGCCCGGCCTGATCGCGCGGCGGCAACCGGTACCAGCCCGAGCGCATGCGCGCCGGGATCTGAACGCCGGGCCGCCAGCTGCCCAGCACCGGCGTGGTGGCCGGATCCAGGTTGTAGGGGAGCTTGGCGCGGGAACCGTTGACGCCCATCCCCGCGGTGGTGCCGCCTTCGGTGCCCGGCTCCGCGCCGCTGACGGGGCCGCCGTCGCTGTCGGCGAAGTTGGTGCCGCCGGGTGTCTCCATGACGGGGTCTGCGGAGACGTCCGACGGAATTCCGTTGGGGGTGAAGCCTTCTGCGCCACCGGCGCCGAGCGCGTCCCCGACAGTCGCGGACTGCGGGACGAGCTTGCCGGCGTTGGGGTCCTGCTCGACCATGACGTCGTCGGCCAGGCCGCAGGTCTTACCGGTCAGCGCCTGCAGGTTGGACCGGCCGACCGACCAGGCGGGCCACTGCTGGGTCATGCCGAGGGTCAGGGACACCACCTCGAACAACACGATGATCCATGACGCGATTGCCAAGGGCGCCTGGGGAATCCGGCGACTGACCGGTCTCTCGGGATCGTGGTCGTAGAAGTGCAGCCAGGCCGCCCACAGGAGCGTCAGGAAGGACAGTCCGAACAGGAAGGTGGTGAAGCCGAAGTGCCACTCCGGGAACTGATTCGACCACGGCACACCGAAGTTGGAGACGTACCACCAGCCGTTCACGGTGGCGAACGACAGGGCCATGACGAACAGCACGGTCGCGGTGAACATCGCGCGGTTGCGGCGCGACCGCATGGCGACGGTGCCGACCGCGATGGCGGCCAAAGCGCCCAACGATCCGGCCAGCCCGGCGAACACCCCGAAGTGGTGCGTCCACTTGGTGGGCGTGAACATCATCGCCAGGAACGAGATGATCGTGATGCCGACGATGCGGCGGGCCGGTCCGGCGGCGGTGCCAGGAATTCGCCCCTTGCGCAACGACATTGCCAGCGACACGGCCAGCGCGAGCAGCAGCGTCAGCACCGCGAACCGGCGGGCCACCGAGCCGTCGGGGCTGGTGGTGAACAGCCGCTCGTAGCGGATGTGTTCGTCGAACCAGCTCAGTGCGGGGCCGACGGTGGTCTTGAAGGAACTGGCGTCGATCTCGGCGGCCAGCGTCTGGTCACGGAAGATCAGGATCGCCGTCACGGTGCCCGCGGCCAGGATCGGGGCCAGCAGCGCCAGGTAGCCGAACCTCGAAGTATGCCGCGCCACAATCGTTTTCAGCGGACCGACAGCGACGAGCAGGGCGCCGATCGCGGCGATGCCCGTCGGGCCGGAGAACAACGTCAGCGCGCCGATGATGATCGCGATGGCCACGGGCAGCAGCCGGCTGGTGGCTACGCCGCGCTCCACCGAGCACCAGGTCAGCAGGATACCGAGGGCGATGATCGGCTCCGGCCGGATGCCGTTGTTCAGCGGGAGCCAGAAAGCGAGAAACATGCCGGCGGCGGTCCAGGCCGCGGCGCGGCTGTTCTTGACAGCGTGGCCGAGGCGGGGGAGCACCTCGCGGCTGATCACCCACCAGCAGGCCAGGGCCATGAGAAGGGTCGGGAGGCGCATCCAGACGCTCGACGTGGACACGTGCGCCCACAGCGCCAGCAGGTCGTAGTACCAACCGAACGGAGCCTCCGGCGTGCCGAACCAGCGGTAGTAGTTGGCCATGTAGCCGGCGTGTTCCGAGACCCGGGCCATGGTCAGGATGTAGCCGTCGTCGGAGGTGTTGGCGCCGACGAAGTGCCACCAGACCAGAGTCGCCGCCACGACGCCGTCGAGCGGCTTGACCGACCACCAGCGCGACGGCAGGAAGCGTTTGTGCCGGACGCCGTCGGCACAGTCCAACACGTGCAGGGCGCTCAGCGCGACGACCGTCAGCACCACCCCGAAGATCATCGCCAGCATCTTCAGCAGGGTCGGCGAGGTGCTGTAGCGCGAATCGATCGTGGCCGAGAACGTCAGTCCCGGCGGGGCCGCACCGGACAGGTCGGTGAAGACGCCGACGATCTGCGGGCGGAAGTCGTAACCGCTCAGCTCACCACGCAGCGGCTTGCCGGGGTTTCTGTCCTTCGGTCCCTGCACCAGGCCGACGAGCTCGCCGGTGACCTTGTCGGCGTGCGCGCTGAATCTCAGTTCCTTGCACGCGGGGCTCAGTACCTGGGTCAGGGGTGCGCTGACGACCGGGGTGTTGCGCACGATGACCAGCAGGTCGCCGCCCACGCGCTCGATCAGCAGGCCGCGGTCGACGGCTTTGGGTGCCTGCTTGGGCACCGTGGACAGCAGCACCGTAGCGGGGCCGGTGAGGCCGGCCGCCGTCGAACACGGGATGGTGATGTCGAGGTCGGTGGCGACGTAGCCGATCAGCGGCGCATCGACGCTCTTGAGGACGCCCGCCTGCGGCCAGTTCAGCTGTGCCGTGGTCTGGGTGACGGGCAACAGCGGCGTCGCCATCGCCAGGAACGCGCCGAGCAGTCCGGCGACGATCGCGATCCACCGCGCTGTGCGGTGATTGCGCTCTACCTCAGGTTCCCCGGCCACGGGGCTAGATGTTAGTGGCCGCTACGGATGGCCAGCACAAACGGGCCGATATCGGTCACCTGCCAGTGCTTGCTGTCGAACAGCCGCTCGTCGAGTGCCACCTGGTAGCGGCGCACGTTGGGCTGGTTGGGGTAGACGTCCTCGGCCAGCCGCAGCGTGTAGGTGCCGGTGCCGCCGTGGCGCATCAGGAACACCGTCGGCGCCTGCCAGGGCAGCGTGTCGAGGGCCTTGGCGAAGTCGTCGGGGCTGGTCATGGTCGCCCAGCTCTCGATGGCGCCGGAGCGTTCCTTGAACTGCGCCAGCGGGTTCGCGTAGTGCGACGTCAGCCCCTGGAACCCGTAGTAGGGGTAGTAGGACAGGAAGCTGTAGTCGGCCGTCATCACGACGGTCTCGCTGCGGGGCTTGCCCGTCGCGGCGGTGATCTTGCGGTCGATCTCCTGGTAGAACCGCTCGGAACCGGGCGGGCGGCGGTCGGCACGCTGGCCGTAACCGTCGGTGTCCGTGTAGGCGACGGCGATGTCGGGCCGCAGGATGTCGGGGATCGCCTGGCTGAACGACACCGCGCCGATCGCGCCGACGGTGGCGGCCACGGCGATGATCCGGTTGGTGGTCGGCTGCGCGTACCGGTTCGCCAGCGCGCGGGCGGCCTCCAGGAAGCCGAAGGTGCCGGCCGCGACGAGCAACACCAGCAGGGTCGGCTGCAGCCGGAACGACAGCAGCGTGGTGCGGGCCAGGGTGGCCAGCATCGACAGCAGCGACCATGCGTACACCGACACCACGGCCATTCCCAAGGCGGCCGCGCGGGTCGAGCTGCGGCCCTTCACCACCAGCCACAGGGTTCCGAGGAGACACATGACGCCGAGGAGGGTGGCGTCGAGCATGGGGAAGGTGAGCTGCGCGCCGGACATCGGCAGGTAGTGCTGCGCGGTGCCCTTGTCGGCGGGGTGGCCCTTGAGCACGGCCAGGTAGTACGGCGCCCAGTGGATGGCGGCGATGACGCCGGAGATGACGGCGATGACGGCGACCCGGATCAGCGGCTGGAGTTGGCGCCGGGAGGCAGCCAGCAGTAGTGCCATCAGCGCGAGGGTGAAGGCCACGTAGCCGAACAGCAAGGTATAGAACAGCGCGGCGATGCCGAGGAAGAACCCGGTACCGAGAATTGCAGCGTAGCCCCGGCGTGCGCTAGTGCTCGCCTCCGGCGAGGTCGCTTTCAGGCCCGACCACGCCAGCACGAACACCGGCGGCAGCAGCACCACGAGGACTGCCGAGTACGGCTCGGTCGACGAGTAGGCCAGCGTCACCGCGGCGGTGGCGGTCGTGACGGCCAGGGCGTACTCGAAGCGAATCATGGCCGCCCACAAGACGAATGCGGCCACGATCGCGGCGGTGATCGTGACGACCGCCCACGGCTTGAACATCTCCCACGCCGGGGTTCCGGTCAGTGCGGCCACCCGGCCGCCGAGCCAGAACCAGCCCGACGGGTAGTACGGCGGCAGCCCCAGATACGTCATGTCATGTGGCACAGCGGTATCCGCGAGGCGCGTCAGGTACTCGGTGCGGAACTGCTGGTCGACCGAGATGCCGAACAGGTACAGCTTGGTGGCGCCCAACGGCATGCCCAGGGTGACGACCGAGAACGCCGCCAACAGGGACGTGGCCGCCAGTTTGGCGCTCTTGTGCCAGCCACGGCGCCAGGCCCACCCCGTGAGCAGCAGCCCGATCAGCACGGCGCACTGGCCGGCGGTGGTCAGGGCGTGCAACTGGTTGGACGAGTTGAACGCTGGCCATTGCACGCGCGCTATCGCTTGCAGCGCAACGACCGTGATGATCACTGCCAGTGCCATCGCGGCCAGCATCTGGCCGCTCACCCTGGCGCTCGCGGCCAGCGCGCTGCGCATCAGAGCGGAAGTTTGCGGAAGACCGACCGCGGGATGTGCCGGATGACGGCCATCAGGTACCGCACCGGGTTGGGCGCCCAGATGAGCTCCTTGCCCTTGGCGGCGGCAGCGACGGCCTGGTTGGCGACGTCTTCCTTGTCGACCGTGAACGGCGCCTCCTTGGCGCCGGTGGCCTTCCAGTGCTCCAGCGTCGTCGTGGTGCGGACCTGGCCGGGGCGGATCACCAGCACGCGAACCCCGAACTCCCGCAAGGCCTCTCCGAGGCCCAGGTAGAAACCGTCGAGACCGGCCTTGGTCGAGCCGTACACGAAGTTGGAGCGACGGACCCGTTCGCCGGCGACCGACGACATCGCGATGATCTGCCCGAAGCCCTGCGCCTTCATCTTGTCGCCGACCAGCACGCCGACGGAAACCGCAGCGGTGTAGTTGATCTGGGCGGTCAGCACGGCCTTGGACTGGTTCTGCCACAGTTCTTCGGCGTCGCCGAGGATGCCGAACGCGACGATCGCGACGTCGACATCGCCCTGTGTCCAGGCGGATTCGATGACCGCCGGGTGCGACTTGGTGTCCAGCGCGTCGAAGTCGAGGTACACGACCTCCTTGGCGCCGGCCGCCTCCATCTGAGCGATGGCGGCGTCGCGCTTCGGGGCGCCCGGTAGGTCGGCGAGGATCACGCGGGCCTTGGCGTTCTTGAGGTAGCGCTCGACGATGGCCAGGCCGATCTCCGAGGTCCCGCCGAACAGCAGAATGGTCTGCGGGTTGCCGGTTGCGTCAATCATGGGTTTCCTTTTCAAGATTCAGAGGAGCTCGAGCCGGCGGGCCATGTCCGAGGCGAACACGCCGTTCGGGTCGGCTTTGCGGCGGGTGGCGATCCACTCGTCGATCCGCGGGTACATCCGGTGGAAGCTCTCGGCGCTGACGCGGGAGTCCTTGGCGGTGTAGACGCGACCGCCGAATTCCATTGCGCGCTTGTCGAGTTCGTTGAGGAACTCGTTGACGCCCGGCCGGTTCGGGAAGTCGAGGGCCACATTCCAGCCCTGCATCGGGAAGCTCAGTGGCGCCTTGTTGCCCGGGCCGAACAGCTTGAAGACGTTCAGTGCCGAGTACTGCTTCTGGGTGTGCATCCAGCGGATGATGCCCTTGAACTCTTCGAGCGCATCGGGCGGAACCAGGAACTGATGCTGCGCGAAACCTGCTGGGCCGTAGGCATATTGCCAGCCCGAGGTGATGTCCAGCATGTGGTAGAACTGCGTCAGGTTGACGATCTTGCCCTGGTAGTTGCCGCTCATCCGGTAGAACGCCTCGCCGATCATGGAGAGCGAGAGCTTGTTCATGAAGCTGACCGGGAACAGGTTGGGGATCGACGGCAGCTGGGGTGCGGTGAACTTCAGCGGGTCCTTCGCCAGCTTGGCGGGCAGCTGATCCACCTTGGCGAGGCTGCCCCGGCTCACCGCGGCGCGGCCGAGCTTGGGCTCCGGGCTGATCAGGTCGAACCAGGCGCTGGAGTACGTGTAGTTGTCCTCGCTGCCGTCCTGGTGCACCGCGACGGTTTCTTCCAGGTCGGCGGTGGCGATGCCGTCGGCGATGAAATACGCGCTCTCCGTGCGGGTCATCTTGATGCGCGCCCGGATCACGATGCCCGTCAGCCCGTTTCCGGCGACGGTGGCCCAGAAGAGCTCGCTGTCCGGACCGTCGGGGGTGATGGTGTGCACCTCGCCGTCGGCCATCAGCAGGTCCAGCGACAGCACGTGATTGCCGAAGCTGCCTGCGCTGTGATGGTTCTTGCCGTGGATGTCGGAGGCGATCGCGCCGCCGACGGTGACCTGGCGGGTGCCCGGCAGCACCGGAACCCACAGGCCGAACGGCAGCGCCGCCTTCATCAACTGGTCCAGGCTGACCCCGGCGTCGACGTCGGCGATGGCGGTCTCGGAGCTGATCGAATGGATCCGGTTCAGCGCCGTCATATCGACGACGATGCCGCCGCCGTTGCACGCCTGGTCTCCGTAGGATCGGCCGAGGCCGCGGCCGAGGATGCCTCGGCGCAGGTGGGCGGGGCTGGAAGAGTTTGCGTCCGCAACCCGCTTGACCGCCTCGGCGATCACTGAGACATCGGGTGTGGACAGCACGTTTGCCACGGACGGTGCCGTGCGGCCGAACCCGGTGAGGGCGCGGCGCGTCAGGGGCAGCGTGGCGTCAGGCTGGGTAGACATAACGGTCAAAGGGTACCGGCCAACGTCACTTCAGCCGGAAAATCACCGCGCGCTGCACCACGAAGTTGATCACTGTCGCGGTTCCCTGGGCGATGACAAAGGCCACGGGCCGCCGCCAGGACTCGCCCTCGAATTGCAGATAGAACAGCTGATTGATGCCGACCTGCAGGCCGAAGGTGACTGCGTACAAGATCACAACCGCGATGAATCGCGCCCGGCTCGGTTCCGCCTGGAAGGTCCAGCGCCGGTTGATCAGGTAGGCCGTGGTCGTGCCCGCGATGAAGCTGAGCGTCTTCGCGATGAGCGTGGCTCGGGCGTCCGGCATGCCGTTCGCCACGAAAACCGAGCTGAGCAGCGCGTACAGGCCGTAGTCGACGACTGCGGACAGGCCGCCGGTGACGACGAACCGCCAGGCCTGCGTCACCAGTCCGAGGGACGCCTCGACGGCTTTTTCGGCGCTGTGTTCGGCGGGGATATCGACTGGCTCGGCCACCGGGGCAGCTTACGTGCACCATGGAGACGTGACCGATTTGCTCCAGGCATGGCACACGCTGCTGGCGCGACATTCTGTGTCGCCGCGCATCGATGACGTGGGGGCGGCACTCCTGGGCCGTTGGGCCGAGCCGCACCGCAGTTACCACGACCTGAGCCACCTGCGCGGCATCCTGGCCGGCGTGGACGCCCTGGAGGCCTTCGCGGATGATCCTGACGCGGTGCGCCTGGCCGCCTGGTACCACGACGCGGTGTACGTCGGCCGGTCCGACGATGAAGAGAACAGCGCCCTGCTCGCCGAGTCGGAGCTGACCGATCTGGGCGTGGACCCGGTATTCGTGGCGGAGGTGGGGCGCCTGGTGCGGGTGACCATCACCCATGACCCGGCGGCCGGCGACCACAACGGCCAGGTGCTGTCCGACGCCGACCTGGCGGTGCTGGCCGTGCCGCCGGCGGACTACCAGCACAACACCGCGCGCGTGCGCGCCGAGTACGGCCACGTCACCGATGCCGATTTCGGGTTGTGGCGGGGCCGGATGATCGCGGCGATGCTGGCCGGGCCGTCGCTGTACCGCACGGTCGAGGGGCGACGGCTCTGGGAAGACGCGGCCCGCGTCAATCTCGAGGCGGAGCTGGCGTCGCTCACCGACTGACGGCCACCAGCACGTCGTGCAGCGCGTCGAGCGCCGCGTTGAACTCGTGGTCGGCCGGCGTGCCGAAACTCACCACCACGCCGTCCTGATGCGGCGTATCCGGCGCGGCATCGGGGTGGCGGAGGAGCGCCAGCCCAGACAGCCCGATGCCGGCGTCGGCCGCGCGCCGCATCGCTTCGTGTTCGGTACCGTCCGGCAGGCGGATCAGGGCGTGTAGGCCGGCGGACAGGCCGCTGATCTCGACATCCAGACCGGACAGCCTGGCCGCCAGAGCATCTCGCCGGCGGCGGTAGCTGTTGCGCATCCGGCGGATGTGCTTGTCGTACTGGCCGGATTCGATGAAATCGGCCATGGTCAGCTGGTCGATGGCGTTGACGTAGAACTGCTGGCCGCCCGCTGCCGCCAGTACCGGGTCGATCAGGTTGTCGGGCAACACCATCCAGCCCAAGCGCAGCACCGGCGCCAGGCTCTTGCTCGCTGAGCCGAGGTAGGCCACCCGGTCGGGGTCGAGGCCCTGCATCGAGCCGATCGGCTGCCGGTCGTAGCGGAACTCACCGTCGTAATCGTCTTCCAGGACATAGCCTTTTGCGTGGACGGCCCAGTTGAGGGCGCGGGTGCGCCGCGCGGGATGCAGCGGTACGCCGTGCGGGAAGTGGTGCGCGGGGGTGAGCAGAACCGCTGCCGCGCTGGTGCTTTCGAGGTCGTCGATGACAGCGCCGTGGTCGTCGATCCGGATCGGCACGGTGCCGGCACCACTGTCGGCGATGGCGTCGCGAAACAGGAACAGCCCGTAGTTCTCGACCGCAATCGTATTGGGCGCGAACACTTTCGACAGCAGCTGGACGGCGTGCCGGGTTCCGGCGCAGATGACGATCGACTCGGCCGTGGTGCGGACACCGCGGGCCCGGGCCAGGTAGGTGGCCAGCGCGGTGCGTAGCTCCTGGCGGCCGCGGGCGTCGCCGGTGCGCAGCGCTTCGGTCGGGGCGTTGGTCAGGGCCCGCCGGGCCGACGCCAGCCACGCCTGACGGGGGAAGGCCGCGACATTTCCCGAACCGGGCATGAGGTTGTGGGTGGGGGTGCCCGGCTGGGCGCGTTGTGTTGCCGGTGCCGATTCGGAGTGCGAACCGATGACCCAGGTGCCCGCACCCTGGCGTGAACCGAGCCAGCCTTCGGCAACCAGCTCGGCGTAGGCCTCGGCGACGGTGTTGCGGGCCAATCCGACGTCGGCGGCCAGCGACCGGGACGGCGGCAGCATGGTGCCGGCGGGCAGCCGGCCGGACCGGACGGCGTCTCTCAGCGCCCCGATCAGCTGCTCACGGGTGCCGCGCCGGCCCGGCTGGATGGTCTGGCCGAGGTCCAGATGCAGGTCCAGCCCGGCACCGTTCGTCTCAAAATTGGCCCAGGAAACCATGTATGAATTGAACCATCTTCGCGGGTTTTTGATGGCTAACGTGGATGCCATGACCGAGACACTGAACGCACCGACCGCCACCGCCCACGCCAAGCGCATCGATATCTACGAGGTCGCCCCCGAGCTGTACGCCGGGATGATGGCCTTCAGCAATGCCGCGTCCAAGGAGCTCGATTCGACCATCGGCGAGCTCATCAAGATCCGCGCTTCGCAGATCAACCACTGCGCCTTCTGCCTCGACATGCACGTCCACGACGCGCGCCGTTTCGGCGAGACCGAGCAGCGCCTGGCCCTGGTCGCGGCCTGGGAGGAAGCCGGCGACCTGTTCACCGAGCGTGAGCGGGCCGCGCTGGCGATCACCGAGGCCATCACCGATCTCAGCCATGGCCCCGTGCCGGATGACGTGTACGCGCAAGCGGCTGCCGTGTTCACCGAGCGCGAGCTCGCCCACGTCGTCGGGATGGCCACGGTCATCAACTCGTGGAACCGCCTGAACGCCGCTACACGGAAGGCTGTCGCGCGCCGTCGCTGAAAGCCCGGATGGCAGAGGCGAATTCATCGGGGGCGTCGGACTCGACATAGGTGCCGGCGCCCTCGACGATCACCGTCGTGTGGTCGGGGAAGGTGGCTTCCAGTCGCTCGCGCTCCTGTGTGCGGAACGCGATGTCGGCGTCGCCCCAGATGATGAGCGTCGGCAGTTGCGCGACGGTCGGCAACCCGGCCTCGACCTCCATGAAGAAATCCCGGCTCGCAAGAACCCGGCCCGGGAGCACCGCGGACGCCTGGCGGCGCTCGGCGGTGGCCAGGGCCCGGCGGTAATGGTCCATCTCGGCCTCGGTGGGCTTCCGCCTGTGGTGGCCGGTGGGGATGAACGCGTTGACCAGCAGATTGAGCTGCCGCACGAGGAAGCGCATCGGAAACCCGCCGACGATGCGACCAAAGGCTTCGAAATGCAGGACGCCGTTGACCGGCCAGGCCCAGGTGTTGGCGAGTACCAGCCGATCGAAGACGCCAGGGCGGCGCTGCGTCACCGCCAGGCCGATCATGCCGCCCCAGTCCTGCCCGACGAGCGTGACGTCCTTGAGGTCCAGGGCGTCGACGAACGCGGTGACGACGTCGGCGTGCTCCTCGGGCAGGTAGCGATAACCGGGCTTCGGCGTCGACAATCCGAAGCCGGGGTAGTCGAGGGCAACGCAACGGAAGTCGTTGCGCAGCAATCGGATTACGTCGCGGAAGAGGAATGACCAGGTTGGGTTGCCGTGCAGCATCAACAGCGTGGGGCCGGACCCCTCGTCCACGTAGTGCACGGTGTGGCCGTCGATCTCGATGAAATGGCTCTCGAAGGGGAACAGGTCGTCGTCGACCCAGGCGGGCCGTGTGGTCTGAGCGGTGTTGGTCATGGCAACCCCTGTCGGATCGGCTTCCGGGTATGCTTGAACATCTCACAGTTACTTGAGAAACTCAAGCAGAAGGACGGCGATGCGCAGCTACGGTCAATACTGCGGGCTCGCCCGCTCGCTCGAGATCGTCGGCGATCGATGGAATCTGCTGATCGTTCGTGAACTCTTGATCGCGTCCGCCCGCTATCGCGACCTGATCGATCGTCTTCCGGGCATCGCGACCAATCTGCTTGCCGATCGGCTCCGGGATCTCGAGGCCGCGGGGGTGGTCGAGCGCAGGCTGGCCGGCGAAGGCAGCGCGGTCGAGTACGCGCTGACGCCGTGGGGTGCCGAGCTGCGCCGGCCGATCGAGAGTCTGCTCCGCTGGTCCACGCCGTTGATGGTCAGTGGACCCGCCGGAGGCGACTCCTTCCGGCCCGAGTGGCTGACGCTCGCCGTTCCGGCGCTGCTCGACGGCCGGGTCAAGGTCCGCGCCGCGGCGGCGATCGGTCTCGTGGTCGGCGAGCAGACCCTGCAGTTGCTCGCCACCCGCGCCGGCTTCGAGGTCGGCCCGCATGACGGTCGCAAGCTCGATGCCTCCCTCACGGCCGTCCCCGCCTGCATCCTCGGTCTCGCTGCGGGCGCGCTGTCTCTCGGCGACGCCCGGGTACTCGGGCTCGTCGAAGTCGACGGCGACGAGACGGCCATCCGATCTGTCTTTGGTGCGTGAGCGGACGGCCCGGACCGGCTGATCGGGTAGCAACTCTCTTGTCCCGGCCCGGCGGTGCTGCCGTGGCCGGAAACGCGCGTCACGCGGATCGTGGGCGCGGATCGCCACCTTGGCGGAGCGGGCGAATCGGGCCACCGTCGAGCACCGCGCACGACCAGTAGCTTGTGCAATATTGCCAAATGGTAGCAATTGGTCGCGGACCGATGAACGGACCGAAATATCTGACGAATAAGTCAATTATGACTGCGTCTAACACTCTTGCTTGCGAGGTCTCACGAGTTTGACCAGCTAAAAATCTACCAGCGGGTAGGGGTTGTGCTGGGTAGATCCGGAAAAATGAAACATGTTCCATCTGCCGATTCCTGTGAACTCGTTGGCAATATCGATTTATGGTGCTGTGGTCAATATCACATCCACCCTCGGGGGAAGCACCATGCAAATTGCTGTCCGCTCCAGTCTCACGACCGGCGTTGCGCTGATGGGAGCCGGCGTCATCGCCCTGTCTCCGGTCACGCACCAGCCGATGCCGGATCTGCACCTACCGGCGATCCATGCCGGCGCGGTCCAGCTCACGGCGCAGGTGAACCCGATCACTCAGTGGGGGCAGATAATCACCGAGGCTCTGCAGAACACGAAAGGTCTCGTCACCGAGGTGATCGCGGACCCGGCCCCCGTCCTCGGTCAGGTGGTGCGGAACCAGATCGCCAGTGCAGTCACCGTCGGCGGGTCTGTGCGGGACTACCTGGTCGCGGTCGGCCAGCAATTGGCCACGACGCCGGAATCCCTGCAGCAGGCATTCCAGCAGCTCGCTGCCGGGCATGTCGCTGACGCGGTCCAGACGCTGTACAGCGCGGTGCTGACGCCCTTCGTTCTGCCGATCCTGACCACCAGCATCCTGCCCGACGTTCAAGCCGCGTTCCGTAAGCCGGTGCAGAACATGCTGAACGTGATCGACACAGCCATCACCTCGCCGAGTGGCGCGGGTTGGGTTCTGGCTGCCGGATTCCCGCTACTTGCGGTGATGAGTGACGTCGTGACGGCCACCGGCGACGGACTACAGAACATCGTCAACGGGCTCAGCGCGAAGAATCTGGCTGCTGTCGTGAACGCGATCGTGACGATGCCGGGGGCCATCACCGGCGCCGTGCTCAACGGGTACAACGGCGACGGGGCGGGCATCCTCGGGCCGAACGGCATCGTGCAAGGGCTGCGAAATGCGTTGGGCATCATCGCAACCGCGATCAAGCCGGTGACTCCGCCGCCCGTGGCCGCAGCGAGCGTCCCGTCGTCGGCGTCGACGATGGTCGCCTTGTCGACGGCAACACCCACGGCCAAGGCGGCTGCGGAGACGAAGCCGCTCGCGGCGGTCTCGTCCGTGTCGGCGGAGAAGACGGCGTCCGATAAGACCGGAGCCGGCAAGACCGCCGCGGTGGCGGAGAGCGGCGCGGCAACGGCCGCCGCTGGTACCGATGACGACGCTGCCTCGGTGGCCAAGCCTGCAGCCGTGACGGACCACGCCGGGTCACCGGCTTCCGCGGCTGACGACGCCGATGGCGCGTCTGCTGCGAGCGCACCCGCGGCGAAGCCGGATCGCCCGACGCCGGGCGCGAAACCGTCGAGCAGCGACGCTGGCGGTGCCGGGGCGTCGACCGCGGGCGGTGCCAAGGGTTCCGATGATGCGTCGACGACGTCGACTCGCAAGGCCACTACGAAGCCCAAGCGGGACAGCGCGAAGGCCAAGGGCGGGGACAGTGCCGCGTCTGACTCAGGCGGCAGCAGCGGTCGTTCGCATGATTCGGCAGGCAAGTCGCGGAGTGCGGGTAAGGGCAGTCACCGTGCCGCCAAGACCGGCGGTGAGTGAGCGCCAGGTGGTGTTCTGAAGCTGGGCGCAGCCGGATGCCCAGACCTGCTGGTTGCTCGGGATCGGCCCGTACACCGACCGATCCCGAGCGTCGCAGCGATCAAGCAGTGGTGTCGAAAGCGTCCCGGATGCTCTCGCGGGTGGTGGTGATCTGGGCTTCGACCGCTTCGCGGGCCGAGGTGGCGGTGGTGCGCAGCTCGCTCCACTCGCGGCCGGCAACCTCACGGACGTCGTCGGCACCCTGCGCGGCGGTGCCGGCGACAGTGAACAGTCCGTCCACGGCGGTGGCGGTCAGGGCGCCCTGGGCCCGCACCAGCGAGCCGGCCACGTGGGAGGCGCCGGCGATGATGGCGTTGGGGCCCACCGCATTACGGCCGACGTACTCGCCGACGGCGCTACGGATGTCGCGACCCGATTCGGCCAGCACGTCCTGAACGGCGGAACCGGTCTCGCTCACGGCGTCCGGCAGGGTGGCGCCGTCACGGATGGACGAGATCACCTTGGCCGGCGACTCGACGACGGCTTCGGTGGCGGCGGAGGTCGCGCTGACCAGCTGACGGGTGAGGCTGTGGCCGGCGTCGAGCTGACGCTCCAGCACACCGCTCAGCACCTCGCGGATGGCGAGGCCGGTGTTGGCCTGCTCTTCGGCGGCATCAGCGGTCTCGACGAGCTGGGCCTCGATGACCTGCCCGTTTGCGGTGTCGTTGGTGGTGGGGGTTTCGGTGATGGTCATGATTGCTCCTGGGAACGCGGAAAGCCGGTCGCCGCAATTGAACTCCGCGCCGCCGAACCTGAGGTGACAGTGAGGTGACCGGCCGGATCCCCGGAGGCAACGAGCTAAGCCCGGAACGGTGACCTGAGCGACAGTCCGCCTGGCGTGGCGACGCCGCGACGAGTTCGAGACCGTCTACACCCAGTACGGCACGCGGGCTCTGTACTGCCGCATCGCGATGGCGGCGACGACCCAGCCCAACACGGTCAGCGTGATCACCACGACCCAGTGCCGCAGTTCCTGCGGCTCACCCAGCAACGGCGCACGGACGATGTCCACGTAGTGCAGAAGTGGGTTCAGCTCAATGATTTTCGCCCACGTGCCCGCGCCTTGGAGGCGCAGCGTCTGGTCATTCCAGATGATCGGGGTGATGTAGAACAACAGCTGCACCAGGCTGGCCAGCAGCGGGCTGATGTCCCGGTACCGGGTGGCCAGGATGCCGAAACACAGTGCGACCCAGACGCAGTTGGCCACGATCAGCGCCAGCGCCGGGATCACCGACAGATCCGCCCAGGACCACGGCTTGGGGAAGATGATCGCGATGACGACGAAGATGATGATGTTGTGTGCGAACAACAGCACTTGACGCCAGACCAACCGGTAGACGTGCACCGACAGTGGCGTCGGAAGTTGTTTGATGAGGCCCTCATTGGCGATGAACACGTCGGCGCCTTCGAGGATCGACGCGTTGATCAGGTTCCAGATGATCAGCCCCAGCGTCACGTACGGCAGGTGCTCGGCCAGCGGGAGATGGAACAGCTGGGAGTACAGGCCACCCAGCGCCACGGCCATGGTGCCGGTGGCGATGGTGATCCAGATGGGGCCGAGCACGGAGCGCCGGTAGCGCTGCTTGATGTCCTGCCAGCCCAGGTGCAACCAGAGTTCGCGCTTACTGAACCCGGTCACCAGGTCAGCCCAGGCGCGGCGCAGTGTCTTGGACTGCGCGGCCGCGTCGGTGAACGTCATCGCTGTCCTCCTGTGTGTGGTCCGCCCGAAGCGGGCCTGCTGAACTTCTCGTCACGTCCCAAGCGGCGCAGTCGCATCCACTCGCGGAATCCCGCCGGATCGCGCTTGGTGATCAGGAAGTACCACCCGAACCGCACCCACTCCTGCGGCACGAGCTTGCGCATACCCGGCTGGGACTGCAGATAGCCGCGGTTGCGGTAGGTGAAGTAGCGCTTGGTGGCGTCGTCGGGATACTGCGTGTGCATGCGACCGCCGAGGATCGGCTTGAACTCGTCGGACCCCTGCGGATGCAGATACACCGCATTCAGGCAGGTGCCGAACGGCAGGCCGGAACGGACCAGTCTGCGGTGCACCTCGACCTCGTCACCCCGCACGAACAGCCGGATGTCCGGTACGCCAACAGCTTCCAGTGTCGACGCCCGGAACAGTGCGCCGTTGAACAACGATGCGATGCCGGGCAACAAATCGGCGCCCGCGGCGGCCTCGGATCCGGCGTCCACCTGCAACTCTGAGACATACCGCCGCCACGCCAACCCGCGGCGCAATGGAAAGGCCAGCCGGGCCGGCTCATTCAGATCGCACACCATGGGCGACACCTCGGCCAGGTTGTGGCTGGCCGCACAGTCCAGCAGCGTCGCGAGCACCGAGGCATCGGCCGGACGTCCGTCGTCGTCGGCCAGCCACACCCATTCGGCACCCAGAGCCAGCGCGTGCAGGATGCCGAGTGCGAAACCGCCTGCGCCGCCGAGGTTCCGGGCCGAGCCGAGGTATGTGGTCGCGACCGGCTGGGACTCCACGAGGCCACGTACCGCTGGATCGTTGTCGTTGTCGACGACGATCACGTGATCGGGCAGCCGCGTCTGAGAGCACACCACGGCAAGGGATTTCGCCAACAACTCCGGTCGCCGGTGCGTGACGATCACCGCGCACAACATGTCGGTCACGCCTGGCGCTCGCGCTCGTTCTCTTCGAGCACCTCGCGCACGTGCCGTGCCGCATCGTCGCCCTCGTAGGCGCGGACGACGTCCTCGATGCCGCCGGTCATGCGGATGGTCCCGTGATCGACCCACATTGCGGTCTGGCACAGCCGGGCCAGGAATTCGTTGGAATGGCTTGCGAACACCAGGATTCCGGAGCGTTCCACCAGGGCTTGCAACCGGGTGCGGGCCTTCTTCAGGAACTCCGCGTCCACCGCGCCGATGCCCTCGTCGAGCAGCAGGATTTCGGGGTCGATGCTGGTGACCACGCCCATCGCGAGCCGGACGCGCATACCCGTGGAATAGGTGCGCAGCGGCATCGACAAGTACTCGCCGAGCTCGGTGAAGTCGGCGATCTCGTCGACCTTGGCCAGCATCTGTTTGCGGGTCTGCCCGAGGAACAGGCCGCGGATGATGATGTTCTCGAAGCCGGAGATCTCGGGGTCCATGCCGACACCCAGGTCGAAGACCGGCGCCACCCGGCCGCGGACGGTCGCCGAGCCGCGCGTCGGTTCGTAGATGCCCGACAGCAGACGCAGGAGCGTCGACTTGCCGGCGCCGTTGTGGCCGACCAGTCCCACCCGGTCTCCCATGTTCAGCGACATGGTGATGTCCCGAAGTGCTTCGATCACAACGACATTCGACTCATTGCGGTTGATCCCGCCGCCGGCCTTGCCGAGGAAGGCCTTCTTCAGCGAGCGGGACTTCGCGTCGAAGATCGGGAATTCGACCCACGCGTTCTGCGTGGAGATGTGCGGTTCCGTCACGGTCTACAGGTACTGGCCGGTGCCGGACTGGAAGGGGCCGCGACCGCCGTCGACGCCGGGTGGGAGGGCGCCCTGGCGCATCTGCTCGAGCTGTGCGCGGGCTGCCATCTGCTGGGCGAACAAGGCCGTCTGAATGCCGTGGAACAGGCCTTCGAGCCAGCCGACCAGCTGCGCCTGCGCGATGCGCAGCTCGGCGGCCGACGGCACCTTGTCCTCGGAGAACGGCAGCGACAGTCGCTCCAGCTCCTCGGTGAGCTCCGGGGCCAGGCCGTCTTCGAGTTCCTGGATGCTCGACCGGTGGATGTCGCGCAGGCGGTTCCGGCTGGCTTCGTCCAGCGGCGCGGAGCGCACCTCTTCCAGCAGCTGCTTGATCATCGTGCCGATCCGCATGACCTTGGCCGGCTGCTCGACCAGGTCGGTCAGCGATTTGCCTTCGTCGCCCTGTTCGGGGTCGTCCCCGCCCAATGCCAGGTCCCCGCCGATGACCTCGATGTTGTCGTCGTCGTCTTCTGGTTTCAGCGTCATGGCTGCAGTGTTCCTATCTGTTCGCCGGTGCGGCGTCGCCGCGCCACTCGTAGATGCGGGACCGCCCGTTGTCGTAGATCTTCGCCCACGACTTCGACTTATCCAGCGACACTAGTCCGTCGGGCATGACGAACCCTTTGACGATGGTCGAGCTGGTGATCACGTACCGAATGTTCAGTGCACGGACCGCCTCCGCGACCCGCCGGTCGGTGTCGGCGTCGTCGGCGTAGGCCCAGAAGATGAAACGGTGGTAGCCCGGTCCCTGCTGCTGCGGATAGTCGTAGTGGGTCCACAGTGGGTGCAGCCCGGCGACCGCGTACATCCATGACGTGCCGTCGGTGTTCGCGTTGCCGACCAAGGTGTCCTTGGCGCCGGGCAGCGTCGCGAGGTAGGCGAGGGCCTCGAGATTCTTGTCGTTGACCATGATCTGGTCGTACTTCTGGCCGATCAGGTAGCGGTGCCGGGGGAAGTAGTGCCAGGCCAGACCCACTGTCGAGAGCAGCAACGCCGCTGTGGTGGTTATTGCCCAGAACCGCTCGGTCCGGGGCGCCCGCTTCCGCAGCCAGTCGACGGCGAACGTGATGATGGCGAACAACCCGACCCCGGCGAACGGGGTGATCAGCAGGGTCACCACGGCGGACAGCCGCCGCGGGTCGCTGTAGTAGAGGTCGGCGTACGGTCCGATGAGCGCGCCGAGCGGGCCGCCGAACGGCGCGCCCGAATGCACGATCGCGACCATCATCAGTGCCCAGACCGCGGCCGGCCACCAGACCCGCTTGATCAGCAGGAGCACGCCGCCGATGCCGCCGAGTGCGATCAGGATGTTCTGGATCGGGTAGTCGTTGAGGTGGCGCGTGTGCTGGACGATCGCGTTGAACAGCACCCGAAGTCGGCTTTGATGGGTGACGAAGGCGTGCCCGACGATGATGTCCGCCTGCGCCAGCACGCCGATGAACTGCGGCAGCAGCAGGACCAGTGACGGCACCGCGACGGCGACCAGGCTCACGAAGTCGGCGAGCCGGCCGCGTACGGGATGCCAGAGGGTGTCGCACAGCCACCAGGCGCCGACGAAAGTGACGACGACGACGCCGCCCGTGATGTGGGTGGAGAACACGCCGATCAGCGCGATGACGGCGAGCGGGATCCGGTCGCGGTGCCGCAGGCACGACATGATCAGCACCGTCGTCGGTCCGGCGAGGCCGTAGGCCACCAGGTTGGGGACGGCGGCGACGTCGAACTCGACATAGGGCAGGGCGGTGAACGACGCCGCCAGTGCGGCCGCCGCGGCAGCCGCCCCGGCGCTCCACCGTTGGCACTTGTGCGGCCGAACCATGGCCCAGGTCAGGGTTGCCGCGCTGACGGGGAACAGCCAGGTCGACGCTGCCAGCGAGTGCAGGGTGTACGCCGTCGTCGGGGCGGCGCCGGTCAGTTGGCAGAAGACGGCGGCAAGGGCATGGAACGTCGATGGGTAGTACAGCAGGGCGTGCGTCTCGACATTGCGAAGCTCGCCCATGTGCATCGGCGAGGCCTGACCGACGTCGAGAATCCAGCGGATGGTGTTGGCGTGCCAGACGGAGTCCCAGGTGCTCGGAATGGATTGCCAATGCGGCATGCCGAGGATTGCTGAAATTGCAATAGCCGTCGCGCCGACGACGATGCCGCCGGCCACGAACAGGGCGGGCCCGCGGGTGATCGCGAGTCCTTCCGCGGCGGTGTCCCGGTAGCGCCGCAAGGCACGACGAAGCGCGGCCACCACTGCAACCACGATGACGAACGACAGCAACGCCGTCCAGCCGTTCCATGGCACGCCGACGGCGCCGAGTGGAACGACGGCCAGAGCTACGATGCCGTAGGTCACTGCGGGGCCGACTGCCACGGCAACGGGCCAGGTTAGCTGTGCTACGCGGGCGGTGATTGCTCCAGGGATCACCATGGTCAACAGGGCGACAAGGACGCCGGAGGCCAAGCTCACTGCACTAGTATGGCTGTTCGGGTCGCCCGACTTTCGCCGGTGTGTGCAGCGGGCGCGCCCCCGGATAAATTTTGGCTGGTAAGCCCAAATTGCTCGAAGGTTGGCATGGCATGGCATATGACGTCGCCCGGGTGCGCGGTTTGCATCCGTCACTGGGCGGCGGCTGGGTGCACTTCGATGCGCCGACCGGCATGTTGCTGCCGGACTCGGTAGCGACCACCGTTTCGACCGCGTTCCGCGGCTCCATGTCGTCGGCAGCCGGCCCGCACCCGGCGGCCCAGCGCAGCGCCGCGGTCCTGACGGCCGCGCGGCAGGCGGTCGCCGATCTCGTCGGTGGCGACCCGCGCGGCGTGGTGTTCGGCGCCGACCGTGCCGTCCTGCTGAACTCGCTGGCCGAGGCGTCGGCGTCGCGGTCAGGACTGGGCTACGAAGTGGTCGTCACCCGCCTGGACGACGAGGCCAACATCGCCCCATGGCTGCGGGCCGCCAATCGCTATGGCGCCAAGGTGAAGTGGGCCGAGGTCGACATCGAGACCGGCGAACTGCCCAGCTGGCAGTGGGAGACGCTCATCACCCGGCCGACCCGGTTGATCGCGATCACGTCGGCGTCGTCGAAGCTCGGCACCGTCACCGATCTGCGGCCGGTGACCAAGATGGCCCGGGAGAACGGTGGCATGGTCGTGGTCGACCACTCGGTGGCCGCGCCTTACCGCCTGCTGGACATCAATGACGTCGACGCCGACGTGGTGGCGCTGAACGCGATCGCGTGGGGTGGCCCGCCGATCGGTGCGCTGGTGTTCCGCGACCCGGCGATGATCGACGCCTTGACGACGGTTTCGCTCGATCCGAACGCCACGGGCGCCGCGCGTCTGGAAGTGGGTGCGCACCAGTTCGGATTGCTCGGTGGCGTCGTCGCCAGCATCGAATACCTGGCCAACCTCGACGACGCGGCCACCGGCTCCCGCCGCGAACGGCTCGCGCGCTCCATGCAGTCGGCCGAGGCTTACCTCGGCCGGGTGTTCGGGTATCTGCGTAACTCGCTGCGGTCGCTGCCGTTGGTCATGGTGCTCGGCGCACCCGAGGCTGCCATCCCGGTGCTGAGCTTCGCGGTCCAGGGCGTGCCCGCCGACCGCGTGATCAGCCGGCTCGCCGACAACGGTGTACTGGCCGTGTCGGACGGCAACTCCCGGGTGCTGGAGGCCATCGGCGTCAACGACATCGGCGGCGCCGTGACGGTCGGCCTCGGGCACTACACGACGACGGCCGAAGTCGATCAGCTAGTCCGGGCTCTGGCCTCGCTCGGTTAGTTACCTGTAGTCGAGCGCGTCGAGCAGCAACTGCGGCGGCTCGACCTTGCCGGAGCCGTCTGTCGCGATGCAGACGTACACCGTCCGCGCGGTGACGATGGGCTGGGTGGAATCGCCTGCGTGGATGAGGAATTCGACCGTGAACGAGGTTCGGCCCCGGGCGGGAACGGTGACGTCGACGTGAATCTGGTTGCCCCACTTCAGGGAACCCGACCAGTCGAGTTCGGTGTGGACCACCTGGGTGTCCACTCCCGCGTCGACGATGTCGTGCCACGACGCGGTTTGGGCGATGAACGCGCCGAAAGCCTCGTCCATGTAGGCCAGATACCACATGTTGAAGACCACGCCCTGTTGGTCGACCTCGAGATAGCGGACGGGCGCGGTGTAGGTGAACGTCACCGGGTCAAACTATCTGCCTGGATGATTCTGCGTTCACGGCGTTGCGCTTTGCGGGTTCTGCGCCGTACTCGTGGAGTCGATGCAAGCGTCACGCGAGCCTAACCTGGTGGCGAAAAATCAGCCTCGAAACCGCCCTGTGGTCAGGCTGGCGGAGACTAATCCTGTACTCGCAGAAGCACTTTGCCGGAAACGGCGCCCGCCTGCAGAAGTTGATGGGCCGCCGCCGCCTGCTCGACGGGCAGCTCGGCACCGATGATGGGGCGCACCCGGCCGTCGGCGATCATCGGCCAAACATGCTGCGCCAGTTCGGCAATGATCGCCGCTTTGCCCGACGGCCCGTCAACGGGGCGCGAGCGCAGCGCCGTGCCGATGACGCCGGCCCGCTTGCCCAGGAGCTTGGCGATGTTCAGTTCGCCCTTGACTCCGCCCTGCATCCCGATGATCACCACGCGGCCGTCGGACGCGAGCGCATCGATGTTCCGGTCCAGGTATGAGGCGCCCATGATGTCGAAGATGACGTCCGCGCCGCCCACCTCCGTCATCCGCTCGACGAAGTCCTCGTCGCGGTAGTTGACCAGGATGTCGGCGCCCAACTCGCGGCAGAGCTCCAGCTTTTCCAGTGACGCCGTGACCGCGACGCGGGCGCCCATCGCGTGGGCGACCTGGATCGCGTGCGTGCCGATGCCGCTCGCTCCACCGTGCAGCAGCACCAGCTGGCCGGACCGCAGGCCGGCGGTCATCACCAGGTTGGACCACACGGTGGCCGCGACCTCCGGCAGACCGGCCGCATGGTGCAGGCCGACACTCGAGGGGATCGGCATGACCTGGGCAGCGGGCACGGCCACCTTCTCGGCGTAACCACCACCTGCCAGCAGCGCGCACACCTGGTCACCGACAGCCCAGTTCTCGACGCCCGCGCCGACCTCGGCGATGATGCCCGAAACCTCCAGTCCCAGGATGTCGCTCGCGCCCGGCGGCGGGGGATAAAGACCGGCGGCTTGCAGCAGGTCGGCCCGATTCACTCCGGCCGCGGTGACGTCGATGATGACCTCACCCTCCCCGGCCGTCACGTCCGGTACCTCGGACCATGCTAGTTGACCTGGGGATTCGACGACGATGGCGCGCATAGCCGCAACGCTACACACGGACCCGGCACCCTCGCGCGGGGCTGGACCCCTTAGGCTGGTCGGCGGTGGCGTGGCAGAGCGGCCTAATGCACTCGCCTTGAAAGCGAGAGTTGGTTAAACCCAACCGGGGGTTCAAATCCCTCCGCCACCGCAGTTCAGCACCAGCAGCCGCCGAAGGACGAGGTGTGCTCGTCGGTCTCGATCGAATCCTCACGCACCACGGCGCTGCCGCCGCGCGGATCGAAGTGCAGCACCGAACTCACCGGGTCGTGCCGGATCCACACGGCCACCGACAGCGGATGCCCCTGGCCGATCAGGTAGGAGGCCAGCTGGATGTCGCCGGGCTTCCCGAGGCCGTGGACGTCGGACACCGCCGCGCGTATCCGCGGTCCCGACAGATCCTCCGCGGTGAACGCGGTCTCGCCCGCGTGCAGGTCGGAGATCGAGTCCATGTCGTCGACCTTGCCGTCGCGGATCCAGTACAGGTGGAGCTGGCCGTCAGCGGCGACGGCCTCGACCGAGATCAGGTTGGCGGTCACGTCCACTCGCCGCATCAGCAGGTGGCCGAGCTGCGCGCGCACCACGTCCAATTCCGAGTCCAGCCGCTGCGCGGAGAACAGGTCCTCGTGCCCGACGCCGCCGAACGCGCGCATGATGCGGCCCGGAATGTCGCCCACGACCCCTACCACCGCGGTGACCGCCACGACGATCGAGACGACGATGACGGCGACGTACTTCGCCCGGTGGTTCGTTCGTGGTGCATCGGGGGTGCCCATGGTCCGATGTTTCCACAGCGCCGTGAGCCGTTTCCAGTCGTTCGGCTTGTTTCGCGGAACATGTTGACCGACAACAATGTTCGGATACCTAATCCGCCCGCAGTACCTCGAGCATCCCCGGCCGCAGCAGATCGGCGATTCGGTCCCAAGGCACCGTTACCGGCACATAGTCACCCAGGGCGTGGGCCACAGGGACGTACACCTGCAACCCGCTGGGCGTCGGCAGCCAGTTGACATCGATATCGTCCCCCGACAGCCACTGCTCATTCAGGCGGCCGCTGGTATCCAGTTGCGGCAGCAGCATTCGCAACCGGGCCAACGCGGCGGCAGGAGCCTGGTAGAGGTCGTTGACGGTAACCGGCGTTGCGGTGCGGGTCGCGATCACCACCGTGCCCAGGCTTTGATTGGGGTGCGCGGCGCCCTTGCCGTACCAGAGCAGCACAATGCGTCCGGCCACGACTCCGGAGCCGATTCTGGTTACGCCGCTGCGGAATCCGCCCGGAAGCTCGCCGTCGCTCACGCTCGTGTCGTCGGATGGTTGAGGCATGCCGGCCCGGGATGCCTGCATGGCAGCGTTGAATCGCGCGGTGACGGCCGGGTCGCCACCCGCCAACTGGGGAACCGTCACCGACGTCCCTGGCGGTGAGCCGGGAAGGGTTATCGACGTGATCGTGTAGCCGTGGGTCTCGGCGGCTGGGGGCGCGCCCTTGGCGGCACTCGTGGTCGTTGTGGTGCTTGTCGTCGTTGTGATGCTTGCGGTCGTCGTGGTCGGCTTTGGAGGGGCCGGCGTGCAACCAGCGAGGGTGGCAACGGTCAGGGCCGCTGCCGCGATCAGGCTCGGCGCGGGCGTCATCGACGGCATGACGCAAATCTAGGGTCAATCAGTGATCAGCTGGGTACTTACTGGCGTCGTCCCGGTCGTCAGATCCAGCACCGGGCAGTGCACATCAACCGCTGCTTGCAGTTCTCGGTACCGCTCATCGGTGTCCGGGCCGGAGACGTTGACGGTCACCCGGATCTCCTGGAAGCCGGGGCGGACGTTGTCGTCGAGGCCGAAGAAGCCGCGTACGTCCAGATCGCCTTCGGCGGAGGCGCTGAGGGAGTCGATCTGGATGCCGAGGCGCTCGGCCCAGAAGCGGTAGGTCACCACCTGGCACGACAGCAGTGACGCCAGGTAGTACTCCACCGGGTTGGGTGCGGTGTGCTGCCCGCCGAGCGCGGGTGGCTCGTCGACGTGCACCCGGTACTTGCCGAGCGTGATTTCACTGCCGACGCTGCCCTCCGGTTCAGCGGAGGCCTTGAACACCACGGCGGCCGCGGCGGGATTCTCGGCGACCGCCGCCCGGGTGGCATCGGTGATCGCGTTGAGAGAAGTCACGGAAGCAGTCACGTCGGCGACCTTATTTGCGTCCGCGTCGGGGTTCGACCGTTGTGCCCATGATGATTTCAATTTTCGGGTTTACTTCGGCCATGACTGCGAACAGCCTTGCTGCGGCCATGGGGCGGTTGATGTTTCGAGGCATGGACAAGTTGCGCCACCGAGAGGCCTTCGACATCGGGGAGCCGACGGGCTCGGATTTCACGGGCTTCGAGCGAGCGCGGCAGATCGTCATGGTGACGTTCAAGCGTTCGGGTGAGGCGATGCCCAGCCCGATCAATCATGGTGTCGCCGACGGGAAGTTGTACGTCCGCACCGACGCATCGACAGGGAAAGTCAAACGGGTGCGCAACAACTCACGGGTGGTTGTGGTGCCGTGCAACCTCCGGGGCCGGCCGAAGGGGCGGCCGGTCGCGGGTATCGCGCGGATCCTGCCCGAGGCGGAGCATGCCCGTGCCGACGCCGCGATCGCGGCGAACTGGTCGCCGGCCATGAAGATGTTCGAGAAGACCCTCGAGAAGAGCAGCTCCGCGTTCGACATTCCGATGGCTTACATCGAGATCAGCCCGTGCGGGTCCTGAGATTCATCTGGAGCGGGGTACCGGCGTTCGACCCGTCTGACGTGGCGCTCAGTGGGAGCCGATAGTCGGGCACAGTCTGTGTGGCGGGGCGGATCAGCTGGATCGCGATACAACAGGTGAGGCGTGCGCTGAGCACGGCCGTGCGTACGACGATCCGGACGGTGCAGCGCAGCTTATTCATCTGCAGTCCCTAAATCGTTATTAGCCAGCAGGTTTGGCTGATCGAACGGCCCGCGGTTGTTGGGTGAGGTCCGCGGGCCGTTCGTGGTATCAGTAGCGGTAGGTCACGGCGTGGGTGGCATAAGGACCGTGTCGATCATGTAGACGGTGGCGTTTGCGGTTTTCACGCCGCCGCAGACCAGTGCGGCACCGTTGACTTTCAGGTCCGCACCGCTGCCGGTCACCGTGACCGGCGCACCCTGCAGGGTGTTGTGTGAGCCGGCAACCGCAGTGGGTGAGAGTTGGCCGTCCACAACGTGATAGGTGAGGATTCTTGTCAGCGTGGCCGAGTCCGTCTTCAGCGAATCCAGGGTTGATGCGGGCAGTTTCTTGAACGCGTCGTCGGTGGGCGCGAACACCGTGTATTGGCCGCTGTTGAGGGTGGCTACCAGGTCGACGTTCGGATTCAGTTTGCCCGACAGTGCCGCCGTCAGCGTGGTCAGCATCGGGTTGTTCGATGCCGCAACCGCGACCGGGTCGGCGGCCATGCCGGCGACCGAACCGGGCCCGGTCGGCACCTGCTGGGCGTACGACGAACACCCGGGGCCGACGAGTTCGCTTCCGGCGGAAGCCGATCCCATCGCCGGCATCGCACTTGATGCTGAACTCATGCTGCTGGTTGCCGGTGGTGGGGTCGACGAAGATGTGCTGTCGTTGGAGCACGCAGTCAAGGCGATCGCGGCTAACACCGTGACGCCGGCGGCGGCCAACCGTGGGTGATGAGTGTGCTGCATCCGTTTCTCCTTTGTCGCGACGACCAGGGTCGCCGTTGGGGGCCTGCACTGATGGTTCGCAGCCGAAGCGCTTTCGGATAGGCCGATGACCGCGTCGCATACCGAAGGAGTGTTCGCGGCCATCCGGGCCCCACGTGGTTCCGAATTACCGGTGTGCTTGCTCTGATATTGATCGGCCTGCTGGGCGGGCTCCTCACGGGCATTTCGCCGTGCATCGTGCCGGTGCTTCCGGTGATTTTCCTGTCCGGCACCGGGGACCCTCGACGGCCGGTGTGGGTGGTCGCCGGGTTGGTGGTCAGCTTCAGTGCGAGCACGCTGGCCGGCTCGACCCTACTGGCGCTACTTCATCTGCCCGCCAACGTGATTCGGTGGACCGGCCTGGTCTTGCTGGCATTGCTCGGGCTGGGCCTGATCGTCCCCGCGATCGAGTCGGTGCTGGAGCGTCCGTTCGCGCGCATCCCGCAACGTCCGGTCGATGCGACGCGCGGCGGGTTCGGACTGGGCTTGGTGCTCGGCCTGGTGTTCGTGCCGTGCGCGGGGCCGGTGCTGGCCGCGATCGTCGTTGCCGGTGCCACCGGGTCCTTCGGGTCGCAGACGATCGCGCTGATCCTGGCCTTCGCGGTCGGTGTCGCCGTGCCCTTGCTGGTGTTCGCAATGGCTGGGCAGCGGATCACCCGGCGGGTCAGCGCTTTTCGGCACCGGCAGCGCGCGATCCGCCGCGTGGGTGGGGTGGTGATGGTGGCGCTCGCGGTGGCGTTGGCGTTCGATCTGCCCGCGGCGCTGCAGCGCGTGATCCCGGACTACACCGCCGGACTGGAGCACGCCGCCGGCGCCGACCGGCTGGAGCAGAAACTGAATCTGGGTGGCATCGTCACCGATGAGAACCGCCAACTGTCCAATTGCCATGACGGCAGCCACGCGCTGGAAGATTGCGGGCCGGCCCCAGCGATCCGGGGCATCGACCAGTGGCTGAACGGCCCGCCACTGGATCTGAAGGCGTTGCGCGGCAAGGTCGTGCTCGTGGATTTCTGGGCGTACTCGTGCATCAACTGCCAACGGTCGATTCCCCACGTCACGGCCTGGTACGACACCTACCGCAATGACGGTTTGGTGGTGATCGGGATGCACACCCCGGAATACGCCTTCGAAAAAGTGCCGGCCAACGTCGCCGCCGGCGCCAGGAAACTCAGCATCTCTTATCCGATCGCGCTGGACAACGCATTTGCCACATGGACCGCCTACCGGAACCGGTACTGGCCCGCCCGGTACCTGATCGACCGCCATGGTGAGGTCCGGCAGATCCAGTTCGGCGAAGGCGGCTACGACGTCACCGAAAAGCTGATCCGCCAACTGCTCACCGACGTCAACAGCGAGGTGAACCTACCGCCGCCCACCGGTATGGGCGACACCGCCCCGGCGTCCGGCCAGACACCAGAGACGTTCCTGTCGGTCGGCAAAGTTGTCAACTATGGCGGGCCCGGACGTTATGACCAGGGCGAAACCACGTTCAGCTTTCCACCAACTCAGGCGGATGACACTTTCGCGCTCAGCGGCCGGTGGCTCCTGGACTATCAGGGCGGCACCGCACGCAGCGCGACGTCGGCGATCCGGCTGCGCTATCACGCCAAAACCGTATACATCGTTGCGGGCGGCACGGGCAGACTGACGGTCGATCACGACGGGACCGCAACCACGGTGCCGGTCAACGGAGCACCCAATACCTATCGGCTTGCTGCCGCCGACCGCGTACAGCCCGGGGAGTTGCTGGTGCGCGCAACCCAGGGCGTACAGGTGTACTCGTTCGCCTACGGCTGACCCCCGGGCGATATCCCGCATTGCACCCATCCGCTGTGGGGTGCCGCCACGAATACAGGTCATCAGGGCGGTCAACCCGCACCGCCCCGATACACGTGTTCGGAACATCGCGCCCGTGCATGGCCGCCCGAAGGCGGTCGTGCCTGGGTGCACGATCAGTGCTACCCCACGTTTTGGTGGGAAAGGATGCAATTGCCATGGCAGAGAAGCTCAAGCCGCATTTCGCGGATGTGCAGGCGCACTACGACCTGTCGGACGATTTCTTCCGGCTGTTTCTTGATCCGAGCCAGACCTACAGCTGCGCGTTCTTCGAGCGCGAGGGCATGACGCTGGAGCAGGCTCAGTTGGCGAAGATCGACCTCGCGCTGGGCAAGCTGGGCCTCGAGCCCGGCATGACGCTGCTCGATATCGGCTGCGGCTGGGGCGCCACGATGCGGCGCGCCGTGCAGAAATACGACGTCAACGTTGTCGGTCTGACCCTGTCGAAGAATCAGGCCGGTCATGTCGAGCACCTGCTCGACGGGATGCCCACCACCCGCTCACGACGAGTCCTGCTGGAAGGCTGGGAGCAGTTCGACGAGCCGGTGGACCGGATCGTGTCGATCGGAGCGTTCGAGCATTTCGGTCACGACCGTTATCCGGCGTTCTTCCAGATGGCCTATGACGCGCTGCCGGCCGATGGAGTGATGCTGCTGCACACCATCTGCGGCCTGGAACCGCGCCATGCCGCCGAACTCGGCATCCCGCTGACCTTCGAGTTGGCCCGGTTCGTGAAGTTCATCTTGACCGAGATTTTCCCGGGGGGCCGGCTGCCCTCGGCCCCGATGGTCCACGATCACGCTGCGGCGGCCGGATTCACGGTGACCCGGGTCCAGTCACTACAGCCCCACTACGCGACGACCTTGGACTGCTGGGCCCAGGCACTCGAAGCCCACCGCGACGATGCCATCGCCATCCAATCGGCCGAAGTTTACGACCGCTACATGAAATACCTGACCGGCTGCGCCGATATGTTCCGCCTGGGCCAGGTCGACGTCAACCAATTCACCCTCAAGAAGTAGCGGGATCACTCCGCCCTGTCACCACTCCGCCACACATACGCTCGACACGGGTGTGTCGGGCTGGAAGGTAAACCCAGATATGTCCACACATTCCCACGACGATATGCGCCCGCATTTCGAGGAAGTACAAGCCCACTACGACCTGTCCGACGAATTCTTCGGCCTGTTTCAGGATCCGTCGCGCACCTACAGCTGCGCGTATTTCGAACCTGAGACCTTGACCCTGGAAGAGGCGCAGATCGCGAAGATCGACCTCAACCTCGACAAACTCGGACTCACGCCCGGGATGACGCTGTTGGACATCGGCTGCGGCTGGGGCGCCACCGCCAAGCGCGCCGTCGAGAAATACGACGTCAACATCATCGGACTCACCCTGTCGAAGAATCAACAGGCCTTCACCCAGCAACTCCTGGACGACATCGACACCGACCGGACCCGACGGGTGCTGCTGCACGGCTGGGAAGAGTTCGACGAACCCGTCGACCGGATCGTGTCCATCGAGGCCTTCGAACATTTCGGTTTCGACCGGTATCCGGATTTCTTCAAGAACTGCTTCGAAATTCTGCCCGCCGACGGCCGGATGACGATTCAGAGCAGTGTCGGCTACCACCCGTACCAACTGAACGCGGACGGAAAGAAAGTCACCTTCGAAACCGCGCGATTCATCAAATTCATGGTCACCGAAATCTTCCCCGGCGGCCGGATTCCGACCACGGACATGATGATCGAGCACGGTGAACAAGCCGGATTCGAGGTTCCCGAAGCGATCTCACTGCGCCCGCACTACATCCGGACGCTCAACATGTGGGGCAACGCACTGCAGGCCAACCACGCGAAAGCTGTTGAGGTCCAATCAGAAGAGGTATACCAGCGGTTCATGAGATACCTGCGCGGCTGCGAACGCTACTTCACCGAAGGCATCCTCGACGTCACCCTCGCCACATACCGCAAACCCGCGGCCTAGCAGCGGTAGTAATTGGTAATACCACTAGACCTCTTACCTCTAGCGGGTTAAGGTCGTCGCATGGAGTTGATCGCGATCAAGCGACGCTCGGCTGCCGACGAGGTGCACGACCAGCTGCTCAAGCAGCTCGTCGCGGGTGCGCCGCCGCCGGGCTCACGGCTGCCGAGCGAACGCAAACTGGCCGAAGTGCTGGGCGTTTCGCGCCCCGTGGTGCGCGAGGCGATCCAGCGTCTCGTCGCATCCGGTCATCTCGACGTGCGACAGGGCGACGGTGCCGTCGTCAACGACATCATGCTCACCGGTGGGCTGGACCTGCTGCCGCATCTGCTGGTCGACGTGCCCGACGGCGCAGTGGTGAACCCGGCGGTGGTGCGCAGCGTGCTCGAGGTGCGTGGCTACCTCGGGCCGTGGATCGCGGAGAAGGCGGCGACGCGTTCGGGGGCGGCGCTCACCCAGGCGCTGACCGAGGTGCTCGCCGACCTCGACAGCGCGCAAACCGGGGCCGAGCAGCAGCAGGCGGCGCTGGCCTTCTGGGGATGTCTTGTGCGCGGGGCGGATTCGATTGCGATGACGCTGATCTACAACGGCATGCGACGGGTGTACGAGCCGATGTTGTCGGTGGTGGCCGACGCTGTTGCTGCCGCGGAACCCGCGGATCTGTACCGAGACCTCGCGGCAGCAGTGACTTCAGGTGACGGGGCCGCCGCCCGCAGCGCAGCGGTGACAGTGCTCAGCGGCGCGAGCGTCGTCCTCGGCGGGTTCCTCGACGAGATGGAGAAGGCATGACGACGGTTCGCACCACCACCCGCGCTCGGGGTGTGACGCTGCGCCGGGCGGCCCGCGAGTTCTGGCGTCACCCCACGCCGTGGATGATCGTTGCCTACCTGGTCGGCGCGCTGACCGGGCGAATCGTCTTGGCTGACTTTGCTGTTCGTGAACTGTGGATACCCGTGGTGGTAGTGGTGTTGCTCCCGTTCATCGAGTGGCTGATCCATGTTTTCGTATTGCATTGGAAGCCGAGGGATCTCGGGCCGGTCCGGCTGGACACGCGGTTGGCGCGAGATCACCGCCGGCACCACGCAGACCCGCGCGATGTCGATCTGGTGTTCATCCCCACCCGGAGCCTGCCCTGGGCGCTGGCGATCCTCGGCGTTGCTGCGCCACTTGGTATCGGCGCGCTCATCGGCACCCCGCTGACCGGCACGCTGTCGTTCATGGTGGTCGGGGCGCTGACGCTGCTGGGCTACGAGTGGGTGCACTATCTGGTGCATACCGATTACAAGCCGCGGACGCGGTTGTACAAGGCTGTCTGGCGCAATCACCGGCAGCACCATTTCAAGAACGAGCACTACTGGTTCTCCGTCACCACATCGGGTATCTCCGACCGGGTGCTCCGCACTTACCCGGACCCCGCGACCGTCGAGACCAGCCCGACGGCGAAGAACCTGCACGGGTCGCTGAATTAGCCTCCCTTACACGAGATGTCGACCCACACCGTGGTGAACTTCGTGCGGTCGATGATGGCGCCCGAGCCATCGACGTTGTCATTGCGCAGGCCTTCGATGCCGAGGACTTTGCACCCCGACAACGGATAGACGACGGCGCCGTTGATGAGAACGTTGAACCCTTGCGCCTGAAGCGCATTGATGGTGTCCTGTGCGTTGCCGAAGCCGCCGGGACCACCTACGGCATCCGCCGGCCCTGCTAAGGCTGTTGCCGAAGCGATGAGGGCACCCACGGCAGCGGCGGCGGCCGCCCGGCTGATTTTGGGCATGCGAGTACTCCGATTGTGCTGCTGAAGGTTTCAGGGCTGGACGAACTGCTTTACGAAGGCGATCAGGTCGTCTTTGGGCGGCGGCACGTTGTACGGCTTGGTCTGCGTGTCGTCGTCGAATGACATGAACATCGGACAGGTGGTGTCCGTACCGGACAACTCGGTGCTGCCGAGCTCTTTCCCGGTCGCAGCCACCCGGACGGTGACGGTGTAAGCGGTGGCCCGCAGGTCGACCTTGTTGGCCGTCGAGTGCCCGTTGTCCTGATAGCCGGTGCACTCCTTGACGGACTGTTCATCTTTGGTCTCGACGCACACCACGGTGTCGATGGCGGCATAGGTGTCGCGATTGGCGTCGAACTGCACTGTCCAGTCCAACGGCAGGGTGCTGGTGTCCTCGACGAGTCCGTGGTTCAGCGGAGTGAACAGAATCGTCTTGTGGGACTTCGAGTTCGGACTGTAGCCGGCCGCACGTGATTGTGTTGCGCCCTGGCAGACGGGCATGAAGTCCGCGCTCGTCAGCGTCGCGGGCGCGGGTGAGGTGATGGGGTCGAGTGTGGGTGCTGGTTTCGCGGCGTCACTATTGGAACAGGCGACGAGAAACGCGAGGGCGGTTCCCGCAACCACGAGGGTGGCGATGTGGGCGCGATTGAGTTGGGGCACTTCGGATTTCTTTCACCTGGGACGAATTGCCATGGGCTGGCTGCCACTAACAGATAGGTAGCGGGGTTACAGCCCAGGGCAATTCGTCCTCTTCAGGTGCGGAGAACGCCCTCGCTCAGCGCAGCGTCAGCCACGCCAGACTGCCGAGGCCGGCGACCGCGCAGTAGATCGCGAACGGCGTCAGCGTGCGGGTCTCGAAGTACTTCACCAGGAACCGCACCGACAGGTACGCCGCGACGAACGCCGCCGCACTGCCGGCCAGCACCTGGCCCCCGATCCCGTCGCCGGCCGGGCCGAACAGTTCCGGAATCTTGAGCGCGCCGGCGGCCAGGATCACCGGGGTTGCCAGCAGGAACGAGAACCGCGCGGCGTCCTCATGGGACAACCCACGCAGCACGCCGGCGACCATGGTTGCGCCGGAGCGGCTGATGCCGGGCAGCAGCGCCAGAATCTGGGCTGCGCCGATACCCATCGCCTCCGGGATAGGGAGGCGGGCGAGGCGTTCATCGGATTCGTTGAGCGCTTCCGAGTGAACGGCAGCTGGCACGGCCGAAGCGGTTCGATGCCGAAGGCGTTCGCCGACAAAGAGAACGACGCCGTTGATGGCCAGGAACGCCGCCGCCGGCACGGGCTTGCCCAGCGAAGTGCGGAGGGCATGATCGAGTGCCAGCCCGGCGATGCCGACCGGGATCGTCGACAGGATCAGCAGCCACGCCAGCCGCTCGGCCGAGGTGGTGATCTTCCGGTTCTTGATGGACGTGAACAGTCCGCCGATGACGGCGACCCAGTCCTTGCGGAAGAACACCAGCAGTGCCAAGGCCGTCGCGACGTGCACGGCCACCAGGAACGCGAGGTACGGCGACTTGTCAGCCGTCATGTCGAGGTCTTTGGCCCACTGGCCGCCGACCAGGGCCGGCACCAGGATCGAGTGGCCCAGGCTGGACACCGGGAACAGCTCGGTGACACCCTGGAACGCGCCGACCACAATCGCTTCGATGTAGTTGAGGCTCAAGGTGATTGGTCCTTACTCGCCCTTGAACTCCGGCGCGCGCTTCTCGAACATCGCGGTGATGCCCTCGGTCAGATCCTTCGACGCGATGAACGCCGAGTTCCAGGCCGCCACGTACCGCAGGCTGGCCGAAACCCGTTCCGTGCGTTGCTCGTCCAGCACGTCCTTGACGCCATGCACCGTCAGTGGCGGGTTGGCGGCGATCTCGCGGGCGGTCTCGTGTGCGGCGGCCAGCGAGGCGTCGGCGTCGGCGAAGACGTCGTTCACCAGGCCGATCTTCTCGGCGCGCGCGGCGTCGATGTCCTTGCCCGTCAACGCAAGTTCACGCAGATGGCCGTCGTTCAGGATCAGCGGCAGCCGGGCGAGCGAACCCACGTCGGCGACGATGGCCAGCTTGACCTCGCGGACCGAGAACTTGGCGTCGGCGCTGGCGTACCGGATGTCGACCGCGGAGATCAGGTCGACGCCACCACCAATGCACCAGCCCTGGATCGAGGCGATGGTCGGCGTGCGGCAGTCGGCGACGGCGGTGATCGCGCCCTGCATGCCGCGCACCATGGTGTGGAACTCAGCTCGCTCCTTGGCCAGCCCACCGCCCAGCATCGGCGCCAGCATGCCGCCCATGGCGGGCAGGTCCAGCCCGTAGCTGAAGTTGCGGCCCGATCCGGTGAGCACGATGGCCCGCACGTCGGGGTCGGCGTCCAGGGCGGCAAAGGCCACCGGCAGCTCGGCCCAGAAGGCCGGGCCCATGGCGTTGCCCTTGCCGGGGCCGAGCAGCGTGACCTGTGCGACGTGGTCCTTGGTCTCAATGGAGAGCGATTCAAAGCTTTCAGCCATGATCCGCAGGCTAGCCGGTGAACCTGGGCGTAGCGTCTCGCCCATGACGATTCCGTCGGATGTGATCGAGGCCGGCGAGGCCAGTCTGGACGTTCTCGAGCAGGTGTTGAGCGGTCTCGCGCCTGACGATGCGGCGCGGCAGACACCGTGCGCCAAGTTCGATGTGGCAGCCCTCACCGATCACCTCATGAATTCCATCACCGTGATCGGCGGGATCGCGGGCGCGCAACTGCCGGAACGCGACGCCAGTGCGCCGATCGTCGACCAGGTGACCGCGGCTGCGCGGCCCGCCCTGGCGGCGTGGCGCACGCGGGGGTTGGAGGGCACCGTCGCGGCGGGGCCCGGCGAGATGCCGGCCGCGCGAGTCGCCGGCATCCTGTCGCTCGAATTCCTCGTTCACGCGTGGGACTACGCCACCGCCGTCGGCCGCACGGTGGATGCCCCCGATGACCTCGCCGAGTACGTCCTGGGGCTGACGAAGGCCGCTGTCAGCCCCGCCGCGCGGGCTGCCGTCGGGTTCGACGATCCCGTCGAGGTGCCGGCCGACGCGAGCCCGCTGGATCAGCTGATCGGCTTCACCGGCCGCCGCGCCAGCTGACGGCGAAGTCCAGGAACAGGTTGTTCTCGCGCGGCACCGTGACGGTGACGCGCACCCCCTCCTGGCCGTAGGGCCGCACCAGCAGCTTGTTGTCGGCCGCCTTGTCGACGAAGTCGACGGTGTCTTCGGGGCTCAACGGCAGCCAGACGAAGTTTGCCTGCGAATCGGGCAGCTCGAACCCCGCGTCGCGCAGTGCGGCGCTGACCCGGGCCCGTTCGGCGACCACGGCGTCGGTGCGGGCCAACAGTTCGTCGGCGGCGTCCAGACAGGCAATGGCGGCGGCCTGGCTGACGCTGGTCGCGGTGAACGGCACGTACACCTTGCCCAGCGCCGTGACGATGTCCTCGTGTGCGACGGCGTAGCCGATCCGCAGTCCGGCCAGCCCGTAGGCCTTCGAGAAGGTGCGCAGGACGACGACGTTCGGGTGCTTGCGCACCAGCGCCAGGCTGTCCGGCAGCAGGCCATCGCGGATGTACTCGACGTAGGCCTCGTCCAGGACGACCAGGATGTGCGGCGGGACCTTGGCGACGAACTCGGCCAGCTTGGCCGGTTCGACGACCGTCGAGGTGGGGTTGTTCGGGTTGCAGACAAAGATCAGCCGGGTGCGGTCGGTGATCGCGGCGAGCATGGCGTCCAGGTCGTGCGTGTGATCGGCCAGCGGGACGGGCACGGGTGTCGCCCCGGCGGTGCGGACCTGCAGCGGATAGATCTCGAAGCTGCGCCACGCGAACAGCACCTCATCGCCGACCGAGGACGTGATCTGGACGAGCTGCTGGCACAGGCTCACCGACCCGCAGCCCACCGAAATCTGGTTGGGCGCGAACCCCACGTAGGCGGCCAGCCGCTCACGTAATGCCGCGTAGCCGTTGTCGGGGTAGCGGTTGATGTTGTCCATGGCCGCGACGATCGCTTCGCGGACACTCGGCAGCGGTCCGTCGACGGTCTCGTTGCTGGCGATCTTGATGGCGCCGGGCACCGTACGACCGGGGGTGTAGGCAGGCAGGGCGTCCATCTCGGGGCGCAGGCGGGCGGTCACCCGGGACAGTCTAGGTGTCTCTCGAATGTGGCCCTGGCGTCGCGCTTTGCCTTTCCTGGTGTTCACTGTGTACCGTATGCCCTCGGCGGTTCCGGGGTGCGAGAGTCCGGTAACCTCGGAGCGTTCAGGAGGCGTGCCAGAGCGGCCGAATGGGACTCACTGCTAATGAGTTGTCCCCCTTACAGGGGACCGGAGGTTCAAATCCTCTCGCCTCCGCCACATAACTGAATAGTTGTAACCATGCGCCCGTAGCTCAATGGATAGAGCACCTGACTACGGATCAGGAGGTTAGGGGTTCGAGTCCCTTCGGGCGCACAACGGATAACAGGCCAGAAGCTGATACTTCTGGCCTGTTGTCATTTCTGGGCGTCGCGATCTGCCCGGCCACGTGCACCTCCGGCGATAGGCTCCGGGTCATGTCGCCAGGGGCCTCGTCCACGGAGAGCCTGGCGCGCCGCCGGCGCGTGCTGATCGTGGCGGCCCGGATCGGTGCGGTGGTTGCCGCGTTCCTGGGTGCCTTGTCGGTGCTCGCCGGCGGCACCGGGGTCTGGATCGGGGCTCTGGCGATCCTGACCGCCCCTGTCTATCTGGTGGTGGTCCCCAGGCTGTACCGCTTCGGTGAACTCCACGCACCGGTGACTTTCATCGGCATCGCGTACTTCGTGACCACCCTGGTGACTTCTTACGTGGGGCGAGGATCCGGCCAGCAGCTGTACTTCCTCGTCGTCGCATCCCTGGTGGTGGTGATACTCGGGATCGAGCACATTGTGCTGGCGTCAGCGATCGCCGCAGTGGGGGCAGGCATCATCATCGCGCTGCAGTTCCTGGTGCCGGCGGACACCGGGGTTCAGCCCCAGTGGGCCACGGATGTCGGGTTCGTCACCTCGGTGTTTTCGTCGTGGGTGCTCGTGGTCGCGACCATCTGGTACGCGATGCGCGAAATCGACCGTGCGGAAGCGGCTTTGGCGGTCGAGTACGACCGCTCCGAGTCGCTGCTGGCCAACATCCTGCCGGCGAAGATCGCGCAACGGTTGAAGGATCCGCACCGCGACATCATTGCCGACCGGTACGATGAGGCCTCGGTGCTGTTCGCTGATATCGCCGGATTCACCCAGCGTGCAAGCGATTCCACGCCCACCGAGTTGGTCAGGTTTCTGGACGGCCTCTATACCCGACTGGACACACTGGTCGACCACCATGGCCTGGAGAAGATCAAGACCAGCGGTGATTCGTACATGGTCGTCAGCGGGGTGCCCGAGCCGCGGCCCGACCATCTCGAAGCGCTCGCCTCGTTGGCTCTGGAGATGGTCGAAGCGGTTGCCGCGCTGACGGACCCGAAGGGACGGGCGGTGCCGCTGCGGATCGGCTTGGCCACCGGTCCGGTGGTCGCCGGTGTGGTCGGCGCGCGAGAGTTCTTCTACGACGTGTGGGGTGACGCGGTCAATGTCGCGGCACGGATGGAGACCACCGACGTCGTCGGCCGAATCCAGGTGCCGCAGAACGTCTACGAGCGTCTCAAGGACATCTTCGTGCTCGAGGAGCGTGGCGCGGTCGAGGTCAAGGGCAAGGGCGTGATGCACACCTGGTATCTGGTCGGCCGCCAAGCCCGTTCGACGCGCTGACTCGCATTGGTCCGTGGATGCTGTTGACAGCCGTCAAATCATCGGAAACACTCGTTTCTCATGACGGTTGGAGTGGTGTGGGCCAGCGATCCGGATGCTGAGGATCATGGATTCTTCGGGCCGACGTCGGTCGCGTGGCGAGTGCTGACGACGCCGGCGGTCGCCTTGATGATCGCGCAGATCACCAATCTGCTCGAAGTGCCGCATGTGGAGTTTCAATCGGTGTTGCTCGACCACGACCCGCTCTATCCCACCAACGCCAAGCGTCAGCGAAATTGGCAGGGGTCAGGTGGTGGCCGCTTTCATGACCGCATCGGCCGCACGGTGGCGGTGCCCTTTCCCATCCTGTTTGGTGATCGCAAGACCGCACAGCATTGCGCCAGAAAACTTTTCAACTATCACCGACCGATGCGCGGCGTCGACCGCGACAATGGCACCAGCTATTCGGCAACCGACCCGGAGACCATGCTGTTCGCGGCGACGACCATCACGCACGGCGGATTGCTTGCGTACGAGAACTTCGCGGTGTCAGGGATCGGTGGCGCGCGTCCGCTGGAGGCCGACGAACGTGACCAGTACTTCGCCGAAATGGTGGAGTTGGCCGTCCTGATGGGGGTGCCGCGTGACCGAGTTCCCGCGAGTACAGCGGATTTGGCGCTCTACTACGCATCGCTGTCGGACAAGTTCAGGTACCGGGACGGTTGGAACCGTGCACAATTGCGTACCGCCCTCGGCTTACTCAGGCCTTCCGGCGTGGCCGACCTGCCCAGGGTGATTGCCGATGTGGCACTGATGAATTCATCGTTGTTGGCGGTGGCCGCACTGCCGAGACCGTCGCGTCGACTCAACCAGATTCCCCGCGTGGCCGATCCGCTCTTGGACGCTTGTCGCCTCGCCAGCCTGCCGGTGTTCGCGGTGCTGCAGACCTCGGCAGGCCGGCCGATCCGCCGGGCGCTCATCGGCGCCGACAACCTCGCTGCGGTCGACGCTGTGCGGGCCCTGATCTAACGGAAGCCGGTGAGTGCGGTGAGCTGCTTGCGCGCCTGCCCGAACAGCGCCGGTACCCGGCTTGCCGCGAACAATGCGTGGGTCAGCCGGCTGTTTCCGCTCGGCATGATGCCGACGCGCTGCAGGCCGTCGAGCATGTCGTAAAGGGTTTCACCCTCCTGCATCAGCCCGTCTGAATTGAAGTGATAGCGGTCGACGGCGGGTGCCTGAAGGAACTGGCCGTTGCCGTAAACCCTTGGCGCGGAATCATCGAACGGGTGCAATCTGAGGGGGCCGGTCCAATGTCCGCTGCCGATGTAGCGGATCACCGTCCGGACGGTGCCGTCGGGCTGAACGTCGAGGTAGACCTGGTCCGGCAGCGGATCGTAGCGCCAGTCGGGGATGGCTTCGAAGAATGCGAAGTTGTAGGTGACGAATTCGTCGATGCCTTCGATGGTGTGACCGAACGTGCTGACGTCGGTGTATTTGATGTCAGGGGCGTAGAGCTCGTGGTTGAGGTCCATGTCGCGGACCAGGAAGCTCCACCAGTACTTCTTGGCCCAGGTCATCACCCAGGACAAGTCGGTGTCGAATGCCGCGCTGTAGTGCTCGAGCTTGCGATCGAAGTCGACGAACCACTGCGCCGTCATCTGCTGCAGTTCGTGCTCTTGGTGAACCCGAATCGGCACAGCACGATTCGAGTTGAGGTAGGTGGGGACGTGTCCCTTCAACCGCGGTTGTTTGAGGGCTAGCTGGAACTGTTCTTCGTCGAACATCGGGTTCTCCTGTCGGCGGCTCGCCAAGCTATCGGAAACGAGTGTTTCTCATAACTTGACGCGTGTCAATCACTTCCCGTCAGGTTGGGTGGACAGCACCGCCCAGGTGATGTCCGTGCAGTAGGTGATCAAGTCGTCCCTACTGAAATCCGATGTACCGGACAGCCATTCGATGAATACGGCGGCGAGCCCGCCTGCCAGCAGCGTGGACTCCAGGCTGCCGTAGCGCGCCTTGCGCTGTTTGGCTGGTGCCGGAAGAGTCAGCTCCTTCACCGCGCGCATGAACTTCGGCAGCGTCATGACCGCGTGGGTGCGCAGGAAGTTGTTGGTCAACGCTTCGCCGAAGATGATGCGACCGTCTTCGGGATGCTTCTCCAGATGTGAGATCGCGGTGTCGAACACGGAGCGCAACACCCGACGTGCCGCGGCCGGATCCGGTGCGCCGGCGGCGAAGTCTGCCGGCGCAGCGCTGGTTACCGCGATCAGCAACTGCTGCACCGACTGTTCGTACGTGGCGAGCAGTAGCGAGTCGGTATCCGGAAAGCACTCGTAAAAATGGCGTGGGCTGACGCCCGCCGCTCGGCACACTGCTCGGACGGCGAGCGCCGAGCCGCCCTGCTTGCCGACGATGTCACGGCAGGCGACCAGCATGCGGTCCCGACGTTCGTCGATGCGCTCGTCGGATGAGGTTCCGCGCCAGCGGTTCTCATCATCGTTTGGTGACATCGCGAACAGTTCCTTTCGGGCACACAATCGTTTCCTGGAGCGATATACCGCGGCGGAAGGTCAATCGTGTCCGAGTCGTCGGGGGTTGCCCAGTCGAGCGGTGATTGAATCATTGATGTCGTCGGCGGGGCCGGCTTCTCGGTCGGTGAGCCCTGTCGCGGCCCTGAGAAATGGCCCGAACAGTCGCCAACCCAGCTGTAGCGCCAGCGCGTCCGCGGTGGCGACGCGTGCGGTGTGCTCGTCGCCGTGGTGTTCGCGGGCGGCCGCGACAAGCTGCTCGACGTTCGGGAAGTGGTGTTGCAGCTGGCCGATGTCGAAGCCGTCCAGCAGCGTACGGGCGATCACCTTCCAGTTGCGTTCGGCGCGGGCTTCGATCATCTCGCGTGGCCCGTCCGCGTCGCGTGCGGCCACCAGGTCGTCGGCGAGGTAGGCGAGGACGGACGCCACAATGGCTTCCTTGTTGCCGATGTAGCGAAAGATCAAGCCGGCGTTGATCCCCGAACTGTTGGCGATATCGCGAAGGGACGTCGCCGCCGGGCCCCGGTCGGCGAACAAGTCGGCTGCGTGGGACAGCACGACCGGGCGGATGCGCGCGCCGGGGTCGTCCTTCGCGCTTGCCTTAGTCATTCGACTAATCTACCGTTTAGTCGATCGACTACGGAGCTGGCGGGAGCTTGAATGACGGAGACGACTCGCGAGGCGCCGCGTACGAGCGAAGGCAACGCGTGGCTCAAACGCTATTACCTGACCCGAGCGGCGTTCTCCCTTGCCTGGGTTGCTGCCGCCACTGGCGCGGCCAACAGCATGGGTGCCGTGATCGGAGCGCTCCTTCTGATCTATCCAGCGTGGGACGCGGTCGCCAATCTCGTTGACGCACAGCGCAATGGGGGAGTCAGGCGCAATCCCACCCAGGCCCTGAACGCCGCGGTCAGCGTCGTCACGACCTGCGCCGTCGCCGTCGCGCTGGCCGCGAGCATGAATGCGGTGCTCGGCGTGTTCGGCGTGTGGGCAGCTCTGGCGGGCCTTCTTCAACTCGCGACCGCGGTGCGCCGCTGGAAAACCCATGGGGCACAGTGGCCCATGGGTTTCAGCGGCGTCCAGTCGGCATTGGCGGGTGGGATGTTTCTCGTCCTGGCGAATGCGCCCGAGGTTCCGCGCATGACCGTCTTCGTTCCCTACGCGGCCTTCGGCGCGTTCTACTTCCTGATCGCGGCGATATGGCTGGCCGTGCGCGATGCGCGCCGCTAGGCGGCGGCCTGTTCGAGTTCGTCGAGGGCCCCACGGGCGTACACCGCCAGACGCTGCAGATGCGGCATGGTGTCGCGGCAGCCGACGAACCCGAGGATGACCTTGTCGGTGTAACCGACCAGGGTGATGTTCAGCCCGTAGCCGTCGCACAGGAATGAGACGGGAGCGATCAACTCCAGCTGGGCGCCGCCGAGGTACAGCGGCTCCCTGGTGAGGACGACGTTGGACACCGTCAGGTTGAAGAGGGGCGGAATCTTGGTCAGCGCACCGGTTTTCTGACCGATGGTCAGCGGCAGCAGGCCCATCAACGTGTAGTGGTTCAACGCGTTCGGTGACATCGCGAGCAGTTCCTTCTTGCCGCGCGCCGTCGAGGCGTTGATCACCGCGAGCCGCTGCAGTGGATCGGATTCCGTTGTCGCCAAGGGGCAGACGAATCCCGCGGCCGCGTTCAGGGTGTCCTCGTCCCGCTCCCAGCCGACCGGCACCGAGGCAGTCAGCGTCTGGTCGGGCAGCTCGCCGAGTTCGTCCAGATAGCGACGCAGCGCTGCCCCGCAGACGGCGAGCGTGACGTCGTTGACTGTTGTCTCGGTGGCCTTGGCGACGGCCTTCAGGCGTCCCAGTTCGAGGACCTCGACCGCCAACCGACGCTGCGGGGTGAGCGTCGCGTTGAAGGGCGCCCGTGGTGTGCCGAGCGTCGCCCCGACGTGGCTGTTGGCGCCTCCGATCATCCCGACCAGACTCTTCACCAACTCGGCCGAGCCGGTGACGCCGTCGGCCGTCCGGTTCCACAGCTCGTAAGCAACCGACGCGATGCGGTTGCGGTCGGGCACCTCGGCCTTCGGCCCGACCTCGGATAGTGGCACATACCGATCCGGCTCGGTGCTCAGCCATTTCTTGATGGTGTTGATGGCGCCCATGCCGTCGACCGCGCAGTGGTGAGCCTTGAAGTACATGGCGAAGCGGCCGCCGGAGAGGCCCTCGATGAAGTGCGCCTCCCACAGCGGCCGCCGCATGTCGAGCGGGTGCGCATGCAAGCGCGCGACCAGCTTGCCCAGATCGGCCTCGCTCCCCGGGTATGGCAGTGCCGACAGTCGGACGTGATAATCCGAATCGGGCTGCACGGAGTGCCATTCGGGGAAGATGCCGTCGACGACCTGACTGTCGAACGGGAACGGCAGAAACGAGAGGCCGGAGAACGCCTCGTAGAGGCCGCGGACGTAATCAGGGCCGGCATCGTCGGGCAACCGGAACGTAAGCAGCGCGCCGATGTGCATCGGCGTCCGGTCGGCCTCCATCCGGTAGAACATCGTGTCGACAGCACTCAGCAACCGCATGGCATGACTATGTCAAGGCGTCGGTGTCCGCGAGCTGGAACGCGACGAAATCCACCAGTAGATCCACGCCCGACTCGAACTCCTCGTCCCGGTCGAAGTGGGCGAGATGAGCGGCCGACGCCGCCACCGCGGATAACCCGGAGGCCTCGAGTTCTCCTTGCCGGCGGGCGATGTCGTCAGGATCGCTGCTGCCGAACGTGGGGCTAGCGGACACCTCGCGCAGCAGCATCCCGACAACTGCGGCGACCAGTACGCGGGTGAGTCGCACGGCGTGCTCGGGTCCGGCGCCGGCCTGACGCAGTACCGCCAACACCGCTTCGACAGGCGTGAGTCCGGCCAGTGTCGATTGCTGGCGGGTGAGCACCAGAGGCGCCGCCTCGGGATGCGTCAGTGTCACTCGCCGGAACTCGTGGGCCAGGGCCGTCAGGTCGGTCCGCAGGTCGCCTGTCGGCTCGGGCGCGCCCAGTTGTCCGAGGAGGTACTCGGCGACCGAGTCGAGCAGGTCGTCCTTGTCGGCGACATGGTGGTACAGGCTCTTCGCGTCGACACCGAGCAGCCGGCTGACCGACCGCATGCTCACCCCGGCGATGCCGTCCCGGTCGATCACCGTCAGCGCTGCCTCGCGGATCGCCGACCGGGTCAACTGCGCCTCCGCCTTCGGCGGTCTCCCGCGGCGAGGCGCTTGGGCGGCGTTCATGACGCCCATTGTGGCCCAGACTCTTGCAAATTTCCACACCGTGGGATTAATCTGAGGTTAATCCCACGGTGTGGAAATAATTCCGACAGGAGCTCTCATGACGCATCGCTTCGCCATTCCGCCCGCCGACGTGCTGCAGGCCCGCGAGAAGCTCGTCCTCGACCACTTCCATGACGAGGTCCGTCAGGACTGGGACGACGTGCTCGCGACCTTCCCGCACCCGCACTACGAGATCATTCCGACGCTGACCGTCCACGACGGCGACGCCGACGTCCGCGGCTACTACCACGACACCCGGGTGGCGTTTCCCGATCAGGACCACGAGATCATCGCGCTGCGGCACAGTGCCGACGCCGTCATCGTCGAATTCTGGTTGTTGGGAACACATTTGGGCCCGCTCGGCAGCATCCCGGCCACCGGGTCGCGGCACCGCACCCGCATGACGGCGTACTTCGTGTTCGACGAGAACGAGAACCTGGTCGCCGAACGCATCTACTTCGACACCCTGACGATGCTCAAACAGCTTGTGGGAGGGTTGAATCTGCGTGATCCCCGCAACTGGCCCACCGTCATCCGTGGGCTGCGGGGATTGTTGGCCATGTCCAGTCAGCCCGATGCCCGGCTCATCGAGACCCTGCCCGCAGACCTGGCATGAAAGTCCACCACCTCAACTGCGGCACCATGCATCCGCGGTTCGTCCCCGACGGACTCGTGTGTCACGTGCTGTTGCTCGAAACCGCGTCGAGTCTGGTGCTCGTCGACTCAGGGCTGGGTCTGCGGGACGCGGAATCGCCGGCATCCCGTTTCGGCCCGGCGAGGTTCTACGTCCGCCCGGTGTTCGACCCGAACGAAGCTGCCGTCAACCAGATTCGGACGCTCGGGTTCGAGCCCCGCGATGTCCGGCACATCGTCGTGACGCACTTCGACGCGGACCATATCGGTGGGCTGGCCGACTTTCCCTGGGCGCAGGTGCATCTCACCGACGCCGAGGCGTTCGCCGCGCTGCATCCGACGACCCTCGTGGAGAGGCAGCGGTACCTACCGGCCGGGCACGCGCACGGCCCGATGTTGGTCGAGCATGCCCCCGCGGAGACCGAGTCGTGGCGCGGATTCCCCGGCGCAAAGGAACTCACCGAGATCGCCGACGGCATCGTCCTGATCAACCTGCCCGGCCACACGCGCGGGCATGCCGCGGTTGCCGTCGACGCCGGAGACTGCTGGATTCTGCATGCCGGTGACAGCTTCTACCACCGCGGCCAACTCGACGGCAGCAACACCGCGCCCCGGGCGCTGACCATGATGGAACGCTCCGTCGCCTTCGACTGGAAGCGCGTGCAGGCCAATCATCAACGCCTGAGCGAGCTTTGGGCCGCAGGTCAACCGGACCTGGTCCTTGTCAACGCGCACGATCCGCAGCTGTACCGCCGGGTGGCCGAGGGCTAGACCATCACACCCGGTTTGTATGGCTGCAGCGGCCGCTGCCGGACGAACGTCGGCCACCAGAACCAGGGGCCCAACAGGCGCACCAGGCACGGCACGATGAACGACCGCACCACGAGGGTGTCCAGCAGCAGGCCGATGCAGACCGTCGACCCCATCTGACCGATGGTGCGCAGGTCGCTGGACAGCATGGCCAGCATCGTGAACGCGAACACCAGACCCGCCGAGGTCACCACGCCGCCGGTGCTGCCCAGTGCGCGGATCAGGCCGGTGTTCAAGCCCGCGCCGACTTCTTCTTTGAGCCGGGCCACCAGCAGCAGGTTGTAGTCCGAGCCGACGGCCACCAGCACGATGAACGTCAGCGGCAGGATCAGCCAGTGCAGGTGCAGTCCGATCAGGTGCTGCCAGATGAGTACTGACAACCCGAATGCTCCGGCGTAGGAGAAGGCCACGGTGCCGGGAATGACCAAGGCGGCCACCAGAGATCGCGTGATGATCATCATGATCAGGAAGATCAGCACGAACGCCGCGATGGCCGCGATCAACAGGTCATTCGTGGCGTAGGTCTGGATGTCCAGGTTGTTGGAGCCGGACCCGCCGATGTAGATCTTCGACCCGGCCAGGGACGTCTCTTTCAGCGCGATCTTGATGGCATCGGGGAACTGCTCGACGTGCTCGATGCCCTCCGGTCCCATCGCGTTGCCCTCGTGGGTGACGATGAACCGCGCCGCATGGCCATCGGGCGACATCATCAGGGCCATACCGGTTTTGATGTCGTCGTTGTCGAATGCCTCGTGCGGAATGTAGAAGAAGTCGTCACTGCGTGAAGCGTCGAAGTCGTTGCCGACATTGATCATGTCGTCGAACGTCTGGTCGGTGTTCTTGTTCTGGATGTCCGTAGGGCCGTAGTTGTTGACGATCAGCGCGAGCAGTTGCTGGTTGTCGGCCACCGTCTGCCGCAGCAGTGACACCATCTGCGGCATCAGGCTGTCGACCACCTCCAGCGAGCCGACGGCATTCCCGATATCGGCGGCGAGGTTGTCGACCTTGTCGATCACGTCGAACAGCGATCGGAACGACCAGCACACCGGGATGTCGAAACAGTGTGGCTCCCAATAGAAATACGCGCGGATGGGACGCATGAAATCGTCGAGATTGGCGACGGCGTCACGCATGTCGTTGGTGACCTGCTCCATATCCGCCATGGTCAGCACCGTGGAGTGCAGCTCGTCGGCGAGCTTCTGGGTCAGGTCCGCGGTCTTCTTCAGCACCTCGATGCTGTGCGCGGTGATCTGGGCCTGCTTCTGGGTGTTCTCGTTGTTGTGCTGAGTGAACGGCAGTTGCAGGCCGTTGCCGCTGCCCTGCGTGGTGAAAAGGTAAGGGATGGAGGCGTGTTCGAGAGCCCGGCCCATCGGCCGGGTGATGCTCTGCACCATGGCCACGCCGGGCAGCCGGATCAGTGCCTTGGCGACGCGGTCCAGCGAGATGAAGTCGGCCGAGTTGCGCATGTCGTGATCGGCCTGGACCATCAGCATCTCGCTGAACAACTTGCTCTTCGGGAAGTGCCGGTCGGCGGCCTGAAAACCCTGATTGGCCGGGGCATCTGACGGCTGGTAGGTGCGGTCGTCATAGCTGACCCGGTAGGTCGGGACGAACACCGCACCGACCGAGACGAGCGCGACACTGGCCACCAGGATCGGCTTGGGCCAGCGCACCACGGCGGTTCCGATGCGCCGGTACACCTTCGCCCTGACCGCCTGCTTCGGATCGAACAGGCCGAACAGGCTGCCGACGCTGAGCAGCGCGGGGCCGATGGTCAGCGCACCGGCGATGGTGATCAGCATGCTGACGGCCACGGCGGGGCCCATGGTGTGGAAGTAGTTGAGCCGGGCGAAGGTCAGGCAGGCGCAGGCGCCGGCGATGGTCAGGCCGGAACCGACGATGACGTGTGAAACACCCTTGTACGCGGTGTAATACGCGTCCTCACGACTCTCGCCATTGAGCCGGGCTTCGTGATATCGGCCGATGAGAAAGATGCCGTAGTCGGTGCCCGCGCCGAGGGTGAGGGAGATGACCATGTTGGTGGCGAAGGACGACAGCGGGATGAATCCGTAGTGCCCGAATGCGGAGATGACGCCCTTGACCGAGAGCATCAGCAGGATGACGCCGAAGAACGGCACCAGCATCGTGACGACGGAGCGGTACACCAACAGCAACATGAAGATGATCAGGAACATCGTCGCGATGGTGATGTTGTTCAGGCTGGAGTTGGCGATTTCGACGGTGTCGGCGGCCAGCGGCGCCGCGCCGCTGACGTAAACCTTCAGTCCAGCAGGCGGATTGGAGGTGTTGACGATCTTCCTGACGGCGTCGACCGAGTTGTTGGCCTCCATCTGCCCGATATCGCCGGCCAGTCGTAGCAGCACGTAGGCCGACTTTCCGTCGAGGCTCTGCGCGCCGGCGGCCGTGATGGGCTTGCCCCACGTGTCCATCACGTACTGCACATGCGTGCGATCGGCGTTGAGTGTGCGGACCAGGCCGGCGTAGTAGTCGCGATCCTGTTCGGTCAGCCCGCGATCGGCCTCCAGGACCAGCATGGTGAGGCTGGTGGAAGTGGACTCGTGGAACTCCTTGCCGATGGTCAGCATCGCGACCTGGGAGGGCGCGTACGTCGGGACCATCGGACCGGCGAGTTCCTCGGCGACGCGTTCGATCTGCGGCACAAAGGTGTTGGTGATGACGGCGAGCAGGGCCCAGAAGACGATGATCGGGATGGCCAGGAAGCGAACGGTTCTCGCGACGAAGGGGCGCTCGGCCGCGCTGTGCGCGGGACGAACGATCGGGGCGGTGTCGGTTTCGCTCACGCGGACTTCACCCGGCAGGCGACGTCGGCGTTGCCGTGGTCGTCGGATTGTTCGTCGCGGACAACGTCGTTCACTTTCATCCGGCAGCCGACGCTCCCACCGTGCACCTGAACCGAGATGCTGCCGGAGACCACGGTGAGTGTGGTGGTCTCGGTATGTGACCACGGCAGTTCGGTCAGATCGACCTTGTGTGGGTGGCCGCTGATGTCGACGTACGACAACAGGCCGCCGGAGCCGAGGCTGCCGAACACTTCGTAGGTGAGGGTCTTTGGTGTGAACTCGGGCGGCGCTTGCGGCGGATTGACGGCCAGGACCGGTCCCGGTTCGGAGAACTCGTGGACTTTGACCATGCAGAGCACCCCGACGCCGATCGCGATCAGGGCGACCAACGGCATCCAGGCTCGGGCGAGGGCCCGTCTGGCGGTAGAGCGCTGGCTCACTCGGTCACCTTTCGATGGCTCGGGTATATCAATTAGATTGATATGAGTCGGCGTAAACCTTATCAGCCATTTGACGCTGCCGGAGTCGTGCATATTCCGCCGAGGCAAACGGCGAGGTGAGAGCGTTCAGCTAATTCGCAGAATTCACCAAAGTGACCGTGGACAGCCTCTTCTTGAGCTTGATCACGCGGAAGATTTGGGCGGTGACATTGATGGACGAGATCATCGCGATGACCCCGAGGAAGGTGCGCTCGGACGGGGTGGCGCCGTGCAGCTGTTCCAGGCTGCCGAGCACGTAGAAGCAGCCCAGCGAGAAGATCGTGAGGGGAATGGCGAACGTCATCAAGGTCCGCTGGTTGTCGACCACCTGCGTGGCGTACTCCAGCTCCTCGGGCGTCATCGGTTGGCGCTTGCGGACCTTTGTGAGCACCGTCTGCTTGGCCCGGACGTCCTCGGCCATCGGCAGTTGCGGTTGTTTCCGCAAGCGCTGGACGTAGAAGAACATCACGGTGGCGCCGAACAACAGTGACAGCAGCGCAGCGTCGGCCAACTTGCCGAACAGGTGCCAGTCGGTGCCGAGGAAGTTCCAATTCATGCGGGCAACTCCTTCGCGGTTCGGGATGAGCGGGACGTTACCTCAGCTAACTGGCACATGCAGCCTGTGTCAATTCGGTTGACATGGGGTCTTGATGCTCGGCCACTCATGGCACAGACTGGCGAAGATGACGCACGTGCAGACCGTCAGGGGCCCGGTGCCCGTCGATCAACTCGGGGCGACGCTCATGCACGAGCACGTGTTCATCCTGGGCGACGAGATTCGACAGAATTTTCCGGACTATCCGTCACCGTGGGATGAGGAGACCCGGGTTGCCGACGCGATAGCTCAACTGCGCCAAGGCAAATCACGCGGCATCGACACGATCGTCGATCCGACGGTGATCGGCCTGGGCCGCTACCTGCCGCGTATTCAGCGCGTCAACGAACAGGTCGACATCAACATCATCGTGGCGACAGGCATCTACACGTACAACGACGTGCCGTTCCAATTCCTGCATACCGGCCCGGGCCTGCTGTTCGACGCACCGGAACCGATGGTCGAGCTGTTCGTCAGGGATATCCGCGACGGTATCGCCGACACCGGGGTCAGGGCGGCGTTCCTGAAATGCGCCATCGAACACCAGGGGCTGACGCCCGGGGTGGAGCGCGTGATGCGCGCTGTGGGACAGGCGCACGTGCGGACCGGTGCCCCGATCACGGTGCACACCCACGCGCACAGCCAATCCGGTCTGGTCGCGCAGCAGGTATTCGCGGAGGAGGGGGTGGATCTGTCGAAAGTCGTCATCGGCCACTCCGGCGACAGCACCGACCTCGACTACCTGTGTGCGCTCGCCGACGCCGGGTCGTACCTCGGCATGGACCGATTCGGACTCGACATGCTGTTGCCCTTCGAGCAGCGGGTCGACACGGTGGCCGCGCTGGCCAAACGCGGCTATGCCGAGAAAATGGTGCTGGCGCACGACACCTCGTGTTTCATCGACTGGTTCTCCCACGAGGGCAAGCTTGCCGCGCAACCGAACTGGAAGTTGACCCACATCAGCGACGACGTGCTGCCCGCGCTGCGTGAACGCGGCGTCACCGAAGACCAGCTCACCACCATGCTGGTCGACAACCCTCGGCGCTACTTCAGCTGATGCGCCTACTCCTGATCTCTGACACCCATCTGCCCAAGCGGGCGCGCGATTTGCCCGCCCAGGTCTGGGACGAGGTCGGCCGCGCCGACGTGGTGCTGCATGCCGGCGACTGGGTCGACGTCGCTGTGCTCGACGAACTGGAGCAGCGGGCCAAGCGAGTGGTCGGCTGTTGGGGCAACAACGACGGCGCAGACCTGCGGGCCCGGCTGCCCGAGCGGGCCGATGTCACCCTCGGTGGTGTCCGGTTCACGATTACGCATGAGACCGGTGCATCCGCGGGCCGCGATGCCCGCATGGCGCGGCTGTACCCCGACACCGACGTTCTGGTGTTCGGGCACAGCCACATTCCGTGGGACAGCACGGCGAGTACGGGTCTGAGGCTGCTGAATCCGGGCTCGCCGACCGATCGGCGCCGTCAGCCGCACTGCACGTACATGACCGCGACGATTGGCGACGGTGTTCTCGCGGAAGTTGTGCTGCACGAGCTGTGAGGTGGAAAGGTGATCGGTATGGAGCAGAAGCCGCCCACAGATGCCATCGCCGCTGCCAACCGCACACACATCGACTCACTGCCGTTCGCGGACACCCGGGATTTCGACGACGCCGACCGTGGCTTCATCGCCGCGCTGGAGCCGTGCGTCGTCACCGCTGCGGATGGAAGAGTGGTGTGGGACAACGATTCCTACAGCTTTTTGAACGGCGACGCGCCGGATACCGTGCACCCGAGCCTCTGGCGCCAGTCCCAGCTGTGCGCCAAGCAAGGCCTCTACGAAGTGGTGCCGGGCATTTACCAGGTCCGCGGCCTGGACCTGTCGAACATCAGCTTCATCGAGGGCGACACCGGCATCATCGTCATCGACCCGCTGATTTCCACCGAGACGGCAGCCGCGGCGCTCGCGCTCTACCGCGCGCACCGCGGTGACCGCGAGGTCCGGGCCGTCATCTATACCCACAGCCACGTCGACCACTTCGGCGGCGTACTCGGGGTGACGTCCCAGGCCGACGTCGACGCCGGCAAGGTCGCGATCATCGCGCCTGAGGGCTTCACCGAGCACGCCGTGCAGGAAAACGTCTATGCCGGAACGGCGATGGCCCGCCGGGCGGCGTACATGTACGGAGCGGTGCTCGATCGCGGGCCGCAGGGACAGGTGGGGTGCGGGCTGGGGCAGGTCGGGTCGACGGGTGAGGTTGCGCTGATCGTGCCGACCTTGGACGTGCGCATCACGGGTGAGACACACACCGTCGATGGCGTCGAGATCGAGTTCCAGATGGCCCCCGGCACCGAGGCGCCGGCCGAAATGCACTTCTATTTCCCGAAATTCCGCGCACTGTGCATGGCCGAGAACGCCACCCACAATTTGCACAACCTGCTGACGCTGCGCGGCGCGCTGGTTCGCGACCCACATGGCTGGGCGGGTTACCTGACCGAGGCCATCGACACCTTCTCCGACCGCGCGGACGTCGTCTTCGCCTCGCACCACTGGCCGACCTGGGGTCAGGACAACATCGTCGAATACCTTTCGGTGCAACGGGATCTCTACGCCTACCTGCATGACCAGACGCTGCGCCAGCTCAACCAGGGCTACACCGGCATCGAGATCGCCGAAACCTTCCAGATGCCACCGGCTTTGGAAAAGGCCTGGCACACCCACGGCTACTACGGTTCGGTCAGCCACAACGTCAAGGCCGTCTACCAGCGCTACATGGGTTGGTTCGACGGCAATCCGGGCCGGCTCTGGCAGCACCCGCCGGCCGCTGCCGCCCCTCGATACGTCGAGGCGATGGGCGGCATCGACCGGGTGGTGGAGTTGGCACAGAAGGCGTTCGACGAGGGCGACTACCGTTGGGCGGTAACCCTGTTGGACCATGCCATCTTCACCGACGAGAACCATGCCGCAGCCCGCGCTCTGTACGCGGACACCCTCGAGCAGCTGGCGTACGGTGCCGAGAACGCCGTGTGGCGCAACTTCTTCCTCTCTGGCGCCACTGAGCTGCGCGAGGGCAACTTCGGCACCCCGACCCAGACGGCGTCGCCGTCGATCCTCGGCCAGCTCAGCCCCGAGCAGATGTTCGACACCTTCGCGATCAACATCAACGGCCCGCGGGCCTGGGACCTGAACCTCGCCATCGACGTGACGTTCCAGGACGTCGCGACCAACTACCGGTTGGCGCTGCGTAACGGTGTGCTGGTGCACCGCAAGGTGGTCGCCGACCCGCAGACCGCGCACGCCACCGTCACCCTCGCGAACAAGCTGCGGCTCTTGGCTTTTGCCGCCGGTGACACCAGCTCACCGGGTGTCGAGGTGGCCGGTGACGCGACTGCACTGCCGACGCTGCTGAGCGTGGTCGACCGGCCCGACCCGGCGTTCAACATCATCACGCCGTAGCCGGGCCGGCCGCCTGAGGCCTACGCGGTCGGTACCCAGTTGCCGTGGAAGCCCGCCGGCACCCGGTGTGGAATCTTGACGCTCGCGACGTCCTCGAGGGTCTGGGCGTCGAGGATCGCCAACTCGCTACGATCGGTCGCCTCGTCGTAGACGTAGCCCATCACGACGCCCTCATCTTCGGCTGCCGTCGGCGATGATGGCTGGAAGACGAACTCGCCCAACACCTTCCCGGCGCCGAAGTACCTGGTCGCGGTGCTGCCGGCGATCAGGTCGTGTTTGAGCAGGGTGTCGCTGCCCCCGGCACCTTCTCCGACGGTGGGCGCGTAGCCGTAGCGGTGCCGCTTGCCGGTCAGACGGTCATCGATGCGGGGGAATTCCTGGTCGCGGTCGTCGAAGCGGTCTTCGAGCACCTTGCCTGCGGCGAGATCGATGGTCCAGCGATCGAGAGTGGGCGGCCCCTCGTTCGGGCCGAGGTGGTCCGTGTCGAACATTTTGGGATGCCGCACGACGTCCAGGACGATGGTGTTGTCGTCGGGGGAGTCGTAGGCGTTCATCGGGTGGAAGACGTAGCACGGTTCGACGTCGAACCACCGCACGTCGGCGTTGCCGCCGTCGCGGGGCATGACGCCGATCCTGGCGGGGTACTTGGGGTTCCACGAATACGGAAAGCGCCGGTCTTTCGATTTGAAGCTCGACTGTCGCGCCGTGATCGGATCGGGAATCTTTACCCGGCCGATCAACGAGGACAGCAGCAATCGCGCCGGCAGTCGCAGTGCCTTCGGCACGGCCATCTCGGTGATGATCCCCGCATCGAAGCTCACGGGCAGGTCGTAGAAGATGACGTGCCGTTCGGTCAGCGAGAAGTCATGCATCATCGGGCTGCCGTGTACTTCGATGTCGACGGTGCGTTTGGCCCGACCGTCGGTCCCGATCACCGAGTACTGCACGGTGTTGCCGCGGGTGAAGCTGTACGAAACCGCGTGCAGTTCACCGGTTTCCGGATCACGCTTCGGGTGTGCGGTGTAGCCGCCCGAGAGGGTGCCGTCGAAATCGCACACGCCGACGGTGTCCAATTCGTCGGTGAGCTCAAAGTTCGCGCCACCGCCCTCGACCAGCGCCAGGGTCTTGCCGGCGTGGCCGAGCACGTTGGTGTTGGCGCCGATGGCGAATGGGCTGCCGCGCCCCGCCGGTGCATCCTCGCCGAGAGCGGCCGCGGTGTACGGCCCACGCACCCAGCGATTGCGGTACCACTCGGCTTTGCCGTCGCGGATGCGGATGCCGTGGACCATGCCGTCGCCCAGGAACCAGTGGTAGAGCTCGGGGTCGACCTCGCCGATCGGGTTGGGGCCGTTGCGTAGATAGCGACCGTCGAGATAGTCCGGGATCGTGCCGGTGACGGTCAGGTCGGTGAGGGTGAATTCGTCGTGCAGTGGCGCGAAGGCGCCTTCCAGGTAGCGGTTGGTCATCGTGGGACCTCCATAACAGTGTTATTGGCTGCGGTTACTGGTATAACACTGTTATGGATGGTGTGCAAGGGTGAGCGAAGAAATTCGCCGGCAGTTGGTCGAAGCCGGCATTGTGATCCTGGAGCGCGACGGCCTCCAGGCGCTGAGTGTGCGCAAGCTCGCCGCTGAGGTCGGCACGTCGACGATGGTGGTGTACACCCACTTCGGGTCGATGACGGGTGTTGTCGAGGCACTTTCGGATGAGATCTTCGCCCGTTTCGGCGACGCTCTCGCGGCCGTACCCCACACCGATGATCCAGTGGCGGACTTCTTCTCGATGGGCGCCGCTTACCGCCGGTTCGCGTTGAAGAATCCGCAGCACTACCAATTGATGTTCGGGACGTCCGTCCCGGCATCGTTGTCCAGCGTCCGTAGAGATTTGACGGTGACCGGACATGCCACGTCGCGCGACGCGTCGTTCCAGACGCTCTGCGCGTCGGTGCGTCGGATGACCGAGGCCGGCCGCATCCGCAACGACGGCGAAGCCGCTGTCGCAGGCCGCATTTGGAGCATGTGCCACGGGGCGGTGATGCTCGAGATGGCGGGTTTCTTCGGTGCCGAAGGCCATGGACTGCGGGATATTCTCAGCCCGCTGACCGTCGATTTTCTCGTCGGAATGGGTGACGACCGCGAGCGCGTCGACGCCTCACTGGCTGCCGCGGCCGCGGTGCTGCTGGCGGCCGGCCACCTGAACTAGGCGAACCCGCCGTCGGCGCGCAGGATCGAGCCGGTGGTGAAGCTGGATGCGTCAGACATCAAAAAGAGTGCGGCGCCGACGATTTCGCGAGGTGCGCCGGCGCGCTGCAACGGCAGCGAGCGGAAGGCGTTCGCCGTATCCGCACCCCAGGCCTTGCTGATATCGGTGAGGAACGGACCCGCCATCAAGGTGTTGACCCGCACCGTCGGGCCGAAGGCCTTCGCGAAACCTTCTGTGAGCGTGTTCAATCCGGCCTTGGCGGCGGCGTAGGGGAGCATGTACGCGTCCGGACGCAGTGAGCCCGACGAGCTGATGTTGATGATCGATCCGCCGCCGTCAGCGACCATGCGCTCACCGACGAGGGCCGACAAGCGGAATGGCCCCTTGAAATTCAGGTTCACCACCGCGTCGAACAGCTTCTCCGGCACCGAGCCCAGCGACTCGTACAGCGGGGACATGCCGGCGTTGTTCACGAGCACGTCGACCTTGCCGAACTCCTCGTAGGCGGCGTCCACGAGGCCGTCGAGTTCGTCCCAGCGGCCGACGTGCACCTGGTGGGCCAGCGCCGCCCGCCCGGTCTCGGCGACGATCTCGGCGGCAGTGGTCCGGCATGACCCCAGGTTGCGGCTGGCGATGATGACATCGGCGCCGCAGTGCGCGGCAGCGAAAGCCATCTCCCGCCCGAGTCCGCGACTGCCGCCGGTGATCAGGACCACCCGATCGGTGAGGTCGAACAGTTCGTCGGCGTATCCCATCGCGGCTCCTTCGGCATGGGGCGGCTGTCGGGGCCAATCGTTTCACGTGCCCTGCCGTTGGCAGTGAATTAACCCGATGTTCAAGATGTCTATATAGGTTGCGGCAATGCCAAAACATGTATTGACAACTAGGGTGACGTCCGCCACAGTTGTCGACATGCAAAATCAACGAAGCTACGACGTCGTGGTCGTAGGAGCTGGAGTCGTCGGCCTCGCGCACGCCTATCACGCACACCGGCGGGGTCTCTCGGTTGCCGTGATCGACCACGCCGCCGGAGTCGTCGGTGCTTCCGTGCAGAACTTTGGTCATGCCTGCATCACCGCGCAGTCCGGTGTGGCCCTCGACTATGCCCGCGCTGGTCGCGAACACTGGCTGGACCTGTCCCGCCTCGCGGGCTTCTGGTCGCGGGAGTCCGGTACCTACTGCGTCGCCCGGCATGACGACGAACTCGCCGTCATGCACGAGTTCGCCAACGTCCGCCCCGTCGGTGACGTGCAGTTGCTCGACCGCGGCCAGTTGCTCGACCGTATCCCGGCACGCGATTCCCGGGTCGTCGGCGGCATGTACCTGCCGGCCGACCTGCAGGTGGACCCGCGCACGGCCGTGCCTGCCATCGCCCGCTGGCTGGAATCTCAGGGCGTCGACTTCCATTGGCGCACAGCGGCATCAGGTTTCGAACCGGGTGTCGTGCACACCTCGCGGGGACCGCTGCACGCCGAGACCACGTTCGTCACCGTGAACTACGACATCGACCGGCTCTTCCCGGCGCTCGCCGAGCGCGACGGTCTGTTGCGGTGCCGGCTACACATGATCCGGGCCCGGCTGCCACTGGCCTTCACTCTGCCCGCACCGCTGTTCACCGGCTGGTCGCTGCTGCGCTACTCCGGCTTCGAAGACCTGCCCAGCGTCGGCGCCGTCGCCCAGCGGCTGCAGTCCGCGCACCCTGACGAGATCGATATCGATCTGCACCTGATGTTCACGCCGCAGCCCGACGGCTCGGTGCTGATCGGTGACACGCACGTCCGCGAGGTCTCCGCGGCGCCGTTCCAGTCCGAGCAGGGCTTCGACATCCTGCTCGACCACACCCGAAAGTTGTTCGGCGTCAACGATATCGAGATCAGCGAACGGTGGCAGGGCGTCTACTGCTCGGCGCCGGACCAGGAGTTCCTGATCGAGGAGCCGGTGGAACGTACCCACGTCGTCACCGTCACCACCGGCATCGGCATGACCACCGGCATGGGCCTCGCGGCAAACAGCGTCGAGCGAGCGCTGTCGACGGCGAGTGTCCCTGCCACCGTCTAGAACAACCAAAACCCAACCACCCCAATAGGAAAGGACCCCAAAGTGGGCAACCAAACAGCATCGGGAATCAGCCTGGTGGTATTCGACATGGCCGGTACGACGGTCGAGGACAGCGGGCTGGTGCAGCAGTCCTTCCTGGCCGCCGACAGTCATGCGGGACTGTCGAAAACCGACGCCGACCGCGAGGTGATGCTCCGCTACGTCTCCGACACCATGGGGCAGTCGAAGATCGTCGTGTTCCGTCACCTCAGTGGCGGCAATGAAGAACAAGCTCAGGCGGCGAACAAAGAGTTCGAGCGCTGCTACGCCCAGCTGGTCGCCGACGGTCAGTGCAGCCCCATCCCACACGCGGAAGATATCATTACATCTTTCCGGTCCCGCGGCATCAAGGTGGCGCTGACCACGGGCTTCGCCCGGGAAACCCAGAACGCCATCATCGATGCACTGGGCTGGCACGACATCGCCGACGTGGTGCTGTGCCCCGGGCCCGGTGTGCGTGGACGGCCCTACCCCGACATGGCGCTCGCGGCGCTCATGCAGACCGAGACCGATTCGGTGCGGTCGATGCTCGTCGTCGGTGACACCTCGTCGGACGTCATCACCGGACTGCGAGCCGGAGCGCGCGCGTCCGTCGGCGTGCTCACCGGTGCGCACAACGCCGCCCAGTTCTCCGAGGCCGGTGCCACCCACATCCTGGACAGCGTCGCCGACCTGCCCGGTTTGGTGGCGAACCTGGGCTGACCCCGACGACGTTCCCCGGCGGTCGGGTACCGCACCCTCGGACCCGACCGCCCACTGTTCCCGCATTTCGCTCCGCCTCAAAACCCTTGCCGCGCCGACGATCTCACTGCCGCGATCCGCGCCTCGCGTCGGCCCCTCATCTTTCTCGCGCCCCCACCCTTGCACCCCGTGGAAGTGAACAGCCATGTCGCAGACCATGCTTGCCAAGTCCCGTACCACCAACCCGACCTATGAACGGTGGCGGATCCGAATCTTCGCCATCACCTGGATCGCCTATGCGGGTTTCTATTTCACCCGCCAGGCGTTCTCGGTCGCCAAACTCGGCATCCTCGAAGACCCCATCCTGCACACCCAGCTGACCAAGAGCGTCATGGCTAATCTCGACGCCGCGTACCTCACCGCGTATGCCGTCGGCCAGTTCGTCTGGGGTCAGGTCTCGGACCGGTTCGGTCCTCGCGTGGTGGTCCTCGGCGGCCTGGCCATCTCGGCCGTCGCCACCATGTTCATGGGCCTGTTGCCCGCCGTGGTGTTCCTGTTGCCGTTGATGATCGTGCAGGGCCTGGCCCAGTCGACGGGCTGGTCCGGCACGTTGAACAACATGGCCCAGTTCTTCTCCATCGGAGAGCGCGGCCGCATCCTGGGCCTCTGGAGCACCAGCTACGCGTTCGGTGGCCTGGTGGCCGCACCGGTGGTCGGCTGGTTCGCCTACGACGTGTTCGGTAGTTGGCGCGCAGCGTTTTTCAGCGGCGCGGGCATCGTCGCCGTCGTGTTCGCGCTGTTCTTCGTCCTCCAGCGCAACCGGCCCGAGGACGTCGGCCTGCCGCCCATCGAGGAGTACCACTCCGTCGAGGAGATCGCTGAACTCGACCACTCCGACGACGCCGAGGCTGTTGCCGAACCCACCCCGTCATGGCGCGAGTCGCTGGCCGTGGTGCTCGGCGACCGCATGGTGAGAACCCTTGGCGCAGCGTACTTCCTGCTCAAGCCGGCCCGCTACGCGATCCTGCTCTGGGGCCCGGTGATCGTCGCCGAGCAGCTGCGCAACAGCGACAAGTTCACCGCCGTAACGGTTCCCGTGGCGTTCGGTATCGCCGGTGTCGCGGCCCCGATTCTGCTGGGCCGGGTTTCCGACCGGGTGTTCAAGGCTCGACGGGTGCCGGCCTGTGTGATCAGCCTGGCCCTGCTGGTCGCTGTGCTCGCGCTGTTCGCACCGCTGACCGCGACCGGCAACGTCTGGGTCATGGTCACCGTCCTCGGCATGATCGGGCTGACCATCTACGGCGCCGACGCCATGATCTCGTGCATCGCGGCCGTCGACTTCGGGACCTCCAAGCACGCGGGTACGGCCACGGGCATCATCAACTGTTGCGGCTCGGTGGGTGCGATCCTCGGCGGCCTGCTGCCGGGCTACCTGGGCACCTCGGCGTTGTTCTACGGCTTCGCCGGAGCCGCGTTCATCGCGATGCTCCTGCTCATCCCGCACTGGAACCGGATGCCGGCGGCTGACTGATCACCGACGAGTGGTGCCCCGCAGCGCGCCTGCGGGGCACCACTCGTCAGGCGCGGGCGTCGATGGTGCGGGCGTTGACGATGCTGAAGGCCACGACGTCCGGCCGGTAGCGATCGTCGGCGTACTCGAATGCGACGCCGTGCTGGTCGCGCGAGGTACGGCGTTCGCGCAACAGCGGGCTGCCCGCATCGATGTGGAGGTTTTCGGCGTCGACGTCCACCGCGGCCACGGCGTCGAGCACGTGTTCCATGGCCTCGAAACGGACCCCGCGTTCGGTCAGATAATCCGTGATGGAGCCGGAATCGGTGTCGAACTCGAACAACAACGAGCCCACCGCGTCGATGAAGGTGCTGCGCTCGATCATCGCCGGCTCGCCGTCGAGCAGGCGCACACGCAGCACCTCCACCACGAAATCGTCGGGGGTCAGGCTCAGTGCGCCGGCTGCGGTCTCACTGGCCCGACGTCGAGAAACCTCCAGCGTGCGACTGCCGGCGGTACGGCCGTTGCGTTGGGCCCATTGGGTGAACGGGGTGAACGTATCGAGTGTCTGGCGGACGTCATGGCTGCGGACGGTGGCGGGCTTGCCCCGCGAAACCCGGATCAGCCCTTCGTTCTTCAGCGTCGCCAGGGCCTGGCGGACCGGGCCCCGGGATACGTCGAACTCTGCGCACAGCACGCTCTCCGCGGGCAGCGAATCACCGATCTGATACTCCTGCCGGGTGATCCGTTGGCGGAGAACCGCGGCGACGTGCTCGTGGCGCGATCGGGCGCTGGGCATTCCGCTACCGCCTCTCGGTGTCTTGTCTTGACAACTTAGCTGCATAGTATGGCCCGTCAGCGCACAACCGCTGTGGAGGAACCGCACATGCAACTGCTTCTGATCCGTCATGCCCTGCCGCTGCGCAACGAGCCCGGCGAGGGCGCCGACCCCGACCTGTCCGAGGAAGGCATCGCGCAGGCCATGCGCCTGCCGGACGCGCTCAAGCGGTTCCCGATCACCCGGCTGCTCAGCAGCCCGCAGAAGCGCGCCATCCAGACCGGCCAGCCGGTGGCGGACGCGCTCGGGCTGCCGATCGAGATCGACGACCGGCTCGCCGAGTACGACCGTGACATGGAGCAGTACATCCCGATCGAGCAGATCGCGGCCGAGCATCCCGAGGAGATGGCCCGGCTCATGACCGGCCACCTGCCGAGCAGCGTCGACGAAGAGGCGTTCCTGGCCCGCATCACCGAGGCCGCCATGGACATCGCGAGCGAAGCCGAAGCCGACGACACCGTCGTGATCTTCAGCCACGGCGGCGTCATCAACGGCCTGTTGCACGACATCGTGCCGACCGAGCGCATCCTGTCCTTCCAGGTCGACTACACCGGCATCACCCGCCTGCTGGCCTCACGCAGCGGTCGACTGGCGGTCGCCGGCGTCAACAGCATCGAACACGTATGGGATCTGCTGCCGCGAAACCAGCGGTGGTAGACAGTCTGGGTGACCAGTCTCGAAGGCCTTGACCTCACCGCCCTTGACGCCCACCTCCGTGGGATCGGGGTGGCCCGCACCGGTGAGCTGCGCGCCGAACTGATCGCCGGTGGCCGGTCGAATCTGACGTTCTTGGTATTCGACGACGTCGCCAAGTGGGTGCTGCGCCGGCCACCGCTGCACGGCCTGACGCCGTCGGCGCACGACATGGCTCGCGAGTACAAAGTTGTTGCGGCGCTTGAAGGTACGTCGGTGCCGGTCGCTCACGCGGTGACGATGAGCAACGATGATTCAGTGCTGGGCGCGCCGTTCCAGATGGTCGATTTCGTACCCGGCCGCGTGGTGCGGTATTCGGCAGAACTCGATGCGTTGGGAGACCAGCAGACCATCGACGCCTGTGTCGACTCGCTCATCAAGGTGCTGGCCGACCTGCATGCCCTGGACCCGGAAGCCGTCGGCCTCGGCGATTTCGGCAAAGCCAACGGGTACCTCGAACGGCAGGTGCGGCGCTGGGGTTCGCAGTGGGATCTGGTGCGGCTGAACGACGATCCGCGCGACACCGACGTGCGCCGGCTGCACGGCCTGCTGTCGGAAAAGCTCCCGCCGCAGAGCCGCAGCGCCATCGTGCACGGCGACTACCGCATCGACAACACGATGCTCGACGCCGTCGACGCCACCAAGGTTCGCGCGGTGCTGGACTGGGAGATGTCGACCCTCGGTGACCCGCTGTCCGACGCCGCGCTGATGTGCGTCTACCGGCACCCGATGTTCTCCATGGTGCATTCCGACGCGGCCTGGTCGTCCGACAAGATTCCCTCGATGGATGCCCTGGCCCAGAAGTACGCCGTGGCCGCGGGACAACCTTTGGATCATTGGGAGTTTTACCTGGCGCTGGCGTACTTCAAGCTGGCCATCATCGCGGCCGGCATCGACTTCCGCGCCCGCATGGCCGCCGGCCAAGCCGGCCAAGCCGGCCACGACGACCCCGTCGGTGAAGCCGTCGCGCCGCTCATCGCCGCCGGCCTCGCCGCCCTCAATTAGCGCGAGCGGCCGTGTTTGTACGGCGACACACGGCAATTCGCGTGCAGTTTGGGGCCGCTCGGCAGCGACGAGTGTGCGCTGATTGCACGGCTGAACCGGCGTGTTGGCGTACAAACACGGCCGCTCGGCAGCGACGAGCGTGCGCGAAATGCACGACTGCCACGGCGTGTCGGCGTACAAACACGGCCGCTCGCGGGAGGTACCCCCAGGCCGGCTCGCGGGAGGTTGAAGACTAGAGGCCGGCTTTGAGGTTCTTTCGCGCGGCGAGGCGGAGCTGCAGAATCCGGATGCTTGCCACCGCGAAAGTCAGCAGACCGCCTGCGACAGCCGAGAGCAGGATCGCCACACCCTTCTGGATGGTCAGCTGCCAGCTGAACAGCCGCAGCGTGACGTCGTCGCCGTTCTGCAGGATGAACACCAGCAGCAGGATGAGGATGAGGAAGCCGAGGATCAGCGCCGACCACAGCGCTGCGGTACGTGTGAACTTCACCGCAGACTTTGGCGTTCCGGCTGGGGGCGCCTCTGTTTCGGGCTTCTTGGACGTCGGCTTCGGCGACTTGGGCGCCGGAGGTTCGGCGGGCACAGCTGCCGGCTTGGGCGCTGACCCCGACGGGTCTGGGGAAGTCGCGTGATCGCTACTCATACGCACCATCTTGACGGTTCTGGGCGCCGGATGCCGGGAACTACGACACCAATTTTCGAATGACGCTAGGGTCGGGCTGAGTGCACGACGCCGAAAGGACGTTCGGATGGACTTTCGGGGAGCCGGGGGGCGCGCTGCCGCACCCCGCCGAATTCTCACCGCTCTGGCCCTGCTGCTCGCTGCCCTGCTGACCGGCTGCGGCAGCGCCAATCCCCTCGGCGGGGGCGGCATCTCGGGTGATCTCAAGTCGATCGTGGTGGGATCCGCCGATTTCCCCGAGTCGAAGATCATCGCCGAGATCTATGCGCAGGCGTTGTCGGCCAACGGCTTTACCGTGGCCAAGCAGTTCGGCATCGGTAGTCGCGAGACCTACGTCCCTGCCGTGAAGGATCATTCGATCGACCTGATCCCGGAATACACCGGCAATCTGCTGCAGTACTTCGACCCGAAGACCACCGCCGCGGCCGCCGACGACGTCGAATTGGCACTCGCTCGAGTGCTTCCCGGCGATCTGTCGATCCTGACCCCCTCACCGGCCGCCGACACCGACACCGTGGCGGTCTCGGCGGAGACCGCCAAGAAGTGGAATCTGAAGACCATCGGTGATCTGGCCCAGCATTCGGCCCAGGTGAAATTCGGTGCGCCGTCGGAGTTTCTGCAGCGGACCGAGGGGCTGCCGGGGCTGAAAGCCAAGTACGGCCTCGACATCGCGCCGGCCAACTTCATCGCCATCAGCGACGGCGGGGGACCGGCCACCGTCCGGGCTCTCGTCGACGGAACCGTCACCGCGGCAGATATTTTCAGCACTTCACCGGCCATCGTCCAGAACAACCTGGTGGTGCTCGACGACCCGAAACACAACTTCCTGGCCGCCAACGTGGTGCCGCTCGTCGCATCGCAGAAGAAGTCCGATCTGCTCAAGACGGTGCTCGACTCCGTCAGCGCGAAACTCACCACGAAGGCGCTGATCGACATGAACACGGCGGTGTCCGGCAACGGTGGCATCGACGCCGACCAGGCCGCGAAAAAATGGGTGCAGGACAACGGATTCGACAAGCCGGTGAGCCGATGATCAAGTTCGACAAGGTCACCAAGAGCTACGGCAGCACGGTCGCTGTCGATGAACTGAGCCTCGAGATCGCCGAGGGGACACTGTCGGTGTTCGTTGGACCGTCCGGGTGCGGCAAGACCACCTCCATGCGGATGATCAACCGGATGATCGACCCGACCTCGGGCACATTGACCGTCGACGGTGCCAACGTCGCCACCGTCGACCCAGTGCGGCTGCGCCTCGGTATCGGGTACGTCCTGCAGAGCGCCGGGCTCATGCCACACCTGAAAGTGGTGGACAACGTCGCCACCGTGCCGGTGCTGAAAGGCGAATCACGCCGCAGCGCCAGGAAAAAGGCGCTGGGTGTGTTGGAGCGCGTCGGGCTCGACGTCAAGCTTGCCGACCGCTATCCGGCCCAGCTGTCGGGCGGACAGCAGCAGCGGGTCGGCGTGGCCCGGGCGCTGGCCGCCGATCCACCCATCCTGCTGATGGACGAACCGTTCAGCGCGGTGGATCCGGTCGTCCGCGAAGACCTGCAGGCCGAAATCCTGCGGCTGCAAAGCGATCTACGCAAGACCATCGTGTTCGTCACACACGACATCGATGAGGCCGTCAAACTGGGGGACCGGGTTGCGGTGTTCGGACGCGGCGGCACCCTGCAGCAGTACGACCCGCCGCAGCGCCTGCTGTCCAACCCGGCCAACGAATTCGTCGCGGGCTTCGTCGGTGCCGACCGCGGCTACCGCGGCCTGCAATTCCGTGACGCCAGCGGACTTCAACTCCGCGACATCCGCACCGTCGCAGAACCGGCGGTCGACGCACTCGACCTCGGCGACGGCCAATGGGCGCTGGTGGTCAACGCCAACGGCACGCCCTACGCCTGGATCAACGCCCACGGGGTGGGCCTGCACCGCGCCGGAAAGTCTTTGTACGACAGCACTATCGCGGGCGGGTCGCTGTTCCGGCCGGACGGGACCCTGCGGCTGGCGCTGGATTCGGCGCTGTCATCCCCGTCTGGTCTTGGCGTGGCGGTCGACGAGCAGGGGCGTGTCATCGGTGGTGTGGGTCTCGACGATGTGCTGGCGATCATCAAGAGCCGCAAGGGCAACCAATGCGATACCTACTGACCCACCTCGAGACCGCCTGGGTGCTCACGCAGATTCACCTGCGGCTGGCCCTGCTGCCGTTGCTGATCGGGGTGCTGATCGCCGTGCCACTGGGGGCCTACGTCCGGCAGCGGCCGCGGCTGCGCCGGGTCAGCACCATCACCGCCAGCATCATCTTCACGATCCCGTCCCTGGCACTGTTCGTGGTGCTGCCCCTGATCATCCCGACGCGAATCCTCGATGAGGCCAACGTCCTGGTCGCCCTGACGATGTACACCGTGGCACTGCTGATGCGAACGGTGCCGGAGGCGCTGGACGCCGTCCCTGCGGACACCCGCGAGGCGGCAACCGCCATGGGTTATCGGCCACGCACACGCTTTCTGAAAGTCGAACTACCACTGTCGATTCCGGTCCTCACGGCCGGGATGCGCGTGGTCGCCGTCACCAACATCTCGATGGTGTCGGTGGGCTCGGTGATCGGCATCGGCGGGCTGGGCACCTGGTTCACCGAGGGCTATCAGTCCGACAAGAGCGACCAGATCATCGCCGGCATCATCGCCATCTTCGTGCTGGCGGTGGTCGTCGACCTGGTCATCCTCACCGCCGGCCGCCTGGCCACCCCGTGGACCCGGGCAAAGGCGCCGGCATGAACTTCCTGCATCAGGCTCTCGCCTACATCTTCACCGCGGCCCACTGGACCGGCCCGGCCGGCCTCGGCATACGGATGCTGGAACACCTGGAGTACACCGGCATCGCGGTGTTGTGCAGTGCGCTCGTCGCCATTCCCGTGGGCATGTACGTCGGCCACACCGGTCGGGGCACGGCCCTGGTGGTCGGCGGCGTCAACGCCCTGCGCGCACTGCCCACCCTCGGTGTCCTGCTACTCGGCGTGCTGCTGTGGGGCCTCGGCCTGCTGCCACCGACCGTCGCCCTGATGCTGTTGGGCATTCCGCCGCTCCTGGCCGGGACGTACGCCGGGATCGCCAACGTCGATCCGGTGGTGGTCGACGCCGCGCGCGCCATGGGCATGACCGAGCGCCAGGTGCTGCTGCGCACCGAGGTGCCCAACGCCATGCCCCTGATCATCGGCGGGCTGCGGACCGCGACGCTTCAGGTGGTGGCCACCGCGACCGTCGCCGCGTACGCCAGCCTGGGCGGGCTGGGCCGGTTCCTGATCGACGGCATCAAGGTGCGCCAGTTCTACCTGGCGCTGGTCGGCGCCTTGTTGGTTGCCGTCCTTGCGCTGGCTCTGGACGCTGCCCTCGCGCTGGCGGTGCGGGCATCGCGGCCCGGTCCGTCCGGAGTTGCCGTCGTGACTGCGAAGGCGGGCCTCCGTCGCCTACGGTAGACGGGTGAGCGCAGCCCAGTCCGATGCCAGCCCCAACGCTGCCGAACCCACCTGGCCGGCGATTCTGACCTGGCGCGCGCAGGACGTGTCGCGCATGGAGTCGGTTCGGGTCCAGTTGTCCGGCAACCGAATCAAGGCCTACGGCCGGATCGTGGCCGCGGCCACCGACATCCATCCGGCGTTCAGCGCGTCCTACGACCTGGTCACCGACGAAAGCGGCGCGACCAAACGACTGTCGCTGACCGTCACCCTGGCGCAGCGCGAGCGGCAGCTGTCCATCGCCCGCGACGAAGAGAACATGTGGCTGGTGCAGGACCACCAGAACCAGGCCCGCCGGGCCGCCTACAACGGTGCCCTGGACGTCGACGTCGTCTTCAGCCCGTTCTTCAACGCGCTGCCCATCCGGCGTACCGGGCTACACAACCGCGCGGCGTCGGTGTCGCTGCCCGTCGTCTACGTCCGGGTTCCGGACCTGACGGTCGAGCCGGTGACGATCAGCTACGCGAGCGCCGGACCGGGCCAGCCGATCAAGCTGGAATCGCCGGTGGCCGACACGTCGATCACCGTCGACGACGACGGCTTCATCCTCGACTACCCCGGACTGGCAGAGCGGATCTGATCACGCCACCGGCCCGGCCCTGCGCGGCCAGTTCCGCGCGCCAGCCCTCGGCCCCGATGGTCGTCGTGATGATCTGCGGCCTGCGGAAGTTGGCGTAGCGGACCCGGGCGGCATGGCCGGTTTCCACCAGCTCGGCCACCGATTGCGCCTCGACCAGCGACGAACGAGCCTGGCTCAGCAGCTCCATGGCCCGGTCCAGCATGACCGTCAGCTCGGCGGCGTTGGCCTCACACATGGCCCGGACGAGGTCGGGCGCGGTCGCAGCCACCCGCGTGCCATCCCGGAACGAGCCTGCGGCCAGGGCGAATGCCAGCGGAACCTCGCCTGCCGTCGCGGCCAGCGCCTCGGCCAGCAGATGCGGCAGATGCGAGATCGCGGCAGCCGCCGCGTCGTGTTCATCGGAGCGGGCCGGCACGATCACCGCGCGGCAGTCCAGCGCCAGGTGCATCACCTGGGCCCACACCTGCGGGTCGACGTGGTCATCCACGCTCACCACCCACGGAGCACCGACGAACAGATCGGGAGTGCCGGCCGCCCAGCCGGAATGCGCGGTGCCGGCCATGGGATGTCCGCCGACAAATCGGTCGAGCAGCCCGTACTCCTGAACTTGTTGCAGCACATTGCCTTTGACGCTCACCACATCGGTCAATGGGCAATCCGGGGCGGTGTCGCGGATGTGCTCGAGCATGATCGGCAGTGCGGGAACCGGCACGGCCAGGACGATGAGCGCCTCACTCGACGCGGCGCGCTTCAGCGTGGCGTTGATGTCTTCGGCCACGTCGAAGCCGTCGGCCGTCGCAGACCGGACCGCCTCGATCGAGCGGTTGTAGCCGAAGACCTCCCGGCCCGCGGCCTGCCCGGCCCGCATCACCGAACCGCCGATGAGTCCCATACCGAGCACACACACCGGAGTTGTCACGCTCCAAGGTTTGCATACAGCCGGGGCCGGGTACATATGGGACCGCTGGTCAAGTGGCAGAGTGCGGACTAGCGTTGTCCGCATGGGAGTACAGCGCGCACAGGCACAACAGCAGGTTGCCGATCTCCCCGACGGTTTCGGGGTCGCGGTCGTCCGGGAGGACGGCGCATGGCGCCTCGTCCCGCTGAAGCGGGCGGCGCTGGTGGACCTGACCGCTGCCGAGACCGAACTTCGTGAACTCCGTTCTGCCGGCGCGGTTTTCGGACTCCTGAATGTCGACGACGAGTTCTTCGTGATTGTGCGCCCGGCCCCGTCGGGCGCCCGGCTGCTGCTGTCGGACGCGACCGCGGCGCTGGACTATGACATCGCGGCCGACGTGCTGGAGAAGCTCGACGCCGACCTGAGCCTGGAAGAGCTCGAAGAGGACGACCCATTCGAGGAGGGCGACCTCGGACTGCTGGCCGACCTGGGGCTGCCCGAGGCGGTGCTCGGCGTGATCCTCGCCGACGACGAGTACGCCGACGAACAACTCAGCCGCATCGCCCAGGAGATGGGCTTCAACGACGAACTCGTGGCGGTATTGGACAAGCTGGGGCGGTGAGCGCAGCCGACGATGGCCCGATTGTCGGCTCCGCCGACGAACGGCTGATCCGGCTGGCGCTGGAGGCCGCTGAACTCGCAGGGGCCGACGACGTGCCGATCGGCGCGGTCGTCTTCTCGGCTGACGGGGTCGAACTGGCCCGGGCCGCCAACGCCCGCGAATCCATGGGTGATCCGACCGCACACGCGGAAATCCTGGCGCTGCGCGCCGCCGCGGCCGTGCATGGCGACGGCTGGCGGCTGGAAGGCGCGACGCTGGCCGTGACGGTCGAGCCGTGCACCATGTGCGCCGGCGCGCTCGTGATGTCCCGGGTGGCGCGCGTGGTGTTCGGGGCCTGGGAACCCAAGACGGGTGCCGTGGGCTCGCTGTGGGACGTCGTCCGGGACCGGCGTCTGACCCACCGGCCCGAGGTCCGCGGCGGGGTGCTCGAAGCCGAGTGTGCGGCGTTGATGGAGGAGTTCTTCGCCCGCCAGCGCTGATTTCCAGGACTCCTCGCTGTCGCACCGGCAGAGCTGCGGCCGAAAAGTACGTGAGCTCAGTCAAAGTGGCGTCAACCTGTTGTGACTGAGCCGAGGGACGCGTGGCGGCAGGAGAAGGTACCTGGCTTCAGGCAAAGCGGCTTCGAGCGTCCATTGCGTGAAGCTGTGGACTTCCTGGGTTGGGCCCGTCGTGGTTTCGGCGTCGCGCGACCAGCGATTAGGGACTAGGGCCTGGGTTCGGTAAGCTGCCACACGGTGGCGTGTCCGAGCGGCCTAAGGAGCACGCCTCGAAAGCGTGTGTGGGGTAACCCCCCACCGAGGGTTCAAATCCCTCCGCCACCGCCATGGAGCCCCTCACCTGTCATCGCAGGTGAGGGGCTTTTTTCGATTTTCGCGATAGCGTTGAGCCCATGATGCGGCGGCGACTTCTGCAGGCGGGGATGGCGATGGTGGGCGCTGCGGTGCTCGCGGGCTGCGAGGAGGGCGAGCCGGCGTCGGATTCCTCGCGGACCAAAGACGCGACAGGCCCATGGGTCATGCCCGACGAAGGCGACCCGCACAAGCGGACGTGGATGGCGTTCGGTGCCAGCGAACGGATCTGGGGGCGACGGCTGTTGCCGCAGGTACGCCGCGATCTGGCGACCATCGCCACGACGATCGCGCAGTACGAGCCGGTGTCGATGTTGGTGCGCGCAGAAGAGATGGACCAGGCGCGCGGTCTCATCGGGACGGCAAACGTCGAACTGGTCGAAGCGCCGATCGACGATCTGTGGATCCGCGACACCGGGCCGGTGTTCGTCAAGAATGCCGGTGGCTGGGGCGGGGTGGACTTCAACTTCAACGGCTGGGGTAGCAAACAGGAACACCGTCGTGACGGCAAGGTCGCGGAGTTCGTGGCCGCCCGCGCCGGAGTGGACGTCGTACACACCGAGCTGGTTCTCGAGGGCGGTGGAATCGAGGTCGACGGCCAGGGCACGGCCATCATCACCGAAAGCTGCGTGCTCAACGACAACCGCAACCGCGGTAAGAGCAAGGCGGATGTCGAAACCGAATTGGGCCGCCTGCTCGGGGTGCGGAAGGTGCTCTGGCTGCCCGGCATCGCGGGTCATGACATCACTGACGGACACACCGATTTCTATGCCCGTTTCGCCGGCCCCGGCGTCGTCGTCGCCGGCCTCGACACCGACCCGAAGTCGTTCGATTACGACGTCACCCGGCGTCACCTGGACGTCCTGCATGCCTCGACCGACGCCCACGATCGACCGCTACAAGTCGAGGTGATCGAGGGGCCGTCGACGCTGCGAGAGAAGTTCGAGAACGACGACTTCGCGGCGGGCTACATCAACTTCTACGTGTGCAACGGAGCGGTGATCGGACCAGAATTCGGAGATCCCGGCGCCGACTCCGCGGCCAAGGCCACCCTCGAGCGGATCTTCGCCGGCCGCAAGGTTGTGCAGATCAACATCGACGCCATCGCCGCCGGCGGGGGCGGCATCCACTGCACCACCCAGCAGGAGCCCGCCCGCTGATACACAAAGGCCAGGCACCCATCGGGTGCCTGGCCTTGGTGATCACGGACTAGCGGCCGAAGTTGAAGGCCGTTCCGCTGTTGAAGTTGGAGCCGCCGACCGGGGTCGCAACGCCGGCACCGGAGTTGGTGCTGGTGCTGGCGCCGTCGGGGCCGATCTCGCTCGAGCCACCGGTGTTGAAGCCGCTGCCGCCGACCGGGGTGTTGACGGCCGCGCCGCCGCTCGCGCCGCCGCCGACGGTGGGGATGAAGTCGGCCGGGGTGGGCATCGCGAATTCGTTGGCGGCGCCGGCGTTGAAGCCGCTGCCACCGAACGGGGTGTTCACGTCCGCGCCGCCGCCGACGTTGGCGCCGCCGCCGAAGTTCGGCATGAAATCAGCGGGGTTGGGCACGTTGAAGTCGGTGGCCGCGCCGGTGTTGAAGCTGCTGCCGCCGATCGGGGTGTTGATCGCCGCGCCGGTGTTGGTGTCGAAGCCCGCGCCACCGAAGCCGGCGTCGGTGCCAGTGGCGGTGTTGAACTCGCCGCCGCCGACCGGGGTGTTCACGCCCGCGCCGCCGCCTGCGTTACTGGAAGCGTCGAAGGGGTGCCAGAAAGGGTTCTCCACGCCGAAGTCGGCGCCGCCAGCGGCGTTGCCATTGCCGACCGGGGTAGCGACTGCGGCGCCGGTCTCACCGGAAACCTCGTCGTCGGCCCACGCCGGGGCGGCGACGGCGAGCGGCATGAGTGCGAAGGCCGAAGCCGCTACGTATCCGACGAAACGTCCTGAGTTGCGCATTAGTGAAACTCCAATCGTGTTCTCTTGCGTGTGGCCGGTGGACGCTACTAGGTCGCATTCGGTTCAACCGACCAACTAGCCTGATATCGCCGGCCGCGGCGCATCCGTTACAGCAGTGAACCAGCTGGTTAACACGTCAGCATTTGCTAACCGTCTCGATTCGGCCACGTCAGCTGTGAATATGCTGGACATATCGCGGATTCGGCATTCGCTGTCAACCGTCCCGCTATTCGTCGATCAGGACCGCGGCTTCGTACCAATGGCACAGCAGCAGGGCCATCTCGACGTCCATGCGGTCGTCGCCTAGGGGCCGGCCGCGGCGCTCCAGCGCCCGCCCGACGCGGTACTTGACGGTGTTGAAATGCACCACCAACTCGTCGGCGGCGGCGGTGTAGCTACCACCGTGTCGCAGGAAGACCCGCAAGGTCTCCCGCAGGCGGGCGTCACTGGCGCCGGCCCCGGCCAGTGGCCCGAGAACCGTGTGGACGAACTCCCGGGCGTTGTCCTGGTTCTCGCCCATCAGCGCGGCAGCGGCGAAGCCGGGGGCGTCGGCCGCGGTGACGCCGTTCAGGTTGGCGGTCACGGCGACGCTGTGTGCGCGAAGCGCCTGCCGGTGTGACTGACGGAAGCCGTCGACGCTCGGTAGCGGTGTCCCCACAGCGACGGCGGGGGCGCCGGGATGAGAGTCCGCGAACAACCGCAGCTGTTCGGACGCACCGGGTGCGGCGGCACCGGACAAGGGCAGCCAGCCCCAGCCGGTCCGCTGGTCGGCGGCGAGGAACAGTGGACTGCCTTGTGTGCCAACATGATCGGCGACTGCGCGCAGGAACTGCTCGAGCTTGGCCAGCGCATCGTCCTGTGGGATGGCACGTCCCACCGACTGCCGGTCTTCGCTGGGCCACCACAGGACTACGGCCAGATGCTGACGGCGCATCGGGTACCGGATGGCGGCTGTCACGGCCTCGGGGTCGGAGTCGTTGCCCGACAGCACTTCTCGCACTCGGAGGGCCTGTGTGCTGTTGCGGTTGGTCAGCCAGCGATCGCGTTCGTCCTCGTAGACCGTCACGACCTGCTGCGAGATCCAGTCGATATAGCGGAACGTCACCGACGTCAGCCGTTCGAAGAGCGCCAGGTTGGTCGCCGCCGGGAAGCCGGCGCGGTTGATCTCTTCGCTCGCGACGTCGAGCACCAGCGCGTGGCCGATGCGGTAAGCGCGTGTGAGGGCGTTCATCGGCACTCCGCGCTGCGCGAGCCGGCGGGCGTACTCGAGGGCGGCGGTCGGCGCTTCGATGTTGTCCAGAGATATGTCGTAGCGCAGGGCATGGAAGATGGTGTCGACGTTCCCGCCGACACTCGCCCGGAGCAGCTCGATGATCTCGGGATCACCGCGGAGCTCCGTGATATCGCTGGCCAGACGGTGTCCGACGGAGCGGGCCACCTCCGCTTGACGCGCGATGAGGCGCGTCATGATCGTGGTGTTGGCCTCGCTGATCGCCGGATCCATGTGCCGACTGTAGAGCCCGGCTTTGTGCTGAGCGTACAAGTCGACCGACAAAGTTGATCGGCGGACGACGGAGTGGTGCAGGCCACAAACTTCTAGCTTTATGACATGAACCTCGCCGCACTGCCCGACCGCCGCGCTGCCGCGGCGCCTCACGCGCCGGCCGTCGCCGACGACCACACCGACCTCGACAACGCCGCATTCCTCGACGCCGTCCAGCGCGCCGCCGGAGCGCTGCACGAGCGCGGTGTCCGCGCCGGCGACGTCGTCGGCATCATGCTCCCGAACCGCGCGGCATTCGTCACCGCGCTGTTCGCCACCTGGCGGCTCGGCGCGGTGGCGACGCCCATCAGCCCGACTCTCGTCGCCGCGGAAGTCGCCTACCAGGTAGCTGATGCCGGCGCCGTCGTCCTCGTCGTCGACCGGGACGTAGAAACCGCCGTCTCCGTTCTGCACGTCGACGACATGGCGGGCGAGCCGCGCACGGCAGACCCCGTGGTCGGCAACGACGACGACCTGGCCCTGCTGATCTACACCAGCGGCACGACCGGCCGGCCCAAGGGCGTCATGCTCGACAACGCGAACCTGAACGCCATGTGCGCCATGGTGATCGAAGGCTTCGAGTTGACCGAGACCGACCACAGCCTGCTGATCCTGCCGCTGTTCCACGTGAACGGCATCGTGGTCAGTGTGCTGTCGCCGCTGCTCGCCGGCGGCCGGACCACCATTGCCGGCCGGTTCAACCCGGCGACCTTCTTCGCCCGCCTGGAATCCAGTCGCGCCACCTATTTCTCCGCGGTGCCAACCATTTACACCATGCTGCTGGGCCTGCCGCCGGAGGTGCGGCCCGACACCTCCGCGGTGCGGTTCGCCGTCTGCGGCGCCGCGCCGGCCAGCATCGAACTGCTGGAGGGATTCGAGAAGCGTTACGGCATCGGCCTGGTCGAGGGTTACGGACTGTCCGAGGGATCGTGTGCCAGCACCGGCAACCCGCTGAACGGGCCGCGCAAGGTCGGCACCGTCGGAATCCCGTTGCCGGGTCAGGAGATTCGCATCGTCGACCTCGCCGGCGCCGAAGTGCCGCGGGGCGAGCTCGGCGAGGTGGTGATCAAGGGGCCCAACGTGATGCGCGGCTACCTGAACCGCCCCGAGGAGACCGAGAAGACCTTGAGGGACGGCTGGCTGCACACCGGCGACGTCGGCCGGTTCGACGAGGACGGCTACCTGGTTCTGGTCGACCGTGCCAAGGACATGATCATCCGCGGTGGCGAGAACATCTACCCCAAGGAGATCGAGACCGTCGTGCACCAGGTGGCCGGGGTCGCCGAAGCCGCCGTGGTCGGACGGGTCAGCGGACTCTACGGCGAAGAGCCGGTCCTGTTCGTCTCGGCGCACCCTGGCGCCGAACTCGACGTCGAGAACATCGCCGCGCACCTGCAGGCGTCGCTCTCCAAATACAAACTGCCCGTAGATATCACCGTGCTCGAGACGCTGCCCAAGAACCCCGTCGGAAAGATCGACAAGCCGTCCCTGCGCAAAACCCTCACCACCACCGAACCCCGAATCTAGCCTGATACCAGCAAAGGAGCTCACATCATGGGATTCATCAAACCGACCCTGCCGAAGGTCGACCTGGAAGAGTTTCTCCGCATGCCACTGCAGGAGCGGCTCCGGATCATGTGCCTGAAATGGGTGGACGACGGATACGGCGCACCACGCATGATCCACGTGCTGTACATCCTCAAACTCACGTTCTTCTACGCCCTGGGTGGCGTCGCGATTGCGACCTGGACGTCGCACCTGCCGCCGTTCTGGCACGTCTCGGAATGGTGGAACCAGCCGATCGTGTACCAGAAGGTGATCCTGTGGACCGTCCTTTTGGAGCTCATCGGATTCGCGGGCTCCTGGGGGCCGCTGGCCGGCAAGACGAAGCCGATGACAGGTGGATTCCGATTCTGGGCCAAGCTCAACACCATTCGGCTGCGGCCGTGGAAGGCGGTGCCGTTCACGAACGGCGACCGGCGCACCTGGTTCGACATCATCGTGTACCTGGCGTTGATGGCCACCGTGGTCGTCGCCATGGTGCTGCCCGGCGTGCCCAGCGAATCGCTGTCGAAAGCATTGCCGGACAACACCTCCGGCCTGGTCAACCCGGCGCTGTTCGTCGCGCCGATCATCCTGTTCGTGCTGATCGGCCTGCGGGACAAGACCATCTTCCTGGCCGGCCGCGGTGAGCAGTACCTGCCCGCACTGATCTTTTTCGCGACCTTGCCGTTCGTCAACATGATCATCGCCGGCAAGCTGCTGATCGGCACGGTGTGGTTCTGGGCCGGCGTCTCGAAGTTCGGTCTGCACTTCACCAATGTCATCCCGCCGATGGTGAGCAACAGCCCCGCGATTCCGTTCAAGTGGCTCAAGCGGGCCCATTACCGCAACTTCCCGGAGGACCTGCGGCCGTCGCACCTGGCGACCTTCATGGCGCACGGCCCGGGCAGCATCGTCGAAATCGCTGCGCCGCTGGCACTTCTGTTCTCGCCGTGGCCCTGGCTGTCGATCGCCGCGGCTGCCATCATGGTCAGCTTCCACCTGTTCATCATCTCGACGTTCCCGCTGGCGGTGCCGGTGGAATGGAACGTGCTGTTCGCCTACGCCACCATCTTCCTGTTCCTGGGCTTCCCGAACGGGGACGGCTACGCGGTGTGGGACATGAACCCGGGCTGGCTGGCCCTCGTGCTGGCCGCGGCGCTGTCGTTCTTCCCGATCCTCGGCAACCTGCGCCCCGACCTGGTGTCGTTCCTGCCGGCCATGCGCCAGTACGCCGGCAACTGGGCCTCGGCGGTGTGGACCTTCACGCCCGGTGCCGAGCAGAAGCTGAACCGCGTCACCCGGTCGTCGCCCAACTCGGCCGACCAGTACGTCGCCTTCGGGTGGGACCCCCTCACCGCCGAGGTGTTCACGCAGCAGGTGACGGCGTGGCGGGCCATGCACAGCCAGGGTCGTGGCTTGTACTCGGTGCTGCTGAAGTGCCTGCCCGACATCGACACGCGCGTCGTCCGGGAAGGTGAGATGTCCTGCAACACCATCATCGGCTTCAACTTCGGCGACGGGCACCTGCACAATGAAGACCTGATCCGGGCCATCCAGTCCGAGGCACAGTTCGAGCCGGGTGAATTCGTCATCGCCTGGGTCGAATCGCAGCCCATCCACAAGACGACGCAGGAGTACAAAGTGATCGATGCGGCCCTCGGCGTCATCGAGCGTGGCACCTGGAACGTGAAAGACCTGGTCGACGAGCAGCCGTGGCTGCCCAACGGGCCGATCCCGCTCAACGTCACCTGGCAGCGGGCCGGAGTCCTGCAGTGAGTGATGCGGTTGTGGTCGGCGCCGGGCCCAACGGGCTCGCCGCCGCCATCACCTTGGCCGCCAAGGGAATCGACGTCACCGTTCTGGAGGCCACCGACCGGATCGGCGGCGGCATCCGCTCCAGCGAGTACGTCCTGCCGGGTCTGGTCTTCGACGACTGTGCCGCCATCCACGTGATGCCCGCCGGTTCCAAGTTCATCAAGGACCTCGGCCTGGATCGCTATGGCCTGCAGTGGAAGTGGACCGAGATCGACTGCGTCCACCCGCTCGACGACGGCACCGCCGGTTCGCTGTACCGCTCGGTCGAGACGACAGCCGCCGGCCTCGGGGTCGACGGATCACGATGGCGGCTGTTGTTCGGCGGGCCGTCGCGCCGGTTCGACACCCTGTCCGAGGACATCATGGGACCGCTGCTCCGGGTGCCGCGGCATCCGTTGGGGCTGGCCAGGTTCGGAGCGCCGACAGTGCTGCCCGCGACGGTGCTGGCCCGGGTCTTCCGGACGCCGCAGGCCCGCGCGCTCTTCGGCGGCGTTGCCGCACATACCTTTCAGCCGCTGCACCACCCGCTCACCTCCGCGATCGGGCTGGGGATCATCACCGCCGGACACGCCAACGGCTGGCCGGTGGCCGCCGGGGGATCGCAGGCGATCACCAACGCGCTCGAGGCGGTGCTGACCGAACTGGGCGGCAAGATCGAGACCGGTGTGCGGATCACCGCTGCGGCCCAGTTGCCGCCCGCCGACATCACCGTCTTCGACCTGTCGCCGTCCGCCATCGCCGAGATCCTCGGGGACCGATTGCCCACGCGGGTCCGTCGCGCCTTCGACCGGTTCCGTTACGGCCCAGGCGCTTTCAAAGTGGACTTCGCGGTTGAGGGCAATGTACCCTGGATCAACGAGGCGGCCCGCCAGGCCGGCACCGTCCACCTGGGCGGTGACCTCGCCGAGATCGCCACGACCGAACGGGACATCCACGCGGGCCGGATGCCGCAGCGCCCCTTCGTGCTGGCTTTTCAGCAGTACCTGGCCGATCCAGGTCGTTCGGTCGGCACCGTCAATCCCGTGTCCGCATATGCCCACGTGCCCAATGGCTACAGCGGTGACGCCACCGAGGCCATCATCACGCAGATCGAGCGCTTCGCCCCCGGCTTTCGCGACCGCATCGTCGGGCAGGCCGTGCGGTCCACCACCGAGATGTCGGTCTACAACCCCAATTACGTCGGCGGCGACATCAACACCGGTGCCAAGGACCTCCGGCAGCTGGCCTTCGGGCCGCGAACCACGTTGTCGCCGTACACCATCGGGGTACCCGGCATGTACATCTGCTCGGCGGCCACGCCGCCGGGCCCGGGCGGGCACGGCATGTGCGGGGCCAACGCCGCCGCCGTCGCGCTGGCCAGGGTGGAGCGCTAGCTACACGTTCACGGCGATGGTGTGCATCTCCCAGATGAGCAATTCTGCGCCGTCGTCGGCCGCGGCGATCCGTTGTCCGCCACTCGCGGTGAGCCGCACCGCATCACCGGTACGCAGCGGTCCGGACCCTTCGAAGTCGGCCGCACCACGAGTGACGAACACGTGGCCGTACGGCGCGTCCGGCACCTGCACCGCGCGACCGGCGTCCAACCGCGCGACGTGCAGGGTGGCATAACTGTTGCCGAAGGTGATGGCGGCGGTGTCGCGGTATTTGCGCATGCCGGATGCCATGGGAATCAACGTATTTCCGGCGAGTTCGGTGGAGATGTCGGCTTCTTGGTAGCTGGGCGCGCCGCCGAGTTCTTCGGGCGGAATCCACATCTGGACGACACGCAAAGGCTGGCGATCCTGGCGTCCGGCGCCGTTGCGCTCCGAGTGCCGCAGGCCCGTGCCGGCACTCATCCGCTGGGCCAGCCCCGGGTAGATGACGCTTTCGTTGCCGAGCGAATCCTTGTGCACCAGTGAACCTTCCAGGACCCAGGTGATGATCTCCATGTCGCGGTGGTCGTGCGCGTCGAAGCCTTCACCGGGGGTGACGGTGTCCTCGTTGTTGATCATCAGCAGGCCGTGGGCGTTGGCCGCCAGGTCGAAGTTGCCGGTCGCCGGAAACGACTGCCACGATTCCAGCCATTCGTTGCGCCAGTGCCAGCGATCCTTCGCCTTGATGACTCGGATGGGCTCGACCGGCGATGGGTTCACCGCTCAATTCTGACAGCCGGTGAGGGCGTGCACTATGGAGGCATGAGCCGTCCGCTGCTGCGGGCACTGTGTGCCGCGCTGTTCGTCGTCGCGCTGCCTGCGATCGCCGGTTGCGGCGGGCACCGGGCGGCGGGCGCGCCGGCGGACGGCATCCCCGTCGGCCAATCGAGTCAGTCGGTGCAGTCCGGCGGGATGGCGCGCACCTTCCATCTGTACCGGCCCGACGGGCTCGGTGGTCCGGCGCCGTTGGTCGTCATGCTGCACGGCGGCTACGGTGACGGGGCGCAGGCTGAGCGTGCCTACAACTGGGATGCCCAGGCTGACGCCGGGCGCTTCCTGGTCGCCTATCCCGACGGCCTGGATCGCGCCTGGAACGCCGGAACCTGTTGCGGGATACCGAAGAACCGCGATATCGACGACGTCGGATTCGTCACCGCGATGGTCGGGGCGATCGAAGCTCAGATTCAGATCGACCCGGCCCGAATCTACGTCACCGGCATGTCCAACGGCGCCATGATGGCGCTGCGTCTCGGGTGCCAGACGGACCTGTTCGCCGCCATCGCTCCGGTCGCAGGCACGCTGCTCACCGACTGTTCGCGCGCCGCGCCGACATCAGTGCTGCAGATCCACGGCACCGCCGACGATCGTGTGCCCTTCGACGGCGGGCCGGGAAAAGCCAAGACGCTCACTGGTGCACCCAATGTCGACGGACCGTCGGTGCCCGCCGTGAACACGACGTGGCGAAGCATCGACGCCTGCGGGACTCCGATGACGTCAACCGCAGGAACCGTGACGACCCAGACCGCCGACTGCCCCGGCGGTCGCACTGTCGAACTGATCAGCGTGGCCGGCGCCGGCCATCAGTGGCCCGGCGGTGTTCCGAGTCCGCTGGCGCAACGACTCGGTGACCTGCCGCCGCCGTCGGCCGCGCTGAATGCCACCGACACCATCTGGCGGTTCTTCGCTGCGCACCAGCACTGAGTGACGTACGTATGTACAGAATGTCGAAACGGCCCGCAGAAAATCCCCGGATTGTCCGAGCGCCACGGATGTGTCCTGGCGCACACTGAGGCCGTGACCGCCGGCAGTGAGGTGAGATGAGTCGACAATGGCGGGTCGCCCTCGCCCAGGCCAGTCCGTTACAGGGCGGCGATCCGGTGGCCGAGCTGGCTGCTGACCTCGCCGCAATCCTCGCCGAGCGCCCGGACACCCAGATGGTGGTGTTCCCCGAGATTCACCTGCTGGGGGCGAGTGACGGCGCTGACGATCCCCGGTCCTATTTCGACGCTGTCGCCGAGCCACTCACCGGACCGCTCACGCAGGCGCTCGGCGCCGTGGCGGCGGACGCCGGCATCTGGCTGGTGCCCGGCTCTCTCGCCGAGCGCGGCGCGGATGGCCGCGTGTACAACACCGCTGTCGTCTTCGATCCCGGCGGCCGTTTGGTCTCGTCATACCGCAAGGTGTTCCCCTGGCGCCCACACGAGCCGTGGGCGTCGGGAGCTGGTTTCACGGCCTTCGACGTGCCCGGTGTCGGCCGGATGGGCGTCAACATCTGCTACGACAGCTGGTTCCCCGAGGCGACCCGGCAGATCGCGTGGCTGGGTGCGGAGGTTGTGTTCAACATCGTCAAGACGACGTCCGACGATCGCGAGCAGGAGCTCGTCCTGGCCCGCGCCAATGCGATCACGAACCAGATCTACTACCTCAGCGTCAACGCCGCCGGACCGCTCGGGCGAGGGCAGAGCATCTACGTCGGACCGGAGGGTGAGGTGCTCGCTCAGGTGGCCCACGCCGAGCCGGAGACCACGCACCTGGCGATCGACCTCGACCGGGTGACCGCGGTGCGGACCCACGGCACCGCCGGGGTCAATCGGGTGTGGGAGCAGTTGCACGCCGACGACGACCCGATCGATCTGCCCGCCTACGGCGGTCAGCTGGTCCACCAGCGGTGGCAGCCGCAGACCGTCAACCACGAAGGACACTCATGACCGAGACCGCCCAGCAGCCCAGCGAGGCCGGCCACCTCAACGCCACACTCGGCTTGGGTGGCGTGACGCTGTTCGGCCTGGCATACATGGCGCCGATCATCGTCCTGGGCATCTTCGGTGTGATCGCCGAGGCGTCGGCGGGAGCCAGCGCCGGTTCCTATCTACTGGCCACCGTGGCCATGCTGTTCACGGCCGCGAGCTACGCGAAGATGTCGGTGCACTATCCGGTCGCTGGCTCGTCGTACACCTACGTCCGCAAGGCGCTGGATTCGAGGCTCGGGTTCCTGGTCGGCTGGACGATCCTGCTCGACTACCTGTTCCTGCCGCTGGTCATCTGGTTGATCGGCGCCGCGTACCTGACCGGTGAATTTCCGTCGGTGCCGGCGTGGGTGTGGATCGTGGCGTTCATCGTCGTGACGACGGCGCTGAACATCATCGGACTCAAGGTGGCGGACAAGGCCAACCTGGTCCTGATGGCCTTGCAGTTCCTCGTCATCGCGCTGTTCGTCGGTTTCGCCGTGGCACACATGGTGTCCCACCATGGCGGTGGCGCGCTGCTGTCCGGCACCCCGTTCACCGGTGCCGGTGGTTTCCCGGCGATCGCCGCCGGCGCGGCCATCGCGGCGTACTCCTTTCTCGGGTTCGATGCCGTCAGCACACTCACGGAGGACACCAAGAATCCGCAGCGCAACATCCCGCGCGCGATCATGCTCGTCGCTCTCATCGGCGGGGTGGTCTTCGTGGCGGTCGCGTACATCCTGACGCTGGTGCAGCCCGGCAGCACCTTCTCGAACGCCGATTCGCTGGCCGCAGACACCGCCCGGACCATCGGCGGGGCGCTGTTCGCCGCGTTCTTCGTGACCGGGCTGATCATCGGTCAGTTCACCTCGGGCCTCGCGGCGCAGGCCAGCGTGTCCCGGTTGCTGTACGCGATGGGCCGAGACTCGGTGTTGCCCAAGCAATTCTTCGGCAAGCTGTCACCCCGGTTCTTCACGCCGGTCTTCAACATCGTGCTGTGCGGGCTGATCGGGCTCGGCGCGGTGTTCCTCAACGTCGCCACGTCGACGTCGTTCATCAACTTCGGCGCCTTCACGGCCTTCACTCTGGTGAATGTGTCGGTGATCGGCTACTTCGTCCGGCATCGCCACGAACAACGGCTGAATCCGCTGACGTACGTGGCGATTCCGTTGATCGGAGCCCTCGTGGACGTCTACCTGCTCACCCAACTCGGCAGTGCCGCACTGACTCTCGGGGTGATCTGGATGTCGATCGGCGTGGTGTACCTCCTGGTTCTCACCCGTGGTCTGCGCGTCCCGCCGCCGGAGTTGTCACTGGCTGAGTAGGCGTGCGCTGCTGTCGACCCAGGGGAGCGCAGTGGACATCGAAGCGCTCCGCAACAGTGTCCAGCGTGCGTTGCAAGTGCGGACGCCGACGGTGATGGGTGGCCAGGAACTGGGCCGTTCCGATGAGTTGGCGCGGCGCCGGGTACCACCGCGCGATATCGAGGCCGCAGTCACGAAATACCTTGGTGGGCAGGACATCTGTCATGAGGCTGAGGTTGTGCAGGGCCAGCGTCATGATCGTGTGAGGGAACGCCGCGTTGCACTTGCGGCGCAATTCGATCATGTCCAGCTCGTAGAGCGGCACCTCGGTGAGTTGGTCGGTGAACATCAGGTGCGGCAGGAAGTAGCCCATGTACGTCGTCAGATGCAGGGTTGCCGCGCGGGCATTCAACGACAGCACCCGGCCGCTGGGCGACGTGTAGGGCTCGTACGGCCGTGAGCGCTTCAGCAAGTAGCCGGTGCAGTTGACGATCCAACTGTCCGGCTCGATCTCCCGGACGGCGCCGCTGCGCAACTGCAGCTCGGTCTTCCCGTCGCGGTCGACGGCATCGACGAAATGGTCCATCACGATGTCGTGCAGGCCGTCGGCGATGGCGTCCCGCTCCGTCGTCGACAGCAGTCCGAGCAGGAAGTTGCCGGTACGCGGTGTCACCCAGACTCCGCACCGTTCACGCCAGCGGCGTGCGACCTCGTCTTCGTTGGTGCCGTCGAACAGTTGGGTCACTTCGTCGACAAAGGCGTTGAAGGTCACCCCACCCCACCACCGCTTGCCGCCGGTGGGGAACAGGCGGTCGCGGTGCGCGAAGTAGGTGCCCGAACCCGCCAGCAGATTCACTTCGCGCCCGGGATGGCGGGTGATGAGGGCCAGCGCGGTGTCCATCGCGGTCTTGCCGCTGCCGATCACCCACACCGGAGCGTCGCTCGCGTCGATGTCACCGGCCCGCATGTCGCAGTAGTTCGGCGATACCGAACGGACGCTGGTGCTGGAGACGGGTAGCGGGTCGTTGGGTTCCACATCGGAAGCGCTGGCCTTGATCAGCCGCCCGGCCTCGACGACCATGCTGCGCCCGTCGTCCGACACGCACTGGATGCGGACCACGCCGTCGGCTTCGACGTCGGATTGCATTGTCCAGCCGTAGTATTCGTCCACGGTGAGGCGGCGCCGCAACACGTCGAGGCAGTGGTCGAAGTGTGCCAGCACTTCGGGTTTGGTGGCCAGGTGCGACGGCTTGGCGCCCAGCGTCCAACCGATGTTCCCGACGGTGAAGAACCCGTGCGGCTGATGCAGGCGCACGTAGTCGTAGGTGTCGACCCACATGCCGCCCACTCGTTGCCGCCGGTCCAGCAGGATGACCCGTTGGCCCGGCGAGAGGTACTGGGCGGTCGTGAAGAGGGCATTCAGGCCGGCGATCCCGGCCCCGACGATGCAGACGTCGCAGCGTTCGACCACGGCGCTCACGGGTTCAGCCTGGTGGTGGTGGTGGTGAACATGGCGCCCTCCTTGTCCTTGGGGACAGGATCCGGTATCGGCCCCGACGGTGCATCAGCCGATTGGCGTATTTGGCTGGCGCACTACAGGGATATGGCGAGCAGGGTGCGCACGAGTTCGGCCTGGCGGTGGGTGCCCGTCTTGTCGAAGATGTGTTGGACGTGGGTTCTGACGGTGCCGGCGGACAGACACATGCTCTCGGCGATGGGCTTGATGCCGTCGCCTTGTATCAGCCTGATGGCCACCGCAGCTTCGGCCGTCGTCAGCCCATACAGGCGGCGCAGCATCTCGGTGTCCGGTTGCGGGTGCTGCTCGGGATCGAGGATGAGCACCAGAGCTCGTGACTCGGCGAGGGGAGCCGTCACGTGCTGGAACGGCAGCACATGAATGACGTACTGGCGCAGCCCCGATGGGCGCGGGCACAACAGGGAGGTGCCACCCCGAACGACCGACCCGGTCTGTCCGAGTGCGGCGTTGATGCCGTGGCGCAGCGCCGCGTCGGCGGGCGGGTGCGCGAACTCGAAGGAGCCGTCGCGGATGGTCAAGCCGTCGTGGCGCCGGACGATGTTCTCCGCCGCGGTGTTCAGGTATCGCACCGACAACGCGCAGTCCACGACGGCCATCCCGATGCGGGTCACGTTGTCCATCGCCGACGAGATGTTGCGGATCTGGTGGGTGGCCGCGCTGAGGTCGTGCTGGATGCGTAGTGCGCGCTGGAAGTGCGGGACGAGCGCCTCGGCCAGCCGGACGCGTTCGACGGTGTCGTACGGTTCGGACCGCTTTTCGGTGGCCACCAGCCAGGTGGCCGGCTCGGGCCCGTCGGTCAGCCGGACGAACAGGCCGTCGTCGAGTCGGTGCGGCCGCATCCAGTCCATATGGAACTCGGCGTTCGGTTGCAATGCGATGAGTTCCTGGCTGCCGCGCACCTGCCCGACGGGCCCGTTCTCGACCGCTTCGAGGAGGTAATCGATGTGGCGGTAGTACTCCGCGTACTCGGCCAGGGCATCGGCCGGGATGGTGACGCTCTGGGGTGCCCGGCTCACGCCATCGGCCAGCACCAGGGCAGCGCCGCCGGTCGCCTCGAACATCGTGTGGAGTTCGGCCATCGTCGCGGTCCAATGCTCTGGCTGGACCGCGGAATCGTAGATCGAAGAAACTACGCGTGAAAAGTCTTCGACCGTAACCACGGCCGGCGCTCCCAGAAATGCGCTGTGCTCACGTCTGAGGCCTTTCGCGACGTGATGCACCCACGAACGTGCAGGTGCTGCGGAAATCGTAATTCAAGACCAATGGTATGTAAAGTGTTTCCTTGGTGGCCGCTGAGAGTCGGATCAGCGGCGCCGACCGTGCGGACAGATCGCGATTGGCGGGGGATCGCGATCTGTGCGCACCGCCGATGAGATCCGGGCCAATTCAGGGCTACCCGGTAGCGACCTCACAGCACATCCGCTGATTTGTGCCAGAAACCCGGCATCAATCGTTACTGTGATGGATGAAATACGTGGTCACACCGATTGATGGGTTTGCCGCCGGGATGGCGGCAGATAGGCCGAGTTGATGCCGTCTGAACTGTTGGGCCGTTCGGCCGAGGCCGAGTTCGTCGGTAGCTTTCTCGGGGGCGCGGAGCCTGCGGCGCTGCTGTTGGACGGCGAAGCCGGGATCGGCAAGACGACGGTGCTGTTATCGGCAGTCGATCAGGCCCGCGAACTGGGATTCACGGTGTTGTTCGCCCGCGCCGCGGTCACCGAGTCGACCCTCGCGTATGCGGCGCTGGCAGATCTGCTCGGCGGTATCGAACCGGCCACCCTCGACTTCTTGCCGGTTCCGCAACGCCGCGCGCTCGATCGCGTCCTGCTGCGCGCGCCCGACGATGGTGCCGGTACCGATCCGCGTGCCGTGGCGGCCGCTCTGCTCGCGGTTGTCACGCGGCTTTCCGAACGGTCGCCGGTCCTGGTCGCGCTGGACGATGCGCAGTGGTTGGACACCTCGAGCGTCCATGCGATCGCCTTCGCCGCGCGCCGACTCGGTGGGCCCGTCAAGGTGATCGGCACGGTGCGGACGGCCATCGGCGAGGACCCGGCACTGTGGCTACAGCTGAGCCGGCCTGAGGCGCTGCAGCGGATGCGGTTGAGGCCGTTGAGTGTCGGCGCACTGCATGCGGTGCTGTCACATCGGCTGCAGCGCTCGTTCTCTCGGCCGACGATGATGTGGATTCATGAAGTGTCCGGTGGAAATCCGTTCTACGCCATCGAATTCGCCCGCGGTCCTGCCGACAACCTCAAGTCCGGTGCGCTGCCGCCGACCTTGGCCGAGTTGGTGCGGCAGCGGATCGACGGGCTCGAGCGCGACGTTCGCGAGGCGCTCCTGGCGGTCTCGTGCTTGGGCGTTCCGACCGCGGAACTGGTGGGGCGGGCGATCGGAGTCGACGCGGAGGACGTCTTCGCCAGACTTGCCGATGCCGAGGATCGCGGCATCGTCGCGGTGGACGGCGCTCGCCTGCGATTCAGTCATCCGCTGCTGGCACACGGGGTGTACAGCGCCGCCGCCCCGGCGGCGCGACGCGAGATGCATTGTCGCCTAGCGACTCTCGTCGATCACGACGAACTGAAGGCCAAGCATCTGGCGCTGTCCGGCTCACCCGGTGACGCCGAGATGCTGAGAGCGCTGGACGTGGCCGCGGCGACGGCGCACCGGCGGGGTGCACCGGCAGCAGCGGCAGAGTTCGTCGAGCTGGCGGTCAGCCTCGGCGGCGACACCCTGCAGCGGCGAATCATGCTGGGGGCCTTGCATTTCAGTGCCGGCGATGCGGCCCGGGCGCGGAATGTCCTGGGGGAGGTCGCTGCTTCGCAGCCGCCCGGCGATGTCGGAGCCCGGGTCATGTTCCTGCTGGGACTGTTCACGCTGCAGGACGGCAGCACGCGGCACGCCGCGGACTTTCTCCGGCAAGCGCTCGACTCGATCGAGAACGATCAGTCGTTGCGCGTCGAAATACTGGTGCCACTGGCATTTGCCGAACTCAACCTCGGCCGGGTCGAGACTGCCGCGACGTGGGCTGCGGAGGCAGTTGCCGCTGCCGATCGGCTGGATGGCTCACCGTTGCGCAGCATTGCCCTCGCCATGAAAGTTCTGGTGGGCTTCCTGTCCGGACACGGCATCGACGACGCGGCGATGACTCGGGCGTTGGAGTTGGCGGACCGGGAGCTCGCGCTCACCTCATTGATGAATCCCGATGTGTTGCAGGCCCAGCTGTTGGCCGGGTCCGGCCGGCTGCATGCGGCCGGGGAACGGCTCACCAGTATCCGGCGCGACTACCTGGACCGCGGGCAGGAAGGCCGACTGACATTCGTCGACTTTCATCGCGGACTCAACGCGATCTGGCAGGGCCGCTTCGCCGCGGCGGCCCAGATCGCCGATGAGGCGACACAGCGTGCCCACGAACTCGACCGCGACATGCCACACGCTGTCGGGCTGATGTTGCGTGCGGCGGTCGCCGCGTACACCGGCAAGGATCACCGCGCGCGCGCCGACGCCGCCGCGGCGCTCGACCTGGCTCTGGGCTGTGACTCCGCTCTGGTCGCGGTGTGGCCACGGACCACGCTCGGCTTTCTCGAGGTCTCGCTGGGCAACTACGAGAATGCGGTTGCCGCCCTCGCACCACTGTTGTCGTCGGTGGCGGCCGCGCCGCAGGCCACGGAAATCTATGTCACGCCGTTCCTGCCGGATGCCGTCGAGGCGTTGATCCAACTGGGGCGGCACCGCGAGGCCGAACCGCTGATCGAGGCACTGGAGAGCAATGGGCGCCGGCTGGACCGGCCGTGGATGCTGGCCTGCGGCGGGCGTTGCCGGGCGCTGCTGCTGGCCGAGCGCGGCGATCTGGCCGGTGCGACCGAAGCGGTGGGGCGGGCGCTCGCCGAACATGACCGGCTGCCGATGCCGTTCGAGCGTGCGCGCACCCTGCTCGTCCTCGGGCAGTTGCAGCGGCGTCAGCGGCATCGGGCCTCGGCCCTGGAGACGGTGCAGCTGGCGGCGGCGGAATTCGAGACGATCGGTGCCGCCTTGTGGGCCGAGCAGGCCCGTCGAGCGGCGGGCCGCATCGATCCGCGTTCGCATCCCGATGAACTCCTGACCGCCTCGGAATATGAGATCGCCGAGTTGGTGGCCTCGGGCATGAGCAACCGCGAGGTGGGCGCCGCACTGTTCGTGAGTGCCAAGACGGTCGAGGTCCACTTGTCGCGCATCTACCGGAAACTCGGTATCCGGTCGCGGTCGGAGCTGGGCTGGCGCATCGCGCGACCGCAGACCTGATCGGGCACGGGCAAAGCGCTAGGGAGAACCCTTATATCGCCGGTGCCGTCGATGCCATACGTTGCGTTCATGCTTCCGGTGGAACCGTGCTACCTCGTCGAGTGGTACCACCCGAAATTCTTCGGCGCGACGCTTGCTGAAGCGGCCGCGATGCTCGACGCGGTCGCGGCATCGCTGTCGACCGGCGACGCCACCGTGCGGGTGGCCAGTGTGATCTCGGTACCCAACGACGAGGTGGCCTTCGGCATCTTCGTGGCCGACTCGGCGGACATCGTCACGCGAACATGCGACCAAGCCGGGTTCCCCGTACAGCGTGTCAGCGTCGCGAGTGACATCGAGTTCCCTGCTGACGCATAGTTTCCGTTGGGGTTTCCCCAAGGAAGTGCACAGCGCATAATCGCGGTGTGCTGGGAAATCGCCCGGATGAGTCGCAGGTGATCAGCGAATTCCTGACCTCGGCGCGTTGGCCCGCAGCCCTGCTCTTGGAGGGCGAGGCGGGGATCGGAAAGACGACGCAGTGGTTGTCGGCAATCGATCAGGCACGAACCTATGGCATCCGGGTGTTGTCGGCGCGAACAGCCGCGGCCGAGTCGTCACTGGCGTATGCGTCGCTCGCGGATCTGCTGGGCGGTGTCGACGCGCGGGTGCTCGCAGATTTGCCAGGCCCCCAGCGGATCGCGGTGGACCACGTGCTGCTGCGCGGAGTCGGAGGCGATGGCGAGGCCACGGATCCGCGGGCCGTGGCGGCAGCTTTCTTGTCCGCTGTCGAGCAGCTGGCCGACGAGTCGCTGGTGCTGATCGCGATCGACGACCTGCAGTGGCTGGACAGCTCGAGCCGGCAGGTGGTGGCCTTCGCCGCGCGTCGACTCACCGGCCGGGTCGCGCTACTCGGCACCGTCCGCACGGATCAGGAGAGCAAAGCTGCCGCGTCGTGGCTGCAGCTGTCGAGGGCCGACGCGGTGGCGCGCATTTCGTTGGCTCCCTTGAGCCTGGGCAAATTGGCCGGCGTGATAGCTCAGCGGCTGGGGAGGACTCTGCCGCGGCCGACGATGGTGCGAATCCACGAGATTTCTGGCGGCAACCCGTTCTACGCGCTGGAATTGGCCCGAACGATCGACGTGCGCGCCGCCGCCGTCGAGATGCCGTGGCCGGGCACTCTCGCGGACCTGGTCCATGTACGCATCCGCAATACCGACGCCGGCGCGCGCGAGATCTTGCTGGCGATTGCGTGCGTCGCGTCATCGACAGTGGAACTCATTGCACGGGTGACGAATTCGGAAGCCGACAGGGTCGTCGAACTGTTGAGGGATGCCGAAAACGATGAGATCGTCGGATTCGACGGTCAGCGACTCCGGTTCACCCACCCGCTGTTGGCGGCGGGTGTCTATGCTGCCGCGACTCCGGCGCAGCGGCGCGCGATGCATCGCCGGCTGGCGGAAGTTGTCGAGGAACCCGAACTGCGGGCCCGGCACCTCGCGCTCTCCGTGACTCGGGGTGACGCGAAGACGTTGCAGGCGCTCGACGTCGCCGCGGAGAGCGCGCGCATGCGGGGTGCGCCGGCTGCCGCGGCCGAATTGCTCGAGCTGGCAGGCGGACTCGGTGGCGATACCCCCGAGCGCCGGATACGTCAGGCGAGTCATCTCTTCAGCGCCGGCGACGTGGAGCGGGCGCGGGTCCTGCTGAATCGGACCCTCGATGAGGGAGCTGCCCGACCTGTTCGCGCGCAAGCGTTGCGCTTGCTGGGCGCCATCGAGATTCTCGATCGAAGCCACCGGGGTGCCGCTGCGCTGTTGCAGCGCGCGCTGGACGAGGCCGACGACGATCCCGCGTTGCGGGCCCAGATCCTGGTCCCGCTGTCGTTCGCGCTCTACCACTCGGACGATTACCCGGCCGCGGTAGCGGGGTTCGATGATGCCGTCGCCTGCGCGACACAGCTGGGACGGTCCGATCTCCTGAGTCAGGCACTGAGCATGCGGACGCTGGTCAAATTCTGGCTGGGGAGTGGTGTCGACGAGGAAAGTCTGCGGCGCGCAACGGATCTGGATGACCAGAACCCGGCGGTTTCGGTGGTGTATCAGCCGCGGATGCACAATGCGATGCTGCTGGCCTGCACGGGACGGGTGGAGACCGCGCGCGATGAGTTCGGCGCCCTCCGGCGACAATGTCTCGAGCGCGGGGCGGAGAGTGACCACACCTTCGTCGCATTCCACTGCGTGCTCAACGACATCTGGCGAGGCGACTTCAGCGCTGCGGCGCTCTTGGCCGACGACATCGTGGAGAGGGCTCCGCAACTCGGCGGTACCCACGGCGTCGTGGCGCTGATCATGCGGGCCCACTGTGCCGCGTACGCCGGCAATGAGGTCGAGGCCCGTGAAGATTCAGGCGAGGCCATGGTGACGGTGTCGCGATGCGAGTCCAGCTTCTTGACCGCCTGGGCGCTCACGGTGCGGGGCTTCCTCGAAGTGTCGCTGGGCAACTACGAAGCTGCTCTGCAGGCGCTCGCGCCGCTGTTGTCGAGGTTCGACAAGGTGAACCAGGCGACGGAGATCCCCGTCGCGGCATGGCTGCCCGATGCCGTCGAGGCATTGGTCGGGTTGGGCCGGGTGGCCGAGGCGGAGCCATTGGTCGAGGCCTTGGAGGCCAATGGCCGCCGGCTGGATCGCGCGTGGATGCTGGCGGTCGGTGGTCGGTGCCGGGCGCTGTTGTTGGGCGCCCAGGGCCACGTCGATCAAGCGGCTGAGGTTGCCGAGCTTGCGCTGGCCGAACATGACCGGCTGTCAATGCCTTTCGAACGGGCGCGCACTCTGCTGGTGCTGGGACAGTTGCAGCGTCGTCAACGACACCGCTCCATCGCGGCGGTCACGTTGCAGAAGTCGTTGGAAGAGTTCGAGAAGCTCGGCACGCCATTGTGGGCCGGGCAGGCTCGCCGTGCTGCCGGCCGGGTGGATCGACGTGCGGACCGTGGCGACACATTGACGGACGCGGAACGCCGGATCGCCGAACTGGTGGCCGCGGGGATGAGCAACCGTGAAGTGGCCGCGAAGTTGTTCGTCAGCGCCAAGACGGTGGAGGTCCACCTGTCCCGGATCTACCGGAAGCTGGCTATTCGGTCGCGGGCAGAACTCGGCTGGCGCATCGCTCGTCCCGAGCAGTGACGTTGACCGAAACGCGGCCGGCCTGTTGCGACCATGTGATCCCGGCCAGTGAGACGACGCCACCGGGTGGCCCGAACGGAGTCAGTACCGTTCGGCGCCGATATCCCGCGAAACGATCAAGGAGACAACGATGTTCACCCGCCTGACCCGGACCAGACGGTCCGCGCTGTTCGCGGCCGCAAGCGCGCTGCTGTGCAGCCTCACCGTCGCGACCGGAGACGAGGTCGCCCAGGCCGCGCCGCCGGACCGGGCACCGACAGTCGTCTATCTCGTCGAACACGGCGAACCCGTTTTCACCGATCCGGCGATGCCATTGTCGGACAACGGTATCCGCTACGCGAAGGCGGTAGCGGCGGTGTTGAAGGACGTCACGTTCACCAACATCTATTCGTCGCCCGCGCTGCGGTCCAAGCAGACCGTCTCGTACGCCGCCGATGCGCGCGGAATGGCTGTCCAGCAGTTGCCCAATGCCGATCCCAAGACGCCGTCGGCGGACGCGGCCGCGCCGCTCGCTGACGCGGTCTCGAAGCTGCCCGCCGGTTCGGTGGCACTGGTCGGCGGCAATACCGAGAACATCTACCGGATCATGAACACCCTCGGAATTCCGGTTCAGGCCGGCTGCCGGCCAGGTCAGCGTTGCGTGCCCTGCTTGGACAAGACCTGCTTCACGCCGAACGACCTGAGTACGGTCTGGCAACTGACTCTGTACCCGCAGAGTTCAGGATTCCCGCCCGGCATGGGATTGGTCAGCGGCATGCAGCGCATTCACCCGGAGACGCAGAACGTGTTCAACCCACCCACGCCGAAGTAACCTCCGGCAATTTCGGTCACTGCACGCTGATCGCAGGTCAAGCTGCGGCCTGAGTGGACTCCTGTTGGGCGCCGACCTTCGATCCGGGCTTGGCGGACCCGGTCTGCGGTCCCGGCTTCGGGGTGTCGGCGTCCGCGGCGGGCGCGTTCTTCTTTTTCTTGGGCTTGGTCACCTTGACCGGCGGACTGTCGGGGTCGGTCTTGGGTTTGGTCGTCTTCACCGGCGGCGTATCCGGATCGGGTTGTGGCGTGGGTGATTTCACCTTCGGCTCGTCGGAGCCCGCCGGCTTCTGGCCGGTGTCGGTGTTCGTGGCTGTCGGTGACTGCGGTTGCTCGGCCTTCGTGTCGGTCTTCACGTCCACCGGTGCGTCGGTCTTCGGGTCCGTCTTCTCGTCGGCCTTCGTGACCGCCGGGGGCTCGACCGTCGTCGTCTTCTGGTCCGTGGTCGCCGGCTTGTCATTGAAGGTGGCGGCCACCGGCGCCAGGGCCGCGGGCTTCTTGGCGGCGGCGTCCAGCGGAGTGACCGGCGGCGACACCGCCGGTGCGGCCGCCAAGGGCGGCAGGTGCAGTTCGGACCGGATGTCTTCGACGAAGTTGTCGGCGCCTTCCTGCAGCGCCCCCGGGATCGCGCCCAGCGTCTCGATGATCTTCGACAGCGGAGTGAACAACGAGAACGGCGTCTTCTTCGCCGGGTTCAGGTTCTCTCGGTCGGTGTAGCCCATGTCGACCAACACCCGCAGCAGCGGCTCGACGGCGTCAAGCAGCGGTTTGACCAACGGCGTCAAACCGATGGCGCCGGCACCGATGCGTAGCGGCACCAGCAGGGGCAGATCGGGAGTCTTGATGAACACGTAGGTGTCCGTCCCGCCCGCACCATTGTCGGGTACGACGGTGATGATGGCGGGGGTGGTGCCGGGGACGTACGAGTCGTAGTACGTGTCGGGGTGTGCGTACATGACGCCGAGCAGGCTGTTGGCCAGCGAGAGTGGATTGAAATATGCCGGGAAGTCGGCGTAGGGGTCGTACTCGCGGGTGTAGAACGTGGTGTCGTAGGGCGACGGTGCGGCCGGGCCCTGGTTGTTGACGATGAACGGCACGTTCATGCCGGGGAAGCGTTCGAAGATGCCGCCGTTGCCGGCGAAGGGCGAGCCGATCATCACGAACGACAGTTGCGACGGCGCGGGGCCGGTGCCGTTGGCCAGCAGTCGACGTTTGGCCCACTCGGCGCCCAGACTGCCCTCGGAATAGCCGGCGACGATCAGCTGCTCTCCCGGCCGCGAAGTGACGGCGTCGTACACCTTGGGCCCGGAGATGGTCGTGCTCGCCGACAGCTGGATGGACGCCGGGTAGTTGATGGGCAGGTAGGTGTAGCCCGGGGGCACCACGGTGCCGTTGAGCTTGGCCGGAATGTTGGCGGAGGTCGGGTCTCCGCGCCCGCCGATGCCGATCACCGTGTTCATCAGCCCGACGACGAAGCTCGAGGTGATGTTGGTGGCGGCCGGGCTCACGAGGAGTGCACAGCACAGCGCGACCAACAGGAGGGCGCGCGGCACTCCGCGAACGGTTGGACTGGTGGTCGGCAATATCTGCACTGACATCGACGCTCCCCCGGCTAGGCGTGAACCGGACGCTACTCCCGCGACCAGGCCTTTAGATGGGAATTTGCAACTTTCCCGGAACGCAGAACGGGTGGTGTTCCGGCATCCGGAACACCACCCGTATCTGTGTCTGTGCGGGGCCTGCTAGGGGCAGGTCACCTCGATCTCGAAAGGCTTCTTGGTCGGCTCCATCGGGTTGGCCATGTCCACTCCGGTCGCGGTGCCGCTGACCTTGTAGGTCTTGCCGTCCTTGGTGGCCTTGGCTTCGCCGCCCGGGACGCCGTCCGTGTAGCCGAGGGTGACGCCGTTGATGGCGCCCAGGCCCACGGTCTTGACGACCGGCGGGTCGGCGTCGGTCAGGGTGACGCCCAGGCCGCCCGAGGCGTTGCCGATGGCGATGACCACGTTGCCGGCCGCCGTGGTGCAGCCGATCTGGCCCTGCACGTCCTGGGCCTTGCCGTCGATGCTGACCTTGGCGGTGCCGGAGCCCGCACTGGAGTTGCCCGCAGCCGACGAGGCCGAGGCCGACGCGGTGGCCGACGAACCCGTCGACTTCTTGTCATCCTTGGAACAGCCGGTCAGGCCGGCGGCCAGAACCGCGGCACCTGCGACCGCGACAACCAAACCACGTTTCATAACTTGTGCTCCTTGCAGTGCGAACCGTCCGGTCGGCCGGTCATCCAGTGCATTATGGGGTGCGCCCAGCGACTGTTGACGGTATTCACAGAAAATACCCATAACCTGCCTGACCTGTTTGTTTCCACGTGGTTGGCCGGCATTCACGGCTCGGGGCCCGGAATTGGTTGAATACAGCGGTGAGTCAGCAGTTCTTCGAGGTCACCGCACAGCTGCCGGACCGGCGCGGCCGGGCCGGGGTGATACACACCCCGCACGGTGATATCCAGACCCCGGCGTTCATCGCCGTCGGCACCGCGGCGACGGTCAAAGGTGTCCTGCCCGAGACCATGAAAGAACTTGGGGCACAGGCACTTCTGGCCAATGCCTACCATCTGTACCTGCAGCCCGGTCCCGATGTCGTCGACGCGGCGGGCGGCCTGGGTGCCTTCATGAACTGGCCCGGGCCGACGTTCACCGACAGCGGCGGCTTCCAGGTGATGTCGCTCGGCGTGGGCTTCAAGAAGGTGCTGGCAATGGACACGGCCCGCCTGCAGGCCGACGACATCATCGCCGAGGGCAAAGAGCGGCTGGCCCATGTCGACGAAGACGGGGTGACGTTCCGCTCGCACCTCAACGGCGACAAACACCGCTTCACGCCCGAGGTGTCGATCGGCATTCAGCACCAGCTGGGTGCGGACGTCATTTTCGCCTTCGACGAGTTGACCACCTTGGTGAACACCCGTGCTTATCAAGAACGTTCGGTGGAACGGACCCACCGGTGGGCGGTGCGCTGTCTGGCCGAACACCGTCGACTGACCATCGAACGCGCGGGCAAACCGGCGCAGGCGCTGTTCGGGGTGGTGCAGGGAGCGCAGTACGAGGACCTGCGCCGGCAGGCCACCAAGGGGCTCGTCGGGATCGTCGACGAAGACGGGCACGGCTTCGACGGTTACGGCATCGGTGGCGCGCTCGAGAAGCAGAACCTGGCGACCATCGTCGGCTGGGTCACCGACGAACTGCCCGACGACAAGCCGCGGCATCTGCTCGGCATCAGCGAGCCGGATGATCTGTTTGCCGCCATCGAGGCCGGCGCCGACACCTTCGACTGCGTGTCGCCGTCGCGGGTCGCCCGCAACGCCGCGATGTACTCGGCGACCGGCCGCTTCAACGTCACCAACGCCCGGTTCAAACGCGACTTCAATCCCATTGACGCCGAATGCGATTGCTACACCTGCGCCAACTACACCCGGGCGTATCTGCACCATCTGTTCAAAGCCAAGGAGATTCTGGCGTCCACGCTGGGCACGATCCACAACGAGCGGTTCATCATCCGGCTCGTCGACCAGATTCGCGCCGCGATCGGCGCGGGGGAATTCGACGAGCTGCGCGACCATGTACTGGGGCGTTACTACGGGTCCGGATAGCGAGCCACCTGCGCCGATCCCCGGCTGTGCACAATTGCTTGTATGACTGGTGCACCTGGAGTGATCGACCCGCAAACATTGCTTCTCGGGTTGATGGATCCGGGCAACCGGGCCGACCCGTACCCGCTGTACGAACGATTTCTGGACTTGGGGCCGCTGGCGCTGCCCGACGCGAATCTCGTTGTGTTCCCCGGCTTCGCCGAGTGCGACGAGGTGCTGCGGCACCCGGCATCGGCCAACGACCGGTTGAAGTCGACGTTGACGCAGAAGCAGATCGCCGCGGGCCAGCGGCAGGCCCGGCCCTTCGGCGAACCAGGGTTCCTGTTCCTCGATCCGCCGGACCACACCAGGCTGCGCGGGCTGGCGCAGAAGGCGTTCGCGCCCAAGGTGATCAAGGCGCTCGAGGCCGACATCGTGGCCATGGTGGACGGGCTGCTCGAGGGTGTGACGGGCACCATGGATGTGGTGGCCGACCTGGCCTACCCGCTGCCGGTCGCGGTGATCTGCCGGCTGCTCGGGGTGCCGATGGCGGACGAGCCGCTGTTCAGCCGGGCGTCGGCGCTGCTGGCAGGCGGGCTGGACCCCTTCGTTGCGGTCAACGACGAGACGGCCGATGACACCGCCGACCTGATGGAAGCCGGACTCTGGCTGCGCGGGTATCTGCGGGACCTCATCGAGGAGCGGCGTAGCTCGCCGGGCGAGGACCTGATCTCCGCGCTGATCGCCGCCGAAGAGGACGGCGACCAGCTGACCTCCGAGGAGATTGTCGCGACCTGCAATCTGCTGCTGATCGCCGGGCACGAGACGACGGTCAACCTCATCGCCAACGGGGCGCTGGCCATGCTGCGGCACCCGCAGCACTGGGCGGCGCTGGCGGCGGATCCGTCGCGGGCGTCGTCGATTGTCGAGGAGACATTGCGCTTCGATCCACCGGTGCAGCTGACGAGCCGCGTCGCCGTCGAGGACATTCAGATCGGCGGTGTCGCGGTCCCGAAGGGCGACATCATGATGCTGCTTCTCGCTGCCGCGCAACGGGATCCGCGCACGTACGACCGGCCCGGCGACTTCGACCCGGACCGCGGGGTGATCAAGCATCTGGCGTTCGGCAAGGGTCCGCATTTCTGCCTGGGCGCGCCGCTGGCCCGGTTGGAGGCGTCGGTCGCGCTGTCGGCGCTGGCGGCGCGGTTCCCGAAAGCGCAGTTGGCGGGTGAGCCCGTCTACAAGCCCAACCTGACCCTGCGGGGCCTGGCGACCCTGCCGGTCACTGTCTGACCCGGCCCATTACCCTCGCGAACATGCCTTCAGTTCTCGTCACCGGTGCCGGCCGCGGCATCGGAATGGCCATCACGCAGCACCTCGCCGCGACCGGCTGGGACGTCATCGCCGGCGTGCGCAGCGAAGCCGACGCCGCCGCGGTCGTGGCGCTGGCCCCGCAGCGGATTTCGGCGGTGATCCTTGACATCACCTCTGAACATGATGTCGAGGCGCTGGCGGCGGCGCTGCCGGACCGACTCGATGCCGTGGTGAACAACGCCGGCATCGTGGTCGCCGGCCCGGTCGAGACGCTGACACCCGGGGACTGGCGCAGGCAGTTTGACGTCAATGTGGTGGGCCAGTTCGCCGTGACGGCAGCGCTGCTGCCGAAGCTGCGGGCATCGCGGGGCCGGGTGGTGTTCATCTCCAGCGTCAACGGCCAGCTGTCGACGCCGATGCTGGGCGCCTATGCGGCATCGAAGTTCGCGCTGGAAGCCGGCGCCGAGGCGCTGCGAATCGAACTGCGGCCCTGGGGTGTTCCCGTGGTGGTCGTGGAGCCCGCGCAGACCGATACGGACATGTGGCGCAAGGCCGACGACATGGTCGCCGAGCTGGAGGCCGGTGTGTCACCCACGCAGCACGCGCTGTACGGCCGGCACATCGCCGGGATGAAGAAGATGGTGCCGCTGTCGCAGAAGATGGCGGTCGATCCGGCGAAAGTCGTTGCGGTGGTGGAGGAAGCGCTCACCGCGCGGCGACCCAGGGCGCGGTACATCGTGGGGCTCGGACCCAAGATTCAGGCGGCGCTCATGACGAACATCCCCGCATCGGTGCGGGGGTTCTTGCTGGCCAAGGTCTTCGGAGTGCCGCGCCGGGTGTAGGCCGGTCCAGTTGATACTGAGCTTGTGTGTCAAATCCGTTGCGAGATTGACACACAAGCTCATTCTCGGCGAGTAGTTGTGAAGGTCCACGGCCCGCGCGGCAGCCTGGCCGGATCGAACTCGGCCAGCATGCCGTCGAGTGTGGTGGCGGTGTAGCCCAGCGACGCCGCGATCTGCGCCATGGCGGCGTCGGCGCCGATCTCCGAAACCGTCACCGCGCCATCGCGTTTGGCCAGCCGCTTACCGTCGGCGTTGAGCACCAGCGGCACGTGGGCGTAGACGGGCTGCGAATAGCCCAGCAGCGCAGCCAGATACGCCTGTCGCGGCGACGAGGGTAGCAGGTCGTCGCCGCGGACCACCTGGTCGATACCCTGGGCGGCGTCGTCCACCACGACGGCCAGGTTGTAGGCAGGGACGTTGTCGCCGCGGCGCAGGACGAAGTCGTCGACGACGCCCGTGTAGGTGCCGTGCAGCAGATCGGTGACGGTGTATTCATTTGTGTCCGAACGTAATCGGATCGCCGGGGGCCGGCCCTCGGCGCGGCGCCGGGCACGTTCGTCGTCGCTGAGATTCCGGCAGGTGCCGGGGTACGCGCCTTCGGGCGCATGGGGGGCCCGCGGCGCCTGCAGGATGTCTTTTCTGCTGCAGAAGCATTCGAAGGTCAGGCCGCGTTCGGTGAGATCGTCGACGACGGCGAGATAGCGGTTCTCGTGTGCGGCCTGGTATTGGGGCGGCTCGTCCCACGTCAGCCCGACGGCCGCCAGATCGTCCAGTTGCCGCTGCGCCACCTCCGGGAACGTGCGGTCATCCAGATCCTCGACCCGTACCAGGAACCGCCGGCCCGTGGAACGCGCGAACAACCACGCCAGCACCGCGGTGCGCGCGTTGCCGATGTGCAGGTCGGCCGACGGGCTCGGCGCGAAGCGGCCGGCTGGGGATTGGGACACGACCGCAATGTAACGCGCCGCTCGATGAGATTGCCCACCCCTGCCGGTCTACCCGAGTATGGAAACTGTGGACCTACCCGTGCAGCCACCGATCGACCCCATGCTGGCCAAAGCCGCCGTGAAGGTGCCGGACGAGGCCGGACTGTGGTCGTACGAGCCCAAATGGGACGGGTTCCGGGCTCTCGTGTTCCGGGACGGCGACGAGGTGGTGCTGCAGTCGCGCAACGGAAAAGAACTGGGCAGGTACTTCCCTGAACTGCTCGCCGCGCTGCGGGACGAGATCGCGCCACGTTGTGTACTCGACGGCGAGGTGGTGGTGCCGCGGGAGATCAACGGCCGCATCCGGCTCGATTGGGAATCGCTGAGCCAGCGCATCCACCCCGCGGCCAGCCGGGTGCAGATGCTGGCAGAGCAGACGCCGGCGCATTTCATCGGATTCGACGCACTGGCCGACGGCGACCACAGTCTGCTGGCCGAGCCCTTCCGCGTTCGCCGGGCCGCGTTGCAGGACCTGGTGAGTGAGAAGCAGTGGTGCCACGTCACGCGGACCACCGAGGACCCCGAGCAAGGTGCGCACTGGCTGACGACGTTCGAGGGCGCGGGGCTCGACGGTGTGATCGCCAAACGGCTCGACGGCGCCTACCTGCCGGGCAAGCGGGAGATGGTCAAGGTCAAGCACGCCCGTGATGCCGACTGTGTGGCCATCGGCTATCGCATCCACAAGAGCGGCGAGGGCATCGGATCCATCCTGCTCGGGCTCTACAGCGACGGCAACCTCCACATGGTCGGTGGCGCAGCGTCTTTCAGCGTCAAGGACCGCGTCGCGCTGTTGGCGGAACTGGAGCCGCTGCGCACCGGCGACGCCCAGGACGGTGAACCGAGCCGCTGGAACTCGGCGGCCGACAAGACCTGGATTCCGATTCGCCCGGAGCGGGTATGTGAGGTGGCCTACGACCAGATGGAAGGAAACAGTGTGCATGGCCGACGATTCCGGCACACCGTGAAGTTCCGGCGCTGGCGCCCCGACCGGGACCCGGAAAGCTGCACCTTCGACCAACTCGACGTGCCGCTGAACTACGACCTCTACGACGTGCTGGAGAACGGCCGGGGCGAGCGAAGCGACGGGGTGGAGCACTGATGGCAAGCGCCGCAGAGGAACTCGATGTAGACGGCGTCGCCGTCCGGTTGACGAGCCCCGACAAGGTGTACTTCCCGCAGCTGGGGAGCAAGGGCACCAAGCGGACGATGGTCGACTATTACCTTGCCGTCGCCGACCGGATGGTGACGCTCCTGCGGGACCGGCCCACGCACCTGCAGCGGTTCCCGGACGGCATCGAGGGTGAGGAGATCTACCAAAAGCGGGTCCCGGTAAAGCATCCCGAATATCTGAAGACCTGTACCGTGACGTTCCCGTCTGGCCGCACGGCCGACGCGCTCAAGGTGACGCACCCGTCGGCCATCATCTGGGCCGCGCAGATGGGCACCATCACGCTGCATCCGTGGCAGGTGCGCTGCCCGGACGTCGAGCACCCTGACGAGTTGCGCATCGACCTGGACCCGCAACCGGGCACCGGATTCAACGAGGCCAGGGAGATCGCGACCGGGGTACTCAAACCGATCCTTGACGAGCTCGGCCTGACCGGCTATCCCAAGACGTCGGGTGGTCGGGGCGTCCACGTGTTCGTCCGGATCAAACCGGAGTGGGACTTCATCGCCGTGCGCCGCGCGGGCATCGCGCTGGCCCGCGAAGTGGAGCGGCGCGCGCCCGATGCCGTGACGACGTCATGGTGGAAGGAGGAACGCGGCGAGCGGCTGTTCATCGACTACAACCAGAACGCCCGCGATCGAACCTTCGCCTCGGCGTACTCCGTGCGCAAGACGCCGATCGCCACCGTGTCGACACCACTGTCCTGGGCGGAACTCGCCGACGCAGACCCCGACGACTACACCATGGCCACGGTGCCGAAACTGCTTGCGCAGCGCGACGATCCGTGGGCCGGCATCGACGACGTGGCGCATGCCCTGGATCCGCTGTTGGAGATGGTGCAGGCCGATGAGGACCGGGGGCTGGGGGACCTGCCGTACCCGCCCAACTACCCCAAGATGCCGGGGGAGCCGAAGCGGGTGCAGCCGAGCAAGGACCGGGACCTCAAGGAGCACTAGAACCGGGTTGCCCCGCTAGCCCCGCTATGGCGAGCAGGTGTGCGCGGCGCCCTGCGGGCTGGGCAACGCCCGGAGATCGTCGGTGCCGCAGCCGAGCGCTGTTGCCGATATCAGGAGTGCCAGCACAGCGAGGTACCGGAGGGGCTTTGCACGCGACGAGCGGATATTCAGCTGCCATCCCGATGAGTCGCTGACGTCGCCTGAAATATTTTGCTGTCGTCGCACGATGCCACCTCCTTAATGCGAATATCACCTAGTAAACGGCAACTTACCGGTGAATGGCATTTGGTAGCCATAAATGCGCGAATGAGTTCGCTGAAATGGCAGATCGGAGCATATTGACGATCGCGGCGACTCGGGGACGATCCACTCGGTAGATTGCTGCCCATGACTGGAAGCTGGGGCACCGTGTTGACCGGGCTCGTTCCGCTCGGACTGGTGGTGGCACTATCGCCCATCACCGTCATCCCTGCGGTGTTGGTCCTGCAGGCGCCGCGCCCCCGGCCGACAGGACTGGCGTTCCTCGTCGGCTGGGCGGTGGGTCTGGCGGCGGTGACCGCGGTGTGCGTTCAGTTGTCGCACTCGCTCAGCGGCGTGCACAAATCGCCGCCGGAATGGGCGTCGTGGCTACGCGTGGCGCTGGGTGCTGCGTTGATCGTCTTCGGTATCTACCGCTGGTTCACCCGGCACAACAGCACCGATTCGCCGGGCTGGATGAAGAAGATCGCGACCGTCACGCCGGCGCGTGCGGCCGCGATGGGTGTGGCGCTCGTGGTCGTGCGCCCGGACGTCGTATTGATCTGTGTGCCGGCCGGATTGGCGATCGGCACCGCGGGACTCGGGCTCAAGGGCGACTGGCTGGCCGCGGCGTTCTTCGTGATCGTCGCCGCGTCGACGGTGGCGATACCGACACTGGCCTACGCGATCGCCGGGGCTCGGCTCGACGACACGATGCGCCGCCTCAAGGATTGGATGGAGAAGAACAACGCGGCGTTGATGGCGGTGATCATGGTCGTCATCGGCGCGATGGTGCTCCACAACGGCGCGCGTGCGCTCGGGTGGCTCTAGACCGACGCGGACAATGGCCGCGGTGCCCGCGGCAGCGCACAGACCAAGCAGCTGCACGTGCCCGCAGAACTCCGGCAGCTACGCCGTCGCGCGGATGCCCAGGTCACAGGCCTGAACATCCGCGCGACAGTGCGAAGAAAGAATTGGGGCTGGTGCGAAGCACTCCGCACCAGCCGACTGAGCTTTTACAAGCTCAGTTAGACCGCGGTGACTCCGGTCGCGGCCGGGCCCTTGCTGCCCTGACCGACCTCGAACTCGACCCGCTGGCCTTCGTCGAGGGTGCGGAAACCGTTGCTCTTGATCTCCGAGTAATGGACGAACAGATCCTTGGACCCGTCGTCGGGAGTGATGAAGCCGAAGCCCTTCTCACTGTTGAACCATTTCACAGTTCCCTGTGGCATATACCAACTTCTCTCATGTAGAGCGGACGTTAGGAAGAAACGTCCGCCCGGCATCTTAGCTCAGTTCGGCGCATGTGCGCACGCTGAACAGCGCATATCGATGTGAGGTGTCAACAGGCGGGCGGCTGGGTACGAGGAGCGCAGGAGTGCGCCGGCCTCCGGTGCATGCCGGCCCTGGCCCGGAAGAGACGGACATGCGACTGGTTGCGGCCGTGCTCGCTGCCGTTTCCGCCCTGTTTGCGGTGGCCTGTGCGCCCGCGCAGCGCGTTGACCTGGGCCGCGACGCGGGCTATCTGATTGCTGCGATCTCGGGCGAACCCGACCAACTCGACCCGCAGAAGACCAGCGCGTACTTCTCCTTCGAAGTGCTCGAGAACGTCTTCGACACGCTCGTGGAGCCGGACGCGGATCTGACCATGCGGCCCGCCCTCGCACAGTCGTGGGACGTCGCGCCCGATCAGCTGGCATGGACGTTCCATCTGCGGCCCGGAGTGACGTTCCACGACGGCAGCCCCTGCACAGCGGCCGACGTCGTGTATTCCTACCGCCGGATCATCGACGGCAAGCTCGCGAACGCCGACAAGCTCAGCGCCGTCACCGCGGTCACCGCCATCGACGACCACACGGTGCGGATCACCGTGGCGCACCCCGCGCCGAACCTGCTGACCAATCTCGGTGGGTTCAAGGGCGTGGCGATCGTGCAGCGCCGCAACGTCGAGGACGGGCAGATCGCGAGCCACCCGGTCGGCACCGGGCCGTTCGCCTTCGTGAACCAGCGCAGCGGCGATGCGATCACGCTGCGCGCAAATCCGCACTATTGGGGCGGCGCTCCCCGGATCCCGGGCGTGACGTTCCGCTTCATCAACGAGCCGTCCACGGCGCTGGCGGCGCTGCAGGCCGGCGAAATCGACTGGACCGACGCGGTGCCCCCGCAGCGGATCGGCCAGCTGCGGGGCGACGATTCGATCCACCTCGCGGTGACGCCGAGCAACGACTACTGGTACCTGGCACTCAACGAGGCCCGGCCGCCGTGGCAGGACGTCCGGGTACGGCAGGCCGTCGCATACGCCATCGACCGGGCGTCCATCGTGCAGGCCACCAGTTACGGTGCGGCGCAGGCCAATCAGCTGGCGATCCCCCAAGGCAACCCGTGGTACACCCCGTATGACCGGTATCGCCACGACATCGACCATGCCAAGCAGCTGCTGCGGGAGGCCGGCGCGGCCCCGACGGCCATGGACCTGTTGGTCACCAGCGAGTACCCGCAGACGGTCACCGCCGCCCAGGTGATCGCCGACAATCTTGCGCCACTGGGCATCCGGGTCACCATCCGCACCGTCGATTTCGGGACATGGCTCGACGAACAGCACAGCGGCCATTTCGACATGCTGATGATGGGCTGGCTCGGCAACATCGATCCCGACGATTTCTACTACGCGCAGCATCACACCGGCGGCGCCAGCAATGCGCAGAAATTCTCCGACCCGCGCGTCGACGCCTTGCTGGACGCCGGCCGCTCCGAGACCGATCGGCAAGTGCGGCAACAGGTTTACGCGCAGGCCGCCACCCTCATCGCCGACCAGGTCAGCTACCTCTACCTGTACAACCCCGCGGTGGTGCAGGCCTGGTCGCCGCGGCTCACCGGCTATGAGGCCAGGCGCGACAAGGCGATTCGGTTCCGGGACGCGGTACTCGGCGGTGCCCGGCCATGACCATCCTGCGATTCCTGGCCCGCCGGCTCCTCTACTCACTGGTGGTTCTGGTGGGCGTGCTGATATTGGTGTTCGCACTGGCGCATCTGGTTCCCGGCGACCCCGTCCGCATCGCGTTGGGTACGCGGTACACCCCCGAGGCGTACGACGCGCTGCGTCACGCGAGCGGTCTGGACCGGCCGCTGCCCGCCCAATTCGTCAGCTACCTCGGGCATGCCGCGACGGGGAATCTCGGTGTCAGCTTCCGCAACGGTGACCCCGTGGCGCAGGTGCTGGCCGAGCGGCTGCCTGCCACCGTTTCGCTGGCCGTCGTGGGCATCGTGCTCGCCCTGGTGGTCGCGCTGCCCGCCGGCATCTACGCCGCCTCGCACGAGGGCCGGCTCAGCGACCTGATCGTCCGGGTCACCAGCCAATTCGGGGTGTCCATCCCGGACTTCTGGCTGGGCATCCTGCTCATCTCGCTGTTCTCCACGACGTTGGGTTGGTTGCCGACATCGGGCTACCGGCCGTTGTTCGACGATCCGGCGGGCTGGTTGCGGCACGTGATCCTGCCGGGCCTAACCGTGGGGCTGGTGGCCGCCGCGATCATGACCCGCTACGTCCGCTCGGCGGTACTGGAGGTGTCCGCGATGGGCTATGTCCGGACCGCACGCTCGAAAGGCCTACCGCCGCGGGTGGTCACGCTGCGGCACGTCGTGCGCAATGCCCTGGTGCCGATCCTCACCATCACCGGTATCCAGCTGGCGACCATCCTCGGCGGCGTCATCGTCGTCGAGGTCGTGTTCGCCTGGCCGGGCTTGGGCCGGCTGGTCTACCTGTCGGTGGCTGCGCGCGACTATCCGGTGATCCAGGGCGCGGTGCTGCTCATCGCGGTCCTGTTCCTGGCGGTGAATCTGGTCGTGGATGTGCTGTACGCCCTTGTCGATCCGCGGATTCGGCTGTCATGAAACGTCCCGCCAATCCCGTCACAGTGCTCAGCGCCGCCGTCGTGGTTGCCGCCGTCGTCGTCGCGGTGGGAGCCGGCTGGCTGGTGCCGTACGGCATCAACGACGTCGACGTGCCGCAGGCGCTGCGTCCGCCGAGCGGTGCGCACTGGTTCGGCACCGACGAACTGGGACGCGATGTGCTGTCCCGCGTCCTGACGGGGCTGCAGGCGTCGATGACGGTCGCAGTGGTCAGCGTGGTGTGCGCGGCCGTGGTCGGCACGGCGCTGGGGGTCACTGCCGGCTACCGGGGCGGCTGGCTGGACACCGTGGTGATGCGGGTCGTCGACGTGATGTTCGCGTTCCCCGTGCTGCTGCTGGCCATGGCGATCGTCGCGGTGCTGGGCCCCGGCCTGGGCACGACGATCGCCGCGATCAGCATCGTCTACGTGCCGATCTTCGCGCGGGTTGCGCGGGCAAGCACGCTGGCGGTGCGGGAGGAGCCGTACGTGGCGGTATCGCGCACCCTGGGCACCGGAACGGCCTACATCGTGGCCCGGCACGTGCTGCCGAACATCACCGGACCGCTCATCGTCCAGACGTCGTTGTCGCTCGCGTTCGCCATCCTGTCCGAGGCCGCGCTGTCCTTCCTGGGGCTGGGCATCCAGCCGCCGCAGCCCTCACTCGGCCGGATGATCTTCGATTCTCAGGGCTTCGTCACGCTGGCCTGGTGGATGCCGGTGTTCCCCGGCGTGGCCATCGTCGTCATCGTGCTGGCCTGCAACCTGCTCGGTGACGGGCTGCGTGACGTCCTGGATCCCAAGCAGCGCACCATGATCGAGGCGCGGCGGCGGTCATGAGCGTGCTGTCGGTCGACAACCTCGCCGTCCGGATCGGGCGGCGGGACATCGTGCGCGGCGTCTCTCTGGCGGTGGAGCCCGAGCAGACACTCGGCATCGTCGGTGAATCCGGCTCCGGAAAGTCGACGACCGTGCTGGCCGCGACGGGGCTGCTCGACGCGCCGGGTGCGGTCGTCACCGGCTCGAGTGTTCTTGCCGGACAACAGGAACTCGTCGGCGCCCCGGCACGGACGTTGCGTCGCGTGCACGGCGGACGGATCGGTTTCGTCTTCCAGGATCCGGGGACCTCGCTGAATCCGCTGCTGACCATTGAACGGCAGATCACCGAATCGCTTGAAACACACAAACATCTGACCCGCCGGCACGCTCAGGCGCGGGCCCTGGAGCTGCTGGAGGCCGTGGGCCTACCCGACCCGCAGCGTCGGTTGCACAGCTATCCGCATCAACTCTCCGGAGGGCAGCGCCAGCGGGTGATGATCGCGATCGCCCTGGCCTGCGACCCCGAGTTGCTGATCGCCGATGAGCCGACGACGGCCCTCGACGTCACGACGCAGGCGCAGATCATCGCGCTGGTGCGCGAATTGCAGCGCGAGTTCGGCACCGCGGTGGTGTGGATCAGCCACGACCTGGGAGTGATCGGCGAGGTCGCCGACACCGTCACCGTGCTGCGCGGTGGTGAGGCCGTCGAACAGGCCGCGGTCGATGCGATCTTCGATGCGCCCGAGACGGCGTACACCCGCGAATTGCTCGATGCCCGGCCGGTTTTGGGGCATCCCATGCCTGAGGTGCCGGATACCGAAACGCTGCTCGACGTCTCGGAGCTGGATGTCAGGTTTTCGGTGAGCACGCCGACAGGCCCGATGGTCGTGCACGCGGTCAAAGACGTGTCGTTCCGCATCCGGCGGGGGACGACGCTTGGTCTGGTGGGGGAGTCGGGCTCGGGGAAGTCGACCGTGGCAGCCGCGCTGACAGGTCTGGTCGAACCCGACGGCGGCCGGGCGACGCTGGACGGCACCGATCTGCTCACGGTCAAGCGCCGCGATCGCAAGGCCGTGCGCCGCCGCGTCGGCCTCGTGTTCCAGGATTCGTTCTCGTCGCTGAATCCGCGTATCCCGGTGGGGGTTTCGATCGCCGAGCCCATGCCGGCGCGGGCCCCGGGCCGGCAGGCGCGGGTGCGCGAGCTGCTGGACTCCGTCGAGCTCCCGGCCGACTACGCGACGCGGTATCCGCACCAACTGTCCGGCGGCGAGCGGCAGCGCGTCAACATCGCCCGGGCCCTTGCGGTGCAACCCGAGCTGTTGATCCTCGACGAAGCCACGGCGTCACTCGACGTGTCGGTGCAGGCCAAGGTGCTCGACCTGCTGACCCGGTTGCAGCAGGAACGTGGCCTGACCTACCTGTTCATCGGCCACGACCTCGCCGTCATCGAGCGGATGAGCCACGACGTCCTGGTGCTGCGCGGCGGTGAGTCGGTGGAATACCGTTCTGCCGCCGAACTGTTCGCCCATCCGGAACACGAGTACACCCGGGCGTTGCTCGCTGCGGTGCCGCCTGCGCGTCCAGGGCGTGCAACGATGGCCTGATGCGTGCCGTGATCTTCGAGCAGTTCGGTGGGCCGGTGGACGTCCGGTCGGTTGCCGACCCGACGCCGTCGCCCGGCGGCGTCGTCGTGCAGGTGCACGCGACCGGGTTGTGCCGCAGCGACTGGCACGCCTGGGCCGGGCACGACGACGGCGTCGCGCTCCCGCACGTGCCCGGGCATGAGCTGGTCGGGGAAGTCGTCGCGGTGGGCGCCGACGTCCGGCGGTGGCAGGTCGGTGATCGCGTCACCACACCGTTCGTGTGTGGGTGTGGCACCTGCGAGTGGTGCGCTGCCGGGCAAGCGCAGGTGTGCCCCGAGCAGACCCAGCCAGGCTTCACCCACTGGGGCTCGTTCGGTGAGTACGTCGCGCTGCACGCGGCGGACACGAATCTTGTTGCGGTGTCGGAGGATATCGACGATGCCGCGGCGGCGGCGCTGGGCTGCCGGTTCGCCACCGCCTACCGTGCGCTGCGGGCCCGAGCCGACGTCCGGCCCGGTGAGTGGGTCACGGTGATCGGCGTCGGCGGTGTGGGCCTCAGCGCCGTCCAGGTCGCGGCCGCCGTCGGCGCCAACGTCATCGCCGTCGACCGCACCCCGGCGGCACTGGAACTCGCGCGCAGCCTCGGCGCCACCGAGACGGTGCTCGCCAATGGCGGTGGCGTACCCGCCGCCGTGCACGAGATCACCGGTGGCGGCAGCCATGTCGCGGTCGATGCCGTGGGCACCGCGGGGACGTGTGCCGATGCGATCCACAGTCTGCGCAGGCAGGGACGCCACGTGCAGGTGGGCCTGCTGCCCAACGTCGACGGGCATCCGCCGGTGCCGATGGACCGCGTAATCGCCTGGGAATTGGATGTTTTGGGCTCACACGGCATGGCCAGCGCGGACTATCCCGAGATGCTGGACCAGGTCGCCGCGGGCAAGCTGCGCCCGCAGGCGTTGGTCGAGCGGGTGGTCGGGCTGAGCGAAGGCGCGCGCCTGCTGCCGGAGTTCGGTGCCGCCAGCCCCGTGGGCGTCACGCTGATCGACCCCCGGCTGTCGTGACGGTCAGGGGACCGGCACGCCTTCCCTGAGGAAGTACACGCCCGCGATGGTGCCATCGGGGTGAATCTTCACCCGGAACTGGCCGGGCATGCGGTCCATCTGCAACGGGACATTCACCACGATCAGGTCGCCGCGGGGGTTGTCCTCGGGGTCACCGTGCGACTGGTAGGCCCCGAACGTGCGCTGGTAGCCGTCCCATACCTGCTGTAATGACTTGGGGGGCAACCGCTTCTGCAGTTCCGGATCGAACCGGGCGGTGACGGCGGCGTAGTTGCCCGCCGCGATGTCGTCGATGGTCGTCATCGCCACCTGGTCGGGAGCGTCGGCCGCCGAGGCGGCCGGTGCGGCGCCGAGGGCGACACCGGCGCCGATCCCGAGCGCCGCGAGCGCGGCCGTCAGCGTGTTCCGACCCTGATGCTTGGACTGTTCTCCCCGCCACATGAGGGCCAGCCTATGCGGTCGGGTCCGTTTTGCCATTGACGAGACCCCGGGTACCGCCTAGTTTTGACTACACACGTTGTCAACGGTGACAAGGAGCAAGCACGATGTCTCTGCCGATCCCGGCACGCCATCCCGACCGGCCACAGCCGGTACCCGCGGCGATCAGTTCGTTCGCCACCATGCTGGCCATCGGAAAACCCGATTCGGCGCAGTGGCAGCGGCTGGGTGAGCGCCTCAATGCCGGCGACGAACCCATGGATGCCCTCGTCGCGTGGATGTCGGAGACGGGGACGAAGCAGCTGCGGCCGCTTTTCGACCGCGCCCTGGCCGACGGCATCGCCAGTGTCCCGGAGGCCCCGGAGCCACTGCGCCGGTTCTTCGAAAATGTCGAGGCCACCCCCGACTGGGTCAACCACGAAGCGCTGCGCGTCGGGCAGCGGACACTGCGTCGTGGCGGCGCCGACGGCATGTACATCGCGCGGGACGTGGCCCTGCTGGGCGGCTACCAGTTCGCCGGGTTCAACCAGACCCTGCTGCGGACCGGGGCCCTGGAAAAAGGTTCCAACCAGCGGTTCGCCGAAACCATGCAGTGGGCCCTCGATGTGATCGACGACGGCGGGCTCGACACGTTCGGTTCCGGCTACCGGTCCACGCTCCGCGTCCGGTTCGTCCACGCCATGGTGCGCAGGCACGTGCAGGCGCTCCCGGATTGGCGTCCCGAGCAGTGGGGCCTGCCGGTCAATCAGACCGACATGGCGGCCACGCTCGTCGGTGCCCTGATCGCCCCGGTGCTCGCCGGCCTGGCGATGGGCATCGTGGCCACGCCCGCGGAGTTGAGCAGCGTCGCCCACCTCACCCGGTACGTGGGTTGGCTGATGGGGGTGCAGGACGAGTGGCTGCCGCGGTCGTTCCGCGACAGCGTCCGCATCCTCTATCACACGTCCACGGCGCTGGCCGTCTCCGACGAGACCACCAGACAGCTGTCGGTGCCGATGGCGCGTGACCCGCTGACCTGGCATTACCCCACCGCGGCAGGTATTCGCCGGCGGGTGGCCTGGGCGCAGCACCTGTCGGTCACGACGGCGTTCCTGGGGCCGCGCGTGATGCGCACGCTGGGGCTGCCGGCCTACATGCCGCCGTGGTATCCGGTGCTCCGCATTCCCGTCAACGGCGTCCGCAGCATCGCGGCACTGGTCCTGCCGGGTGGTTCGGAACGTGCGGCCGACCGCGGTTTTCGTGAGCAGAAAGCTCTGCTGCGCACCATGATCGGCGGGGATGAGGCGACCATCGGGGCCTCCGCGTCGCATCTGCGCGGGGTGGCCTGAGTACTCCGGCTCGAGTCCTACGGCAGCGGCGCGACAGTGGCGAGGTAGCCCGGCTCCACGGGGGCCGGATCGCGCCAGGCGTGGCTGCCGGACATCAGCGCGACGGCGAACGCCTCCAGGAGGCCGACCATGACGACAGGCCACATCGCTCCGGCCAGCACGCTGGTGAGCATCTGGTGGTCCGGCTGCTCGTCGTTGCTGAACCGGCGGCCGAGGACGTAGGTCGCCAAGGTCACGACAGCCCAAATCGCTGTGTACGCCTCCACGTAGAGGTGAACCACTGGGCTACTCCCTTTGACCGGGTAACCGCCGCGTGAACAGCTGTGACCGAAGGCTCAATGCGCGTCTGATGTCGCCAATCTAACTCGCGATCAAGCCCCCGCCAAGGGCCCTGTTGTGCTGCAAAACCCCATTTGGGTACGCCAGGGCGCGGTGGCAAATTGTCATAACGGTGAGTACCCGGTTAGTGCTGGTATCCAGCTACTTTGACGGGCTAGTCGAAATTTTTGCCAGAAAGTTGCGTGTCAGGACGTGAGCGCGGTCTTGGCGGTGTGCTGCTGGCCCGCGCGGTCGATCCAGAACAGCTCGACGACGTCGCCCGGATAGTGCCGGTCCAGCACGCTGGTCAGTGCGGCGGCCGAGCTCACCGTGACGGCGTCGATGCTCACCAGCACGTCGCCGGGGACCATCCCGGCGATTTGCGCGGGCCCACCGCTGATCACGTCGCGGATCAGCACCCCGGGCAGCTGCGAGTGCTCGTCGGGGCCGCCCACGCCGACGCCGAGCAGCGTCGGTTGCCCGATGTGAATGTTGGTCGACGCCGTGCCCGCCCGGATCTGCGCGGCCGTCGCCATCGCCTCGTTGATCGGGATCGCGAAACCTTCGCCGCCCGGGCCCATGCGGTAGTTCAGGGTCGCCGCTGTCGTCATTCCGACCACCCGGCCGTCGGCGGAAACCAGGGGGCCGCCCGAATCGCCGGCGCGCACCGGGGCCGCGAACTGGATCAGTCCCGTCACCTGCTCAGAACTGCCCGTCAACTCGTCCTTGGCGGTGATGGTGCGGTTCAGCCCGATGACGTGGCCGGCCTCATGGGTCAGCGAGCTGCCGCTGCCGTCGGCGTTGCCCAGTGCCACGACCTCGTCGCCGACCGCCAGCTGGGAGGAGTCGCCGATCGGTGCAACCGGTAGGTCGGCGGCGCCGCGCAGCTGCAGCACCGCGATGTCGCGGTGCCGGTCGTAGCCGACCAGATCGGCGCGGTACGGCCGCCCGGCGACGGTCGCGGTCACCTTGTCGGCGCCCTGAACCACGTGGAAGTTGGTCAGCAGCGCGCCGCCCGCGTCGAGGACGAAGCCGGTACCGGCGCCGATGGCGTGCTGGTAGTTGATGACGGTGTCGACGCGCGCGGTGGCGGGCTCGACGGCTGCTCCGGCCTCGGGCGGGTCAGCATGGGTCGCCGGGGCGAGGCTGATGGTGGCCATGGCAACGGCTGCCGCGGTGACCGCGGTACCGAGCCGACCGCAGAAGCGGAACCCGCCCATGTGCTGTCCTCCGGACTGCGAGGTGATGGCCCTGAGAGTAGGCCCTTAGGCTCCGCGCCCGAACAACCCGGAACCCTTGCCGGAGCGGCGGTTGCGCAGCTTACCGGCGGGGGCGTCATCAGTGGCTTTTTCTTCAGCCTCGTCCTCGTTGGTGTCGGCGGTCTCTTCGCCGGACGTCTTGGGGGCTTCATCGGACTCGGCATCGTCGGCGTTACCGGCATCGACGGCGTCGTCGGCTTCGTCGGCTTCGGCGGTCTCGGCCGCGTCTTCGTCGGCCGCGGTCTCCGCCTCGGTGGCGCTCTCTTCGACAGCGTCTGCGGTGACGGCCGGGGCCTCCGCGCCGGCCTCGTCGTCCTTGCGGCCGCGGCGCTTGGCGTCGGTGACCTTCAGCGGAGCGGGAGGCGGCGGCGGCAGTTCCGCGACGAAGGCCAGGTAGAACGCCAGGGCAGCGAGGAGGGCCAGGCCGGCCGCGCCGCCGTAGATGCCGAACAGCCAGGTGCCGGCCTGATCCAGGGTCAGCCAGATTTCGCTGATCGCGGCGCCGATGATCAGGACGCCGGCCGCGACGTGCAGGACGATCGACCAGGTGCGCAGGGTCAGCGCCAACTGCGGGGTGCCGTATTCCGGCAGGGCGGTGCGCTGGCGGGTGAACAGAACCGGCAGCGCCGACAACGCGATGAGCAGGCCGCAGACGATGCGCATCGAGGTGCCGAGGGTGTGCGACCAGTCGCCGGTCAGCTCGTTCCACCGCGGCAGTACGAAGAAGAAGTACAGCAGTCCGGCGAGGATGAGGAACGACGCGTGCCAAATGATCGCTACCGGCCGCCGCATACTGCTCCTTGAGGGTTTTCGCTTTGATAGTGGTCCGGGGTGCGACCGGCTCATCAGCTGGTCGCACCCCGGACCGAGTGCGGAGGATAGGGGATTTGAACCCCTGAGGGCTGTTAACCCAACCCGCGTTCCAGGCGAGCGCCATAGGCCACTAGGCGAATCCTCCGTCGACAAGGGTACCCGACCCGGATCCGACGCCCTACTCGCGTGCCACTGGGTGGGTACTACACTCATGGCCGGACCCCGCGCGGCGTCCATCCTGTGAACTCCCCCAGGGCCGGAAGGCAGCAAGGGTCAATGGGCTCTGGCGGGTGCGCGGGGTCCCCTATGTTTTCGCGATCTGATGCGAAAGGCGCGCCGTGTCGTTTCTGTCCCTCGGCCGTGACGAATTGCAGGCCCAGCATGATCTGCAACAGCGCAATTACGCTGAACTGCAGGCCCGCAACCTGACCCTCGATCTGACCCGGGGCAAGCCGTCGGCAGAGCAGCTCGACCTGTCCAACGCCATGCTCGGCCTGCCGGGGGATACCCCGGGCTCTTACCTGGATGGCAACGGCACCGACACCCGCAACTACGGCGGCCTGCACGGGCTGCCGGAGCTGCGGGCGATCTTCGGTGAACTCCTCGGCCTGCCCGTGCAGAACCTGATCGCCGGCAACAACGCCAGCCTGGAGCTGATGCACGACGTCATCGTGTTCTCGCTCCTGCATGGTGGCGTCGATTCGCCGCGGCCTTGGGTCCAAGAGCCCGTGCTGAAGTTTCTGTGCCCGGCGCCCGGCTACGACCGGCACTTCGCGATCACCGAGAGCTTCGGTATCGAGATGATCCCGGTCCCGATGCTCGAGGACGGCCCCGACGTCGACCTCATCGAGGAACTGGTCGCCGCCGACCCGGCGATCAAGGGCATGTGGTGCGTGCCGGTCTTCGGCAACCCGACCGGCGTCACGTACTCGTGGGAGGCCACCCGGCGCCTGGTGCAGATGCAAACGGCGGCACCGGATTTCCGGTTGTTTTGGGACAACGCCTATGCCGTGCACACGCTGACGCACGAATCGGTGCAGAACGTCGACGTCGTCGGCCTGGCCGCCACCGCGGGCAACCCGAACCGGCCGTATGTGTTCGCCTCGACGTCCAAGATCACCTTTGCCGGGGCCGGCGTCAGCTTCTTCGGCGGTTCGCTCGGCAACATCGCGTGGTACCTGCAGCACGCCGAGAAGAAGACCATCGGCCCGGACAAGGTCAACCAGTTGCGCCACGTCCGGTTCTTCGGTGACGCCGACGGCGTGCGCCTGCACATGCAGCGGCACCAGGCGCTGATGGCGCCCAAGTTCGCGGCGGTCGCGGAGATTCTCGACGAGCGGCTCAGCGCTTCGAAGATCGCGTCGTGGACCGACCCCAAGGGCGGGTACTTCGTCAGCCTCGATGTGTGGCCGGGCACCGCCAAGCGGACCGTGGCGCTGGCCAAGGACGCCGGCATCGCGGTGACCGCGGCGGGCGCGTCGTTCCCGTACAAGAAGGACCCGGAGGACAAGAACATCCGGGTCGCGCCGACCTTCCCGTCGCTGCCCGATCTACGCGTCGCCATCGACGGCCTGGCGACGTGCGCGCTGTTGGCCGCGACCGAGGTGCTGCTCGAGGACTGACGCCGGGGGCTAGAGCCGGTCGACGATGTCCTTCGCTTCTTTCAGGCCGAGGCCGGTTTCCTCGCGCAGGCGTTTGATGGCCTGGATCTTCTGGCCGGCCGCGGCCAGTCGCATGACTTCGGGGCTGACGCCCGCACCTGCGGACGGTTGCGGCCTGGCCGGCGGGGGTGGGCTCACGCTGCCACCGTGGCCGGCCCGCTCCAAGATCGCGACCCGGCGCTCGAGTTCGGTGAGCCGGTTCAGTAGATCGTCGTACGAAAGGTCGCCTGAGCGTCCGAACAATGCCATGCGTGCCAGTGTGGTGGATTCGCAGTCAACGGGCACCAGAGCACGAGTCAGACCCGCTCGGTAGCCTTCTCCCGTGGCTCTCTACCGCAAGTACCGACCGGCAAGTTTCGCTGAGGTTGTCGGGCAGGAGCATGTCACCGAGCCGCTGTGCAACGCGCTGGAATCTGGCCGGATCAACCACGCCTACCTGTTCTCCGGGCCGCGTGGCTGCGGCAAGACGTCGTCGGCGCGCATCCTGGCCCGCTCACTGAACTGCGAGCAGGGGCCGACGGCCAACCCGTGCGGCGAGTGCCATTCGTGCGTGGCGCTGGCGCCGAACGGGCCGGGCAACATAGATGTCGTCGAGCTCGACGCGGCCAGCCACGGTGGCGTCGACGACACCCGCGAACTCCGCGACCGCGCCTTCTACGCGCCCGCGCAGTCGCGCTACCGCATCTTCATCATCGACGAAGCGCACATGGTGACCAACGCCGGCTTCAACGCGCTGCTCAAGATCGTCGAGGAACCGCCGGAGCACCTGATCTTCGTGTTCGCCACCACCGAGCCCGAGAAGGTGCTGCCGACCATCCGGTCGCGTACCCACCATTACCCGTTCCGGCTGCTGCCGCCCAAGACCATGCGCGGTCTACTGGAAAAGATCTGCGCCCAGGAGGACGTCAGCGTCGACGACGCGGTGTACCCCTTGGTCATCCGGGCCGGCGGCGGCTCACCCCGTGACACGCTCTCGGTGCTCGACCAGCTGCTGGCCGGGGCCGAGCAGAACCGCGTCGTCTACCAGCGGGCGCTGTCGCTGCTCGGCGCGACCGACCTGGCCCTGATCGACCGGGCCGTGGACGCGCTGGCTGCCGGTGACGGCGCGGCGCTCTTCGGTACCGTCGAGTCGGTGATCGATGCCGGGCACGATCCGCGCCGCTTCGGCACCGACCTGCTGGAACGTTTCCGGGATCTGATTGTGCTGCAGATAGTTCCGGACGCGGCGACGCGCGGTGTGGTCGACGCACCGGACGACGTCATGGAGCGTATGCGGGACCAGGCCGCGCAGATCGGTACGGCGACGCTGACCCGCTACGCCGAGGTGATGCACGCCGGGCTGGGGGAGATGCGCGGCGCGACGGCTCCGCGACTGCTGCTCGAAGTGGTGTGCGCCCGGCTGCTGCTGCCGTCGGCCAGTGACACCGAAGCTGCTCTGCTGCAACGGATCGAGCGCATCGAGACGCGGATGAACGTGTCGATCCCGGCCTCTGAGGGTGGGGTTGCTGCGGCGCCGCGTCCCGCTCCGGCGGCGGTGGTGACGCCAGGTTCGGTTCCGGAGTCGTTGGCGGAGACCCCGCCCGGCCCATCGATGCCGGCCGCGGACGCAGGCCTGGGTGCCCAGCGATTCATGCGGAGAAGCCAAGCATCGCAGTCGGTTTCAGGGCAGGAGTCGGAGCCTGTTCCGGCGCCCCCGGCCCCGCCCGCACCGCCGGTTTCGCGGCCCGAGCCGCGTCCGGCTCCCGAACCCGCACCGGTTCAACGTGAAACATCGCCGGAACCCGTCGCCCCGCCGGCGCCCGAGCCGCCGGCTCCGGCACCCGTGCAGCCGGCCGCCACGACGCCCGGTGAGCCCGATGCCGCCGCGGTGCGGGCCATGTGGACGACGGTGCGTGAGAAGGTCCGGGCCCGTAGCCGCTCGCTGGAGGCCATGCTCATGGAGGCGACGGTCCGCGGCATCGAGGCCGACACCCTGGTGCTGGCGCACCCGGCCCCGCCGCTGGCGAGACGACTCAGCGAGCAGCACAACGCCGATGTCATCCGCGAGGCGCTCAAAGACGCGCTCGGGGTGAACTGGCGGGTGCGGTGCGACGCCGGTGCCGCTCCTGCTGGGGCGGCCGGCGCCGCACCGGCCGCTGTTGGTCCGGCAGCGTCGGCACCACGTGCCGCGGCCCCGACGCCTGAGCAGCAGGCTGCCGTGGAGCGCGCTGAAGAAGAGGACATGCTGGCCGATGCCGCCAACGACCGCGGCACGGACGTGCCGCGACGCGATCCCGAAGAGGTGGCGCTGGAACTGCTCAAGACCGAGCTGGGCGCCCGGCCGATCGGGGAGTAGTCAGGGCGTCCACCACGGACGCAGCGGCAAGCCGCCGTCGGCGCCGTGCTCGTCGAGCTTGACCGCCAGAACCTGGTGCAGCTGAACCACATTGGTCTCGAATCCCGCACGGGAACCGGCCATGTACATGCCCCAGACCTTCGCTGTGGCCAGGCCGACCTCGGCGACCGCCTCGTCCCAGTTCCGCACCAGGTTGGCGCACCAGTCACGCAGCGTCAGGGCGTAGTGGTGCCGCAAGTTCTCCTCGTGCAGCACTTCCAGCCCGGCATCCTGGGCGGTGGCGATGATGTGGCCCGAGCCGGTCAGTTCCCCATCGGGAAAGACGTAGCGGTCGATGAAGCCGCCGATGCTGCCCGCGTGGTTGTGCGGCCGGGTGATGCAGTGGTTGAGCAGCAGGCCGCCGGGGCGCAACCGGTCGCGCAGGAACCGGAAGTACGCCGGGTAGTTGGCCACGCCGATGTGCTCGGTCAAGCCGATCGAGGACACCGCGTCGAAATTCCCCTCCCGCACGTCGCGGTAGTCGCCGTGCAGGACCCGGGCGACGTCGGTCAGCCCCTCATCGGCGATGGCGCGCTGGGCCCAGTCGGCCTGCTCGGCCGACAATGTCACACCGGTGGCCCGCACCCCGCGGCGCGCGGCGTACCGGACCATGCCGCCCCAGCCACAACCGACATCGAGCAGCCGGTCACCGGCCTGTAGCCGCAACTTGTCGAACACCAGTCGGTACTTGTTCTCCTGGGCTTCCTCGAGCGTGGCGTCCGGCCGCGGGTAGCACGCGCAGGTGTAGGTCATCGACGGGCCGAGCACCCGCTCGTAGAATGCGTTCGACACGTCGTAGTGATGGTGGATGGCTTCGGCATCCCGAATTCGGCTGTGCCGCAGTCCTTCTGCCATCCGACGCCATTTCGGCAACGCCTCCTGCGGCGGCGGCGCGATGGGCAGCAGATGCTCGAACCCGATGGACCGCACGATGTTCGCGAGCACCCGGATCGGCGGCCGCTTGAATTCCACCTTGTCGGCCAGAGCTTTGATCAGCTCGTACGGGTCGCCCGGATGCACCCCGAGGGCCGCGAGGTCACCCGCCACGTAGGCGCGCGCGAGGCCCAGGTCGCCGGGTGCGGTCGCCAGGTAGGTGGTGCCGCGCGGGGTGAGCAGACTCAGCCCCAGCTCGGCGTCCTCCGGACCGGCCGAACTGCCGTCGTACGCCTCGAATTTCAGGGGCAGCCGACCACTCGAGAAGCTCTCCAGGACCTCGGCCAAGGTGAGCTTGCCGTCGGTCGTACTGCGGTCGTCAGTTGTCGTCATTGCCGTTGTACCGCCTTCGCATAGAGACCTAGTAGCCGCGATTCGGGGTCGTAAACTTCCTTGACCTTCCGGTACTCCGCGCCGCCGTACCGCCGGTCGAAATCCTCGGGCGAATAGAACGACTCGGAGTACAGGGATTTGTGGCCGCCGCACTCGTCGACCTTGTGCTCGATCAGCCGGTTGGTCTCGCCGGCCACCCGCCCGGCCGGCACCGACGACCAGAACCCGAGGTTGACGTAACTGCGGTGGGGCTGGATCGGATACAGCGGCCAGCGGGTGTCACCACGTAAGCGCAACGGGCACAGCCAGATCGGCGTGATCGGCACGCGCGCCAGGAACCACTCGACAAAGTCTGTGACGCGCTCGACCGGCACCTCGACGTCCTGCACCACCCGCTCGCGCAACGGCTGGCGCGGGGCCAGGAGGCTGCGGCGCTCGATGCGGTCGGCGATGTGGAAGCGCTGGTCCAGGCCGACCAGCTTCCAGTAGACGCTGCTGCGCCGGTACCGGCGGGGCCACAACCGCCGGATCAGCGGGCGCTGCGCGCCGAACGCCTCGGAGCACCAGAACCAGTCGGTATCCCAGCGCCAGAGATAGTCCTGGGTGGTCAGCCGGTCGTGCTGCTCGCCGGAGTCGTGCTGGATGGACCGGTAGAAGATGTGCTGCCCGGTGTAATCGCTGACCGGGCCGTCGGTCCCGGTCTTCATCCCCAGGCACAGATAGCTCTCGTCAGGGCCGAACACGACACCGTCGAGATAGTCGACAGGGACGGCGGCGTATCCATCGAAGTAGCCGCCGGTGTCGAGGATGCGCTGCAGCGTGTCGACCAGGTCGGCCACGCGGTGGAAGCGCAGGTGCCGCAGCTTGACGAATGGCCGCACGGGTTCGAGTTCGATGCGCAGCCGCACCGAATAGCCCAGCGTCCCATAGGAATTGGGGAAAGCGTGGAAGAGGTCGGAGTGCTGATCGCGGCTTGCGGTGACCAACTCGCCGGCGCCGGTGAGGATGTCGAGTTCCAGTACGGACTCATGCGGCAGGCCGTTACGGAATGACGTCGACTCGATGCCCAGCCCGGTGACCGCGCCCCCGACGGTGATGGTCTTGAGCTGCGGCACGACCAGCGGCGCCAAGCCGAATGGCAGCGTCGCCGCGACGAGCGTTTCGTAGGTGCACATGCCCTGGACGTCCGCGGTGCGGGACTCGGTGTCGACGGTCAGCACGCCGTCGAGCCCGGAGACGTCCAGGCCCTTGGTCTTGGTGCGCGTGCGCGCCCGGAACAGGTTCGACGTCGGTTTCGCCAGCCGCACCGTCGCACCCCGCGGGATGGCGCGATAGCTGTCCAGGAGTCGTTGAACGGCCGCCTCGTGGGCGGCCGTCGCGTCGGTCGTGACAGCAGTCACACATATACGCTAAACCGAGACGGCGGTCCTCGCGACCGCAAGGGAAGCCAGATGAACAGGAGTTTTACCTGATGGGACAGGTCAGTGCGTCCAGCACCGTGTTGATTCTCGCCGAGCCGGAGAAGGTACTGACGGCGGTCGCCGACTACCAGACGGTGCGCCCGAAGATCCTCTCGTCGAACTACAGCGGCTACCAGGTGCTCGAAGGCGGACAGGGCGCCGGCACCGTCGCCACCTGGAAGCTGCAGGCCACCAAGAAGCGCTCGCGTGAGGTCAAGGCCACGGTCGACGTCGCCGGCAAGAGCGTCATCGAGAAGGACGCCAACTCGTCGATGGTGACCACCTGGACCGTCGCCCCCGCGGGCACCGGCTCGACCGTGACCGTCAAGACCGCGTGGCAGGGCGCCGGCGGTATCGGCGGCTTCTTCGAGAAGACCTTCGCCCCGCTGGGTCTGCGCAAGATTCAGGATGAGGTGTTGGGGAACCTGAAGAAGGTTGTCGAAGGCTGAGCCTTCAATCGGACGTCGAAGGCTGAGCCTTCAATCGGACGTCGAAGGCTAGTTGTTTCGCGGCCAGTCGGTCGCCCGACCTCCCGTCGGGCGACTAGGCTGGCGCGCACACCCGATCATCGAATCTTGAGGGGATCGTCATGCAACCCGGTGGCCAGCCCGATATGTCCGCACTGCTCGCACAGGCGCAGCAGATGCAGCAGCAGCTGATGGCTGCGCAGGAGTCCCTGGCCACCTCGTCGGTGGTCGGTCAGGCCGGTGGCGGTCTGGTCAAAGTCACCATGATGGGCACCGGTGAGATCACCGCGCTCACCATCGACCCGAAGGTCGTCGACCCCGATGACATCGAGACGCTGCAGGACCTCATCGTGGGTGCCCTGGGTGACGCCTCCGAACAGGTGACGCTGATGGCGCAGCAGCGCCTCGGCCCGCTGGCCGGCGGCATGCAGGGCATGGATCTGCCCGGGCTCTGATGTGTTTGAAGGACCCGTACAGGATTTGATCGACGAGCTCGGCAAGCTGCCGGGTATCGGGCCGAAGAGTGCCCAGCGCATCGCGTTCCACCTGTTGTCGGTGGAGCCGCCGGAAATCGACCGGCTGACCGCGGTGTTGAACCGGGTGCGTGACGGCGTCAAGTTCTGCGCGGTGTGCGGCAATGTGTCCGACGACGACCGATGCCGCATCTGCAGCGACCCACGGCGCGACGGCTCACTGGTGTGTGTCGTCGAGGAGCCCAAGGACGTCCAGGCGGTGGAGCGCACCCGTGAATTCCGCGGGCGCTACCACGTCCTCGGTGGAGCCCTGGATCCGCTGTCCGGGGTGGGTCCCGAGCAACTGCGAATTCGCGAGCTGCTCAACAGGATTGGGCAGCGAGTCGACGGCGTGGACATCGTCGAGGTGATCATCGCGACCGACCCCAACACCGAGGGCGAGGCCACTGCCACGTACCTGGTACGCATGCTGCGGGACATCCCGGGGCTGTCGGTGACGCGCATCGCGTCAGGTCTGCCGATGGGCGGCGACCTCGAGTTCGCCGATGAGCTGACGCTTGGCCGGGCCCTGGCGGGCCGCCGCGCCATGGTCTGATTCGCGGCTCGGCCGCGGTGGTCTGATTCGCGGCTCGGCCGCGGTGGTCTGATTCTGCGGCTTGATTTCTCCTTGCGCCGAAACGGCATTCCGGCAGGCGCCTCCGCGTACTTTCGTACCGGAATCACCGCTTCGGCGGCTTCAGCTAACTATCGCTGATGCCAATTGTGTGGCATGTCCAGCAAAGTCGGCACTGCCGTCGGTATCAGGCAAATGGTGTGGCGAAAATCGTTACGGCATCGGTGATTTCGGACGGATTGCTCGACCGCGGCGCGCGGGGGTTGGTTTATTGACGCTCATTTGTGGACATAGTGTGGGCATGTAGCATTCGCCCACGGGCCGAGCGGAAATCGTGACGCCCAATTATCCTGAGCGTCAATTCTTTTGGGAGCGCCATGAGTACCAACCCGTTCGATGACGACAATGGAACCTTCTTCGTGCTGATCAATGACGAAGAACAGCACAGCCTGTGGCCGACGTTTGCTGACGTTCCGGCGGGCTGGCGAGTGGTGTTCGGCGAGGCGGACCGCGCCGCGTGCCTGGAGTACATCGAGCGGGAATGGACCGACATCCGGCCGAAGACCTTGCGTGACCGACTCTCGGTAGGACAGCGGCTCTGAGCGTTCGGTTGGTTCGGCGGTAATTCGGCATTTCTGGGTTTGGGATGGATCTCGGCGATTCGTCGATGCCTGTCACGCGTGGGCAGTTGGATATCTGGCTCGCGCAGGAAACAGGTCAATCGGCTGCGGAGTGGCAGCTCGGCATCTTCGTAAAAATTGACGGTCCAGTCGATTTTGAAGTCTTCGAGCAGGCGATCCGTCGCGTTGTCGGCGAAGCCGATCCGGTGCTGGCGACGTTCTCGGAGTCCGACGGTCAGGTACGCCAGCGGCGGCTCGATGTCGCGGAGATCGAGGTGGCCTTTCACGATCTGACCCGTGCCGAGCCGACTCATGCCGACCAGCGGATGGCCGAGGCGCGCGAGATGGCCGCGGCGCTGCAGCGCACCCCCATGCCGCTCGACGGTCCATTGCTGCGCTTCGCCTACTTCCGGGCCGGCGCCGGCGAATCCTATTTCTTCGCGTGCTGCCACCACATCGTGGCCGACGGCATCGGACTCGCGCTCGTCCTGCAACGAATCGCATCCGTCTATTCGGAATCCGTTGCAGGCGTGGCGATTCAACCTTCCTACTTCGGTTCGCTGCAAGATCTCCTGGACTGCGAAGAATCGTACGAAGCCTCCGCGGACTACGCCGAGGACGAGGCCTACTGGACGGCGAACCTGCCGGCGGCGACGACGCGTGAGCTGTCGTCCGATGATGCCGCGGCCGGAGACGACGGCTCATCGGAGCCGATTCAGCTCGACCCCGCACTGCTGGCGCAGGTCGAACAGCTGTGTGAGGCCTGGGACGTGCGCCGGTCGACGGTGCTCATCGCCGCGTGCGCGCTGGTCCTGCGTGGCCGGGCGGCCGAGGGCCGCGAGGTGGTGCTCGACCTGCCGGTGACCCGGCGCGTACTGCCGGTGTCGAAGACGCTGCCCGGCATGGTCGCCGGGGTGGTGCCGTTGGTGCTGCAGGTTTCCCCCGACGCCACGGTCGCCGACTTCTGCGCGCATGTGCACACCCGCACCCGAGAGGCGGTGCGCCATCAGCGATTTCCGGTGCAGGCCCTGGAGCGCAAGATCCACGGGTCCGGAGTCGACCGCATCGTGGTGGACTTTCTCCCGGCCGGGTTCACCGTGCCGCTCGGCGAAGCCACGGCGGCAGCGCAGCTGATCTCCGGTCTCGGCCGAGGCTCTGGACTCGCGTTCTCGGGCACCGGCGACGAGCTCTCCGTCACCACGTTCGGTACCAGACAGCTCGACGTCGTCGAATTGGCGGACCAGCTACACCGTGTCCTGACCGCGATGTCGGCCGATCCGGCGCAGCGCCTGTCGTCGCTGCCGGTGCTGAGCCCACCGGCGCAGGACCGGCTGGCCGAACTCGGGAACTGGGCGACGCTCGCCACCGAAACGGCCCTGCCGGTGACGATTCCGGCGATGTTCGCCGAGCAGGTGGCTCGCGTGCCGCAGGCGGTGGCGCTGAGCGGTGACGGCTCGCCGCTGACCTACCGTGAACTGGACCGCGCGTCGAACCGCATGGCCCAATTGCTCGCCGACCGGGGCGCGGGTCCGGGTCGGCGCGTGGCGGTGATGCTGCCGCGCTCCGCCGAGGCCATCGTGACGATTCTGGGCGTGCTCAAGACGGGGGCGGCCTATCTGCCGATCGACCCGGCTTTGCCGGCTTCCCGAATCGCCTTCATGCTGGGCGATTCCGCACCGTTCGCGGCCGTCACCACGGCGGTGCTGGCCGACCGGTTCTCCGATTTCGACGGCGTCGTCATCGACGTGCGGGAGCCGTTCGAGGGCCCCGCTGACTGGTCGGCCACGGCCGGGCCGGAACCCGACGACGTTGCCTATGTCATCTACACCTCGGGCACCACCGGAACGCCGAAAGGCGTTGCGATCGCGCACCAGAACCTGACGCAGCTGATCGCCTCGCAGGATGCCGGCCTGCCGTCCGAGCAGGCCTGGTCGCATTGGCATTCGTACGCCTTCGATTTCTCGGTGTGGGAGATCTTCTCCGCGCTCCTGCGCGGCGGCCGGCTGGTGGTCGTGCCCGAGTCGGTGTCCGCCGATCCGGCCGAGTTCCATGACTTCCTGATCGCCGAAAAGGTCACTGTCCTCACCCAAACGCCTTCTGCCATCGGGATGTTGGACATGGCAGGCCTGGAATCGTGCGCACTGGTGATGGGCGGCGAGGCGTGCCCCGCCGAAGTCGTCGACGACTGGGCGCCGGACCGGGTAATGGTCAACGGCTACGGTCCGACAGAGACGACGATCTATGCGGCGATCAGTTCGCCGCTGACGGCCGGCGGCGGCGCGGCGCCGATCGGGGCGCCACCGAGCGGCGCGGCATTGTTCGTGTTGGACGGCTGGATGCAGCCGGTGGAGCCCGGTGTCGTCGGTGAACTGTATGTGGCCGGTGCCGGCGTGGGGGTCGGCTATCTGCACCGGACTGCGCTGACCGGATCACGTTTCGTGCCATGCCCCTTCGGCAAGCCGGGCGAGCGGATGTACCGCACCGGAGACCTGGTGTACTGGGGCGCCGACGGGCAACTCCGGTACGTCGGCCGCGCTGATGCCCAGGTGAAGATTCGCGGCTACCGCATCGAATTGGGCGAAGTGCAAACAGCTTTGGCCGCGCTCGATGGCGTCGTGCAGGCAGCTGTGATCGTCCGGGAGGATCGCCCCGGCGACAAGCGCCTCGTCGGCTACGTCACCGGCGCCGTCGATCCGATCGTGGTGCGGGCCGCCCTCGCGGATCGCCTGCCCGCGTATCTGGTTCCGGCCGCGGTGGTGGCGCTGCCCGAACTGCCGTTGACCACCAGTGGCAAGCTCGATACCCGTAGCCTGCCGGCCCCGGAGTACACCGGTGACGACTACCGTGCACCGGACAGCCCGGTCGAGGAGATCCTGACCGCCATCTATGCCGAAATCCTCGGCCTGGAACCGGCGGCCGTCAGCGTCGACGACTCGTTCTTCGAGCTGGGCGGCGACAGCATTCTCGCGATGCAGGTGGCGGCACGCGCTCGCGCCGCCGGTCTGGCCTGCCGGCCGCGTGACGTGTTCGTCGAGCAGACGGTGGCGCGCCTGTCGCAGACGGTGACCGTGACCGACGATGGCGACGGCGTTGTCGACGAGGGTATCGGGCCGGTGCGGGCGACGCCGATCATGCGGTGGTTCTCGGGTCTGGGTGGGCCGGACGGCGCCATCAGCGAGTTCAACCAGACCCTGGTGTTGCAGGCACCGCAGGGCGCCACCGAGGCCGACGCGGTGATGTTGTTGCAGGCCTTGATGGATCGGCACGCGATGCTGCGGCTACGCGCCGACGCCGACGGGGTGTTGGAGGTACCCGAAGCCGGTTCGGTCGATGCCCGAGCGGCCGTCGTCGGTGTCGACGAGCTGTCAGAAGCCGCAGTCGCCGCAGCGCGGGGGCGGTTGAACCCGGGTGCCGGGGTGATGGTCAGCGGCCTGTGGGTCGACATCGACCGGCAGCTGGTCCTGATCGTCCACCACCTCGCGGTCGACGGTGTGTCGTGGCGAATCCTGTTGGAAGACCTCAACATCGCCTGGGCGCAGCATCGCGCCGGCCAACCTGTGGAATTGACCGCGACCGGCACGTCGTTCCGGCGGTGGGCCGAGCTGCTCGCCGAGCACGCGCAGCATCCGGACGTGCGGGCGCAGGCCGCGGCCTGGCGACACGTGGCTTCGGTACCCGCGGCGCTACCCGCTGCGGACGCGGCGGCGGACACCTACGCGACCGCGGGCCGGTTGTCGGTCACCCTGGACGCCGACCACACCCGGGCGCTCCTCGGTGAAGTGCCGGCGGCGTTTCACGCTGGGGTGCAAGACATCCTGCTGATCGGGTTCGCCCTCGCGGTCGCCGAGTTCCTGGGCACCGGAGGATCCCCGGTAGGAATCGACGTCGAAGGCCACGGGCGTGACGAGGACCTCGCGGCCGAGTTGGGCGGCGATGTCGATCTGTCGCGGACCGTCGGCTGGTTCACCGCCAAATACCCGGTGGCACTGGCGCTGGGCGAGCTGTCCTGGACACAGATCGCCGCCGGCGATGAGGTGCTGGGCGCAGTCGTCAAGGCAGCCAAGGAGCAGTTGCGCGCGCAGCCCGCGGGACTGACCTACGGGCTGCTGCGGTACCTGACCGACGACGTCGATCTGGACGGCGCCGAACCGAGCATCGCGTTCAACTACCTTGGCCGCCTTGGCTTTCCGCACATCGCCGGTGTCGAGGAACTGTGGCGGCTCGGCCGCGACGAGCTGTCGCCGGCCGGCGCCGCGGCACCGCTGCCGTTGTTCCACACCGTCGAACTCAACGCCGGTACCGTCGACACCGACGCGGGACCGCAACTGCGGGCCGACTGGACGTGGGCGACGTCTGTTCTCGACGATGTCCAGCTGAACCGGTTGAGCCGGTTGTGGTTCGAGGCGCTGGCCGGCATCTGCGCCCACGTGCGGGCCGGCGGCGGGGGCCTGACGCCATCGGACATCGCGCCGGCGCAGCTGGGGCAGCAGCAGATCGACCAGCTGCAGCAGCAGTACCGGGTCGCCGACATCCTGCCGCTGACGCCGTTGCAGCAGGGTCTGTTGTTCCACAGCAGCACTGCGCATGAGCGGGCCGACGTCGCGGCCGAGATGTATTCGGTGCAATTGGATTTCACCCTGACCGGTGCTCTCGACCCGCAGCGACTCCGCGAAGCGGTGCAGCGCAGCGTGAATCGGCATCCACACCTGGCGGCCACGTTCTGCCAACAGTTCGACGAGCCGGTGCAGGTGATCCTGGCCGAGCCGGAAATCGCCTGGCGATTCATCGATTTCGGTGTGACGGGCGCCCTCGGGGAAGACGAGATTCAGCGGCTGTGCGCCGCCGAACGCATCGCCGTCGGAGACCTTGCCGGTGAGCCGCCGTTCCGGGCCCTGCTGATCCGTATCGCCGAGGGCCGGCACCGCTTCGTGCTGACCAATCACCACATCGTGCTCGACGGCTGGTCGCTGCCGATCCTGCTGCGCGAGATCTTCGCCGGCTATGCCGGGCACCGGTTGCCGCCCGCGGCGTCGTACCGGAAGTTCATCACCTGGCTCGCCGAGCGGGACCTCGACGCGGCGCGTGCCGCATGGGGTGAGGTGCTCGCGGACTTCGAGTCACCGACGCTCGTCGGGCCGCAGGACCGGTTGCAGGACCGACTGGGGCGGGGGCACCGCGGCTTCGCGTCGTTCGAGGTTTCGGCAGAGACCACGCGCGCCCTCGGGGAGCTGGCCCGCTCCTGCCAGACCACCGTCAGCACCGTGCTGCAGGGTGCGTGGGCCGTGCTGTTGACGTCCCTGACGGGCCGACACGACGTGGCATTCGGTACCGCGCGGTCCCGGCTCGGCCAGCTCGATGTGGGCGACACCGAATCGATGGTGGGCCTGCTGATCAACACCGTGCCGGTCCGCGCCAACCTGACGGCGGGCACCACGGTCACCGGCCTGCTCGACCAGTTGCAGGCCGCGCACAACGACACGCTCGATCATCAGCACCTCGCGCTGGGCGAGATTCACCGCGTCGCCGGCCATGACCAGCTGTTCGACACGCTGTTCGTGTACGAGAACTATCCGGTCGAGGCAGGCATGTCCGTCGGGGTCGATGACCTCGCCATCGCCGAGTTCGCGAACCGAGAGTTCAACCATTACCCGCTGACGGTCGAGGCGTTCCCGGGCGACGAGCTCGGGCTCCACATCGAATACGACACCGAGGTGTTCACCGAAGCCGGTATCGAGTCGCTGATCGGCAGGTTCCGCCGGCTGTTGGTCGCGATGACCGACGATCCGGCGCGGAAGCTGTTGTCCATCAACCTGCTTGACGCAGCCGAGCGGGACGAGCTGCGGCGGTGGTCGGGTGCCGGAGTGACGGCACCGACCGGGCTGGGACCCGAGCTGCTGGCCGCCGCGGTCGCGGTCGATCCGGATGCCGTCGCGGTCATCGACGGCGCCCGCGTGATGTCCTACCGCGAACTCGACGAGGCCTCGAATCGATTGGCGCGCCTGCTGATCGCGGGCGGTGTCGGTCCCGAACGCGCCGTGGGCGTCGCGATGGACCGGTGCGCCGAACTGGTGGTGGCGTGGTGGGCGGTGCTCAAGGCCGGCGGCGTCTACGTGCCGGTGGACCGCACCCATCCCGTCGAACGCATTGCCACGGTGCTGGATTCGGTCGCCGCCACGTGCGTCCTCACCCGGGACGCCGACCAGATCGGTGGCGCGGGAACTCGACCGGTGTTCCGGGCGGACGCCGACTTGTCCGGCTACCGCGCCGAACCGATCACCGACGCCGAGCGGTCGACGTCGCTGACCGTGGACAACACCGCCTACGTCATCTTCACGTCGGGCTCGACGGGGGAGCCCAAAGGCGTGGCCGTCAGGCACGCGGGCTTACTGGGAGCCGCTGCGGCACAAGCTGACTCGTACCGGCTGGCCGCAGCAGACCGCGTGCTCATGGTGGCCGCCCCGACGTTCGACGCGTCGCTGTTCGAGATGCTGATGGCGACCGGGGTGGCCGCCGCGCTGGTCGTGGCGCCGCGGGACGTGTACGCCGGCGAGGCGCTCGTCGACCTGATGCAAAAGCACCGGGTCAGCGCGACGCTGCTGACCCCGACTGTGGTGGCGTCACTCGATCGGACGCGGCTCGACGGACTGACGACGCTGATCACCGGCGGTGAGGCGTGCCCCGACGAACTGGTGCAGGCGTGGGCGCCCGGCCGCAGCATGTTCAACGCGTACGGGCCCAGCGAGTCCACCATCTGGGCCACCGGGACCCTGTTGGTCCCGGGACGGCCCGTGAACATCGGGACGCCCATTGCGGGCACCCGAACCCTCGTGCTGGACGCACAGCTCAACCCCGTGCCACCGGGTGTGACGGGCGAGTTGTACCTGGCCGGCCCCGCGGTGGCACTCGGCTATGTGGACCGTCCCACCCTGAGCGCCGAGCGGTTCGTCGCCAATCCGCATGGCGGGCCGGATGATTCGGGTAGCCGCATGTACCGGACCGGCGACCTGGCGCGCTGGAACGCCGATGGCACGCTGGACTACCTGGGCCGGGCCGACACTCAGATCAAGCTGCGGGGCCAGCGCATCGAGTTGGGCGAGATCGAGAGCGCGCTGCTGGCCTGTCCGCAGGTCAGCCAGGCCGCCGCCACCGTGCACCACGGGACCGGTGGCGCCCAACTGGTCGGCTACATCACCTTCGAACACGCCACCGACGGCAAACGCGACACCGAACATGACGCGGAGATCGTCGGGGAGTGGCAGGACATCTACGACGAGCTGTACGCCGCCGCCGACGCGGAAGGTGAAGCGCCCGAATTCGGTTCGGACTTCCGGGGCTGGAACAGCAGCTACACCGGCGAGCCGATCCCGTTGGCGGAGATGGAACAGTGGCGGGCCGCGACCGTCGACCGGATCATGGAACTGCGTCCGCGGCGGGTACTGGAGATCGGTGCCGGCTCCGGCTTGATCCTGTCCCAGATCGCACCGCACTGCGAGCAGTATGTCGCCACCGACGTGTCGTCTGCGGCGGTGAACAAACTCGCGCAATCGTTGCAGGAGTTGCAGATTCCGTGGCGCGACCGGGTCGAGTTCATGGCCCGGGCGGCGCACGTCACCGACGGACTTCCGCGTGGGCACTTCGACACCATCGTCGTGAACTCGGTGGTCCAGTACTTCCCGAACGCTGCGTACCTGACCGAGGTCATCGACAATGCGGTGGAGCTGCTGGCCCCCGGCGGCACCCTGTTCCTCGGTGACATCCGTAATCACACTCTGCAGAACACTTTCCAGACCGCCATCGTGCTGGGCCGGAGTGAGAACGCCGGTACCGATGCCGCCGTGATCCGGCAGCGTGTCGAGCATGCCGTGCTCGGTGAAGCCGAGCTGCTCCTGGCGCCGGAATACTTCACAACCTGGGCCGCGCGGCGGGAATCTGCTGTCGGACTGGGTATTCGGATCAAACGTGGCACCGCGGACAACGAGCTCAACCGCTACCGGTACGACGTCACCATCCACAAGGCACCCGCGGCGGGGCGGTCGATGGCCGACGTTCCCACTTGGACGTGGGGCGACTGCGCCGACCTGGCCGGGCTACAGCACCGGTTGGCCGACCGGCGGCCGGAGGCGGTTCGCGTCACCGACATTCCGCGCGCGGGAGTGCGCGTCGACGTGCGGCTGGAACAGGAACTCGCCGGGATCCAGGTGGCTGCCGAAACGGTCGAGGCCACAACGGAAGAGCTGTACCGCGTCGGCGAAGAAGCGGGATACCAGGTCGCCGTCACCTGGGGCGCGGCAGCCGGCAGCGTCGACGCCGTGTTCGTCAGCCCGGGCGACACCCCGCTGACCGATCTCTACCGGCCCCTCGCGCACCCCGGCGTCCACGCCAACGAGCCGCACAGCAGCACGAAGATCAGTGCCGTCCGGAGCCGGCTGAGCGCGTGGCTGCCCGACTACATGGTGCCGCAGCACATCGTGGTGCTCGACGAGATGCCGCTGACGACGTCGGGCAAGCTCGACCGCAAGTCGCTGCCGGCCCCCGAGTACTCCGACACCGACGGCTACCGGGCACCGGCCGGCGTGGTCGAGGAAATCCTGGCGGACATCTACGCCCAGGTGCTGGGCGTGCAGCGCGTCGGCGTCGATGATTCGTTCTTCGACCTGGGTGGCGACTCGCTGTCGGCGATGCGCTTGATCGGGGCCGTCAATTCGAGCTTGGCTGTTGACCTTTCGGTACGTGCGCTCTTCGAGGCGCCCACCGTGGCACAACTGGCACCGCGGATCGGTGGCGACGCGACGCGCCTGACTCCGCTGGCGGCAGGGGAGCGGCCCGAGGTGCTGCCGCTGTCGTTCGCGCAGAACCGGTTGTGGTTCTTCGACCAGTTGCAGGGGCCGTCGGCGATCTACAACCTGGCCGTGGCCCTGCGACTGCGCGGCCGCCTCGACACCGACGCGCTCGGCCGGGCCCTGGCCGACGTGGTGGCTCGACACGAAAGCCTGCGCACCTTGTTCGTGGCGCCGGAGGGCACGCCCGAGCAGGTGATCATTTCCCCGCAGCAGGCCGATATCGGGTGGGAGACCATCGACGCCGGCGGCTGGCCGGCGCATCGGGTGGACGACGCGGTGGGCGCGGCAGCCCGGCACATCTTCGATCTGTCGATGCAGGTTCCGTTCCACGCCAAGCTCTTCCGTGTCACGGATGACAACCACATCCTGGTGGTCGTGGTGCATCACATCGCGGCGGACGGCTCTTCGGTCACGCCGCTGGTGCGCGATCTAGGGCTGGCCTACGCCAGCCGGTGCGCGGGGCGGGCTCCGGACTGGGCGCCGCTGCCGGTGCAGTACGTCGACTACACCCTGTGGCAGCGTGCGCAATTCGGCGAACTCGACGATGCCGACGGGCCGATCGCCGCGCAGCTCGACTTCTGGCAGGACACTCTGACCGGCCTGCCCGAGCGCCTCGACCTGCCGACCGACCGGCCCTACCCGCCGACGGCCGACCACCACGGCGCCCGGGTGACCGTGCAGTGGCCGGTTGCCCTGCAGCAGCAGATTCGCCGGGTCGCCCGTGAGCACAACGCGACCAGCTTCATGGTGATCCAGGCTGCGTTCGCCGCACTGCTGGCGCGGATCAGCTCGACTTCCGATGTCGCAGTGGGCTTTCCGATCGCGGGGCGGCGCGATGCCGCGCTCGACGATCTGGTCGGTTTCTTCGTCAACACGCTGGTGCTGCGTGTCGAACTTGGCGAGTTCCCCGGTGGCGATCCCACGTTCGTCGACCTCCTGGCGCAGGTCCGCCGGCGGAGCCTGGCAGCGTACGAGCACCAGGACGTGCCGTTCGAGATGCTCGTCGAGCGGTTGAATCCGACCCGGAGCCTCACCCACCACCCGGTGGTCCAGGTGCTGCTGGGCTGGCAGAACTTCTCCTGGCAGGCCGGCGATGCGGCGGGGCTGGCCCTCGGCGACCTGCAGGTGACGCCGCTGACGGTGGACACCCAGACCGCACGCATGGATTTGGCGTTCTCGCTGGGCGAGCGCTGGGACGGCGACGGGGAGCCAGACGGACTCGACGTGATGGTCGAGTTCCGCACCGACATCTTCGATGCGGAGAGCATCCAGGCGCTCGTCGGCAGATTCGAGCGAATGGTGTCGGCGTTCAGCGCCGATCCGGAGCAGCGGTTGTCGTCGGTGGATTTGCTCGACGAGGTCGAGCAGGCCCGGCTGGACCGGTGGGGCAACCGTGCGGTGCTCGGTCAGCCCGCGGCGGGAACCACCGTGCCGGAGGTGTTCGCCGCCCAGGTTGCCGGCACGCCGGACGCGGTCGCGGTGGTCTGCGGCGAGCAGTCCCTGACATACCGCGAACTCGACGAGGCGTCGAACCGGCTGGCGAACCTGCTGACCGTGCAGGGCGCTGGTCCGGGACAGGTTGTCGCGCTGCTGTTCTCGCGCTCGGCCGAAGCGATCGTGGCGATCCTCGCGGTGCAGAAGTCCGGCGCGGCGTACCTGCCGTTCGACCCGGCGCTGCCGGCGGCACGCATCGAGTTCATGCTCGGCGATGCCGCGCCGATCGCCGTTGTGACCACCGGCGACCTGGCCGACCGGTTCGATGGATTCGGCGGCGCCGTCATCGACGTGGCCGATCCGCGGTTGGCGATGCAGCCGAACACTCCGCCGCAAGGTCCCGCACCCGACGACATGGCGCACCTGATCTACACCTCGGGCACCACCGGCGTGCCCAAAGGTGTTGCGGTCACGCAGTACAACGTCGTCCAGCTGTTCCAGGGCCTTGAGATCGGCATCGAGCTGTCGCCCGAACAGGTGTGGACGCAGTTCCACTCCTATGCCTTCGACTTCTCGGTGTGGGAGATCTGGGGTGCGCTGCTGCATGGTGGACGGCTGGTCGTCGTCCCCGACGCGGTCGCCCGCTCCGCCGATGACTTCCACGATCTTCTGGTGCACGAGCGGGTCACCGTGCTCACCCAAACGCCTTCGGCCGCAGCGGTGTTGTCCACCGCGGGGCTGGACGCGGCCGCCCTGGTCATCGGTGCCGAGGCCTGTCCGCCCGAGATGGTCGACCGCTGGGCACCTGGCCGGACGATGGTCAACGTCTACGGCCCGACCGAAACGACCATGTGGCTGTGCAAGAGTTTGCCGCTGGCTGCGGGCTCCGGTGCGCCGCCGATCGGTTCGCCCACCGCGGGCGCGGCGTTCTTCGTCCTCGACGAGTCCCTGCGGCCGGTACCGCCGGGCGTGGTCGGGGAGTTGTACCTGGCCGGTCGCGGCGTCGGTATCGGCTACTGGCGCCGATCAGCCCTGACCGCAACACGTTTCATGGCCTGCCCGTTCGGTGAACCGGGCACCCGCATGTACCGCACCGGAGACCTGGTGTCATGGCGCCCCGACGGGCAGCTGGACTACTTCGGCCGCGCCGACGAGCAGGTCAAGGTGCGCGGCTACCGCATCGAATTGGGTGATGTCCGTTCGGCATTGGCCGAGCTACCCGGCGTGGAACAGGCCGCGGTGATCGCCCGCGAAGACCGTCCGGGCGACAAGCGGCTGGTGGGCTACATCGTCGGCGCGGCAGATCCGGCCGAGGCGCGGACCGCGCTGGCGCAGCGGCTGCCGGGTTACATGGTGCCGGCAGCCGTCGTCGGCGTGCCGGCACTGCCGGTCACCGTCAACGGCAAGCTGGACACGCGCGCGTTGCCGGCCCCGGACTATCAGGACGCGGCGCGGTACCGGGCGCCGTCGGGAGCCGTCGAGGAGACCCTGACGGCCATCTACGCCGAACTCCTCGGCGTCGAGCGGGTCGGCGTGGACGACTCGTTCTTCGACCTCGGCGGAGATTCGTTGTCTACCATGCGGTTGATCGCCGGCATCAACGCGGCGCTCGACGTCGAGCTACAGGTGCGTACGGTCTTCGAAGCACCCACCGTGGCTCAGCTCGCGGCACGGATCGGCGACGGCGCCACGCGGCGCGAGGCGCTGGTAGCGGTCGAGAGGCCGGCCGTCATCCCACTGTCGTTCGCCCAGAATCGGTTGTGGTTCGTCGACCAGTTGCAGGGCGCGTCAGCGCTTTACAACATGCCGGTCCTGCTGCGGCTGCAGGGACAGGTCGATGGCGAGGCACTGCATGCGGCGCTGGCCGACGTGGTCGACCGGCACGAGAGCCTGCGGACCGTGTTCACGGTGACCGACGGCACGCCCCAGCAGGTGATCGTGCCCGCCGATCAGGTGCGGCTCGGCTGGGACGTCGTCGATACCGGCGCCTGGACCGACGAGCAGCGGGCCGCGGCGGTGCGCGCGGCCGCGCAGTACGCCTTCGACCTGGCCACCGAGATCCCGGTGCGTGCCAGCCTGTTCCGGCTCTCCGCGGATGAGCATCTGCTGGTCGCGGTGGTGCATCACATCGCCGCGGACGGCTGGTCGTTGCAGCCGCTGGTCACCGACCTCGGGACGGCATACGTCAGCCGTTGTGCGGGCGCGGCGCCGGGCTGGGCCCCATTGGCCGTGCAGTACGTCGACTACACCCTGTGGCAGCGCAGGCAACTCGGCGAACTCGACGCCCCCGACAGCGAGATCTCGGCCCAGCTGGACTTCTGGGCCGAAGCCCTCGCGGGCATGCCCGACCGGATCGACCTGCCGACCGATCGGCCCTATCCGGCGGTCGCCGATCTGCGCGGTGCCACGGTCGAGGTGGACTGGCCCGCCGAGCTGCAGCAGCAGATCGCGCGGGTGGCGCGCGAGCACAACGCGACGAGCTTCATGGTCGTGCAGGCCGCGCTCGCGGTGATGCTGGCCAAGCTCGGCGCCAGTTCCGATGTCGCCATTGGCTTTCCGATCGCAGGCCGGCGTGACCGCGCTCTCGACGACCTGGTGGGCTTCTTCGTCAACACCCTGGTGCTGCGCGTCGACCTGGCCGGAAACCCCACTGTCGAAGAGCTTTTGGCGCAGGTGCGGGCCCGCAGCCTCGCTGCCTACGAACATCAGGACGTGCCCTTCGAGGTGCTGGTCGAGCGATTGAATCCCGCACGCTCGCTGTCCCACCACCCGCTGGTGCAGGTCATGCTGGGCTGGCAGAACCTGCCGTGGCAGCACGTCGACAGTGCGGCCGGCCTGGCATTGGGCGACCTGACCGTCACTCCGCTGCCGGTGGAAACCCAGGCCGCGCGCATGGACCTGGCGTTCTCGCTGTCCGAACGCTGGACGGCCACCGGCGAACCCGCGGGCATCGGCGGCATCGTCGAATTCCGCACCGACGTGTTCGATGCGGCGAGCGTCGAAGCGCTGGTGCAGCGGATGCAGGGTGTGCTGGCGGCCATGACCGTCGATCCCAGCCGAGCGCTGTCGACGGTCGACCTGCTGACCGCCGACGAGCGGGCGCGGGTCGAGGCGAACGGGCATCGTGACGTCCTGAGGCAGCCGTCGGACCAGCCGTCGATTCCCGAGTTGTTCGCCACCCACGTCCGTTCGGGGCCCAACGCGGTGGCGATCACCGACGCGGGTGCGTCGATGACATACGCGGAACTGGATATGGCGTCGAACCGGGTGGCCCACCTGCTGACCGGGCGCGGTGTCGGTCCGGGTTCTGTTGTGGCGCTGCTGCTTTCCCGCTCGACCGACGCCATCGTCGCGATGCTGGGTGTGCTCAAGGCCGGTGCGGCCTACCTGCCGATCGATGTGTCGTGGCCGTCGCCGCGCATTGAGTTCGTCCTCGACGACGCGGCACCGGCGGCGGCGATCAGTACCGACCCGGATCTGTTGGCCGGCTTCGGCGGCGCGGTCATCGCCGTCGATGATGCTGCGGAACAAGCGGATTCAGCGCTGCCGCTGCCGGATGCCGATGCGCTTGCGTACCTGATCTACACCTCGGGCACCACCGGTGTGCCCAAGGGTGTCGGGCTCACCCACGCCAATGTGACGCAGCTGCTCGGCACCCTCGAAGCAGGTCTGCCCGCCGCCGGGGTGTGGAGCCATGCGCACTCGCCGGCATTCGACGTGTCGGTGTGGGAGATCTTCGGTCCGCTGCTGCGCGGTGGCCGGGTCGTGGTGATCGGCGACGATGTTGCGCGGTCGTCGGCGGATCTGCACCGCACCTTGGTGGCCGAAGGTGTCACCGTCCTGACTCAGACCCCAACGGCGGCAGCGGTTTTGTCTCCGGCCGGTCTGGAGTCCGCCACGCTCGTCGCGGTCGGTGAGGCCTGCCCGCCGGAGGTCGTGCAGCGCTGGGCGACCGGCGGCCGCGTCATGGTCAATGCCTATGGACCGACCGAGACGACGATGTGCGTCGCGATCAGCGTGCCGCTGACGACCGAGTCGGTGGCGGAGTCCGCCCTGGTGCCGATCGGTTCGCCGGTGGGCGGGGCGGCGCTGTTCGTGCTCGACGACTCATTGCAGCCGGTGCCGCCCGGGGTGATCGGTGAACTGTACGTCGCGGGCGCCGGGCTGGGTGTGGGCTATCTGCGCCGCGCCGGGCTGAGTGCGGCGCGCTTCGTGGCCTGCCCGTTCGGGGCCCCGGGGCAGCGCATGTACCGCACCGGCGACCTGGTGCGGTGGGGTGCCGACGGACAGCTGACGTACCTGGGGCGTGCCGACGAGCAGGTGAAGATCCGCGGCTACCGCATCGAACTCGGCGACGTGCAAACAGCGTTGGCGGCGCTGGACGGTGTGCAGCAGGCCGTGGTGATCGCCCGCGAGGACCGGCCGGGTGACCGGCGTCTGGTCGGATATGTGACAGGTACCCTCGACCCGGCCGCGGCCCGAGCCGAACTGGCGCAAGGACTCCCCGGGTACATGGTGCCCGCGGCGATCGTGACGCTGGAGCGCTTGCCGTTGACTGCCAACGGCAAGCTCGATACGCGTGCCCTGCCCGCGCCCGACTACGTCGCGGGCGACTACCGGGCACCGGCAACCGCCGTCGAGGACATCCTGGCCGGAATCTTCGCGAATCTGTTGGGACACAGCCGCGTCGGCGTGGATGATTCCTTCTTCGATCTCGGCGGTGACAGCATCGCCGCCATGCGGCTGATCGCGGCGATCAACGCAGCGCTGGACACGGACCTGGCGGTACGCACGGTCTTCGAGGCGCCGACCATCGCCGAGCTGGCCCCGCGGATCGGGACATCCGCAACGCGGCGGGAGCCGCTGGTGCCGAGCGAGCGGCCGGACGTCATCCCGTTGTCGTTCGCGCAGAATCGCTTGTGGTTCCTCGAACAACTGCAGGGTCCGTCCGCGACCTACAACCTCTCCACGGTGCTACGGCTCACCGGGAACCTGGACGCCGAGGCGCTGCGTGCCGCGCTGGTCGACGTCGTGGTCCGGCACGAGGCGCTGCGGACGGTGTTCGTCGCGCCCGACGGCGTACCGCAGCAGGTGGTGCTGCCGGCGTCGGCGGCCGACATCGGTTGGGAGAGCACCGATGCCACCGGCTGGGCGGCGGACCGACTGACCGCCGCCGTGGACACCGCGGCGCGATACGCCTTCGATATCGCCACCGAGATTCCCTTGCGGGCCAGCCTGTTCCGGGTTGCCGCCGACGAACACGTCCTGGTTGCCGCCGTGCACCACATCGCGGCCGACGGCTGGTCGATCACGCCGCTGGCGCGCGACCTGGGCGTGGCCTACGCGAGCCGGTGCGCCGGCCAGACGCCACAGTGGCCGGACCTGCCGGTGCAGTACGTCGACTACACGCTGTGGCAGCGTGCGCAATTCGGCGATCTGCACGATGGCGACAGCCCGATCGCGGCGCAGCTCGGCTACTGGCAGGACGCGTTGGCCGGGCTGCCCGAACGGCTGCAACTGCCGACCGATCGCCCCTACCCGCTCGTCGCGGATCAGCATGGCGCGACCGTCGCCATCGACTGGCCGGCCGAGTTGCAGCAGCAGATCGCGGACGTGGCGCGTGAACACCACGCCACCGGATTCATGGTGGTGCAGGCGGCGCTGGCCTTGCTGCTCGCCAAGGTCAGCGCGAGTTCCGATGTCGCCGTGGGCTTCCCGATCGCGGGCCGGACCGACCCGGCGCTCGACGAGCTCGTCGGCTTCTTCGTCAACACCCTGGTGCTGCGCGTCGAACTGTCCGGTGATCCGACGTTCGCCGACCTGCTGGCGCAGGTGCAGCAGCGCAGTCTCGCGGCCTACGAGAACCAGGACGTGCCGTTCGAGGTGCTGGTCGAGCGGCTCAACCCCACGCGGAGCCTGACGCACCACCCGTTGGTGCAGATACTGCTGGCCTGGCAGAACCTGCCCGGGCAACAGGGACGTGGCGCCGGGCTGACCCTCGGCGACCTGGAGGTGACCCCGGTCCCGGTCGACACCCAGACCGCCCGCATGGACCTGACGTTCTCGCTCGGTGAGCGCTGGACCGACGACGGCGCACCCGCCGGCATCGCGGGCACCGTCGAATATCGCACCGATGTTTTCGACGCCGCCACCATCGAGGCACTGGTCGACCGGTTGCGGCGTGTACTGACCGCCGTCAGCGCCGATCCGACCGCGCCGGTCTCCCGGGTCGAGATGCTCGACGACGCCGAGCGCACACGGATCGACGATCTCGGCAACCGGGCGGCGTTGGCCCGGCCGGCGGACGACGTCTCGATCCCAGAACTGTTCGCCGCGGTGGTCGCGCGAAATCCCGACGCGGACGCCCTCAGCTGCGCGGGCCACACCCTGACCTACCGGGAACTCGATCGGCGGGCCGGCCAGTTTGCGCACCTGCTTGCCACCCACGGTGCCAGGCCGGGACAGACTGTGGCACTTCTGCTTCCGCGGTCTGCGGAGGCGATTGTGGCGATCCTGGCGGTGCTCAAGACCGGGGCGGCCTATCTGCCGCTCGATCCGGCGCTGCCGGCGTCCCGCGTCGAATTCGTGCTCGCGGATGCGACCCCGGTCGCGGTGATCACGTCGCATGACCTGGCGGACCGCGTCTCCGGTCTCGACGTCACGGTCATCGACGTGGACGACCCGACCGTGGCCGCCCGGCCCGACACGACACCGGCGGGGCCAGCCGCAGACGACATCGCCTACCTGATCTACACCTCCGGCACCACCGGCGTCCCCAAAGGCGTTGCGGTGATGCACCGTAACGTGACGCAGTTGATCGGCGCCGCAGACTCGGGCCTGCCGACCGTGGGCGTCTGGAGCCAGTGGCACTCGCTGGCCTTCGACGTGTCGGTGTGGGAGATCTTCGGTGCGCTGCTCAACGGCGGGCGGCTGGTCGTCGTACCCGAGTCGGTGGCGCGGGCGCCAGAGGACCTCCACGCCCTGGTGGCGGCCGAGCGGGTCACCGTGCTGAGCCTGACACCGTCTGCGGCAGGCGCGCTTTCGGCCGACGGCCTGGACAATGTCACGCTGGTGGTGGCGGGCGAGGCGTGTCCGACCGAGCTCGTCGACCGCTGGGGGTCGAGCCGCGTCATGATCAACGCCTACGGCCCGACCGAGGCCACCATCTACGCCGCGATCAGCGCACCGCTCACGCCGGGGCAGCCGACGGTGCCGATCGGCTCGCCGGTACCGAACGGGTCGACGTTCGTACTGGACGGTCATCTGCGTCCGGTGCCCATCGGTGTCGTGGGCGAGCTGTACCTCGCCGGCGGTGGCGTCGCGGCCGGATACCTACGTCGCGGTGGGCTGACCGCCGCGCGCTTTGTGGCCTGCCCGTTCGGCGGCCCCGGCGCCCGGATGTACCGCACCGGTGATCTGGTGCGCTGGCGCGCCGACGGGCAGCTGGATTACCTGGGCCGAGCTGACGACCAGGTCAAGATCCGTGGCTATCGCATCGAGCTGGGAGATATCCAAGCCGCGTTGGCAGACCTCGACGGCGTGGAACAGGCCGCGGTGATCGCCCGCGAAGACCGCCCCGGTGACAAGCGGCTGGTCGGCTACGTCACCGGCTCGGCCGACCCGGCGGCTGTCCGCGCCGCGCTGGCAGATCGGTTGCCGGCGTACATGATTCCGGCCGCGGTGATCGTGGTTCCGGAGCTGCCGCTGACTGCGAACGGCAAGCTCGATATCCGCGCTCTGCCGGTGCCCGAGTATGCCGCGGGCGACTACCGGGCGCCCGCCAACCCGATCGAGGAAATCCTCGCAGGCATCTACGCCGCGGTGCTCGGTGTCGAGCGGGTCGGTGTGGATGACTCGTTCTTCGACCTTGGCGGCGACAGCATTTCGTCGATGCAGGTCGTCACCCGCGCGCGAGCGGCGGGCCTGACCTGCCGCACCAAGGACCTCTTCGTCGAGCAGACCGTCGCCCGGCTGGCCCGGGTGGTCGAAGTCGCCGAGAACTCCGACGGGGCAATCGATTCGGGCGTCGGATCGCTGCCGGCCACCCCGATCATCGAGTGGCTGCGCAGCGTCGACGGTCCGACCGACCAGTTCAACCAGACAGTCGTGATGCAGGCCCCGGCGCACGCGACCGCCGCCGACGCGGCAACGCTGTTGCAGGCCTTGCTGGATCACCATGCCACCCTGCGCATGCGCGTCGAGGACGACGGTGCCGGCGGGTGGTCGCTGACCACGGCCGATCCGGGCACCGTGGCTGCCCACGGCTGCTTGCACACCGTGGACACCTGGACCGACGAGGCGCTGGCGGCGGCCCGTGCGCGGCTGAATCCCGCTGCCGGTTCGATGCTCAGCGCGCTGTGGGTGGCGGACACCCGGCAACTCCCGGTGCTCGTCCACCACCTGGCCGTCGACGCGGTGTCGTGGCGAATCCTGCTGGAAGACCTGAACATCGCCTGGATGCAGCACCGGGCCGGGCAGCCCGTGGCGTTGCCTGCGGGCGGCACCTCGTTCCGGCGTTGGGCGGAACTGCTCGCCGAGCATGCCCAGGACTCGGACGTCGCCGCTCACGCCGCGACCTGGCAGCGCGTCGCGCAGACGCCGGCCCTGTTGCCCGCCGTGCAACCCACCGTCGACACCTTTGCGACCGCGGGCCAGCTCGCCGCCGAACTGGACCCCGACACCACCGCGATGCTGCTGAGCACCGTCCCCACGGCGTTCCACGCCGGGATCAACGACATCCTGGTGATCGGATTCGCCTTGGCACTGGCGGAATTCGCCACTGCACATGGCACGCCGATCGGCATCGACGTCGAGGGACACGGGCGCCACGAAGAACTCGGTCCCGACGTCGACCTGACCCGGACCGTCGGCTGGTTCACCACCAAGTCCCCGGTGTCGATCGCGTTCGGGGACATCACCTGGGCGCAGGTGACCGCAGGCGACGCCGCGCTGGGCGGCGTCATCAAAGATGCCAAGGAGCAGCTCCGCGCGCTGCCGGACCCACTGACGTACGGGCTATTGCGGTACCCGAGCCCAGATACCAGCCCGGATTCCGTTGTGACCGCGCCTGATCCGGCCGTCGGCTTCAACTACCTAGGGCGCCAGGGTGGTACCGCCGCACTCTCCGAAGAGCTCTGGCGCATCGCGGACACCACGCCCACCAGCGCGATGGCGATCCCCATGCCGTTGATGCACACCCTGGAACTGGGCGCCGCTGCCGTCGAAACACCGGATGGCCCACGGCTGCAAGCCAATTGGACCTGGGCGCCGTCGGCACTCGACCGGGAACAGGTGACCCGCCTGAGCCGACTGTGGTTCGAGGCCCTGTCCGGTATCTGCGCCCACGTATCCGACGGTGGCGGAGGACTGACTCCCTCCGACATCGCGCCCGCCCGTCTCAGCCGGCAGCAGCTCGATGAGCTGGAGCGCCGCCAAGCTGTCGCCGACGTGCTGCCACTCACCCCGGTGCAGGAGGGCCTGCTCTTCCACGCCACCACATCCCAGGGCGGCGACGACCTGTACGCCGGCCAGCTGGACATCGGCGTCAGCGGCCGGCTCGATGTCGACCGACTGCATGACGCCGTGCGTGCCGTGGTCGCCCGCCATCCACATCTGGTGGCGAACTTCCCGAGGTTCGGCCAGCCGGTCCAGGTGATCCCCGCCGATCCCGTAACTGCTTGGCGTTACCTGGAACTCGACGCCGACTCCGATAGCGACGCGCGGCTGGCGGACATCCGCGCGGCCGAGCGTGCCGCGGTGTGCGACCTCATCGGCGGTCCGGTCTTCCGCGCAGCGCTGATCCGGGTCGCACCCGACCGCTACCGGTTCGTGCTGACGAACCACCACATCGTCCTCGACGGCTGGTCGATGCCGATCCTGTTGGCGGAGATCTTCGCCGGCTATCACGGCCACCGGCTGCCACCGGCCACGCCGTACCGCAACTACGTCAGCTGGCTGGCCGACCGGGATCACGACGCGGCCATCGCCGCCTGGGGTGAACTGCTCCGCGGCCTCGATACGCCCACCTTGGTGGGGCCCGCCGGCCGCACGGAATCGGGACCGCGACGCGTCGAGACCGTCACGCTCCCCACGGAAATCGCCACGGCGGTGGGTGACTTGGCCCGGTCCCGGCACACCACGGTCAACACCGTGCTGCAGGCCGCGTACGCCCAAGTGCTGTCCTGGCTGACGGGACGGCACGACGTCGTGTTCGGCACCACGGTGTCGGGCCGGCCGGCGGAGGTGGCGGGTGTCGAATCCATGGTCGGCCTCTTCATCAACACCGTTCCGGTGCGCGCCGACATCACCGCGACCACCACGGCGGCGGAACTGCTCGATCAGCTGCAGGGTGGCCACAACGACACCCTCGATCATCAGCACTTGGCGCTGGGCGAGATTCATCGTCTCACCGGACAGGACCAGCTGTTCGACACGTTGTTCGCGTTCGAGAACTACCCGGTCGATACCGCGGCGCTGTCGAGCGATGCCGAGCTGGCCGTCACCGATGTCGCGACACATGAGTCCACGCACTATCCGCTGACCGTGCAGGCACAACCCGGCAGGCAGCTGACCGTCCGCGTCGAGTACGACACGACAGTGTTCGCCGCGCCTGACATCGAGGCGATGATCGAGCGGCTGCAGACCGTACTGACGGCCATGACCGGCGACCCGCACCGGCCGCTGTCGGCGATCGGCGCCCTCGAGCCGGACGAGCAGGCCACGGTGGACCGGTGGAGCGGACGCGCCGTCCTGACGGAACCTGCTGCCGGGGAGACCATTCCGAGCTGCTTCGCCGCGCAGGTGGCGCGGACCCCCGACGCGACCGCGCTGACCTACCAGGCGTCCTCATGGACCTACCGCGAACTCGACGAGACCGCTGACCGGATCGCACACGCGTTGGCGGCTCGGGGAGCCGGACCGGGACAGACCGTGGCGCTGGTGTTCCCGCGCTCCGCCCACGCGGTCGTGGCGATTCTCGCGGTGCTCAAGACCGGGGCCGCGTACCTGCCGATCGACCCCGCGCTGCCCGCGGAACGCGTCGAGTTCATGGTCGCGGACGCAGTGCCGGTGGCGGTGCTCACCACCGCGGAACTGATCGGCGAGATGTCCGGACTGGGTACGCCGGTGCTGGACGTCATCACCCTGTCGGAACAGGAAAACGTCAGTGCGACAGCACTTCCGGAACCCCTCCCCGACGACGTCGCGCATGTCATCTACACCTCCGGCACCACCGGGCAGCCCAAGGGCGTCGCCGTCACGCACCGCAACGTGACGCAGTTGTTCGCCGGGCTGGACCTCGGTTTCCCGCTCGGTCCGGATCAGGTGTGGGCGCAGTTCCACTCGTACTCGTTCGACTTCTCGGTGTGGGAGATCTGGGCTGCCCTGCTGCACGGTGGGCGCCTCGTGGTCGTGCCCGACGCGGTGGTCCGGTCGGCAGATGAGTTCCACGCCTTGCTCGTTCGTCAGGGGGTCACGGTGCTCGCGCAGACGCCGTCGGCGGTCAGCGTGCTGTCGCCGGAAGGCCTCGAGTCGATGGCACTGCTGATCGGCGCCGAGGCATGCCCGCCGGAACTGGTGGACCGGTGGGCGCCGGGGCGCGTGATGCTCAACGTCTACGGTCCGACCGAGACGACCATGTGGGTGTCCAAGAGCACGCCACTGCTGGCGGGTTCCGGTGTGCCGCCGATCGGTTCGCCGGTTCCGGGCGCCGCGCTGTTCGTGCTCGACCAGTGGTTGCGCCCGGTACGGCCGGGCGCGATCGGCGAACTGTATGTGGCGGGCCGCGGTGTCGGCCTCGGTTACTGGGGCCGATCCGATTTGACCGCAACACGTTTCATGGCCTGCCCGTTCGGTGCGCCGGGAACCCGGATGTACCGGACCGGCGACCTGGCGAGCTGGGGGCCCGACGGCCAGCTCCGCTACCTCGGCCGCGCCGACGAGCAGGTCAAGATTCGCGGCCATCGCATCGAATTGGGTGAAGTGCGTTCGGCTCTGGCTGCCGTGGCCGGTGTCGACCAGGCGGTCGTGATCACTCGCGAGGACCAGGCCGGCAGCAAGCGTCTCGTGGGCTACATCGTCGGTGCCGTCGATCCGACCGAGGTGCGGGCCGCGCTCGCGCAGCGCCTGCCCGGCTACATGGTCCCGGCGGCGGTCGTCGGCCTGCCGGAACTTCCCGTCACGGTCAACGGCAAGCTCGACACCCGTGCGCTTCCGGAGCCGGAATACGTTGCGGGCGTGTACCGGGCGCCCGGCAGCCTGACCGAGGAGATCCTGGCCGACGTCTTCGCGCAGGTGCTCGGCATCGAGCGCGTCGGTGTCGATGACTCGTTCTTCGACCTCGGCGGTGACTCGCTGTCGACGATGCGGCTCGTTGCGGCGATCAACTCCGCACTGGACGTGGACCTTCCGGTCCGCGCGGTATTCGAGGCGCCCACCGTCGCCCAGCTGGTGCCGCGCATCGTCGCGGGCGGGCGCGGCCTGCAACCGCTGACGGTGGCCGAGCGGCCGGACGTGGTGCCGTTGTCGTTCGCGCAGAACCGACTCTGGCTGGTCGACCAGGTGCAGGGACCCTCACCGGTCTACAACATGGCGACGGCCCTGCGGATCGACGGCGGCCTGGATGTCGGTGCTCTCGGCGCCGCCCTGGCCGACGTGGTCGGTCGGCACGAGATCCTGCGCACACTGCTCACCGCACCTGACGGCACCCCGCAGCAGGTGGTGATCCCCGCGGCGCAAGCCGATTTCGGTTGGGATGTCGTCGACGCGACCGAGTGGTCGGCCGGCCGACTGCACGATGCCCTCGAGGCCGCCGCGCGCACCACCTTCGATCTGGCCACCGATATCCCGTTGCGGGCGCGCCTGTTCCGTGTTGATGACGACGAGCACGTCCTGGTGGCCGTGGTGCATCACATCGCCGCCGACGGTTGGTCGCTGCGGCCGCTGGTCGCCGATCTGGGTCTGGCCTACGCCGGCCGGTGCGCCGGCCAGGCACCCGACTGGGCGCCGCTGCCGGTGCAGTACATCGACTACACACTCTGGCAGCGTGCACAATTCGGCCGGCTGGACGACGGTGGCAGCCGCGTGGCCGCCCAGCTGGCGTACTGGGAGGACGCGCTGGCGGGCCTGCCCGAGCGCGTCCAGCTGCCCACCGACCGGCCGTACCCACTGGTCGCCGACATGGCCGGTGCGACCGTCGCCGTGCAATGGCCTGCCGACCTGCAGGAGCGGGTGGCCCGGCTGGCGCGGGAACACAATGCGACGACCTTCATGGTCGTGCAGGCGGCGCTGCTGGCGTTGCTCGCCAAGGTCAGCGCGAATACCGATGTCGCTGTGGGCTTCCCGATCGCCGGACGACGCGATCCCGCGCTCGACGATCTCGTCGGCTTCTTCGTCAACACCCTCGTGTTGCGCGCCGACGTGACGGGCTCGGGCGACCCGACATTCTCCGACTTGCTGAACCAGGTCCGCGGTCGCAGCCTGGAGGCCTTCGAGCACCAGGACGTGCCGTTCGAGCTGTTGGTCGAGCGGCTCAACCCCGCTCGCAGTCTCACCCACCATCCGCTGGTGCAGGTGATGCTGTCCTGGCAGAACTTCACCGGACTGACCGACCCCGCAGCTGGTTCCGGGCTGAAGGGCGTCGACGTCACATCGATCCCGTTGGGGACCCAGTCCGCCCGGATGGACCTGACGTTCTCGCTGTCCGAACGCTGGACCGCGACAGGTGCGCCCGCCGGCATCGGCGGTGAGGTCGAATTCCGCACCGACGTGTTCGACGCCGAAACCGTTGCCGCACTGGTCAACCGGATGGAGCTGCTGCTGACAGCGATGACCGCGGAACCACACCGGTCGCTGTCGTCGGTGAGTCTGGTCGACGACGCCGAACAGGCCCGCCTCGACGAACTCGGACACCGCGCGGTGCTGACCGCTCCGGCCGCCGGTGCCGGCTCCATCCCGGAGTTGTTCGCGGCTCAGGTCGCCCGGACCCCGGATGCGGGGGCGCTCACCTGGCAAGACCGGACCCTGACCTACGCGGAACTGGATGCGGCGGCAAATCAGTTGGCGCACCGGCTGATCGGCGAGGGCGCCGGTCCCGGGCAGACCGTGGCATTGCTGTTCCACCGCTCGGCCGAAGCGATCGTGGCGATCCTGGCGGTGCTCAAGGCCGGGGCGGCGTACCTGCCTATCGACCCGGCGTTGCCGGCGGCGCGCATCGAGTTCATGCTCGAGGACGCCAGGCCGGTCGCCGCGGTCACCACTGGGGATCTGGTCGAGCGGTTGGGCGGATTCGAGCGGCCGGTCATCGACATGACCGACGCCGATGTCGAAACTTGGCCCGCCACAACACCTCCGGCGCCCGATGCGGGTGATGTCGCGTACCTGATCTACACCTCTGGCACCACCGGAGTCCCCAAGGGCGTTGCCATCACGCACCGCAACGTCGTCGGGTTGCTGGGGCGGCTGGACGCGCAACTGCCGACGGCCCAGGTCTGGTCTGGGTGGCACTCACTGGCCTTCGACGTCTCGGTGTGGGAAATCTTCGGGGCCCTGCTGCACGGCGGACGCCTCGTCGTGGTGTCCGAGACGGTGGCTCGATCGCCGGAAGAACTGCACGAACTGCTGGTGGCCGAGGGTGTCACGATGCTGACCCAAACCCCCTCCGCGGCAATGATGTTGTCGCCGGATGGCCTGGAGTCGACGTCACTGGTGGTGGCGGGCGAGGCCTGCCCGTCCGAACTCGTCGACCGCTGGACGTCCGACCGCACCGAAGCGGGCCGGGTGATGCTCAACGCCTACGGCCCGACCGAGGCCACCATCTACGCGGCAGTCAGCGCACCCCTCACCTCAGGATCGCCCGCGGTGCCGATCGGCACGCCGGTGTCGGGCGCGGCGTCCTTTGTCCTGGACGAGCGGCTGCGCCCGGTGCCGATCGGTGTCGTCGGCGAGCTATACGTCGCAGGTTCCGGCGTCGCAGCCGGATACGTGCGCCGTGGTGGTCTGACGGCGTCGCGCTTCGTGGCATGCCCGTTCGGCGCGCCGGGACAACGGATGTACCGCACCGGCGACCTGGTGCGGTGGGGCGGCGATGGCCAGCTGCAGTACCTGGGCCGCGCCGACGAGCAGGTCAAGATCCGCGGCTACCGCATCGAATTGGGCGACGTGCAAACGGCATTGGCCGGTCTCGCCGGAGTCCGGCAGGCAGCGGTGATCGTGCGCGAAGACCGCCCGGGTGACAAGCGACTCGTCGGTTACATCACCGGCACGGCGGACCCGGCCGAGGCGCGGACCGCGGTGGCGAAACATCTTCCCGCGTACATGGTTCCGGCCGCCGTGGTGGCAATGGCGACGCTGCCGTTGACGCCCAACGGCAAGCTGGATCGCCGGGCATTGCCCGCCCCGACCTACGGCAGCGCCGATCAGTACCGTGCGCCGGCCACCCCGGTAGAAGAGACGCTGGCCGCGGTATACGCCGACGTGCTCGGCGTTGAGCGGGTCGGCGTCGACGATTCGTTCTTCGAACTGGGCGGCGACAGCATCATGTCGATGCAGGTGGTGGCCCGGGCACGGGCGGCCGGTTTGAGCTGCCGGCCGCGTGACGTCTTCGTCGAGCAGACGGTGGCCCGCCTGGCACTCGTGGTCGGAACCGTCAGCGACACAAGCGACGTCATCGACGAGGGTGTCGGCCCGGTGGTCGCCACCCCGATCATGCGGTGGCTGCAGGGTGTGGACGGCCCGACCGATCAGTTCAACCAGACCATGGTGGTGCAGGCCCCGGCAGGCGTCACCGAGACCGATGTGGCAATGCTGTTGCAGGCCTTGGTGGACCGCCACCCGATGCTGCGGCTGCAGGTCGATGCGAGTTGGTCGCCGCAGGTGCCCGCCTCCGGCGCGATCGCCAGGGAGTGCCTGCACACGGTCGACGAGCTGACCGAAGCTGCGGTGGTCGCGGCGCGGTCGCGGTTGAATCCAGCGGCCGGCATGCTGCTCAGCGCGCTGTGGGTGGCCCCGGTGCGGCAACTGGTGCTGATCATCCACCACCTGGCCGTGGATGGCGTGTCATGGCGGATCCTGTTGGAGGACTTGAACGTCGCGTGGCTGCAGTCCCGCGCCGGGCAGCCCGCTGAACTACCGGCGAGCGGCACGTCGTTCCAGCGCTGGTCGCAGGTACTCGCCGAATACGCCGCGGCGCCCGAGGTGGTTGCGCAGGCGGAGCACTGGCGGCAGGTGGCAGCCACCCCGGCGTTGTTGCCCGCCGTGGAGCCGGAGCGGGATACCTTCGCCACCGCGGGACAGTTGTCGGTCACGCTGGACGATGTCGACACCGTGCAGACGCTGCTGCGCGAGGCGCCGGCGGCGTTCCATGCCGGCATCAATGACATGCTGCTGATCGGATTCGCCTTGGCGGTGGCCGAATTCACGGGCACCGGTGGCACGCCGATCGGCATCGACGTGGAAGGCCACGGTCGGCACGACGAAATCGCCGAGCATCTCGATCTGTCGCGCACCGTCGGCTGGTTCACCACCAAGTACCCCGTGGCCGTCACGGTCGGCGATCTCTCGTGGACGCAGGTGACATCCGGAGACGCCGCCCTGGGCGCGGTGATCAAGGACGCCAAGGAGCAACTGCGCGCACTGCCGGAGGGCCTGACCTTCGGGTTGCTGCGCTACCTGAACGACGATGTCGACCTCGATACACCGGACCCGGCAATCGGTTTCAACTATCTGGGCCGACTCGGCGGCGGTTCCGAACTGTCCGACGAACTGTGGCAGGTGGGCCGGGACGGCACGGCGGCAACCGAGGTCACCGGCCTGGCGACCGCGGTACCCATGCCGCTGATGCACACCGTCGAGCTCAACGCCGGCACTGTCGACACCGACGCCGGCCCGCAGCTGCACGCCAACTGGACGTGGGCACCGTCAGCGCTCGACGACAACCAGGTTCAGCGGCTCAGCCGCCTGTGGTTCGACGCGCTCACCGGTATCTGCACCCTGGTCCGCTCCGGCGGCGGCGGCCTGACCCCGTCGGACATCGCGCCGGCGCGCCTGGACCAGCAGCAGATCGACGACCTGGAGCGGGAGCACCCCGTCGCCGACATCCTGCCGATGACGCCGCTGCAGCAGGGTCTGCTCTTCCACGCCGCGCAGGCGGGCGTCGACGCCGATCTGTATGCGGTGCAACTGGATCTGACCCTCGCCGGCCCGCTCGACACGGCGCGGCTGCGGGACGCCGTGCAGACGGTGGTCGAGCGGCACCCGAACATCGCGGCCCGCTTCCACGCCGGACTCGATGTACAGGTCATCCCGGCGGCGCCCGAAGTCGCCTGGCAGGTGCTGGACGCCGCGGACGACGAGGTCACGCGCATCTGCGCGGTGGAACGTGCCGCGGTGTCCGACCTCACCGACCAGCCGGCGTTCCGGGTGGCGTTGGTTCGCACCGGGGAACACCGGCACCGGCTGGTGCTCACCAACCATCACGTCGTGATGGACGGCTGGTCACTACCGATCCTGCTGCGCGAGATCTTCGCCGGCTATCACGGGTACCGGTTGTCCGCCGCGGTCCCGTACCGCCGCTTCGTCACGTGGTTGGCCGAGCGCGATCTCGATGCCGCACGCACCGCGTGGGCGGAGGTGCTGGCCGGCGTCGACACGCCGACACTGGTCTCACCACGACCCGGGACCGGTGGTCGCGGGCTGAAATCCGTTGCGCTGTCAGCTGAAACCACGCACGCCGTCGGCGAGCTGGCGCGGGCGCACCACACCACCGTGAACGTCGTCCTGCAGAGCGCCTACGCGCAGTTGCTCATGCAGCTGACGGGCCGCCACGATGTGGTGTTCGGTACCGCCGTCTCCGGCCGTCCGACCGACGTCCCCGGCGCCGATGCGATGGTCGGTCTGATGATCAACACCGTGCCGGTGCGGGCCACCGCGACCGCCGTCACCACCGTGGCGGAACTGCTCGACCAGATGCAGGATGCGCACAACCGTACGCTCGATCACCAGCACCTCTCGCTTGCCGAGATGCATCGAATCACCGGTCAGGACAGGCTCTTCGACACGCTGTTCGCCTACGAGAACTACCCGCTGGGCGCCGCCGCGTCCGGCGGCGTCGGGGACCTGACCATCACCGAGTTCAGCAGCCATGAGCAGAACCACTATCCGTTGACAGTGCAGGCGATGCCGGGCGACGAACTGGGCCTGCGGCTCGAGTACGACACCGAGGTCTTCGGCGCGGCCGACATCGACCGGCTCGTCGAGCGGTTCGAACGCGTGCTCGTCGCGATGATCACCGCGCCCAACGGGCGGCTCGCGGCAGTGAATCTGCTTGTTGCCGAAGAGCGATCGCAGCTGGACCAGATCGGCAACCGCGCCGCCAGGGCTGGCGGACCGGCATCGATCCCGGCGCTGTTCGCCGCCCAGGTCGACCGGACACCGGCGGTCACCGCGCTCACCGGATTGGGTCGCGAGCTGACCTACCGCGACCTAGACGAGGCCTCGAACCGGTTGGCGCACCGACTGATCGATGACGGCGCCGGTCCGGGACAGACCGTGGCGGTGCTGTTCCCCCGGTCCCTCGACGCGGTCGTGGCGATCCTCGCGATCCTCAAGACCGGGGCGGCGTACCTGCCGATCGATCCGGCACTGCCGGCGGAGCGGCTCGCCTTCCTGCTGTCCGATGCCGCCCCGATTGTCGCGGTCACCACCGAGGACCTGGCCGGCCGGCTCGGCGGCTTCCGCGGCCCGGTCGTCGTCGGCGCCGACGAAAACCGTCCCGCCACAAGGCTTCCGCACCCCGACCCGGACAGCGTTGCCTACCTGATCTACACCTCCGGCACCACCGGAACGCCCAAGGCCGTGGCGGTGGCACACCGCAACGTCGCCCGCCAGTTCGGGACGCCGCTCGTAGGCCTGCCCGCCGACCCGGTATGGACGCAGTGCCACTCGTACGCGTTCGACTTCTCGGTGTGGGAGTTGTGGGCCGCGCTGCTGCATGGCGGCCGTCTGGTGATCGTGCCGGAGTCGGTGACCGCCAACGCGGACCAGTTCCAGCGATTGCTCGCAACCGAACACGTCAACGTGCTCACTCAGACGCCCTCCGCGGCAGCCGTATTGGTGCCCGAGCAGCTGGCACCGCTGGCGCTGCTGGTCGGCGGCGAGGCATGCCCTGCCGACCTGGTCGACCGCTGGACGTCGTGCGGGCACACCATGGTCAACGCCTATGGCCCCACCGAGACCACGGTGTACGCGGCGATGACCGAACCGCTCACGGCGGCAACAGGTCCGGTGCCGATCGGCACACCGGTGCCCGGTACGGCGCTGTTCGTACTGGACGGCTGGTTGCGGCCGGTGCCCGCCGGCGTCGTCGGAGAGCTGTACGTCGCGGGTGACGGCGTGAGCGTCGGCTACGCCGGCCGGACGGGGCTGACCGCGGACCGGTTCGTGGCCTGCCCGTACCGGGGCGCGGGGGAGCGCATGTACCGCACCGGAGACCTGGTGCGGTGGGATGACGACGGCCGCCTGCACTACGTCGGCCGGGCCGACGAGCAGGTCAAGATTCGCGGTTTCCGCATCGAACTCGGGGAAGTGCAAACGGTTTTGGCGCGCCTCGACGGCGTCGACCAGGCGGCGGTGATCGCCCGCGAGGAGCGCCTGGTCGGCTACATCACCGGCACCGCCGATCCCGCGACGCTGCGCGACCAGCTGGCCGACCTGCTGCCGGCCCACGCGGTCCCGGCCGCCATCGTCGCGCTGCCCGCGCTGCCGGTCACGGTCAACGGCAAGCTCGACGTCCGCGCCCTGCCGGCACCTGAATACCGGGCCGGCGCCTACCGGGCTCCGCGCTCGGCCACCGAGGCGGCGCTGGCCGCTGCCTACGGCCGGGTCCTCGGCGTCGAACGGGTCGGAGTGGACGAGTCGTTCTTCGGCCTCGGCGGCGACAGCATCTCGGCCATGCGCCTCGTCGCAGCCGTCCGCGCGGACCTCGGCATCGAGCTGTCGGTGACGACGGTGTTCGAGGCGCCCACAGTGCAGGCGCTCGGCGCGCGATTGGCGACGGCCGGTGCGGCCGCACCGGACATCGCCCCGGTGCAGGTACTGAAGACCGGTACGGGCGTCCCACTGTTCTGCCTGCCCGCCGTCAGCGGCGTCAGCTGGCCGTACCAGGTGCTGGCCGAGCACGTCGACGGTCCGATCATCGGCATTCAGCAACCGGCCACAGACACGCCGGGATCGCTGAGCGAGATGGCCGCGACATATGCGGACCGGATTCAGTCCGAGCAGCCGTCGGGGCCGTACCACCTGCTCGGCTGGTCGTTCGGCGGTGTGGTCGCGCACGCGGTCGCCGTCGAGCTGCAGCGGCGCGGCGCCGCTGTCGCGCGGTTGGTGCTGCTCGACGCCGAGCCGAGCCTGCGCGTTGCGAATCAGTCGGTCGACCGGGACCAGCTGGCCGGCGTCGTGGACGACGGGCTGATGGACCTGTTGGTACGCAACTTCGACACCAACGTCGCGCTGTACGGCGAACACGAGGCGGCCCTGTTCTCCGGTGATGTCGTGGTGGTCGCGGCTGCCCGGGGCGACGCTGATCGTGGCGCCTTCCTCACGCAGAGCTGGCGGCCGCATGTGGCCGGCGCCGTCACGGTGCATGCCGTGGAGCGCGCGCACCATGAGATGCTGACCGTCGAAGCGCTTGCCGAGTACGGCAGGTATCTGGGCGGTGAGGCAACGTGAAAGTTCGGTCGGGCGGGGGTGTGTTCGCCGGCGCTTTCGAGCTGCTGGCGCGGCTTGTGCTGCGCCGTCCGTGGGCGGTGATCGGCGCCTGGCTGCTGCTCGTGGTGGCGCTGTCGGTGGCCGTGCCGCCACTCATGAAGCTGGCGAGCGACCGAAACCAGGAGTTGCTGCCGAGCAACTCGGCGGTGATGGCGGCGACGCGGGACATGACGACCGCGTTCCACGAACCCGGTATCCAGAACATCGCGCTGGTGGTCCTCACCGACGAGAGCGGACTGACCAAAGCCGACGAAGACGTCTACCGCACCCTGGTCGACAGCCTGCACCGCGACACCGCCGACGTGGTGATGGTGCAGGACTTCATCTCTGCGCCGCCGATGCGAGAGGTGTTGGCCAGCAAGGACAACAAGGCCTGGTTCATCCCGGTGGGTATCCGGGGTGAGCTCGGTTCCCCGGAATCGAGTGAGGCGTACAAGCGCGTCGTCGGCATCGTCGACCACACCGTCTCCGGCTCGACGCTGACGGTCCACATGACCGGCTTGACCGCCACCGTCGCCGAACGGGAACAACTCGGGTTGCGCGATCTGCGGGTCATCGAGACCGCGACGATCGCCATGGTCCTGCTGATTCTCTTTGTGGTGTACCGCAACATCGTCACGATCCTGGTGCCGCTCGCGACCATCACGGTCTCGCAGGCCGCCGCTACGCAGGGTGTCGCGGCCCTGGCGACGTGGGGTCTGCCCATCTCGCAACAGACCGTCGTCTTCATGAGCGCCATGATGATCGGCGCAGGCGTGGACTACGCCGTCTTCCTGATCAGTCGCTACCACGAATACCTCAGGCAGGGCGTGGATTCCGACGAAGCCGTGGCACGCGCGCTGACCGCCATCGGCAAGGTCATCGCGGCGTCCGCGGCCACCGTCGCGGTGACGTTCCTGGGCATGAGTTTCACGACGCTCAAGGTGTTCTCGACCACCGGTCCGGCGCTCGCGGTCACGATCGCCGTGGCGTTCTTCTCGTCGATCACGTTGCTGCCGGCGATCTTGACGCTCGTCGGGCGGCGCGGCTGGGCCCGTCCTCGCAAGGAACTGACCAGCCGCTTCTGGCACCGGTCCGGTATCAACATCGTGCGGCGCCCCGTGGTCCACCTCGTCGGCAGCCTGGTGGTACTGATCGCGCTGGCCGCCGGGGTCGGTTGGCTGCACACCAGCTACGACGCCCGCACCGCACTGCCGGCCTCCGCGGAGAGCAACATCGGCATGGCCGCCATCGAACGACACTTCCCGGCGAGTGTGACTGCACCGCAATATCTTTTCGTCCAGTCGCCGCATGACCTGCGCACCACCAAGGGACTCGCCGACCTCGAGCAGATGGCGCAGCGCGTCGCGCAGTTGCCCGACATCGCCGCCGTCCGCGGTGTCACCCGACCCACCGGCGCCCCGCTGGAACAGGCCACGCTGAGTTTTCAGGCCGGCGAGATCGGCAACAAACTCGCCGAGGCCACCAACAAGATCAATGGCAGCGTCGACCAACGGCAGGCCCTGGTCGGCGGGGCCGGCAAGCTCGCCGACAGCCTGGCGACCGTGCGTACCCAGCTGACCAAGACGATGGGCGTGCTCGACAACCTGAACAAGAGCATGGCGAACATCAAGGACCAGCTGGAGAGCTCGCAAGAGTTCCAGGACGCGCAGCGGCAGATGGATGCCGTACGCAATTCCGGTGATGTGCCGAACATCCCGCCGCGGTCCGGCACCCAGAACTTCCAGGACATGGTCGCCATGGCCGATGCGCTGCTGCAGCAGCGGAAGGACAATCCCGGCTGCGATGCGGACCCGGATTGCACGGGGCAGCGCGACCAGCTGCAGCGGCTGTCCGACGGCCTGCACAAGATGCAGCCCTCGTTGGACTCGGCGGCCAAAGCCCTTCGCTCCCTTGGTGGGGCAGGCGGGGGTGGTGCGGGCGGTAGTTCAGGTGGGATGAAGCAGAACATGGCCGCCCTGCAGGAAGGCGCCAACGCGCTGGCCGAGGGCAGCCGAAAGATCGCCGAAGGGCTGCGCGTCCTCGACGACCAGACCAAGCAACTCGGCGAAGGGCTTTCGCACGCCTCGGCGTTCCTGCTGGCGATGAAACTGCACGCATCCGAGCCGGGCGCGGCGGGCTTCTACATCTCCCCGGAAATCCTGGACAACGACAAATTCAAAGACCTGGCACGGGTTTTCATGTCGCCCGACGGACATTCGGCGCGGTACCTGGTCGAGTCCAAGCTGAACCCCTACGACACCAAGGCCATGGACCAGGTCAAGGCGATCCTCGCCGCCGCACAAGGCGCGCAGGTGAATACGTCGCTGGCGGACGCGAAGATCGCGATGTCGGGCATGACGCCCTATTACGCGGAACTGCGCGACTACTTCAACCAGGACCTGCGATACATCGTGCTGATGACCGTCATCGTGGTGTTCCTGATCCTGGTACTGCTGCTGCGGGCAGTCGTGGCGCCGCTGTATCTCGTTGGCACCGTGATCCTCTCGTGCCTGTCGTCGCTCGGTATCGGGGTCATCGTGCTGCAGATCCTCGGCGGCCAACCGATGGCGGCGAGCACCCCGGGCATGGCCTTCATCGTGCTGGTGGCGGTCGGCGCGGACTACAACATGCTGCTGATCTCGCGGATTCGTGACGAGTCCCCGAACGGCATCCGCTCGGGTGTCATCCGCACCGTGCGGAGTACCGGTAGTGTGATCACCTCGGCCGGAATGATCTTCGCCGCACCGATGTTCGCGATGCTGTTCAGCAGCATCGGCTCGATGGTGCAGGGCGGCTTCATCATCGGTGTCGGCCTGCTGATCGACACCCTGATCGTCCGCACCGTCACCGTGCCGGCGCTGGCCGTGCTGGTCGGCAAGTACAACTGGTGGCCGTCGCGATCCAAGCGGAACCCAGCGCCCGCCCTGAGCTAGCGTGGGGACATGGCCGACCTGCTCGCGCTGACACCCTCGTTGTACCGCCTGCGGATCCCTGGTGAGCGGGCACACCTGCTCAACTGCTACCTCCGCCTCGACACCGACGGCGTGACGCTCATCGACACCGGCTGGGCCGACAGTGCCACGCTGATCGCTGACGCCCTCACCGCGCTGGATCGCCGGCCCGCCGACGTGAAACGTATTGTGCTGACGCACTTTCACGAGGACCACTGCGGCGCCGCCGCCGAGATCGCCGACGGGTCGGACGCTGAAGTGATTGCCGGCGAGCACGATTCGTCGTACATCCGGGGTGACGATGCCGGGCCGCTACCAATCCTGACCGACGCCGAGCGGACCCTGAGGCCGGATTTCGATACCGCGCCGCACGGTCCTGCCTGCCGCGTCGACCGCACGGTGGCCGACGGCGACGTGCTCGACTTCGGTGGCGGCGCCCGCGTCATCGCCGTGCCGGGGCACACCCCGGGCAGCATCGCCCTGTATCTGCCTGCCGACGATGCCGTGCTCACCGGCGACGCCGTCGCGGAGGTGAATGGTCAAGTGGCAGTGGGCGTCTTCAACACCGACCGGCCCGCGGCGGTGCGCGCTGCGAGCACCCTCGCCGCGACCGGCGCCCGCATCGCCGGATTCGGCCATGGGGACGCGATCATCGGTGATGCCGCCGCTCGTATTGCCGCAGCGGTGGACCTCTTCGCCTGAAGCTACGCCGTGACGGTGAGTTCGACGCGGCCGTCGGTGCCGAGAGTTTCGCGTTCGGCCACCGCGGTGGTCTTGGCGACCAACCGGACGCGATCCGCGCGGAACAGGTCCTCGGAGTACTCGAACGGCTGACCGTCGGCGTCCGAGGCCACCCTTGTCATCGCCAACAGGGGAGTGCGGGTGGGGATTTCGAGCCAGGCCGCCTCGCGGGGGTTGGCGCTGACGACCTCGATGCTCTCGACCGACGTCACCGGCCGCAGGCCGTAGCGGACAGCCAGGATGTCGTACAGCGACCCGCCGAGCGGTTGCTCCAGCAGGTCCGGCACCCGATCGGCGGGGAAGTGCGCGCAGTCGACCGACAGCGGGAAACCGTCGGCGTAGCGCAGGCGCTGCACGACGACGAGTTCGGTGTCGGGCTCGACTCCCAGGCGTTGCGCCTCGATGGCCGTGGCGCCGCGCAGGGCCGTCGACAGCACCCGGCTGCGGGTCGTGGAATGACCGCCCTGCTTCAAGCGATTCGGCAGGCCCGAAAGTTCGGCGACGTTGCGTTCCACGAGCACGGTCTTGATGAACGTGCCGCCCGCGCGGCCGCTTCGTCGTTCCAGGATCCCGGCGCGGCTCAGCGGCACCAGGGCGCTGCGCAGCGTCGCGCGGGAGACGGCGAACTGCTCGGCCATCTCGCGTTCGGAGCCCAGGCGGTCACCCGGCCGCAGGGTGCCGGCATCGAGCATGCTGACGATGCGGCGCCGCACATCCTCGGCTACCGGGCCGCCCTCGGACTCGTCCATGTCGTTCACCGTACCGACCTCCTCTCAGCCGGTGAGCGCGTCCAGGGATTCCGGCAGAATTTGCCCACCGTCGACGACGATGGACTGGCCGGTGAGGTAGCGGGCCTCGTCGCTGGCGAGGAATGCGGCGAGGTGACCGATGTCTTCCGGAGTGCCCAACGTCCCGGCGGGGATGGCGCGGGCCATGCCGGCGATGTACTCCTCGCCCATCTCCTGCAGTCCCTCGGTGAGGATGTTGCCGGGCAGGATGGCATTGACGGTGATCCGCTTCGGGGCGAGTTCGATTGCGGCGGTGCGCATGAAACCCAGCTGCGCGGCCTTGGACGCGCCGTAGTGCGACCAGCCGGGGAAGCCCGTCACGGGACCGGTGATCGATGAGGTGAGGATGACGCGTCCGGCGCCGCTGCGGGTGAGCGCGTCGAGACAGGCCTGCACGCTGTAGACGGTGCCCTTGACGTTGACGTCGAGCACGGTGGCGAGATCGTCGGGCGTCATGGTGGCCAGCGGTGCCTCGGGGAAGATGCCGGCGTTTGCGCACAGCACGTCGATGCCGCCGAAGGCATCCACGGCGGCCGCGGCCATCGCCTGGCAGGACTTGGGATCGGCGACGTCGACCGAGACGCCGATGATCTTGCCGGACCCGAGGCCGTCGAGGCCGGCGACCGCGGTGTCGAGGTCGTGCAGGGAGCGCGCGGCGACGGCGACATTGGCGCCCGCGGTGGCGAACACCGCGGCGATGCCGTAGCCGATGCCCTTGGTGGCGCCGGTGACGATGACGTTCTTGTTGGTGAGATCGAACATGGTGCGCGTGTCCTGTCAGTGGGTGAGTGTCGGAGCGGCGGCGGGAACATCGATCCGGAACCACGACGGGTCGGTGAGGTAGGCCTGTGCCAATTGTGCTGTGCCGGCGGCATATCGGTGGCCCAGGGTCTGTGCCGGTCCGGATTCAGGGTGGCTGCCGATCCAGGCCGTGAGCATCAGGCGGCGCAGCATGACGAACGTGGGGATCTCGACGAGGTCGGCGGCGGGGAGGTCGCGGACGGTGCGGTAGCCGGCGAGCCATTCGTCGATGATCCGCGCGGCGTCGGGGGTGTCCTCGACGAACGACACCACAGCGCCGAGGTCGGCGAGGTACCACGACCAGCCGCTGTCGTCGAAGTCGATGACGGTGATCTTGCCCTGGTGCACCATCAGGTTCGACATCCGTAGATCGGCATGCACCAGCCCGAAGCGCTCGGGACCCATGCCGTAATTGGTGAGGCGGTGGATGACCTTACGTTCGGCCTCGGCGATGACGGCGGCGTCCGCGGCGCTGAGCGCCGGGGCGTCACGCCAGTCACCCCACCGGCCATCCGGACCCAGCATTGCGTCGAGATCCCACCGGAACCGGGTGAAGGACTCCGGCCGCTCCCAGCGCTGGACGTGTTCGTGCAGCGTCGCGGTGATGGCGCCCAGTTCGCTGAAGCTGATGTCGGAGGCATCGTCCTCGGCGATGGTGCCTTCCACGAAGGTGAACAGGTCGACGAGACGGCTCTCGTCGCCGATGCGGGCCTCCACCACGCGACGTCCGTCGGGTGCGGGAATCACCTGCGGCGTCGTGATGGCGGAGTCGCGGCGGAGGCTTTCCATCCAGTCGAGCTCGGATTCGATGGCGGCCAGCGAGTGGTAGCCCGGCCGGTGTACGCGCAGGACCTGACGCCCGGTCTCTGATTCCACCAGGAAGGTGCCGTTCTCCGAGTAGCTCAGCAGCGTGACGGTTGCCGAATCGAGCCCGTAGTGGGGGAGCGCAGCGTGCGCGAAGCGTTCGTAGTCGGTGGCGGCCATGTCGTTCATTGTGGCTCTCCTGAACTGGCGGTGTGGGCACGGTCACTATTTGGTCTGGTCAGTTGTACCGCACTTTGGGTTGAAAGTGAACCAAAACCGAAAACTGGTAACGATGGGTTTACGGGACGGAAATGTGCGACGGTCCTGGACCTGTCCACAGGAAGTGTGCAGGTAGTACGGGTATTGACCACGACGAGGCGGTCTGGTACCAATAGCCCTGTGCCGATGGCGTGGGGGTCCATTGGTCCACTGGATAGCTGCATTGCCGCTCGATAGAGCAGACCAAATAATTCAAGAACCGGCCCAGTGTGGGGCCGGGCCCGTCTCCCATCAGATCGGATCGGTTGGCACGCATGAGTGAGATCGACGATTACCCACGAACCGCCCCGCTGACTGCCGCGCCGGACACCGGCCCCGGAGTGCAGCGGCTCAAACCCAACGCCGTCGGCTTGATCGGCGTGCTGTTCATGGCGGTGGCCACCGCGGCCCCGATCACCGCGATGGTCGGCAACGTCCCGATCGCGGTCGGGGCCGGCAATGGCGCCGCCGCTCCGGCGGGCTACCTCATCGCCACCGTCGTGCTGGGACTGTTCGCCGTCGGCTACGCGGCGATGTCTCGGCACATCACCGCAACGGGAGCGTTCTACGGCTACATCTCCCACGGTCTCGGCCGGATTGTCGGACTGTCTGCCGGGTTCCTCACCGCGATGGCCTACATGGTGTTCGAGGCCGCGCTGGTCGGCATCTTCTCGTTCTTCTCCAGAGATCTGTTCGTGTCGCTGTTCAACGTGCACGTGCCGTGGGTGGTGTTCGCGGTGACCATGATCCTGGTCAACGCCGTGCTGACCTACTTCGACGTCAATCTGGCCGCGAAAGTGCTTGGCGTGCTGCTGATCACCGAGATCATCATGCTGACGTTGATGGCCGGCTCGGTCGTCGTCACCGGCGGCGGCCCGGAGGGCTGGTCGCTCGGATCGCTCAACCCGATCAACGGGCTGAAAGGACTCGACGCGGTCGTCCCGAATCTGAACGGTGGCGGCACCATGGTGGCCGTGGGCTCGGCCGGCGTCGGCCTGTTCTTCGCGTTCTGGTCGTGGGTCGGATTCGAATCCAGTGCCATGTACGGCGAAGAGTCCAAGAACCCGAAGAAGATCATCCCCATCGCCATCATGTCGTCGGTGCTGGGCATCGGCGCCTTCTACGTCGTGGTGTCGTGGCTGGCGATCGTGGGCACCGGTCCCGCGAAATCGATTGCCCTGGCGCAGAATACGAACACCGCGGGGGAGATCTTCTTCGGCCCCGTGCGGGACCACCTCGGCGGCTGGGCCGTGACGTTGTTCCAGATTCTGCTGACCACGGGTTCGTATGCCTGCGGCATGGCCTTCCACAACTGCGCAGCCCGCTACATCTACGCGATCGGCCGCGAAGACGTCCTGCCCGGCACCGCCAAAACGGTCGGCCGGTCGCACAGTACCCACGGCTCGCCGCATATCGCCGGTTTCGTCCAGAGCGCTGTCGCCCTGGTGATCGTGCTGTGGTTCGCGGGTACCGGCCGCGATCCCTACGGTGATCTGTACGGCCTGATCGCACTTCTGGGCACCGCGGCCATTCTCATCGTGCAGGCCCTGGCCGCGTTCTCCGTCGTCTCGTATTTCCATGTGCGCAAGCAACATCCGGAGACCGCCCACTGGTTCCGCACCTTGGTCGCCCCCGGGCTCGGCGGCATCGGCATGCTGTACGTCATCTACCTGCTGATCAAGAACGCCTCGTTCGCGGCGGGTACGGCCAAGGACGACATCGTCTTCGAGTCGATTCCCTGGGTGGTCGGTGGCACCGCCATCGCGGGAATCGTGGTCGCCCTGGTGCTTCGGGCCAAGTCCCCGCAGCGCTACGACCGATTGGGGCGCGTCGTGCTCGACGAAGAACGTTGACGCCGGAGGCGTCCATCCAGCATTGGCCGGCGCGTCGTCATCTAACGCCGATCGCTTTCTATCGCAAGGACAACGAACATGGCTTTCTCCACAATCATGGACTCCAACAGCTACACCGGCGGGGGAGAACTCGACCCCACCACCGATGCCATGGTCGAGAAGCGGCGATCGACGCTGGGTCCGTCGTACCGGCTGTTCTACAACCGGCCGGTCCATCTGGTCAAAGGTTCCGGAGCGCACCTCTACGACGCCGACGGCAACAAGTACCTCGACGCCTACAACAACGTCGCCAGCGTCGGGCACTGCAACCCGCGGGTCGTCGAGGCCGTGACGCGCCAGATGTCGGAGCTGAACACCCACACGCGTTATCTGCACGGCGGCATCCTCGACTACTCCGAGCAGCTGCTCGCCACGTTCCCGGCCGAGATCTCGTCGATCATGTACACCTGCACGGGATCAGAGGCCAACGATCTGGCCGTCCGGGTCGCCGAGCAGTACAGCGGCGGCACCGGGGTGATCGTCACCGAGGAGGCGTACCACGGGAACAGCGCGCTGATCTCGGCGATGTCGCCCTCGCTGGGCGTCGGTGTGCCGCTGGGCACCAACGTCCGCACGGTGCCGGCTCCGGACTCGTATCGCATCGATCCGGCCGACCTGGGGCGCTGGTTCGCCGAGCAGGTCAGCTCGGCGATCGCCGACCTCGAACGGCACGGCCACAAATTCAGTGCGCTGCTGCTGGATTCGATCTTCTCCTCCGATGGCATCTACGTCGATCCGTCGGTGCTGGGGCCCACTGTCGAGGTGGTTCACCGCGCGGGCGGCGTGTTCATCGCCGACGAGGTGCAGCCCGGCTTCTCGCGGACCGGCGAGGCGATGTGGGGCTTCCAGCGGCACGGCGTCGTGCCGGACCTGGTGACGATGGGCAAGCCCATGGGCAACGGCATTCCCGTTGCGGCGATGGCCGCGCGTCCGGAGATTCTCGATGCCTTCGCGCGGGAAACCCCGTACTTCAACACCTTTGGCGGAAACCCGGTGTCGATGGCGGCCGCGCAGGCGGTCCTCGACGTCATCCAGGGGGACGGGCTCGCCGAACACGCCGTCGCCGTGGGCGATCAATGGCGATCCGAACTCCGTACCTTGGCTGCGGAGTATCCGTTCCTCGGCGACATCCGTGGCGCTGGTCTCTACACCGGAATCGAGATCGTCACCGATCCGGCGACCAAGCAGCACGACCGGGCCCAGGCGCAGCGTGTCGTGGACATGATGCGGGAAAACCGCGTTCTGATCTCTGTCTGCGGCGGACATGGCAACATCCTCAAAGTGCGCCCTCCTCTTGTCTTCTCGATGTCGGACCTGGACTGGTTCATGACGGTGTTCTCCGGTGTCGTCAAGGAGCTCGGGTGAGCGCCTATCGCGAGGCGTTCGAGGCCGCGGCCGAGCAGCCCGACGACTTCTGGCTGGCCGCCGCCGCGGCCATCGACTGGACCGTCGCACCGACCCGGGCACTCGACGAGTCCGCGGCGCCGCATTACCGCTGGTTTCCCGACGGGCAGCTCAACACCTGTTACAACGCCCTGGACCGGCACGTCGAGGCCGGCAACGGGGACCGCACCGCGCTGATCTACGACTCGGCGATGGTCGGCGTACAACAGTCCTTCACCTACGCCGAACTGCTCGACCGGGTGTCCCGGTTCGCCGGAGTGCTTGCGGCACAAGGCGTCACCAAGGGCGACCGCGTCGTGATCTATATGCCGATGATCCCCGAGGCCGTCATCGCGATGCTGGCCTGCGCGCGCATCGGCGCCGTGCATTCGGTCGTCTTCGGCGGCTTCGCCGCCAATGAGCTCGCGGCCCGCATCGACGACGCGCAGCCCGTGGCGCTGCTGACCGCCTCCGGCGGTCTGGAACCAGGGCGCACCGTCGAATACCTGCCTGCCGTCGCCAAGGCGCTGGCGCTGACCGCTGCCGCGCCGGCCACGGTGATCGTCAAGAACCGCGGTGAGATCGCCGGCGACGCCACCGACTACCCGGGCTACCTCGACTGGGACGAACTGGTGGCCGGCGCCGAGCCCGTCGCTCCGGTGCCGGTGGCCGCCACCGACCCCCTTTACATCCTCTACACCTCCGGCACGACCGGGCGGCCCAAAGGCGTCGTGCGCGACAACGGTGGGCACGCCGTCGCGCTGGCCTGGTCCATGAAGAACGTCTACGACATCAGCGCCGGCCAGGTGATGTGGACCGCCTCCGACATCGGGTGGGTCGTCGGCAGCTCCTACATCGTCTACGGGCCGCTGATCGCCGGCGCCACCACGGTGCTCTACGAAGGCAAGCCCGTCGGCACCCCCGACGCCGGCGCGTTCTGGCGGGTCATCGAACAGCACGGCGTCGAAGCGCTGTTCACCGCGCCGACTGCGCTGCGCGCCATCCGGAAAGCCGATCCCGATGCGTCGATGCTTGCGGGCCATGACATTTCGACGCTACGCACGCTGTTCGTCGCCGGTGAGCGCCTGGACCCCGACACCTACGAATGGGCATCGGAGAAGTTGCACTGCCCCGTCATCGACCACTGGTGGCAGACCGAAACCGGCTGGGCCATCTGCGCGAACCTGCGCGGGCTCGAACCCATGCCCATCAAGGCCGGATCACCGACCGTGCCGGTGCCCGGCTACCGCGTCGGCATCGTCGACGCCTCCGGAAACCAGGTCGCGGCCGGCGTCGAAGGCAACATCGTCATCAAGCTGCCACTGCCACCCGGCACCCTCGCCGGGTTGTGGCAGAACGACAAGGGCTTCGTGCAGTCGTACCTGTCCGCGTTCCCCGGCCACTACCTGACGGGTGACTTCGGCTACGTCGACGACGACGGTTACCTGACGGTGCTGGGCCGCACCGACGACGTGATCAACGTTGCGGGGCACCGGCTTTCGACCGGAAGTATCGAAGCCGTGATCGCCGGTCACCGGGCTGTCGCCGAGTGTGCCGTCATCGGTATCCACGACGACCTCAAGGGGCAGCGCCCCAGCGGCTACGTCGTACTCAAGTCGGGCCAGGACATGGACCACGGAGTGCTGCAGCAGGAACTCGCCGCGATGGTCCGCGACCAGATCGGCGCGGTCGCCACCTTCCGCGACGTCACCGTCGTCGGCGCGCTGCCCAAGACCCGGTCGGGCAAGATCCTGCGAAAGACCATGCGGCAGATCGCCGAAGGCGTCGACTTCGTCGTCCCGTCCACCATTGAGGACAGTTCGGTGATCGACGCACTCATCCCGGTGCTGCGGCCTTCCTAGCGATCCCGCGGGGCCGGGTAAGTTGGCGGCAATGTGGGGTTCTGTGGCGGTGCTGGCACTGCCGATCGCGTTCGATCCGGTGCGCCTCGGCGTCAACCTGTTGCTGATCTCCCGCCCGCGCCCGGCGCAGAACCTGCTGGTGTACTGGGTCGGCTGCGTGACCGCGAGCATCATGCTGCTGATGCTTCCGCTGCTTGCGCTGCACTTCACCGACCTGGCGTGGGTGCACGATCTGGCCAACCCGCGCACCACCGCGAGTGCGACGATGCGGCACCTGCAGGTGTTCGTCGGTGTGCTGCTGCTGGTCATCGCGGCGGTGACGGCGGTGCGGATGGTGATGCGCCGGCGCGCACCGGATCCGGACGTCTCACCCATCTCGAAGTTGTTGCAGCGCGACCCCGACGCGCCGCCACGCGGTGGATTGCTGGGGCGCGCGCAAAGAGCCTGGGAGAGCGGGGCGCTGTGGGTCGCGGCAGTGATCGGCTTCTGGGCCGGTCCGAACCCGTCGCTTGTGCTGTTCGCCCTGACGACGATCTTGGCGTCGGGCGCCGCGATCGGGACACAGATCGGCGTCGCGCTGGTATTCATCGTGGTGAGCCTCGCCGTCGTCGAGGTGGTGTTGCTCTGCAACGTCATCACGCCGTCGAAAACCCAAGCGGCACTGCGGAAAGTGCACGACTGGGTCGGCGGGTACCGGCAGCAGATCGTGGTGGCGATCGTGACGCTCGTCGGACTGGCGTTCGTCGCGCAGGGCACGGGGTTGTTGGCGTAGGGTTGAACCGGCTCCAACTGGGAAAAGAGTCTGGATGACTGATCACGAGGTCCACCACGACGGATATCCGACCCATCGCCGAAAGGTCCGCTTCGACTGGTCGGACACGCCGCTGCACTGGGTGCCCGGAGATCCGTTCTCCACCCACATGCTGAACGTGCTGCATCTGATGCTGCCGGCAGGCGAGCGCTGGTTCATCCAGGTCGTCAATGAGGCCGAACCGCTGGTCGACGACCCGGAGATGAAAGCCGCGATCAAGCCGTTTGTGCAGCAGGAGGGCTGGCACGCCCAGGCGCACCAGATGGTGCTTGCGCATCTGGCCGAGCAGGGCATCGACAGCACGCCGTTCACCGGCACCATGCATGAGGAACTGCCCGCGGTGGGCGACAAGCAGTCGCGACTGCCACGGGTGCTGCAGCGGTGGTCGCTGTACCAGCGCCTCGCGGTCGCCGCGGCGCTGGAACCGTTCAATGCGGCATTGGGACAGTGGACCATCCAGAACCGTGGCCTCGACTACGCCGGCGCCGATCCGACCATGCTCGATCTGCTCCGCTGGCACGGCGCCGAGGAAATCGAACACCGTGCGCTGGTGTTCGACATCTACCAGCACCTGTGCGGCAACTACGTCATGCGGGCGGTGACCATGCTGCTCACCGCGCCCGGGTTCCTGTTCACGTGGTACCGGGGAATTCGCTATCTGATGGAAAAAGACCCGACCATCACGGCCAAGCCGCGCTTGCGGGACTGGTTGCGGGCCTCCCGGGAGTACCGGGTGCCGGGTCCGTGGCTCCTCATGGTCACGGTGCCACTGCGCTACATCCGGCCCGGTTATCACCCGAGCGCGGAGGCGTCCACGCAGATGGCGCTGGACTACCTGGAGTACTCGCCGGTGGCGCGCGCGGCCCGGGAACGGGCCGAGGCGGCCGGTCAGTAGTCGATCTGCGCGTCGATCCCGAATTCGGTGAGGGTGCGTGACACCATGTCGCGCAATGCTTCTCGGGTATTGGGGTGGCCCGGCAGATAGGCGGACAGCCGGATCGACATCTTCCCTGCCACCCGGCTCGAGGACAGGAACAGCTGGCCGCCCATGGCCTCGAGCAGCCCCTTCGTGATGTCGGGTTCGATCGACCGCATGGACAGGTAAGCGGCGTCGGTGCCGTCGGGCCGGTTCACCGCCGGCGGCGCGTCGCCGACATTGGAGCAGGTGACCGGGAGGATGGCGCCACCAGCCGCCAGCGCGCCGAACTTCCTGACCGCCCACTTCGGCGTTATCGCCGCCAGCGCTGTCGGTGCCAGGGCCTCGTCGTCGGGGTTCTCGATGGTCTCGAGGGTGGCGCGCGTGATCTTGGCGCGGATCTCGCTGAGGTCCTTGGCCACGTGCGTGGGGTCGACCACGACGTCGGCGCTCGTCAGCGCATTGGCGCGGGTGTCGCCCTCGGTGCGCCGCGACAGCACGAAACGCAGGGTGACGGTGCCGTCGTCCTGCACGCGCCCCGCCACCACCGCGAGCCGGCAAGCGATGCCGGCCATGAGCGAGTTACTGCCCCCACCAAGGCGTTTCGCGCGCTTATCCCATTCGTCCAGGTCGACCTGTGCGGTGAGACCGGGTACGTCGACCGTCTGATCGGCGTCGGCCCTGCGTCGCGGCGCGGGTGCTGCCTTGGGCGGCGGTCGGAGCTCACCCCGTTCGCGCCGCGCCATGCGAGCCACCGCGGCCACGGCGTGCGCCATGTCGGGCAGATCCTGGACCGTCTGCCGCAGGTCCTCACGCAGCGCGCGGCGCCGGGGGCGTGACATCGGGGGCAGATAGCCCAGGTTATGCGTCCTGCCCTCGACAGCGTCGGCGACCGCCTGCCCGAAGGCGATGGCGTCGACGATCAGGTGCGACGCCACGAGGGTCACCGCGGTGGCGCCGCCCTCGAGAGGGAGCACTCCGAGATGCCAGCCCGGACCCAACTCGGGATCGAGGGGCAGACGTGCGCGTTCGTCGGACCAGGCGCTCACGTCGGCGCGCGGCCGGGCCGTCACGGCGAAGTCGATGTCCGGTGCCGACGGAGACAGGACCCAGCGATCGCGCGCGAACGGCACTGACGACCGCTCGATCCTGCGGCCCAGCAGTCCGTGTCCGAGGTTGTGGTGAAACCGCTGCAACGCCTCGATATTGACGGCCCGGTCGTAGATCCAGGTCATCTGCAGTCTCGTGCCGTGGCTCGCGCGCAGCGCCAGGAACGCGGCCTGGTCCAGGTAGGCCAGCCTGTCGTCCACCGGTTCTCCGGCACGCGAGTCGACGGGAGTTACCGCGGGCGCAGTGGCGTCGGTGAGCGAGCCGGCCAGGTGGGTGGCGAGCGCGCCGGGGCTGGGGTGGTCGAAGATCAGAGTGGGTGGCAGAGCCAGGCCGGTAACGGTTTTGAGGCGGTTGCGCAGTTCGACAGCGGTCAGGGAGTCGAAGCCGAGATCCTCGAATGTGGCATCGCGGTCGATGTCGTCGGGCGTGGGATGGCCCAGAACCGCCGCCGCTTGCGCACACACCGTCTCGGCCAGCAGCGCATGTTGCTCGTCGCGCGCCAATCCGGTGAGCCGCTGGGTCAGTGCCGACGTCGACCCGGTGGGGCTGACGGGGTCGCGTCGCCGGGGGCTGCGGATGAGCCCGCTGAACAACGCCGGCAGATTTCCGTTGCGGGCCTTGGTGTTCAGTGCTGCCCGGTCCAGGCGGGCGGCCACCGTGACGGGGTGGCCGATCGTCAAGGCGTCGTCGAACAGTTTCAGTGCCTGCTCAGGCGTCATCGGCACCAGCCCGCTGCTGCCGATCCTCGCCAGGTCGCGGTCGCTCAGATGTGCCGTCATCCCACTGGACTGTTCCCACAGGCCCCACACGAGGGACGTGCCGGGCAGGCCCATGGCTCTGCGGTAGGCGGCGAAACCGTCCAGGAAAGCGTTGGCGGCCGCGTAATTGCCCTGGCCCGGTGAGCCCATCGTGGCGGCGATCGACGAACACAACACGAACATCGACAAATCCAGATCACGGGTGGCCTCATGCAGGTTCCAGGCCGCGTCGACTTTGGCGCGCAACACTGTTGCCAGCCGCTCGGGGGTCAGCGAGCCGAGCACCGCGTCGTCGAGCACCCCGGCGGCGTGGATCACTCCGCGCAGCGGCGGGCAGCGCTGCGCCAATTGCGCCACCATCGTCGTGACAGCGTCCGGGTCGGCCACGTCGCAGGCCACCAATTCCACGCGGGCGCCGGCACTTTCCAGTTCGGCGGCCAGCGCGGCCGCCCCTTCGGCGCGGTCCCCACGCCGGCTGGCCAGCACCAGGTGCCGCACGCTGTACGCGCTCACCAGGTGGCGGGCCAGTTCCGCGCCGACCATTCCGGTGGCGCCGGTGATCAACAGCGTGCCGTCGGACAGCCGATCGCGCAGCGCCGTCGGCATCGTCAGCACCACCTTGCCGATGTGGCGCGCCTGGCTGATGAACCGGTAGGCCTCCACGGCGCAGCGGACGTCCCATGTGGTGACGGGCAGTGGCTGAAGCCGCTCGGTTTCGAAGAGCTTGGTCAACTCGCACAGCATCGCCTGCATCCGTTGCGGTGCGGCCTCGGAGAGATCGAAGGCCTGATACCGAACACCGGGATACCGGGCGGCGACGGACTCGGCGTCGCGAATGTCGGTCTTGCCCATCTCGATGAAGCGACCACCGCGGGCCAGCAACCTGAGCGACGCGTCCACGAACTCACCGGCCAGCGAGTCGAGCACGACGTCGACGCCGCGGCCCTCGGTGACGGCCAGGAATTTGCCCTCGAAGTCGAGGGTTCGGGAATCGCCGATGTGGTCGTCGTCAAAACCCATGGCGCGCAACGTGCTCCACTTGCCGGGGCTGGCGGTGACGAAGACGTCCGCCCCCAGGTGGCGGGCCAGCTGCACCGCCGCCATGCCCACCCCGCCGGTACCGGCGTGCACCAGCACCGATTCCCCGGCGCAGAGCCCGGCCAGATCCGACAACGCGTACAGGGCCGTCAGGAATGCCACCGACACGCCCGCTGCCTGCTCGAGCGACCAGCCCTCCGGCACCGTGGTCAGCAACTGCTGGTCGGCCACCGCGAGCGGGCCCGTGCCGGCCAGCAGACCCATCACGGCATCACCGACTGCCAGCCCTGTTACGTCCGGGCCGGTCTCGACCACCACACCGGCGCCCTCGGCGCCCAGCACCGGAGCCTGACCGGGATACATGCCGAGTGCCGCCATCACGTCGCGGAAGTTGACCCCGACCGCCGTCACCGCCACCCGCACCTGACCGGTCTGCAGCGGTGCCTCCACCTCGGGGCAGCCCCGGATGACGAGATTCTCCAGCGTTCCGTCACCGCCGACGGCCAACCGCCACGCACCCGCCGGCGGAGCCAAAAGCGCTGGGGCCGAGGCCAGCCGGGCGGCGTACGCCTTGCCGGCTCGCACCACCAGTTGCGGCTCGCCGGTATCGGCCAGCGCCGCCGCGTCCAGCGTGCCATCCGTGTCGAGAAGCAGGATCCGGCCGGGGTTTTCGGCCTGCGCCGAGCGCACCAGACCCCACACCGCCGCGGCCGCCAGATCGCGGACGTCCTCGCCGGGCAATCCCACCGCGCCGCGGGTCGACACCACCAGCGGGCCCGCCCGATCCTCGGTCAGCCAGTCCTGCAACACCTCGAGGGCGGCGCGGGTGGCCTCGTGCACCGCACCCACCACGTCGTCATCCGCCGATGCGCATTCCCAGACGACCACCTGATCGTGGTCGATTGCGTTGTGGTGCAGCGTTATCGGCGTCCACACCACTTCCAGCGGACCGTGACCGGCACCGTCGTTGGTGATCGGACGGGTGGTCAGCGAGCGCACCGTCAGCACCGGCGAACCGGCGTTGTCGACGACGTCCACCGACAGCTCGTCGTGCCCCAGCACGGTGATGCGGGCCCGCACCCGCGCTGCGCCGCCGGCATGCAGGGCCACCCCCCGCCAGCAGAACGGCAACATCGTCTGGGCGGTGTCGATGGCGAGGCCTGCGGCATGCAGCACCGCATCCAGCACAGCCGGATGGATGCCCATCGTGTCGACCACACCGGCCTCGTCGGGCGCCGCCACCTCGGCGAAGAGCTCCGGACCGCGGCGCCAGAGCGCGACCAGACCCTGGAATGCCGGCCCGTACTCGTAGCTGCGGTCGGCCAGCCGCGCATAGGCGCCGGACAGGTCCACGCTTTCCGCACCGGGCGGCGGCCACTGCGTCAGATCTCCGGAATGCGCTGCGGCGGTGGGCGTCAGCGTGCCCTCGGCGTGCACCAGCCACTCGGCTTCGGGCTCATCTTTCCGTGAGTACACCGAGACGGACCGGCTGCCCGACTCCGCGGCGGCGCTCACCACCACCTGAAGTTGGGTCGCGGCCTCCTCGTCCAGGACCAGGGGCGCGGCCAGCACCAATTCCTCGATGGCGCCGCAACCCACCTCCGCGCCGGCGCGGAGCGCCAATTCCACGAACCCGGTCCCGGGAAACAACATCACGCCACCGACCTGGTGATCGGCGAGCCACGGTTGATCTGCCGGCGACAGCCGCCCGGTCAAGACCACCCCGCCGGAATCGGGCCGCTCGACCACTGCGCTCAACAGCGGATGATGTGTGGCATTCAGACCCAGGGCCGCGGTGCCGTCGGGCCCGGCTGCGGTCGGCATCGTCCAGAAGCGCCGTCGCTGAAAGGCGTACGTGGGCAACTCGATCCGGCGGCCACCCGATCCGGCGAACACCGCCGGCCACTCCACCGGCATACCGGTGGTGAACAACCGAGCCGCCCCCTGCAGCAGTGCCGCCACCTCCGGCCGGCCTTTACCCAGCAGCGCCACCGTGACGGGATCGGCCGCCGGCAGTGACTGTTCGATGGAGGCTGTCAGCCCGCTACCCGGGCCGACCTCGATGAAGTGGGTCGCGCCATGTGTCTGCAGGGTCTGGATGCTGTCGGCGAAACGCACAGGGCGCCGAATGTGCTCGACCCAGTACCGCGCCGAGCCGAAATCGCCGTCTACGTCCACTGATTGGGCCGTCACGTTCGAGATCAGCGGAATCTGGGGCCGCCGCGGCTCGACCCGAGCTGCGATCTGCGCGAACTCGTCGAGCATCGGCTCCATCAGCGGTGAGTGGAAGGCATGCGAGACCGCCAGCGGGTGTACCCGGTGGCCGTGGGCGGCCAGCCGGTCAGCGGTCGAGTGCACAGCGCTCTGCGGCCCCGAAAGCACCACCGACTCCGGCGCATTGATCGCCGCGATGACCGCGCCCTCGGCCAGCAGCGGCGTCATTGTGTCTTCGGCGGCACTCACCGCGGTCATCGCACCCCCCGGCGGCAGCGCCTGCATCAGGCGTCCCCTGGCGGCAACCAGCAGCGCGGCGTCGGGCAGCGTGAGCACGCCCGCGACGTACGCCGCCGAGAACTCGCCAACCGAATGGCCCATCACGAAGTCCGGGGTCATGCCCCAGCTGCGCAGCACCGCGAACAACGACACTTCCACCGCGAACAGCGCCGGCTGCGCGAATTCGGTGCTGTCGAGCAGACCGCTGTCGGAGCCCCACAGAACCTCACGCAGCGGCAACCGCAGATGCCGGTCAAGCTCGTCGGCCACGTCGTCAAAAGCCCTGGCGAACAACGGCAGTCGGTCATACAGCTGCCTGCCCATCCCGAGGCATTGCGAGCCCTGCCCGGGAAACACGACCACCGACTTTCCCACCTGGCCCGCGCGGCCGGTCACGGCTGCCGCGTCCGGCTCGCCGTCGGCCAAGGCGGCCAGTGCCTCGGTGAGCGTCTGACGATCGCTGCCCAGCACCACCGCACGGTGCTCGAACGTCGAGCGCCGTGCCAGCGTGTATCCCACGTCGACAGGCTCGAGCCGTGGATGGGCGCGCAGGTGTGCCGACAACCGGGCGGCCTGTGCGGTCAGCGCCTCACCTGTTTTGGCCGAAATGACCCACGGCAGCGGGCCGTTCGGGTTCGCCGGCTGGGCGCTTTCCGGTTCGTCCTGCGGGCCCTGCTCCAAGACCACATGGGCGTTGGTGCCGCTGATCCCGAACGACGACACGGCCGCCCGGCGTGGGCGCCCCTCGACTGGCCAGGGCCGGGCCTCCGTCAGCACCGACACGGCACCGCGGTCCCAATCGACGCGCGGGGAGGGGGCGTCGACGTGCAGCGTCGCCGGCATCACGCCGTGGCGCATCGCCTGCACCATCTTGATCACCCCAGCCACCCCGGCCGCGGCCTGGGTATGACCCATGTTCGACTTGATCGAACCCATCCACAACGGCCGGTCGGCCGGCCGCTCCTGTCCGTAGGCGGCCAAAAGTGCTTGTGCTTCAATGGGATCGCCCAACGTGGTGCCCGTCCCGTGGCCCTCGACCACATCCACGTCGGCCGCCGTCAGCCTTGCGGCGGCCAGGGCGGACCGGATCACCCGCTGCTGGGACGGCCCGTTGGGCGCGGTCAGGCCATTGGAGGCGCCGTCCTGGTTGACGGCGCTGCCGCGCACGACCGCCAGCACCGGATGCCCCGATCGCTGGGCATCCGACAACCGCTCCAGCGCCAGGACGCCGGCACCCTCACCCCATGCCGTCCCGTCGGCGGCACCCGCGAAAGCCTTGCACCGCCCATCAGGGGCCAGACCCCGCTGCCTGCTGAACCCGATGAAGGTTTCCGGCGACGTCATCACCGTCACGCCGCCGGCCAGGGCCAGATCGCACTCGCCCGAGCGCAGCGACTGCACGGCCCAGTGCAGGGACACCAACGACGACGAGCATGCGGTATCCACCGACACCGCGGGTCCCTGTAGCCCCAACACATATGCCACGCGGCCCGAGGCCACGCTCAACGCCGACCCCGTCAGCCCATAGCCTTCCAGCCGGTCAGTGCCGGCGGCGCCGTAGCGCTGTGCGAAGATTCCGGTGAACACCCCGGTGGCGGAACCCTGCAACGAGACCGGGTCAATCCCGGCCTGTTCCAAGGCTTCCCACGAGCATTCGAGCAGCAACCGCTGTTGCGGGTCCATCGTCCGTGCCTCGCTTGGCCCGATGCCGAAGAAGCCGGCGTCGAAGCCGGCCACATCCGCGAGAAAGCCACCCCAGCGGGTATAGGTCTTGCCTGCCGCATCGGGATCCGGGTCGAACAAGCCGCGAACATCCCAACCGCGGTCGGTGGGGAACTCCGACACCACATCCCGGGCGCCCGCGACCATCTCCCACAGCGCTTGCGGCGTATCCACCCCGCCGGGGAACCGGCAGCCCATGCCGACGATGGCGATCGGCTCGTCAACCGCCGTGGACGGGGCCGGTGTGGTCGTGCTGTTGCCGGAAGACAGTTGAGCTTCCACATGTCGGGCCAGTTGTGCGATGGAGCCGTAATCCCAGCCGACGGTGTCCGAAAGGTGCAGTCCGGTAACCGCTGTCAGCCGATTGCGGAGTTCGACCGTCATCTTCGAATCGAAGCCGAGCTCCGAGAACGCGAGTTCCCGGTTCAGTGAGTGTGGGTCGGCCAGCCCCAGCATCTTCGCGACCTCGGCGCACACCGTGTCCGCCACGAGGCGGTGCTGTTCCTGCCGCAGGACGGCGAGCCGCCCGCTGAGCGTCACATTGTTCGGGGTCCGTTCGCGCGTGGGCTCCGGCGTCTCGGGTGTCTCCGGTGGCGGCTCGGCGGGGCGGTCCCAGATCGGCGGCGCCGGGCTTTCGGCGCGAAGCGCAGCACGGACGAGCTTGCCGGTCGGAGTGCGTGGGAGCTGCTCGACCACGGTGAATCGGTGCGGCACCTGGACGGCGGACAGCTGAAAAATCAAGCGCTGGTGAAGGTCTCGCATGACAGACTCGTCGATGACCGTGTGCTCGGCCGGGACCAGGAATGCCTGCAGCGCCGAGACGCCGGGTGACTCCGTCACCGCGACGACGGCCGCGTGGGCGACTCTCTCGTCCTCGGTGAGGAGGCGCTCGATGTCCCGCGGATTGACGTTGACGCCGCCGATGATCTCGGTGTCGTCCACGCGGCAGTGGTAGGTCACCCAGCCGTCGCTGTCGACGGACACCCTGTCCCGCGTGTCGAGCCAGTCGCCATCTCGCAGGTCGGCCGGGCGACGCCAATACCCCGGCGATATCGACGGGCCGCGGACCCAGAGGTTTCCCGCAACGCCGGGACCCGCCGTCGTGCCCTGCGGCGTGGTGACACGAATTTCGTAGGGCGGCAGAACTTTTCCTATGGTCCCGGGTCGCCACTCCTCGACGGTGTTCGACACGAACGTCTGCCCGACCTCGGTTGAACCGATTCCGTCGAGTATCGGGATGCCGCCGAAGAAATCCGTCATCCGCTCGGCGAGCCGGACGTCGAGAGCCTCGCCCGCCGAGACCACGCAGCGAAGCGCACGGAACGAGTCGGGGGAGCAGGCTTCGGCAATGCGCGCGAAAAGCGTTGGCACGCCGTAGAGCACCGAAGCGCCGAAGGTCGCACTCAGCTCCGCTGTCGCTTCGGCGGTTACTGGTCGTTTGACGATGACCGCGGAGCTGCCTGTGGCAAGCGGGAACCAGACGGAGTTACCCAGCCCGTACGCGAAATACATGGGCGCGCTGCACAGTCCGGTGTCCTGGGCAGTGAGCTGCAACGCCCGGTCGCACATCGCTTCGACGTAGGCCCACACGTCGGAGTGCCGGTGGATGGCGGCTTTCGGCGCACCCGTCGTGCCGGATGTATAGGTGGCGTAGGCAGGAGCGTCGGCGGCCAGCTGCGCATAGCCGGCCGGCTCGGCATGGGCGGCTTCGGCAACCAGCTCTGCGGCGTCGGCGACGGTGGCCTCCCCAAACCGGTCGCGGAGTGCGCCGGTCGTGATGACAAGCGCGGGCTCGGTGTCGTTTTCGGCGAAACTGTGGTCGCGGCGGTTGAGCTCGGGGTTGGCCAGGAAGACCACGATGCCACGGCCGAGGCATGCCAGCATCAGCTGTACGAGTTCGGGCGAATCCGGAAGGCACAACAGGACCCGATCGCCGGCGGACAGGCCCCGGCGCCGCAACACGGTTCCCAAACATGCTGCGCCGTCGTGGATTTGACCGTGGGTGACGGGGTGCGGCCCGCGGTAGGCGGGTCGGTCCCGCCAGCCTGCTTCCGCGGCCCGCTTGGCCAACAGCTCTGCCAGGTTTCCATTCGGCAGCGTCATGGGGCCGTCGTCTCGAAATCGAGGAAGTACTCGGTGATGACGATGACGGGCTGCCCTTCGATGATGATGCGGTACCGCCGGCTGACGGTCCGCGGTTGCGGGGCCTGATCCGTTGCGGCGGTGAGCCAATCGGGTGATTCCGCCACCCAGATGTCGGCCGGCTCCTTGAACGTCTCGAGGCGGCTGGCGGCCATGATCTCGCCGATGGGCGCATTGGTGCTCGTCAGGTCTGCCGCGATTGTCGGAGGAAGCAGATCGATGCCGATGAGTGACTCCGCCCCGACGAAGCGACGCCCCGACACGCCGCCGGTGAGCAGGACACGACGTTGCAGAATTCGGCTGTCGGGCAGCTGGTTCGACACGATTTCGCGCTCGTGAATCTGCTGCTCGACAATGTGCACGACGATGTCTTCTCCAGTGACGACACCGAGAATCCGGGTGAGGGTGCCGTTTGTTGCAATGAGTATCCGCAGGTCCCGATTGAGCTGGTGAATTTCTTCACCGGCAAGGAAGCACTCAGTCATATGGCCGTTCCTATTCGAAGACGCCAATACCCAACGTGCCGCAGGCTCGCGCGACGCGACGAACCGTGCGGTTCATGATCCTCCACGACCGTGGGCAGCGCATGGTGAACTCGCGGAAATTTCACCGCGGCGGGCGAATTTGCCTGGGGCAGAAGGTTTGCCTAACCAACCTGGCCGTCCGTCGCGCGGTGCCGGATCGCGATGTGAAAGCGGCACTGCAGCAGCATCTTTCACGCGGATTGTGCCAGCTCCTGATCCGCCGACCAGTCGCACCGGGAGCAGGTGACCGTGTCGAAGGTGAAATCGCCGCACGAGGGACAGAAGAAGTCAAGCATGGGGCGCGCCTCTCTAGCCGGACAGTGGTGGCTCGTTTCTACCCGGCCGTCCGAACGGCGAAACCGTGTCTGCACACGTTGACAGTCAGTTCACAGCAAATGACCCGCAGGAGATCATCACGCGCGGCGCGGCGCGGCGAGACGCTCGGTGCGCAGCAGGTCGACCTCGGGCAGTTCCAGGGGCGGCAGATCGCCGACGACCTGAGACAGTAGATGGTCGGCCAACTCGGGGTTCCGGGCCAGGCACGGACCGTGCAGGTAGGTCGCGACCACGCTGCCCTGTACGACGCCGTCGTAGCCGGAGCCCGCGCGGTTGCCGGCCCCCTTCTCGACGCGTGCCAACGGCTTGGCGAGCGGGCCGAGATCGGTTCCGCCGCGGTGGTTTTCGAAACCGGTCAGTTTCTGGGTGAGGCCGTCGATGACGGGAACCGACGTCACCTCACCGATGGTGCGTTCAGGCTGCGGCGAGGTCGTCACATCCAGCAGGCCGACGCCGTCGACGCGCTCGCCCGAAGAGGTTTCGTACCAGTGCCCGAGCACCTGGATGGCGGCGCAGATGGCCAGTACCGGGGCACCGCGTTCGGCCGCGCGCTGCAGGCCGGGGTACTGCAGCAGGTGGCGGGTCGCCAGCCGCTGCGCGTAGTCCTCGGCCCCGCCGAGGGTGTAGAGGTCCAGCGAATCGGGCACCGGGTCATCCAGGGTGATCTCGACGATCTCGGCGTCAATTCCCCTGAGGCGCAAGCGCTGTCGCAGGACGACGGCGTTGCCGCTGTCACCGTAGGTGCCCATGACATCGGGCAGGACCAGGCCGATCTGGACGGTCATGCAAGCTCCCGGTTGAGCTGCAGGAACGCCGTGTAGTTCGCGATGACCTCGACGTGCCCGGGCGGACAGGACTTGATGGCGGCCAAAGTGTCGTGCACCAGGGTGTGGTCGACGCCCGCGTAGCCGAGGCGCACCGCGAGATCGGTGCCGCGCTCGCCGGCCGACACGATGGGCGCCGGGAAATCCACGAAATGCTCGAAGTTCACGTCCCAGAGCCACGACAGATCCTCGCCGTCGGGCACCTGACCGTTCACGGAGATGACCGCTCCCGCAACATCATTGGAGACCATCGACAGCGCCTCTTGCCAGCCCGCCGGGTTCTTGGCCAGCAGCATGCGCACGGAGTGTTCGCCGACCTGCAGGGTCCGGTAACGGCCCGCGACCTCGTCGACGGTGCATACCGCGGCCACCGCAGCGGCGGGCGGGGCGCCCAGCGCCACCGCCGCGGCCACGGCCTGTGTCGCGTTGCCGCGGTTCACCGTACCGGGCAACGACAGCGTCATGGGGGCGGTAAAGCCTTCCGGCCCATAGATATTCGTCTCGTCGTACCACCACTGCGGCGTGGGCCGGGAAAAGTCGGTGCCGGTCGAATGCCAGTGCCCGCCGTCGCGGACGATCACCTCGCCGCTGCGCGGACAGCTCACGGAGTCGCCCGACCAGCCGCCGCCGGCGGCCACCCAGACGACGTTGGGGCTGTCGTACGCGGCCGACGTCACGAGTACGTCGTCGCAGTTGGCCACCACCACTGCCTTCGGATGGCGAGCCAGCCCGGCGCGCAGCGTCCGCTCGATGTGGTTGATCTCGCCGACCCGGTCCAGCTGGTCGCGGGACAGGTTGAGCAACACGATCACCGAAGGGTCGACCGCGTCGGAGACGTGCGGCACGTGCATCTCGTCGACCTCGAGCGCGGCGAGCGTTGCCTTGCGCGAGCCGGCCAGTGCGGCGATCAGCCCGGCGTCCATGTTGGCGCCTTCACTGTTGGATGCCACCGGCCCGAGGGTCGCCAGCGCGGCAGCCGTCATCCGCGTCGTCGTGGACTTGCCGTTGGTGCCGGTGACGACGACAGATCGTCGTCCGGAGCCCAGCTGCCCCAGGATCGACGGGTCCAGCTTCATGGCGACGAGACCGCCGATCATGGCGCCGGCACCGCGGCCCGTCACGCGCGACGCCCAACGGGCGGCGGCGCCCGCGCCCAGCGCGACGCGTCCTCGTGCGGTGATCATCCCCGGAAGTCTAGGAGGGCCGCCGCAAATGTGACGACACGTGTGAGCGTGCCCACTTACGGGAGCCGGATACTCGGCCGCTTGCGCACGATGCCGTCGTCGAGCATCTGCTGGAAGTGGTCGGTGACAGTCTGCTCGATGGGCCGATACACCAGTCCGAGCTCGCTCTGGCTGCGGCTGGCGTCGAAGACCAGCGGGTATCCCACGTTGGTGTCGACGAACTCGCGCGTCAGCCCGATGACCGGCGCGACGACCTTGACGGCCACCTTGGGCACGTTCAGCCACGGGAATGGATACAGCACGCCGAACTTCTCGCGCAGGATCTGGCCGATCTCCAGCAAGCTCAGCGAGGCGGCGTTGACCAGGTAGCGGTCGTGTGCGTCGGGCGTGTAACCGGCGCGCACGTGGGCGTCGGCGACGTCGCGCACGTCCACGATGCCCGACGTCAGTTCCGGTGCACCGGTCAGCATGGTGCCGTCGGCGAACTGCTTCATGGTGGCCAGGCTCGCCGAGTCGCTGGCGCTCGTCAGGGACGGGCCGAGCACCAGACCGGGATGGATGGTGACCAGGTCCCAGCGGTCCTGCGCCTTCTGATAGCGCCAGGCCTCCTGCTCGGCCACGGTCTTGGAATACGAGTACGGCTGGTGATCGACGCTGCTCGTGGTGTTCCACTGGTCCTCGGTGAAGACGCCGCCGGGGACGTCGCGAGATTCGCGGGCGTCACCGTAGATGGCCACCACGCTGCTGGTCAGCACCACGCGCTTGACGCTCTCGGTGCGGTTCACCGAATCCAGTACGTTGCGGGTGCCTTCCAGCGCGGGGCGCACGAGCGACTCCTGCGCGTCCGTCACGCCCTGCAGTAGGAACGGCGACGCGGTGTGCATGACGAGTTCACAGCCGGCCATCGCCTCGTCGAAGCTGCCGATGTCGAGCAGGTCGGCCTTGAAGAGCTTGAGCCTGCCGGGATGGTCGGCCGACAGCTTGTGCAGGTGCTCCAGGCCTTTCGGCTTCTGCGGGTTGCGTACCGTGCCGTGCACCGTATGTCCGGCTTCCAGTAGGTAGCGGACGATCCAGCTGCCGATATACCCGCTGGCTCCTGTGACGAGGACCGGTGCGTTCGGGTCGATCGTGGTCATGGTTTCAGGCCTTTCCTGCCAGCGTGATGGCGTCAGGGATCGTGCGGCCGGGGAATCCGATGCGGTCGACCAGCGGGCGGACCAAGCCGGGCACGCGGGCGACGACCGAGTTACGTCTCGGCGCGACGATGAAGGGGGCGCGGTGTTCGATGCCCGTGACGATAGCCTCGACCACCTCGTCGAGGGGGATCATCTTCCACAATCCAGATTTGTTGCCGCCCCACAGCGTGTGGCCGGCCGGGTCGTCGTGGACGTCGTCCATCATCGGCGTCTTGAAGAACGTCGGGTGGACGCTGCCGACGGTCACTCCGTAGTGGCGCAGTTCGAGCCGGGTGGCGTCGCACAGTGCCCAGACGCCCGCCTTGCTGGCGACATACGGACCATTGAGCGGCGAGTGGACGAAGGCGGCCATCGAAGACACCGCGAGCAGATGGCCTCTCTGCTTCTTGACGTGTGGGACCGCAGCCCGGAAGGTGCGCCACACCCCGCTGAGGTTGATGTCGATCACGCGCTCGAACACTTCCGGCTCCAGGGTTTCCAGCGGCGCCATGGACGCGATGCCCGCGTTGGCGACCACGACGTCGACTCGGCCGAAGTGTGCGGCCGCGGCGTCGACCGCCGACTGCAGGCTGCCGAGGTCGCGCACGTCCGCGGCCCAGCCACGGGCGACAGTGTCCGGCCCCAGCTCCGCGGCTTGTCGCTGCGCCAGGTCACCGTCGAGGTCGAGCAGGGCGAGGTTGGCGCCGCGCGCCCGGAGTTGCCGCGCGACGGCGGAGCCGAGGCCTCCGGTCGAACCGGTGAGGACCACGGTGCGGCCGGCGAGGTGATACCGCGTCACGATGCGGCCGCCGGAACGTGGCGGGACAGGAAGTCGAGCTGGTCGGTGACGTTGCGTTCGAACTCCTCGCCGACGTAGATGTCGAAATGACCGGTGTCGTAGAGCTTGATCTCGCCCCGGGGTGCCTGCGCGGCGTACTTCTGGGTGGGCCCTGGCGGGGCGACGGCGTCCTGCTCGCAGATGGCGAAAAAGATCGGGCAGGTGACGTTGCGGGCCCGGCGGCCGGGGAAGTGACGCACGATCTGCAGGGCGAAGCGCGCGGCGACGTCGCGTTCGATGTCGGCATCCGGCGGCAAGAGGTTCTGGATCCCGGCGACCGAGTCGGGTGAGGTCATCAGTGCCGTCGACCCAGGCGGCCCGTACGTCGGGACCATGACCGGTTGGTGGCCGAGGAGGGCGCCGATCTGATCCCGCAACGCGCGGGCAGTGACCTTGGCCGACGTCAACGGCGGGATGGCGAACGACGACGCGAGGCCGTCGGTGAACGGACACTGCGCGATCGCCGCGGCAAGCCGCTTGTCCTGCGCGGCGGTGACGATCACGTGCCCGCCGCCGAACGAGGTTCCCCAGACCACGACGCGGTCGGGATCGACGCCGCCGAGGGTGCGGGCGTACGCGACGGCGCTGCGCCAGTCTTCGAGCTGCCGGTCGATGTCGAGCAGTTGGCGCGGCTCGCCCGAGCTGGCACCGAAGTGCCGGTAGTCGAAGACGAGGCAGGCGTACCCGGCGGCGGTGAAGCGCTCGGCAAAGGCGTCGAGGCGCATTTCTTTGACGCCGCCGAGACCGTGGGCCATCACGATGATCGGCCGGTTTCCGGGGGCGGGGGTTGTGGGCGTGTACAGCCAGGCGGCGCAGGTGGCGTCGCCCGACGGGAAAGTCACATCGGTGCGGGTCATGGAGCGAGAATATGTAAGTGAATCCAAAATTGTAAGTACTTCTAAAAGTGGTACCGGTTACACTCTGGGCGTGGCCGATCCCGGGATGACCAGAACGCAGCGACGGGCCGAGGTCAACCGGCGCTCCGTCGTCGCCGCTGCCCGCGAGATCATCGCGACCGAAGGTGTACACGGGCTGAATCTCGAGGCCGTCGCCGAGCGTGCGGACGTCGCACTGCAGACCGTCTACAACCGCGTGGGCGGGCGGGCCGCGTTGCTCACCGCAGTCGCCGAGCGGGCGATGGAGGAGAACCGGGCCTACATGGACGCGGCATACGCGGCAGACGGGACGGTGGAAGAGCGAATTATGCTGGCGGCCAACGCGTATGCCCGCTTTGCCCGCGAACGTCCGCACGAATTCCAGATCCTCGTCGAACCGCCGGACGTCCCGGACGCGGTCGACCGCATCGCGGAGTTGACCCGTACTCAGAACGCGAAACTCGCGGCCGTGCTGCGCTCAGGTATCGAGGCCGGGCTGGTGAATCCTGCTCTCGACCCCGATGACCTCGCGACCGTGTTCTGGGCGACCTTCAACGGCCTGCTGGCCTTGTCGTGGCGTCCGGGAGCGCTGCGGTCCGGCCCGGAAGAAATCGACCGATTGGTCGCGGCATACCTGGCCACGGTCGCAGACGGTCTGCGCGTCCGGGTCTGATTCACGTTCGATCGGCGACACGCTGCGGGGACCGCCGGGATCTGGCCGGACTTGTCGGAGGCGCGTGCCATTCTTGCCACGTGGACGAAACCAACCTCGGCTGGGGCCGACCGGCCACTGAGGCCGGGGCGGGTTGGGCTGTCGTCGACGTAGAGACATCGGGCTTCGATCCCGGCCATGCGCGCGTCATCAGCGTGGCGGCACTGGCCCTCGGAGACGACGGCAATGTGGAGCACTCGTTCAGCAGCCTGCTGAATCCCGGCGTCGATCCCGGCCCTACCCACGTGCACGGGCTGACCCCCGAGATGCTGGCGGGCCAACCGACCTTCGGTGAGGTCGTCGGCGACCTGGCCGCCGTGCTGTCGGGCCGCACGCTGGTCGCCCACAACGCCGGTTTCGACTACGCCTTCCTGGCCGCCGAGTGCGAGCGCGTCGGCGCGGTGCTGCCCGTCGACAGCGTCATGTGCACCGTCGAGCTGACCCGCCGGCTCAACCTGGGCACCGAGAACCTGCGGCTGGAGACGCTCGCGACGCACTACGGCGCGACGCAGATTCGTCCGCACGATGCCCTCGACGACGCTATGGTGCTGGCCCAGATCCTCAAACCGGCACTGGCCGCGGCGCGCGAGCACCGGCGCTGGCTGCCCATCCGCAACGTAGGCCGCAAGCGCTGGCCGAGCGGCGCCATCACGCACGACGAACTCCGACCGCTGAAAGTCCTGGCGTCGCGGCTGCCGGGTGCCTACGCCAACCCCGGCCGGTTCGTCCCGGGCCAGCCGTTGGTGCAGGGCATGCGGGTGGCGCTGTCGGGTGAGATGCAGCGCACGCACGAAGAAGTGATCGAGCGCATCGTGCATGTCGGGCTGTCCTACTCCGACAGCGTCGATGTCCACACCTCGCTGGTCATCTGCAACGACCCGGCGCCCGCCCAGGGGAAGGGTTACCAGGCCAGGGAGCTCGGCGTCCCGTTGGTCTCGGACGCCGAATTCATGACGCTGCTGGGCCACGTGGTCGGCGGCTCGGACGTCGAGGAGTTCGTCGACCGGACGCCGGCCGGCGACCAGTTCATGTTGTTTTAGCGGTCTCTGCTGAAAATCTTTGGTCACTTTGTTTGCGCTGGTCACGGTAGATAACTAGCGCCCCACTTGTCACGGCCATGTGATGTATCAGGACTTCGGTGACAGTTCTGTATCAGGACATCGGTGACAGTTGATGTATCAGGACATCGGTGACGTTTCGTCTGGTTTGGGGTGTGAGCCGCGGGGTTTTCCGTTGCCGACGTAGGTCACTCCGGGTGCGGGCCGGGTGTGCTCGATGAGGATTTCGCCGTCGAGGTCAGCCACGATGATCTTGTCGCCGTCGGTGGCGACCAAGACCTCGTGCAGGCCGTGTCGGCCGCCGACTTTGTAGATGACCCCGCCGAGCATGAATGTGCCGGCGGTGGTCAGCGTCCGGATGCTGGTGGTCGCGGGTAGCTCTGGTGGGGGCTGGAGCTGTTTGACGGCGGCCTGGATCAGCAGAGGCGGGTCGGGCTGGGGTCGGGGCGGGTCGGCTTTGGCGGTCGCTTCCCACGCGGTCAGCGGGGTGATGCGCCCGGGAAGCCCCTGATGTGGGCGCTCGGTGTTGTAGATGCGGTCGAACTCGTCGACCTGGGCCTGTAGTTCGGCAAGGGTCTCGGCGAGAGGCTGTTTATCCAGGTAGCGGAACAAGGTCTGATGGAAGCGTTCGTTTTTGCCTTGGGTGGTCGGTTTGTAGGGCTTGCCGGTGATGGCCTGGACTCCCAGGGTCCCAACATGATTAACGAATCTTCCGGTCAATCCGCGGCGCGAAGGATTGAGCGCGAGTCCGTTGTCCGACAGCAGTCGTTGGGGCACCCCGTGAGCGGCGACGGCCTTGTCAAAGACGGCGATCGCTGCCTCAGTGGTCTCGCCCCACGCCACGTGCGAGGCGACCGCGTAGCGGGAGTGATCATCGATGAGCTGGAAGATCACACATTTGCGTCCGCGGGCCAGGACGTACTCGGTGCCATCGAGTTGCCAGCAGGCGTTCGGGGCCGGGTAGACGAACCGTCGCCACGCCGAGCGGGGCTTTTTCTTCGGCTCCCGACGCGCCACGCCCGCTTCGCGGAAGATGCGGGCCAATGACGCCGTGGACGGGACCTGCGCCAGGCCCATCGCGTGCATCTTCTCGTGCACGCTGACCGGCCCATGGTCCAACCCGCAGGACTCCAGGGCAGCACGCACTCCGACGGCCTGTTCCTTGACCTCATCGCGCAACGTCGACGGGCTCGACTTCGGCCGTCGGGTCCGCGGTTCGAGCACCGCGGCCGAGCCGTCAGTCTTGGCGCGGTTACGCAACGCGTAGAACGACTTCCGCGAGATTCCATGCTCGGCACAGAACGTCGAGACCGCCCCACGAGGCGCGTCATCGGGCCACTGTGCGATCGCCAGACGGACACGAGGATCGATCGGTTCATGAACAGCCACCACCTGAGCCTGCGGACCCAAGTGTCACCACCAAGACCACCCAAACTGTCACCGATGTCCTGATGCAGAACTGTCACCTATGTCCTGCGACATGACACACTTGTCACGGCCATTTGTCGGTGATTCGAACTAGTGTTCGATATATGGGATTCGCCGATCCGGCCGCTGTCGAGGAGGCCTACGCCGCCTACGAGGCGGCGCAGGCCCGGCTCGCAGCCCTGGACTACACCGGCCTGGACGTGCCGACATTGTTGGAGTTGCAGTCGCGCCGCGAAACCCTCAAATGCGCGGCCGAGGCCGTCGATCACCGGATTCTTACCGCGGCACAGTCCCAGGCCACGGCTCGGGAGCTGGGGGCGAAAAACTGGGCTGAGGTGCTGCGCATCCGATTGCACATCGACACCACCGAAGCCAACCGTCGGGTCCGCGACGCCCTGCATTTGGCGCCCCGCACCGGGTTGACCGGAGGGGCGCTGTCGCCCGTGTGGGAGTTCGCCGCCGCCGCCCAGGCCGAGGGTGCGATCAACCCCGAACACGTCAAAGTGATCGGCCAGTTCATCAACAAACTCCCCGGCTGGGTCGACCCCACCACCAGTCGGCAGTTCGAACAATCCCTGGTCGCCGGTGCCCGGCACCAAACCCCGGAAGAACTGCGCGCCGCCGCCGAGGCCCTGCTCTACCTGCTCGACCAAGACGGACCGCTACCCGATGATGCCGAACGTGCCCGCAAACGCGGTGTCACCGTGTCGAAACAACGACCGGACGGGATGTCGGATCTGCAGGGCACCCTGACCCCCGAAGCCCGCGCCTACCTCGACGCCCTGCTGGACAAGTACGCCGCCCCCGGCGTGTGCAATCCGGCTGACCCGCAGCCCTGCATCTCCGGAACCCCGTCAGCCGAGCAGATCGCCGCTGACACCCGCACCCCGGCCCAGCGCCGCCACGACGCCTGCACAACGCTGTTCCAGATGCTGCTGTCCTCCGGAACACTCGGTGAGCACAACGGCGTCCCGGTCAGCGTCGTCGCCACCTGCACCGTCACCGAACTGGAGCAGCGCACCGGGACCGCACTCACCCACACCGGCAGCAAGCTGCCCATCAAGGATCTGCTGCAGATGGCCGCCACCAACGGTGCCGACCACTACCTCGGGGTGTTCGACCAGCACAATGAACAACCCCTGTACATGGGCCGGGCCCGGCGCACCGCCACCGTTGCTCAACGCTTCGCGCTGTTCGGCCGCGATCATGGCTGCACCAAGCCCAATTGCACCGCTCCCGCCTCGCGCTCGCAGGTCCATCACATCGACAATTGGCGCGACGGCGGTCTCACCAACGTCAACACAATGACCCTGGCGTGTGGCTGCGACAACGTTCTCGCCGACACCGGCGGCTGGAGCACCACCATGAAAAACGGCCGCACCCACTGGACTCCACCACCGCTCCTGGACGTCGGCCAACCCAGGACCAATCAGTACCACCACCCGACGCTCTACCCACCCGAGGGCGAAGACGGTGAAACAGACAGTTCCGCAAGCTGATCCGGCGTCGCAGCGCCCGTCCAGAGCGCGGCGCGGTGCGCGGCTGCCCAGCGCCGGCAGTGGGCGTCAGCCGGCGATACGCCGGGTGAATGTGCCGTGGAACCCGATCGGCAGATGGTGGTCGAGATGTGCGGTGGCCAACGGTCCGTCCTCGATGGTGCGGGCATCGAAGATCACCAGTTGTGAACGATGGCTCCGCAGATCGTGATTGAGCACCAGTAGCCAGCCGTCATCCTCGGCGGCGGTGCGGGAGCGGGGCACGAACAATGGTTCTCCGGTCTGGGCCAGACCGAAATCGAAAGTGCTCTGGATACCCGTGCGGTGATCGATCCGCGTCACCGCGTTGTAGTGGCCCACGTCCTCGGTGGCCTTGCAGGCGTACGTGACGTTGTGCTCCAGCGTCGAACGACGCCAGTCGTACTGTGGGAATTCCATTGGCGCCGTGGCTGATAACACCGTCTCGGCGATCCGGCCGGACTTGCTGATCCGGAATCGCGACAGGTGCCCGCGGGGCCACTCATCGATGGTCAGGTGCGCACGGGGATCGGTGGGTTCGGCCGGGTCCTGCCAGGCCTTGCCGAGCTTGCCGAAGATGTCCGAGTCTTCGAAGCGGAAGAACTCCACCACGGTGTCGGAGCCGTCTTCGAAGGCGTTGGTGACGTGGATGTGGGTCAGTGCCTCATGCTCGATGATGCGGGGCTTGGACCCGTCGCGCGGCACCAGAGCGAACCGCGTCGATCCGTTGCGGGTCTGGTATTCCAGGGCTTTCGCCAGTGATCGGGTACGCAACAGCGTGGGGATGTTGGGCCGCAACGGATCCAGGACGAACACCATGTGGTTCTCGGTGAGTGCGAAGTCGTGGTTCCACACCATGTCCCACAACTTCAGCGAGCTGATCTGGTGGCTGCGGCCGGCCCGGTCGACCCTGAAGCACCGCAGCCGCGGCGTGGGCAGCAAGTCGAGGCCGAAGTTGTAGACGTCCCCGGTGTGCGGATCCCACTTGGGATGGGCGGAGAAGGAGCCGAGATAGCCGAGCCGGTCACCGTCAAAACGCTTGTAGCCCAATGTGTCCAGCGAGTCGGGGTCGATCTTGTACGGTGGGCCGCCCTCCCACATGGCCAGGAGGTCGCCGCAGATGGTCGCCATGTTGGTGTTGCCGGTATTGGCCGGCGGGAGGAGATTGCCGCGCAGGGTCGGGGCGTTGGTGGTGATGCCGCGCTGGCTCATGACGTCCCCGCCGCGGTACTGCTTGGTGCGGACATACCGGTTGGTGAACCGGACGCCCCGGCCGTCGAGGATGAACCGCGACACCATGCCGTCTGCGTCGAACATGGTCTTGAGCACGGTGTCGCCGACCTCGAACTTGCCGGGGCCGATGCGGAACAACGTGCCGGTCAGCTCGGGCGGCAGGGCGCCGTCGATGTGCGCGACCTGGTAGTCCATTTCGTCGTACAGGGACGCGAATGCGCGGCCGTGCAATTGCTTGAGCGTCGGTTCCGCGGGCACTGTGGCTGTCATGCAACCTCCATCTGAGGACGTGTGTCCTCAGTTTTGATCCACAGCCCGGCGATGTCAAGGGCCGGCGCGCTATCCGCCGAAGAGCAGGTACAACCCGGTGAACGTGTAGCCGACCATCACGAGCATCATCGCCAGTTGTCCGGTGAGCTGATGCCGCTTGGGCAGCACGCGGAGCGCGCAATCGTGTGCGGCGACGACGCCGGCGATGTGCCCGGCCACCACGAACAGCACCTTCGTCGTGGCCAGCACGGCAGGATGCATGGACAGCACGTAATAGACGTGCGCGTCATGCCGGCCGAGCAGCAGGTAGACGGTCTGCTGGCCCTTCTCGACGAGATAGGTCAGGTAGTGCGCGAACACGTAGCCGATGACGATGGGAATGAGGGAGTGCGCCAGCAATCCGGGCAGTTGTCGGCGGCGTGCGCGGTCCACCCCGCCGGTGGCGCGGGCGGCAAGGCTGAACGACAGCGCGACGGTCGTGACAAACACCGCCAGCCCAACGGTTTTCAGTCCGGTGGCCTGCCAGGTGCCGTCGGCGTGCGCCTGCACGAAGCCGCGCCACGCGGGTGTCGCCGAGAAACTGTCGAAGGCTGTCGAGCCGAGCAGAACGGCCAGCACCGTCACCGTGGCGGGTCTGATCGGCAACGTGGGCAGGTGATTGAACGGATTGCCGACGGCGATCTGGCCATCGGCGTTGCGCCGCACCGGTGCGCACCGCGAAGCCACGACGCTGTAGACCTCGAACGGGTCGGCATGCGAGCACCAGCGGGTGCCGCACACCGCGGCGCCGGCCAGCGTCACGCCGAGGTAGATCAACAGCCAGATGCGCACAGCGCCAACGGAACCCGGGTCGGGGCTGGCCAGCTCGAGCCAGACGAACGCGAACAACCCGGCCGCCGCGGGCCAGTAGCCGAGCCGCGCGGGATACGCATCGCGGCCCAGTCGCAGCAGCCGGGAGATGGTTCGCACCGGCGACAGCACCCGCCAGACCGGACCGAAAAGCACTGACAGCGCAACGATTCCGACCCAGAGCAGCACATAGAACACGCCTGGCAGCGGGTTGCCGGACCCTGCGGGCCCGGTGGTCGACGCCACCGCGACCCAACCCGCGAACGCCAGGGCCAGCAGCCCGACCGTCCACCGGGTGACGGGCGCGTCCACCGCCGTCGTCACCCAGCGCGGCAATGCCCGGCCGGGCGTCTGCGGATCGAACCGCGGTTTACGCCAGGCCAGAGCGACCACGGCGAAGGTGAAGGTCAACGCCCACGCCGCGCCGATCAGCGCGTAGGTCAGCGGGATCGGAAGATCACTGGACCCGCCCAGCCCGTGTGCCAGAACCGCTGAGGTCACTGCACCGTGATGGTGGCGACGGTCTTGTCCAGGTGGTGCAGTTCGACGTCGACCTGGCCCGGCACGTCCACCGTGAACTGGAACTGCTGATCCTTCTCCGGCTTGACGTTGAAGGTGTGCTCGGGGTTCGAGTGCACGTGCAGCTGGTCGGCGGCGTCGCTGTTGACCCGCAGGATGATCGGCTCGCCGAGCTTGGCCTGCACCTGCTGGTTGAGCGGCGTCGCGGTGCCACCCGCGATGGTCACATCGATGTAGACGCGCGCCGGTGGCGCCTGTGGGTTGCTCAGTTGTGTTGTGCCCGTTGCGGTGGCGCTCGACGAGCTACCCGGCGCCGACTCGTTCTTGCCGCAGCCGGCCAGGGCCAGCGCCACGACGCCGGCCACGGCGAAGGTCTTCACAAAGGTCACGTCGAACCATCCTCATCGGTCGAACCTGGTGTCTCCGAATCGGTTTCGTCACCGTCGGAGGTGGAGCCGTCGTGCGCCCGCCGGTCCTTCATGGCCACCCAGGCCACCACCCCGGCCACGACGAACGCAGGGGCAAACGCCGGCAATGCCAACAATAGCGAGTGATCGGCCAGATAGGTCACGGCTGTCCGACGGGTTCCCTGGTCTCGGTGGCGCTGAACTGTTCGCGTGAATTGATCCGTCCCGCACCCCAACTCAGCAACGCGATCAGGATCAGCGAGCACACCAGCACGATCAGGGAGGCCGCCGGGTACAGCCACGTCGGCACGTCGAGGTTGCGTTCGCGCTGCAGAACCTTGATCTCTTCCATGAAGTCACGGGTCGTCGAGATCGCCGGAGTCTCCTCGGCACCGATGCCCGGGTCGGCCGGCAGGTACACCGGGACTGCGGCCATGGTGCGGCCATCCTGCACGCGCAACACCGTCTTCCACGTTCCCCAGACCGGGATCGGCCGGGTGGACCGGTAGTGGCCGGGGCCGACCTGCTTCAGGTGATCGACCACCAGGCCGCGATCATTCGCGAGCTTGCCCTGCCACGCCATCAGCGTCACCCACTCGGGGTCGTCGCTGACGAGGTTGGTCGGCGTGATCTGGATGTCGGCGTTCACCAGGCGTTCTCCGGCCGGGCTGGGCGCGTCGGTGAGGGCGATCTGCGCGCGGGCGTGCTCCGGCACGGTGACGTTCAGGCCGTTGGCGACGGCGCCGCCGATCACCAGGACCGTGGCCACCACGATGCCGATACCGATGGGACGTGCGGGCAGGCGCTGACCGGCCAGGACGATGGCCAGCAGTGCGCCGCACATGCCCATGCCGATGGCGACCGGCGTCGACATCGTCAGCGCCTCACCCCACATGCTGCTGGGCCACGGCGTGCGGAACATGGCGTCGACCCAGAACGATTCCAGCCACATGCCGACGGTGCCCACGCCCAGACCCGCCACTGCGCCGAACAGGATGGGGCGGTTGACGAGGGGAGTCAGGCCGATCAGTTCGACGACGATCGCGGAACCCAGGTAGAGCGCACACCAGCTGTACGGGGAGCCCAGAATCGGGCCGACGGCCAGCGCGACGAGCCCGCGGATGAACAACGCGAAGGCGATGGCGCCGAAGGTCGAGTAGCGGCCCAGCGTTAGTCGCGTGGCCACCAGTGACATGGCCGCCGCGGCGGCGATCAGCATCGGGTGCAGCACCAGCCGGAACTGCTCGACACCGAAGTCGTATTCGACCGGGAACACCGACAGGCCGATCACCAGACCGCCGAAGGCGAGGTACGGCAGGACCTTGTTGCGGGCGGCGGGGGCGTCGGCGCCCATCGCGATGTCGCCCTCGCGCTCCAGGAGCAGCGTTGCGACCAGGGACAGGCCGGCGCCGCCGATGAGCATCAAATGGGTCGGGCCCCAGAGCGTGACGTCCTGGCCGAAGATGCGGTGCCAGATGTCGTCCAGTGGAAATCCGATCAGGGCGTACAGGCCGCAACCGGCCATCAGGACGCCGCCGACGGGCGCGTACCAGGTTTTGGTGATCTTGATGGCGGCCGGACCGGGCTTGTCGTACGGCAGGATGATCGACAGCGAGCCGGCGATGAACAGCAGGAACAGGCCGACCAGGATGAAGTAGTGCGCCGGGTTGGCCAGCGGGCCGGCGTCGCGGCCCTTGCCGATGTGCAGGCTGACGTCCCAGATGAAGCCGAACATCGCGCAGATGATCGTCGAGATGAACAGCAGCGAGGGCAGGGCCACCCAGCTGGGCCGGTTCATCTTGCGGCCGGCCTTGTCAGCGAGGTCTTTCAGCCAGGTGATGCGGCGTTGCCGGTGCAGATAGCCGATCCACAGCAGCCCTGCGGTGATGATGCCCGTTGCCACGGACATCCCGATGACCTGGTCGAGGGCAGCGCCACCACCTTCAGTTCCGGCCGCGGCCAGTACGGTGACCTGCTCGGCGAGCTGTGCTGCCATGTTCCACTCCACTATGTAGATGAACCCTGAACCCTACTCGTCGGTAATATTGCCAGAAGACCGCGTTTGAAACGGGACTCCGTCTTCCTCCCCGGATTTTGACATCATGTGGCAGTCGGAGGGAGGGGTTGCGCCAGATGGCTGATGACGGATCGGGCACCAGTGCGGGCACTGCGCCGCAGCGCAAGTATTCCGGCAGGTCAGCGGAGCAGCGGCGCGCCGATCGGCGCCGGCTGCTGCTCGACGCGGCCGAGGAACTGTGGCGCGAAGGTGGGATGTCGGCGTTGAGCGTTCGGGCCATCGCCGCGCGCGCCAAATTGACCGACCGCTACTTCTACGAGCAGTTCGCCGGGCTCGGTGCACTCATCGGCGCGGTGATCGACGATGTGCTGGAGGGCCCGTTCGCTGCGATGCTGGCCGGCGGGAGCGCGCCCGAGACGGCGACGGTCCAGACACGGCTGACGCTCGGCCTGGCGGGGTTCATCGAACACGCCGAGAGTGACCCGCTGGCCGTACGGATCTTTTTGACCGACGCCCGGCACATCGAGTCGGTGGCCGAGCACATCCGAATCGCGCAACACCGGGTCGCCGCCGCGATTCTGGCTCTGCTGCAGCCCGACCGCGACGCTGATCAGGAGACCTTCGACGCGGCGCTCTTCTGCGTCGGCGGCGTGGCCACCCTGATCAATGAGCGTCTCCTCGACAACGCGAAAACCGTTACCGCACAAGACTTTGCGGAGCAAGCGGTCAGCTGGTGCGCCCGGGTCCTCCGGGTGTCGGAGGACCCGGGAGCGCCGAGCTGACGGTCTTCGGCTAGCCGCGTGCGGCCCGGTTCACCGCCGAGACGACTGCCCGCAGCGACGCCGTGGTGATCGACGGCGCGATGCCGACGCCCCACACGGTCTTGCCGCCGATCGATGCCTCGACGTAGGCCGCGGCCTGCGCTTCCTCACCGGCCGACATGGCGTGTTCGGAGTAGTCCAGCACGTTCACGTGGAAGCCGACGGCGCCCAGAGCGTCGGTGAACGCCGCCAGCGGGCCGTTACCGGCCCCGACGATCTCGCGCTCCTCACCGTCGATCTTGACGATCGCGGTGATGGTGTCGGTGCCGCCATCCTCTTCGGCCGCGTCGACCCGCTGCCGCATGCGCTCCAGCGGGGTGATGGGCGACAGGTACTCCTCGTTGAAGACGTCCCACATCTCTTTCGGGGAGACCTCGCCGCCCTCACCGTCGGTGATCTTCTGGATGGCCTGGCTGAACTCCATCTGCAGCCGGCGCGGCAGGACCAGCCCGTGGTCGGCCTTCATGATGTAGGCGACGCCGCCCTTGCCGGACTGCGAGTTCACGCGGATGACGGCCTCGTACGTGCGCCCGACGTCCTTCGGGTCGATCGGCAGGTACGGGACCTGCCACAGGATGTCGTCGACGTCGGCGTCGGCCGCATCCGCGTCCACCTTCATCTGGTCCAGGCCCTTGTTGATGGCGTCCTGGTGGCTGCCGGAGAACGCCGTGTAGACCAGGTCACCGCCGTAGGGGTGGCGCTCGGCGACGGGCAGCTGGTTGCAGTACTCCACGGTGCGACGGATCTCGTCGATGTTGGAGAAGTCGATCTGCGGATCGACACCACGGCTGAACAGGTTCAGGCCCAGCGTCACCAGACAGACGTTGCCGGTGCGCTCACCATTGCCGAACAGGCAGCCTTCAATGCGGTCCGCCCCGGCCAGGTAACCCAGCTCCGCGGCCGCGACGCCCTCGCCGCGGTCGTTGTGCGGATGCAGGCTCAGGATGATCGAGTCCCGCGGCGCCAGGTGCCGGTTCATCCACTCGATGGAGTCGGCGTAGACGTTCGGGGTCGCCATCTCGACGGTCGCCGGCAGGTTGACGATCAGCGGCCAGTCCGGGGTGGGCTGCACGATTTCGGCGACCGCGTTGCACACCTCGACGGCGTACTCCAGCTCGGTCCCGGTGTACGACTCGGGCGAGTACTCGAACCGCCACAGCGTGCCCGGGTACTTCTTGGCCTCCTCGACACACAGCGTGGCGCCGTCGGTGGCGATCTTCTTGACGGCCTCGCGGTCCGCGCGGAACACCACGCGGCGCTGCAGGATCGACGTCGAGTTGTAGAAGTGCACGATCACGCGCGGGGCACCGTTGCAGGCCTCGAAGGTGCGCTCGATCAGCTCGGGGCGGCACTGCGTCAGCACCTGAATGGTGACGTCTTCGGGGATGGCGCCCTGCTCGATGATCTCGCGGACGAAGTCGAAGTCGGTCTGGCTGGCCGACGGGAAACCGACCTCGATCTCCTTGTAGCCCATACGGACCAGCAGGTCGAACATCCGGCGCTTGCGCTCCGGGCTCATCGGGTCGATCAGGGCCTGGTTGCCGTCACGCAGGTCGACGGCGCACCAACCGGGCGCGACGGTGGCGACCTTGTCGGGCCACGTGCGGTCGGGCAGGGCGACGTTCTCCACCTCGTCGGCGAAGCTGCGGTACCGGCTGACCGGCATCGACGAATTGCGCTGCGTGTTCCACGAGGGCTGGCCCTCACGGCGCGGTCCGGACGGGGTGGTGATGGCGCGTACCGACGAGAAGGAGTCGGCAGAAGAATCGGGAGAGTAAGTGGTCACGGTGATTTGCTCCGGTCTGTCTGGATGGGACCTAGAAGGTCAGGACCGGCACATCTCAAACACCCGCGACGGGAGGCCGGTCGGATCAGACCCCGTCGCGGCGTCCGAGGAGGAGCACCCGCGCGCTATACATCACTGACCAGTTTACTCCCGTCCAGTAGTTCACCAAAACCCGGTCACGCCGTCCCTTGCCAAGTTCCTGGCCAGGTGTGATGGGCACGGCGCTGCCTGTGCCGATACAGTTCGACCGTGTTGACGAGATGGTTGTTGAGCCTGGACCGCAGCTGGAAGATCGGCATCGCGGTCTCGCTCGCCGTCGTCATCGGCATCGTGGTGTGGCAGACCCAGTTCCGCGGACCGACGCCGCAGTGCAAGCCGGTGCGCGACATGCTCGACTACAACAAGGCGCAGGCCGTGCAGATCGAGTCGAAGATCGACAAGAACTCGGGCGGTGTCCCGACCATCGCCGAGGAGACCGCCTACCGGGCCTGGGCCGACGGCATGGCCGAGCGGGCGCAGAAGGTCACCGGCGACAAGGTCGCGGCCAACGCGGTGCAACTGGCGACGCTGGCCTCACAGTTCGCCTCGGCGCTGGACGCCTACCGGATCGCCGCCCAGGGCCGGGCGCCCGGCGCCCCGGCGCCGACCGAGGCCTACCAGCTGTCGGCGATCAACGCCCAGATCACGGAGCAGATGAAGGCGCTGAGCGATGCCTGCCCGGCACAGCGGAAGCTGACCGACATCTTCTGAACCGGGCGAGAGTGACGAACGTCTCGCGCGTTGCAGGTCCGGCAGGCGACCGGGCAACAAAAACGAGTTCGTCCCTCCCTTATCCTTGGAGCAGCATTGATGCGAATGCTTGCTGCCAATTCAGAGAAGGAAACCCGAACAGTGGCGCTCGTCGTCCAGAAGTACGGCGGATCCTCGGTGTCGGACGCCGAGCGAATCCGTCGAGTCGCCGAGCGGATCGTCGAAACCAAGAAGGCCGGCAATGACGTCGTCGTCGTGGTCTCGGCCATGGGCGACACCACCGATGATCTGCTGGATCTGGCCCGCCAGGTATCCCCGGCGCCACCGGCCCGTGAGATGGACATGCTGCTCACCGCGGGTGAGCGCATCTCGAACGCGCTGGTCGCCATGGCCATCGAGTCCCTCGGCGCGCAGGCCCGGTCGTTCACCGGTTCGCAGGCCGGCGTCATCACCACCGGTACGCACGGCAACGCCAAGATCATCGACGTCACCCCGGGCCGCCTGCGCGATGCCCTCGACGAGGGGATGATCGTGCTGGTCGCCGGCTTCCAGGGCGTCAGCCAGGACAGCAAGGACGTCACCACACTGGGCCGCGGCGGCTCGGACACCACCGCCGTGGCGTTGGCCGCCGCACTGAAGGCCGACGTCTGCGAGATCTACACCGACGTGGACGGCATCTTCACCGCCGACCCGCGCATCGTGCCCAACGCCCGCCACCTGGACACCGTCTCTTTCGAGGAGATGCTCGAAATGGCGGCCTGCGGAGCCAAAGTGTTGATGCTGCGCTGCGTGGAATACGCGCGCCGCTACAACGTTCCGATTCATGTTCGGTCCTCGTATTCCAACAAGGCCGGCACCATCGTCAAAGGATCGATCGAGGACATCCCCATGGAAGACGCCATCCTCACCGGAGTTGCCCACGACCGCAGCGAGGCGAAGGTCACCGTCGTCGGCGTGCCCGACGTCCCGGGCTACGCCGCCAAGGTGTTCCGCGCGGTCGCTGATGCCGACGTGAACATCGACATGGTGCTGCAGAACATCTCGAAGGTGGAGGACGGCAAGACCGACATCACCTTCACCTGTTCGCGCGAGAACGGCCCGGGCGCCGTCGAGAAGCTGACCTCGCTCAAGGACGAGATCGGTTTCTTGCAGGTGCTGTACGACGATCACATCGGCAAGGTGTCGCTGGTCGGCGCAGGTATGCGCAGCCACCCCGGCGTCACCGCCAAGTTCTGCGAGACGCTGGCCGAGGTCGGCGTCAACATCGACCTGATCTCCACCTCCGAGATTCGAATCTCGGTGCTGGTCAAGGACACTGAGCTGGACACCGCCGTCGCCGCGCTGCACGAGGCCTTCGGCTTCGCCAGCGAAGAGGCCGCTGTCGTGTACGGCGGGACGGGGCGCTAGACATGGTTGCAATCGGTGTCGTAGGTGCGACCGGCCAGGTCGGCCAGGTCATGCGCAAGCTCCTCGAGGAGCGCGACTTCCCGGCGAGCTCCGTGCGGTTCTTCGCCTCGGCGCGGTCCGAGGGTAAGAAGCTGACGTTCCGCGGCCAGGAGATCGAGGTCGAGAACAGCGAGACCGCAGACCCGTCGGGTCTGGACATCGCCCTGTTCTCCGCCGGTGCGACCATGTCGCGTGTGCAGGCCCCGCGCTTCGCCGCGGCCGGCGCCATCGTCGTCGACAACTCGTCGGCGTGGCGCAAGGATCCCGATGTGCCGCTGGTGGTTTCGGAGGTCAACTTCGACCGTGACGTCCGTGGCAAGCAGCTTGCCAAGGGCATCATCGCCAACCCGAACTGCACCACCATGGCCGCCATGCCGGTGCTGAAGCCCTTGCACGAGGAGGCCGGCCTGACCCGCCTCATCGTGTCGAGCTACCAGGCGGTGTCCGGCTCGGGGCTCGCCGGGGTCGACGAATTGGCCTCGCAGGCCCGCGCCGTGATCTCCGGTGCCGAGCAGCTGGTGCACGACGGATCCGCACTGGAGTTCCCGGCGCCGGTGAAATACGTTGCGCCCATTGCTTTCAACGTCATCCCGCTGGCCGGGTCGCTCGTCGACGACGGCTCAGGTGAGACCGACGAGGACCAGAAGCTGCGCAACGAGAGCCGCAAGATTCTGGGTATCCCGGAGCTCTTGGTGAGCGGCACCTGCGTGCGGGTTCCGGTGTTCACCGGACACTCGCTGTCGATCAACGCCGAGTTCGCCCAGCCGCTTTCGGTCGAGCGGGCGCGTGAGCTGCTGGCCGGCGCAGCCGGGGTGTCGCTGGTCGACGTGCCGACGCCGCTGGCCGCCGCCGGTGCCGACGACTCGCTGGTGGGCCGCATCCGCCAGGACCCGGGTGTGCCGGACGGTCGTGGCCTCGCGCTGTTCGTCTCGGGCGACAACCTGCGAAAGGGCGCGGCGCTCAACACTGTTCAGATCGCCGAACTGCTCGCCGCCAAGTAGATATCCGTCACATCGACGAAATGGTTGCTGACACCCGGGTGGCAGCAGCCATTTCGTTGTTTTCGGCCCTGATTGTCGCGGCGCCGGCAGCGCTGGCGGATCCCCCTGCGCCGGTGCCCACGCCGGTGCTCAAACCGCTCGCGCCCGGCGAGGTGACGCGCATCGGTCCCGTGGCCGGAACCGGTACGCCGACAGCCGATTACGGCATCGGTGCAACCGATCTCTGTGAATTCATGGAGTTCCCGAGCGGCATCCTGCAGATCTGCGGTGACAGCTTCGCGGGGCAGGGCGTCGGATTCGGCGGTTGGTACGCACCCGTCGCGCTGCACGTCGAAACCGACTCCGTCAACTCGCCGGATGGTCTTCGGTACCGCGGCGTCATGGGCGTCGACAAGCCGCTGCTGGCCGACCCCAAAACGCCTGGGACGTCCCAACTTCCGGCCGGTGTGGTGAGCATCAACCGGGAGAACTACCTCATGATCACCACCACGCGCGACCTGCGGCCGGCGAGTTCGCGACTGGTCAAGGCCGACCCGGCGCGCACAGCGTGGCCGACCGTGCCGGGGTCGGTGCGGCCGGCCGGCTACGCCGGGGGAGCGCAGAGTCAGATCACGGGCTATTACGACCCGGTGCCCACCGCCGACTCACCGCGCGGCTGGGTGTACCTCGTCGCCAACAACTTTGACCGCAGCAGCCCGGCTTTTCTCTACCGGGCGACGCCGCAGTCGTTCACGGACCGGTCCAGTTGGCAGGGCTGGTCTGCCGCCGCGGGCTGGGGAAAACCCCCAACTCCGTTGTGGGGCGACCTGATCGGTGAGATGAGCATGAAGCAGGTCGACGGCAAGACGGTGCTGTCGTACTTCAACAGCAGTACCGGCAACATGGAGGTCCGCGTCGCGAATACGCCGACAGCACTCGGCACCGCACCCGTGACCACCGTCGTCGTCGCAGGCGGGTGGCCGGAGCAGGCCGACGAACTGCCTGACCCGTACGACAATCAGCTGGCGCAGCCGTACGGCGGCTACATCTCGCCGGGCTCGACGCTCGACGAACTGCGCATCCTCGTCAGCCAGTGGAACACCACGCCGCGCGACACCGCGCCGTACCGCGTCATCCAGTTCGCGGTGAATCCGGCCAAGCCGTAGGCGCTGTCAGCGCAGAACCAGGTCGATCCCGGCGCTGTCGAACACCTCGAGCAGCCCGGTCCAGGTATGAGAGTCCAAGGCCTTCTTGGCTTTCGAGCTGTCTGTCAGGACAAAGCGGAAAGGCTCGTCCGGCGTCCCGAAGCCACCGCCGAGGCAGTCGGCCAGTGCGTCCAGATTGCTGCCGAAGTAGCCGCCGGGGCCGCCCACGGCATGGCCGAGTTCGGTGAAAAGGTCTGCGCGGGAATGGATCCGCGCACCCCGAACGGTGAAGGTCTTCACGCTCCTCCGATCTGGCAGAACGTCTCGTAGTGATCGCCGGTGTAGTAGAACTCCGGTGGGTTGGTCGGTGGCTGACCGCCGGTGATGACCCGCCGCGTGCCCCGGGTCTTCGCGCCCGGCGTGGGCACCGTGTACTCGTGGTAGTAGCCGCGCTGCTGGTTCGGCAACCGGCGCTCGAAGTTCCCGAACACGATGCCGTCCCGCGAATAAGGGAACGGCCCGCCGCGGTGGATGAGGTTGATGGTGGTGCCGGCTTCCGCCGGCAGCGACGAAAGCTCGCAGACTCGCAGCCCGGACTTGCTCTGGGTGGTCGTGGCGGGCGCATGTGAGGCAGCCGTCGGAGCCGGTCCGGTGAGCGTGACGGAATTCTTCGCACACCCCGGCGCGAGGGTCAGCAGCACCGCGGTGCCGCAGGCGAGGGCCGCGGCGCGCAGGGTGGTTCTGGACATCGCACCTTTTCTGCCGCGTTCTGATATCGGAGCGTCGGCCGGCCCCCAAAGCCCGGCCGAAGCTCCGCTACACCAGCCACGCTACCGCGCCGCGCGCCTCATAGCTGATTCTTACGCGCAACCTAGCCACGGCAGTGGTTGACGGACGGATCATCGATGACATGAGTGACGAAACGCCTAAAGAAACGCCCGAGACGCCGGATACCCCGACGGACTCGTTCCCGCCCGTAGCAACGGTCACCGCGGTGACCGCGCCGCCCGCCGAACACAAGCCCAGCAAGCTCAACAAGGTGCTGGCTTGGGTCGGCATCGTCGCCGGCATCGTGTTCATCGTCGCGACGATCTTCTTCTCCGGTTTCATCCTCGGCGCGCATTCCGGCGGCGGCCACCACGGCTGGCACAAGCACCACCGTGGCCAGGACACCTCTGAATTCCGCGAGGGTCACCACGGTCCGCGCGGCGGTGGTGGCGGGGGCGGTATGTGGCACCCGATGTTCCCGGGCGGTCCGGGCTGGCAAGGCCCCAATGGTCCCGGTTGGCAGGGCCCCGGCGGCCCCGGTGGGCAGGGTCCCGGTCAGCAAGGCCCCGGTCAGCCTGGTCAGCCCGGTCAGCCTGGCCCGGCCCAGCCCGGCCGCTGACCCAGCAGTCCTGCATCAAGCGACAGGCCGTGCCCGTACAGGGTGCGGCCTGTCGTCTGTTCTACGACCGTCGGTCGGTTGCCGCGCGGTTTGCTGACGCCGCCCGGTATCCGGTTATGAGAAGTTCGACGATCCGTTCTTCGAGTTCGGCGGAATCGTCGTCGGCGGCGATGGTGGACACGTACATGGCGGCACCCGCGGCCATGATCAGCACTGCGCGCGCGTCCAACTCCGCACTGCGCCGTTCCTCGGCGGTCTGTGCGCCGACGTCGTCGGCGAACAGGTCGACCGCCGGCCCCGTGAACCGATTCCACAGCGATCGCCCCTGCTCTTTGTCTTCGAGCAGGGCCAGGGACAGGTCAGGCGCCGCAGCTTTCATGTCCGGGCGGTTGAACAGCGCACGGCTGCCCCGGACCACGAAATCGATCCAGCCGTAGACATCGGTACCGGCAAACGGCGTCAGGTCGGGTGTCGTGCCCATCACCGCGTCGATGACCAACGCGGCCTTCGATGGCCAGCGCCGGGTCAGGCTGGCCCGGGTAACTCCGGAGCGTTGCGCGACGAGCCGCATGCTCAGTTGCTGGAACCCGCCCTCGGACAGGAGGTCCCTGGTCGCCGCGAGGACGCGATCGTCGATGCTCGCGTCCCGCGGCCGACCGGGGCCTGACTGATTGCTCACGGGTCCATCATCACAGCACCCGAGCAGAGGCGGTGGCATTGACGTCAACCGGCAATTAGTGTACCACTGGATCACTAATCCAGGAGGGTGCCGATGACCGCTGTGCTGAAGGTGACTCGTGGAAGACGCCACGACAGGCGAGCCGAAAGACGTTGCTGTATCAAGACTTACCGAAAGGGCTACTGAAAGTATGGCGCCAGATCCCTTCCAGCCGGCCAAGCTCGGTCCGATCACGTTGCGGAACCGGGTGATCAAGGCGGCGACGTTCGAGGCGGCGACCCCGGATGCGTTGGTCACCGAAGATCTGATCCGGTATCACCGGTTGCCGGCGGCCGGTGGGGTCGGGATGACGACCGTGGCCTATTGCGCGGTGTCCCCGGGTGGGCGGACCGATGGGTGGCAGTTGTGGATGCGCCCGGAGGCGGTCCCGGGTCTGCGCAAACTCACCGACACCATTCACGGTGAGGGGGCGGCGATCAGCGCGCAAATCGGGCACGCCGGGCCGGTGGCGAACCCGCGCACCAATAAGGCCGGGGCGCTGGCGCCGGTACGGTTTTTCAACCCGCTGTCGATGCGTTTCGCGAAGAAGGCCACCCGTGCCGATATCGATGAGGTGATGGCCGCGCACGCGAACGCTGCGCGGTTGGCGATCGAGGCCGGGTTCGATGCCGTCGAGGTCCATCTGGGCCACAACTATTTCGCGTCCTCGTTCCTGTCGCCGTTGATCAACAAGCGGCGCGATGAGTTCGGTGGCTCGCTGGAGAACCGGGCCAAAGTGGCCCGCGCCACGGTGCAGGCGGTGCGGGAGGCCGTCGGGGGCCAGATCGCGGTGATCGCCAAACTCAACATGACCGACGGGGTGCGCGGCGGTATCCCGATGGACGAGTCGCTGCAGACCGCCCGCTGGCTGCAGGAGGACGGCGCCCTGGACGCGCTGGAGCTGACCGCGGGCAGCTCGCTGGTCAATCCGATGTACCTGTTCCGGGGCGGCGCGCCCGTCAAAGAGTTCGCCGCGAACTTCAAACCGCCGTTGAGTTGGGGGATCCGGGCCAGCGGGCACAAGTTCTTCCGCGAATACCCGTATCGGGAGGCGTACCTGCTCGAGCAGGCCCGCCAGTTCCGGGCCGAATTGTCCATGCCGCTGATCCTGTTGGGTGGGATCACCAACCGCCAGACCATGGATCTGGCCATGGCCGAGGGGTTCGAATTCGTCGCGATGGGCCGGGCCCTGCTGGCCGAACCCGACCTGCTCAATCGCATCCAGGCCGACCAAACCACCCAATCGGGCTGCACACACTGCAATCTGTGCATGCCCACCATCTACAGCCACACCCACTGCGTGGTCACCGGCAAGCCGGACTCGGATTAGGAGAAACATGGGCGACTTTGCTGGCCGCGTTGCGCTGATCACCGGCGGGGCACGGGGAATGGGCCGATCGCACGCGGTGGCACTTGCCGAGGCAGGTGCGGATATCGCCATCTGTGACCGGTGCGAGAACAACGAGCAGATCGCGTACCCGTTGGCGACGGACGCGGATCTGGCCGCCACTGCGGAGCTGGTCGAGGCAACCGGAAGGCGTTGTCTCACAGCGAAACTGTCGACAGCCGACCGGGGCGCACTGGAGCAGTTCGTGGCCCGCGTCGAATCGGAGTTCGGGCGCCTGGACATCGCCGTCACCAACGCCGGCGTCAGTGCGATCGCGATGTTGCCCGAGGTCCCGTCGGCGCAATGGGATGAAGTGATCGGCTCCAACCTGACCGGCACGTTCAACACGATCGCCGCGGTGGCGCCCGGCATGATCGCGCGCGGATTCGGCCGGATCGTCACCGTGTCCTCGATGCTGGGCCGCAGCGGAAATTTCGCGCAGGCCGCGTATGCCGCGTCCAAATGGGGCGTGATCGGGCTGACCAAGGTCGCCGCGCACGATCTGGCCGGGTACGGCATCACCGTCAATGCCGTGGCGCCCGGCAACGTCGAAACCCCGATGACCTTCAACGATGCGCTGTTCGGAGCCATGCGTCCCGATCTGGAACAACCGACGCTGGCCGACGTCGAGTCGGTGTTCGCCTCGTTGCATCTTCAGCCGGTGCCCTTCCTGAAGCCTGCCGAAATCACCCGCGCGGTGATGTTCTTGGCGCATCCGGACAGCAGCCACATCACCGGGACGGTGCTGCCGGTCGATGCGGGGGCCACGGCCCGGTTGACCGGCTGACATCACCCGGCTGGTCACGCCGGCCGCAACTGGCATCATCGAAACCATGACTGCGCGCCCGATCTGGTTCACAGCCTGCGTCACCGCGGCACTCGTCGTGGCGCCCACGGCGGCCGCCAAACCGTCGGACCCGGGTGTGGTGTCGTATGCGGTCCTCGGCAAGGGATCAGTGGGCAACGTGGTCGGCGCTCCGATGGGCTGGGAGACCACTTTCACCGCGCCCTACCAGGGCTTCTTCGTCGACCTGCCGGTGTGCAACAACTGGGGCGACATCGGCCTGCCCGAGGTGTACGGCGACCCGGACCTGGCGTCGTTCAACGGCGCCGCGACGCAGACGACAGCGACCGACGACAGCCACTCGGCCAAACAGGTGGTGGGCGTCTTCGCGACCTCGGAGGCCGCGGCGCGCGCATTCCGCCGGGTCGTCGACCGGACCGGCGGATGCTCGGGCCAGACCACCGCGATGCATCTCGACGATGGCCGGACTCAAGTCTGGAGCTTCGCGGGTGCACAGGCCGGTCCGACGGACGAGGCCTGGGTCAAACAGGAAGCGGGCACCGATCGCCGCTGTTTTGCGCAGACCCGGTTGCGGGAGAACGTTCTGCTGCAGGCGAAAGTCTGCCAATCCGGCAACGCCGGCCTCGCGGTCAACGTGCTGGCCGGAGCCATGCAGAACGCCTTGGGGCAATGACGATGTCCGCCGAGTGTCAGGCGTCGCACATATATTGCGCAGATTTTTGTCGGTGCCCCATGGCATCGTCGGACGAACACGTATTGCTCGGGACGAGTCTCAACCAGGCCTGGTCCGGGAACACCAACCAACGGATGCGGGGATAGGACTCCGAATCTCGGAAGGGATGTTCAGATGGGCACCGCCACCGCCGTGCGACGTCCGCACGCCGAATACCCCGAGTTGTCGAGTGCGTACGGCGCCGCGCTGCTGGCCGGCGGCGGGTGCCTGCGGGACGGGCCCGTGGGCCGTGTCGGTCTCGAACTCGAGGCGCACTGCTTCGATCTGTCCGACCTGGCGCGGCGTCCCGGCTGGGATGAACTGACCGCGGCCGTCGAGGCCGTACCGCAACTGCCCGGCGGCAGCGCGATCACCATGGAACCCGGCGGCGCAATCGAACTGTCCGGACCGCCGCTGGACGGCGCCGCGGCCGCGATCGCGGCGATGCAGGCGGACCAGACGGTACTGCGGGAATCCTTGGGGCGGCGCGGGTTGGGCCTGCTGCAGGTCGGGGTCGATCCGCTCCGACCGCAGGCACGCGTCAACCCCGGCGGTCGGTATCAAGCCATGGAGGCGTTCTTCGCAGCCGGCGGGACGGGTGCCGCCGGTGCCGCGATGATGACGTCGACCGCCTCGCTGCAGATCAACATCGACGCCGGCCCGCGCGATGGCTGGGCAGACCGCGTGCGGCTGGCCCACGCCCTGGGTCCGACCATGATCGCCGTGTCGGCGAGCTCACCGATGCTGGGCGGCGAGTTCACCGGCTGGCAGAGCACGCGCCAGCGCATCTGGGGGCAGCTCGACACCGCCCGCTGTGGACCCGTTCTCGGCGCCAGTGGTGACGATCCGGCCAGCGACTGGGCGCGCTACGCCCTCAAGGCGCCGGTGATGCTGGTGCACACGCCGGAGGCGGAACCGATCACCGAATGGGTGCCGTTCGCCGACTGGGCGGACGGGCGGACGCTGCTCGGCGGTCGTCGCCCGACCGAGGCCGACCTCGACTACCACCTCACGACGCTGTTCCCGCCGGTTCGACCCCGGCGCTGGCTGGAGATCCGCTACCTCGACGCCGTGTCCGACGACCTGTGGCCGGCCGTGGTGTTCGCCCTGGTGACCTTGCTGGACGATGCGCGGATGTCGCAGATCGCCTGGGAGGCAACAGAATCAGTCGCCACCGCGTGGGATCAGGCGGCGCGGGTGGGGCTGGCCGATCCGCGGCTGCGGGCGTCCGCCGTGCGCTGCGTGCAGGCCGCGGCCGACGTCGCGCCGGCCGACGTGGCGGACTCGATGGACCGGCTGCTGCGCCAGGTGACGCAGGGGCGCAGTGCCGCCGACGATTTCGCGGACCGGGTGGTCGCGCACGGAATCGATTCGGCCATCACCGGGTTGGCACATGATGACCGGCTGAAAGGTGGGGTGTGAGTACGCGCGAGCTGTTGGCCCGTGGGCTGACCAGAGCCCGGGAGCGGACTCTGGCCCTGGTCGCATTCGACGATGCCGAGTTGTTGCGTCAGTACGACCCGCTGATGAGTCCCCTGGTGTGGGACCTCGCGCATATCGGTCAGCAAGAGGAACTGTGGCTGCTGCGCGGTGGCGACCCGAACCGTCCCGGTCTGCTGCCGCCGGAGGTCGACGGTCTCTACGACGCGTTCGTGCATTCGCGCGCGAGTCGGGTGGCGCTGCCGCTGCTACCCCCGACCGACGCGCGCGCGTTCTGCCGCACCATCCGGTCCAAAGCCCTTGACGCCCTTGACCGGCTGCCCGACGAAGCCGGTGCCGAGTTTCCGTTCGCCTTGGTGATCAGCCACGAGAACCAGCACGACGAGACCATGCTGCAGGCCCTGAATCTGCGCAGCGGCCCACCGCTGCTGGGGCCGGGCGCCGTTCTGCCGGATGGGCGCGACGGGGTGGCGGGCACGTCGGTGCTGGTGCCCGGCGGACCGTTCGTGCTCGGTGTCGACGCCGCGGAGGAACCGTTCGCGCTCGACAACGAGGGGCCCGCGCACGTCGTCGAGGTGCCGTCGTTCCGGATCGGCCGGGTGCCGGTGACCAACGGCGAATGGGGTCAGTTCGTCGCCGACGGTGGTTATCGGCAGCCCCGGTGGTGGTCTGCGGCCGGATGGGAGCATCGGCAGCAAGCGGGCCTGGTCGCCCCTCAGTTCTGGCGCGCCGACGGCACCACGCGAGTACGGTTCGGGCACGTGGAGGACCTGCCGGCCGACGAACCCGTGCAGCACGTCAGCTTCTATGAGGCCGAGGCCTACGCGGCCTGGGCCGGCGCCAGGCTCCCCACCGAGGTCGAGTGGGAGAAGGCCTGCGTCTGGGATCCGGAACTTGGTGTACGGCGCCGATTCCCTTGGGGTGCCACCGAACCCGATGCGAGCCGGGCCAATCTCGGCGGGGGCGCGCTGCGGCCGGCGCCGGTCGGGGCATACCCGGACGGCGCCTCGGCCTACGGTGTCGAACAGTTGCTCGGGGATGTGTGGGAGTGGACGACGTCGCCACTGCGGCCGTGGCCGGGGTTCACACCGATGATCTACGACCGCTATTCGCAGCCGTTCTTCGAAAGCACCGGTAGCGGTGACTACCGGGTGCTGCGCGGCGGTTCCTGGGCGGTGGCGGGCGACATCCTGCGACCCAGCTTCCGCAATTGGGACCATCCGATCCGCCGGCAGATTTTCTCCGGCGTGCGCCTGGCCTGGTCCGGCGACGAGGAGCGCGGCTGATGTGTCGCCACCTGGGTTGGCTCGGTGATCCGGTCTCGGTGTCGTCATTGATCCTGCAACCCGCGAACGGCCTTCTGGTGCAGTCATATTCGCCCCGTCGGCAGAAGCACGGGTTGCTCAATGCCGATGGCTGGGGCGTCGGCTTCTTCGACGGCTCGACACCGCGACGCTGGCGCAGCGCCGCCCCGTTGTGGGGTGATGCATCGCTGGCATCGGTCGCGCCGGCGCTGCGCAGCGGATGTGTGGTGGCTGCCGTCCGGTCGGCCACCGTCGGGATGCCCATCGAACCCTCGGCCTCGGCGCCGTTCACCGATGGCGAGTGGCTGTTGTCGCACAACGGTGTCGTGGACCGGGCGGTGCTGCCCGTGTCCCGGGCCGCTGAATCGACGGTCGACAGCGCGGTGCTGGCCGCGCACATCTTCGCCGAGGGCATGGCCAACCTGGCGGACACCGTGCGCAGCGTCGGGGAATCCGACCCGTCGGCGCGACTGAACATCCTTGCTGCCAACGGTTCCCGCATGGTGGCCACCGTCTGGGGCGACACACTGTCGGTGTTGCGCCGACCTGACGGTGTGGTGCTGGCCAGCGAGCCCTACGACGACCACCCTGATTGGCAGGACATCCCGGACCGTCACCTCGTCGAGGTGACGGTCACCGGCGTCGCGATGACGCCATTGACATGAATCGGCCGGCGTGAACACGAGAAGAGGACCGCGATGACCGCAATGAATCGGTGCAAGACGGCACCGCTGCTGACCAACCATCTCGCCGCCGACTGGGCGCCCCGGGCGTTACGGCGTGATGTCCGGGACGGCTTGTCGCAGTCACCGAAATCGTTGCCGCCCAAGTGGTTCTACGATGCGGTCGGCAGCGACCTGTTCGACCAGATCACCCGTCTGCCCGAGTACTACCCGACCCGCACCGAAGCGCACATCTTGCAGGAGGCGGCCGGCGCGATCGTCGCGGCCTCCGGTGCGGACACCCTGGTCGAGTTGGGCAGCGGCACGTCGGAGAAGACGCGCATCCTGCTCGACGCCTTCCGGGATGCTGCTGCACTGCGCCGGTTCGTGGCGTTCGACGTCGACGAGAGCGTGCTCAGCGCGGCGCTCACCCAGTTGTCCGACGAGTACGACGGCGTCGAGATCAGCGGGGTACGAGGCGATTTCGAGCAACATCTGGGCGAGCTGCCCGTCGTGGGCCGTCGGCTGATCGTGTTCCTCGGGTCGACGATCGGCAACCTGACGGCCGGCCCGCGAACCGAGTTCCTCGCGAGTCTGGCGGCGGCGATGCGGCCGGGAGACACGCTGCTGCTGGGCACCGACCTGGTGAAGGACACCACCCGGCTGGTCGCGGCGTACGACGACAGCGCCGGGGTCACCGCGCGGTTCAACCGCAATGTGCTGGCGGTGGTGAACCGGGAGTTGGACGCTGATTTCGATCTCGACGGCTTCGAACATGTGGCACGATGGAACTCCGAGCACGAGCGTATCGAGATGTGGCTGAGGTCCGTTGCCGCGCAACGGATTCAGATACGTGAGTTGGATCTGTCGGTGGAGTTCGAGGCGGGTGAGGAGATGTTGACCGAGGTGTCGTGCAAGTTCCGCCCCGAGGGCGTCGCGGCCGAGTTGGCGGCTGCCGGGCTGCGGCAGACGGACTGGTGGACCGACCCCGCCGCGGACTTCGGGCTGTCGCTGGCGGTCAAGCCGGACCTGCGGACGTGACTGGAGCTGATCTCGCCGTCGCGCACCTGTGGCGCGCTGCCCGGCCCAAACCGCTGGGCCTGCATTTCGACAACGCCGCCTGTTCGCGGCAGAGTTTTGCCGTCATCGACGCCGCAGCCCAGCACGCGAGGCTGGAAGCGGAGGTCGGCGGTTACGTGGCTGCCGAATCCGCCGAACCGGTGCTGGAGGGCGGGCGCGCCGCGGTGGCTGCGCTGACCGGGATGGCCGCCGGTGACGTCGTGTTCACCACGGGTTCGGCCAACGCGCTCAACCTTCTGCTCAGTAGTTGGGACGGCGAGAAGACCATCGCCTGCCTGCCGGGAGAGTACGGCCCCAATCTGGTGGTGATGGAAGCCAACGGGTTCACCGTGCGGGAACTGCCGGTCGACGGTCAGGGGCGACTCGACGTCGAGGTGGCGGTCGCGTTGATGCAGGGCGACCCGCCGGCGCTCGCCCACTTGACGGCGCTCGGCAGCCATCGCGGTGTGGCACAGCCGTTGTCGGAGTTCGTCGCGGCCTGCCGCGCGATCGGCGTGCCGGTGGCAGTGGACGCGGCACAGGCGCTGGGCCACCTGGACTGTGCCGTGGCACCCGACGTCATCTATGCGTCGTCACGTAAATGGCTGGCGGGTCCACGAGGCGTCGGCGTGCTGGCGATCAGTTCCTCTGTGTCGCACCGGCTTCGGCCGCGCATACCGTTACCGGAATGGGGCACGCCGTTACCGGTACTGAAACGGCTTGACCTCGGTGAGGCCAATATCGCTGCCCGCGTGGCCTTTTCGAGGGCGCTCGACGAGCATCTGGTGGCCGGTCCGGAACTGGTCCGGGCGCGGCTGGCCGAGGTGGGACGGCTCACCCGCACCGCGCTGGCGGCGCTGCCCGGCTGGCGCGTGGTCGAGGACGTCGACGAGCCCACGGCCATGACCACGCTGGAGCCGACGCGAGGGGCAGACCCGAACACCGTGCGCACCAAGCTGATTGCCGAACATCATGTCGTCACCACGGTGGCAGGGATCGACCGGGCACCGTTCGAGATGAAGATTCCGGTGCTGCGGGTCTCGCCGCACGTCGACGTCACCGACGAAGAACTCGAGCTCTTCGCCGGTGCGCTGACTGCCGCGTCAGCCTGACCGTCAGGCCTTGTGTGCCGCGAGCAGGAACGCCGGCATCTTCATGCGGCCCTTCTCGTCCAGAGCGTGCGGCGGCATTTCGAACGTGGGCTGTCCGGGGCCTGCCGGCGCGCGGCCGGGCATGCTCGCGTGGATGAAGGCCGGCCGAATCTCGTCGATGGTCCAGTACTTGCCCACAGCCTCCCGCAGCTCGTCCTCGGTCACCTCGTTCGGCTTCTGCTCGGCCTCGGGAGGGAAGGCCCCCTTGGCGAACACCAGGATGAAGTACTTGGCGCCCGGTGCGGCGGCCCGGAACACCGCCTGCTGGTATCCATCGCGCCCTTCGACCGGAATCGAGTGGAACAGCGTCGAATCCATGATGGTGTTGAATCGGCCGTCAAAGCCGGTGAACGTGGTGATGTCGTCCTGAACGAACGTGGCATTGGACAGATTGCGTTCGGCGGCAGCCCTTTTCGCCGCGGCCACGGCGGTGGGCGTGAGTTCGATGCCGACCACGGTGTAACCGTCGGCGGCCAGCGCGAGGGCCAACTCGGCGTAGCCGCAACCGGCGTCGAGCACCTCACCGGTGACCTGACCCGCGGCGATCAGCGCAGCCAGTTCAGGCTGCGGCTCACCGATGTTCCACGGTGGCGGACCGTCGAACCCGCCCTCCTGCCGATAGGCGCTGTCCCAATCCATCACTTCATTCGACGAGTCGGTCATGCGTCCAACCTACGCGGGCGGTCGCCGGGTGGCGATGGCGATCTGCGGCGCGTACAGGCCGCTCCGCAACTCGATGTCGACGCCGGCGGCGTCGGCCAGTGCCCGCAGCGCGGACGGACTGTAGGCCCGCAATGAGCTGATGACGCCGTCGTGCACGAACGGCACGAACGGGGCCAGCGGCAGCATGGTGGCCAGCCGCAGCAGATGCAGCGGCGACGGTGGCCGAGGCAGGTCGATGATGAGCAACTTGTCCGCCACCCGGGTGCCCTCCGCGAGCACCCGGACGGCGGCGGACGGCGGCAGGTGGTGGAACGACAGTGCGAAAACGGCCAGGGCATAAGCACTGTCGGCCGCGTCGATGGCCGCCGCGTCCATGTGGCGCACCGTCACCCGCGGATCGGAACCCAGGTCACCGGCCGTGATGGCCGCGACCGCGTCGGGCTCCAGATCGGTGACCGTGAGGGTTGCCGTGGGGTGCATCTCCAGCACCTTCCTCGACAGGCCCCCGTGGCCGGCCCCCAACTCGAGGATGTGTGGATCCGGAACCTCGGCGACTTCGTCCATGACGATGTACGCGAAACGCTCATGGAGACCGAACCAATTGCCGGTGAGCTCCAGCGCGCGCACCACGCTGCGCTTGATCGCCGGGTCGACGTCGTCGCGGTCGAGGTACTCGGGCTGATCCGTCTCCAGCGCGCGATCAAGGCATGACGCTCGCGGACCGCCGCGCGGCATGCGATCGATGTCGATGCTCATCCGAGTGCCGCCGTCAGAGTGGCGGGTACCTCGATGTCGGCCACCGCGAGGTTCTCCTCGAGATGCGCGACCGACGATGTGCCGGGGATCAGCAGCATGTTGGGTGCGGCAGCCAGGGTCCAGGCCAACGCGACCTGCGCGGGCGTCCGGTCGAGTTCGCCGGCGGCCTTGCGGATCTCGGGGTGGCCGAGCACCGGGTTATCCGGCACGAACGCTGATCCCAGCGGGAAGAACGGGACGAACGCGATGCCGCGTGCGGCGCAGGCGTCCAGCACCGGCTGCGAGGACCGGTCGAGGAGGTTGTAGGCGTTCTGGACACACGCGATGTCGGTGCGCTGCAGCGCGATCTCCAGGTGCTCGAGGGAGATGCTGCTCAGACCGATGCCGTCGATCAGCCCCTCGTCGCGCGCGGCGATCATGGCCGTGAGCTGGCGGTCGAACAGTTCCCGGTCGACCTCGCCCGGCGCACTGGCATCGCCATCGGGGCCCATCACCCGCAGGTTCACCGCCGCGAGCCGGTCGGTGCCGAGGGTTTCCAGGTTCTGCTCGATCGCCGCGCGCAGCTCGTCGGGCTGCTGTGCCGGCAGCCAGTCGCCGGCCTGGTCCCGGCGGGCACCGACCTTGCTGACCAGCGCGAGGCCCTGCGGATAAGGGTGCAGGGCCTCGCGGATCAGCTGGTTGGCCACGTCAGGGCCGTAGAACTGCGCAGTGTCGATGTGGTTGACGCCGAGCTCCACCGCGCGTCGCAACACGGCGAGCGCCTGGTCGCGATCCCGTGGTGGGCCGAAAACGCCTGGCCCGGGTAGCTGCATGGCCCCGAATCCGACCCGGTGGACCTGGTACTGACCGAGCGCGTACGTCGTCATGTAGCCAGGCTAACGCTAGTCGGACTCGCCGAGAATCTGGTAGATCTCGCGCCGGGCGTTGTTCACGATGTCCAGGATGCGTTGCTGCTGTTCGTCATTCGCGGAATGCGCCGACTGGCCGACCGCACCGAACAACTGACCGAGCGCATTGCGCAGATTCAAGGCGGCCGGGTCGGCGCCTTCGGCGATCTCCTCCCAGGGGGCGGTCTCGATCGCGTCGGCGACAGTGCGTCCTTCGTCGGTGAGCTCGAAAGTCTTCTTGCTGCCGTGGCTTTCGGTCGGCGCGATCAGGCCCTCGTCCTCCAGAAGCTGCAGGGTGGGGTAGATCGAGCCGGGGCTGGGCTTCCACAGGCCGTCGCTGCGCGCGGCGATCTCCTGGGTCATTTCATAGCCATGCATCTGCCGCTCGGTGAGCAGCTTGAGAATGGCGGCGCGGACGTCGCCACGCCGGCTGCGGCCGCTGCCGCGTCCTCGACCACCGTGGCGTCGACCGCGGGGACCGCCCGGCCCGAAGGGGCCGGCGCCGAAGCCTGGTCCGAAACCGGGCCCGAATCCGAAACCAGGGCCGAAGCCCGGACCGAATCCGAAGCCGCCCTCGCCGCGGTGTTCCCGCACGTGGTTGTGGAACTGCTCGCGCATTTCCCTACGGGCTGCGCGGCGTTCGTCGAACCGGGCGCGTCGGTCCGCCGGGCCGACGAACGGTGAACGGTCGCCGGGTGTGAAACCGAAGCCGCCTCCGTGGGCGGGGTGATTGAAGGGACCGCCGTCGAACGGGCGGCCGGGTGGGTTGAATGGGGTTTCCATAGATGTGTTCTCTCTTTCGGCGGGAGGCGCCTACTGCACCTCCGATGCATTAACGATATATCGGAAGATATCGGAACGCAACAGTCCGCTGAGAGTTGGCTGCGTGGAGCCCGCGCGCAGGGTGCTCGCGTTTAGGGTGTGGCGATGGCGGTGAAGTGGCTGGAGGATCCCGAAGACCATGACTACGACGCGGCGGCCGACTACCTGACCATGCTGGCTTCCAAGGACGAGGTGGCCAAGGTGGTGGCAGCGCTGAAGGCGGCGAAGACGACGACGCGCAAAGCAAAAGACATCCTGCGTGCGGCGCAACTGCCATTGCTGCCGGAAACCAACGCCCACGTGCGTGCCGACTTGAGCAAGATCAGTGACGGCACGAAGCTCTCGCCAATCCTGTTGGTACGCGGCGATGTTCACAATGGTGCGCCACTACAGATCGGCGACGGTTATCACCGCGTGTGTGCCAGCTATCTGACCGACGAGAACACCGGCATTCCCTGCCGCCTCGTGTCGTGGCAGTCCTGACTGCCGTGCAGATCGCCTGACCGATGGGCGACTTCGGATTCCATGCCCTGGCCCTGCTGGCTGTCATCGGGTTGGTGGGGCCACTGCTGGCGGCGGTGCCAAAGCTCCGGGTGCCGGTGATCGTCGGCGAACTCGTTGCCGGAATCATCGTGGGGCGCACCGGCTTCGGCATCGTCGACGCGGACAACCCGACGTTTGCGCTGCTGGCGGACATCGGTTTTGCGCTCGTGATGTTCATCGTCGGCACGCATGTGCCGGTGCGCGACAGGTCATTACGGGGCGACCTGCCCCAAGCGCTGCTGCGGGTGGTCGTGGTGGGCGCGTTCGCGGCAGCGTTCGGCGCGGTGATCGCGCAGCTGTTCGGCACGGGCCATGCCCCGCTCTATGCGGTACTCATGGCCTCGTCCTCCGCGGCGCTGGCGCTGCCGGTGATCCAGGGGTTGGGCCTGACGGGACCACCGGTGCTGTCGGTCACCGCCCAGATTGCGATAGCCGATGCCGCCTCGATTGTGCTGTTGCCGCTGGCGATCAACCCGGCGGGCGCCCCGCGCGCCGCGGTGGGAGCCTTGGCGATCGCCGCGTGCGCGGTCCTGCTGTACTTCTTTCTGCGATACGAAGCCAAGCGCGGGTGGCTCAGGCGGATGCACAAGTACTCGCACAGTCGGCACCTGGCGCTTGAACTGCGGATCAGCCTGATCGTGTTGTTCGGTCTGGCGGCGCTGGCGAAGTCGACCCACGTGTCGATCATGCTCGCCGGTTTCGCGCTGGGCCTTTGCCTTTCGGCGATCGGTGAGCCGCGTCGACTGGCGCGCCAGCTCTTCGGTATCACCGAGGGCTTCTTCGCGCCGCTGTTCTTCGTCTGGCTCGGTGCGTCATTGCAGGTGCGCGAACTGGGCGAGCACCCGGATCTCATCGGTCTCGGCGTGGCACTGGGCGTTGGAGCTGTGCTCGCGCATCTGAGCGGCCGACTGTTCGGACAACCGCTGTCGCTCGGGGTGCTGGCGGCCGCACAACTGGGCGTTCCGGTGGCCGCCGCCACGCTCGGGACCCAACAGCATCTGCTGAGTGCGGGGGAGCCGGCGGCATTGATTCTGGGCGCGCTACTGACCGTCGTGGCAACGTCCGCGGGCGGCGCGGTCGCGAAGCGCCGGCAAACCGTCGCGGCCTGAATTCCGCCGGGCGGCCCGGCTCGCCGCACCGTCTCAGTATGTGGACTCGAGGTGCCCGGGATGGGGTCCTCGCGCGATGCCTGCGGCTATGAATGACGCCGGCGACAATTGTGCGTAGCGAAATTTGCTGAAAATGCAATTTATCGACGGATTGCGTTTGCGACGCGTGGCTCGATTGTGGTTGTGACGTGGGTCTCGTCTGGCTGGGAGGTGGCTGTGACATCGGGAGACCGGATTTGGGCGGTTCCCCCAGACCAATTTGCTGAATTTGTAGAGCGGCTAACTTGCCTGCTAGAGCAGCAATCTAACGATGTTGACAATTTTCCAACCAGTTCATTTTGGTTAGCTGGGAAATGTGTAGGTTCGATAAAAATGCCTATCTACTAGGGGTAAATTTCACCGCCACACGGGTGTCGCGATAACTGGGAGGACTCAAATGCAGCTCACAATGAAGCCGTATCTCACTGCGGGCGTTGCCCTCGCAGGAGCAAGCGTGATTGCTGTGGCGCCGATGGTGCCGCAGACCGCAACGCATCTGCCGGCAGTTCCGCAGGTTCAGGTTTCCGATGTGCAGTTGACGGCATTGGTCAACCCGATCGTCGCGCTGGGGAACATCTACAACGCCCTCGCCGAGACCGTCGGGCAAACCAGCTACATGGTGGAGACCAGCGTGAATCCGTTGGTGCGCCAGGTGGTGCTCGATGCCAACTACGGCGTGCAGCAGGGCATGCAGTTGATCGGCAACATCACCGGCGCGACGTTCACCCTCGGTGGCGCGTTGCCGGGCACGCTCGTCAACGTGCTGGGGAACCTCGGCACGCTCAATGTCAACGGCGCGATCGACTCGCTGGTGGGTGGTCTGCTTCCGGGTGGGTTGCAGCTGATCACCGGCATCAACGGGCCCGTACAGAACATCCTGCAGCAGCCGTTGGCGGTGGCGGAGGCCATGGTGCCCGCGGTGCTGGATTCGGTCACCGCGCTGGTCGCCGGCCTGGCGATCTCGACCGTCGGCATCGGGTGCGGCTCATGCCTCGGGACCACACCGGTGGTTCAGCAGGTGGTCAAGAGTGTGACGGGAATTCTGCAGTCGGTGCTCACGCTGAACCCGGGCACCATCTACAACGGCGTGCTCAACAACGTGGTGAGCCTGGTGCAGAACATTCAGAAGAATGTCACGGATTTTGAGACCGGCACCGTTCCGTACATCGTGAACCGGATCATCACTGCGCTCAACGTGAACCCGAACGCACCCGGCGGCGTCACCGTCCCCGCGGCCGCGACGTCGGTTGCGGCACTGACGGCCGGTGCGGCGACCGAGACCGCCAAGACGGCCGCGGACTCGACGGACCCGACGCCGGTGACGACGAAGAAGGCCACCGCGGCTACCGCGGCGACGCCGGCCGAGTCGGCACCGTCCACCGATGCGGCGAAGGACACGTCCACGAAGGCTGCCGACACCACGGCTGCGGACACCAAGGCTGCCGACACCAAGGCCACGGACGCCAAAGCCACGGACACCAAGGCTGCTGACGCCAAGGCCACGGACACCAAGGCTGCTGACGCCAAGGATGCGACCAAGGCCACCGACACCAAGGCCACCGACACCAAGGGCACCGACACGGTGACGACGCCCAAGGACAGCGCGCCCAAGACCAAGAAGGCGCAGAACCCGGGGGCCAAGGTGGCGAAGGCCATCAGCGGCGCCATCAAGAGTGTCACCAAGGGTGGCAAGGGCAAGGCCGGTAGCAAGTAGTCAACTACCGACTGTGGCCCCATCGCCGGAAGGCGGTGGGGCCACAGTGCATTCAGTGACTATTGCCGGCCGCGAAAGGCAGCGGCCACGATCGCCGTGGCGACCAGAGCCAGTCCGGCCGCGGTCGCTGCGGTGGCGCCGATCCCCGAATCGAAGGCGACTCTTGCCGACTCGATCAAATGGTTGCCGAGCTCGGTGGGCAACGTACGTGCCACCGAGATCGCGCCGCCGATGCTCTCCCCGGCGTCGGCCGACTGTTCAGGCGAAAGTGATCCGGGGAGTTCGACATTCGCGCGGTAGAACGCGGTGAACATCGTGCCCAGCCCGGCGGTACCGATCACCGCACCCAGTTCGTAGGCGGTCTCCGACACCGCGGACGCCGCGCCGGCCTTCTCCGGTGGCACCGACGCGACGATGGTGTCATTCGAGATCGTCTGCGACACACCGACACCCAGCTCGAGCACGGTGAACGACGCGATGACGCCGACCATGGTCAGGTCGTGTCGGAACGCCAGGATCAGCAGGAAGCCCGCGGCTACCAGGAGAAGGCCGGTGACGATCAGCGTCTGCGGCGCGAAGCGCTTGGTCAGCCGCACCACGCCGATGCCGGCGATCGTCGACGCCGCTGCGCCCGGCAGCATGACCAGCGCGGCGGTCAGCGGGTCCAGTCCGAGTACCAGCTGCAGGTGCTGTGAGACGAAGAAGAGGAACCCGATGAGGCCGACCATCGACAGGAAGTTGGCCAGAATCGACGCCGTGAAGGGGCCGTGGCCGAACAGGCGCATGTCGAGAATCGGTGCGGCACTGCTGTTCTGCCGGCGGACGAACCAGATGCCCGCGGCGACGCCCAGGGCGACGGCCGCCAGCGTCAGCGTCGACAGGCCGTCGTGTGCCGCGGTCTTGATCGCCCACATCACAGGCAGGATCGCGAACAACGACAACAGCACGCTCAGCGCGTCGACCGGGCCCGGATTCGGGTCCCGTGACTCGGGCACCAGTTTCGGCGCCAGCACCAGCAGGGGCAGCAGGATCGGCACGGCGATCATGAAGACCGCGCCCCAGTGGAAATGCTGCAGCAGTAGGCCACCGACGATCGGACCCAGGGCCGAGCCGGCCGCGAAGCACGACGCCCAGATGGCGATGGCGAGCCGGCGCGACGTGGCGTCGGTGAAGATGTTGCGGATCAGCGACAGCGTCGACGGCATCAGCATGGCGCCGAACACACCGAGCGTGGCGCGCGCCGCCACCAGGTAGCCGGCGCTGGGCGCGAACGCGGCGGCGGCGGAGACGGCCGCGAACCCGACGGCGCCGATGAGCAGCAGCCGGCGCCGGCCGAACCGGTCACCGAGGCTGCCCATGGTGACCAATAGCGTTGCCAGCACCAGTGAATAGATGTCGACGAGCCACAGCTGGGTGGCGGCCGACGGGCGGAACTCTTCGGCGATGCTGGGCAACGCGAAGGCCAGGACCGTGTTGTCGATGGAGATGAGCAGTACCGGCAGCATCAGCACTGCCAGTGCCCACCAATGGCGTTGCGGGGTCCGGTTCGTCACCTCGTTGGTGACGAGACTGGTGGACATGGGGAATTACCTAACTTTGTTGGGGTGAAAGCAAATTCGTGAGGATCAGGACTGATCCGGGGTGATGGTGCCGGCCGTCAGGCTGGCCATGATGGCGTCGACGATCTCGACCCGCGGCGCGATGTTCCGGCGCAGTGCCTCATATCCGGCGTCGAGCAGGGCCCAGAAAACCAGGCGCGGCCACTCCGGAGGGCTGGTCTGCGGTCGTGCCGAAACCCGCGCCAGCACTTCGGCTATCGCCTCGTCGCCGGTATCGAGGATGGCGGACAGGTCCGGATCAGCCACGATGGTCGGCTCGTTGTAGACGAACGGCACGATGGGTCCGAGGTCCAGCTGAGATTCGACGACGCGGCGCAGGGCCGCGAGCGGGGGACCGCAGTTCGGCTCGGCCTTGTCGATGGCAGCGTTGCAAATCTCGTGCACGTACAGCGCGACGGCGCGAATCAGCTCGGAGCGTTCGGCGAAGTAGCGATGCAGCGTGCTGCGGCCCACGTTCGCGGCGGTGGCGATGTCGCTGAGCGACGCCGCGGGGTTGGTGGCCAGGACGGCGGTGGCGGCATCGAGGATCGCCTTGCGGGTGCGCGACCGCGCACCAGTGTCGAACGATTTCACTTCGGCCATGCGTCAAAGATAGCGCAATGTGACCTAAAATGGGACAGTTGTGTCCCAAGCCACCGGAAGGTGCGGTGCGAACAGGATTTTTTGCGCGGTGGTGGGCTGCGGAACCGGGTTCAAATCCGGCTGCCGGGGGTATCCGGTCAATGTCATCTGCAGCGTCAAAAAACTACACTTGACGGTATCTATTACTGATTTTGTTGGGTTGTTTCCGGAGGCGGGCCATGGCCACGTACAGGAAGATTGCATCGACAACAGCACTCGCCGCAGGCCTTGTTGCCGCGGTTCTGGGTATCGGTTCGGGAAGCGCCGTCGCCTCGCCGGCGCATGATCCCGGCCTGATCCCGATGGACCACGGCTGGGGCGGCGGCGACTGGGACGACCACCACGGCTGGGGCTGGGGTCATCGTGGCTGGGGCGACGATCAGGGCTGGAACGGCGGCCCGGGGTGGCCGCCACCATGCGTGACCGTCCCGTTCGTCAGCATCTGCGCATAAGCTGCCACGCCGTCATCTGTGGGGCGCGCATCGGCTGACGGGTACCGCTTGTCCGGGTAGCGAGCCGCTGCCCCACTGCTGCGCGAACGAAGAAGGCCCCGACCAGATTTCCCTGGTCAGGGCCTTGCTCACTTGTCGGGGTGGCGGGATTCGAACCCACGACCTCTTCGTCCCGAACGAAGCGCGCTACCAAGCTGCGCCACACCCCGTGTGAAGCTTCGACAGCCTATCGCACGGGAGCCTCCAGAAGCCAAACGGCCCTTGCCAGGTGAGGTAGCCGCAGGTAGATAGCGGTAGCGGCGAAGATCACGTCCGCAGAAGGGATGGATTTTTGCGCAACGTGCGTTGAATCCGGTAACTGTGATCAACGGCAGCCGAACGCCAGAAAGCGAGGAACGAACATGACCGGATTGGGAGCTCTGCTCTACTGCGGATTCTTCGCGCTGGCGGCCCTGTGGCTGTTCGCGACCTCTGACTACCGCGCGGCTTATCGGGCGGCCTGGAACGGCCGCCACGATCATGCCCAGCGCCCGGACCGCTCGAACTCTGCCAGTGCCGCGACGGCTTCGGCGGAATCGAGCCCGCGGCTGCTGACCCACGCGTCGTCGAAGTAGGTATCGGCGTAGCGGTCGCCGCTGTCGGCGAGGAGCGTCACCACCGAGCCGCTGTGGCCTTGCGCCACCATCTCGGCGAGAAGCCCGAACGCGCCCCAGATGTTCGTTCCCGTGGACGGACCGACCCGGCGGCCCAGCACCCTGCTCACGTGGCGCGCGGCGGCCACTGAGGCCGCGTCCGGTACGCACACCATGGCGTCCACCACGCCGGGCAGGAACGACGGCTCCACGCGCGGCCGGCCGATGCCCTCGATGCGCGACGACGCTCCGGTGAACACCTCCCGGTCGCCCTGGGCCCACGACGGGTAGAACGCCGAGTTCTCCGGGTCCACCACGCAGAGCCGGGTGGCGTGACGGCGGTAGCGCAGGAACCGCCCGATCGTGGCGCTGGTGCCGCCCGTGCCCGCACCGACCACGATCCACTCCGGAATCGGATGCGCCTCGTCGCGCAGCTGCGAGAAGATCGACTCCGCGATGTTGTTGTTGCCCCGCCAGTCGGTAGCCCGCTCGGCGTTGGTGAACTGATCCAGGTAATGGCCGCCGGTTTCGCGCGCCAGCCGCTCCGCCTCGTCGTACACCTGAGACGACTGCTCCACGAAATGGCAACGGCCGCCTTGTGATTCGATCAGGACGATCTTCGACGGACTCGTCGACGCCGTCATCACCGCGATGAAGGGCAATCCGAGCAGCGCCGCGAAATACGCTTCGGACACTGCCGTCGAACCGGACGACGCCTCGATGACCGTCGTCTGCGGACCGATCCAGCCGTTGCACAGTCCGTACAGGAACAGCGACCGGGCCAGCCGGTGCTTGAGGCTGCCGGTGATGTGCGTGCTCTCGTCCTTCAGATACAGCTGGACGTCGACATCCGCGCTCCACTCGGCGGGCAACGGATAACGCAGGAGATGGGTGTCGGCACTACGCCGCGCGTCGGCCTCGATCAGGCGGACAGCGTTGTCCACCCAGCCCCGGTCGACGCTGCGCGCCGCCACCGGTGAGGTCACCGTGCCGAGACGGCCGGCTGCGTCATATCGGCGCCGATACCGGCGTGCCCGCCGCCGGTGGGTGCGGCTACCAGCGTCAGCATCGTCACCTCGGGCCGGCAGCAGAAGCGCACCGGCGTGTACGGCGAGGTGCCCAGACCGGCGGACACGTGCAGCTGCGTGTGCGCGCCCCAGCGGGACGGGCCTTTCACCCGAGAGGTGTCGATGTCGCAGTTGGTCACCAGCGCGCCATAGAACGGCACGCACAGCTGCCCGCCGTGCGTGTGTCCGGCCAGCACCAACTGGTAGCCGTCGTCGGCGAACCGGTCCAGGACGCGCGTGTACGGCGCGTGGGCGACGCCCAGCGACAGGTTCGCCGCGGGGTTGGGCCGTCCGGCGATGGTGTCGTAGCGGTCGCGGTCCAGATGCGGATCGTCGACGCCGGCCACGGCGATGAGCTGCCCGTTGACCTCGATCTCGCGCCGGGTGTGGGTCATGTCGAGCCAGCCGCGCTCGGTGAAGGCCGCGCGCAGGTCCTGCCACGGCAGCGGTCGACCCGTGATCCGCTTGTGCTTGTTCAACAGGTAGTTGGCGGGGTTCTTCGGCTTCGGCGCGAAGTAGTCGTTGCTGCCGAACACGAACACACCGGGCACCGCCAGCAGATCACCCATCGCCTGCACCACGGCCGGCACCGACTTCGGGTGCGAGAGGTTGTCGCCGGTGTTGACCACCAGATCCGGCTCCCAGCGGGCCAGCTCGCGCAGCCACGCCTGCTTGCGACGCTGTGCCGGCATCATGTGCAGATCACTCAGATGCAGCACCCGCAGCGGCGACGAACCGGGCGTCAGCACCGGCATGGTGACCTCGCGGACCACGAACGCGTTGCGCTCGATGAGCGACGCGTAGGCGAGGCCTGCAGCCAGTGATCCGGCGACGGTGACGGCAGCATTGCGGACGATCGCAGACATGCAGGCAGCCTACTTGCTCAGTGCCGCAGTTGACCCGTTGTCGCTGGTCATCGTTAGAAAGCCCACAGGGTTGGCTTAGGTCGTTCTGAGGTTTCGGCCCGGCCTATGGGGGCGGGGGGCCGAGGACCGGCACGGTGATCGGCGGCAGGCCAGGGATCTCCACAACCGTCGACCCGATCTGCACCGGCGGCAACCCGTCGAGCCCCGGAATCCCCACCGGCGGTGGCGGCGGTGGCGGCGGCGCGATGCCGTTGCTGACCTGGATCGTGACGATCGAGCCGGGGATGGTCTGGCCCGACGGGGAGGTACCGACCACCTGGCCCGACGGTGCGGTGCTGTTGACCCACGACGGCTGCGGGGCCAGTTGGAAGCCGGCTTCCTTCACTCGGGTCTGTGCCAGATCGATGTCCATGCCCGCGACGCTCGGCACCCTCGAACCCGGTCCACCGTCCACGTAGCGCGGGTCGGTCGGCGGCATCACCACATTGGGCGGGGTGAACTGCTTCATCGCGGTGAACCAGGTGCGGGCCGGCTCGTGGCCGCCGTAGAGGTCACCTCGGCCGCACTGGCGCAGCGGGAACGAGCACAGGTCCGACGGCGTGGTCGAGTCGTCGTAGATGTAGTTGGCGGCGGCGTAGGCGCTGGTGAAGCCGAGGAACGCCGACGACCGGTGGGCCTCGGTGGTCCCGGTCTTGCCCGATACCGGGAAAGTCCAGCCCACCGACTGCGCGGCGCCGGCGCCGGTGCCGCTGACGGCGTCCTTGTTCATCGCGTTGGCCAGGGTGTTGGCCAGGCCCTCGGGGACCGCCTGCTCACAGGTCTGCGTTGTCACCGACACCTCGTTGCCGTGCCGGTCGAACACCTTGTCCACCGGGTTCGGCGGGCACCACGTACCGCCCGAGGCCAGCGTGGCGGCGACATTCGACAGTTCGAGCGCGTTGACCTCGAACGGGCCCAGGGTGAACGAGCCGATGTTCTGCCGCTTGATGAAGTCGGACAGGCTCTCGTTGCTGTTCGGGTCGTACGGTCGGGCGGTGCCCGGGTCGGCGTAGGAGCGCAGACCCAGCTTCACCGCCATGTCGACAGCGCGGGCGACGCCGATCTGCGAGATCAGCTTGGCGAAAGCCGTGTTCGGCGACGTCGCCAGCGCTTCGGTGACGTTCAGGCTGCCCCGGTAGCGGCCGTCGTTCTCGACGCACCACTTGTCCTTCGGGCAGCCCTTGGCGCCACCGCTGCCCAGGCCCTTGGCCTCGAACCGTCCCGGCACGTCCAGCTGCGCATTGATGCCCATGCCCATGTCCAGGGCGGCCGCGGTGGTGAACAGCTTGAAGATCGACCCGGCGCCGTCACCGACCAACGAAAACGGTTGCGGCTGCATGGTTTCCCCGGCCGAGGTGTTCAGGCCGTAAGTCCGGTTGCTGGCCATCGCCACGACCTGGTGGTTGTCCTTGCCGGGACGGATGACGCTCATGACGCTGGCGATGCCGTCGATGGAGGGGGAGGCGATGCCGTCGATCGAGGATTTGACGGAGTTCTGGATGTCGGGGTCGATCGTGGTGCGGATCAGATAGCCGCCCTTGGCAACCTGGTCCTTGCTGATACCGGCCTTGGACAGATAGTCGAGCACGTAATCGCAGAAGAAGGCGCGGTCACCGGCGGCGATGCAGCCGCGGGGCAGCTGGTTGGGCTGCGGCAGGATGCCGAGCGGCTCGGCCTTGGCGGCGCGGAGGGCCTCGGCTTCCTGAGGGACGTTCTGGATCATGGTGTCCAGCACCAGGTTTCGACGTGCCAGGGCGCCGTCCGGGTTGACGTACGGATCCAGTCCGCTGGTCGACTGCACCATGCCGGCGAGCAGTGCGGCCTGCTGCCAGTTCAGCTGATTGGCGTTGACGCCGAAGTACGTCTGGGCGGCGTCCTGGATGCCGAACGCGCCGTTGCCGAACGACACCAGGTTCAGGTAGCGCGTCAGGATTTCGGACTTGGTGAACGTCTTGTCGAGCGTCAGCGCCATCCGGATTTCGCGGAGCTTGCGCGCCGGGGTGGTCTCGATGGCGGCCCGCCGTTCGGCGTCGGTCTGGGACACCACGAGCAGTTGATAGTTCTTGACGTACTGCTGCTCGATGGTGGAGCCACCGCGCGTATCGGCCGCACCGGACATGTAGCCGGACAGGCCCGTCAGGGTGCCCTTCCAGTCAACTCCGTTGTGCTCGGCAAACCGTTTGTCCTCGATCGAGACGATGGCCAACTTCATGGTGTTGGCGATCTGATCACTCGGAACCTCGAAGCGGCGCTGCGAATACAGCCAGGCGATGGGGTTGCCTTTGGCGTCCACCATGGTGGACACGGCGGGTGCGTCGCCTTCGACCAGTTGGGCCGAACCGTTGGCCACGACGTCGGATGCCCGGTTGGACATCAGGCCGACACCCCCGATGAGCGGGAACATCATCGCGGCGAGGACCACGCTGGCGAGCAGAACGCACCAAGTCATCTTGATGACGGTGACCGCGGTCGGCGGACGATTCTGCGGTCGCTCGGACATGGGGTACAGCCTAGCGACCGCCATGGCCAGCAGCTGAGTGCTGGTCGATTACCACGTCCTTAGGGCATCTAGGGGGCTGCGACACGGGCAAAAATTAACGTTTGGACACACGTCCCAAAAAAGCGGCCCCAGACCCATTGCGCAATAGGCCCCTGACCACCTAACTTGAACACACAATGCGATCTAGGTAACACTACTAGCCGCAATGTGGCGTAGATCGCATCAGCGACCTACTCGGGAGGACTCGGCCGTCGGGAGACGGTGTGACGAAGGGATCGCTGGTGGCAGGTACACAGCCAGTAGTTCGCGCGACAATCGCTCCCCAGGCCGGAAACGGCGCGATGCAGGGTGTGGTCCAACCTGAAGCTGAAGCCAGAATCGCCTGGGTCTCCCAAGCCCGATGCAGACAGGCCGACCCGGATGAGCTGTTCGTCCGCGGGGCCGCACAGCGCAAAGCCGCAGTCATCTGCCGGCATTGCCCGGTGATCGTCGAGTGCGGCGCCGACGCCCTCGACAACCGCGTCGAGTTCGGCGTGTGGGGCGGCATGACCGAGCGTCAGCGCCGCGCCCTCCTCAAGCAGCACCCCGAGGTGGTGTCCTGGGCGGAGTTCTTCGCGACCCAGCGCAAGCACCGCAACGCGGTCTAATTTCCTTCTGGCGCAACGCATCACCGCAGCTTTCTGCGGACTGCCGCTGCTGAGAACGTGCGCAGTTGTGGTCGGCGGCGTCCTGCTCGGTACGGCATGCTCGCAGTCGATCCAAGGAGTACCGGCGGCACCGCCGAAACCCGGGGACGTCTGGCAACTGGCGGAGCAATTGGTGGCCCGAACTCCGCTCACCGCGGACAAGTTCTCAGAGCTGCTGGGCACTGAACTACAGCCCGACAAGGTGAATCCGGTGCGGCTCAACGGCGGTCCGGTGCGGTTGAGCCCGACCTTGCAGGTGTCGTCGTCGGTGATCGCGATCAACGACGGGCGGTGGCTGTTCGCGTCCGTCGACGTCGTCCCGACTCCGTGCATCACCGCGGACATGGTTCGCGCCCGGTATCCGTCCGCGGAGCAGACGCACGCACCCACCGGCCACTCTGCCTACGAAGAGTTCGTCTGGAGCGTCAGCTACGGCTGGGGCACCCTCAACTTCGGAATCCGGGAGAAAGAGCAGTGCCTCACCGGAATCTCGGTCGAACGCGCCGAAAGCTGACCGACGCCGGGGCTTACGCCTTGACGATGTCCCCGGTGATCTGATCGGCGATCGCCCGCAGCGCCTCGAGGTCGGACACCTCGAACGGCAGTGACGGCACGCCCACCAGCGCCACGTGCGGGTTGGCCCCGGTGAACCGTGACAGCAGCCGCACCTCACGCTTGGAGATGACGGTGCGGTTCGCATGGATCCGCAGCGTCGCCGCGGCCAGCGCATCGGTGTCCTGGCCCGACTGCTCCAACTTGGCCGCGGCCTCGTCGGCCGCATCGGCGGTCAGGTCGCACAACATCGGGTGGGTGCGGTTGAGGATCAGGCCGGCCAGCGGCATCTGTTCCTGCGACAACCGGTCGACGAAGAACGACGCCTCGCGCAGCGCGTCGGGCTCAGCGGCCGAGACCACGACGAACCGAGTACCGGGGCGCTTGAGCAGTTCGTAGGTGCGGTCGGCCTTCTCCCGGAAACCGCCGAACGTCGAGTCCAGCGACTGCACGAAACTGGCCGCGTCGGAGAGCATCTGCGAACCCAGCACGGTGGACAGCGCCTTCATCGCCAGACCCATGGCCCCGGTGACCAGCCGGCCGATGCCGCGACCCGGTCCCAGCAGCAGCTTCCACAGGCGGCTGTCCATGAAGTTGCCCAGGCGCTTCGGGGCGTCCAGGAAGTCCAGAGCGTTGCGCGACGGCGGGGTGTCGACGACGACCAGATCCCACTTGTCCTCGGCCAGCAGCTGGCCGAGTTTCTCCATCGCCATGTACTCCTGCGTGCCCGACAGCGACGTCGCGACGGTTTGGTAGAACTGGTTCTCCAAGATCGAGTCTGCGCGGTCTTCGCCCGAGTACTGCACCACCATCTCGTCGAAGGTGCGGCGCATGTCGAGCATCATCGCGAACAGCTGGCCGGGCACCTCAGGCGCCAGCGGCACGCGCTGCGGGGTGTTGCCGAGATCTTTGATGCCGAGGGCCTGCGCCAGGCGCTTGGCCGGGTCGATGGTCAGCACCACGACGGTGCGGCCGTACTCGGCGGCCCGCAGCGCCATCGCGGCGGCCGTGGTGGTCTTGCCGACCCCGCCCGCGCCGCAGCACACCACGACGCGGTTCGCCTTGTCCGACAGGATCGCGTGCATGTCCAGCTTCAACAGTTCATGGCCTGGCTTGCCGCTCATTTGGTGCCAACCCCTTGCTGCTCGAGTGCTTCGGCGAGTTCGTACAGGCTGCCCAGGTCGACCCCATCGGGGAGGGCGGGCAGTTCGAGGCGAGGCACTTCGAGGGCGTCGAGCGCCTCGGCGCTCTCGGCGCGCGCCATCATGCGCGTCGCGTGCTGGATGGTCTCGGTGAGCAGTCCGGCGAAGTCGGTGTCGGACAACGTGATTCCGGCGTCGGTCAGTCCGGCGCGCACCGCGTCGGCGTCGACGACGCCCTCGGCGGCCTTTGCCAGATCATCCTGCGACAGGTATGCCGGGATGTTGCGATTGACGATGACACTGCCGATCGGCAGTTCCAGCTCCCGCAGTTCCTCGATGGCCTCCAGGGTCTCCTGCACCGGCAGCGCCTCCAGCAGCGTGACCAGGTGGATGGCGGTGAGCTCCGAGTGCAGCAGTTTCACGACGCCGTCGGCCTGGGAATGCACCGGGCCGCCCTTGGCCAGATCCGAGACGGCCTTGGTGACGTCGAGGAAGCGGGAGATGCGGCCCGTCGGCGGGGCGTCGACCACGACGGCGTCATAGGGCCGCTGGCCCTTGAGCTCCTTGGCGCTCTTGCCGTTGCGGACCACGACCTCTTTGATCTTGCCGGTGAGCAGGACGTCACGGAGGCCGGGAGCGATCGTGGTGGCGAACTCGACGGCGCCGATGCGCTTCATGGCGCGGCCGGCGATGCCGAGGTTGTAGAACATGTCCAGGTATTCCAGGAACGCGGCCTCGGTGTCGATGGCCAGCGCGTTGACCAGCCCGCCGCCCTCCGCGGTGGCGATCTTCTGCTCCCCGTACGGCAGCGGCGGCACGTCGAAGAGCTGGGCGATGCCCTGGCGTCCCTCGACCTCGACCAGCAACACGCTGCGGCCGCGGGCGGCCAGCGCCAGTGCCAGCGCCGCGGCGACCGTCGTTTTGCCGGTACCGCCCTTGCCGGTGACGAAATGGAGGCGCGCCTGGTCCAGGCGTGCGGGCCAACCGGTGTGGGTTTGGCCCGTCGATTCGGAGGTCACCCCAGCATGTTAACCATGCGGTACCCCGCTGCCGATAAGCTCGGCGGCATGAGCGAACCGACCCGGTGGGAGTACGCCACCGTCCCGTTGCTGATCCACGCCACCAAGCAGATCCTGGACCAGTGGGGCCAGGACGGGTGGGAGCTGGTTTCGGTACTGGCCAACCCGAGCGGTGAGCAGCACGTCGCGTACCTGAAGCGGCCGAAGTGAGCGTTTCGGAGCGGCTCGCCGAACTGGGCATCGAATTGCCGGAAGTCGTTGCGCCCCTTGCTGCTTACGTCCCCGCGGTTCGCACCGGAAACCTCGTCTACACCTCAGGACAGCTGCCCATGCAGGGCGGCAAGCTGCCGGCCGAGGGCAAGGTCGGCGCTGACGTCAGTGCCGATGACGGCAAGGCACTGGCCCGGATCTGCGGCCTCAACGCGCTGGCCGCAGTGCACGCGCTGGTCGGCATCGACTCGGTGGTGCGAATCGTCAAGGTCGTCGGCTTCGTCGCCTCGGCGCCCGGTTTCAACGGGCAGCCCGCGGTGATCAACGGGACGTCCGAATTGCTTGGCGAGGTGTTCGGCCCGGCCGGCGCGCACGCCCGCTCGGCGGTCGGCGTCTCCGAGTTGCCGTTGAATGCTCCCGTCGAGGTGGAGTTGATCGTCGAGGTCGCATGACCCATCCCGCGTACGGCGTGCTGCGGCCGGTGACCCAATCGGCCTCGGTCCTGCTGTGCGACAACCCCGGGATCATGACGCTCGACGGCACCAACACCTGGGTGCTGCGCGGGCCCGGTAGCGACGAGATGGTCATCGTCGACCCGGGGCCGGACGACGATGCGCACCTCGAACGGATTGCGGCGCTGGGCAAGATCCCGCTGGTGCTGATCAGTCACAAGCACGACGACCACACGGGCGGCATCGACAAGCTGGTCGGCATGACCGGGGCGGTCGTGCGGTCGGTCGGCAGCGGGTTTCTGCGAGGCCTGGGCGGGCCGCTCACCGACGGCGAGGTGATCGACGCCGCGGGCCTGCGGATCAAGGTCATGGCGACGCCGGGGCATACCGCTGATTCCCTGTCGTTCGTCGTCGACGACGTCAAGGGCGAGCGCAGCGACGGGAAGAGTTCAGTGCTGACCGCCGACACGGTGTTGGGCCGCGGCACCACCGTCATCGACAACGAGGACGGCAGTCTGCGCGACTACCTGGAATCGCTACGGCGGCTGCAGGGTCTCGGGCCGCGGACCGTTCTCCCTGGGCACGGTCCCGACCTGGCCGACCTGGCCGAGGTGACGACCATGTACCTCGCCCACCGCGAGGAGCGGCTGGATCAGGTGCGTAGCGCGTTGAAGGTGCTCGGGGACGAGGCCTCGGCGCGGCAGGTCGTCGAACACGTCTACACCGACGTTGACCAGAAACTGTGGGACGCCGCCGAGAAATCGGTGCAGGCGCAGCTGGATTACCTGCGGACTGCTTAGACACGAACGGGGCACCTCCGGCAAGCGGGAGGTGCCCCAGTTCGCGTGACGTACTACCTCGCGCGGCGCGCCAGCCGCTCCGAGTCGGAGATCAGCACACTCTTGCCCTCGAGCCGGATCCAGCCGCGGTGCGCGAAGTCGGCGAGTGCCTTGTTCACGGTTTCGCGGGAGGCGCCGACCAGCTGGGCGATCTCTTCCTGGGTCAGGTCGTGGGTGACGCGCAGGGCGCCGCCCTCCTGCGTGCCGAAGCGCTGGGCCAGCTGCAGCAGCTGCTTGGCCACGCGCCCGGGCACGTCGGTGAAGATCAGGTCGGCCAGGTTGTTGTTGGTGCGGCGCAACCGGCGGGCGAGCACGCGCAGCAGCTGCTCGGCGATCTCCGGGCGGTCCGCGATCCATGCGCGCAGCGCTTCACGGTCCATCGAGACCGCGCGCACCTCGGTGATGGTGATGGCGCTCGACGTCCGGGGACCCGGGTCGAAGATCGACAGCTCACCGAACATGTCCGACGGGCCCATGATCGTCAGCAGGTTCTCACGGCCGTCCGGTGACCGGCGGCCGATCTTCACCTTGCCGGAGATGATGATGTAAAGGCGGTCGCCGGGCTCGCCCTCGGCGAACACCGTGTGTCCGCGGGGGAAGTCGACCGGCTGCAGCTGTTTGGTCAGTGCGGATACCGCGGTGGGCTCGACACCCTGGAAGATTCCGGCCCTCGCCAGGATCTCGTCCACGTTGCTCCCTAAGGCTGGTGAGTGATAAAAAACGCGCGCAAGCTAGCCAGTGAACTGGTTAACAAAGTCAGTCTAGTGGTAAGCCGTTTCGCAACCAGCCACGCTACACACGATTTGCCTGGCGAGTCTCGCGAAATTGCGGATTGCCCGCATAGTGGGCGTACGCACGGCTGGGTAATTCGGGTTCACCGAAGGCTCCGAGCGGGTTGTCCCGCGTCGGCGACGGGGCCGACAGCGCGCGGGGTTCTTCGAATCGGGGCGCCGATCGGTGCGGCAATGTGTCCGCGGCTGCCGCCTGTTGCGACCACGCCGTCTTCACCTTGTCGACGAAGGCTTTGACGTCGGCCGCGGTGTACGTCTCCTTGGACGTATCGAGCATGGCTTCGAGGCGGCTCAACCCGAAGGTTGCCAGCATCAGCAACCCGGGAATGCACACTACGAGCAACCAGGACACACGCAGAAGTAAACACGCCGAATGTCTCAGGGTGATCACGAAACGACGCCGGTCAAAGTATCCTTACCGACTTCTCTCAGTACGCTTACCGGCGTGCCTGCGCGACGATCCACCGCAAAATACGACCGCGAAACCCACCTGGGTCTGGTGCGTCGCGCCCGGCGAATGAATCGTGAACTGGCGCAAGCGTTCCCGCATGTCTACTGCGAGCTGGATTTCACCAATCCGCTCGAGCTGGCGGTGGCCACGATCCTGTCGGCGCAGTGCACGGATAAGAGGGTGAACCTCACCACGCCGGCGCTGTTCGCCAAATACCCGACCGCGCTGGACTACGCGCAGGCCCACCGGACCGAACTCGAGGAGCTGATCCGGCCCACCGGCTTCTACCGCAACAAGGCCACCTCGATCATCGGGCTGGGGCAGGAACTGGTGGCCCGCTTCGACGGCGAGGTGCCCGACACCCTGGAGGAACTGGTCACCCTGCCCGGAGTCGGGCGCAAGACCGCGAACGTCATCCTGGGCAACGCCTTCGACGTCCCGGGCATCACGGTGGACACCCACTTCGGCCGGCTCGTGCGACGCTGGCGCTGGACCGCCGAGGAAGACCCGGTCAAGGTGGAACACGCGGTCGGTGAGCTGATCCCGCGCAAGGAGTGGACCCTGCTGTCGCACCGCGTGATCTTCCACGGGCGCCGGGTCTGCCACGCCCGCACGCCGGCCTGCGGCGTGTGCGTGCTGGCCCGGGACTGCCCGTCCTACGGCACCGGACCCACGGACCTGGCGACCGCCGCGGCGCTGGTCAAGGGGCCGGAAACCGAACACCTGCTGGCCCTGGCCGGGATCACCGAGTGAGTCGGTCTGCCCGCTGGACCGTGGTGGTGCTGGCAGTCTTCGTGGTACTGGGCGTCGCGCTGTGGCGACAACTCGGTGACGACCGGACCGCGTCCGGGCCGGCGGGCCGGCAGACTGTCGCCCGGGCACATCGCGATGCCGACACCCCGGCGGCCCTGGCCGGGCCCCGGGCCAAGGCGGCCCTGCCGCCCTGTCCCACGCCGCAGGGCCAGCCGGGCCCGCAAGCCCTGCAGGGCATCACGGTCGACTGCGCGGGCGACGGCGTGCCCGTCGACGTCGCGAAGGCCGTCGCCGGCCGAGCCGTCGTGCTGAACCTGTGGGCCTACTGGTGCGGCCCCTGCGCGGACGAACTGCCCGCGCTGGCCGAGTACCAGCGCCGCATGGGTACCAAGGTGACGGTGCTGACGGTCCACCAGGACGAGAACGAGACCGCCGGGCTGCTGCGCCTGGCCGACCTGGGCGTCAAGCTGCCGATGCTGCAGGACGGCCGGCGGCTGATCGCGGCGGCGCTGCGTGTGCCGAACGTCATGCCTGCGACCGTCCTGCTGCGCCCGGACGGTAGCGTGGCGCAGGTCCTGCCCCGGCCGTTCACCAGTGTCGATGAGGTCGTCGCGGCGGTGAACCCACAGTTAGGAGTGTCGGGGTGAACGTGCTGAACCCGCAGGCCGCCCCGGCCTGGCTGCGCCCACTGGTCGACAACGCGCCGGACCTGCCGCAGGCCTACCGCCGCCGGGTGCCGGCCAGCGTGCTGGCGGCCATCACCGCCGCCGGTGCGACCGCGACGTTGACCGGAACCAAGCGCGACGCCGCCGTCCTGGTGTTGTTCTCCGGGGCGCCCGACGCTCCGGCCGGTGCGCTGCCGCCCGACGCCGACCTGCTGGTCACCGTCCGCGCGTCGACACTGCGGCACCACGCCGGCCAGGCGGCGTTTCCGGGAGGCGCGTCCGATCCGGAGGACGACGGTCCCATCGGGACCGCGCTGCGAGAGGCGACCGAGGAAACCGGCCTCGACGTCTCCCGACTGCACGTCCTGGCGACCTTGGACCGAATGTTCATCCCGCCCTCGGGTTTTCACGTGGTCCCGGTACTCGCGTACTCGCCCGATCCCGGCCCGGTCCTCGCGGTCGACCCGGCGGAGACGGCGATCGCCGCGCGGGTTCCGGTGCGCGCCTTCGTCAATCCGGAGAACCGGCTGATGGTGTATCGCAAGGAGAACACCCGGCGGTTCGCCGGCCCGGCATTTCTGCTCAACCAGATGCTGGTGTGGGGCTTCACGGCGCAGGTGATCTCCGCGATGCTCGACGTCGCAGGGTGGGCCGAGCCATGGAACGCCGACGTCATCGAGGAACTGGACGCGGCAATGGCGCTGCTGGGCGGGTCCAGCAGCTACCGTGTGGATCAACCATGACACCTTCACAATGGCTGGATCTGGCCGTTCTGTCCGTCGCCTTCGTCGCTGCCGTCTCCGGCTGGCGGTCGGGGGCGTTGGGCTCGCTGCTGTCTTTTCTCGGTGTCGTACTCGGCGCGGTTGCCGGTGTGCTGCTCGCGCCGCACGTGGTGGCCCATGTCGACGGCGCCCGCAGCAAGCTGTTCATCGCCCTGTTTCTGATCCTGGGCCTGGTCGTGGTCGGCGAGATCGCCGGTGTGGTGCTGGGCCGCGCCGTCCGCGGCGCCATGCGCAACGAGGTGGTGCGCGGGTTCGACTCGGTCGTCGGCATGGCGCTGCAACTGGTCGCGGTCCTGGTCGCCGCCTGGCTGCTGGCCACTCCGTTGACGTCGTCCGACCAGCCGAACCTGGCTGCGGCGGTGAACGGCTCGCGGGTGCTCTCCGAGGTCAACGACCTCGCGCCGGCCTGGCTGAAGCGGGTGCCCACGCGGCTGTCGGCGCTGCTCAACACCTCGGGCCTGCCGTCGGTGCTGCAGCCGTTCGGCCGGACCCCGATCGTCAGCGTCTCGGCGCCTGACCCCACGCTCGTGGCCGACCCGGCGGTGGCCGCGGCCAAGGGCAGCGTCGTCAAGATCCGCGGCGTCGCGCAGAGCTGCCAGAAGGTGCTCGAGGGCACCGGCTTCGTGGTGGCGCCCGGCCGGGTGATGTCCAACGCGCACGTGGTGGCCGGCTCCAACAGCGTCACCGTCCAGGTCGACGACAAGAGCTACGACGCCAAGGTCGTCTCCTACGACCCCGAGGCCGACATCTCGATTCTCGACGCACCGGACCTGCCCGCGGCACCGCTGAAGTTCGATATGCAGGAGGCCCAGACCGGCACCGGCGCAGTGGTCATGGGTTACCCGGGTGGCGGTGAGTTCGCCGCGACCCCGGCCCGCATCCGCGAGGTCATCAAGCTCAACGGCCCGGACATCTACCACTCCACGACCGTCACACGTGAGGTCTACACGATCAGAGGCAATGTCCGCCAAGGTAATTCGGGCGGGCCATTGATCGACGGCAGCGGCAAGGTCCTCGGTGTCGTGTTCGGCGCCGCGGTCGACGACGCCGACACCGGCTTCGTCCTCACCGCCGACGAGGTGGCCAAGCAGATGGCCAAGGTCGACAATCAGGACGCGGTGCCGACCGGAAAGTGCATCTCAGCCGGATAGCTGGTGCAGGAACGTCGACAGTTCCGAGGTGACGGTCGACGGCTGCTCCTCGTGCGCGAAATGGCCTGCGCCGGTGACGGATACGAAACGCGTCTGCGGGGCGTAGCGCTGGGTCCGGCGAACCGGGTCGTCGAGCACGTAGGGATCGGCCGTGCCGTGCAGGTGCAGGATCGGCACGGTGGTGCGCTGCTTCATCGCCCGCATGAAGCGCCGGCCTTCGCCGCGGACCTGACTGCGTGCCGCCCACCGCTGGTATTCGAGCGCCGAGTGCGCCGCCGACGGGATCTGGATCGCCGTGCGCAGGTGCGCCACCGACTGGGCGAAATCCGCCGAAGCCGGCCAGGCGGTGCCGGCACGGCTACGGACCAGCTGCTCGACGGCGGCACCGCCCCGCCGGGTCAGGACACGTTCGGGCCACCACGGCACCTGATTGCGCAGCATCGCCGGCAACAGGGCGGCCCGCTGGTCCCGATCGGTCAGCGTCGAGGCCCGCAGGGCCACCGGGTGCGGTGAGCTGACCAGCGCGATACCCCGCACCGCCCGCGGATGCAGCATGGCGGTGGCCCAGCAGACCAGGCCGCCGTCGGCGTGCCCCACCAGCACGGCGGAGTGGTGTCCCAGAGCGCGCACGAGACCGGCGGTGTCACCGGCCAGCGTCCAGCCGTCGTAGCCGGTCGGTGGTTTGTCGCTGCCGCCGTAGCCGCGCAGATCGACCGCGACCACGCGGGCGCCGCGCAGGTCGCGCAGCTGGTGCCGCCACGAATACCAGAACGAGGCGAACCCGTGCAGCAGGATCACCAGCGGGCGCTCGGCGTTGGAGGAGCCGTCCGCGTTCCGATCGTCGGGCTCCGAGCCCTCGCTCTCCACGACGTGGAAGCGAATCCCGTTCGCGTGCACCTGAAGGTGTCGCCACGGACCGTCGATCCGGACGACCGACGGATCAGGTGGCGGCACTACCAGCCTGAGGTGTCGCTAGACGCAGAGCGGGCGGTGATCTGACTCGAGGGCTTGTCGTGCCCAGGCGTCAGCGCCACCTTGGCCTCCTTGACCGTGGCGATGGTGTCCCGCGGGCCGCGAATCTTGCGGACCTTGAGGAAGCCCAGGAACGCCAGCGCGCCGGTCGTCAGCACCATCAACGAGAAGACGATCAGGTACGACGCCCAGCTCGGCAGCCACAGCTCCAGCAGCGAACCGAGGAAGAAGAAGAAGAAGAATGTGGAGTAGAACAGCACGACCAGGGCGGCGATGAACAGGACGCTGCCGGTCAGGCCCTTCTTCACGTCCGCGGTGATCTCGGCGCGCGCCAGCTCGACCTCGGCGCGCACCAGCGTCGACATCTGCGAGGTGGCTTCCTTGACCAGGTCGCCGATCGACGGATCAGCCTTGGGCGCATGCGGATCCACCAGCGGGATCGAGGTCACCGTGGCTGGAACTGGGCCATTCTTGCGATCGCCATTGCTCACGAACACGTCCTCCCGGCGTCGGTGTAGTCCTGGCATATGTTGCCACGTGGGACGCCGCTTAACGATCCGGCCCAGCGATACACTGCCCCGATGCGTTCGGCACCCCTGATTGCTTCGATGTCTGGCCTGGCCATTGCTCTGCTCGGCACGTCGGTCGGGGTGCCGGCACACGCGGACGCACCGGTGCCGCTGGGCGGCGGTTCGGGCATCGTCGTGGACGGCGACACCTTCTGCACCCTGACGACGATCGGGCATGACAACCGCGGCAAGCTGGTCGGCTTCACGTCGGCGCACTGCGGTGGTCCCGGCCACGAGGTGTCGGCCGAAGGCGCCGAGAACCGCGGCCCCCTGGGCGTCATGGTGGCCGGCAGCCAGCCCCTGGACTACGCCGTCATCGAATTCGATCCGGCCAAGGTGCAGCCCCTGAACAATGTCAACGGTTTCCAGATCGACGGCATCGGTCCGGATCCGGCTTTCGGTCAGGTGGCGTGCAAGCTGGGCCGCACCACCGGCTACACCTGTGGTGTCACCTGGGGCCCGGGACAGGACCCGGGGACCATCGTGGACCAGGTGTGTGGGCAGCCGGGCGACTCGGGTGCGCCGGTGACCGTGAACAACAAGCTGGTCGGCATGATCCACGGGGCATTCAGTGATGATCTGCCGACGTGCGTCGTCAAGTACGTGCCACTGCACACCCCGGCCGTGACGGTGTCGATCAACGCGGTGATCGCCGATCTCGATGCCAAGAGCCGGCCCGGCGCGGGGTACGTGCCGATCGCCTGAGCGCGCGAAAGAGCCCCCAACGTGATGTTGGGGGCTCTTCGCGTTCCGGGCCTACTTGCTGGCGCGGATGGCTTCGAACACGCTGGGGTCGACGAGGGTTGAGGTGTCGCCGAGGTCGCGGCCTTCGGCGACGTCGCGCAGCAGGCGGCGCATGATCTTGCCGCTGCGGGTCTTGGGCAGCTCGGGGACGACGTGGATCTCGCGTGGTTTGGCGATGGGTGAGATTTCCCGGGCCACCTGTGCGCGCAGTTCCTCGATCATGTTCTCCGGTCCGCCGTGGGCGGATTCTTTGAGGATGACGAACGCGCAGATTGCCTGGCCGGTGGTCGCGTCGGTGGCACCGACGACGGCGGCCTCGGCGACGCCGGAGTGCCCGACGAGGGCGGATTCGACCTCGGCGGTGGAGATGCGGTGGCCGGAGATGTTCATGACGTCATCGATGCGGCCCAGGACCCAGATGTTGCCGTCGGCGTCGTAGCGGGCGCCGTCACCGGCGAAGTACCAGCCCTGCTCAGCGAAGCGGGACCAGTAGGTGTCCTTGAAACGTTCGTCGTCGCCCCAGATGCCGCGCAGCATCGACGGCCAGGGCTTGTCGAGGACCAGGTAGCCGGTGACGTGTTCGGCTTCGTCGGCGCCGGGGACCAGTTCGTTGCCGTCGTCGTCGACGATCTTGGCGCTGATGCCGGGCAGCGGGGTCATGGCCGAGCCGGGTTTGGCGGCGGTGACACCGGGCAGCGGGGAGATCATGATGGCGCCGGTCTCGGTCTGCCACCAGGTGTCGACGATGGGGGTCTGGCCGGCGCCGATGTGCTCGCGGTACCAGCGCCAGGCTTCGGGGTTGATGGGCTCGCCCACCGAGCCCAGCACCCGCAGGCTCGACAGGTTGTGCGCCGCGGGGATCTGGTGGCCCAGCTTCATGAAGGTGCGGATCAGCGTCGGGGCCGTGTAATAGATGGTGACGCCGTACTTTTCGATGATGTCGAAGTGCCGGTGCTCGTTCGGTGAGGTGGGCGTGCCTTCGTAGACCACCTGCGTGACGCCGTTGGACAGCGGCCCGTAGACGATGTAAGTGTGCCCGGTGACCCAGCCGATGTCGGCGGTGCACCAGTACACGTCGTCGGCTTTGATGTCGAAGACGTTGTGGTGGCTGTAGGAGGCCTGGGTCAGGTATCCGCCGCTGGTGTGCACGATGCCCTTGGGCTTGCCGGTGGTGCCGGAGGTGTAGAGCAGGAACAGCGGCTGCTCGGCGTCGAACGCTTCGGGGGTGTGTTCGGTGGACTGAGAGTCGACGGCCTCGTGCCACCACACGTCGCGACCCTCGGTCCAGTCGACGTCGATGCCGGTGCGCTTGACCACCAGAACGTGCTCGACGGACGGCTGGTTCGCGACGGCCTCATCGACGGCGGACTTGAGCGAGGCGGCGACGCCGCGGCGGTACTGGCCGTCGGTGGTGATGACGAGTTTGGCTTGGGCGTCTTCGACACGGGCGGCCAGCGCGGTCGCCGAGAAGCCGGCGAACACGACCGAGTGCATGGCGCCGAGCCGGGCGCAGGCCAGCATCGCGACGATGGCCTCGGGGACCATCGGCATGTAGATGGCGACGCGGTCGCCGGCCTGCAGGCCCAGGGCGGTCAGGGCGTTGGCGGCCTTGCTGACCTCATCCTTGAGCTGGGCGTAGGTGATGTCGCGGGCGTCACCGACCGGCTCGCCTTCCCAGTGGATCGCGACGCGGTCGCCGTTGCCGGCTTCGACGTGGCGGTCGACGCAGTTGTAGGCCACGTTGAGCTTTCCGTCGCCGTACCACTTGGCGAACGGCGCGTTCGACCAGTCCAGGACCTCGGTGAACGGGGTCGCCCAAGACAACCGCTCGCCCTGTCGGCGCCAGAAATCCAGGCGGTCGGCGTCGGCCTCTTGATACAGCGCGGCAGTGGCATTGGCCTGCGCGGCGAACTCGGCAGGCGGCGGATAAGCCTGTGGCACAGCGGTGTCTTGTGTCATGGCTGTGAGCGTAGTCACTGGCACGTTGCAATGACGTTGGTGGTGGCCCGCCACCGGGACGTTGGTGGTGGCCACCTGGTGGCACTACCCTGTGCGGACGTGGCTGCACCTGACCCGTTGGCTCCTTTGGCAGAACTGCCCGGCGTGGCCGCGGCCGGAGACGAGGCGCGTGAAGCGCTCGGTCGGGCCCACCGACACAAGGTGAACCTGCGCGGTTGGCCCGCCACCGCGGCCGAGGCCTCGATGCGGGCCGCCCGCGCGTCATCCGTACTCGACGACGGATCACTGAGTTTCAGTAAAGACGGCGAGACCCCGGCCAAAGGCGAGCGTGCCGACGCGGTGCTCGCCGGCGCGCTGCGGGTGGCCGAGGCCCTCGAAGGCGGCGCGACCGCGTTGGTCGGGGTGTGGCAGCGGGCGCCGTTGCAGGCGATCGCGCGTCTGCACTCACTGGCGGCCGCGGATCTGACGGACGCGGACCAGCTCGGCCGGCCCCGCACCGACGACCCGGACGTGGGCCGGCGGCTGGAGTTGCTCGGCGAGATCGTGGGTGGCGGGAGCCGGGTGCCGGCGACGGTGCTCGCTGCCGTCGCTCATGGCGAACTCCTGAGCCTGGCTCCGTTCGGAGTGGCCGACGGTGTGGTGGCGCGCGCCGTGTCCCGGCTGATCACGATGTCCAGTGGACTCGACCCGCATGGGCTCGGCGTGCCCGAGATGTACTGGATGCGCGAGGTCGGCGAATACCGTGCCACGGCACGGGGCTTCGCGTCGGGGACGGCTGACGGCCTGACGGCCTGGCTGATCTCAAGCAGTCGCGCTCTGCATTCGGGGGCGCGCGAGGCGCTGTCGATCGCACAGGCGTCTGGCAAGTAGCGGTCGATCCCTGACCTTCTTCAGCAAACACGCAAACATAAAAGCGGGCGGCGCTCCGTCGTCAGAGGGCATCTGACTCGGCTCGCCGCCCGCTAGCACGGAACCCCGGTTACCAAGCGTGCTTGTCGGGTTGTGTGGGTGGCCTCGGCGTCCCTGCAATGCGCTGCGGCTACAACTCCACCCAAGGAATTCTCTTAGCCGTTCGCTCTTCGCAATTACGCAGGCCCACAACGCTTTTACCATTGTCGCGGTATGTGCTCCGCGTGGGTGCCGGTATTCCGTGCTGGGATGCCCACTTCGGGAGGTCGAACCTTCTCTTCCGGTCCGGTCTTGGCCTTAGGGGCTTCCGTGCTTCCTTTGTACTACGTGACCGCAGTCACATCAAGGGCCAATCGCCGGCGATTTGTGATTGTTACGGAGGGAGACTCAGCAACTCGTCGGTAGCTTTCAGAAGTTCAGGCGGCGAAGCAGTGAGTACGCCACGGCGCCGGCCGCGAGAGCACTGGCGCCGACGGCCAGCGTGGTGGCGACCGCGGCTCCCGACGGCGCCGGCAGGCGGTCGCGCAGCGAGACCGGGCGAGTGAAGGTCAGTACCGGCCAGCCGCGGGCGACAGCCTCTTTGCGCAGAGCGCGATCCGGATTGACCACCGTGGGGTGGCCGACCGCCATGAGCATCGGCAGGTCGGTGATGGAGTCGGAGTACGCGTAGCAGTGCTCGAGCGCGTAACCCTCGCGGGCGGCGAGGTCCTCGATCGCCTGCACCTTGCCCTCGGCGAAGCAGTAGAAGTCGACGCCGCCGGTGTACTTGCCGTCCGCGACCACCATGCGCGTGGCCATCGAATGATTGGCGCCGAGTTCGCGGGCGATGGGTGCCACGATCTCCTCGCCGGACGCCGACACCACCACGACGTCACGCCCGCACAGTTTGTGGTCGGCGATCAGGTTGGCGGCCTCGGCGAAGACCAGTGGGTCGACGATGTCGTGCAGCGTTTCGGCGACGATGGACTTCACCTGTTCGACGTCCCAGCCGGTGCACATGTTGGTCAGATAGGACCGCATGCGGTCCATCTGATCGTGGTCGGCGCCTGACATCAGGAACAGAAACTGTGCGTAAGTGGACTTGAGGACAGCTTGCCGATTCAGCAGTCCCTGGTTGAAAAAAGGTTTGCTAAAAGCGAGGGTGCTCGACTTGGCGATCACCGTTTTGTCGAGATCGAAGAAGGCTGCGGTGCGCACCGGAGCGCTCGACTCGGCCTCCTGACGCGGCGCGGCCGCGGCCTGGGCGGCCGGATCGAATGCGGTCACGGCTCCCAGCATATGCTCCGGAACACCGGTGCCGGGTAGACGGCGGTGTCGCCGTGTCGGTCGCCGGTGGTGCGGCTTTGGCGGCGATTGACGTGCTGACACGCCCCTTTCACAGACAATCAACAGTTGCGCAGAGCCCTGTTGACGTGTGTATAGTGGGCTTTACCCGGCTAGCTCCGGGTGTGCATCAGCCCGACCCCCCGGGGCTGATCCACGACGACCTCCGCCTCCTCCCCCCCTGGCGGGGGTCGTCCCTTTTTCAGGGGTGGTCGATTTTCTCGCGGCGCTGCCGCTTCGGCCCGTTTTTTGCGGCGCCAGATTCTTCTTTCCCGGGCACGGCGCAGCCGAGACGACGCAGGCCCGCCGAATGTCGCGCCGAGTACGCGAAAAGTTGCGGAACGACATTCTCACGAGCCCGTCAAAAAAGTTGTCCACAGTTTGCGATTCATCCACATTCTGCGTGCGCGCTCTGGTGTCGCAGTCTGCCTCGGCTCACGGTGGAGACATGGCAACGAACGGGGCATTGGCGTTGATCGCCGACGCCGGACTGCGCGACGAGATCGAGCGCATCGCCGCGGCGGCGGGCATCCGGGTGGTGTACGCGGCCGAGCCGTCGGGCCGGAAGGCGTGGGTCGGCGCCGCGGCCGTGCTGCTGGATGTCGCGGCGGCGCAGCACTGCCGCGAGCTCGGGATGCCCCGGCGGCCCGCAGTGCTGTTGATCGCCTCCGCCGCGCCGGGGACCCCCGAGTTCGAGGCCGCGATGGCGGTCGGTGCGCAGGAGGTCATCACCCTGCCCGGCCAGGAGTCGGGTCTGGTCGGCGTCCTGTCCGATGCCGCGGCCGGTGAATCCGACGGGCGCCGCGGCGCCGTGGTCGCGGTCATCGGCGGACGCGGGGGCGGCGGTGCGTCGGTGTTTGCGATCGCGTTGGCCCAGACGGCGGGTGAACCGGACCGCGAATGCCTGCTCGTCGACGTCGACGCCTGGGGCGGTGGCATCGACCTGGCCCTCGGCGCCGAGAGCGACGCCGGCCTGCGCTGGCCGGACCTGGCGGCAGCGGGCGGACGGCTGAGTTATCCGGCACTGCGTGATGCGCTGCCGCGCCGGCGCGGGGTCGTGGTGCTGTCGGCCGGACGCACCGCCGTCGAGTTGCGGCCGACGGCGCTCGCCGCGGTCGTCGAGGCCGGGAGTCGCGCCGGCACCACCGTCATCTGCGACGTGCCGCGGCAGGCATCGGTCGCGGCCGAGACGGTCCTGGCCGTGGCCGATCTCGTGGTCGTGGTTGCGCCGGCAGAGCTGCGGGCCTGTGCGGCGACCCGGGGTGTGGCCGACTGGGTGACGGCCCTCAACCCGAACGTCGGCCTGGTCGTCAGGGGTCCCGCGCCGGGCGGGCTCCGCGCGGCCGAGATGGCGACGATCCTCGGGCTGCCGCTGCTGGCGGCCATGCGTGCGGAGAGCAACCTCGACGGTGCGCTGGAGCGCGGCGGTCTCGCCCGGAGTCTGCGGAGCCGGTCGCCGCTGGACATGGCTGCCCGTCGGGTGCTGACGGTGCTGCACCGGCAGCCGGGGGAGGCGGATCGCGCATGACGTCGTCATTGGTGGACCGCGTCCGGGAACGACTGGCCGCGCAGGCCGGCGGTGCCCTGCATCCGGACGCGGTGGCTGCGGCCATCCGCGCCGAGTCGGGCGGCGTGCTCGCCGACAGCGATGTGCTTGCCGGCATGCGGCTGCTGCAGACCGAACTGACCGGTGCCGGGATTCTGGAACCACTCCTGCGGGCCCCGGGCACCACCGATGTGCTGGTCAGCGCGCCCGACGAGGTCTGGGTCGACGACGGAAACGGGTTGCGCCGCAGCATGATCCGATTTCCGGACGAGACCGCCGTGCAGCGCCTGGCGCAGCGGCTGGCGCTCGCCGCCGGGCGCCGGCTCGACGACTCGCAGCCCTGGGTCGACGGCCACCTCGGTGGCGTCGGTGGTGGCCTGAGCGTGCGATTGCACGCCGTGCTGCCCCCGATCGCCGCGGCCGGCACCTGCCTTTCGCTGCGGGTCCTGCGCCCGGCTACGCAGGACCTCGCCGGTCTCATCGGATCCGGAGCCATCGCGCCGCCTGCCGCCGCGCTGATCGCCGACATCGTCGCGGCGCGGCTGGCCTTTTTGGTCTCGGGAGGCACGGGTGCCGGTAAGACCACCATGCTGTCGGCACTTCTCGGGGCCGTCGACCCGACCGAGCGGATCGTCTGCGTCGAGGACGCCGCCGAGCTGGCTCCGCAGCATCCGCACCTGGTCCGGCTGGTGGCGCGCGGCGCCAACGTCGAAGGCGTCGGCGAGGTGACGGTGCGCGACCTGGTTCGGCAGGCGCTGCGGATGCGCCCCGACCGGATCGTGGTCGGCGAGGTCCGCGGTGCCGAGGTCGTGGACCTGCTCGCCGCACTCAACACCGGCCACGAGGGCGGGGCCGGGACTGTGCACGCGAACAGCCCCGCCGAGGTCCCCGCCCGCATGGAAGCGCTGGCCGCCGTCGGCGGCTTGGACCGGGCAGCGCTGCATTCGCAACTGTCGGCCGCGTGTCAGGTGGTGCTGCACACCGCCCGTGCCCGGGACGGGCGTCGGCAACTCAGCGAGATCGCGGCACTGCGCCGGGCCCCGGACGGGACCGTGACGGCCGTGACCGCGTGGCAAGTCGACCGGGGAACCGGCCCTGGCATGCCCGCGCTGCGCGAGCTGCTGGCCATGCGGGGGCAGTCGTGAGTCCCGCGCTGATACTGGCGTTGGCCGTGCTGGTCGCGCCCGGGCCGGGTGGACTGGCACGGCTGGGGCGACGAAAACGATTGGTGGGGTTGAGGTCTCGCGGTGGAACCCGGCTGTTCTGGTCGGCGGCGGCAGCGATTGCTGTGGTGGCGCTGGTCGTCCTGCCGATACCGGTGACGCTGGCGGGGGCGGCGGTGGCCATGACCGCCGGGCTTCGATGGCGGCGTTCGCGACGGGTGGCGGCCTGCGTCATGGAAGCACGAACCCTGCAGGGCGCACTCGGCATCCTGGTCGGGGAACTGCGTGCCGGGGCACATCCGGTGGCGGCATTCGAGGCCGCGGCCCATGAAGTGGACGGGCCGGTGGCTACGGCATTGCGGGAGGTCGCGGCGCGGGCGCGGCTGGGTGCCGATGTCTCGGCCGGGCTGCGTGCGGTCGCGGCATCGTCCGCGCTGCCCGCCCATTGGCAACGGCTCGCTGTGTACTGGCAACTGGCGCTCGACCACGGCCTGGCAATCGCCCCGCTGATGCGGGCCGCCGAGCGTGATGTGGTTGCGCGTGAACGTTTCTCATCGCGGATCCGGGCCGGCATGGCCGGAGCCCGAACAACGGCCGCCGTCCTGTCCGGATTGCCCGTACTCGGAATTGTCTTGGGGCAGTTGATCGGTGCGCATCCCGTGCGCTTCCTGCTGGGCGACGGTGCGGTGGTGCTGGCGGTCGGCGTGGTGTTGTGCTGCCTCGGGCTGCTGTGGTCGGACCGGATCATCGCGCGGGCGCAGCGATGACCGGAATCTTGCTGTTGGCGTTCGCCCTCTTGCTGCTTCCCGGCGCGGCAACGCACCGAATCCGCCCCCGCCTGCCGGGCCGGTCCTCGCCGTCCGCCGCGGTGCCGGACGACCCAATGGCGGTGCCGTCGAGCCTGGACGTGCTGGCGGCCTGTCTGTCGGCCGGGATGGCGACCAGCGCCGCGGCCTCGGCGGCCGTGCCGTCGGCTCCGGCCGGTTTGGCGACGGTGCTGCGGCGCGCAGCCGAACTCCTGGCCCTGGGCGCCGGCCCGGCGACGGCCTGGGCGGAGCCATCTGTCGGCACCGCCCCGCACGTCGTCGCGCTGCTCCGGCTGGCGCGGCGGTCGGCGTCGTCGGGAGCCGCGATGGCCCAGGGCGTCGCCGAACTGGCCGAGCAGGCCAGGGCCGACGCCGGTGACGCGGCGGACGCGGCCGCCGAGCGGGCCAACGTGCTGATCGCCGGTCCGCTGGGGCTCTGTTATCTGCCGGCCTTCGTCTGTCTCGGCATCGTGCCGGTGGTCGCCGGCCTGGCGGGCGACGTGTTCCGGTCGGGGGTGTTCTGATCACAACAAGGGGAGGAAAAACCATGAAAATGACCAACTTTCGCAATTGGGAAGCTCGCGTGACCCTGCTGCTCGCCGATGAGAGCGGCATGTCGACCGTCGAATACGCCATCGGCACCGTGGCCGCCGCGGCGTTCGGCGCGATCCTCTACACGGTCGTCACAGGGGATTCGATCGTCAGTGCACTGACGGGCATCATCTCGCGTGCTCTCACCACGAGGGGATGACCGTGGCGGCGTCACGGTCGAGGCGGCGTTCGCGGTCGCCGCACTCATCGCGGTCGCCGTCCTCGGTATCGGTGGGCTGGCCGCGGTCTCGATGCAGGTGCGTTGCATCGATGCGGCCCGCGAAGCGGCCCGGCTCGCGGCGCGCGGAGACGACCGCGCCGCCATCGAAACGGCCCGTCGCGCGGGACCCGACGGCGCCTCGATCGAGGTGCGGCGCGACGGCGGGCGGATCGTCGCGCGGGTCCGTGCGCCCGCGCCGTTGCTGCCCGGTGTCACGGTGGGCGCGGAGGCGGTGGCGGCACCCGAGCCTGGCGCGCGCTGACCGGGGCTCGGCGACGGTGTTCGCGGTCGCCCTGATCGTGGTGCTCATCGGGCTCGTGACCGGGGCGGCTGCGGTCGGCGCCGCGGTGATCGGTCGGCACCGCGCCCAGTCAGCGGCCGATCTGGCCGCATTGGCTGCCGCGGGCGCATTGGCCGACGGACCCGGAGAGTCCTGCAGTCGGGCCGCGGCCGTCGCCGAAGCCATGGGCAGCCGGGTCGGCCACTGCTCGGTGCAGCGGCTGGATGTGGTGGTCGACGTGGAGGTGACGGTGCGGTTCGGGCGCTGGCACCTCGGCGAGGCGCACGGCCGGGCCCGCGCCGGGCCAGGCTGACGGCAGCGCGGTGCACACCACGATCAGCAGGCCGCAGAAGAACAGGTCACCCCAGCCCGTCCGGTCAGTCGTTGTGTCCCTTGCCATGTCACTACCGTAGAATCTCAACTATGGTTGAGATCAAGCGTATGGGTCCGACCGACCTCCTGACCATCGGGGAGATCGTGAAGCGAACGGGGGTCTCCGCGTCCGCGCTGCACTTCTATGAGCGAAAAGGGTTGATTCACCCTGAGCGCACGTCCGGCGGGACGCGGCTGTACCCACGTCACATGGAGCGCCGCATCGCCGTCATCCAGGTGGCGAAGCGTCTCGGTATTCCGCTCAGCGAGGTCGCCGAGCATTTTCAGACGCTGCCGGACGATCGCATGCCGTCGCTGCGCGACTGGACGCGGCTCAACAAGCGGTGGCGTGCGCAACTGCGCGAACGGCAGCTCGAGTTGGAGCGACTTCAGTCGGAGATGGACCAGTGCATCGGATGCGGATGCATCTCGCTCAACCACTGCCTCGTCATCAACCCTGGCGACGCGCTCGCCGCCGAAGGCCCGGGAGCGCGTCGGTTGCTTCCGTTCGATGACACGAATCCGGCAGGCGCCGAATAGGATTCGTCCTGCTCAGGATTCCGGTGGGTCGTCGTTCAGTCTGTCCCCGGCGGCCATCAGCTCGCCGTAGGTGGGCAGTCGCAAGGCCAGCAGGCCGGCGAAGGTGTCGTCGGCGACGTGGAGCCGGTGCGCGGTGACGTGGATCGGCACCCACCCACCGTCGTTGGCGCGCAGCCGCAGCACCCGCGACGTCGGTCCGCTGCCGAACTCGACCGTCATGACAGCCATCTCGGCGATCTCGTCCGGGTGCACCACCGTTTCCGATGACGCGTCGGCGCTCCAGTCGAACAACGGGCAGGGCTCGTCGATCCACTTGATCAGCTTCCAGCTGTTCAGATCCACCATGGCCCGGTACACGCCGGGCACGTGCGGGCCGTCCGCGATCTGCTGCGCCCGGTCGAGCGGGGTGGCCGACGAGTTGTCGCGGACACCGCGCCAGTTCATGGCCCGGCAGACCAGTTGCTCCCGGCCGTCCTCGTCAGGCTCGTTCAGCACCCGCGCGGCGAATCCGACGTTGATGGGCCGGCCCCGGAAATCGGTCATTTCCCAAGTGCTGGTGAAGGTTTGGCCGGGTTTCGGCTTGATCACCGCGGAGATGACGCGCGCCTCGTTCGGGTTCAGCCTGCGGGTCTGCAGGTCGTCGGCGAACGCACGGCCGTGGGTGGCCTCGGCTGCCGGGTTGAGACCGCTGTTGGCGAGCGACTCCATGGTGTCGGTCGCGATGCCGTTGGTCAGGTCCCACTTCAGCGGGCCCGGGATCATCCGGTCCGGCGGATCGGCATCGGGGGCGCCGACCCAGACGTGGACGCCGTGGATGCGGCCGTCGGTCATCTGCACCACTTCGGTCCGGATCACCCGGTCGCTCTTGGGCGTGATGCTCGTGAGCGGCAGGCCCGCGCGGACGGTTTCCCCGATCGCCGATTGGATCGCCATCAGACTCGCGTTGCGACGCAGGAAAGCGCTGATGGGAACCATGTCCTGGGTTTGCTGCCCCTGCGCGACGACGGTGGGTTCGGCGCCGAGGGTCTCGACGAGAAGCCAGTCGTCCGTCATGACAGCAGTTTATCCGTTCTGGCGCGCTTTGCTCTGCCCGACGCCGGCCGCCGGCCTACTTCCCGTGGGCCGCCAAAATATCGACAACCAGGCGAAGTACCTGGACAGCACCGGCTTTGTCCAGGGGATCGTTCGCGTTGCCGCACTTGGGCGATTGCACACATGACGGGCAACCGTGACGGCACTCACATGCTTCGATCGCCGCGGCCGTGGCGGACCACCAGGTGGACAGCTGCCGGAACCCGCGGTCGGCGAACCCGGCACCGCCCGGATAGCCGTCGTACACGAAAATCGTTGGCAGACCGGATAAATCGCCGGGGGCGGGGCCGGATGCGGTGGACACCCCGCCGATGTCGCCCCGGTCACAGCTGGCCACCAGTGGCAGCAGACCGATCGCGGCATGCTCGGCGGCATGTAGCGACCCGGGTACGCGCAGCGGGTCAATCCCGTTGGCCAGCAATATTTCCGGGGTCAGCGTGCACATGACCGCCATGGTGTCCAGGGTGCGGGTCGGCATGTCCAGATCGACGAAATCGAGCACGGTGCCGTCCATGGCCCGGCGCAGGAAACCCACCACGGTATTGGACACCGACACCGGGACCAGCCCGATGGCCACGGGCCCGAACCGGTGGATATCACCGGACCCCCGAACACTGATGTCGGTGACCTCCCGGGCCGCTGTGGTGTAGCCCGGGTTCTCGGCGTGCACGAACGCGACGCCGGCCTCGAAGTCGAGTGCGTCCACCAGGAACGTCTCGCCCTGGTGCAGGTGGACAGCGCCCGGGTGGACCGAGGCCGGCGCCTGCCCGGCGCCGGTGCTGCCCAGCATGCGTCCGGTGCCGGACTCCAGGATGGCGATCTGCCCGCCGGACGAGCCCCGGATATCGACGGCGGGGTGCGGGTCCACACCGGGCGCCGGGAAGTAGCCGGCGGGACGCTTGCGCAACAGGCCGTCGTCGACCAGTGATTCGGCCACCGCCTCGGCGTCCCACATCCGCACCTCGGCCGGCGTCAGCGGGAGTTCGGTTGCCGCGCAGAGCAACTGCGGTGACAGCACGTAGGGGTTGCCGGGATCGATGACGATGCGCTCGATGGGCTTGTCGAGCAGCGCGGCGGGATGGTGCACCAGGTAGGTGTCGAGTGGGTCGTCCCGCGCGATCAGCACGATCAGCGCACTCTGGCCGCGTCGTCCGGCCCGGCCGGCCTGTTGCCAGAACGACGCCACCGTGCCGGGGAATCCGGCCAGCACCACGGCGTCCAGCCCGGCGATGTCGACACCGAGTTCCAGCGCATTGGTGGTGGCCAGGCCGCGCAATTCGCCTTCCGTCAGAGCATGTTCCAGCGCCCGACGGTCCTCGGCCAGGTACCCGGCACGGTACGACGCCACCAGTGGGGCCAGTTCGGGTGCGACGTTCTCGAGCCGGGCCCGTGCCCCGAGCGCCGTCAACTCGGCCCCGATGCGCGAGCGGACGAAGGTCAGGGTGCGGGCGCCTTCCGCGATCAGGTCGGCCATCACCCGTGAGGCTTCGGTACCCGCGGCCCGGCGGACCGGAGCGCCGTTCTCGCCGATCAGATCGGTGAGCAGGGCGGGCTCCCACAGCGCCACCGTGCGGCCGCCGTGCGGTGACCCGTCCTCGGTGATCGCGGTGACGGTCTGGCCGAGCAGTTCGGATGCCGTCTGCGCCGGGGCGGCCGTGGTCGCGCTGGCGAACACCACGGTCGGTGCCGATCCGTATCGATCGCACAAGCGCAACAGCCGGCGCAGCACCATCGCCACGTTCGAGCCGAAAATTCCTCGGTAGTAATGGCATTCGTCGATCACCACGTATTTCAGCTGGCGTAGGAACACTGCCCACCGGGCATGGTTGCGCAGCAGTGACAGGTGCACCATGTCGGGATTCGAGAAGATCCATCGGGACCGTTCCCGGGCGAATTGCCTTGCCTCGGTGGAACTGTCGCCATCGTAGGCGGACGGTGCGGTGTTGGTGAGGCCGGGAATCGAGGAGCACAGCGCCTGGGCGGCGCGCAACTGGTCGTGGCCCAGCGCCTTGGTGGGGGACAGGTACAGAGCGCGGGCATGCGCGTCGGTTTGCAGCGCGTGCAGGATCGGCAGTTGGTAGGCCAGGGATTTGCCCGACGCGGTGCCCGTCGCGATCACCACGTGCCGTCCGCTGTGCGCCAATTCGGCTGCGGACACCTGATGCGACCATGGCTGCGCCACACCGCGATCGGTGAACGCCTGCACCACGTCGGCGCCAACCCAAGTGGGCCAGGGCATTCGGCGTGCCTGGCGCGGGGCCAGGTCGGCGACGTGTCGTAGCGGTTCCTCGTCCGCCGGCGTGCCGTCGAGTGCGGCGGACAACAGTTCACGCCCGAAGTTCGGCTGCGCGGCAGCGTCGTCGGACTCGGCGTGTGTCACTGTGATCCCTTCTCCGCCTTGGTTGCCGCCTGATGATGCGGGCCAAGATGAATTGTTAACCACAGATCGTCGTGTGACTGTTGCGACAGCGTGGAACATGGTTGACTGATCTTGGTCGCAGCTTCTGTGTTCGTGTGTCAACACCCGGGAACGTCGTTGCTTCCCGGTAGGCCGGAAGACTCGGTGGACCGCACCCGTAGTAACAGAAGGAAATGAAGGATAAATGCCACAGGGGACTGTGAAGTGGTTCAACCCGGAGAAGGGTTACGGCTTCATTGAGCAGGAAGGCGGCGGCGGCGACGTCTTCGTCCATTACAAGCAGATTCAGTCCAACGGGTTCCGCACCCTGGAAGAGAATCAGAAGGTCGACTTCGAGGTCGAGCAGGGCGCAAAGGGCCCGCAGGCTCTCAACGTTCGCCCCATCTGAGGCTCAGAGACTGACACAACGCCCCCGCATCGTCTGCGACGAAGCGGGGGCGTTTTGCATCTGGCCTCCCGGCTAATCGCGGCGTGCTGGCCTACTGTCGGCAGGGTGAGTCAGCTGTCCTTCTTCTCGGCCGAGTCGGTGCCGCCTGCGGTCGCCGACCTGACCGGGTTGCTCGCTGCGCCGGGACAGGTCGTCGGGGCCGGCGACGCGGCGGACGGCCGTAAAGTCCGCCTCTCCGTCGTCGTCGACGCGTTGTGGCGGGCCGAGGCGCTGGCCGAGATGATCGCCGAAGCGGGCTTGAAGCCCGAGATCACCCATACCGACGAGAAGACCCCGCTCGTGCGCACCGAGGCCGACGCCAGACTGGCGCCGATGGCGCAGGACTGGACCCGCGGAGCGGTCAAAACCGTGCCCGACGGGTGGTTGCCGGGGCCCCGGGAGTTGCGCGCCTGGGTGCTGGCCGCGGGCACCGCGGAGCCGAATGGCTACTTGTTGGGTTTGGATCCCCACGCACCGGATACTCATTCCACGTTGGCATCGGCACTTATGCGGGTCGGGATCGCGCCGACCTTGATCGGCACCAGGGGGCATCATCCGGCCCTGCGGATCAGCGGTCGGCGGAGGCTGTTACGCCTGGTAGAGAACGTGGGTGAGCCGCCCGGGTTCACTGAGGCGTTTCTGCAATGGCCCCGGATTTAGCGGCCACAGGCCGTATATTTTGGCCGCATCCGGTTTGCGTAGGCTCGCGCGGAGTGTCAAATTGTGACTTGCCTTGGAACCGGATGACCGTTAGGCATTCATTCGGTGTCCTAGTGCCGACCAAGAAGTGGAGCGTATAGATACGGTGGCTGACCTCGATGGTGCCGGTAGCGGCAGCCGGGTCCGGCGACTCGTCATAGTCGAGTCGCCTACCAAGGCGCGCAAAATCGCCGGTTACCTCGGCTCCAACTATGTCGTCGAATCGTCGCGTGGACACATCCGTGACCTGCCGCGCAACGCCGCGGACGTGCCGGCCAAATATAAAGGTGAGGCCTGGGCGCGCCTCGGCGTGAACGTCGACGACAACTTCGAGCCGCTGTACATCGTGAGCCCGGAAAAGAAGGCCACCGTCACCGAGCTCAAGGACCTCCTCAAGGGCGTCGACGAGCTCTACCTCGCAACGGACGGTGACCGCGAGGGTGAAGCCATCGCGTGGCACCTGCTGGAGACGCTCAAGCCCAAGGTGCCGGTCCGGCGCATGGTGTTCCACGAGATCACCGAGCCTGCCATCCTGGCCGCCGCCGCGAACCCCCGCGACCTGGACATCGCCCTGGTCGACGCGCAGGAGACGCGCCGTATCCTCGACCGCCTCTACGGCTACGAGGTCAGCCCGGTGCTGTGGAAGAAGGTCGCCCCGAAGCTGTCGGCGGGCCGCGTGCAGTCCGTCGCGACCCGGATCATCGTCCAGCGCGAGCGCGAACGCATGGCGTTCCGCAGCGCCGGCTACTGGGACGTCACCGCTGAGCTCGACGCCAGCGTCTCTGACGCCGCGGCGTCGCCGCCGAAGTTCACCGCCAAGCTCAACAGCGTCGACGGCCGTCGCGTGGCCTCCGGCCGTGATTTCGACTCCCTCGGCGCCGTCAAGAAGCCCGACGAGGTGTTGGTCCTCGACGAGGCCGCCGCTGGTGCCCTGGCCGCCGGGCTGCGCGGCGAGTCGCTGACCGTCAGCTCGGTGGAGCAGAAGCCGTACACGCGCAAGCCGTACGCGCCGTTCATGACCTCGACGCTGCAGCAGGAAGCCGGCCGCAAGCTGCGGTTCTCCTCCGAGCGCACCATGAGCATCGCGCAGCGGCTGTACGAGAACGGCTACATCACCTACATGCGTACCGACTCCACGACGCTGTCGGAGTCGGCGATCAACGCCGCGCGCACGCAGGCCGGGCAGCTGTACGGCCCGGAGTACGTCCACCCGACGCCGCGGCAGTACACGCGCAAGGTCAAGAACGCGCAGGAGGCCCACGAGGCCATCCGCCCCGCCGGTGACGTCTTCCAGACCCCGGGCCAGCTGCACGGCCAGCTCGAGACCGACGAGTACCGGCTCTACGAACTCATCTGGCAGCGCACCGTCGCATCCCAGATGGCCGACGCCCGCGGCACCACGCTGAGTCTGCGCATCTCCGGACAGGCCCGTGGTGGCGAGCAGGTGGTGTTCAGCGCCTCCGGCCGCACCATCACCTTTGCCGGCTTCCTCAAGGCCTACGTCGAGAGCCTCGACGAGCAGGCCGGCGGCGAGGCCGACGACGCCGAGAGCCGGCTGCCGAACCTGACCCAGGGTCAGCGCGTCGACGCCGCCGAGCTGACCGCCGACGGCCACACCACCAACCCGCCGGCCCGGTACACCGAAGCGTCGCTGATCAAGGCGCTGGAAGACCTGGGCATCGGTCGTCCGTCGACGTACTCGTCGATCATCAAGACCATCCAGGACCGCGGCTACATCTACAAGAAGGGCAGTGCCCTGGTGCCGGCCTGGGTGGCGTTCGCCGTCATCGGGCTGCTGGAACAGCATTTCGGGCGCCTGGTCGACTACGACTTCACCGCCGCGATGGAGGACGAGCTCGACGGCATCGCCGCCGGGACCGAGCAGCGCACCAATTGGCTGTCGAACTTCTACTTCGGCGGCGAGCACGGCGTCGAGGGCTCGGTGGCCCGCGAAGGCGGCCTGAAGAAGCTGGTCGGCGTCAACCTCGAAGGCATCGACGCGCGAGAAGTCAACTCCATCAAGCTGTTCGACGATGCCGAAGGCCGCGCCATCAACGTCCGGGTGGGCCGCAACGGGCCGTACCTGGAGCGCATGGTTCTTGATGAAGAGGCAGCCGATGGCGCTTTGAAACCGCAGCGCGCCAACCTCAATGACGACCTGACGCCCGACGAGCTCACCCTCGAGCTGGCCGAAAAGCTTTTCGCCACACCGCAAGAGGGCCGGGTGCTGGGTGTCGACCCGGCGACCGGGCACGAGATCGTCGCCAAGGACGGGCGTTACGGGCCGTACGTCACCGAGGTGCTGCCGGCACCGCCGGAGGAGCCGGACGCCGGGTCCGCGGCCAAGAAGACGAAGAAGCCCGTCGGTCCCAAGCCGCGCACCGGATCTCTGCTGCGCTCGATGGATCTGGAGACGGTGACGCTGGACGACGCGCTGAAGCTGCTGTCGTTGCCGCGCGTCGTCGGCGTCGATCCGGAGAACAACGAGGAGATCACCGCGCAGAACGGGCGCTACGGCCCGTACCTCAAGCGCGGCAGTGACTCTCGTTCACTGGCGACCGAAGAGCAGATGTTCACCGTCACTCTCGAAGAGGCGCTGAAGATCTACGCCGAGCCGAAACGCCGTGGGCGCCAGGGTGCGGCCACGCCGCCGCTGCGCGAGCTGGGCACCGACCCGGTGTCGAACAAGCCGATGGTGATCAAGGACGGCCGCTTCGGCCCGTACGTCACCGACGGTGAGACCAACGCCAGCCTCCGCAAGGGTGACGACGTCATGTCGATCACGGACGAGCGGGCCTCGGAGTTGTTGTCCGACAGGCGTGCTCGTGGCCCGGCGAAGAAGGCGGCCAAGAAGACCCCGGCGAAGAAGGCGGCGGCCAAGAAGACCGCTGCGAAGAAGGCGCCGGCGAAGAAGGCTGCCGCGAAGAAGGCCTAACTGGCGGCTTCCGGCTCGGGAGCCGGCCGCGGCGAGGCCAGCGAGAGCGGCCGCGCCAGCTGGGTCGGCGCGGACCGGCCGCGCAGCTCGACGGTCTCGCCGACGTCCCAGCACAGTGCCTCGGCGTCCAGCGCGCCGCTGACCGCGATCGCGGACGCCAGCACGTGGCCGTCTTCGAGCTTGGCGAGCTCGGTCAGGCGGGCGGCCTCGTTCACGGGATCGCCGATCACGGTGTACTCGAAGCGGGCCAGCGCGCCGATGTGGCCGGCGATGGCCCGGCCCGCCGATACCCCGATGCCGAATTCCGTGGTGCCCAGCACCGTCACGAGCTCGTCGTGCAGCTCGCGGGATGCGGCCAGCGCCGCGCCCGAGGCGTCCGGGTGCTCGATGGGGGCGCCGAAGATGGCCAGCGCCGCGTCGCCCTGGAACTTGTTCACGAACCCGCCGTGCCGGTTCACGGTGTCGACGATGATCCGGAAGAACTCGTTGAGGATCGACACGACTTCCGCGGCCGGCCTCGTGGAGGCCAGCTGCGTCGAGCCGATGAGGTCGATGAACAGCACCGCGACATCGCGCTCCTGGCCACCCAGCTCGGTGCCGCGCTCCAGGGCACGGCGGGCGACGTCCTCGCCGACGTAGCGGCCGAACAGATCCCGCAGACGTTGCCGCTCGGACAGGTCGCGCACCATGTCGTTGAAGCCGGCCTGCAGCAGGCCCAGCTCGCTGGCGTCGTAGATCTGCATGTGCGCGTTGTAGTTACCGCGCTGCACCTCGCCCAGGGCCCACCGCAACTGGCGCAGGGGGTCGGCGATCGACATGGCGACCAGCACGTTGCCGGCCAGGCCGACGGCCAGGGCGGTGATGGCGAGCAGCAGGATGGGCGTGTTGAGCTGCTCGTTCTGGGCGATGAAGGTCGTGTACTGGCCGGCCAGCCGCGCCACGATGATCGCCAGCAGCGGCACGCCCGTCGACAGCACCCAGGTGAGCACCTGGCGCTGGATGACGCCCGGCGCCTTGAAGTTCTCGGGCACACCGTCGCGCAGCGCGGCGACCGCGACGGGCCGCAGCACCCGCTCGGACTGCAGGTAGCCGATGATCGCGGTGGCGGTTGCACCGAGCGCGCTGGCCACCGCGACGAAGGGCGCCGAGCGGCTCGCCACCGGCCAGCTGGCGATGATGAACACCACCGAGCCGAGGAACCAGTTCCCGACGCTGATCAGCGTCCGGTAGTAGGGCATCTTGAGCGCCCGGGTGCGGGCAAGTTCGGTGAAGACGGGGTCGACGGCGTCGCCGTGCAGCGTGTCCCGCCGTTGCCAGCGGATCACCGGGATCAGCAGCCGCAGACTCAGCCAGGCCGCCACGACGAAGGAGACGAACAGGACGGTCAGGAACACCGCCAGGTTCACTGCAGGCAGGTCCTGTAGCTGGATGCGGTCTTCGGCCGGCAGGCCGAACCTCAGGAAGCCCAAAACGAACAGGGCGCCGATGATGTCGGCCTGCAAGAGGCTCAGCGTGAACACCGGCCACGGCGTGCGCGCCACCCATCGGACGAACCCCCTGATTCGCCCGATGTGTTTCACATCGGTGGCCACCCGCTAACCGTATCGGGCCGGGGCGACGGATATTGCCGCTGCGCGCAGGTTCGTGTCGCCGGCGACGGTTACTGTGGGGCGCGATGAGCGGAGTTTTCTCGCGTTTGGTCGGCCAGGATGCCGTGGAAGCCGAGCTGCTGGCCGCAGCGCGCGCGGCCCGTGGTGATTCGGCTCACAGCGGTGTCACAACCGGCAGCATGACGCATGCCTGGTTGATCACGGGGCCGCCCGGTTCGGGCCGGTCCATCGCCGCCGTGTGCTTTGCTGCGGCGCTGCAGTGCACTGCGGAGGCCACTGAGGGCGGCCCGGGTTGCGGCGCCTGCCGGGCGTGTACGACGACCATGGCGGGCACGCACGCCGACGTGCGCCGGGTGATCCCCGAGGGGCTGTCCATCGGCGTCGACGAGATGCGGGCCATCGTGCAGACGGCGTCCCGCCGGCCGGGCACTGGCCGCTGGCAGATCGTCGTCGTCGAAGACGCCGACCGGCTCACCGAGGGCGCGGCCAACGCGCTGCTGAAGGTCGTCGAGGAGCCGCCGCCGTCGACGGTGTTCCTGTTGTGTGCGCCGTCCGTGGATCCCGAGGACATCGCGGTGACGCTGCGGTCGCGGTGCCGGCACATCGCGTTGACGACGCCGCGCGTCGAGGCCATCGCGCAGGTCCTGGTCGAGAATGACGGATTGTCCGAGGCCGATGCGCGCTGGGCGGCGTCGGTCAGTGGCGGACACGTCGGCCGGGCCCGCCGGCTCGCCACCGACGAGCAGGCCCGCTCGCGCCGCGAACGGGCACTGGGCCTGGCTCGCGACGCCGCGACGCCGACGCGGGCATACGCGGCCGTCGAGGAGCTCGTCGCGTCGGCCGAGGCCGAAGCGATCGCGCTGACGGCGGGCCGCAACGAGACCGAGACCGAGGAGCTCAAGACGGCTCTGGGCGCCGGCGGCACCGGTAAAGGCGCGGCGGGCGCACTGCGGGGCGCCGCGGGCGCGCTGAAAGACCTGGAGAAGCGGCAGAAGTCGCGCCAGACCCGGGCCTCGCGCGATGCGCTGGACCGGGCGCTGATCGACCTCGCCACCTACTTCCGCGACGCGCTGCTGGTGTCGTCGCGGGCGACGGACGTGGCCGCGGCCAACCATCCGGACATGGCCGACAAGGCCGCCGCGATGGCCGCCCACGTGCCCGCCGACCAGCTGCTGCGGTGCATCGAGGCGGTGCTGGCCTGCCGTGAGGCATTGGCCACCAACGTCAAGCCGAAGTTCGCGGTCGACGCCATGGTGGCGACCATGGGTCAGGCGCTCCGGGCCGGACAACGGAACTGACTTTGGCTGCACCGGACGCGTCCCGTAGACTCGTCCCGCCCCGCCTCGGTGGGGCACGCCACCCTAGCTCAGTCGGTAGAGCAATTCACTCGTAATGAATAGGTCAGGGGTTCGATTCCCCTGGGTGGCTCCACAACTTTCGCGTCGATCTATCGATGTGCGGCGGGATACCGCGCGCCGCCATCCGCAGCCGGGGTTTCGGTGACCGGCGCAACGACGTTCGGGTCCACGTTGAACTTCGGCTTCCGCATCGGGACGGCTATGCAGCCCTGAGCCTTTCCGTCGACGTACGAGCATTTCGTCTTGTCGCCGTTCTTGTCGGTCGTGGTGCAGGCCTCGTAGAGGTGCCCGTTACCGACTTTGGTTTCGTAGGTCTGGTTCGAACCCATGCAATCGCTGCCGACGGTGGCGTTGGCGCTCGGCGCGGTCAGGATCAGCGGTACGGCATAGAGCGCGGCAACGCTCAGCAGGGCGGCGAAGGCCGGCTTGATCGTCGAGTTCGATCGGACAGTGTTCATTGACGTGCTTTCTCTTCTGGGTGGCTGGCTGGGCAGGGGGACGGTCGCGGATGTCAGGAGTGATCGGCCTGAATCGGGGCGAGGTCACCGGTCGGGATGTGGGTGCCCCGCACGACCGTCCTCGGCACGGTGATGCAGCCCTGCGGTTTGTGATCGACCTCGGTGCACTGTGTTTTGACGCCCTCTTTGTCGGTCGTCGTGCAGCTCTCGATGATCGACCCGTTCGACCGGGTGCCGATGGCGAAGGTGCCGCCGCCTTTTCCACAGCGGGTCGCCAGGGACTCGGCGCCGGCAATCGGCGTGGTCAGCGCCAGCGGGGCGATGTACAGCGCGGCGGTGCCGAAGAGGGCAGCCAGCGCGATCCGCTTGCCGTTTGCGGTCCCGGTGGTGGTGCTGTTCATGGCGTTCTCCTTTTCGGGTGTCGCAGGCCCCGGCGGACTTGCTGACACAGGTAGGAGTGCGCACCGTCCCCGAGGGGGACAGTTTTTTCGAAACTTTTTCGGGCGGCGGCTCAGCGCGGCGCCAGGAACCCCACCGGCCCGGAGGCGACGCACACCGACAGCGCCGAGGTGTTGGCCTTGACGTGGATGGCGGCCCCGGCGCCGGGCAGCCGGACGAACACCCGGTTCAGTCCGGGGTGCACCGGGACGTGTGCTTCCCGACCCTCGGGCAGGGACATGGTCAGGGATCCGTCGCTGTTGGCCAGGTAGTTGAGCTCTGCGGTCCAGTCGGCCGGCAAGAGCGGTCCGTCGAGCGGCATGGTGACAGGTGCGTCGGTTTGGACCAGGTAGCCGCAGTTCGGTGCGGGTCCCGGCACGATGGTGCGGGTCCACGTCACCTTGGCCGGCACCAGCTGGCCGGTCGCGGTGAACATCTGCAAAGAGGTTGTGCTGGAGGCGAATTCAGGCCGGTCGCGCAGCAGGGCGAACATGTGACTGGCCAGGTTCTGCGGCCAGGCCACCCGTTGCAGCACCAGGGGGTCGACTTCCTGGTCCAGCAGGGGCACGCCGCGTGGCGCGGCGGCCAGGGCTGCTTCGACGTTGACGAGGTAGGCGCGGGTCGGGTTGTCGCGCCAGCTGGGCAGGAACGTCGCCCATGAATACATGCTGCTGGCCACGAATACCGTTGCGGCGCAAGCAACCACGACGCGCCGGCGCGCGGAGTCGTCGAACCTGCTGCTCCGGTTGGGCGCGCAGAACGCGACGGCGGCCAGCAGCGCCAGCACCACGACGAGATCGGACAGGTAGCGCAACGTCTGCGCCAGCTCCAGGGCGGTGAACTTCGAGGACCGCATGAGGTAGATCGGCACCTGACACGCCACCACGTAGCCCGCGGCGGCCAGCCAGACCGGGGCCAGTTGCCGCTTGCGCAACACCGAAATCGCGAACACCGCCGCCAGTACCAGCCAGCCCAACACCATCACGACCGGGCCGGGGGTCGCCCACGGCGACGCCGGCGCCCAGCGTTGCCAGTCCCACGGCCCGCCGGCCAGCGTCGGCACCAGGCCGTGGGTGACGGACCGCGCCAACAGCTCCCACGTCATCGCCAGGTCCAGGGTCCAGCGCTTCTGGTTGACCACCAGTAGGTAGACCCCGATCCAGCCGACCGTGATGGTCAGGAGCCCGAGCCACAGCCGCAGGCCCTTGCGCCACACGGAGACCCGGGTCCCCGTCACATACATCAGCAACCAGCACACCGCGAAGGCCGTGAACGGGATCACCGCGGACTTCTCGAAGAACAGCAGCCCGCCCAGATAAGCCGAGCAGCCGGTCCACACGTACCGCGGGTTCCCGGTGCGCACCAACAGGATGGCGTCGGCGCACACCCAGGCCATCGCCGCGGCCATCGGCAACGCGTTCAGCCCGGCCGACCACCACGCGAAGGCAGGCACCCCGAGAGGCGTGAACAGCGCGAACGTCAGCGGCACCAGCAGCACGGGCCGCCCGCCGAGGATCACCCGCAGGGCACGCACCAGCGCCAGCGACGCGACCAGTTGCAGCAGCACCAGGCTCAGCGCCGGCCAGAACCAATTCAGCGGCGCCAGTCGCGTCAGCGCCCCGGCCAACAGGAACCCGGCAGGCATGACGTGCCCGTCGTGGTCGTTGAAGAGGAAGTCGGGGGACAGCAGCGAATGGGTGCCGGCCTGGCCGATCAGAATCAGATCGTCCCAGTAGAAGTAGCCGCCGAATGCGAGAACCGCCCGCAGTATCAGCTGCAGCACCACCAGCGCGGCGGCAGTTCGGGCGACCCAGTTCACTCTTGTCGACTGTACGGGCCGAGTGCCGGCGGCCGTCGGTATGGTTGCCCCGTGCGAACACTTGTCACTGGTGCTGCCGGGTTCATCGGGTCGACGCTCGTCGACCGGCTCCTGTCCGAAGGACACGACGTCGTCGGGCTCGACGACCTGAGCAGTGGCAAGGTGGACAACCTCGCCGACGCCGAGGGCAACGCGCAGTTCCACTTCGTCAAGGCGGACATCGTCGATGCCGACCTGCACGGCATCGTCGCCGAGACCAAGCCGGAAGTGATCTTCCACCTCGCCGCGCAGATCTCGGTCGCGCGGTCGGTGACCGACGCGCCGTTCGACGCCGGGGTGAACGTCGTCGGCACCGTGCGGCTGGCTGAGGCCGCACGCAGCAATGGCGTTCGCAAGGTCGTGCACACCTCGTCCGGCGGATCCATCTACGGCGTCCCGCCGGGCTACCCGACCAACGAGGACATGCCGGTGGATCCGTCGTCCCCGTATGCCGCCAGCAAGGTGTGCGGCGAGGTGTACCTCAATATGTTCCGCAATCTGTACGGACTGGATTGCTCGCACATCGCGCCCGCCAACGTCTACGGCCCGCGCCAGGACCCGCACGGCGAGGCCGGTGTGGTCGCGATCTTCAGCCAGGCCCTGCTGGCCGGCCGGCCCACCAAGATTTTCGGTGATGGCACCGACACCCGCGACTACGTCTTCGTCGACGACGTCGTCGACGCCTTCGTGCGCGCCGGCGGGGACGCCGGGGGTGGGCAGCGGTTCAACGTCGGCACGGGCGTGGAGACGTCGGTGGCTCAGCTGCACACCGCGATCGCCGCGGCCGTCGGCGTGCCGGACGCGCCGGAGCTCCATCCGCCGCGCCTCGGCGACCTGCGTCGTTCGCAGCTCGACACCACCCGCGCGCAGCAGGTGCTGGGGTGGAGCCCCAAGGTGGCGCTGGCGGAGGGCGTGGCTCGGACGGTGGACTTTTTCCGCCCCTGAACTGCGACTTTGCAGAAAAAGATTGTAAGTACTCACTTTCTGGGTTAGCGTCACGTCATGACCTACGACGTGATCGTCAAAGACGGCTTGTGGTTCGACGGCACCGGCCGTACGCCGCAGCTGCGCAATCTGGGTATCCGCGACGGCGTCGTCGCGACGGTGTCGGCACAGCCGCTCGATGAGACGGGCTGCCCCGACGTCATCGACGCCAAGGGCAAGTGGGTGACCCCGGGCTTCATCGACGTCCACACCCACTACGACGCCGAGGTGCTCCTCGATCCGGGCCTGCGTGAGTCTGTCCGCCACGGCGTGACGACCGTGCTGCTGGGCATGTGTTCGCTCTCGACCGTCTACGCCGAGAACGACGACGCCGCCGACCTGTTCAGCCGTGTCGAGGCGGTGCCGCGCAAGTTCGTCGTCGGCGCGCTCGAACAGCACCGGTCGTGGTCCGGACCGGCCGACTACGTGCAGGCGCTCGAAGCGCTGCCCCTCGGCCCCAACGTCAGCTCACTGCTGGGCCACTCCGACCTCCGGACCTCGGTGCTGGGCCTAGACCGCGCGACCACCCCGAACGTCACCCCGACCAACGCCGAGCTGGAGAAGATGGCCGAGCGGCTCGAGGCGGCTCTGGACGCCGGCATGCTCGGCATGTCCGGCATGGATGCCGCGATCGACAAGCTCGACGGCGACCGCTTCCGCTCCCGCGCGCTGCCGTCGACGTTCGCCACCTGGCGTGAACGGCGCCGCCTGATCAAGGTGCTCCGCAAGCGCGGTCGCATCCTGCAGAGCGCGCCCAATGTCGCGAAACTGCAAGAGGCACTGAACTTCTTCCTCGAGAGCAGCGGCTGGTTCGGCCGTCGTCGCGGTGTACGGATGAGCCTGCTGGTGGCCGCCGACGCCAAGTCGTCGCCCGGCGCCGTGTACCTCCTGGGTCCGGTGACCCGCCTCGCCAACAAGGTCCTGAACTCGAAGGTCCGCTTCCAGCACCTGCCGGTGCCATTCGAATTGTATTCGGACGGAATCGATCTCCCGGTTTTCGAGGAGTTCGGCGCCGGCACCGCTGCGCTGCACCTGCGCGACCAGCTGGAGCGCAACAAGCTGATGGCCGACCCGGAGTACCGGCGCCGGTTCCGCAAATCGTTCGACAAGAAGGTGCTGGGGCCGACCCTGTGGCACCGCGACTTCCATGACTCGACCATCGTCGAGTGCCCGGACAAGTCGTTGATCGGCAAGAGTTTTGGTCAGATCGCCGACGAGCGCGGCAGCCACCCGCTGGACGCCTTCCTCGACGTCCTGGTGGAGCACGGCGAGCGCAACACCCGCTGGACCACCATCGTGGCCAACCACCGCCCGAAGCAGCTCGACAAGCTGGCCACCGAACCGTCGGTGCACATGGGCTTTTCGGATGCCGGTGCGCACCTTCGCAATATGGCGTTCTACAACTACGCGCTGCGGATGCTGCGCCGGGTACAGGACGCCGACAAGACCGGCCGGCCGTTCATGACCACCGAGCACGCCGTGCACCGCCTCACCGGTGAGGTCGCCGACTGGTTCGGCCTGGAGGCCGGCACCCTGCGCCAGGGTGAGCGCGCCGACTTCGTCGTGATCGACCCCGCCGGACTCAACGCCGAACTCGAGGCGTACCACGAGAATTCGGTCGAGTTCTACGGCGGCCTGAGCCGCATGGTCAACCGCAGCGACGCCGCCGTGGTCGCGACGGGTGTGGGCGGCCAGGTGGTGTTCCGGAACGGCGAGTTCGTCGAAGGCTATGGCGACACCGTGAAGTCCGGCCACTACCTGCCGGCGCGCGGCGCGAAACTGCCGGTGGCGCAGCCGGTCTGACATGGCCAGAACTCAACAGCAACGCCGGGAAGAGACGCGGGCTCGGCTTCTCGACGCCGCGATCGCCACCATCGTCGAGGTCGGCTATGCCCGCGCCTCGGCGGCGGTGATCGCGCGTCGGGCCGAGGTCTCCGACGGTGCGCTGTTCAAGCATTTCGCGACGATGGGCGACTTCATGGCCGCCACGGCGCTGGAGGTCATGCGCCGGCAGCTGGAGCAGTTCAGCAAGCAGATCGCCGAAATCCCCTCGGACCGGCCGGCTCTGGAGGGGGCCCTGACCGCGCTGCGGGACATCAGCGGCAACGCCACCAACGCGGTGATGTACGAGCTGATGGTGGCGGCGCGCACCGACGAGAAGCTGCGGGCGACGCTGCAGGGCGCGCTCGTCGAGTACGGCCGCAACATCTACGAGACCGCGCAGGAGATGCCCGATGCGGATCAGTTACCGCCCGAGCAGCTGATGCTGATCGTCGCCGTCATGGTCAACACGTTCGACGGCGCGGCGCTGATCCGCGCCGTGCTGCCGCAGCCGGAACTCGAGGACGGCCGTATTCAGCTGCTGGCCATGATGCTGGGAAACCTTCAGACCTGACGGATGGGCGGGTCGGGATCAGGCACCCGCGCGCCTTCCAGCGCGACCGCGCGGGCCAGCTGGGCGTAGCGCAGTTCCAGGTCCTTGAATCGCATGTATGCGCTGATGGTCGTGAACAGGAACGCGATGACCAGCGCATACAGCAGTAGGTCGGCGCCGCGCCCGATGCCGAGCCAGTGCGCCACCACGGTGGTGTCGTTGGGCCGCAGGATCGCGTAGATGGCGCCGACCACGAACAGCACGTAGCCGACCTTCACCCAGGCCCGGGACTGCGCATTGCGCCGGGAACTGAACAGGTAGGCCAACAGCAGGACGACCGCGCCGATCAACAGTGCTTTTGTCCAGATCATCGACGCAACCTCCCGCGCAGCAGTCCGTCGACGACGATGTTGACGCCGTTGACCAGCGGCTGACCTTTCGACATCGAATAGTCGGTGTAGAGGATCTGGACCGGCTGCTCGGCGATCCGCCAGTGGTTCTCCACGATCAGGGAGACGAACTCACTGGCGTGGCTCATGCCGTTCATGGTGAGGTTCAGTCCGTCGGCGACCGTCTTGTTGAACACCCGCAGTCCGTTGTGCGCGTCGGTCAGGCGCAGCTTGCGGCTGGACCGGCTGAGTTTGGCGACGATCGGCAGCAGCAACCGTTTGAGCATCGGCATGCGGTCCGGCGGCTGGTCGGCGAACCGGGTGCCGATCACGATGTCGAGGTCCTCGTCGCGAAGCCGCTCGATCATGCGCACGACGTCCTTGACCCGGTGCTGGCCGTCGGCGTCGAAGGTGGCGAAAACCTGTGCCCCGGGCCGGGATCGGGCGTATTCGACGCCGGTCTGGATGGCCGCGCCCTGGCCGAGGTTCACCGGGTGACGCACGACGTGGGCGCCCGCGCTGAAGGCGCGGTCACCGGTGTCGTCGCTGCCGCCGTCGTCGACGCAGACGACATTTGGGAAGACGGTGCGCACATCGGCGACGACGTCAGCGATGACGGTCGCCTCGTTGTAGGCGGGGATGACGATCCAGACGTCACGATAAAGGGACATGTTGCTGCCGAAACTACACGCTCAGCGGCGCCTGATCGCGCCCAGCGCGGCCAGGTGGACGACGATTCCGACCAGCGGTCCGCACATCAACGCGACGATGGTGCGGGTCTGCAGGTCCAGCGGCAGCAGCAACAACAATGCCGCGGCGACCGTGGCGCTCACCCAACCCACGGCGTAGGCCCGGTGTAGCGCGGCGGCGACCGTCGCGGCCCCGGTGAGGGTCAGGAAGGCGATGGCGACGGCGCCGGCCGTCAACCAGGCGAGCAGTGCGCCACTGGCGGCGTATTCGGGCCCGAACAGCGTGCGCAGCAGCCACGGCCCGAGCAGTCCGGCCGCCAGCACCGCCAGCGCGCCCAGCCCGGCGAGCACCAAGGTCGGCGTGAGTAGGGCCCGTAGCCTGCGGTTGTCGACGAAATGCGCGATCAGGTTGCCTTGCATCGCGGTGAGCGGGACCAGCAGCGGGGCGCGGGTCAGCGTGACGGCCAGGATGATGACGCCGCCGGTGGCGCCCAGGTCCCGCGACGTGGCCTGCAGCAGCACCGGGAAACCCATCACGAGGACGGCGCTGGCGCCGGCGGCGGCGATCGAATGCGCGGACCCGGTCAGGAAGGTCCGTGGGGTGCCCGGCGTGTGGATGGCGGCCGCGGACCGGGTCACGTGGGACGCGAGCAGCAGGATCAGCCACGACATCGAGCCGGCGACCGTGGCCCACAGGTAGCCGTCCAGCCCCCAGCCGAGGACGAATGCGGCGACCGCGACGGTGACCCGGATCCCGGCGTCGGTCACCATCAGCGTGCCGTACTGGGTCCAGCCGTCGGCCCCGGCCAGCACGCCGAGCAGCGTGGCGTGCAGGCAGAAGCCGGCCAGCCCCACGCTCAGCAGCGTCACGCTCAGCGGGGTGGATTCGACGAATACGTGGTCGGCCCACAGGGGCGCGGTGCCGGCGATCAGCAGTCCGGCGGCGACGGCCACCACGGCGGCCACCCGGAGGGGCTGCAGGTGTGGGCCGGGCTGGGGCTCGGCGATGCGCGCCCCGGTTTGCAGAGCTACGCGGACCTCGCGGGTGGCTTCCTGCAGCAGGCCGTTGGCCGCGCCGGTGAACAAGCCGAACGCACCCCAGAAGACGCTGAACACCGAGAACCCGGCGGGGGCCAGGTCGCGCGCGGCGAGGTACAGGATCGCGTAGCCGCAGAGCGCGCTGAGCACGGTCGCGACCGCGACCGGTGCCACACCGCTGGGTTTCACAGTGCCGGTAGCTCCGTCGTGTAGAGCCAGGCGGTCCACAGTCCGCGCAGGGACTGGTCGGTGTAGTTCGCGGCCAGGCCGGTGAAGTCGTCGGTCACCGCGGTCGAGTGCCGATATCGGGTGGTCCAATCCCGCAGCAGTGCAAAGAAATTGGTATCACCGATGGTGCGTCGCAGGGCATGCAGGGTCAGTGCGCCGCGCTTGTAGACGCGGTCGTCGAACATGTCCTCGGGCCCTGGATCGGCCAGCAACAGGTTCTGCGGAAGGCCCCGGAGCTTCTGCAGGTTGTGTGCGGCCAGTTGGTCGGCGGTGCGCCAGCCCGACTCCTCGGCCCACAACCATTCGGCGTAACAGGCGAATCCCTCGTGCAGCCAGATGTCGCGCCAGCGTCGCACCGTCACCGAGTTACCGAACCACTGGTGGGCCATCTCGTGCGCGATGAGCCGCTCGGAGCCGCGGTGGCCGTCGCAGTGGTTGGCGCCGAAGATCGAAATCCCTTGTGCCTCAAGTGGGATTTCCAGCTCGTCATCGGTGACGACCACGGTGTAGCCGGTCGACAGCGGATACGGCCCGAACAGGCGGGTGAAGAGCTGCATCATCTGCGGCTGCCGGCCGAAGTCGTACTCGAAGTTGCGGATCAGCCGCTGCGGCAGGGCGGCGGACATCGGCACCGGCGACTTGGCCAGGCGCACCGACTCGTAGCGGCCGATCTGCAGCGTGATCAGGTAGGTCGACGTCGGTTCGGCGAGCTCGTACACCCACAGGGTCTGTGCGGCACGGGTTTTGCGGCTGACCAGCTCGCCGTTGGCGACCACCCGGTATGGGCTGTCGGTGCTGATCGCGATGCGATAGCTGGCCTTGCTGCTCGGATGGTCGTCACACGGGAACCAGGACGCGGCGCCGTTCGGTTGACCGGCGACCAGCGCCCCCTCCGTCAGCTCTTCGAAACCGACTGCGCCCCAGATGGATTTGATCGGACGCGGGTTGCCGCCGTAGCGCACCGTCACCTTCATCGCGGCCCCGGCGGGCAGCTGGTCGGTCAGCGTGATGTGCAGCTTGCCGTTGACGGTGCGGAACTTGGCCGGGCGCCGGCCGTTGACCTCGACCTTGGCCACCGACAGGTCGTCGGACAGATCCAGGGTGAACCAGCTCAGCGACGCGAGAGTGACCGCGGTGATGTGGGCGATGCCCGTCAGCCGGTTGCTCTCCACCTTGTACTCGAGGCTCAGTTCGTAGCGGGAGACGCGGAAGCCGAAGTTGCCGTTGTTCGGCAGGTACGGATCGATCACCGGCGCAAGATCTTTGCGGTCCTTCTTGTTGGTCCGGGTCACGCGGCCTGCGCCTTGTTTCGGTTGCCGGACTTGCGCTTCTTGCCGACCCATGGGGCGATCGGATTGCCCTGCCAGCGGGTCGAGGCCGGCACCGCGTCGCCGCGCATCACCAGGGAGGCCGGGCCGACGGTGGCGCCGGCACCGATGCTCGCCGCCGGCAGTGCGACGCAGTGGGTGCCGAGCGTCGCACCCTCTTCCAGCACCACGGTGTCCAACTGCATGATGCGGTCGTGGAACAGGTGGGTCTGGACCACGCAGCCCCGGTTCACCGTCGCGCCCCGGCCCAGGGTCACCAGGTCGGCCTCTGGCAGCCAATAGGTTTCGCACCACACGCCGCGGCCGATCGCGGCGCCGAGGGCCCGCAGCCACAGGTTCATCACCGGGGTGCCGCTCGCCGCGCGAGCGAACCAGGGGCCGGCGACGGTCTCGACGAAGGTGTCGGACACCTCGTTGCGCCACACGAACGGCGACCACAACGGATGCTCGACGGCCCGGATGCGCCCGACCATCAACCATTTCGCGACCACGGCGATCGCGCCCGCGATGGCGCCCGCGTTCAGCAGGACCAGGCCGGCGCCCAATGACGCCCACAGCCAACCGAATTCGCCGGCCAGCGCCTGCAGGACGCCGAGTACCGCGACACCGATGCCGAACGTCACCATCACGGGGACGATGCGCAGGGTCTCGACCATCGAACGCATGAACTTCAGGCGCATCGACGGGTGGAAGGTGCGCAGCTTGTCCGCCTCAGTTGGCTGGCGGCGCAACCGGATCGGTGGGCTGCCCAACCACGACGACCCGGCCTTGGCCTTGTGCGGGGTCGCCGACAGCACCGCGACCAGCCCGTCATCGGGGACCCGGCGTCCGGGCTGGGTGATGCCGGAGTTGCCCAGGAACGCGCGCCGGCCGACGGTCGCCTTGGCGACGTGAATCCAGCCGCCGCCGAGTTCGTACGACGCGACCATGGTGTCGTCGGCGAGGAATGCGCCGTCGAGCACCTCGGTGAACTTGGGGGTCAGCAATGCTGTCGAAATCTCGGTGTCCTTACCGACTTTCGCGCCCAGGATGCGCAGCCACCACGGCGTCAGCAGGCTCGCGTAGATGGGGAACAGGTAGTTGCGCGCGGCGTCCATCAGCCGCTCGGTGGCCCACAGTTGCCAGCCCACGCGGCTGCGCACCGGGTGGTATCCCTCGGTCAGGCCGAGAGCGAGCAGGCGTACCCCGACCACCGTCAGCGCGGCGTACACCGCCATGGCCACCACGGCGGCAACCGGCGTCCATAGCGTGACCGGCAGGATCGCCTCCGTCAGCGAATGGGTATGGCGCACGGGCAGAATCAGCACCGCGAGTCCCGCGGCGAGAGCAAGCACCGGCAACCCGCCGAGCAGCACCGACGTCAGTCCGTACATCCCGATCCAGATCGGCGCGCGGCCCGGCCGCTCGTCGGGCCACGGATGGTGGGCCTTGCCGGACTTCACCGCAGGCGAACCCTTCCAGTACTGGCCGGCCTTCACCTTGCCGATCACGCCGGAACCCGGGGCGACGTCGGCGTTCTTGCCGACCACCGCGCCCGGCAGTAGCGTCGTGCGGGCGCCGATCGTGGCGTCGTTGCCGATGCTGATGGGTCCGACATGGAACAGGTCGCCGTCGATCCAGTGCCCGGTGAGGTCGACTTCCGGCTCGACCGAGCAGCGGTCCCCGAGAGTCAGCATGCCGGTGACCGGCGGGGCCGAGTGCAGGTCGACACCGTCGCCGACCTTGTTGCCCAAGGCCCGGGCGTAGTACACCAACCACGGTGCGCCGGCCTGGTTTTCGGCGCCGCTGGCCTCGCCGAGGCGCTCGGCGAGCCAGACCCGCAGATGCTCGGAGCCGCCACGCTTGTATGTGCCCGGTTCCAGCCCGGACAACAGTGCCCGGGCGAAGAACACGGCGATGCCCATCCGCCCGATCGGCGTCACGAACACCAGGAACCCGACCAGGATCACCCACCAGTTCACGGTGTGGGCCCAGGGCAGCAGGTGCAGTGCCGATGCCACGTTGTTCAGCAGGGCCAGCCAGACGACCCACTGCATGCCGGCCAGGGTCGCGAGGGGGATGGCGACGATCGTCTGGATCAGCTGGGTGCTCAGCGGAACCGGTGTGACACTTCGGGTTTCGACCAGCGGCGGCGGGTCGAGTTCGTCGAGGTAACCGGCCAGCGAACCCAGGCGCGGATGGTCGTAGAGGTCGGCGACGGTGACCTGCGGGTACTTCTCACGCAGCAGTGAGACGAGCTGTGCCGCGGACAGCGAGCCGCCGCCGAGGGCGAAGAAGTCGGCGCCGGGTCCGTCGATCGGGGAGGCCAGCACGTCGCGCCACAGTCCGGCGAGCCAGCCCATGGTGCCGTCCAGGTCGGGGCTGTCGTCGCCGGCCGAGTCGACGGGCCACGGCAGCGCGTTGCGGTCGACTTTTCCTGAGGTGCGCGTGGGCAATTCGTCGACCAGGACGAGCCTCGGCACGAGCGCGGCCGGCAACGACTGCGCCAATTCCTTGCGCGCCTTGGCGATGTCGAAAGCGGGGTCGGCGCTGGCGATGTAGCCGACCAGCAGGGGAGTGCCGGTGGCCGTCTTGCGGACCGCGGCGGCGCCGCCGCTGACGCCCGGCAGGTTGACGAGGGCGGCATCGACCTCGCCGAGTTCGATGCGCCGGCCGCCGACCTTGACCTGATCGTCGGCGCGCCCCTGGAAGTAGAGGCCGTCGGCCTCGAGTCGGACCAGGTCACCGCTGCGGTACGCACGGCCCCAGCCGAGGGTCTCCATCGGGGCGTACTTCTCCGCGTCCTTCTCCGGGTCCAGGTAGCGGGCCAGGCCGACACCGCCGATCACCAGCTCGCCGACCTCGCCGTAGCCGACCTGCAGTCCGTCCTTGTCGACGACGGCCAGGTCCCAGCCGGGCAGGGGCAGACCGATGCTGACCGGGCCACCGCCGAGCGGCGCGAGGCAGGCGACGACGGTGGCTTCGGTGGGGCCGTAGGTGTTCCACACCTCGCGACCCTCGACGGCCAGGCGCTCGGCGAGCTCGGGCGGGCAGGCCTCGCCGCCGAAGATCAGCAGACGCACCGCCTCCAGGGCCTCGGCCGGCCACAGCGAGGCGAGCGTCGGCACCGTCGAGACGACGGTGATGTCGCGCGAGACCAGCCACGGGCCCAGGTCCATGCCGCTGCGCACCAGCGAGCGCGGAGCCGGGACGAGGCAGGCGCCGTGGCGCCAGGCCAGCCACATCTCCTCGCATGACGCGTCGAAGGCCACCGAGAGTCCGGCCAGTACGCGGTCGCCCGGTCCCAACGGGTTGTCCTTCAGGAAGATTTCGGCCTCGGCGTCGACGAACGCGGCGGCGTTGCGGTGCGTCACCGCGACGCCCTTCGGGGTGCCGGTGGAGCCGGAGGTGAAGATGATCCAGGCGTCATCGCGCGTCAGCGGCTGGCCGGCCAGCCAGCCCCGGGTGGAGCCGGGACCGCGAACCAGGCCGGCCTCGGTGATGATGCCGACGACGCCGGCCTCGCCGAAGACCAGCGCGGCGCGCTCCTCGGGATCATCGGCGTCGACGGGGACGTAGGCGGCGCCGGTGGCCAGGGTCGCCAAGATCGACACATACAGCGCGTAGCTGCCCGACGGCATGCGGATGCCGATGCGGTCACCGCGGCCGATACCCCGCGCGGCCAGCCAGGCCACGCTCTCTTCGACGTCGGCGATCAGCTCGGCATAGGTGAGCTGAACGGTGCCGTCGTCGATGGCCGGCGCATCGGGATAGAGGTCCGCCGTGGCGTAGAGGATGTCGATGAGGGTCCGGGCCTGCGGTGCCTTCGCTGAAAGCACGTACTGCGGGGGGATCTCCTGATGCACGGGTACAAACTACTAAGGCTTGGCGAACGGTTCCTGGCGGCGGGCTTGCCGTGGCGGCTTCGTTACCAGTTGTTGTACCCGCCTTCGGGTCCGAGCATGCGCTCCAGCCGGGTCCGGTTGATGCGGGCCAGCTCGTTTCGGACCACCTTGCGCTCGGTCTCGTGGTCGTTGTGCATGCGGTCGGCCATGTGGGCCAGCACCTCGTTGGCACTCATGGCCCCGACGAACATCACGAAATCGAAGCCGAAGTGGTTCCGGTAGGTCGTGGCGTGCGCGGTCAGGGTGGCCATGAGGTCGGGGTCGCGATCGCACACCGCGCACTGCTCGAACTGCGAGCGGGCACTGCCCGGCCGGCGGCCGAGCTGCGGGTAGGCCTGCAGGATGGCGTCCACCGAGGAGTCGCCGAGCGCGAACAGCAGGTCGTCGGCGCGGCGGTACAGGTGGTCGTGGTCGGCGTAGGAGCGTCCGTCGGCCAGGCTGCCGGCCAGCGGCACGCTGTAGCAGCATTCGTACAGTGCGTGCACCGCCCGCTGCTTCGGCATGGCGTTGAACGCGTCGAGACCGATTCCCTGATGCATCAACACACAGACATCATCGAATCCGCAGGGTACGGGCAGATTTCCTCGTGTTACAGCGGGGCAAATTCATTCATCTGGGGTCTGGCGTGCATCACATGCATCCGGTATGCTCGAACATATGTGCGAAGTCTCCCCGACTGACCCCGCCGTCGACGAGCCGGCGTTGTTGGGTCGCATGACCGAGCTCGAACAGGTCAAGGCTGCTGCGGCGGCGGAGCAGGCGCGGTTGGCGGCCGCGTTGGAGGCGAAGCGGGTGGCGGCGGCGCGTGCGGGTGGTCCGCGGGTGTCGCGGGCGGCGTTGGGGTCCGAGGTGGGTTTGGCGCGGCAGGAATCTCCGCATAAGGGTGAGCGGTTGATGGCGATGGCCCGGGTTCTGGTGGCGGATATGCCGTGCACGCTGGCGGCTCTGGAGTCGGGCGTGCTGTCGGAGCACCGTGCGGAGCTGATCACCAAGGAAGCGGCGTGCTTGTCGGTGTTGGATCGGCAGCTGCTGGATGTCGAGTTGTGTGGAGACCCGGCCCCGTTGGCGGGGTTGGGGAACGCCGAGGTGTCGGCGGAGGCCGCGCGGATCGCTTATGAGTTGGATCAGCAGACCGTGGTGGAGAAGATGACGCGGGCACGCGCCACGCGGCACGTGCGGTTCCGGGTGACCGGTGACGGCATGATGTCGGTGACGGTGCGGCTGCCGGCGGCCCAGGGGCAGTTGGTGCGCCAGACGCTGTCGCGGGAGGCGGCGTCGGTGGTGGCGGCGGGTTCGGAGCGGACTCGTGCGCAGGTGATGGCCGATGTGGTGGTGGAGCGGGTGACGGGCCGCAATCCGGTCGACTCGCCGGTGCCGGTGACGCTGAACCTGGTCATGTCGGATGAGACGCTGCTGACCGGGGGTGAGGCGCCCGCCCAGTTGGATGGCTATGGGCCCATTCCGGCGGCGCTGGCTCGCGACATGGTGCTGGCCGCGGCGGCTGACGACACAGTGGGGGCGGCGTTGCGGCGCCTGTACGCCCAGCCGGGCACCAGCAAGTTGGTGGCGATGGAGTCGAGGGCACGGGCGTTTCCGAAGGCGCTCGCGATGTTCATCGGGTTGCGGGACCAGATTTGTCGGACCCCGTTCTGCAATGCGCGGATTCGGCATATCGATCACGTCACCCCGCACGCCAAGGGTGGGCCGACGAGTGCGCACAACGGGGATGGGTTGTGCGAGCACTGCAATTACGTCAAGGAAGAACCGGGTTGGCAGGCGGCAGCGAGTTATGACCGGTACGGCCGGCACACGATCGCGCTGACCACACCATCAGGAGCGGTCTACACCTCAACGGCGCCGCCGACATCCGAGGGCTTGCGCATCTTCACCCGCGATGTCCACATCGCGCGGATACACCCTGCGGCCTAACCCACGTGTGTGGCGACTCACTGTTTCCGACGGTGCTCGGCGGCGCATGATGAAGTCATGGACGGTGTGCTGTTCTTCGACGGCAAGTGCGGGATGTGTACCCGCGCACGAAACCAGTTGCTGCGGATGAATCGAACCGGCCGTCTCCGCACCGAACCGCTGCAGAAGCCCGGCACCGCCGAACGACTCGGCGTGGCGCCCGAGCGCCTGATGGAATCGGTGTGGTGGCTGGATTCCTCTGGGGAAGTGCTGGGTGGCGCCAAGGCGGCCAACGCGGCGGTGTCGGCAGCGCTCGGGACCCGGTTGCCGTTGTGGGTCTATGGCATTCCGGGAATCGGTGCGCTCCAAGAGCGGGTGTATCGCTGGGTGGCCACCCACCGCTACCACTTCCGCGGCGTCACACCGTGGTGCGAATCCGCTCCGTCGGAATGTGTTTCACCGTAGCTGCGCCATTGCACGGTAGCCCTCGGCGGGGCTGGGGTACTGGGGACGCCAGCCCGAAGCATAACGAAAGCGCTTGTTGCTCACGCGAAGTGACCGTGTCATGGACGTTGTTCGGTCTCCGAGGGCAAGGGCGATTCGTCCGGGTGCGCGCACCCACAGCGTGACGCCCACCGCGGCGGCGCAGGCCTCGGCATATTCGCGCTTGGTCAGAGGTACGTCGTCGACGATGTTGTACGTGCCGCTCGGTGCGGCGAGTGCCGCGACGACGGCGTCAGCCGCGTCCGCGACGTGAATCGACGACAGGTAGGTGCCGGGCCGGCCGGGGACAAATCCGATGTGCCGCTTGGCCATATCGAGGATCTGTTCACTGTGCGCAGCGTGCGGACCGTAGAAGACGCCGAAGCGCAGGGCGGTCGCATTACCACCGGTCGCGGCGAACCTCCGCGCGCTGGCCTCGGCGGCATGGTTGCCGCGGGAAATTGGGTAGTGGTCGACGGGGTGGTCTTCGTCGATCCAGTCGCTTCCTCCATCGCGGTAGATCATCGAGACGGATTCTTGAATCAGGCGCGGGACACCGGCCTCCAGGGCGGCGTCGACGACGGTCGCGGATCCTTCGGTGCGCACCCGCTCGCATTCCGCCCAGGCGGATTTGCGGATGAACGCCGTGGTCGACGGCAGCGCTGACGCAAGATTCACCACCGCATCGTGGCCGGCGAACACATCGGCCAGTCCGCGGCGGTCGAACAGCGACACCGAAACCGGCTCAGCGCCTTGGCTTCGGAGCGCACCAGCCTTCGCGTCGCCGCGGGCCAGCGCGGTGACGGAGTGGCCGGCGGCGATCAGGGCTGGGACGGCATGGACGCCGATCGCGCCCGTCCCGCCAGTCACGAACACCCGCATCAGCCGAAGACCACCGGCAGCGTCTGCGGCCCGCGAATGGCCGGCGTATCGCGCCACGTGACAGCGCCGCCGACAACAGGTCGGCGGGCAATGACTTCCCGCAGTGCGATGGTGAGCTCCAGCTGAGCCAGGGCGGATCCCAGGCAGTAGTGCGCGCCGTACCCGAAGGCCAGGGGAGCGGGCCCGGTACGGCCCAATCGGAAGCGGTCGGGTTCCTCGAACACTGCCGGGTCGCGGTTGGCCGCCGCCACGACGACGACGACACTGTCGCCGGCCGCGATGTCGACGCCGCCCACCGTGTGGTTCTCGGTCGCGGTGCGTACCGTCGACTGCACCGGACCGTCGAGCCGCAGCAGCTCGGTGATCACGGCCCCGTCAACGGTGCCGACGCGTTCGTTCACGAGCCGAATCAGCCCTGCGCCAAGGAGATTCGCGGTGGTCTCGTGCCCGGCGACCGCGATCAGGATGGCCGTCACCACGACGTCGTCGAGCGACAATTCGGGATCGGTCGCGATGAAGCTGAACAGATCGTCGCCGGGGTGGGCCCGGCGGTCGGCGGCGAGCGGCAGGAACTCCGCCATCAGCGCGGCGGCGGCACCGAACCCTTCGGCGACCTCGACGGGATCGGCCAGGGTGCCCAGCATCCGGATGATCGGCGGCGACAGTTCACGCAGTGACGCCGCATGGGCCGGGTCGAGATCGAGCCACTCGCCGACCACCGCGATCGGCAGGGGCAGCGCGATCTTCGACATGAAATCGAACGACTCACCAGCAGGCGCTTGCGCGATGACCTCGGCGGCAATCGTCTCCACGCCCTCGGTCAAACCCGACACTGTGCTGCGGGTGAACGCGTCCCGGACCGCGCCGCGCAGCCGGTCGTGGTCAGCGCCGTCGGTGAAAAGCATCGAGGCCTTGGCGAATTCGGGCGCCATCATGGTCATCGATGCACGCGCTACCGGACTGGCCAGCGGATCGCTGGTCCAGCCGGTCCCGCCGAGCACCTGCCGGGCCGCGTCATAGCCGACAACCAGCCAGCCTTGGGCCACCTCGTCCCACACGACGTCTCCGGCGCGCCGCCGGGCCTCGTAGAAGGGGTAGGGATCCGCTGCGTCCCACGGCAGCCGGGCGGCGGTGACGTCAGCGGTGCTCATGATCGGCCGTCCACTCCGAACGGTAAGCCGCGGCCGCGCACCCAGGCCACGTGCCGGCGGCCCAACTCGGTGATCGGCTCCGCGACGCCGTCCATGTCGTCGACCGCGGCGCGGGCGTGGAAGGTCGCGTGCAGGGCCGTGAAGATCGCGTTCATCGACAGGTTCAGCCGGGAGAAGAACACGAAGTCGGCGGGCACCGTGATGTGCCGCATGAGGTGGTCGGCGTCGCGGACATCGAGCAATGACGCGATGGCTCGCCGTGAGGTCTCTGCGGTGTAGGTCACCGGTTGCGGGGCGAGCAACTCGTAGATGATCTGCTGATACCAGCGGTGGGCGTCATCGGCGGTGAGTACGGAATCTGCTGTGAAGAAACCGCTTTCGACCATGCCGGCTCGCAGACGGTCCTTTTGTCCGTCCACCGCGGAGCGGAGCATCTGCACGATCAGGTGCCGTTGGCGTTCGCTGAGTACCTTCACGCAGCCGAAGTCGACGAATCCGACCGTGCCGTCGAGGCCGAATCGGTAGTTGCCCGGGTGCGGGTCGGCGTGGAACAGATTGCCGTGCCGGTACGCTCCGGCGATGAACCGGGTGATCACCTCGCCCCAGGTGTCCTTCAGATTCTGATCGACGTCTTGCGCTGCGGCCCAGTCCAATCCGTCCAGGTACGTCATGGTGAGGACACGGTCACCCGATGCCTCTCGAACGACCTCGGGTACGCGGATGAACGGATGATCGCGGTACAGCTCGTGGAACGCGGTGATGTGGGCGGCTTCGCGGCGGTAGTCGATCTCCTCGGAGATGCGTTCGGAAATCTCTGCGGCGATGGGTGTGACATCGGGGAGGACGGCGCCGAGCGTGTTGGCCGCCCCGGCCGCGAACCGGAACATCGTCGCCAGCAACTCGGTGTTCGACAGGTCATCGCGAATGGCTTGTGCCACACCGGGATACTGAATCTTCACCGCGACATCGCGGCCGTCGTGCAGGACGGCCCGGTGGACCTGTCCGATGGACGCCGCCGCCATCGGTTCGTCGGAGAACGACGCGAAGACCGCGGAGATCGGGCGACCCAGATCGTCCTCGGCGACCTGTCGGGCCAGCGCCGAGTCCATCGGCGGCGCGTCGGCCTGCAGCCGCGTCAGGGCCCGCTGGTACGGCGAGAGTTCGCCGGCGCCAATGGCATTGGCGTCGACCATGGACACCAGTTGGCCGGCCTTCATCAACACGCCCTTGGAGTGGCCGAGGAGTTCGGCGTACTGCTCGGCGGTGCGCTCGTGAAAACGTTCGACGGCGCCGGTATTGCCGGCCTTCTCCTGCAGGGCCGCGACCATGCGTCCACCCGCGGCGCGTGCGGTGAAGCCGGCGACCGGCATGGTGCGGCGGATGCGTCCGCGCGGCACATTCCCGGTCATTGCGCCTCCCAGCGTTGTATGGTGACCTAGTACGAAACATATGACAGTTCTTATAGGCGGTCAAGAGTGCAGACATCGACCAAGGAACGGCTGGTCACCGAGGCCATGCGGCTGTTCAGTGAGCAGGGCTACAAGGCCACCAGCATCACTCAGATCGAGAAGGCGGCTGGCCTGGTGCCTGGCTGCGGCGCCCTCTACAACCATTTCAAGACCAAAGAGGCCCTGCTCGCGGCCGGGGTCGACCGGCAGCTGGACCGGCGCCGCGCGATGCACGACATCAGCGCGCTGTTCGCCGGCCAGGGGGAGTTGCGGACCGAACTCACGCTGCTCGGCAGGTACGTGCTGAGCGTGCTCGATCAGGAAAGCCAGTTCCTTCAGGTCGCGGCCCGCACACCGGCGGACCAGTCGGAGCGGATCAACGCCGCGTACGCCGCGCTTGTCGACGGCCTCTACAGCGAACTGGCCGACTGGATCGGGGGCTGCGCACCCGGCCTCGATCCGGCGGAGGCCAGGCGGATCGCGGTGGTCGGGGTCAACGCGCTGCTGGGCAAGCAGGCGACGCGCGTCGTCTTCCTTGCCCCGCAGGCCGATACCCCGGATGAGGAGTACATCGCGGACTGGACCGCGATGCTGGCGGGCCGGATCGAGACGGCGCGCTAGTCGGGCAAAGCGACCGGCGGGAAGTACTCGCCGTCCGCCACGCGGTGCCACCACACGTGGTCCTGCCGCAGCTCGCGCCAAGTGCTGTAGCGGTACTGGAAGAGTCGGGCCCGGACATAGCGCGGCGGCGAATCTGGAAATGGGTTGTGCCGCAGCAGTTTCAGCGTCGCCGGATCGTTCTGCAGCAAGCGTTCCAGTAGCCCGACGAACCACTGGCGCCCATAGGTGGGCGAGATCGCGGCGAACCACAGCATCCAGTCGAGACGCAGATGGTAGGGAGCCCACTGGCGCGGCAGCCGGCCGACGGCGCCGGGTTTGCCCTTGAATTCGTATTCCTGCCAGACGGTTTCGTCGGTGATCTCAGGTTCGGCGGTGCCCTCGATCACCACCTCGCGCCGGATGCGGCCGATCGAGCCGAAGGCGCCGTAGGTATTCACCAGGTGCAGCGGGTCGAACGATGCGTTCATGCGCTGCTCCGACGAGAGCAGATTTCGCACCGGCCAGTAGCTCAGCACCACGACCAGAGCACTGAACGCGATGACGAGCACCACGAACCAGGTCGGCGGAGGGGCCGGCGTGGACGAGGTGGGTACCGGCCCGGCTATCGCGCTGAACGCCAACACCATCGTCAGCCAATTCAGCCACGCGTAGTTGCCGGAGATCACCAGCCAGAGTTGAGTGACCACCACGATCGCACCGGCAACAGTGGCCACCGGCTGCGGTGCGAACAACCCGAACGGAACCACGAGTTGCGTGACGTGATTGCCCGCCACCTCGACCCGGTGCAGCGGCTTGGGCAGATGATGGAAGAACCAGCTCAGCGGACCTGGCATCGGCTGGGTCTCGTGGTGGTAGTAGAGGCAGGTCAGATCGCGCCAGCACCGGTCACCGCGAAGCTTGATCAGCCCCGCGCCGAACTCGGTACGGAAGACGAGCCACCGGGCCAGCCAGATCACCAGGACCGGCGGCGCGACGGAGTCGTTGCCCAGGAACACCGCGAGGAAGCCGGCCTCCAGCAGCAGTGATTCCCAGCCGAAGGCGTACCACCGCTGCCCGACGTTGACGATCGACAGGTACAGCACCCACAACAGCAGCCACCCGAGCATCGCCGCCCACAGCGGCACGAGATCACCGACGCCCGTGACCAACGCCGTACTGAGCGCGGCACCCAGCCACGCGACGGCGGCGAAGAACCTGTCGGAGTAGTGCCAATGGAAGATGCTGGGCGCGTGCAGGAAGGACACCGCGGACAGATACCGCGGGATCGGCAACATGCCGTGTTCGCCGAGCAAGGCCCGGAATTGCCTTGCGGCGCAGAGAAACGCGATCAGATAGACGCCGGCGATGCCGCGTTCGAGCACCAGCCGGCTGAACCAGTATTCGGGTGCTGTGAACCATTCCATCGCCGAAGTCCTGACCCGCCGCTGGACTCCAGGATACGGCGGGTCAGGACCGGCGAAAGCGAAAGACTAGTGCTCTTGTTCTTCGAACCGGGCGATCGAGCGGGCCAGCTCTTCTTCGGCCTCTTTGCGGCCGACCCAGTCGGCAGCCTTGACGAACTTGCCCGGCTCCAGGTCCTTGTAGTGCACGAAGAAGTGCTTGATGGCGTCCAGCTCGAACTGCGAGATGTCGCTGAGGTCCTGGACGTTGTCCCAGCGCGGGTCACCGGCGGGCACGCACAGCAGCTTGTCGTCGCCGCCGGCCTCGTCGGTCATCTTGAACATGGCGACCGGGCGGGCGTCGACGATGCAGCCCGGGAAGACCGACTCGGTCAGCAACACCAGCGCGTCCAGCGGGTCGCCGTCCTCGCCGAGGGTGTTCTCGAAGAACCCGTAGTCGGTGGGGTAGCCCATGGGGGTGAACAGGTAGCGGTCGAGCTTCACCCGTCCGGTCTCGTGGTCCACTTCGTACTTGTTGCGCGAACCCTTGGGGATCTCGATGACGACTTCGTGCTCCACCGGGAGACTCCTTAGCTCTGTGCTGATAACCGGCTACACCTTAGACGAGCGATACCCTGCTGAGTGACCCGTACGAGTTCAGGAGCAACATGCGGCCCACCCGGTGGCGCCGATCAACCCACTTGGTGATCGGTGTGGCAGTTCTCGTGCTGGTTGCCGCGCTGGTGGCGGCGGCCGCGGTGCTGACGCGGCACGAGGCAGTCCCGGCGGCGGGATCGGCCGTGAAGCCGCAACCCGCGCTCGTCTCGGCCCGGCCCGGGGTGCAGCCGGTCTCCGACGCCGCCGCGCAAGTGGTGCCCGCGCAGCTGGCGGCCGTGCTGGCGCCGCTGGCCGCCAACCCGAATCTCGGCATGCTGGGCGGTCGGGTCACCGATGCCCTCACCGGCACCCAGCTGTGGGCGCAAGGCGCGAACATCCCGCTGCAGCCGGCTTCCACGAACAAGACGCTGACGGCGGCCGCGGCATTGCTCACGCTCGATCGCAACGCCCGGCTCACCACCACCGTCGTGTCCGGCGACACCCCGGGCGTCGTAGTGCTCAAGGGCGGTGGCGACCCGACGCTGTCGGCAGCGCCGCCAGGCACCGACACCTGGTACGGCGACGCGGCCCGGATTTCCGACCTGGCCGACCAGGTCCGCAAGGCCGGGGTCACGGCCCGGGCCATTCAGGTCGACACCAGCCTCTACTCCGGTCCGACGATGGCACCGGGCTGGGACGTCGCCGACATCGAGGGCGGCGATTGGGCGCCGATCCAGTCGGTCATGGTCGACGCCGGTCGGGTACAGCCCACCACGGTCGAGTCCAAGCGCTCCACGACTCCGGCCCTGGATGCCGGTCGTGCGCTGGCCGCGGCCCTGCGCGTCGACCCCGACAACGTGACCGTCCGCCCTACCCCCGCCGGTGGTCAGCAGCTCGCGGCGGTGCAGTCCCCGCCGCTGATCGAGCGCCTGCGCGAGATGATGGGCGCCTCGGACAACGTGATGGCCGAGTCGATCGGCCGTGAGGTCGCCGCCGCGGTGAACCAGCCGCAGAGTTTCGACGGCGGCGTCCGCGCCGTCCTCGGTCAGTTGTCGAAAGCGGGACTGACGACTTCGGGTGCGACGTTGTTCGACGCCAGCGGCCTGTCGGTCAACGACCGGCTCACCGCGACGGTCCTCGACGACGTCGTCAACGCCGCCGCGGGCAACACCGAACTCCGCTTGCGCCCGCTGCTCGACGTCCTGCCGATCGCCGGCGGCAGCGGCACGTTGTGGAACCGCTACGCCGACACCTCGTCGGCGGGATACCTGCGGGCCAAGACCGGGTCGCTCACCGGTACCAACGCGCTGGCGGGCATCGTCACCGACCAGAGCGGACGGGTCCTGACCTTCGCGCTCATCTCGAACAACGCCGGTCCGGAGGGACGCACCGCGCTGGACGCCCTCGCCGCGGCGTTCCGGTCCTGCGGGTGCGGCACGTGAGCCGGACACCGACCGTCGGCCGCGCCGTCGACTGGGGCTTCGCCGCCACGGTCGGGGCCAAGCTGACCCGCCCTGAACCGGCGACCACCGATTACACCCGTAACCAGGTACGCGAGCAGCTCGCCGAGTCGGCCCGGCGGGCCGAGCTTCCGGTGCGGGAGGTGACGCTGCTCAACGAGGGCGCCGAGGTGCCCGAAGCGCGTGTGGTCGACAGGCAGGACTGGGTGCGCGCCGCCACCGAGTCCATGCGGGTGATGACTGGCGGTGAAACCTCAAGTGCCACAGGCATCGCCGCGAAGCTGGCCGGCCGCGTCACCGGCGCGCAGACGGGCGCGGTGCTGGCGTTCGTGTCGTCGGGGATTCTCGGGCAGTACGACCCGTTTGCCGCGAACGGTGGGGAGTTGTTGCTGGTCGCCCCGAATGTGCTTGCCGCTGAACGGCAATTGAAGGTCGACCCCGCTGACTTCCGGCTCTGGGTGTGCCTGCACGAGGTGACGCACCGCGTGCAGTTCCGCGCGAACCCCTGGCTCACCGAGCACATGTCGCAGGCGCTGGCCGTGCTGACCGACGACTCGGGTCTGGACGCCGGTGACATCGCCGGCCGGCTGGCCGAGTACGTCCGGGCTCAGCGGACCGGCGAGTCCGACCCGAATTCGCAAGGCATCCTAGGTGTCATGCGCATCATGCAGTCCGAGGAGCAGCAGCGTGCGCTCGATCAGTTGCTGGTGCTGGGAACGCTGTTGGAAGGGCACGCCGACCACGTGATGGACGCCGTCGGCCCGGCGGTGGTGCCGTCGGTGGCCACCATCCGCAGCCGGTTCGACGAGCGCAGGCACCGCAAACAGTCGCCGCTGCAACGGATTGTCCGCGCCCTGCTGGGGGTCGACGCCAAGATCGCCCAGTACACCCGCGGCAAGAAGTTCGTCGACGAGGTGGTGTCGACCGTCGGGATGAAGCGATTCAACGCGATCTGGACGGACGCCGAAACCCTGCCGCTGCCAACCGAAATCGACGAGCCGCGGCGATGGATCGATCGAGTGCTCTGACGGCCCTGCGCGCGGCCGTCACCGGCTTCGCGCGTCGGCATCCGGCCGACCGGTGGTGCGTCGGACTCTCCGGCGGCGCCGACTCGCTGGCGCTGACCGCGGTCGCCGCCGCGCTCAGACCGACCACCGCGTTGATCGTCGACCATGGCCTGCAAACCGGATCGGCCGACGTGGCAGCCAATGCGGCAGCACAAGCCAGGCAGCTGGGTTGTGTTGCCGCGCAAGTGATCCGCGTCAGCGTCGGTACCGACGGTGGTCCGGAAGCCGCGGCCCGCACCGCGCGGTTCGACGCACTGGGCGCTGCCCGCGACGGCGCGCCGGTGCTGCTCGCGCACACCCTCGACGATCAGGCCGAGACGGTGCTGCTCGGGCTGGGCCGGGGTTCGGGCCCGAGATCCATTGCCGGCATGAGAGTTTGGGACCCGCCGTGGGGACGGCCGTTGCTGGAGGTGCGACGTGCCGACACCGAAGCCGTCTGCGCCGAGCTGGGGCTCACGCCGTGGCAGGACCCGCACAACACGGACCCGCGCTACACCCGGGTCCGGCTGCGCGCCGAGGTGTTGCCGCTGCTCGAGGACGTACTGGCCGGTGGGGTCGCGCCGGCACTGGCCCGGACCGCCGCGGCGCTACGGGAAGACAACGACGCTCTCGACGCCCTGGCTGCCGGGCACCTGGCCGCCCTGTGGACCGACGAGGGCCTGACCGTCACCGGACTCGAGGATCTCCCCGCGGCGCTGCGGCGCCGGGTGATCCGTGGCTGGCTGTTGGGCGTCGGCGCCACGGCGCTCACCGATGTCCAGCTGCGTGCCGTCGACGCGCTGGTCGGGGACTGGCGTGGGCAGGGCGGCACCGCGGTCAGCTCGCCGCTGCGCTATCAGCGATTGGTGGTCACCCGCCGCGCCGGCGTGCTCACGGTGGCCGCCCGACCCGTGTGAGCGACCACCGAGCGGGACGGTCTTGGTACTCGGTGGGGCGACGTGGCACGCTGTTGCCGTGGAGCTGTATCCGGGTGACATCAAGTCGGTTCTCCTTTCTCAGGAGCAGGTGCAGGCGCGCATCGCCGAGATGGCCGCGCTCATCGCCGAGGACTACCGTGCCGACTCCGGCGACCAGGATCTGCTGCTGATCACCGTGCTCAAGGGTGCGGTCATGTTCGTCACCGACCTGGCCCGCGCGATTCCGCTGCCGACCCAGCTGGAGTTCATGGCCGTCAGCTCGTACGGGTCGTCGACCTCGTCGTCCGGCGTCGTGCGCATCCTCAAGGACCTCGACCGCGACATCAGCGACCGCGACGTGCTGATCGTGGAAGACATCATCGACTCCGGCCTGACCCTGTCGTGGCTGCTGCGCAACCTGGCGACCCGGGGCCCGCGCTCGCTGCGGGTGTGCACGCTGCTGCGCAAGCCCGACGCCATGCGCGCCGACATCGACGTCGCGCACATCGGGTTCGACATTCCCGACGAGTTCGTCGTCGGCTACGGCCTGGACTACGACGAGCGCTACCGCGACCTGCCGTACATCGGCACGCTCGATCCGAAGGTGTACGAACAGCGCTAGCCGGAGCAGAATCGCGGGCATGGATACCGCCCTCCGGATCTGCCCCTTCTGTGAAGCCACGTGCGGCCTGACCCTCACCATCGACGACGGCCGCGTCACGGCCGCGCGTGGTGACCACGATGACGTCTTCAGCGCGGGATTCATCTGCCCCAAGGGCGCCAGCTTCGGTGAACTCGACAACGACCCCGACCGGCTCGCGCGCCCGCTCGTGCGCCGCGACGGCGTCCTGACCCAGGCCACCTGGGACGAGGCCTACGCCGTCGTCGCCGACCGGCTGGGTGCGGTGATCGCCGCACACGGCGGCGCTTCCGTCGGGGTGTATCTCGGCAATCCGAATGCGCACACGATCGCGGGCGCGCTGTACGCACCGCTGATCCTCAAAGGCCTGGGCACCCGCCAGGTGTTCAGCGCCAGCACCCTCGACCAGATGCCCAAACACGTTGCGCTGGGCCTGATGTTCGGCAGTCCAGGTGCGTTCACCGTCCCCGACCTCGACCGCACCGACCATCTCGTGATCATCGGCGCGAATCCGCTGGTGTCCAACGGCAGCGTGACCACGGCCGCCGACTTCCCGGGCAAGTTGCGGGCGCTGAAGAAGCGCGGCGGCAAGCTCGTCGTGATCGATCCGGCCCGCACCCAGACCGCGAAGCTCGCCGACCGGCACCTGGCGCCGCGCCCCGGGACCGACGCGGCGCTGCTGCTCGCCGTCGTGCACGTGCTGTTCGACGAAGGTCTGGTCGATCTTGCCGGGAACGCCGAGCACGTCACCGGGGTCGATCAGGTCCGGGCCCTGGCCACCGACTTCGCACCGGAAGCCGTCGAGCAGGCCTGCGGGGTCGGGGCCGACGAAATCCGTGAACTGGCGCGCGAACTCGCAGCGGCACCGACGGCGGCCGTGTACGGCCGGATCGGTACCTCCACAGTCGAATTCGGCACCATCGGCAGCTGGCTGGTCGACGTGATCAACGTCCTCACCGGAAACCTGGACCGGCCCGGCGGGGTGATGTTCCCGCTCGGTGCGGCAGTCCCGGCGCCGCGGCCGGCAAAGCCTGGACGTGGGTTCCGGACGGGCCGGTGGGCCAGCCGAGTCTCGGGCTACCCGGAAGTGATGTCCGAACTGCCGGCCGCCGCGCTCGCCGAGGAGATCGACACCGCGGGCGACGGGCAGATCAAGGCGATGATCACCATCGCCGGAAATCCCGTGTTGTCCGCGCCGGACGGCGACCGGCTCGACAAGGCGTTGGACAGTGTCGAATTCATGCTGTCCATCGACCCCTATCTCAACGAGACCACGCGGCACGCCGACGTCATCCTGCCGCCGCCTCCGCCCTCGCAGAGCCCGCACTTCGACGTCCTGCTGAACAACCTCGCGGTGCGCAACAACGTGCGCTACTCACCGCCGGTGCTGCCGCTCGACGACCGGCCGGGCGAGGCGGAGATTCTGTCGCGGGTTGCCTTGATCCTGTCCGGCCTCGGGGCACAAGCAGATCCCGCGCTGGTCGATGCGCAGGTGATCGCGATGACGTTGGCCAAGGAAACGCAAGATCCGGATTCACCGGTCGCCGGACGCGATGTCGACGAACTGACGGCCATGCTCCCCATGGGCCCCGGTTATGAGCGCCGGCTCGACATGATGCTGCGGCTCGGGCCCTACGGTGACGCGTTCGGTACCAAGCCGGACGGCCTCACACTCGAGAAGCTGAAGGCCAATCCGCACGGTATCGATCTGGGCGCGATGCGGCCGAGGATCCCCGAGGTGCTCCGAACCCCAAGCGGGCGAATCGAACTCGCGCCGGAACCGATCGTCGCCGACGTGGCGCGGCTACGCGAGGCGCTGAGCCGCTCGGCCGGCGGCTTCTTGCTCATCGGCCGGCGTCACCTGCGCTCCAACAACAGCTGGATGCACAACCTGCCCGCGCTGTCTGGCGGGTCCAACCGGTGCACCCTGCAGATCCACCCGGACGATGCGGCCGACCTGGGCCTCACCGACATCGCGATCATCAAGGGCCCGGGCGGCGAACTGCTGGCGCCGATCGAGGTGACGGACGTGATGCGGCGCGGCGTGGTGTCGCTGCCGCACGGCTGGGGCCACAACCGGGGAGGCACCGGTCAGCAGCTCGCGAGCAGCCATCCGGGCGTCAACGTCAACCAGCTCAACGACGGCTCCCACCTGGACCGATTGTCGGGCACCGCGGTGCTCAACGGGATTCCCGTGGAGATTTCGGCTGCTGGCTAGAGTGGCCGTCATGGGGGGAACGTTGCGGGTTGAGCCGGCTGCGCTGCGGGACGCGGCACGGGCGCAGACCGATGTCGGTGCGGCGGTCTCGGGCCTGGATGTGGGGGCATCGATGTCCGGCGCGGGTGCCGGGATGTCCGGCATGGCCAGTGCGGGCGCGTGCCAGTTCGTCGGGGCGGTCGTGGACAGCGCACTGGCGACCGTCGGCGAAGAGCTGAACTCGCATTCGGAGAAGCTGGCGCGTGCCGCGGATCTGTACGAACAGTCCGATGCGAAATCAGGTGACCGCATCCGCAGGCTCGTCCGATGACGGAAATGAGTCCCGCGTCATGCCGGTGACCATTCCCCAGGTGAAAGCCTCTCGACCTGAGGCGCTGACCGAAGCGGCCGGCGAACTGGGCCAGAAGGCTTCGGGGTTGGCGTCGCAGATGGACACCCAGCGCGCAACGATCACCGGGTTGCGGACGCAGTGGCACGGCACCGCGTCGGATGCCGCGGTCGCGAAAGCCGAACCCACGCTGGCGCGGATGCAGCAGATTCACGATGCCTTGACGCGGGCGCAACCGGTGCTACGCGACGGTGGTGGCCGACTCGGCCAGACCCGGGCCGGCCTCATCGGCGCCGTCGATCAGTTGCAGAGCCAGGGCTGGCAGGTTTCGCCCGACGGCACGGTGTCGGTGAAGCCCGGCGGTCCGTTGGACCAGTTCGCCCGGACGAGCCCGGTGGCTGCGATCCAGATACTGCAACTGGCCGCGGCCAATTCCGTGGGCCTCAAGATGCGGTTGGCGGAGTTCGACACCACCGACCGGGAACTCGACCAGAACCTGCGCAGCGCGGTCGCGGGCCTCGACGGCGCGCCCCGGAAATCGGGGATCGGTGATCTGCCGCAGGCCCCGCCCTATGACACCGGTGCCGAGATTCCCGAGGGCAAGAGCGCGGAGGAGGTCGACAAGTGGTGGCAGTCGCTGCCGCAGGACAAGAAGGACTACTACCTGCAGCACTGGCCGGACAAGTTGGGCAACCTCAACGGGATTCCGGTCGCCGACCGCAGCGCCGCCAACAAGACCATCCTGCAGCGGGACCTCGATCGCCCTGCCGAGGTGGCGGCCGCACACGGGGTGACCAAAGAGGAGGTACTGGCACACCCGGAGAAGTACGGCATGGCCGGGCAGATGATGACCCGGTACAACAACGCCGTCAAGGTGCGAGACGCCATGGACAAGGACGCCAAGGACGCCAAGAACCCCAGGGACCGCACGAAACCGCCTGAGATTCTGCTGATGAAGTACGACCCGGAGGCGTTCGACGGCGAGGGTGCCGCCGCGATCACGATCGGCAACCCCGACAAGGCCGCGAACACCACCGTGATGGTGTCGGGCCTGACGACGTCGGTGGCGGCCGGCACGTTGTCCGACGGCACCGGGGTCAACGTCTTCAACGAGGCGAACCTGGCCGATCCGAACAACCCGACCGCTGTCGTGCAGTGGATGGGCTACAACGCGCCGGACATCGATCTCGACCTGGACACCAACGCCATCGGGGTCAGCGAGCCGTTCATGGCACGTGCGGGCGCGCAGCTGCTGGCCCCTGACGTCAACGGCCTCGCGGTCACTCATGAGGGCAACCCCGCGCACACCACCGTGATCGGTCATTCGTACGGCTCCACGACAGTCGCCGACGCTGCCGCCGGTTACGGGATGCGCGCCGACGACATCATCCTTGTCGGTTGTCCTGGAACGGATTTGGCGCAGTCGGCTGCCGACTTCCACCTACCGCCGGACGGTCACCTGTTCGTGGGTTCGGCGTCGACCGACTTCGTCACCGGCCTGGGCCGTGAGCACATGAACATTCCGGGTGTCGGCCTCGGCGCCGACCCCTCGATGGACGGCTACGGCTCGACGCGGTTTCACGCCGAGGTGGCCAAGATCGGTCTCAACCCGCTCGATGAGCACACCTCGTACTTCGTGGACGGGTCGGAGTCGTTGTTCAGCATCGCCGACATCGTGTCCGGTCACGGTGACCAGCTGCAGCAGCACGGGATGACCGCTGATCACCGGGTGAAGACGCCGAGTCTGCCCTTCCCGGTGCCCGGGATGCCGCCGCCGGTGGTGATCGATCCGGAGCTGGTGCATCCGTCGAACAACGAGCACCACCATTAGGCCGGGGATCGACGATCAGATGACGGGGGCGACCAACTTTGAGAATCCGCTACGCCGCGCTGCTGGCAGCGCTGCTGACCTTGGTGGGGTGTTCTGACGTCGTGGTGAATCCGCTTTCTCCTGAGGAGACCCGTCGGCAGGTCGTCGACGTGTCCAAGCAGTTGGTGTCCGATCTCGGCGGAGAGGTGACCGACGCGCAATTCGGTTACGACTCCTGCGGTGTCAACGGGACGCCGCCGTTCCAGGGCCATGCCAGTTTCGGGTTGTGGATGCCCGGGGCGGATCGGACCCGTGAGGTGACGGCCGAGTCGGTGGTGACGCGGTTGCGGCAACGCGGCTGGGACGTCGACCCGAACTTTCACACCCATGCGATGGCGTTCAAGCGTGACGGGCTGAAGGTCAAGGTGTGGGTGATACCGCCGCTCCGACCCGACGAGTCGCGCACTTCGCACCTGAGCGTCGACGTGTACAGCGAGTGCCGGGATACGTTCGACCACCGGACCGACCGGACGGCGTTCACGGCCACGGACATCAAGGCCGAACTGGCGCGCTAGCCGAGCTCCCAGATCACCGTCACCGAGAAGCTCACGGTCTGCTGACCGGGGGACAGCGGGACGGCTTCGGCCATGGCCATCCGCGGGGCCGGCATGGGCGTCGGCGTGGTGCCGCCGGTGGCCTCGGAGATCGAGACCACCTTGCCCAGGCTCAGCCCGGACAGCTGCGCGTACTGCTGAGCGCGGTCCTTGGCGTCGTCGAAGGCGTGCGTGCGGGCATCCTTCACCAGCTGCGAGTCGTCGTCGATCGAGTAGGCGACGTTGCTGATCCGCGTGGCATTGCCGCCCGCGTTGACGATCTTCGCCAGCACCTGCGACGCGGTATCGAGCTTGCGGACCTTGATGTCGATGGTGTTGCTGGCCCGGTATCCGGTGATGACGGCGTCGCGGTAGTCGGGCTGCAGCTCCACCTGCTTGGTGGCGATGTCCTTCTTGTCGATACCGGCCCCGGCCAGCGCGTCGATCACCGCTTGCTGACGGCTGCTGGTCTGGTTCATCGCGGCCGTGACGTCGGGCGCGGTCGCCTCGATGGACGCGGTGACGTTGAGGGTGTCCGGCGTGCCCTGGACCTTGCCGTTGCCGACGACGGTGACCTGGCGGCTCTCCGGCTTGGTGTCGTCGGAACCGCAGCCGGCGACGCCGACCGCCGTGGCGATCGCTAGTCCGGCGAGGGTCAGGGCGGCAGTACGGCGGGTCGCAAATGGCATGGTTTTCAGCGTACCGACGCGTCTTTGGTGTGCTCGGCGATCGCGTTGCCGACGGCCTCGCCGACCCGGCCGAACAGCTGGTCGCGCAGGCCCTTGGCCCATTCGTGTGAGGCGTGCGGCGCGGTGAGCTGACCCTTGAAATGCGGGATCACCTCGCGGGCGAACAACTCGTACGAGTGCATGGTGGCCGCGGGTGGTGCCCAGTCGTGGCCGAGCATCAGGAACGTGCCGAAGCCGCCGGAGCGGTCCAGCATGTCCTGGATGTAGCCGATGGCATCTGCGGGTGTGCCGATGCAGCAATTGCCTTTGGCCGCATAGTCTTCGACGAACTGCCGCGACGTCGGGGCCGGGCCGGTCCGGCTGCCCAGTGGGACGAAGCCGGCCGCGCCGAAGTAGTTCGAGAAGTCCTCGAGGCCGTAGGTGCAGTCCTCGATGGCCTGCTCGCGGGTGTCGGCCAGGTGCACGACGCCCAGGACCCGCCAACCTCGCCGGTCCGGTTCGGGCCGCCCGGCCTTCGTGGCCTGGTCACACACGAGGTCCCAGGTGGTTTCGAGGGCGGCGTAGCCGCCGGGCACCGACATCGACAGCGACAGCAGCGACGTGCCCAACTGCCCGGCCAGTCGTGGACCCGACGGGGAAACCATTGCCGCCGTGGATATCTCGGGATACGGCCAGGTGTACGGCCGGATGTGCAATGCGGCGTCGCGCAGCGTGAACCAGTCGGTCTCCCGCGTTATCCGCTCGTCGGGGCCGGCGCGGAACAGGGCCAGGATGGCTTCGAGTGACTGCCGCATCATCGGCCGCTGGTTCACCGGATCGATGCCCATCATGTAGGCGTCCGACGGCAGCGCCCCCGGGCCAGTCCCGAACATGACCCGGCCGCGGGTCAGGTGGTCGAGCAGCACCCAGCGGTCGGCGACCATCAACGGGTGGTGGTAGGGCAGTGACACGACGCCGGTGCCGAACCGGATGTTCCTGGTGCGCTCGGCGGCGGTGGCGATGAACACCTCTGGACAGGCGATCAATTCGTAACCGCCGGAATGGTGTTCGCCGAACCACACCTCGTCGTAGCCCAGCTGGTCCAGTCGGACGGTGCGCTCCAGGTCGTATTCCAGTGCGGTGGTGGGGGATTGCCCGACCGGATGGAAAGGTGTGATGAAGGCCCCGAAATCCAGTGGGCGACTAGTCATTTCACTCCTTCGATGAATTCGATCAGTACCGCGTTGACCTCGTCGGGGCGCTCCTGCTGCAACCAGTGCCCGGCCCCGTCGATCATGACCTCCCGGTAGTCGCCGGTGACGACGTCACGGACCCGGTCGCGTGGGGTGAAGCTCAGCACCGGGTCGGCGGTGCCGGCCAGGAACAGTGTCGGCACCGTGATGGTGGGGGCGGGAGTCGTCTCCGTCAGCCGCCAGTTGCGGTCGAAGTTGCGGTACCAGTTCAGTGGGCCGGTGAAACCGCTCTCGGTGAAAGCTGTTACGTACGGCTCGAATTCATCTTCGGTGAGCCAGGCCGGCAGTGGGGGCAGCGGGGCGTCGACGAGCGAGTCCGGTGGTGCGGTGAAGCCTTCCTCGGCGACCATCCGGCGCATCGAGCTGCGCGGATCGCGGCCCAGCGCCGCGTCGGCCACTCCCGGTTCCTGGAAATACAGCATGTAGAAGTAGTTGTCACCGACCCGCCGGCGCCAGATGTCGGTCGGCGGCGCCGACGCCCGCGGCACCGGCGGCACACTCAGCGCGGCGACCGCCGACACCCGGTCGGGGTGCAGCAACGCGAAGTTGCACACCACCGGCGAGCCCCAGTCGTGCCCGACGAACACCGCCTTCTCGGCGCCGACGTCATCGAGCAGTCCGGCGAGGTCCCCGGCGAGGTGGACGATGTCGTAGTCCTCGATCGCCGGCGGCCGCGACGAGCCGGCGTAGCCCCGTTGGTCGGGAGCCAGCACGTGGTAGCCGGCCGCGGCGAGGGCGGGAAGCTGGTGCCGCCAGGAGTGCGCGAGTTCGGGGAAGCCGTGCGCCAGCACGACGACGGGAGCGCCGCGGTCGCCCGCTTCGGTGACCCGCAGCTGTACGCCATTGGTCTCGACTAACCGTTTGGTGGACGTGATCACCGTTTCACCAAAGCACAGGTTTCCCTCCGGGAACTGCCGATCGTTTGCATAGCGGTAACCTGTGAACTATCCCGCATCTGTGTATCGGAAGGACCTGGCCGACGAGTATTCGCCGGCCGAAATATGTCGATGAAGCGAAAAAACGTCATCCGCACCCTGACCGTCGTCGCGGTCGTGTTGCTGCTGGGTTGGTCTTTCTTTTATTTCAGTGATGACACCCGTGGCTATCACCAGGTCGACACGTCTGTGGCGGTCGCTCAGATCAATGCCGGGAACGTCACCGGCGCCCAGATCGACGATCGCGAGCAGCAGGTCCGGCTGGATCTGAAGAGCGTCACGCCGGATACGGACAACAGCAACAAGATCATCACGTCGTTCCCGACGGGCTACGCGGTGCCGCTGTTCGACGCGCTCAACGGCAAGAACGTCAAGACCAAGACGGTGGTCAACCAGGGCAGCATCCTCAGCTCACTGCTGATCTACCTGCTGCCGCTGCTGCTGCTCGTCGGCCTGTTCTTCATGTTCTCCCGCATGCAGGGCGGCGGCCGCATGGGCTTCGGCTTCGGCAAGTCCAAGGCCAAGCTGCTCGGCAAGGACATGCCGAAGACGACGTTCGCCGACGTCGCCGGTGTGGACGAGGCCGTCGAAGAGCTCTACGAGATCAAGGACTTCCTGCAGAACCCGAGCCGCTACCAGGCCCTCGGCGCCAAGATTCCCAAGGGCGTGCTGCTGTACGGCCCGCCCGGAACGGGTAAGACGCTTCTGGCGCGTGCCGTCGCCGGTGAGGCCGGCGTGCCGTTCTTCACGATCTCCGGTTCGGACTTCGTCGAGATGTTCGTCGGTGTCGGTGCCTCGCGCGTGCGTGACCTGTTCGAGCAGGCCAAGCAGAACAGCCCGTGCATCATCTTCGTCGACGAGATCGACGCCGTCGGCCGTCAGCGCGGTGCCGGCCTGGGCGGCGGCCACGACGAGCGCGAGCAGACGCTGAACCAGCTGCTGGTCGAGATGGACGGCTTCGGCGACCGCCAGGGCGTCATCCTGATCGCCGCCACCAACCGGCCCGACATCCTCGACCCGGCGCTGCTGCGTCCCGGCCGCTTCGACCGCCAGATCCCGGTCTCGGCACCCGACCTGGCCGGCCGCAAGGCCGTGCTGCGGGTGCACTCGGCCGGCAAGCCCATCGCCCCCGACGCCGACCTCGACGGCCTGGCCAAGCGCACCGTCGGCATGTCCGGCGCCGACCTGGCCAACGTGATCAACGAGGCCGCGCTGCTGACCGCCCGCGAGAACGCCACGGTCATCACCGGGCCGGCGCTTGAGGAAGCCGTCGACCGCGTCGTCGGTGGTCCGCGCCGCAAGGGCCGCATCATCAGCGAGCTGGAAAAGAAGATCACCGCCTACCACGAGGCGGGGCACACCCTGGCGGGCTGGGCCATGCCGCACCTGGACCCGGTGTACAAGGTGACGATCCTGGCCCGCGGTCGCACCGGCGGGCACGCCGTCGCCGTCCCCGAGGACGACAAGGGCATGCAGACCCGTTCCGAACTGATCGCGCGTCTGGTCATGGCGATCGGCGGCCGCGCCGCCGAGGAGCTGATCTTCCGCGAGCCCACCACCGGTGCGGTGTCCGACATCGAGAACGCCACCAAGATCGCCCGCGCGATGGTCACCGAGTTCGGGATGAGCGCGAAGCTGGGCGCCGTCCGGTACGGCACCGAGCACGGCGATCCGTTCCTGGGCCGCACCATGGGCACCCAGGCTGATTTCGGTCACGAGGTCGCCCGCGACATCGACGACGAGGTGCGCAAGCTCATCGAGGCTGCCCACACCGAGGCGTGGGATGTGCTGACGCAGTACCGCGATGTGCTCGACACCCTCGCCGGCGAACTGCTCGAGAAGGAGACGCTGCACCGCCCTGACCTGGAGCGCATCCTGGTAGACGTCGAGAAGCGGCCCCGTCTGACCTTGTTCGACGACTTCGGTGGCCGGATTCCGTCGGAGAAGCCGCCCATCAAGACGCCGGGCGAGCTGGCCATCGAGCGCGGCGAGCCGTGGCCGCCGCCCGTCGAGGAGCCGGCGTTCAAGGCGGCAATCGCCGCGGCCAGCCAGGCCGCGGGCGCGGTGAACGGCACCAACGGCGCGCACGCTGCGCCGAACGGTCAGCCGCAGCACGGTCAGACGCAGCCGAACTACGGCGCACCCGCGGGCTGGCAGGCCCCGGGCTGGCCGCCGCAGCATGGGCAGCATGGCCAGCATGGCCACCACGCCCAGCAGGGCCAGTGGTACCCGCAGCAAGGCTGGGGCCAGCCCGGTCCGCCGCAGGGCTATCAGCCGTATCCGCAGCAACCGGCACCACCGCCGGCCAAACCCAACGACGAGTAGGCGCACAGATGACGCGGTCGCAGATCCATTCGGCCAGGCTCACCCCGCCGAAGTTCGATCACGATCGAGCCGAAGCCGCGGTGCGTGAGCTGCTGCTCGCAGTGGGCGAGGACCCGGACCGTGACGGCTTGCGGGACACCCCCGGCCGCGTTGCCCGCGCCTTCGAGGAGATCTTCGGCGGCCTGTACACCGATCCCGATGCCGTGCTCGACACGACCTTCGACGAGGGCCACGACGAACTGGTGCTGGTCAAGGACATTCCGATGTACTCGACCTGCGAGCACCACCTGGTGTCGTTCCACGGCGTTGCGCACGTCGGTTACATCCCGGGTGAGGACGGCCGGGTCACCGGGCTGTCCAAGATCGCCCGCCTGGTCGACCTGTACGCCAAGCGGCCCCAGGTACAGGAGCGGCTGACCGGCCAGATCGCCGACGCCCTGATGCGCAAGCTGAACCCGCGGGGCGCCATCGTGGTGGTCGAGGCCGAGCACCTGTGCATGGCGATGCGCGGGGTGCGCAAGCCCGGCGCGGTGACCACGACCTCCGCGGTGCGCGGCCAGTTCAAGACCTGCGCGTCGTCGCGAGCCGAGGCGCTGGATCTGATCCTGCGGAAGTGAATCACGTCCGCACGCGCGTAATGGGCGTGGTCAACGTCACCGCCGACTCGTTCTCCGACGGGGGACGGTTCCTCGACCACGATCGCGCGATCGAGCACGGACTGGCGCTGGCGGCCCAAGGGGCGCAGATCATCGACGTCGGTGGGGAATCCACCCGGCCCGGCGCGGCCCGGCTGGACCCGGACGTCGAGCGCGGCCGCGTGCTGCCGGTCATCAAAGAACTTGTCGCCCAAGGCATCACCGTCAGCGTCGACACCATGCACGCCGACGTGGCCGAGGCCGCGCTGGAATGTGGCGTCCACATCGTCAACGACGTGTCCGGTGGCCGCGCCGACCCGGACATGGCGCCGCTGCTCGCGAGCGCGCGGGTGCCGTGGGTACTGATGCACTGGCGGGAAGTCGACGCCGAGCAGCCGCACCGGATTCCGGAGTACGCCGACGTGGTGGCGGATGTCCGGGCGGAGCTGCTCGCCGCGGTCGACGACGCCGTCGCCGCCGGGGTCGAGCCGGGCAACCTGATCATCGATCCGGGTCTGGGTTTCGCCAAATCGGCGGGGCACAATTGGGCCCTGCTGCGGGCGCTGCCCGAGTTGGTGGCCACCGGGATCCCGGTGCTGGTCGGCGCGTCACGGAAGCGGTTCCTCGGCACCCTGCTGGCGGACGCCGACGGCACACCGCGCGAGCCCGACGGCCGGGAGACGGCCACCGCGGTGATCTCGGCGCTGGCCGCGCAGCACGGTGCATGGGGAGTGCGGGTGCATGATGTACGGGCTTCGGTGGATGCCGTCAAAGTGGTGGGAGCGTGGCTTGGCTGATCGAATCGAACTGCGCGGCTTGACCGTTCGCGGAAATCACGGGGTCTTCGACCACGAGCGGCAAGACGGGCAGGACTTCGTCGTCGACATCACGGTGTGGATCGACCTGGTCGCTGCCGCGATGAGCGACGAATTGTCGGACACCCTGGACTACGGCGCACTGGCGCAGCAGGCGGCGGACATCATCGCCGGGCCGCCGCGAAACCTGATCGAGACGGTCTCGGCCGAGATCGCCGATTCTGTGATGACCGACCAGCGGGTGCACGCCGTCGAGGTGGTGCTGCACAAGCCCAGCGCGCCGATTCCGTTGTCGTTCAACGACGTTGCAGTGGTGGCGCGGCGGTCGAGGCGGGGCGGCCGAGGGTGACGACCGTGGTCCTGTCCATCGGCTCCAACCTGGGTGATCGCCTCGCCCATCTGCAGTCGGTGGTTGCCGGGCTGGCCGGCACGATCCGGGCCGTGTCCCCGGTCTACGAGACCGCTGCCTGGGGCGGCGTCGAACAGGGGCCGTTCCTCAATGCCGTGCTGCTGGCCGACGATGCCGGCCTCGACGGCCCGGGCTGGCTCAATCTGGCCCACGAGTTCGAGAATGCGGCGGACCGTCTTCGCGAACAGCGTTGGGGCCCACGCACTCTCGATGTCGACATCGTCAGCTGCCACGACGGTGACGCAGAAGTGCGCTCTGCCGATCCGGCTCTGACGCTGCCGCACCCACTCGCGCATCAACGGGCGTTCGTGCTCGTGCCGTGGCTGGCCGCCGATCCCGCAGCGGAGCTGGGGGGTGTTCCCGTCGCCGATCTGCTGGCCGGACTGGATGCCGGCGAACGCGACGGCGTGCGGCGCACGGACCTGGTGCTGGTGCCCTGATGGGACCCACCCGGAAGCGCGATCTGGCGATCGGCACGGCGCTGGCCACGGTCGTCGCGTACCTGCTGGTGATCCTGGTGTACCGGTGGTTCCCGCCGATCACGGTGTGGACGGGCTTGTCGCTGTTGGCTTTTGCCGCCGCCGAGGCGGGGTGGGGGTTCTACCTGCGCGCCAAGATCCGGGACGGGGCCATCGGCGTGGGGGCAGGTCGCGTCCATCCTCTGGCGGTCGCCCGGTCGGTGGTGGTGGCCAAGGCGTCGGCTTGGGTCGGTGCGCTGGCTCTCGGCTGGTGGCTCGGTGTGCTCGGCTACGTGCTGCCGCGGCGGGGTGTACTGCGCGTGGCCGCGGCCGATTTCCCGGGGGCGACGGTCGCGGCAGTGAGTGCGCTGGCACTCGTGGTGGCCGGGTTGTGGCTGCAGCATTGCTGCCGCGCGCCGCTGGACCCGCCGGAGAAGTCTGACGGCGCAACCGAATAGGTAACGATCCGACCGGAACGGGTGTCGGTCAACCTGCGATGGGAAGGCAAAACGGTACAGTCAGCCCATGATCGATCCGACTCGGGCAGCGCGCGGTAGGCGTGCGAACCGCAGGCCGGGTTGGTTGCTGCTGACGGCATTGCTGGTGCTCGCGATCATCGCCAGCTCCGCGCTGGTGTTCACTGATCAGGTCGAGTTGCTGAAACTCGCTGTGGTCATTGCCCTGTGGGCCGCGGTGGCGGCCGCGTTCGCCTCGTTCGTATACCGGCGCCAGGCCGATCTGGACCAGGCCCGGGCCCGGGACCTCAAGCTCGTCTACGACCTGCAGCTGGACCGCGAGATCGCGGCACGCCGCGAGTACGAACTGTCCCTGGAATCGCACCTGCGCCGTGAGCTCGCCTCCGAACTGCGCGCCCAGTCGGCCGACGAGGTCGCGGCGCTGCGCGCGGAACTCGCCGCGCTCCGCGCGAACCTCGAGTTCTACTTCGACACCGACCTGGCCCACCGCCCGGCGCTCGAGACCGATCGCAGCGGGCAGGCCGTGCCGGTCGGTCGCGTCGTCGCCAGCCGGATCGACACCGAAGACCGTCCTGACCTCATGTCGGAGCCCAACACCGAAGAGAGCCCCATCATCGACGTGGCGGCCGAGCCGCATGTGCCGCCGGATCCATGGGCCCCGCCGCCCCCACCCCCGCCACCGCAGCAGCAGCCGTTCGGCGGCGCGCACCGTCTTCCCCCGCAGCCGGCACCGTCGGACTGGCAGCCGACCCCCGCCGAAGGGCAGTGGATTCCGGCCGGTCAGCCGGGCAGCAACTGGGCGCCCGTGGCGCCGGAGCCAGTGCCGCCGCCCCCGCCGCCGGTCCAGGACCGCGGCCCCGAACCGACGATGACGCTGCCGGTCGTCCCGCCCGCTCCCGAGCCCGCTCCAGAACCGCCGCGCCGAGGCCGTCACGGGGCACCTGCGGAGCCGGCCGCGACAGAGACCCCTGTCACATCCGGTCGTCGGCGCCGCGCCGAACCTGACGATGAACCCGCAGGTCAGCACGTTGGCGGACAGCCCGCGGCCGAACTGTTGGCACGGCTGCAGGCCAACACCAGCGGCGGCGGCCGTCGACGCCGCCGCGAGGACTGAGCTACGCTCTGCGGTGACCGTCCGGTACCTGCCGAGCAGGACTGGAACGAGGAGAAAACCACCAATTGTGAGGTCGCTGCAATGAAGCAGCTCGACGGACTGCGTCCGGCCCGGCTCACTGTCGGAATCATTTCCGCAGGGCGGGTCGGCAGTGCGCTGGGTGTTGCGCTGGAGCGCGCCGACCACGTCGTCGTCGCGTGTAGCGCGATCTCCCATGCGTCGCGCGGCCGCGCCGAGCGGCGGCTGCCCGACACCCAGGTCTTGCCCGCGCACGACGTCGCCGCCAAGGCCGAACTCCTGCTGCTGGCCGTGCCCGACGCGGAGCTGACGGCTGTCGTCGCGGGCCTGGCGGCCACCGGATCGGTGCGGCCCGGCACCATCGTCGTGCACACCTCGGGTGCCAACGGCATCGCCGTGCTGGCCCCGCTGACCGAGCAGGGTTGTATCCCGCTGGCCATCCACCCGGCCATGACGTTCACCGGGGCGGACGAAGACATCGCCCGGCTGTCGGAGACCTGTTTCGGGATCACCGCGGCCGACGAAATCGGATACGCCATCGCCCAGTCCCTGGTTCTCGAGATCGGCGGCGAACCGTTCCGGGTTCGCGAGGACGCCCGCACGCTCTATCACGCGGCCCTGGCGCACGCCGGCAATCACGTCATCACCGTCGTCCTCGACGCCGTCGAAGCCCTGCGCGGCGCGCTGGCCGGCCAGGAACTGCTCGGCCAGGAGCTGGTGACGGGCGACCCCGCCGGCATCGCTGAGCGCATCCTCGCGCCACTGGCGCGGGCCTCGCTGGAGAACGCGCTGCAGCGCGGGCAGAGCGCGCTGACGGGCCCGGTGGCCCGCGGCGACGGCGCCGCCGTCGCGGCTCATCTGCGTGCGATGGAAGAAGTGAATCCCGAACTGGCGCAGGCGTATCGAGCCATGTCGCTGCGCACCGCACAACGTGCGCATGCGCCGAATGAAGTTTTCGCCGTGTTGCAAGGGAGAACGCAGTGACCGATCGCAGGCCGCCGAAGTTCACCGCCGGCGAGCTGAACCTCTACACCAACCCGACGGACGTGTCGGACGTGTCGCGGGTCCTGCGCGCCACGGGGCGCCGGGTGATGCTCGTGCCGACCATGGGGGCGCTGCACGACGGCCATCTGGAGCTGGTGCGCTCCGCCAAGAAGATCCCCGGCGCCGTTGTGGTGGTGTCGATCTTCGTTAACCCGTTGCAGTTCGGCGCGGGGGAAGACCTGAACGCCTACCCGCGCACCCTGGATTCCGACATCGAGCAGTTGCGCGGCGAGGACGTCGACATCGTCTTCGCGCCCAACGCCGCCGACATGTATCCGAACGGTCAGCGCACCACGGTCCTGCCGGGTCCGCTGGGCGCCGAACTCGAGGGCGGATCCCGGCCGACGCATTTCGCCGGGATGCTGACCGTCGTGCTCAAGCTGCTGAACATCGTGCGCCCCGATCGCGCGTTCTTCGGCGAAAAGGATTATCAGCAACTGGTTCTGGTGCGCCAGATGGTCGACGACCTCGACCTGGATGTGCGAATTCAGGCGGTGCCGATCGTACGCGAGAACGACGGCCTGGCCATGTCGTCGCGCAACCGCTACCTCGACGCTGAACAGCGCGAGCAGGCCGGGGCGTTGTCCGCGGCACTGCTGGCCGGCAAGTACTCCGCGTCGCACGGCGCGGCCGCCGCACTCGATGCGGCCCGGGCGGTCCTCGATGAGGTGCCCGCCATCGACGTCGACTATCTGGAGGTCCGGGACCCCTGGCTGGGTCCGGCACCGGCATCGGGTCCGGCCCGCATGCTGGTGGTGGGCCGGCTCGGCAAGACCAGATTGTTGGACAACATCGCCATCGACATCGGCGCCTCCGCAGGGATCGACGGTCACCCGAATGTCGGGTCTGCCTTCGACCATGACGGAGCCGACGGTGGCAACAACGAATTACCTTGGAGGAATTGATGTTTCGCACCATGCTGAAGTCCAAGATTCACCGGGCGACGGTGACGCAGGCGGACCTGCACTACGTCGGTTCGGTGACCATCGACGCCGACCTGATGGACGCCGCCGACATCCTCGAGGGTGAGCAGGTCACCATCGTCGACATCGACAACGGCAACCGGCTGGTCACCTACGCCATCACCGGTGAGCGCGGGACCGGCATCATCGGGATCAACGGTGCCGCAGCGCATCTCATCCACCCCGGTGATCTGGTGATCCTGATCGCCTACGCCACGATGGACGACGCCGAGGCCCGCACCTACCGGCCGAACGTCATCTTCGTCGACGCGCAGAACCGGCAGATCGACTTCTCGCACGACGCCGCGCACGTCCCGGACGGTGTCGACGGCCTGCTGTCGCCGCGGTAACGCCGGTGCTGCTGGCGATCGATGTCCGCAACACCCACACCATCGTCGGGTTGATCTCGGGCTCCGGAGATCACGCAAAAGTGGTGCAGAACTGGCGGATTCGTACCGAGTCGGAGGTGACGGCCGACGAGCTCGCGCTGACCATCGACGGTCTGATCGGTGATGACGCCGAAAACCTGCTCGGCGCAACGGGTTTGTCGACAGTGCCGTCGGTGCTGCACGAAATCCGGGTGATGCTGGACCAGTACTGGCCGAAGGTGCCGCAAGTCCTGATCGAACCGGGTGTGCGCACCGGCATTCCGCTGCTGGTCGACAACCCGAAAGAGGTCGGCGCCGACCGCATCGTCAACTGCCTTGCGGCGTACCACAAGTACGGCACCGCGGCCATCGTCGTCGACTTCGGATCGTCGATCTGCGTCGACGTCGTCTCGGCAAAGGGTGAGTTCCTCGGCGGCGCCATCGCACCGGGCGTGCAGGTGTCCTCGGACGCGGCGGCGGCCCGGTCGGCGGCGCTGCGGCGGGTCGAGCTGACCCGGCCCCGGTCGGTGATCGGCAAGAACACGGTGGAGTGCATGCAGGCCGGTGCGGTGTTCGGGTTCGCTGCCCTGGTGGACGGGCTGGTGAACCGGGTGCGTGAAGATGTCGACGGCTTCGACGGTCATAACGTCACGGTGGTGGCCACCGGGCACACCGCGCAGCTGGTGCTGCCGGATCTGCGCACCGTGCAGCACTACGAGAAGAACCTCACGCTCGACGGCCTGCGGCTGGTCTTCGAGCGCAACCAGCGCAACTCCCGCCGCGCCTAGAAGAAGGTCCGGACCAGCTCCACCACGCGGTGGTCGGCGTCGAGGACCGGGATCAGCTGCCACTTGTCGAAGACCGTGCACGGGTGTGAGACCCCGAACTCCAGCCAGTCGCCGACCTGCACACTCTGGTCAGCGGGTGCCAGCCGCAGGTAGGCGTGCTGGTCGTTGAGCTTCTCCACGACGCTGTCGGGCCGCCCGTACGGCACGGGCAGCTCCTGGTCGAACGACACGTCCCGGCGGCCCATGCCCACGATCGCGAGGTCGGGCTCGGGGCGGGACAGCACCTGCGCCCACACACTCAGTGCGGGTTCGAGGTGGCCGTCGTCGGTGCGGCCCAGCGGCGTCGTGCGGGCGTAGAGTCCGTCGTCGTGCGTCAGGTAGCAGCCGCTGCGTAGGACGGTGTGCACCGACATGCCGTCGGGCCAGCCGGTCAGGATGTCGGCGACGAGATCGAAGTAGGTGCTGCCGCCGGCCGTCGCCAGGATTTCGCCGGTCTCGAACAGCGGGCGCAACCGGATCACCGTGTCGCGCATCGTCTGCAGGTACCGGGTGACGGCAGCCACCGCCGCGTCGCTGATCTCGTGGCCGGTAGCCGCCTCGTACCCGGCGACGCCGACCAGCCGCAGCCGGTCCGAGGCCACCACCGCGCGCGCCACGGCGTCGACGGTCTCGGCGTCGCGGCAGCCGGTCCGGCCACCCGCCTGGCCGACCTCGACGCAGACGTCCACCTGGCGGCGCCGCCCGGTCAAGGCAGATGTCATCAGCTGCACGCCGCGCACAGAGTCCACCCAGCAGGTCAGTTGGAAGTCGGGATTGGCATCCAGCTCGGCGGCCAGCCAGCGCAGTCCGGTGACGTCGACCAGCTCGTTGGCGAGGATGATCCGGCGGACCCCGAAGGCGCGGAACACCCGGACCTGACTGAGGGTCGCGGCCGTGACGGCCACCGCTCCGGCGCCGAGCTGGCGGGCGAGCAGCTGCGGGGACATGTGGGTCTTGCCGTGCGGGGCGAGCTGTACCCCCCGGCGCCGGCACCAGCGCGCCATCGTGACCATGTTGTGCACCAGCGGCTGGGTCCGCAGCGTCGCGATCGGTGAGACCGCGCCGTCGTCGAACAGACCGGGCCGCCGACGGCACACCTGGGCAGGGGTTTGTCCCCACCAAGAAGAGGGCAGGCCCTTGTATCGCCAGTCGATCGGCTCGTGGTCGAGCGCGTCGACGGTGGACTGCTCCAAACTGGTGGCCATGGGCTTCATTTAAGCTGGCATTTCGTGAGCGACGCCGAGAGCCCCGACATTCCCGAGCAGTTCCGCATCCGCCAGGCCAAGCGTGAGCGGCTGCTGGCCGAGGGGCGCGATCCGTATCCGGTCGAGGTGCCGCGTACCCATACCCTCTCCGAGCTGAGGGCGGCGTACCCGGAGCTCGTCGCGGACACCGCCACCGGCGACATCGTCGGCGTGGCCGGGCGCGTCGTGTTCGCCCGGAACTCGGGGAAGCTGTGCTTCGCCACGCTGCAGGAGGGCGACGGCACCCAGCTCCAGGCCATGCTGAGCCTGGACAAGGTGGGCCAGGAGTCGCTCGACGCGTGGAAGACGGATGTCGACCTGGGCGACATCGTCTTCATCGAGGGCGAGGTCATCAGTTCTCGGCGCGGGGAATTATCTGTGCTTGCCCAGAACTGGCAAATTGTGTCGAAAGCCCTGCGACCGCTTCCCGTCGCGCACAAGGAATTGAATGAAGAGACGCGGGTCCGGCAGCGGTACGTCGACCTGATCGTGCGCCCCGAGGCCCGCAATGTCGCGCGGCAGCGTATTGCGGTCGTGCGGGCATTGCGTTCGGCACTGGAGCGTCGCGGATTTCTCGAAGTCGAGACCCCGATGCTGCAGACGCTGCCCGGTGGCGCCGCGGCGCGCCCATTCATCACGCACTCCAACGCGCTCGATGCGGATCTGTACCTGCGCATCGCGCCGGAGTTGTTCCTGAAGCGCTGCCTGGTCGGTGGTTTCGAGAAGGTTTTTGAGCTCAATCGGAACTTTCGGAACGAAGGCGCGGATTCCACGCATTCACCGGAATTTGCGATGTTGGAGACATATCAGGCCTACGGCACATATGACGATTCCGCGATTGTGACGCGTGAGCTTATTCAGGAGGTCGCCGACGAGGCCATTGGCACGCGAATGGTGCCGCTCCCGGACGGCTCCACCTATGACCTCGACGGCGAATGGGCGACCGTCGAAATGTATCCGTCGTTGTCTGAAGCCCTCGGTGAGGAGATCACTCCCGAGACTTCCGCCGAGTACCTGTGGAAGGTGGCTGAACGACTCGGCGCCGAGATTCCCCGCGACCGCGGATACGGGCACGGGAAATTGATCGAGGAACTGTGGGAGCACACCGTCGGTGATCACCTTTGGGCGCCGACCTTCGTCCGGGATTTCCCGGTGGAGACCACTCCGCTCACTCGGGCGCACCGCAGTATTCCGGGCGTTACAGAAAAATGGGATCTGTATGTCCGGAAGTTCGAGCTGGCCACCGGATATTCGGAGTTGATCGATCCGGTGATTCAGCGCGAGCGTTTCGAGGCACAGGCGCGTGCCGCTGCTGCCGGTGACGACGAGGCAATGCGACTTGATGAGGATTTCCTTATCGCATTGGAGTATGCGATGCCGCCGACCACCGGAACAGGAATGGGACTCGACCGCTTGCTGATGGCGTTGACGGGGTTGACGATTAGGGACACCGTTTTGTTCCCGATTGTTCGCCGCCAGGGCGACTGAAAACTGAGCTGACCCTGAGACTTGTTGAAGGAATTCGAGTCCTATGCCAGCATTGTTATGGCAGAGTCGATTCTGCATTTTTCCGAGGCAGAAGGGTTAGTGTGGGCCGATGGCAAAGAAAGTGACTGTCACGCTCGTCGACGATTTCGACGGTGAAGGTGCGGCGGATGAGACGGTCGAATTTGCACTCGACGGGGTGAACTACGAGATCGACCTCACCACCAAGAACGCCACCAAGCTCCGGAATGATTTGAAGAAATGGGTCGAGGCCGGCCGCCGTGTCGGTGGTCGTCGTCGCGGCCGTGCGAGCGCCGGTACCTCGGGCCGTGGTCGCGCGTCCATCGACCGTGAGCAGAGTGCCGCCATCCGCGAATGGGCACGGCGCAACGGCCACAATGTCTCCAGCCGGGGCCGCATTCCGGCAGAGATCATCGACGCGTTCCACGCCGCCACCTGATCCTGCGGGCAACGTAATTCAGAGTTGCCCACGGTTTCTCTGTTCGCTTTCGGCGTAGCTCGGTCGGACTGATCCGGGAAACGTTTCGTCGCTGCAGCGCGTTGGCCTTTTTGCAGTGCTGAGTGGCCTTGCGAGCTAGGGGATACCGCAGGGCACGCAAGGTCGCCGCCCATTAGAGTGGACGGTAGGCGCACAGCGTCGCGACACGCGAAGTGGCGTGGCAGGAGCTGCGGCTACGAGGGAGAGCAGGTAACCACCGATGTTTGAGAGATTCACCGACCGGGCCCGTCGGGTCGTCGTCCTGGCTCAAGAAGAAGCCCGGATGCTCAACCACAATTACATCGGCACCGAGCACATCCTGCTTGGCCTCATTCATGAGGGCGAGGGCGTAGCCGCGAAGTCGCTGGAATCGCTGGGCATCTCGCTGGAGGGCGTGCGCAGCCAGGTCGAGGAGATCATCGGCCAGGGGCAGCAGGCGCCGTCCGGCCACATTCCGTTCACCCCGCGCGCCAAGAAGGTGCTGGAGCTGTCGCTGCGCGAGGCATTGCAGCTCGGCCACAACTACATCGGCACCGAGCACATTCTGCTCGGCCTGATCCGTGAGGGCGAAGGCGTCGCCGCTCAGGTGCTCGTGAAGCTGGGCGCCGAGCTGACCCGCGTGCGTCAGCAGGTCATCCAGTTGCTCTCGGGCTACCAGGGCAAGGAGACCGCCGAAGCCGGCACCGGTGGCCGCGGTGGCGAGACGGGCAACCCGTCGACGTCGCTCGTGCTCGACCAGTTCGGCCGCAACCTGACCGCCGCCGCCGCCGAGGGCAAGCTCGACCCCGTCATCGGTCGCGAGAAGGAAATCGAGCGGGTCATGCAGGTGCTGAGCCGCCGCACCAAGAACAACCCGGTGCTGATCGGTGAGCCCGGCGTCGGTAAGACCGCCGTCGTCGAGGGCCTGGCACAGGCCATCGTGCACGGCGAGGTCCCCGAGACGCTCAAGGACAAGCAGCTCTACACGCTGGACCTGGGCTCGCTGGTCGCAGGCAGCCGCTACCGCGGTGACTTCGAAGAGCGCCTGAAGAAGGTGCTCAAGGAGATCAACACCCGCGGCGACATCATCCTGTTCATCGACGAGCTCCACACGCTCGTCGGTGCGGGTGCCGCCGAGGGCGCCATCGACGCCGCCAGCATCCTGAAGCCGAAGCTGGCCCGTGGTGAGCTGCAGACCATCGGTGCGACCACGCTCGACGAGTACCGCAAGTACATCGAGAAGGACGCCGCCCTCGAGCGCCGGTTCCAGCCGGTGCAGGTGGGTGAGCCGACCGTTGAGCACACCATCGAGATCCTCAAGGGTCTGCGCGACCGGTACGAGGCGCACCACCGCGTCTCCATCACCGACGGTGCGCTGGTCGCTGCGGCCACCCTGGCCGACCGCTACATCAACGACCGGTTCCTGCCGGACAAGGCCATCGACCTGATCGACGAGGCCGGCGCCCGCATGCGCATCCGCCGGATGACCGCTCCGCCAGACCTGCGCGAGTTCGACGAGAAGATCGCCGATGCCCGCCGGGAGAAGGAATCGGCCATCGACGCGCAGGACTTCGAGAAGGCAGCCCGGCTGCGCGACTCGGAGAAGACGCTGGTCGCCCAGCGCGCCGAGCGGGAGAAGCAGTGGCGCTCGGGTGACCTCGACGTGGTCGCCGAGGTCGACGACGAGCAGATCGCCGAGGTCCTGGGCAACTGGACCGGCATCCCGGTCTTCAAGCTGACCGAGGCCGAGACCACGCGCCTGCTGCGCATGGAAGACGAGCTGCACAAGCGGATCATCGGCCAGGTCGACGCCGTCAAGGCCGTCTCGAAGGCCATCCGGCGTACTCGCGCCGGCCTGAAGGACCCGAAGCGTCCGTCGGGCTCGTTCATCTTCGCCGGCCCGTCCGGTGTCGGTAAGACCGAGCTGTCGAAGGCGCTGGCCGAGTTCCTGTTCGGTGACGACGACGCGCTCATCCAGATCGACATGGGCGAGTTCCACGACCGCTTCACCGCGTCGCGGCTGTTCGGTGCCCCTCCGGGCTACGTCGGCTACGAAGAGGGCGGCCAGCTCACCGAGAAGGTGCGCCGGAAGCCGTTCAGCGTGGTGCTGTTCGACGAGATCGAGAAGGCTCACCAGGAGATCTACAACAGCCTCCTGCAGGTTCTCGAAGACGGCCGCCTGACCGACGGTCAGGGTCGCACCGTCGACTTCAAGAACACCGTGCTGATCTTCACCTCGAACCTCGGTACCAGCGACATCAGCAAGGCGGTTGGCCTCGGCTTCACTCAGGGTGGCGGCGAGAACAACTACGAGCGGATGAAGCTCAAGGTGCACGACGAGCTGAAGAAGCACTTCCGCCCGGAGTTCCTGAACCGCATCGACGACATCATCGTGTTCCACCAGCTGACGCAGGACGAGATCGTTCAGATGGTCGAGCTGATGATCGGCCGCGTGGGCAAGCAGCTCAAGGCCAAGGACATGGAGATGGAGCTGACGCCGAAGGCCAAGGCGCTGTTGGCTCGTCGCGGTTTCGACCCGGTGCTCGGTGCCCGTCCGCTGCGTCGGACCATCCAGCGCGAGATCGAGGACCAACTGTCCGAGAAGATCCTCTTCGAAGAGGTCGGACCCGGGCAGATCGTGACCGTCGACGTCGAGAACTGGGACGGCGAGAGCGCCAACACGGAGGACGCGAAGTTCACGTTCGCCGGCCGTCGCAAGGAATCGGCCGATCTGGCCGAGGCCGCGGCGACTGCCTCGGAGTAGTCACGACGCGAAAAGCCCCCGATTCGTCGGGGGCTTTTTGCGTTGCTCAGCCGCCGAGCAGGGACTTGTCCTGCCATTCGAACAGCGGGCGGTACTTCGCGTCGCAGTTCTTCAGCGCCCAGTCGTTGAGCGCCTTCATGTTGTCCATCATCGCGTCCATTTTGTTGGGGTCGGCGAGGTCGTCGAGGTAGCGGCGAGGCTCGGCGGGTGCCGCTGCCGCGAGTTCGCTCTGCGTGACGGGCGCATCTTTGAGCAGGTCATCGACAATCTGGCTCTGGTTGGCGGCATCGCTGCCGAGTGCCGCGCCCAGGTCGTGTTGCTTGCGCGCGACCAGCTTCGCGTCGAGGGTGCAGAAGTCGCCGGAGCTGCTGCTCGAGTTCGAGCTGTGGCCTGCCCCGCCACAGCCGGCGGATATGAGCGCAGTGACGGTTGCGACCACGCAGAACGTTCTGCGTGTGATGGTGAATGACATCGCGGTGCCTTCCGTCTCGTCGCTGGGGAGCGTCCGAGATCGACGCTAAGCGCCGAGCGGTGCCACGGATATAAGGGAAGTCCCTACGGATCTGCGCGGGCGACAAACCGTTCGGTGTATCTTGATCCCGGTACGACGGCGCATGGAAGCCGGTGAGAATCCGGCACGGTTGCGCCACTGTGAGCCCAATGCGGCGAGTCAGATCTTTCGCCGTCGTGCAGAACCGAACAATGTAGGGGCGCGTGACCCCGTAGGAGGTTTGACCATGACGAGTATTGCGGTTTCGAAGCCGGGTGTATCGACCAAGGCGCTTTCGGCCACCCGGGTGGCAGTGCTGCTCGGTGTGACGATCTTCCTGGCGATGCTGGCGTACTACCTCGTCGGCATCGACGAGGGCATGATGTCGATGTTCGGCAAGACCGTCGTGGTCCACGAGTGGGTGCACGACTCGCGGCACTTCCTCGGCTTCCCCTGCCACTGATCCACGGGACTTCTTGTGGAAATCCGCGTCATCGGGCGCGGAGCCCTCGCTGGTCTGATCGCCGGCGTCCTGGGGTTCCTGTTTGCCTGGATTTTTGCCGAGCCCACCATCGACAAGGCCATCGACTACGAGTCCGGCCGCATGAACGTGCTCTCGACCGTCCACACCGCCATGGGACATCCCGTCGAACCGGACGGGCCGGAGCTGTTCAGCCGATCCATCCAGTCGGGTATCGGGGCGGCGACCGGCATCATCGCGTTCTCGGTGGCGATGGGTGCGCTGGTGGCCGTCGCGTATCTGGTGCTGCACGGCCGGTTCGGCGTGCGGCCGAAGGTGCTGGGCTGGACCGTCGCCGGTTTCGGCTTCCTGGGCGTCTACCTGCTGCCGTTCGTGAAGTACCCGTCGAACCCGCCGGCCATCGGCCACGAGTTCACCATGGAGTCCCGCGGCTTCCTGTACCTCGGGATGGTGTGGGGCTCGCTGACCCTGCTGGGACTCGCCGTGTTCGCGGCGCGCAAGCTGTCCGCGAAGGTCGGGTGGGCGCGTGCGGTGGGGATCGCAGTGCTCGGCTTTTTCGTCGTGTACGGCGGCCTGCTGGCGGCGCTGCCGTCATTGGGTGATCTGTCGGCCAACGTCGAGCACTCCGGCGAGTTCGGGTTCGCGCGCGCCGCGACCGAGACACCCCAGCCGATCACCAACACATTCGCGACGCCGGTGACGGTCGACGGCAAGGTCTATGCCCCCGGGCAGCTGATCTACCCGGGATTCGACGCCGACCTGCTGTGGGAGTTCCGGTGGTACTCGCTGATCGACCAGGCGCTGATCTGGACGGTGATCGGGCTGGTGTTCGGCGGGCTCGTCGACCGCTACCTCGGTGGTGCCCGGAAGGTCGCGCCGGTCACGAACGCAAGAGCCGCCGTCTGACGATTGCGGTTGCCGCGCACTACAGTTCGAGGCGTACCGACACAGAAAGGCGGCAGCATGCTGGTTGTCACGACGAATGACCTGCCCGGGTGGGAGATTCAGCGCGTCTGCGGTGAGGTGTTCGGCCTCACCGTCCGGTCGCGGAATGCCTTCGCGCAGATGGGGGCCGGCTTCAAGGCGATGTTCGGCGGTGAGCTGCAGGGCATGACCAAGAACCTGGCCGAGAGCCGCAACGAGGCCATGGGCCGGCTGCTCCAGGAATGTCAGGCCCGCGGCGGCAATGCCATCATCGGAATGCGGTTCGACACCACCGAGATCGGCGATGTGTGGACCGAGATCTGCGCGTACGGCACTGCGGTGCAAGCGGTTCCGGTCACCGATGCCGCCCGCTACACCGCGCAGCAGTTGGGTTACGGCGGCGGCCCGGGCCCGGCGCAGGGCCCCACAGGGTAGTCTCCACGGCGCAGCTGGTTTGCCAATGACGCTCCGGCGTCTGCGGCGTCGAATGGCGGGGAATCGCCATGAGAGGGAACCCGGTGAGAATCCGGGACTGTCCCGCAGCGGTATGCAGGAACGACCGCCGTCATCCGCACTGGTTCACATCGAACTGGGAAGCGACGGCCACTAGGTGCACCCGAAGGGTGCGTGTCTGCGAGTCCGAAGACCTGCCAGCTGTGCCGGATGCGCCGCGTCCGGCGGTGCATCGCCTCGTGGAATGGGCTGATCGCCGAGGGCGGTTTGGGCTGTCCTCGACGGATGTCTTTGGGCGGTGCGCACTTCCGTCGCATTTGAAGGACGTCTGTTGTCAACACCATTCACCGCAACCATTCTCGGCGCGCCCCGCATCGGCCCGAACCGTGAACTCAAGCGGGCCGTCGAACGCTATTGGGCAGGCCGGATCGACCGGGCCGCACTCGACGAAATCGCCGCGGGCCTGCGCCGCGATAGTCTCGCCGCATTGTCGGCCGCCGGACTGGATTCCGTTCCGGTCAACACATTTTCCTACTACGACCAGGTCCTCGACACCGCGGTGCTGCTCGGTGCCCTGCCGAGCCGGGTGGGTGCCATCGCCGACGATCTCGACCGCTATTTCGCGGCGGCTCGCGGTACGGCGGACATCGCACCGCTGGAGATGACGAAGTGGTTCGACACCAATTACCACTACCTGGTGCCCGAGATCGGCCCGGACACGGTGTTCGAGCTGAATCCGGCCAAAGTGCTGGCCGAACTCAAAGAGGCTCAGCAGCAAGGAATTTCACCACGGCCAGTGCTCGTCGGGCCGATCACGTTCCTGGCGCTGAGCAAGGCGGTCGACGGCGCCGGAGCCCCCACCGAGCGGCTCGGTGAGCTGCTGCCGCTGTATGCCGACCTGCTGGGCCGACTCGGGGCTGCGGGTGCCGAGTGGGTGCAGATCGACGAGCCCGTTCTGGTGACCGACATCTTGGACAACGGTGCGGAACTGGCCGAGCACGTCTACTCGGCGCTCTCTGGTACCGCCAACCGCCCGGCGATCCTGGTGGCGACCTACTTCGGCGAACCGGGGACCGCGCTGCCGGCGCTGGCCCGCACCCAGATCGACGGTATCGCAGTCGATTTCGTCGCGGGCGGCGATCAGCCGATAGCGGGCCTCGCGGACAAACTGTTGGTGGCGGGCGTCGTCGATGGCCGCAACATCTGGCGCACCGACCTGGCGGCGGCGCTGGACCGGCTGGACGCGCTGCGCGGGTCAGCGGCTGCCGTGGCCGTCTCCACGTCCTGTTCGACCCTGCACGTGCCGTATTCGCTCGATCCCGAGGACGGCCTCGACGATGCGCTCCGCGGTTGGTTGGCGTTCGGTGCGGAGAAGGTCGATGAGGTTGCCACCCTGGCGACGGCGCTACGCGAGGGCCGGGAGTCGGTAGCCGCCGCGCTCGCGGCGTCGAAGCGGGCGGTCGCGTCGCGGACGCACGACCCGCGACTGCACGACGCCGCCGTCCGGGCCCGGCTGGATGCGGTGCTGTCCGGCGGCATCGGCCGCGGGCCGGCGGCCGAACGGCGCAAAGCGCAGGACGCCAGGCTGAATCTGCCGCCGCTGCCGACGACCACCATCGGCTCGTTTCCGCAGACCGTGGACATCCGGAAGGCGCGCGCCGCACTCGTCGCGGGCGAGATCGACCGTGGCGAGTACACCGACCGGATGAAGGCCGAAGTCGAGACGGTCATCCGGTTGCAGGAGGAGCTCGGCCTCGACGTGCTGGTGCACGGTGAGCCCGAGCGCAATGACATGGTGCAGTACTTCGCCGAGCAGTTGGAGGGTTTCTTCGCCACCAAGAACGGCTGGGTGCAGTCCTACGGCACCCGCTGCGTACGCCCGCCGGTCCTCTTCGGTGACGTCACCCGCCGGCAGCCGATGACGGTGGAGTGGGCGACGTACGCGCAGACGCTGACCGACAAGCCCGTCAAGGGCATGCTCACCGGTCCGGTGACGATCCTGGCCTGGTCGTTCGTTCGCGACGATCAGCCGCTGGCCGACTCGGCCAACCAGGTGGCGCTGGCCATCCGGGACGAGACCGTCGACCTGCAGTCCGCGGGGATCGCCATCGTCCAGGTCGACGAGCCCGCGCTCCGTGAGTTGCTGCCACTGCGCAACGCCGACAAGGCGGCCTACCTGAAGTGGGCGGTCGACGCATTCCGCCTCGCCACTTCAGGAGTCGGCGATGCCACGCAGATTCACACGCACCTGTGTTACTCGGAGTTCGGTGAGGTGATCGGTGCCATTGCCGATCTCGATGCCGACGTGACGTCGATCGAGGCGGCGCGCTCGCACATGGAGGTGCTCGACGACCTCAACGGCATCGGGTTCTCGAACAGCGTCGGCCCGGGGGTGTACGACATCCACTCGCCGCGGGTGCCCGCCATCGACGAGATGGCCACATCGCTGCACCATGCGCTGGATGCCGTTCCGGCAGAACGGCTCTGGGTGAACCCGGACTGCGGGCTGAAGACCCGCAAGACTGCCGAGGTGACCGAGTCGCTGCGGCACATGGTGCAGGCGGCGCAGCTGGTTCGGGCCGAGCAGTAGGTCAAACGCTGTGCCCCGGAATCTGATTCGGATTCCGGGGCACAGCTCCTTCACACTTCCCAGTCCTTGACCGTTGCGGTGGGGCCGAAAAGGTCGGCAGGCAGGTCGGGTGACAGTGGTTGTCCCGTGCGGACGCGGTGCGGCCAGTCCCGGTTGGCCAGGGCCGGTTTGGCCAGGGTGACGATGTCGGCGGCGCCCGAGTCGATGATGGCGGCGGCGTCACGGGGATCGTCGAGGTGGCCGTTGGCCAGGACCGGTAGCCCGCTGTGGCGCTTGGCAAGTTCTGCCAGTGTGCGGGCACTGCCGTCGAAAGCCGGTGCCAGGGCCCGGTATTCGGTGGTGTGAATGTAGTCAATGCCCGCTTCGGCCAGCATGCCGAAGATGACGGCAGCGTCGTCTTCGCCGCCGGCCCACCGGTGCTGGTTATCTGAAACCTTTCCTTGGGAAATCCGGATTCCGACGGCGATGTCGGTACCGACGGCTGCCACCACATCGGCGCCGACCTCGGCAGCCAGCCGGGCGCGGTTTGCGACAGTGCCGCCGTACCGGTCGGTGCGGGTGTTCAGGTAGTCGGTGAGAAATGCGTCGAGCAGATATCCGTTGGCGCCGTGGATCTCCACGCCGTCGAACCCCGCGTCACGTGCCAGTCTGGCGGCGTTGACGAAGGCGGCGCGGACTTGGCCGATCTGCTCGGTGGTCATCGCCTCGGGTAACCGATACGGCCCTGATCCGCGGTACATGGCCAACTGCTCACCTCGGGGACGTATCGCTGCGGGGCCCCAGGTGGCGGTGGTGTGCCGGTTTCCCTGTGACTGGCTGCCTGCGTGCATGAGTTGGGCGAACATTTTCGCCCCCGAGGCATGGACGCCGTCCACGACCGGTTTCCAGGCCGCGACCTGAGTCGCGTTGGCGATACCGGGCTGGAAGTAGTAGCCCTGACTGGTCTGGTCGTCGATGTACAGGCCTTCGGTGAGCAACAGGCCGAATCCGCCCTCGGCGAAGGTGCGGTAGTAGCCACCGATTCGTTCGGTGGGGACGCCTTCTGCCGTCGCGCTGATGCGGGTCATCGGAGCCAGCGCGATGCGGTTGGCCAGGTCGACCCCGCCGATGGAGGTCGGCTTGAAAAGAGATTGGTACCGTGCGTTGCGATCAGACATGGCTCTGGTCGCCCGTCCAGCCGGAGCGGATGGCGTCGGCCAATGTCCAGAACGAAGCACCCAGCAGGACAAGGTCTTTCAGAAGGAACTCGGCGAGCAAGGTGATCGCGGGAAACCCGCCACCTGCCGGTTCGGCGATGCCCGGGGTGGTGAAGAGGAAGCTGATCGTCGCGAGGAACAGCAGCACCGACAGGAGGCTGCCGAGCGCCGATATGCGTGGCGCGATCGGTTTCACCGCCAGGAGGACGGCCGCGCTCACTTCCATGACACCGAGGAGCGCGGAGAAGGTGTATTCGGGGAAGATGCCGTAGAGCCAGCCCATGAACGGGCTGTGCGCGACCAGGGGTGCGATCTGATGCGCTTCGTAGTGGGCGAACTTCAGCAGGCCGATCCAGCCGATGACCACGACGAGTCCGTACCGCAGCAGCGTCGCTGCGACGCCGTCGACGTATGGCAGCGCGCGCACCGCGACGCGGGCCGTAATCGCTGTGTCCCTGGTGTTGATCTGTTCGGTCATGACGGTCTCTTTCCGGTATGGGTTCTTGGCGTCGAAACCCTCGAAGGGTTGCTCTTCGTTGAACCGTACGTAGCCGCTATCGATACCAATAGGCGTGATCAGCTCAGTTTTCTGCTCTAAAGTCTCAACATGGACGTAGTCAGTCGATTGTTGGACGTGGCACAGGTCGGTGCCAAGGTGGACAAGCGCTGCCTGCTGGGTAGCACCACCCGCATGGACGTCGCCGGATATCCGGAGCTGCAGGCACCGTTCCACGTCCTCCTCGAGGGCGAGTGCGAGCTGCTGGTCGGTTCCCGGGCGCTGACGATGCGGCAGGGGGACATCGTGCTGATCCCGAGCCGGGCTCCTCATCGGATCGTGGCGGCGGGCGCGGGTCGGCTGCGGGGTACAACCGAGACCGCCGGTGACGCGTTCGTGACCACCCGAAGCCGGGGTGGCGGACCGGCCGTCATCGACTTGTTCTGCGGGCATTACACATTCGACGCGGGCGCGGGGGCTGTGCTTTTTCGCAGCCTGCCTGATCCGCTCCACGTTTCGTGTGGGGACTCCGCCGACACTGCCGACATGTTGGCGATGTTGAGCACCATGATGCGCGCGGAAGCGCAGCGGGAAGGGAGAGGCACCGCCGCGATCCTGTCCGCATTGGCCAAGGTGCTCTTGACCATGGTGCTGAGGTCCGCGAACAGCGCGACGACGTCCGCGTTGTGGACTGCGGCAGCTGACCCGCGCATCGCGAAGGCGATCGAGAACGTTCTCGCCACGCCGGGCGCCGACTGGACCATCGATCGGCTCAGTAGCGCCGCCTCGATGTCGCGGGCGACATTCCTGCGTCATTTCGCACGGGAAACGGGCATGACTGCGGGCGTCTTCCTGGTACGTGCCCGGGTGATGGCTGCCGCCGAACTACTCAAATCCACTGACGCGACGGTCGCCACGATCGCCGGCCAGGTCGGCTACCAGTCCGAGTCCGCGTTCTCCCGGGCCTTTCGCGCTGAGGTCGGGACGACGCCGGCCCGGTTCCGGCGTCGCCGTCAGGCCGGCAAGAAATAAACCTGACGCCCCGCAACTTTCCTTGTTTGGGCTCTCACCCTGTATCGGAACCCGATCGGAGACGAATAGATGTCGAGAATTGTGCAGTTCGCCGAATACGGCAGCCCTGAGGTCCTACGAGTGGTCGACGCCGAGCCACCGGCTCCGGGTCCGACCCAGGTGCGCATCGCGGTGCGCGCGGCCGGGGTGAACCCGATCGACTGGAAGATCGTCGCCGGGTACATGCGTGAACTGATTCCGCTCGAGCTGCCCGCCGGTGTGGGTTCCGATGTCGCGGGTGTCGTTGATGCCGTCGGCTCCGAGGTCACTGAGTGGGCTGTGGGCGACGAGGTCCTGGGCCGATCGACGACCGGGTCGTTCGCCGATCATGCGCTGGCCGAATCTGCCGACATCGTCGGCAAGCCCGCCGGTGTCGGTTGGGAAGTGGCGGGTTCGCTGGCGGGTGCCGGCGGCACGGCATACGCCGTGCTCAAGAAGCTCGGCGTCAAGGCAGGTGAGACGCTGCTCATCCACGCGGCCGCGGGCGGAGTGGGGACGTTCGCCGTCCAACTCGCAAAGGCGCAGGGCGTCAATGTGATCGGCACGGCGGGCGAAGCCAACCACGAATACCTCCGTTCGCTGGGCGCGACGCCGGTCACCTATGGCGACGGCCTGGCCGAAAGGGTTCGCGCGGTCGCGCCGCAGGGAGTGGACGCGGTTCTCGATGCCTCCGGCCGCGGCGAGATTCCGCTGTCGATCGAACTCACGGGCAACCCGGCGCGCGTTCTCACACTGGTTGCCTTCGACGCCGCCGACACGGGCATCCAGGTGCATGTGGGCGGTGCGGGAAGCGAACACGGCGCCGCCCTTCGGGAACTGGCCGCACTCGCCGAGCAGGCGAAGCTCGTCGTCTCGATCAGCCAGACCTTCCCACTGACCGAAGCTGCGGCCGCGCTCTCGGCGAGCACGACGGGCCATGGTCACGGGAAGATCGCCGTCGTGCCGTGACCACGGCCTGAGTCAGGTCACCACGACAAGCAGGTCGTTGCCCTCGACACTTGCGGTGGGCGCCACCGCGATGCGCTTGACGGTGCCGGCGATCGGCGATGTGATCGCCGCTTCCATCTTCATCGCTTCGATGGTCGCGACGGTCTGACCGGCCGCCACCGCATTGCCGACGGCCACCCCGATCGTCACGACACCGGCGAATGGTGCGGCGACGTGTCCCGGGTTGTCCCGGTCCGCCTTCTCGGCGGCCGGGACGGCGCAGTCGATCGATCTGTCCCGCACCAGGATTGGGCGTAGCTGACCGTTCAGCAGGCACAGCACGGTCCGCATGCCGCGCGCATCGGGTTCGGAGATGGCCTCCAGCCCGATGAGCAGCTCGACGCCCTTCTCCAACTTCACCCGGTGCTCCTCCCCGCGCCGTAGCCCGTAGAGGAACTGGTTGGCGCTCAGGCTCGAAGTATCACCGAATTGCTCTCGGTGCGAGAGGAATTCGCGAGTCGGCCCAGGGAACAGCAACCGATTGAGTGCGGCTCGGCGGGTGGGCCCGGGCGCTGCCAGTTCGGCGTAATCCTCGACGGAGAGTCGGGCTGTCGACCTGGCGGCAGCCCGTCCTTGAAGGGCTTTGCTGCGCAGCGGTTCCGGCCAGCCACCGGCCGGATCACCGAGCTCGCCGCGCAGGAATCCGATCACCGAATCCGGGATGTCGCACCGGTGTGGATCGGCGGCGAACTCCTCGGCGCTGATCCCGGCGCCGACCAGTGCCAGTGCCAGATCCCCGACCACCTTGCTCGACGGGGTCACTTTCACCAGCCTGCCGAGGACATGGTCCGCTCCGGCATAGGCATTCTCGATGTCCTCGAACCGGCCGCCCAAACCGAGGGCGACGGCCTGGGTTCGCAGGTTGCTCAGCTGTCCGCCCGGGATTTCATGGGTGTACACGCGGCCGGTCGGAGCGGGTAGGCCCGCCTCGAACGGCGCGTAGACGCGGCGCAACGCCTCCCAGTACGGTTCCAAGTCGCAGACGTTCGCCAACGACAGGCCGGTGTCGTGCTCGGTGTGTGCGGCTGCCGCAACAATGGACGACAGGGCGGGCTGGCTGGTGGTGCCGGCCAGCGGTGCCGCGGCCCCGTCGACCGCCGATGCACCGGCCTGCCAGGCCGCGACGTACGTTGCCAGCTGGCCGCCCGGGGTGTCGTGGGTGTGGACGTGCACCGGCAGGTCGAACCGGGATCGCAACGCCGACACCAGGGTTGCCGCTGCCGGCGGCCGCAGCAGGCCGGCCATGTCCTTGATGGCCAGTACGTGTGCGCCGGCGTCGACGATCTGCTCGGCCAGCTTGAGCCAGTAATCGAGCGTGTACAGCGTCTCGCCGGGATCAGACAGATCGCCGGTGTAGGACATCGCGACTTCGGCGACCGCTGAGCCGGTTTCGCGCACCGCGTCGATCGCCGGACGCATCGATTCCACGTTGTTCAGCGCATCGAAGATCCGGAAGATATCGATGCCGGTGGCGGTCGCCTCCTGCACGAACGCCGACGTGACCGACACCGGATAGGGCGTGTAGCCGACGGTGTTGCGGCCACGCAGCAGCATCTGTAGGCAGATGTTGGGCATCGCCTCCCGCAGCGCGACGAGCCGCTCCCACGGGTCTTCCTTCAGGAACCGAAGTGCCACATCGTATGTCGCGCCGCCCCAGCACTCGACCGACAGCAGCTGCGGCGCCATCCGAGCCACGTATGGCGCCACCTTGACCAGTCCCGAGGTGCGCACCCGCGTGGCGAGCAGGGACTGGTGGGCGTCGCGGAACGTGGTGTCGGTGACCCACAGCCGCGGCGATTCCCGCAGGCCGGCCGCAAACCCCTCCGGGCCGAGCTCGGTCAGCAGCTGCTTGCTGCCCGCCGGCGGCGGGCAGTCGAGGTCGATGGCCGGCAGCTTGTCGCGCGGATATACCGCCGACGGCCGCACGCCGTGTGGCTTGTTCACCGTCACGTCCGCGAGGTAGTTGAGGATGCGGGTGCCACGGTCCCCGGGCGTGTGCGCGGTCAGTAGCTGCGGACGCGCGTCGATGAATGATGTAGACACGTTGCCCGCCGCGAAGTCCGGGTCGTCCAGAACCGCTTGCAGGAACGGGATGTTCGTCGACACCCCGCGGATGCGGAACTCGGCAAGGGCCCGGCGGGTCCGCCTGGCCGTGGTGGCGAAGTCGCGGCCCCGGCAGGTGAGTTTGACCAGCATCGAGTCGAAGTGGGCGCTGATCTCCGCGCCGACGTCGGTGCCGCCGTCCAACCGGACTCCGGCGCCGCCGGGACTGCGGTAGGCGGTGACCCGGCCGGTGTCCGGGCGGAACTCGTTGGTGGGGTCCTCGGTGGTGATCCGGCACTGCATGGCGGCGCCGCGAATCCGGACGCAGTCCTGACTGAGCCCGAGGTCCGCGAGCGACTGGCCGGCCGCGATCCGTAACTGGGCGGCCACCAGGTCCACATCGGTGATCTCCTCGGTCACCGTGTGCTCAACCTGAATCCGGGGATTGCATTCGATGAACACGTGGTGGCCGCGCTCGTCGAGCAGGAATTCGATCGTGCCGGCACAGAAGTACCGGATCTGGCGGGCGAATGTCACTGCGTCCGAACAGATACGGTCCCGCAGCTCGTCACTGAGGTTGGGGGCGGGTGCCAGCTCGATCACCTTCTGGTGCCTGCGCTGCACACTGCAGTCCCGTTCGAAGAGGTGGATCACCTCGCCGGTGCCGTCGGCCAGGATCTGTACCTCGATGTGGCGGGGATTGAGCACGGCTTGCTCGAGGTAGACGCTCGGGTCACCGAACGCGGACTCCGCTTCTCGCGATGCCGCCGCGATGGCCTCGGCCAGATTGGCGAGCTCGGAGACCCGCCGCATGCCACGTCCCCCGCCGCCGGAGACCGCCTTGACGAACAGCGGGAACTCCATATCTGCTGCGGCCGTGAGCAGTTCATCGACCGACGCCGATGGCTCGGATGAGGTGAGCACTGGTAGTCCGGCGGCCCGAGCCGCCGCGATCGCAGTGGCCTTGTTGCCGGTCAGCTCCAGCACGTCGGCGCCGGGGCCCACGAAGGTGATGCCGGCGGCGGCACACGCCGACGCCAATTCCGGGTTCTCCGAGAGGAATCCGTACCCGGGATAGACGGCATCGGCGCCGGCCAGCTGGGCCACCCGGATGATCTCGGGCACCGTGAGGTAAGCACGTACCGGGTGGCCCGGCTCACCGATCTGGTAGGACTCGTCGGCCTTCAATCGGTGTGGAGAGTTCCGGTCCTCGTATGCGTACACCGCCACCGTCGCGATGCCCATTTCATAGGCTGCCCGGAAGGCCCGGATCGCGATCTCACCGCGGTTGGCAACGAGGACTTTGCGGATAGCGTGCTCAGGCAATGGATCGCTGCGGTTGGCCCGAGTACTCGCTCAGGGGACGGATCAGCGCATTGGATGCCGCCTGCTCCATGATGTGCGCGGTCCAGCCCACGATCCGGGACATGACGAAAAGCGGTGTGAAGACGGGGATGTCGAAGCCCATCAGGTAGTAGGCCGGACCGGTGGGGAAGTCGAGGTTGGGCTTGATCCCGGTGGCGGCGAACATCTCGCGCTCCAGCACCGTGTAGATGTCCAGCCACTGCCGGCCGCCACGCGCTGCCGCGACGCGGTCGAGTGCCGCCTTCATCGTCGGGACCCTGGAGTCACCGTTCTTGTAAACCCGATGCCCGAATCCCATCACTTTGTCCTTGCGGGACAACTTGCCGTGCAACCACTTCGAAGCGTTCTCGGCCGAGCCGATCTCCAGCATGTCGTGCATGACCGCCTCGTTGGCGCCGCCGTGCAGCGAACCCTTGAGCGCACCGATCGCCGCGGTCACCGCGCTGTAGATGTCCGATTGCGTGGAGGTCACCACCCGCGCCGCGAACGTGGACGCGTTGAAGCTGTGCTCGGCGTACAACACCATGGACTGGGAGAACGCGTCGACGATCGCAGCTTCGGGGACCGATCCGAAGCACATGTGCAGGAAGTTCTCGGTGTAACCCAATTGGCTGTGCGGCTGAATGGGCGAAAGTCCCTGCCGGCGCCGGATATCGGCGGCCACGATGGTCGGCAGGACGGCGAACATCCGCAGTGACTTGGCGTAGTTGGCCGGAACCGTGCTGTCGTCCTCTTCCGGATCCTCGGCGCCGAGATAGCTGATTGCGGTGCGGACCACATCCATCGGGTGGCAGCTCTCGGGCAGCTTGACCAGCAGCGAGTACATCGACCGGTCGACCCGGCGCGATGCCCGCTCCCGCTGGCAGAACATCGCCAGCTCGTGTTCGGTCGGCAACTCCCCGTGCCACAGCAGGTACGCGACCTGCTCGAAGGAGCAGCGCGTCGCCAAATCCTGTACCGGATAACCCCGGTAGGTCAGGCTGTTCGTCTCCGGGACGACCTTGGAGATGGCGGTGGTGTCGACGACGACGCCGGCCAGGCCTTTGTGGATGTGTGGCGTTTCAGTGGTCATGCTTTCACGTCCTGGAGGGTGAAATTGAAGATGTCCGAATCGAATTGGTTGTACTCGGCGTAGCGCAACAGTTCGTACAGTCGGCTGCGGTGCTGCATCCGGCCGAGCAGGCCGGCTTGGGTTCCTGCGCTGTGGATTTCGCGCAGGCCGACCTCGACTGCGTACATCGCCAGGCGCAGCGTGGTCACCGGGTAGATGACCATGTTGTAGCCGATATCCGCCAACTGCCGGGCGCCGACGAGTTCGGATTTGCCGAACTCGGTCATGTTGGCCAGCAGGGGAGTATCGACCGCTGCCCGGAAGCGCTCGAATTCCCTTGGAGTGGAAAGTGCTTCGGTGAAGATCAGGTCGGCTCCGGCGTCGGCGTAGGCCTTCGCGCGGTCGATCGCCGCGTCGATGCCCTCGATTCCCGCCGCGTCGGTGCGGGCGCAGATGACGAAGTTCGGGTCCCGCCGGGCGGCGACGGCGGCGCGCAGCCGCTTGATCATCTCGGTGGCCGGCACGACGGCCTTGCCGTCGAGGTGGCCACAACGTTTGGGATTCACCTGGTCTTCGAGATGGCAGCCGGCCAGCCCGGCATCCTCGAGGACCGTGATGGTGCGTGCGGCGCTCATCGGCTCCCCGAAACCGGTGTCGGCATCCACCAGCGTGGGCAGGTCGGTGGCTGCGGCAACCTGGGCGCTGCGCCCGGCCACCTCGGTCAAGGTGGTCAACCCGATATCGGGCAGGCCGAGATCTGCCGACAGCACCGCGCCCGAGACATAGACCCCCTCGAATCCAATCTCGGACACCAGTTTTGCCACCAGTGGCGAGAAGGCACCCGGATAGCGTTGCAGCTGGCCGGAATTCAGGCCGAGTCGCAGACGTGTCCGTTTCTCGGCGGCGGACGCCGTCGAGCCCAGGAGACCCGCGCTCATCGGAAAATCCCCGACGGAATCGTCGGAGCCTTGTCCAGCACCACCTGCTCGACCCGGAGGTTCAGCGCGTCGAGGCCACCCGGCTTCGTGGCGGCGAGATCGTCGACGACCGTCAGGAATCGCTGCTGTTCAGCGTCGGCGATGACACCGTCGGCGAGCGCGGTGAACTTGTTCCGGTACTGCTCACGCCGGAACGGCCGCGCGCCCAGCGGGTGGGCATCGGCCACGGCCAGCTCGTCGACGATGACTTCACCGCTCTTCAACGTGATCACAGCCTTGGCGCCGAAGGCCTTCTCCGCCGGGGCATTCGAGTGGTAGCGCCGGGTCCATTCCGGGTCCTCGACGGTGGAGATCTTGCGCCACAGTTCGATGGTGTCCGGGCGGTGGGCGCGCTCGGGAGCGTAGGACCGCTCGTGGTGCCATTCACCGTCCTGCAGCGCCACCGCGAAGATGTACATCACCGAGTGGTCCAGGGTTTCTCGTGACGCATCCGGGTCGAACTTCTGCGGATCGTTCGAGCCGGTGCCGATCACCACGTGGGTGTGGTGGCTGGTGTGCAGCACGATGGTCGCGATCTGGTCGAGATCGCCGATCCGCGAACGCATCCGGCGGGCCAGGTCGATCGGGGCCTGACTCTGGTACTCAGCGCTGTGTTCCTTGGTGTAGCTGCCCAGGATGGCGCGCTTGACTTCGCCGGGCCCGGGCAGCGGGACCTGGTAGGTGTGTTCGGGGCCGGACAGCAGCCAGGCGATGACGCCGTCTTCGCCTTCCCAGATGGGGGCCGGCGACCCCTCGCCGCGCATGGCGCGGTCGACGGCCTCGATGGCGACCTTTCCGGCGAGCGCCGGGGCGTAGGCCTTCCAGCTGGAGATGAGGCCCTTGCGGGATTGCCGGGTGGCGGTGGTCAGGTGCAGCGCCTGACCGATTGCGGCGTAGATGGTTTCGGGTGCGAGCCGCAGCATGGTGCCGATGCCGGCCGCGACCGCCGGCCCGAGGTGCGCGACGTGGTCGATCTTGTGCTCGTGCAGGCAGATGCCTTTGACCAGATCGACCTGCACTTCATAGGCCGTGGCGATGCCGCGGATCAGGTCGGCGCCACGCACGCCGAGCTGCTGAGCCACCGCGACGAGCGGCGGGATGTTGTCACCAGGGTGCGAGTACTCGGCGGCCAGGAACGTGTCGTGGAAGTCGAGCTCGCGGACCGCCACCCCATTGGCCCATGCGGCCCACTCCGGCGAGTAGGTGCCGTCGATGCCGAACACTGTTGCACCGCGCGGGGTGCGGTGAGCCTGGGCCTGAGTGCGGGCGACGGTAACCGGGCGGCGGATCACCGAGGCGGCAGAGACGGCGGCGTTGTCGATGATCCGGTTGATGACCATCGCCTCGACCTCGGGAGCGACCTCGACCGGGTCTGCGGCGATCTCCGCGAGCTTCCAGGCCAGGTGTTCCGAGCGGGGGAATTCCTCGGCGCTGCGCCGGGTGCGTACCTCATGTGTCTGCATGATTCGCACGCTACGCAGGTCCTTGATCGGCCGAAAGTGCCTGTAAAGGCGAATTTTTGTGTCCTTCGGCCGCGGAGTTTGCGAACTTTGTGTAAATCCGGCGGGTTACGCTCGTGGCGGTGGCGAAGACATTCGTTGGCGCCCGGCTGCGACGGCTGCGCGAAGAACAGGGCCTGACTCAGGTCGCGCTGGCGCGCGCCCTGGACTTGTCGACGAGCTACGTCAACCAGTTGGAGAACGACCAGCGGCCGGTCACGGTGTCGGTGCTTCTGGCACTGGCGGAGCGGTTCGATCTGCCGACCAATTACTTCGCCCCGGATTCGGATGCGCGGCTGGTTTCCGACCTGCGCGAGATACTCGCCGACACCTCCGCGACTGCGGGTCAGGTCGAGGAGCTGGTGGCCAGGATGCCGGCAGTTGGCCAGATGCTGGTCAGTATGAACCGCCGATTGTTCGACGCAACAACCGAACTCGATGCGATGCATACCCGGGCCAATGTGGATTCGTCGGTGTCCGTGCAGCAGCCGATGCCGTTCGAGGAAGTGCGGGACTTCTTCTACGACCGCAAGAACTACATCGGGGAACTCGACGAAGCAGCCGAATCATTGTTCGTGGAGCGCGGATTGCGACTCGGCGGACTCGACGCACAACTCGCCGAGTTGCTGGCAGACGAGTTCGGCGTCACGGTGGTGATCGACGACGGTGATGCGTTGGGCCCCAACGCGCAACGGTCCTACCGGCCCGACACCGGGGTGTTGTACATCGCGCGTTGGTTGCATCCCGGGCAGCGGGCTTTTCAGCTGGCCACCCAAGTGGCCCTGCTGCGGCACTCGGACTTGATCTCGGCCATTACGGCTGCAGCCGACCAACTCAGTTCCGAGGCAACGGAAGTCGCCCGGATCGGCTTGGCCAACTACTTCGCCGGCGCACTCCTCCTGCCGTACCGGATATTCCTGGATGCGGCCGAGGAACTGCGGTACGACATCGATCAGTTGGCGCGGCGGTTCGAGGTCGGCTTCGAGACCATCTGTCACCGCCTCTCGACGTTGCAGCGGCCGGATGTGCGCGGGGTGCCCTTCATCTTCGTCCGTACCGACAGCGCCGGGAACATTTCGAAGCGTCAGTCCGCCACGGCATTTCACTTCTCTCGCGTGGGCGGCAACTGTCCGTTGTGGGTGGTGCACCAGGCGTTCGAGCGGCCCGGCGAGTTCATGACCCAGGTGGCCCAGATGCCCGACGGCCGGTCGTACTTCTGGATCGCCCGGACCACGTCGTCCGCGCCCAGTCGATATCGCGGCCCCCGTAAGCGCTTTGCCATCGGACTGGGCTGCGACGTGGTCCATGCCGAGAAGCTGATCTACGCGGCGGGAATCGATCTGGCCGATCCCGACGCGGCGGTGCCGATCGGGGCGGGCTGCAAAATCTGCGACCGCCCGGCGTGCCCGCAGCGGGCCTTTCCCTATGTCGGCCGCCCCGTGCACATGGACCCGTACAGCAGCAGCGACTTGCCGTACTCGTCCTCCTAGTGTCGACGCTCGGGCTTGCCGAACCTGTTGGTTCGGGACTACAGTCAGTTTCCGAACCAACTGACTTGGGAGGTCCTTGTGGACGTTGACACCGCCCGTGCTCGTTTCACCGAACTGCGGGGCCAAGCCCATGTCGATCCGGCAGAACTGGACGAGATCTGGGCCTCGCTGGAACCGGTCCGCGCCGCAGACATGGTCGGCAACTGGAAAGGTGACGAGTTCGACACTGGTCACAAGATGAACGGCCAACTTCAGTCGGCGCGGTGGTACGGCAAGATCTTCAAATCGATCAACGAGGTCGAGCCCATCGTCTGCTACGACGAGGCGGGCCAACTGTTTTCGAACCGCGACCTGAGCCGTGGCGGCGCGTCGTTGTGGGACATCGAATTTCGCGGCGAGGTGACGGGGACCATGGTCTACGACGGGCAACCGGTGTTCGACCACTTCAAGCGGGTCGACGGCAACACCCTGATGGGCATCATGAATGGCAAGCGGCAACGCACCGACGACAAGCTGTTCTACTTCCTCCTCGAACGCGACCAGTGAGGTAGCTGGCTGTTACCCTGGCGGGTGCTATGAGAGCAGCCGGACATGCGACACGTGAGCGCATCATGGCTGCCGCCAAAGTGGAGTTCTCCGCCCTCGGATTTGCCGGCGCCCGGCTGAATCGCATTGCTGCCGATGCCAATGCCAGCAAGGAGCGGTTGTACAGCTACTTCCAGAGCAAACAGAATCTATTCGAGGCTGTCGTCGAGCAGTGGATTCAGGACGCGCCGTACGACGCAATCTTCAAGCCTGACGACGTCCCGGCGTACGCAGTCGCGCTCTTCGACTACATGGTCGCCGACCCGGTCGGAGCACGCCTGCAGCGCTGGATCGAGTTGGAGGCCGCCGACGGGATGTTCGGTGACCATGTCCTGCGCCGCATCTTCCAGTCCAAGCTCGACCGGATCGCCGAGGCGCAGCACAACGGGATCATCGACGCGTCGTGGCGGCCGATGGATCTGCTGGTCCTGCTCAACGACATGACCTACGCGCTCGCCGCGGGTGGGTTCGGGATAGACCGCATCGTCGACCAGCCGCTGTCCCCGGAATCCGCCGCCGTGCGCCGGGCCGCTGTCGCCGAAGCCGCGCGGCGGCTGGTTTCGCAGCCCCGTGCCGAATGACGCCCTGGCCGCATTCGGCCCGTTCTTTGTCGTTGTGCAGCAGCAGGATTCGCTGACCGCACCGTGGCGCCCGATGACCGAACTCATCGACGATCCAGACGCGTTGCCCGCTCGCGTCCAGAAGGTCCGGTCGGCGCTCATGGGCAACGGAGAGCCGGAGATTCGCGTCGCCGCGTCCGTCGCGCACCTGGGATTGGTGGCTCGACTGATCGCGCCCATGATCGGTACCGCCGCCCTCGGGGAGCCGGTGTCGTGGTCACTGGCCGACCTGGCGTGGCAGGACCAGCTGGGCGGCCCCTATCCGCTGTCGATCGCCGCACGGCCATCCGGTGGCGCACCTGCCGTGGAGGTGCTCACGGATGCGTTCGGCCGGTTCGGAGTCAGCCCGAAAGTGTTGTGGGGCAACGTGGGATCGGCCGCCAACAGTGCGGCCCAGCAGATCGGCCGGGCCCGGCCGGACGTGGCGGAGACGGCGCGACAAGCGGCCGACGCGGTGCTCGCGGACCCCAGGGTCGACGGGGGAGTGCTGCGCTCCGGGCCGGAGTTCCGGCGCAACAGCTGCTGCCTGATCTACCAGTTGGCAGGCGACAGGGCGGCGTGCTGCGGCGATTGCGTGCTCACCGCACCGGGATCAGATCGAACGCCTGCTTGATGATGCTCAGCAGCCACGTCGCTGCCGTCTGACCCTTGAACGTCGGCCAGGTCAGCTGGAAGTTCACCACCCACGGCTGGCCGGTGTGGTCGACGGCGTACCAGCTGAAGCCGAGGTCGCCGGGCAGGTTGCCGCCCTTGGCGCCCAGGTAGGGCCACTTGGTGCGGTCCAGGTCGATGCCGGCGACCTTCGACATGATGTCCCGGACCGGCGCGGCGGGCCCGACAGCGGCGGCCTGCACCGCGACGTGCTCGCGGCAGATGTCGGCGGCGGTGCCATACCACTCGGCCCCGATGCTGGAAGCGGGCGTGCGGGTGCGGTACGGGTCGGGTTCGTACGGGCGCGAACTCACCTGCTGCAGCAGCGCCGTGCGCTGCGCCTTGTCGCCGTTCTTCCACTGGTCGCGCACGTCGGGTTTGCCCCAGCCGATGGAGAACAGTTCGTGCATGGTCGGGTACGGCGTCAGGCTCGCCGGGTCGTGATGCCCGGCGACCACGAGCGCCTCGTCGACGGCGGCCGGTCCGACCTTGTTGATCAGCATGTCGGTGGCCATGTTGTCGCTGACCGAGATCATCTGCTGGGCGGCCTCGCGGACCGTCACCTGCGTGCCCGGCGCCAGGTTGTCCATGCCTGCCGAACCGAGCTTCTTGCCTTCTGCGGTGACGGTCACCTGGTCGTCCCAGCTGAGGGTGCCGGCCGACACCGCCCGCGCAACGGCAAGCAGCACATAGATTTTCATGATCGACGCCAACGGCATCGGTTCGTCGACGTTGGTGCCCGCGACCTTGACGCACTTGCCGTCGACGACCTTGGCGACCTGATACGAGTAGTGGGCGCCGGACTTCGCGATCGCCGCGTCGACGTCCGCCCAGGACTTCACGGGCGGCGGACGCAGCGAGACCTCCATACGGTCGACGGTGCCCTTGCCGTCGACGTGCAGCTGGATGTCCTGGTTCACGCCGTAGGAATTGGTGACGTGCAGCGTCGACTGCCCGGCGCCGATGTCGATGCCCGTGAGTTTGAACGGGCGGTCCCACCAGATCCACTTCATCCGGTAGGTGATGTCGTCCACCTGGTCGGGCGCCGCGAGGGTCTTCACCCCGGCGGGCTCGATGGACCAGTCCGAATTGAGCATGTCCATCGTCTGCCGCGACCGCATGCCCTGAGGGGTGCTCATGTCGATCAGCGCGCCGTAGGCAGCGCTCGACGGAGGCGCGACGGCTGCAGGCGTGCTGCTACAGCCGCCCAAGACGACGATGACTGCGCCGGCCGTGGCCAGCGCAGCCCGGGTCTTATGCCTGCTGGCCGGAACCAGCAACGTCCAACACAACCTCGAATTCGAGAAGTGATGCTCCGGTGGCGACGGGGTTGGCCCGCTGCCCGGCGTGCGCCTCGACGGCCGGACCGGTGGCCCAGGCCTGGAACGCCTCGTCGGACTCCCACTGCGTCACCACGAAGTAGCGGTTCTCGCCCTTGACCGGGCGGAGCAGCTGGAATCCGAGGAAGCCGGGCTGACCGTCCACTGCGTGAGCACGGTTCGCGAACCGCTTCTCCAATTCCGGGCCGGCGTTGGGCGGAACTTCGATCGCGTTGATCTTCACCACAGGCATGTGGTTCAGGTTACCGCGCTGCCGGGCCGGACAGGATGGGCGGCAATATAGGGCTATGACGACCGACCTGCTCACCGCTCGGGGCGGCACCGGCGAGCCGATTGTGCTGGTGCACGGATTGATGGGCCGCGGGTCGACGTGGGACCGGCAGCTGCCGTGGCTGACCGAACTGGGCGAGGTCTACACCTACGACGCACCCTGGCACCGCGGCCGTGGTGTCCACGATCCCGAGCCGATCAGCACCGAACGGTTCGTGGCCGACCTGGCGGACGCGGTCGGCTCGCTGGGGCGCCCGGTGCGGTTGATCGGTCATTCGATGGGCGGCCTGCACAGTTGGTGTGTGGCTGCCGAACATCCGGAACTGGTCACCGCGCTGGTGGTCGAGGACATGGCGGCAGACTTCGTCGGCTTCACCATCGGTGCGTGGGACCCGTGGACCCATTCGATCCCGGTCGAGTTCGATTCGGCGCAACAGGTTTTGGATCTGTTCGGCCCGATCGCCGGTCAGTACTTCCTGGACGCGTTCGACCGCACCGAGACCGGTTGGCGGCTGCACGGCGAAGCGCAACACTGGGTGGCGATCGCCGCCGAATGGGGCACCCGGGACTACTGGCGGCAATGGGCGGCCGTGCGGGTGCCGACGCTGCTCATCGAGGCCGGCAACGGCGTCGCGCCGCCGGGGCAGATGCGCAAGATGGCCGAGATCGGATACCGGACAACGTATTTGGAAGTCCCGGGGGCCGGTCACCTCGTGCACGACGACGCGCCCGATGTCTACCGCCGCGCGGTCGAGGATTTTCTGCGCTCCGTCTGACTACTCGAATCGGGAGCGTGCCGCGGAGAGGTCGTGTGCGACGCGGTCCAGGTCGCGGGAGTCCCCCACATCGGTCCAATTGAAGTAGCCGAAACCATTGCGCGCACCGGGGTTTCGGGTGACGGCGCTCAGTGCGGCGCCGAGTGCGAATGGGGCGACCATGATCGCGACCATCGCGATCAGAGTCAGGACGGTGTTCATACCGATAATTGTCGAATCGAGGGCAACCGAATAAACAGTGGCAGAACTGACGGCAGTCGATAAAATACAGCCATGATCAACAGTGTCTCGGTCCTGGTGATGGACGGGGTCGCACCATTCGAGTTCGGTGTGGTGTGTGAGGTGTTCGGCATCGACCGGTCCGGAGACGGCGTGCCGAATTTCGATTTCAAGGTGTGCGGGCCGGAGGCCGGGCGACCGGTGCGCACGTCGGTCGGAGCGTCACTGATTCCGGATCACGGGTTCGACCACCTGCTGGGTGTCGACCTGGTGGCGATTCCGGCGGTGGCGGGTCCGGTCTATCCGCAGGCCGCGCTCGACGCCATTCGCAATGCCGCGGATTCCGGTTCGATGATCCTGACCATCTGCTCAGGGGTGTTCGTCGCCGGTGCGGCCGGGCTGCTCGACGGTCGCGCGTGCACGACGCACTGGATGCATGCGGACAAGTTGGCCCGCATGTATCCCACCGCCCGCGTCGATCGTGATGTGCTCTTCGTCGACGACGGAAACCTGATCACCAGTGCGGGGACCGCCGCCGGCATCGATGCCTGCCTGCACCTGGTGCGCCGCGAGATGGGTAGTGAGGTCACGAACAAGATCGCCCGGCGCATGGTGGTGCCGCCGCAGCGCGAGGGCGGGCAGCGGCAGTTCATCGAGCAGCCCATCCCGGTGCGGTGTTCGGAAGGCTTTGCGCCACATCTGGATTGGATCCTGACCAACCTGCGTCAACCGCATACGGTGGCGAGCCTCGCCAAGCGGGCAAGCATGTCGGGACGTACGTTCGCGCGGCGATTCGTCGAGGAGACCGGGCGAACGCCCATGCAGTGGGTCACCGATCAGCGTGTGCTGTACGCCCGCACGCTGTTGGAGGAGACGGATCTCGATGTCGACCGGGTGGCCGACAAGGCCGGATTTGGTACCGCAACCTTGCTGCGGCACCATTTCCGGCGCGTTGTCGGTGTCAATCCGTCCGACTATCGGCGGCGCTTCGCCTGTCCCAATCTGGTTGCGCCGCAACCGGTTGACTAGCCCTGAGGCCTGCACTGGACGTTGACGTACACGGTGTCGAACTGGCCGGAGTTGATGCGCTGGCCCCGGCCGTCGATGTTGGAGCCGGACAGCCCGTGCACATCGGTCACCGAACACGCGGACAGCGGCCCGGAGGTGCTGGTGTTGACCTGGACGTGATAGCCGCGGGACTGCAGCTCGTTGATCGTGTCGACGGCTGAGCCGCCGCCGGTCGGCAGCGCGGAGGCCGTGGCCGGTGCGAGGGTCGCGGCGGCAATTGCGGCGGCAGCGGTTCCTGCGATGACGAGGCCGCGACGACGTGCGTTTACTTTCTGTTCACCTGAAATTCGGTATGCGGTCATGCTTCCGTTCTATCCGAGGATCAGGGCATGTGGTAGCGACTCATGCCGTTCTCATTGGAAAGTGCGGGATTTCATGCCGTTCTCATCGAAACGGTGTTTTAGCGCTCGCCCTCGCCTGCCAGGGCGTATCGGTCGTCGGCGGTCTGCTCGACCAGGCCGTCGACCAATAGCGAGTCCAATGCCCGGTCGCGCTGCGCGGTATCGGTGAGCCACGCCACATCCAGTTGAGCTCGTGTCACCGGAGTTGCGCTGCCGCGCAACACATCCAGCAGCCGGCCACGGACCTGGCGATCGGTACCCGCGTACTTCTGCACGGGGCGGGCCGGCGTGTCCAGCTCCGGATGGCCCGCGCTGCGCCAAGCGCACGCAGCCAGCGGGCAGACTCCGCATTTCGGCGCGCGGGCAGTGCAGACGATCGCCCCAAGCTCCATCAATGCGGCCGAAAATACATGTGCCGTGCCATCTTTGGGAAGGAGCGCGGCGACGTCATCGAGGTCGCGGGTGCGCGCTGGGGTGTCGGCCACGCCGCGAACCGCGCGCGCCACGACCCGGCGCACGTTGGTGTCGACCACGGGGACATCCTGCTGATACGCGAAGCAGGCGACGGCCCGTGCGGTGTAGGCGCCGACGCCGGGCAGTGTCAACAGGGTCTCGACGTCGCGGGGGACCTCGTCGCCGTGCTCGGCGGCGATCACCTCGGCGCATTCGTGCAACCGCTTGGCGCGTCGCGGGTATCCCAATTTGCCCCACGCGCGCAGTACATCCGCGGCGCCGGCCGCGGCGGTCGCGGACGGCGTGGGCCAGCGGGCGATCCAGTCCCGCCAGATCGGTTCGACCCGAGAAACCGGGGTCTGCTGCAACATGAATTCGCTCACCAGAATTTGCCACGCGGTGACATCCGGGGCGCGCCACGGTAGGTCGCGCCGCGCGGTGCGGTACCAGCCGAGGAGCTCGTCGGCCGGGATGAGAATTTGCCCTGAACTCATTGCGCGGCGACTATACGAGCAGGGCACAATGGGCGGCATGCCCAACTCGAACCCGATAAACGCCTGGAAAGCACTCAGAGAGGGTAACGACCGCTTCGTTGCCGGCGAATCTCTGCATCCCAGCCAGAGCATCGAGCGCCGCGCCGAGCTGGCCGGCGGGCAGAAGCCGACGGCCGTGCTGTTCGGTTGCGCCGACAGCCGCGTCGCCGCCGAGATCATCTTCGATCAGGGCCTCGGCGACATGTTCGTGGTGCGTACCGCCGGCCACGTCCTCGATTCCTCGGTGATCGGGTCCATCGAGTACGCCGTGGCGATCCTCGAGGTACCGCTGATCGTGGTGCTGGGCCACGACAGCTGCGGTGCGGTGAAGGCGACCATCACCGCGTTGGACGACGGCTCGGTGCCGGGCGGATTTGTGCGGGACATCGTCGAGCGGGTGACACCGTCGATCCTGGTCGGCCGCCGCGAGGGACTCACCGAGGTCGACGAGCTCGAGGCCAAGCACGTCAACGAGACGGTCCGTCTGCTGAGCGAGCGGTCCAACGTGATCGCCGACAAGCTGAAGTCGGGCAAGGTGGCCATCGTCGGCGCGACCTATCACCTGGCCGAGGGCCGGGTCACCAAGCGTGACCACGTCGGAGACATCGGCGAATAGACAGAGGCCCAGTTCACAGACGACACGCCGCACCAGGTCAGAGCCCACCGCGTTTTGTGCCCTTAACGTGACAATGTGCCGGATCTAGAACCGCATGGCCCGCTGCCATCCCAGATCTATTTCCGACGGCGGATGCTGGCCATCGGTGTCGGTGCGGTCGTCCTGCTGCTGGTCGTGATCATCGGGGTCGTCGTCTTCAGCAACAGCACGGGTGACTCCAAACAGACTCAGCCCACCGCGAAGACGTCGACGTCCGCGACGCCACTGCCGGGTGAGACGCCGGGGGTGAAGAGTCCGATCGCGCCGCCCCCCAATGCGGGTCCGGCGCCGACGCCCACCCCGACCACCGCGGTCACCCCGCCGCCGGTGCTGAAGGCGGGCGACGACTGCCCGGACAGCACGCTGGCGGCCAAGGGCATCACCAACCAGCCGACCTACGTGATCGGTGACCAGCCGAAGTTCACCATGGTTGTCACCAACATCGGCCTCGTCGAGTGCAAGCGTGACGTCGGTGCCGCTGTGCTGAGTGCGTATGTCTACTCGCTCGACAACAACCGGCTGTGGTCCAACCTGGACTGCGCGCCGTCGAACGAGACGTTGGTCCGCGCCTTCAAGCCCGGCGAGCAGGTGACCACCGAGGTCACCTGGACCGGCATGGGCTCGGCGCCGAACTGCCCGCTGCCGCGCCAGGCGATCGGCCCCGGCACCTACAACCTCGTCGTCCAGCTGGGCAACCTGCGGTCGGCCCCGGTGCCGTTCGTGCTGTCCGAGGCTCAGCAGCCCGGCCCTGGTGCACCGCCGGCGGGCGAGGCACCACCGCCGGCGCCCGCTGCACCGGCGCCCGGCGAGCCGACGCTGCCCGGCCCCGCCAACTGATCTCAGGCCAGCCGGTCGGCGATCGTCGACTCGGCGAGTAGCGACAAACCCTCACGGATGTGGCGGGCCCACATGGACCCGATGCCTTCCACTGACTGCAGGTCGTCGGCGCTCGCGGCCAGTAGCCCCTGCAGCGAGCCGAACGACCGCACCAACAGGTCGACATGAGCGAACTGCAGACGCGGGATACCCGCCATGGCCCGGTAGCCGCGCGAACTCATCGCTGAATCTTGGGCCTCCGCTGTCGACGGATAGCCGAAAACCCTTGCCAGCGTGGTGAAGTCGAGGAGTTCGTTGTCGCTCAGCGCGTCGAGCTCCTCGAGCGTGGCGGTCACCTGTTCGGCGGCCGGCGGGTCGGGGTTGGCGTGGTAGTCGCGGACGATCAGTTCGCGGGCCGCGTCGTTGTCGCCGACCAGTTCGTCGAGCTGCAGCTTGAGCTGACGTCCGTCGGTGCCGAGCTCGACCACATCGGCATCGATCTCCAGGCTGATCCGGCGGACCATCTCCATGCGCTGTACGACGGTCATGACATCGCGCAGCGTCACGAAGTCCTCGATCTCTGCCATCGACAGCTGCTTGCTGACCTCGTCGAGGCGGAACTTGTAGCGCTCCAGCGTGGCGATGGTCTGATTCGCGCGCGACAGGATGGTCGCCGATTCTGGCACGACGTGGCGCTCGCCGGCCACGTACACGGTCACGATGCTCATCGAGTGGCTGACGGACACCACCGGGAAACCGGTCTGGATGGCCGCCCGCTCGGCGGAGCGGTGCCGGGTACCGGATTCGTCGGTCGGGATCGACGGGTCGGGCACCAGCTGAACATTGGCCCGCAGGATGCGGGTGAGGTCGCTGGAGAGCACGACGGCGCCGTCCATCTTCGACAGCTCCCGCAGCCGGGTCGGGGCGAACCGGACGTCCAGCGGAAAGCCGCCGTCGCAGATGGACTCGACGCTGTCGTCATAGCCCAGCACGATGAGTCCGCCGGTACGGCCGCGCAGGATGCGCTCCAGGCCGTCTCGCAGCGGGGTGCCGGGCGCCAGCTTGCCCAACGTCTCGCGCAGCGTCGGTCGGGCCAGGTGCACGACGTTGCCGCGCCCGGCCCGGGTTCCCGCTTTCACCGACATCGGTGCACTCCTCAGAGGTTTCCGGCCGGGCTCTACCCGGTCCGGTCCACATTCTCTGTGATCTTGCGCAACACCCGCAACGCCGCGGTGATGTTCTCGGCCGGCAACACCCGAAGACCGCGCGGTGGCGACTCGATTCCGGCGGGCACGACGGCCGTGGTGAAGCCGAGTCTGGCGGCCTCGGCGAGCCGGCGGTCCATCCCGGTGACGCGGCGCAGATCGCCCGCCAGGCCCACCTCGCCGATGGCGATCGCGGTGGCCGGCAGCGGCAGGTCCGTGTACGCCGACGCGATGGCCAGCGCGACCGCCAGATCCGAGGACGGGTCGGTCAACCGCATGCCGCCGACCGTCGACAGGTAGATGTCGTTGGTGCCGACGGGCAGGCGTGCCCGCTTCTCGAGCACCGCGGTGATCATGGCAGCCCGGGCCGAGTCGATCCCGCTGACCGCGCGCCGCGGCGATCCGGCCGAGGGTGAGCCGATGAGAGCCTGTACCTCACCGATCAGTGGCCGCTTGCCGTCGAGGCTGACCGTCACGGCGGTGCCCGACACCGGGGCCGGCCGCTGATCGAGGAAGAGCCCCGATGGATCGGCGACGCATTCGATTCCGTTGTCGTGCAACATGAAACAGCCGACCTCGTCGGCGGCGCCGAACCGGTTCTTCACGCCGCGGACCATGCGCAGCGCCGACGCGCGGTCGCCGTCGAAGTGCAGCACCACATCCACCAGGTGCTCCAGTGAACGCGGCCCGGCGATGGCGCCGTCCTTGGTGACATGGCCGACCAGGACCATCGCGATGCCGGTGGTCTTTGCGGCCATCGTCAGCGCGGCGGTGACCGCGCGGACCTGCGTCACGCCGCCGGTGACGCCGTCGGCCTCGGCGGTGGACATGGTCTGGACGGAATCCACGACCACCAACGTGGGCTTGACTGCTTCGATGTGGCCGAGCGCGGTCTGTAGATCGGATTCGGCGGCCAGGTAGACGTCGTCGTGAGTGCATCCGGTGCGCTCGGCACGGAGCCGGATTTGACCGGCCGACTCCTCGCCCGACAGGTAGAGCGCGCGGCGCCCGGACATGGCCCAGCGGTGCGCGACTTCGAGCAGCAGCGTCGACTTGCCGACGCCGGGATCACCGGCCAGCAGCGTCACCGAACCAGGCACCACGCCGCCACCCAGCACGCGGTCCAATTCACTGATGCCGGTGTGGAAGTGCCTGGTGGTGCCCGGATCGATCGAGCTGATCGGCACAGCGGGGGAGGCGGGCGCGACAGCGCGGTGCGTCGCGGGTGTCAGAGTGCTCAGAACCGCGACTTCGTTGACCGTGCCCCAGGTGCCGCAGTCCGGGCAGCGGCCCACCCATTTCGCAGTCGTGTGCTGGCACTCCGAACAACGAAATTGCGAACGTACTTTCGAACCGGTTCTGGCCATGCCGCGACGGTAGTCGTCGGCACCGACAGAATCCGGTAGGCGCCGCGGAAGGGCTTAGTGGTGTCCCTCGCCGCCGCCGGCAGGTGCGGGAGCAGCGGCTTCGCCGCCCTCGCGGCGCGGGGCCTCGCCTGCGGAGATCGGGACCGCGATGGTCTTCTCGCCCGCGTTCTGGAACTTGAACGTGAAGTTGTAGTTGAGGCCGTTGCTGATGGGCTTGGTCAGCGCCACCATGGCGACGGAGGTCGTGGCGTCCTCGGACCGCGGCAGCGTCTGCTTCTGGCCGTCCGGGGTGCCGACCAGCAGCACGCCGCCCGCGGGCACCGTGGTGCCACCGTTGACCAGCACCTCACCGGCGTCAGAGGAGATGCCGATCAGCTTGTCGGGGTTGTCGGGCGACTTGTTGGTCGCGACGAACAGCAGCTCGACCATGGTGCCGGGCTTGACGAAGTCGCGGGTCTGCGGGGCGCGCAGGTATACGTTGCGCAGGTCCACCCCGGCCTTCTCGTTGCCGATGGTGGTGGCGGTGCCGTTGACCGCAGGCAGCTGGTTCGCGCTCTGCGAGACCTGGCCGCTGCTGCAGCCGGTGAGCGTCACCGCGGTGGCCAGCCCGAAGGCGGCCAGCGTGACGGCAGAAGTGCGCGATTTCATGCGGTTCACTCAAGCCTCCTGCTTGGGCGCCAGCGGCGATGCGCGTGACGGCCTCGGGTATGTCCTGCTGTGCTCCCCGGACGGGGTCCGGCGTTCGACTATGCAGAGTAGTAGGTGGCGGTGGACGGCGGTAGCGGAGGCCCGCTATCGGCCTGGTTCGGGCGTCTTTTCGGTCGCGAATGACCGGTGAATGGAACGTGAATCCGGAGGAATTCGGCCGGATTGTGGCCCTCGCCACTGCACGTAAACGCCGCCCTGTCAACCCCTTTCGCGCATCTGCATGGCCCCTGACCTGCATTGTTGATCCGCGGGTGTCTGACGCCCGTGCTAACATTGCTATGTGAAAGGGGCCCGAATCTGATGATTTTCAAGGTCGGAGACACCGTCGTTTACCCACACCACGGTGCAGCATTGATCGAGGCGATTGAAACCCGGACCATCAAAGGCGAGCAGAAAGAATATCTCGTCCTCAAGGTTGCGCAAGGCGATCTGACCGTTCGAGTACCCGCAGAAAACGCTGAGTACGTCGGTGTTCGCGACGTGGTGGGTCAGGAAGGCCTCGACAAGGTGTTCCAGGTGCTGCGTGCCCCGCACACCGAGGAGCCGACCAACTGGTCCCGTCGTTACAAGGCGAACCTGGAGAAGCTGGCCTCCGGTGATGTGAACAAGGTCGCCGAGGTCGTTCGCGACCTGTGGCGTCGCGATCAGGAGCGTGGTCTGTCCGCAGGCGAGAAGCGCATGCTGGCCAAGGCTCGCCAGATCCTGGTCGGTGAGCTGGCTCTGGCCGAGAACACCGATGACGCGAAGGCCGCCACCATCCTGGACGAGGTTCTCGCCGCGGCGTCCTGAGCGCCATCTCCAACGGAGCAGTGAACTTCCGTATCGGTCTCGGTACCGACGTACATCCCATCGAGGCGGGGCGGCCGTGTTGGCTGCTGTGCCTGTCGTTCGACGATGCTGACGGCTGTGCCGGGCATTCCGACGGCGACGTCGCCGCGCACGCACTCTGTGATGCCTTGCTGAGTGCGGCCGGCCTCGGTGACCTGGGCAGTGTTTTCGGCACGGACCGTCCCGAATGGCGCGGCGTCACCGGCACCGACATGCTCAAACATGTCTCCACACTGCTGGCCGCTGCCGGTTTTCGGGTGGGCAATGCCGCCGTCCAGGTGATCGGCAATCGCCCGAAAATCGCGCCCCGCAGGGTTGAGGCTCAGCAGGTGTTGTCGGCGCTGCTGGATGCTCCTGTCTCCGTCTCGGCGACCACCACGGACGGCCTCGGGCTGACCGGGCGGGGCGAGGGTCTGGCCGCTATTGCCACGGCGCTGGTGGTGTCGGTCGATTAGGCCGGTAAGCTGGCCCGTCGTGACCGAACACCGTCTCGAGGGCCTACGGCTCTACGACACCATGACCGGTGCCGTGCGGGATTTCACCCCGGTGCGGCCCGGACACGCATCCATCTACCTGTGCGGCGCAACTGTGCAAGGCCTGCCGCACATCGGCCATGTGCGCAGCGGCGTCGCGTTCGACGTGCTGCGGCGCTGGCTGACGGCCAAGGGCTACGACGTCGCGTTCATCCGGAACGTCACCGATATCGACGACAAGATTCTCAACAAGGCCGCCGAAGCCGGCCGGCCGTGGTGGGAGTGGGCTGCCACCTTCGAGCGCGCATTTACGGCCGCCTACGACGCGCTGGGTGTCCTGCCGCCCTCTGCTGAGCCTCGTGCGACCGGGCACATCACCCAGATGGTCGAGGTCATCGAGAAGCTCATCGAGCGTGGGCATGCCTACGCCGCCAATGGCGACGTCTACTTCGATGTCCTGAGCCTGCCCGACTACGGCAAGCTCTCCGGGCACCGCATCGACGACGTGCACCAGGGCGAGGGACTGGCCACCGGCAAGCGCGACCCGCGCGACTTCACGCTGTGGAAGGGCGCCAAGCCCGGCGAGCCGTCGTGGCCGACGCCGTGGGGCCGCGGCCGGCCCGGCTGGCACACCGAGTGTGTGGCGATGTGCCAGGAGTACCTGGGCTCCGAATTCGACATCCACGCCGGCGGCATGGACCTGATCTTCCCGCACCACGAGAACGAGACCGCCCAGGCGAACGCCTGTGGTGACGAGTTCGCGCGGTTCTGGCTGCACAACGGCTGGGTCACCATGGGCGGCGAGAAGATGAGTAAGTCGCTGGGCAATGTCCTGGCGATTCCTGCTGTGCTGCAACGGGTTCGGGCCGCCGAGCTGCGCTACTACCTGGGCAGTGCGCACTACCGGTCCATGCTGGAGTTCTCCGAGAACTCTCTGCAGGACGCGGCCAAGGCCTATACCGGCATCGAGGAGTTCCTGCATCGGGTCCGCACCCGGGTAGGTGCCGTCGAGGTCGGCACCTGGACCGAGAAGTTCGCGGCCGCACTGGATGACGACCTGGCGGTGCCCGCGGCGCTGGCCGAGGTGCACGCCGCCCGCGCCGACGGCAACCGCGCACTGGACGCCGGCGACCACGCCGGCGCGATGGCCGCGGCGACGTCGATCCGGGCCATGTTGGGCATCTTGGGCTGCGATCCGCTCGATGAGCGCTGGGAAACCCGCGACGAGACATCGGCCGCGCTGAATGCTGTTGACGCCCTGGTGCAGTGGGCGCTCAAGAGCCGCACCGAGGCCCGCGAGAACCGCGACTGGGCCGCCGCCGACGCGATCCGGGACCAGCTGAAGCTGGCCGGCATCGAGGTCACCGATACCGCTGACGGCCCGCAATGGGCCCTGACTGATGGGGCCTGACGATGGCCGGAAACTCCCAGCGCCGCGGCGCGATTCGTAAAGACGGCACCAAGAAGGGCCCGCAGGTCGGCTCCGGTGGCCAACGGCGTCGTGGGTTGGAGGGCAAGGGCGCAACCCCGCGTGCCGACCAGCGCCCGAACCACAAGGCGTACAAGGTCGCGCAGAAGGCTGCCCGATCGAATCAGGGGCGGCACAAGAAGACCGACGACGTCGAGGTCGTGGTCGGCCGCAACCCGGTCGTCGAATGCCTGCGGGCGGGCGTGCCCGCCACCGCGCTCTACGTGGTGCTGGGTACGGAAGCCGATGAGCGGCTGACCGAATCGGTGACGCGCGCCGCCGATGCCGGCATCGCGATCATGGAGGTGCAGCGTCACGACCTGGACCGCATCACCAGCAACGGCATGCATCAGGGCATCGCGCTGCAGGTGCCGCCCTATCAGTACATGTACCCGGACGACCTGTTGAAGGCCGCGACCAGCGACTCCACTCCTGCGCTGTTGGTCGCGCTCGACAACATCTCGGACCCGCGCAACCTGGGTGCCATCGTGCGCTCGGTCGCGGCGTTCGGTGGACACGGAGTGGTGATCCCGCAGCGTCGCTCGGCGTCGGTCAGCGCGGTGGCCTGGCGCACCAGTGCCGGCGCGGCGGCCCGGCTGCCGGTGTCACGGGCCACGAATCTCAATCGGACACTGAAGGATTGGGCCGACGCCGGACTGACGATCGTCGGGCTGGACGCGGGCGGCGACACCACCTTGGACGAGCTGGACGCGTCCGGACCGATGGTGGTCGTGGTCGGCTCCGAGGGCAAGGGACTGTCGCGGCTGGTCCGCGAGAACTGCGACCACATCGTCTCGATCCCCATGGCCGGACCCACCGAGTCGCTCAACGCATCGGTGGCCGCCGGTGTGGTGCTGGCCGAGATCGCCCGGCAGCGAAGGGACTAACGGTCGGTGCGGGGCCGCGTCAGGGTGAACTTGTCGACGGCCCGTACCTCGCCGAACGGGCCGCTCACGGCGTAGTAGGTGGCGTCCATCGAGGTGTTGCCACCAGGCTGACCAGGGTCGACGTCGAAAGCCACGAAGCCGCAAGGATTGTCGCGATCCCGGAAGACGGACCAGGGCGCAGCTTCCTCGATGTAGTTCGGCGTCTTCCGTCCGGTGCTGGGGTCCACTCCGCCCGCGGACATCAGGACGCGGCAGCGCGGCTCGGGAAACAACATCGTGTTCGACGGAATCGACGTGCCACCGCCGCCGATGACCAGATGCACCGTGCCCTTGCTCGTGTCGATCGAACCGGACTGCGGATCAACCGGATTCGGCGTCAGCGTGTCGGTCGGTAGGGTGCCGCGAAGCGCATGGCTGCGTTCGTAGTGGTGCTCGTGCCCGCAGACCACGAGGTCGACGTTGAAGCGGTCGAACAGGGGCAGCCAGTTCTCACGGATGCCGAGGTCGGCGCCATTGGTCTTGTTGCCCGTGGAGACCGCCGTCTGGTGCATGCACACCACCACCCAGTCGATGTCCTTGTTGCTGCGGGTGCGTTCGAGTTCTTGTTCGAGCCAACGTTTTTGGGCGCCGCCTGAATAGCCGCGCACGTAGGAGTTACCGCCGTCCTGGTAGCAGATGTCGTCGTTGGCGAGGATGATCACCCGGACCGAGCCGGCGGTGAAGGCGTACCACAGGCCACGGAGCTCGGGGTCGGAGCCGGAGTCCGGCAGGCCGAAGTAGGCCTGGTAGGCGCCGTAGCCGATCGGGCCGTTGCCCAGCTCGTTCTCGTGATTTCCCGGTGCCGGCATCCACGGTCGATGCCGTGCGGAGCGGGTGTTGTTCTCGAACCACTCCGACCAGGTGCGGACCCGGTCGTCGGCGAGGTTGGCGTAGCAGAGATCGCCGTTGACCAGGTGAAACAGCGGGGCCATCCGCTCGACCGCCGTCGTGATGTCACCGGCGGACGGAGACCCGCGATGGTCGTTGCCGAAGGATGCCGCCACCTTGGCGTCCAGCATGGGGGTCGACTGATCGCCGAAGCTGGTGAAGCGGATGGGTGCCCGGCCGCGCGGCGCGGTACGCACTGAGCCCAGCTCGGGACCGGCGCCGTCATGTACGGCGGCGTAGACGTAGTCGGTGTCGGGCGCAAGGCCGGTCAATCGTGCATGGTGGACGCGAATTTCATTGTGTGACAATGCATCGCGATAGGTGACGGTCTCGGCTGCGACAGCGTTGCCCACCCCGTCGTCAGGGGTACCCACCAGGACGCGTGGGTTCTGCACCGCCGCGGCGCTATGCCACGACACCACGACCTCGGTGGCCGCGTCGGTGCCGAACTGGGTGTGCAAACCGGTGACCGGTGGTGCGCCGCTGCGGTCGGCACGCTGCCACAGCATCGGGCCGGTGCGCCTGGTCGTGACGTACCCGGTGGCACCGGCTCCGAGGCCCGCGCCGACGAGAGCCGACGTGCCTCCCACGATCAGCGTTCTGCGGCTCACGTCCACGACAGCCATCCTGCCTACGTTGCGGCCGGTCCGTCAGGCTGCAACGCCGCCGGGCCACAAATCGACGTGCGATGTCCGATTGTTGTTCTCGTCGAGGTAACCGCGCGGATTCAGCGACGTCGGAGTTCGATGACCGGGATGACCCGGTCCGTCTTCTTCTCGTACTCGCCGAAGGTGGGCGCCTGCTCGACGATCTTGGCGTAGGCGTCGTCACGCTCCTCGCGCGGGAGTTCGCGCGCCACGACATCGTAAGCGTCGGTACCGATTTCGATGTGGGCGTCGGGATGCGCCCGCAGGTTGTGGAGCCAGGCCGGGTCGGTGTCCGCGCCCGCATATGACCCGACGATGACCAGCTTGCCGTCGATGTCGAACGCGCCGACGGGGTTCACTCGCGGCTGACCACTCTTGGCACCGGTGGTGTGCAGCAGGAGCAGGGTCATCTGCTCGAACGGGCCACCGACCTTTCCCTAGTTGGCGCGGAATTCGGCGATGATCTGCTCGTTCCAGTTGTCGGCCATGACGTTCAGTCCTTCCGAGCGGAGGGTGCGCTCATCGCAGCCCCAACAGCGAACAGCCCAACCATAATCCCGTCACGGCCAGAATCAGGGTGACCGGCACCGTCACCAGGCCCACGGTGGTGAACTCCCGGGCCCGCGCGGTCAGCTCGCCACGGACCACCTTGCGCCACAGGAGGTTCGACAGCGATCCGGGGTAGGTCAGGTTGGGGCCGATGTTCACCCCGATGAGGACCGCAAGTACTGCGACGGGCCCGGCCGCCGCGACCAGCGGCAGCAGCACCAACACGGCGGGCAGGTTGTTGATCAGATTCGACAGCACCGCCGCGATGGCCGCGATGCCGAGAAGCGCCGGCAGCGTGGTGCCGTGCGGCAGCAGCTGCGACAAAGCGTGCCCCAGGCCCATGTCCAGCACGGCGCTCACCAGTACGCCCAGCGCCAGCACGGCAAGGAGGAACGGGACGTTGGCCGCCCGCACGATGCCCAGTACCGTCTCGTGGCCGCGGACGACGGCCCGCACCGCCAGCACCGCGGCGCCGGCGAACGCCGCCCATGCCGGCGACAAGCCGAGTAGCGATGTCGCACCGAAGCCGATGAGCGTCACGACCACCACGGTCAGGACGAAGTACGGCACCTCCGGCTGCGGTGGGGCCGCCCGCTCGGTCGTGCCGTTCCGTAACTCGCGCCGGAACAACCAGCGCAACAAGGCATATTCGGCCGCGACGGCGAGCAGCCAGGGCAGCGTCATCGCCGCGGTGAATCTGGTGAAGCTCAGGCCCGCGGTCGAAAATGCCAGCAGATTGGTCAGATTCGACACCGGCAACAGCAGCGACGCGGTGTTGGCGAGGTGGGCCGCGGCGTAGCCGTGCGGCCGCGCCGGTACGCCCAGCGTCCGTGCGGTCGACAGGACGACGGGGGTCAGCAGCACCACGGTGGCGTCGAGGCTGAGCACGGCCGTGGTGCCGGCCGCGACCAGGAACACGATGGCCAGCAGCCGTCGCGCCGCCGACTGGCCCGCCCCCCAACTGTGGCGGGCCATGTAGACGCCGGCGGCGTGGAACAGGCCTTCGTCGTCGCAGAGTTTGGCCAGTACGAGGACGGCGGCCAGAAACCCGACGACAGGCAGCAGTCGGCCGACCTCCTGTAGCGCGGTGTTCACAGCCAAGGGTCGGCGCGTTGCCAGACGGTCGGAAGGTGCAGCGGCACGCCGTCGTCGGCCGCCAGCCGGGTCAGCACCCGCATCGAGACGTCGAGGTCGTCGCCGGCGTAGGGCAGGGCACGTAGCGGCTCGTGCAGGGGCCGGAAGAAGTCGTCCCAGTGGGTCAGCACCACCCGGCGTGCGCCGACGGTCCGAACAGTCTCGGTCCAGTAGTCGACGAGATACTTCTCGGGCTGCAGACCGAGCTGCCCGATGCCGAGGTACACGACCTCGGCGCGTTGCCCGGCGAGAGCGCCCGGCACGAAACCCGCACTGCCGACGGCGAGCAGGCTGCGGCCACTACTGCGGTGATGGATGTGCGTGGACCAGGCCTCGCCGCACTTGTAGGCAGACGCCCGCACCGGCGGCACGACCGGTGCGGTGATGGTGCCGGGGAATCGGTCCGGCGGGCAGTGGTGTCCGGTGAAGAGCGTTACGTCGAAGGCGCCCAACGGGTTCGGCTCGCCGGGGGTCGCTATCGTCAACTGCGAATCGGGAAGCCCGCCGCCGCGGCCGATGAGGGCGGCCGACGTGCCGCCGACGAGTTTCGCTCCGGTCCGCGCGGCGACTGCCGCCGAGTCCATGGCGTGGTCGAAGTGGGTGTGGACCGGCAGTACCGCGTCGAGCCGGTCGATGCCGAGGCGGTGCAGGCAGCCGTCAATACGCGGTAGTGCGGGGCTCAGCCTGCCCAGCCCGACCGCCAAGAGGCTCGGCCGCGAGAAGAAGCCGTCGGTCAGGAGCGCCGACGAACCGTCGGAAACCAGCATGGTGGTGACGCCGGCCCAGGTGACGATCAGCGGCGAGTCGGGCCCGGCCGCCGGCTGGTCGAAGTAGCGGGTGTACGAGGCCAGGTCGGGTCGGCCGGGTTTCAGTCGCATCAGCAGAAGGCCTCGATCTTCACGTTGTCGGTGGTCAGGCGGTCCCGGACGGCGCGGGCGATGTCGACGGCGCCGGGCGAATCGCCGTGTACGCAAATCGATTTCACGGTGATCTTGATGGTGGAGCCGTCGACGGCGCCGACGCGGCCCGTCGTCACCATGGCGGCCACCCGGTCGGCGATGGCCGAAACGTTGTGCAGCACGGCATTACGCTGTGTGCGCGGGACCAGCTGCCCGTCGGGGCGATAGGAGCGGTCGGCGAAAGCTTCGGGGACGGTGCGTAGTCCGAGCTCGTCGGCGGCGGCGAAGAACGCCGAACCGGTCAGGCCCAGTACCGGCAGTGCGGGGTCCACGGCATGCACAGCGGCCGCTACCGCGCGTGCCTGCGCCTGGTCGGTGACGATGGTGTTGTACAGGGCGCCATGGGGTTTGACGTAGCTCACCGTCGACCCCGCCGCCTGCGCGAGCGCCTGCAACGCGCCGATCTGGTAGATGACATCGGCGGCGAGGTCCTCTGGGCTGACGTCGAGGTACCTGCGACCGAAGCCGGCCAGGTCCTGGTAACCCACCTGTGCGCCGATCCGCACGCCGCGTTCGGCAGCGGCCCGGCAGACGCGCAGCAGCCCGGCCGGGTCGCCGGCGTGGAAGCCGCAGGCGATGTTGGCGCTGGTGACCAGATCGAGCATCGCGTCGTCGTCACCGAGGCGCCACACCCCGAAGCTTTCGCCCAGATCGGCATTGAGGTCCACCGCAGCCATGCCCGCCAGCCTAGGCTTCGAGGATGGCTACCCGTGACGACGTCCTGATCACCGCCTTCGGACTGGCCCAGCTGATCGCCGCCGGCGACGTGACGCTGCTCGACGTGCGCTGGCAGCTGGCCAAGCCCGACGGCCGCGACGACTACCTGGCCGGGCACATTCCCGACGCGGTGTACGTCTCGCTGGAGGACGAGCTGTCCGACCACACCGTCACCGGTCGGGGCCGGCATCCGCTGCCGTCAGGGACGGCGCTGCAGACCGCCGCCCGGCGTTGGGGAGTCAAGGACGGCGTCCCGACCGTCATCTACGACGACTGGAACCGCGCCGGCTCGGCGCGTGCCTGGTGGGTGCTGCGGGCCGCGGGCATCGAGAACGTCCGCATTCTGGACGGCGGCCTGGCCGCGTGGACCACCTCGGGCGGCCCGCTGGACCGCGGCGACGTCGAACCCGAGCCGGGCGACGTGACCGTCACCCACGACGACCTCTACGCGGGTGCCATGCCGACGCTGACGGCCGACGAGGCCGCCGCGCTCGGCCCGCGGCTCGGCGACGTCCGGGCGCCGGAACGGTTCCGCGGCGACGTCGAGCCCATCGATCCCGTCGCCGGGCACATCCCGGGTGCGATCAACCTGCCGAGCGTGCTCGCCGCCGACGGCACGCTGCGCACCGACGGCGCGGACGTGGATGGCGTCTACTGCGGGTCCGGGGTCACCGCGGCGGTGGCGGTGGCCGCGCTGGCGGCCGCGGGTCGCGACGTGGCGCTGTTTCCCGGTTCGTGGTCGCAGTGGAGCAACGAGGCCGGGCGTTTGGTGGCTACCGGCGACTGAGCCTGCCGGCGCCCCAGCACAGCAGGTAGATGCCGAACGAGATCGATGTGACGAACACCGACACCGGCACACCCGGGGCCAGGGACAGCACGATGCCGCCCACCGCGGCGATCTCGGCGAACACCACCGACGCCACCATCGTGGTGACGGGGGAGCTGAACACCCGGCCCGCCGCGGCGGCGGGGGTGATCAGCAGCGACATCACCAGCAGCGCCCCGACGATCTGCACGCCCTGCGCGGCCGCGACGCCGACGAGCGCGGCGAACACGATGCCCAGCGCCCGCACCGGAACCCCACGGGCCGCAGCCACTTCCGGGTCGGCGGTCGCGAACAGCAGCGGCCGGTAACAGGCCGCCAGGATCGCGAGCACCAGCACCGTCACGACCGCCAGCAGCGTCAGACCCGAGTAGCCGACGCCGACGATCTGTCCGGTGAGCAACGCGAAACTGGTGCCGGTGCGGCCGGGGTAGAGATGGATGAACAGCACGGCCAGACCCAGGCCGAAGGCCAGCACGACGCCGATGGCCGAGTCCCGTTCGCGCGATCGCTGCCCCAGGATGCCGAAAAGGATTGCCGCCAGGGCACTTCCGACGAGGGCGCCGAGGCCGACGTTGAGCCCGGTCAACAGGGCGAAGGCAGCACCGGTGAGGGAGAGCTCGCTGGAGCCGTGCACGGCGAACGACATCTGCCGCATCACGATGAACGGCCCGATCAGGCCACCGAGCAGGGCCAGCAGCGCTGCCGCGAGCACGGCCTGCTGGACGAAATCGCGGCCGAGCAGGTCTGCGGTCAGTGCCGGGTTGAAGAAGTTATTCACAGCAGTGCCCGCTCGCGTGCTCGGAGTTGTCCACGCCGGCACCGTCCTGGCCGACAACGACGTACTGACCGCCGATCCGGGCGACCTGGATGTCGGCGCGGTACAGCGCGGACAGCGTCTCTGATGTCATGACCTCCTCGACGGTGCCGATCCGGAAGCGGCCGTCGACGAGGTACAGCACGCGGTCGACGTACGGCAGCACGGGATTGACCTCGTGGGTGACGAACAGCACGGCTGTCCCGGCGTCCTTGCGGCGCTGGTCGATGAGGCCCGACACCAGTTTGGCGTTGGCCGGGTCGAGGTTGAGCAGCGGTTCGTCACACAGCAGCAACGCGGGATCGGACGCCAGGGCCTGCGCGATGCGGACCCGCTGCAGCTCGCCGCCGGACATCACCGACACCGGGACGTCGGCCAGCCGGGCACCGTCCACCTGGTTCAGGGCCTGTGTCACCAGGGCGCGACGCTGCGCGCGCTTGCGCGGACCGGCGAAACCCCACTGGTGGCCATCGCAGCCGAGGCCGACCAGATCGCGGCCGCGCAGCGTCAGTCCGGTGTCGAGTGAGCGGTGCTGCGGCACGTAGCCGATGGTGCCGGTCGTGGTCATCCGGCCCGCCGTCAGCAGCTGTTGGCGCAGCAGCACCTTGAGCAGAGAGGTCTTGCCGGTGCCGTTCGGGCCGAGCACCGCGATGAACTCGCCGCGGCGCACCGTCAGATCCAACCGGTCCCACAGCACGCGGTCGCCGAACGACAACCGCGCGCCGGTCAGTTCGGCGACCGCCGTGGTCGGTGAGGGATCTGAGGGCACAGTCGTCGATTATCGCGTCGGGGCAGGCGCGGTATCCAACTGGTGTGCCAGTGCCTCGGCGGTCTGCTGCTGCCACGTCAGGAAATCCTGCCCCGCGGGCAGCGTCTCGGTCACCTCGAGGATGGGCAGGGCGGCCTTGCGGGCGGCGTCCTGCAGCTGCTTGGTGACGGCGGTCTCGGTCTGCTTGTTGACCACCAGCGCGTCGACCTTGTGACCGTTGATCAGGTCGAGCACCGCGGCGACGTCGGCCGGGGCGGGGTCGTGGCCTTCTTCGGCGGCGGCGGCGAAACCGTGCGGCGTGCTGTCGACGACGCCCGCGGCGGCCAGCAGGTAGTGCGCGACGGGTTCGGTGGAGACCACCGCGGCGCCGGGGTGCTTCTGTCCGATGGCGTGCTCGGTCGCGGCGATCGCGTCGGTCTTCTTGCCGAAGTCCGCGGCGTTGGCGCGGTAGGCGTCGGCGTGCGCGGGATCGGAGGAGGCCAGGTCGTCGGCGATCTTGACGGCGACGGCCTTGGCCACCGCCATGTTGTAGAAGACATGCTCGTTCGCCTCACCGGGCGCGTTGTGCGGCAGCAGCGAGTAGGCGTCCACGGTGGTGACGTTCTTGTGGTTCTTCAACACGTCGTCGGCCCAGTGGTCGTAGCCGCCGCCGTTGATGACGACGAGGGCGGCGTCGGCGATCGCCGCGGCGTCGGCCGGGGTGGCTTCGTAGGAGTGCGGGTCGTCGACGTCGCTGGTGAGGAGGGACTTGACGTCGGCGTGCCCGCCGGCCACCGCGGTGGCGACGCTGCCCCAGACGTTCGTGGTGGTGACGACCTTGGCGGCGCCGTTGGCGTGGCCGGCGTCGTCGTGCGACCCGCAAGCGGCCAACCCGGTGACCGAGGCCAGCGCGGTGAGGGCGGACAGTGCGATGAGCCTGGTCCGGGTCATGAGTGCTCCTGCGGGTTAGTGTTAATGAAAACCGTTTGCAATAAATCTAGTGCACCGTTGCCGTGCAGCGCGAATCGGATGCGCTAGCGTCACAAATATGCCGAGGAGTCCCAACCCGAGGCGTCGGGCCACGCTGGCCTCGCTCGCTGCCGAGTTGAAGGTCTCGCGGACCACGATCTCGAACGCCTACAACCGGCCGGATCAGCTCTCGCCGGAGTTGCGTGAGCGGGTGCTCGCGGCGGCCAAGGAGATGGGTTACCCCGGCCCCGACCCGGTGGCACGTTCCCTGCGCACCCGCAAGGCCGGCGCCTTCGGGCTCATCATCACCGAGTCGCTCAACTATTCATTCCGGGACCCGGCGGCCCTGGATTTCGTTGCCGGACTTGCCGAATCGTGCGAAGAGGCCGGGCAGGGCCTGCTGCTGGTGGCGGCCGGGCCGAACCGGTCGGTCGAGGACGGCACCGCGGCGGTGCTGTCCGCCGGGGTCGACGGGTTCGTGGTCTACGCGGCCTCGGACGACGATCCGTATCTGCCGGTAGTGCAGCAGCGGGGCGTGCCGATCGTCGTCGTCGACCAGCCCAAGGATGTCCAGGGCGCCTCCCGGGTGTGCATCGACGACCGGGCGGCCATGCGCGAGATCGCGGAATATGTTGTCGGCCTTGGTCATCGGGAGATCGGTCTGCTGACCATGCGGCTCGGTCGGCACTGGCCGCACGGCGACGCGCAGTCGGCAGTCGCGGACCCGGATCGGCTCGCCTCGCAGCATTTTCACGCGCAGTGCGAGCGCATTCTCGGGGTACGTGACGCGATGGCGGGCGCCGGTCTGAATCCCGATGCGCTGACGGTGGTGGAGACGTTCGAGCACCTGCCGAGTTCGGGTGGGGCGGCGGCCGCTGTTGCGCTGCAAGCGAATCCACGTATCACCGCGCTGATGTGCACCGCTGACGTGTTGGCCCTTTCCGCCATGGACCACCTGCGCTCGCGTGGTATCTACGTGCCGGGCCAGATGACCGTGACCGGATTCGACGGCGTCCCCGAGGCGCTCGCGCGCGGGCTGACCACCGTGGCCCAGCCGAGTCTGGAGAAGGGCCGGCGGGCAGGGTACCTGCTGAACAATCCACCGCGGTCCGGGATCCCGGTGATCGAGGTGCTCGACACCGAGCTGGTGCGCGGCCGTACTTCGGGTCCGCCCGCCTAGCTGCTGCGGCGGGCGGCAAGGTACGCGAGCGCGTCCGCGACGTCCTCGGGGGAGTCGACGCGGTACCGCGCGGCCGACGGACCGGTACCGACCTTCACCCCGACGTCACCGTCGCGCAGACGCGCGAAGGCTTTTTCGTCGGTGACGTCGTCGCCCAGGTACACGACGGCGGTCGCGTCGTCGCGCTCCCGCAGCACGTCGATGGCCGAGCCCTTGTTGGTGGTGATCACCGCGAACTCCAGCACCGCCTTGCCTTCGGTGGTTTCGGCGGGCCAGGACTCACCGGCCGTCCGCGCGGCGGCCAGTGCCGCCTCACCGTCGCCGGCCGAGGCGTTGCGTACGTGCAGGGCCACGCTGGCGGGTTTTGTCTCGACCGCGACGCCGGGGTACCGGCTTGCGATCTCGGTGAGCGAATCCACGATCTGGGTCAGCAGTGCACGGTCGACGGTCTGGGTGAACCCGGTGTCGAACTCGGCGCCGTGGCTGCCCACCAGATGCACCGACTCGGGCATGCCGGACAGTTCACGAAGGACCCCCAGCGCGCGGCCGGACACCAACGCCACCGAGGTGTGTGGCAGCGCCGCGAGCTCGAGCAGGGCGGCGGCACCGGCGGGCAGGGCCCGGGCGTCGCCGGGATTGTTCACGATCGGCGACAGCGTGCCGTCGAAATCCGAAGTGACGAGCAGTCGGGGGGTCGCGGCGACGGTGTCGAGCGCCGCGATCAGATCAGCCGGGAGCACCGGTCAGACTTTAGGGTGTTCCCCGTCGCCGATCAGCAGTCGCACCGCCAGATCGAGTCGCTTGCTCACATCGGTGGCCGATGCACGGCGGGTCAGCCAGGCCAGCAGGTTCGACAGCCACACATCGGAGATGACGCGGGCGATGTGGTACTGGTCCTCGGTCGGCTCGCCGTCGCTCATGGCACGGGCGAACATCGAGTCCATCAGCTTGCCGACGTGATCAACCTCACCGGCCGCGGACGCGTCGGCGAACACGAAAGCGCGCGTCATGGCCTCGGTCAGCAGCGGATTGCGCTGCATCGACCGGTTCAGCTTGCTGACCATCACATTGAGTCGCTGGTACGGCGTGCCGCCCGTAAGTGAGGCCCGATCGGTCTTGGCGTCGATGCGCTCGAATTCGCGGCCCAGTGCGGACACCAGCAGGTGCACCTTCGACGGGAAGTAGCGGTACAGGGTGCCGACCGCGACGTCGGCGCGTTCTGCCACGGCACGCATCTGAACTGCCTCGTAGCCGCCTTTGGAGGCGATGGCCAAGGTGGCGTCCAGGATGCGCTTACGGCGCTCGCGCTGAGCCTCTGAACCAAGCTCGGATTCGGTGAGTACGGCCATGTTGGTCACCTCCCGCGGGCGAACGGCGGAATCGGACTCGGGTGTTGCTGGCGTCGGCATTCGGCGGTCAGCTCCTTCGGGTAGCGCATTGGGTGAAAACGATACGCAAAGTGATCGGTAATTTCCCACCTCCAGGCGCCCCGGGACACCCAAGTGTCCTGCTGTAATAGCGATCGACTTGACGTCTGATTGCTGTCACCATTAGAACACGTTCTAGTGAGAAGCGTGTTCTTCTCGCCCAAACGCTAGGAGCGCATGGTGTCCATCACTTCCACAACTATCGACTCGGAGCGGGCCGAGGTCCGCGAAATGGTCCGTAGCTGGGCTGTCGCGTCGGGTTCCATCGCCGCGGTCCGGGCTGCCGAGGAGGACGGCGCTGACTCCTGGCGGGGCCCCTATGGCGGTCTGGTCGAACTAGGGACCTTCGGCGTCGCGGTGTCCGAGGACCTCGGCGGCGCCGGTGGCTCCATCGTCGACCTGTGCGTGATGGTCGACGAAGCTGCCGCCGCGCTGGTTCCCGGCCCCGTTGCCACGACCGCCGTGGCAACGCTGGTGATCACCGACGCCACGCTGCTGGACTCGCTGATCTCCGGGCAGCGCACCGCCGGCCTGGCCCTGAGCTCCGATATCGCCTTCGACGGGCAGTCCGCCACCGGCACCGCCAGGTTCGTGCTGGGCGCACTGCCGGACGGCCTGCTGATCCTGCCGGCCGGAGACACCTGGCTCTTGGTCGACGCCGCCGCGGCCGGCGTCACCGTCACGCCGCTCGAAGCCACCGACTTCTCCCGGCCGCTGGCGCGCGTCGAACTGAATGGCGCGGCGGCGACAGTCCTCGACACGCCGGTCGCCGACCTGGCCGTGACCGTGCTGGCCGCCGAGGCCGCGGGTCTGGCCCGCTGGCAGCTGGAGACGGCCGCCGAATACGCCAAGGTGCGTGAGCAGTTCGGCAAGCCGATCGGCAGCTTCCAGGCCGTCAAGCACATGTGCGCCGAGATGCTGCTGCGTTCGCAGCAGGTTGCCGTCGCCGCGAGCGACGTCGCCGAGGCAGCTTCGGAAGCCACTGCAGGCGGTGACACCTCCCAACTCTCCATCGCCGCGGCGGTCGCCGCCGCGGCCGCCATCGACGCCGCGAAACACAATGGCCGCGACTGCATTCAGGTGCTGGGCGGCATCGGCTTCACCTGGGAGCACGACGCGCACCTGTACCTGCGGCGCTCCTATGCGACCTCGCAGATCCTCGGTGGCCACGGCAGCTGGCTGCGCCGGGTGGCCGCGCTGACCCGGTCGGGACTGCGCCGCCAACTGCACGTCGACACGGGTGCCGCCGAGACCATCCGCCCCGAGATCGCCGCTGTGGTGGCCCAGATCGCCGCGCTGCCCGTCGAGAAGCATCAGGCAGCGCTGGCCGAGGCCGGCCTGATGGCGCCGCACTGGCCCGCGCCGTACGGTCGCGGGGCGTCACCGGGTGAGCAGCTGGTGATCGACGACGAACTCAGCGCGGCAAGCGTTGTGCGCCCTGACATTTCGATCGGCTGGTGGGCCGCGCCGACCATCCTCGGCCACGGCACCCCCGAGCAGATCGACCGCTTCATTCCGGGCACGCTCACCGGCGACGTGTACTGGTGCCAGCTGTTCAGCGAGCCCGGCGCGGGCTCGGACCTGGCGGCGCTGCGGACCAAGGCCGTCAAGGTCGACGGTGGCTGGAAGCTGACCGGCCAGAAGGTGTGGACCTCCAACGCGCACCGCGCCAACTGGGGAATCTGCCTGGCCCGCACCAACCCTGACGCACCGAAGCACAAGGGCATCACCTACTTCGTCGTCGACATGAGCTCGCCCGGCATCGACATCCGTCCGCTGCGCGAGATCACCGGCGAGGCACTGTTCAACGAGGTGTTCCTGGACGACCTGTTCGTGCCGGACGACTGCGTCATCGGCCCCGTCGACGGCGGCTGGCCGTTGGCCCGCACCACGCTGGCCAACGAGCGCGTCGCCATGGCCGCCGGTGGCGCACTGGACAAGGGCATGGAGCACCTGCTGGAGGTGCTCGGTGACCGCGAGTTGGACGCTGCCGATGCGGAACGCCTTGGCGCCCTTATCGTTGCGGCCCAGGTGGGTTCGCTGCTGGATCAGCTGACGGCGCAGATGGCCGTCGGCGGGCACGATCCCGGTGCCCCGTCGAGCGTGCGCAAGCTCATCGGCGTGCGCTACCGCCAGACGCTGGCCGAGACGATCATGGACGCCCACGACGGCTCCGGTATCGAGGATTCGCCCGACGTCCGGTACTTCCTCAACACCCGCTGCCTGTCGATCGCCGGTGGTACCGAGCAGATTCTGCTGACGGTGGCCGGCGAGCGCCTGCTGGGCCTCCCGCGCTAGCGGCCCCGGCGGAAGTCCCGCGGGGTCAGGCCGACCCGCTGCCGGAATGTGGTGGCGAAGTGGTTGGGTGTCGAGAACCCAACCGCGGCACTGATTTCGGTGATCGACAGCCGGGTCGAGGACAGTAGGGTCTTCGCGCGGTCGATGCGGCGGTCGAGCAGGAACTGGTACGGCGTCGTGTGGAACGCGGCCCGGAAGGCCTTGATGAACGTCGCCACGGACATCTGGGCAAGGTGCGCAAGCGATTCCAGGTGAATGTCGGATTCCATGCTGGTTTCCAGGAACTCGATGATCGATGCGCGCGCCGACGGCGCCAGGGTGTCTCGCTCGAATTCCGTTGGGGGCGGGGTGATCGTGTAGGTGTCGCGGATCAGCAATCGCAGTGTCTCGCCGGCGGAATCGAGCAGTAGCCGGGCCAGCGCGTCGTCCCGCGTGGCGACGCTGCGTATTTTGGTGACCAGCTGCAGGATCAGCGGATCATGATGTTTGCGCCGGGGGAGCAGCGCTATCTCGCCCAGTGCCTCCTCGGGTATCGAGATCTCGCAGAAGCCGGCCGTGTCACCCGTGACCACCGACGTGCAGCGCACGCCTGCGGGGACCACCCAGGTATCGCCGATGCGCGGCAGCGTGCGGTCGGTCGGACCCCAATTCAGGTTGGTCTCCATCGATCGGAGCTCGCCGTGGCGGTGCACGTAGATCAGGTGGCGGCCGGAGTCCTCACAACACCAGTCGGTGGTGCTCTCGATCCGCTCGGTGGCGAACCGCAGCGTCATGCCGCGACTGTCGACGGACCGCTCGCCGACCACGATGCGTGGTGTCATGGGGCGGTCGTCGTTCCAAGGCTTCAGGACCGGCCTGCGCGCCATGCACAACCTCCTGGTCAGCCGCATTCCTGACCACATCCTGTGCAACACCTGCGAGTGCGTCAATAGCCTGTGGGTAGAAATTAGAACTTGTTGCAGATTTCGAATGTTCCGTTTCGGCTTGGTCACTACCGTCTGCGCGGCCAGAAGTGCTGACCCCCAGAGTCCAAGGAGAACGTATGGCATTCGAGTTGCGCCGATATTCGACGGCGGGAATCGCGGTCGCGACCGCCGGCGTCATCGCCATCAGTCCGGTGACGGTCGCGCCACCCGCCCTTCATCTGCCGGCGCCGACGAGCGTGGTGTCGACGCGGACCGTCGACCTCACCGCATTCGTCAACCCGATCGCGGCGTGGGGCGACGTGTTGAGGACGACTGTCACCGACATCGGGAAACTGGGGCAGATGTATGCCGCCGACCCGTTCCCGATCCTGCGTCAGGTCATTGCGAACCAGGTCGGTTACGCGCAGCAGATCATCTCGATCGGCAACCAGATGGGCAAGGGGCTCACCTTCTGGGTCAACCAACTGCCAGGGCGACTGCAAACCGCTCTTCAGCAATTGGCTTCGGGCCAGTTTGCCGCAGGAGTAGACGGCCTCTACGCCTTGCCGCTTTACGCGCTCGTCGGCGTCATGTTCCCCCTACTGCAGTTCGACATCCCGAAGAAGATCGCCCAGAACGTCACCAATGTCATCGGCAGTCTCAGTTCGGTCGCTACCCAGTTGGCGTTTGGCGCGTTGGGGGTTGCTGGTTCAGCCGAGCAGGCGTTTTCGAACACCGGCCAGCAATTCCTTGATGCGGTGAAGGCCGGTGACGCCGCAACTGCCGTCAGCGCGGTGATCAACTTTCCGGCGACCATGGTCAACGCCGTGCTGAACGGCTATGGGGCGAGCAAAGGTACTGGCGGTATCTTCGGCAGCTACGGCTTTGCCGCAAGTGTCATCACAGCCCTAAAGATGATTGCCGGCGCCATCAAGCCACAGGCTCCGACCGCTCCGGTGGCAGCGACCACGGACGGCGCGGCGGTGGCGACGGCCGTAACTGGCACGGCGACAAAGGCTCTGGCACCGGCCATCAAGCCGGCGGCCACCGCAGCGGTCAAGGCCGGCGATGCCGACAAGGTGTCGGGGAGCCTGGCGAAGTCGAAAGCGTCTGTGAACAAGGAGGATCCGAAGCCTGCGGTTGTGACCGAAGCACCGGAATCGCAGCCGGTGAAGGTCGCGGAGCCGACGAAGGTCGACACGTCCACCCCCGCTGGGGAGCCGGTGTCAGCCGAACCAGCCAAGACCCAATCCGGTGCCAAGCCGGCGGGCGCAACGTCGTCGGACTCCGATTCGGCAGGCAAGGCGGACAAGCCGGTAAAGAGGGCCGAAAAGGCACAGAAGACGCCGAAGACTCCGAAGGTCACGAAGACCGGTAAGCAGGGGAAGGTGGCGTCGTCGACGCATCAGTCAGCCGACGCTGGTTGATGGGGGGCGAGATCGGCGAATTGGTTGCGAAAGCCGCACGGCCAGCGACTATTTCGTCGATCTCGGCTGAGTTCCTCAGCGCCGCATGCGGTGTGCGCCGGCAACGATGGCGTCGTGCAGCGCCACCTCGGCTTCGGATGGCGTGCTCCGCCGGTGCAGCAGAACGAATTCCAGGTGTCCCAGGCTCGGCAGCCGACTGTCCATGATCGGTTGCAGGCCTTGTGGCAGAACCGATTCGGAATGCGCGATGATGCCGAGCCCGGCGAGCGCCGCGGCTTGCAGGCCGAGCAGGCTGTCGCTGACGCACGCGATGCGCCAGCTGCGGCGCTCTCGTTCCAGTTCGCGTAGGGCGATGTGCCGGGTCAGGCTCGGCGGTGGGTACGTCACGATCGGCACCGGGTCGGTGATGTCGGTCAGCCCGGGGCGGCCGGCCCATACGAGGCGATCGCGCCACAACAGTTCGCCGTGTTGCTCGCCGGGCAGCCGTTTGGCCACCATGAGGTCCAATTCGCCTGCGGCCATTCGGGTTTTGAGGTTCTCGCTCAGGCCCACGACCAGTTCCAGGTCGACGCCGGGGTAGGACTGGCGGAACTCGACCAGCACGTCGGAGAGCATCCGGCCGACCAGATCGTCGGAGGCGCCGAGCCGGATCAGGCCTGTGGGTTGGGATTCGGAGAAATAGCGGTCGGCTTTGGCCTGTGCGTCCAGGATGTCGTGCGCGAAGCTCACCATCGCGGCGCCGTCGGCGGTGAGTGCCAGGTTGCGGGTATCGCGCCGGAAGAGCTCGCGGCCGACGGCCTGCTCCAAGCGGGCGACGTGCCCGCTCACCGTGGACTGACGGAGCCCCAGCAGGCGACCGGCCGCGGTGAATCCGCCGGCGCGGTCGACGGCGAGGAAGGTGCGCAGCAGTTCGGGGTCGAACACATTCATCACGATATCCGGTTAGAGATATCGGATCTATCGCCTGGTGCTATGAGTTGGCGAAGCAGTACGTTCTTCCCGTGAACCTGCTCGCCAAGCTCCGCATCGACGGCTTCCTGCTCGGGCTGTTCGCGGCGATGGCCATCGGTGTGCTGCTGCCGGCCCGTGGTGACGCAGGTCAGGCAGTCGAGACGGCGACCAAGGTCGCGATCGCCGTGCTGTTCCTGCTTTACGGCACCCGGCTGGAGCCGCGCGAGGCCCTCGAAGGGCTGAGGCACTGGCGGCTGCACACCACGGTGCTGGCCGCGACCTTCGTGCTGTTCCCGCTGCTCGGGCTGGCCATGAAGGTGTTGGTGCCGACGGTCCTGACCGACGATCTCTACACCGGCATGTTGTATCTGTGCCTGCTGCCCTCGACAGTGCAGTCGTCCATCGCCTTCACCTCGATCGCGCGCGGCAATGTCGCCGCAGCCGTCGTGAGTGCGTCGGCGTCGAACCTGTTGGGCATCTTCCTCACCCCGCTGTTGGTGACCCTGCTCATGACGACCACGGGCGCCGCCACCGTGTCGGCGAACTCGATCCTGGAGATCGTCGTGCAGTTGTTGCTGCCGTTCCTCGCCGGCCAGCTGTTGCGGTCCAAGTTGCACCGGGTGCTGTCGCACACCACGCTCACCAAGGTCGTCGACCGCGGTTCGGTCTACCTCGTCGTGTACGCGGCGTTCAGCGCCGGTATGGCCGAACACATCTGGACAGGTATGAAGATCACCAACGTGCTCGCGGTGATCGGTGTCAGCGTGGTGCTGCTCGCGGTGGTGCTCGGCATCACGGCAGGAGTGGCGCGGCTACTGAAGTTCGATCGCGCCGACCGTATCGTGATCGTCTTCTGCGGATCGAAGAAGAGTCTTGCAACCGGGTTGCCGATGGCGACGGTGCTGTTCGCCGGACATCCGGTGGGCCTGATCGTGTTGCCGCTGATGATCTTTCACCAGATTCAGCTGATCACCTGCGCGACCCTGGCCGCACGTTGGGGGCGCCAGGCCGACGCCGAGACGGAGCGGGAAGCGCTCGCGGTCGCGCAGAGCTGAACCGCTAGCCCCGCAGATATGCGGCAAGCATGTCGACGATCGAATCCTCCAACTGCTGTGCGTCGGCGGGCTGCGCGCAGGCGATGAGGCGGTGGGTGAGCGACTCGATGGTCGCGACCGTCATCCGGGCGGCGAACTTCAGGTCAGGGACTCGAACGTCGGGATGCCGGGCAAGAAGATCTTGTGCGGCCGCGACCGCGATTTCTTCGGCGTCGCGCAGCCGTGCCAGAAGTGCCGGTGACCGGGGCGCCTCCGCGAACAACACTTGATGCAGCTGCGGATCGTCGCGGTGGTTGTCGATGGTCGCGCGCGTGAACAGTCGCAGTTGATCTTCTAATCCGGGCGGCATTCCGGCGGCCAGCCGAGTTGCCAGCAGCGACGCTCCGGCGTCGATGTGGGCATCGGTGAGCGCGGCCAGGATCGCGTCCTTGTTCGGAAAGTACTGGTAGAGCGAGCCGATCGAGATGTCAGCCGCTTCGGCGATGCGATTGGTGGTGCCACCGCGGTAGCCGAAGTCGGCGAAAACGTGAGCAGCAGCATCGAGGATGCGCTGCCGGGTCTCGGCTGAGCGTTGCTGTTTGGGCTGCTTGCGGGCGCGGAACCGGTCTGGTGGTGCCACGGTCACCTCCGCCCGGAAAGCGAGTAGTCACCGGCGCGTGGCCGGTCGATGATCAGGTGACCCTAACTCAAAGGAGCGTCATCGTGAAGACGGTGTACATCGAGTCCGAACTGGCTGCCGACCTGGATCGCGTGTGGCATCTCATGCAGCTGCCTGCGACCTTCCTGTACCTGTGCCGCGGCCTGTTCGGGGTGCCGGCGCTCGCGAACCGCACCGAGCCGCTGCAGGTCGGGGAGCGAGGGACGGGCTGGCTCATGGCTTTTCACGTGTTCCCCGCCTACCGGCACACCATCGAGGTGTTGTCGGTCGACGAGGCCGCGCACACCATTCGCACCCACGAATACGGCGGACGTATCAGGTCGTGGAATCACACGCTGCATGCCGTGCCGGCCGGCCAAGGGCGCTGCCGGTACGCCGACACCATCGAGATCGATGCCGGGTGGTTCACCGGTCTGGTCGCGCTTGGTGCGGCCGGCATCTTCCGCTACCGGCATCGCCGGTGGCACAAGCTGATTCGGTCACAGTCGGAGCGTCAGACGCCGAAAACCCGGGCCGCATTCCCGCCGAGGTAGAGGTCGCGCGTCTCGGCATCGAGGTTCAGCTCGTCAAGCCGTTCCAGGCACCGCTGCGCGGACAACATCGGCCAGTTGGTGCCGAAAAGCACTCGGGTACGGCCGGATCCGCGCATGTAGTCCACCAGTGCCGAGGGCAGACGATGCGCGGCGTAGGCCGAGGTATCGATGTAGAAGTTCGGAAACTTCTTGGCCAGGAACAGCACTTCGTCGATCCAGGGTGCTCCGACGTGGCCACCGATGACCACGAGTTCCGGAAACTCGAGCAGGACCGTCTCCAGGTAGGGGATCGGCCGGCCGGGCTCGGACGGGCACAGTGGGCCGGTGTGCCCGACCTGTGTGCAGAACGGGACGCCGAGCTCGACGCAGGCCTGCAGCAGCGGATAGTAGCGCCGGTCATTGGGCGGCAGGTTCCACAGCCATGGGACGACGCGCAGTGCCACCATCCCCAGATCGGTTACCGCACGGCGTAATTCGCGGACCGCCTCGACCGGGCGGGTGAGGTCCACGGACGCGACGCCGGCAAACCGGTCCGGGTACGCGCGCACATGTTCCGCCGTCTCGTCGTTGTCGATCAGGGCGCCATGGGGCCCAACCCATGCGCACAACAACGACTTCTCGACGCCGGCGTCGTCCATTGCTTTCAACGTCACGTCGATGGGTAGCGCCGGCAGGTCTTCTTGGCGGGTCCAGCGCAGCAGCGGCCGCAGCCACGGCTGACGCATGAACAACTCGTTCGGCTGCTGGGACCACGCGTCGATCACTCGTGTCATCACCCAATTACTTCACTAGTGAAGTAATAATGCAAGGGTGAGTTCGAAGCACAGTTCGCCGGCGGGCAGACGGCGCGCGTATTTCCAGTTGCAGACCGCCGCACAGCGGCTGCGCACCACAGCGGACCGGTTGTTCATGGATGAGGCCGGCATCTCCACCGCACAGGCCGCCGCGCTGACGCTCATCGCGAGCAATGCCGGGTGCCGCCAGTCGCTCATCGCGGCGCAACTCGGCCAGCGGGAGTCGGCGGTGACCGCGATGGTCGGGCGCTTGGAGGCGGCGGGATTCGTCGAGCGCAGGGCCAGCCGGAGCGACGGCCGCGCGTGGGCGCTGTGGCCGACCGAATCCGGCACCGACGCACTTCGGCGATTGGACGCCGCGCTGGCTACCGTCAACGGCTACATCGACGAGGCGATAGGAGCCGACCAGGTCGACAACGTCGTCGATGCGTTGCAACGGCTCAGTGGTCTGCTCGACGCGTCCGAAGGCCGAAAGTGAAGTAGTTGCTGACGAATTCGCGTTCGGCGACTCAGAAGTTGGTGGTGGCGCAGGCCGTCGGCGTGGTGAGGTTCACCCCTGGGTAGGTGACCTGTATGTCGGCGCAGGCGATGAAGTTCGACTGCGTCCGGGGCCTGCCGGTGGACACGTCGAGCGGCAGTGAGGTGCCGTCGACCATGAACTCTTCGAACGTGCCACCGCCGTTGAACGTGACCGAGACCAAAGCGCTGTTCTGCGACTTGAGCTGCCGCGAGTTCACCGGACCGTTCCAGGAGCCGCGGTTGATGGGCGGGGCGCCGGTCGGCGCGCTGTACGAGACATCCTGGTACACCAGGCGATCCGAGCTGCGCAGCGTGATGTTCTCGCGCGCCCAGGTGTTCGGCGGCAGCGGCACCGGATTGCCCCCGACCACCAGGTTGGCGGCGGTGTTGAAGGTGCACGCGCCGCCCGAGCACTGCGCCGTCACGTGAATCTGAATCTTGGTGCCGTCGTCGACGGGCACGAAGGCGTCGGCCGAATTGACTGCGGCCACAGCCGTCGCCGGGGACATCAGCGCGGTCGCGGTCAGCACAGCGGCGGCGCTTGCCGCAGTAACCCGGTGCACAGTCACTTTCACGTTCAAGAACGTAATCCCTTCGCTACTCGTCGTACGTGACTTCGACGGAATCCGTCTTCGGCACCGCTTGGCACCCGAGGATGAGGCCCTCTTCGAGGTCGGACGGCTCCAACACGTCGTTGATCGCCATGTCGACATCGCCCTTCTTCATCAACACCGCGCAGGCCCCGCAGTGGCCCTCGCGGCAGGAGAACGGCGCGTCCAGTCCCTTGTCGAGCAGCACGTCGAGCAGTACGGCATTGCGCGGCCAGCGCAGCTCGTGCGTCTTGCCGTCGAGCGTGACGATTGCGGTGGCCGGGCCCTCATCGCTGTCATCTTCGGCGAGTACAACAGCGGCGAACGGGTCGGAGTCCAGTGACTGGAACACCTCGAGATGAACATTGCTCTTGTCGGCGCCGGACTTGAGCAGGGCCTCTTCGGTGGCGGCCATGAACGGCGCCGGGCCACAGATGAAGGCCTCGCGCTCGGCGTAGGGCGCCAGCTGGGTGGCCAGGATGGTCGGGTTGGGGAGCCCCTGCACCGACTCCAGCCAATGCACGACCGACAGCCGGTCTGGGTACAGCGAGGTCAGCTCGCGCAGTGCCTTGCCGAAGATCACCGACTTCTCGTCGCGGTTGGCGTAGAACAGCGTCACCTTGCCGGTGCCCTCGGACAGCGCGGACTTGAGGATCGACAGCATCGGGGTGATGCCGCTACCGCCGGCCAGCAAGATGAAGTCGGCATCGAGGTTCTTGGGGACGAACGTGCCGGACGGTGCCAGCACGTGCATCCGCATGCCGACGTGCGCGTTGTCGCACAGCCAGTTCGACGCGTAGCCGTCCGCGGTGCGCTTGACCGCGACGGTCAGCGCTTCGTCGGCGTACGGCGAGCTGCACAGCGAGTAGCAGCGGGCCACCGATCCGGTGCGGGTGCTCGGGACCCGCAGGGTCAGGAACTGGCCGGGGGCGTACTTCAGTCGCTCCGGCGGGATGTCGCTGCCTTCTGGCGTCTTGAACACCAACACACGTGAGTCGTTGGTCTCGGCGACGACGTCGGCCACCACAAGTTCCAGTACGTGGCTGCCCAGCGGCTCGTCCACAACCATCACCCTTCGTTCGAACCGGTCTTCTGACCGGTAACTAGAACAGGTTACAAAAGTGCAGTTATGCGGGTCTACCTGCTGCAGTACCGCCGTGCTCGACACAAATCGTAACGTGTTCTAATCTTCTGTCTAGACGACCACTCCCCGGGAGGCAATCCGTGACGTCAATTGAACAACTCGACGTGCAGGCCGTGCTGGCCGGTATCGACGACCTGCTGCCGGTGCTGCGCGAACGCGCACAGCTGACCGAGGACCTGCGCCAGGTGCCGCAGGAGTCTATCGACAGTCTGAACGAGATCGGCTTCTTCAAACTGCTGCAGCCCGCCCAGTGGGATGGCCTCCAGGCTGACCCGACGGTGTTCTACGAGGCGGTCCGTCGCATTGCCAGCGCCTGCGGTTCCACCGGCTGGGTCGCATCGATCATCGGCGTGCACAACTGGCACCTGGCGCTGTTCGATCAGCAGGCCCAGGAAGACGTGTGGGGCGAAGACTCGACCGTCCGCATCTCCTCGTCGTACGCCCCGATGGGCGCGGGCGTCGTGACCGAGACGGGCGACGGCTACATCGTCAACGGCGCATGGAACTGGTCCTCCGGCTCGGAGCACGCCACCTGGGCATTCCTCGGCGGCCCGGTGATCAAGGACGGCCGTCCGGTCGACTTCGGCAGCTTCCTGATCCCGCGCACCGAGTACACGATCGACGACGTCTGGAACGTGGTCGGCCTGCGCGGTACCGGCAGCAACACGATCGTCGTCAAGGACGTGTTCGTGCCGCGGCACCGCTTCCTGTCCTACAAGTCGATGAACGACGGCACCGCCGGCGGTTACCAGACCAACACCGCCCCGGTCTACAAGATGCCGTGGGGCACCGTGCATCCCACGACCATCTCGGCGCCGATCGTCGGTATGGCCTACGGCGCCTATGAGGCGCATGTCGAGCACCAGGGCAAGCGTGTCCGCGCCGCGTTCGCCGGTGAGAAGTCCAAGGACGACCCCTTCGCCAAGGTCCGCATCGCGGAGGCCGCCAGCGACATCGACGCCGCATGGCGCCAGCTGGTCGGCAACGTCGGTGACGAGTACGCCCTGCTGGTCGCCGGCAAGGAGATCCCGTTCGAGCTGCGGGCCCGCGCTCGTCGTGACCAGGTGCGCGCCACCGGTCGGGCCATCGCGTCCGTCGACCGCCTGTTCGAGGCGGCCGGCGCGACCGCGCTGGCGAACGGCACTCCGCTGCAGCGCTTCTGGCGTGACGCGCACGCCGGCCGCGTGCACGCCGCCAACGAGCCCGAGCGCGCTTACCTGATCTTCGGTAACAACGAATTCGGTCTGCCGCCCGCAGACACCATGGTCTAAGGGGATATCGCTCAATGACGGTCATCAAGGCCCTCGGCTACATGCGCATCGAGGCCACCGACATGGCGGCCTGGCGCGAGTTCGGGCTCAAGGTGCTCGGCATGATGGAGGGCGAGGGCACCAACCCTGACGCCCTCTACCTGCGGATGGACGACGTCGCTGCGCGCCTGGTCATCGTGCCCGGTGAGCAGGACCGGCTACTGGCGTCGGGCTGGGAGGTCGCCGACGCGCCTGCCCTCGAGCAGCTGAAGGAAACCCTGAGCGCCCACGGCGTCGCCTTCAAGGAAGGCACCAAGGACGAGCTGCTCGACCGCAAGGTCGAGGGCATGATCAGCTTCCAGGACCCGGCCGACAACACCCTCGAGGTGTACTACGGCATCCAGTACCTGGGTCGTCGGTTCGTCAGCCCCTACGGCCACAAGTTCGTCACCGCCGAGCAGGGCCTCGGCCATGTCGTGCTCACCTGCAACGACGACGCCGCGGCGCAGGCGTTCTACCAGGACGTGCTGGGCTTCCGGCTGCGCGACTCGATGCGGCTGCCTCCGCAGCTCGCGGGCCGCCCCGCCGATGGCGACCCGGTGTGGCTGCGCTTCTACGGCTGCAACCCGCGCCACCATGCGCTGGCGTTCATGCCCATGCCCAACCCGACGGGCATCGTGCACCTGATGGTCGAGGTGGAGAACTCCGACGACGTCGGCCTCTGCCTGGATCGCGCCAACCGCAAGAAGGTCAAGATGTCGGCCACGCTGGGCCGGCACATCAACGACAAGATGCTGTCCTTCTACATGAAGACGCCGGGTGGCTTCGACATGGAATTCGGTTGCGAGGGACTCGAAGTCGAGGACGAGAGCTGGATCGCCCGCGAGAGCGTCGGCATCAGCCTCTGGGGCCACGACTTCAGCGTCGGGTTCAAGTAGGCTCGCGCGGCATGACTCAGACCCCGCAGATCGACCCCCGCACATTCCGAAATGTGCTCGGGCAGTTCTGTACCGGCATCACCGTCATCACCACCGTGAATGACGGTGTGCCGGTCGGTTTCGCCTGCCAGTCGTTCGCTGCCTTGTCGCTGGATCCACCGCTGGTCCTCTTCTGCCCGACGAAGCACTCGCGGGCGTGGAAGGCCATCGAAGCCAGCGGCAAGTTCTGCGTCAACATGCTGCACGAGAACCAGCAGCACGTCTCGGCGCAGTTCGGCTCGAAGGCCGAAGACAAGTTCGCCGGCATCGATTGGAGCCCTTCGGAATTGGGCTCCCCGGTGCTCGGCGGCACGCTGGCGCACATCGACTGCACGGTGCATTCCGTGCACGACGGCGGCGACCATTTCGTCGTGTTCGGTGCGGTGCAATCGATGTCTGAGCCACCGGCCATCAAGCCTCGTCCGCTGCTGTTCTACCGCGGCGAGTACACCGGCATCGAGCCGGACAAGAACACCCCGGCGCAATGGCGCGATGATCTGGAATCGTTCTTGACCACGACAACCGAGGACACCTGGCTATAGTCGCGCCATGAGCGCGCCGATCCGGACCGGATTGCGGCGGGTTGTCCTGGCCTCCATGGCCGGCACCGTCGTGGAGTGGTACGAGTTCTTCCTGTATGGCACCGCTGCCACGATCGTGTTCAGCAAGGTGTTCTTCGGCCAGAGCGGCGGTGATCTCGACGCGATCTTCGCGGCCTTCGTCACCTACGCGGTGGGCTTCGTCGCCCGCCCGCTGGGCGGCGTGGTGTTCGGCCATTTCGGGGACAAGTTCGGCCGGAAGACGCTGCTGCAGTTCTCGCTGCTGCTGGTCGGTTCGGCCACTTTCCTGATGGGCTGCCTACCGACCTTTGGTCAGATCGGCTACTGGGCGCCGGCCCTACTGGTGGTGCTGCGGTTCATTCAGGGCTTCGCGGTCGGCGGCGAGTGGGGTGGCGCGGTGCTCCTGGTCGCCGAGCACAGTCCCGCGCCGAGCCGCGGATTCTGGTCCAGCTGGCCGCAGGCCGGGGTGCCGGTGGGCAACATCCTGGCGACCGTCGTGCTCCTCACGCTGACCGGGACGTTGCCCGAGTCGGAGTTCCTGTCCTGGGGCTGGCGGGTGGCATTCTGGCTGTCCGCGGTGGTGGTGCTGGTCGGCTACTACATCCGGACCAAGGTGACCGATGCCCCGATTTTCGTTGCGGCACAAGAAGAAGCCGAGCGGGTGAAGGCGACGTCGCTGAGCGTCATCGAGGTGCTCCGGTACTACCCGGGCAAAGTGCTGACGGCGATGGGCCTGCGGTTCGCCGAGAACATCATGTACTACCTGGTGGTGACGTTCTCGATCACGTACCTGAAAGTGCATGCGGGCGTGAGCACTTCGTTGATCCTGTGGTATCTGCTGGTGGCGCACGCGGTGCACCTGGTGGCAATCCCGTTGGTGGGCAGGCTCTCCGACCGCATCGGCCGCCGGCCGGTGTACCTGATCGGGACGCTGCTCACCGCAGTCTGGGGTTTCGTCGCGTTCCCGATGATGGACAGCAAGCACTATTTCGCCATCATGGCGGCCATTACCGCCGGCCTGGTGGCGCATGCATTCATGTACGCCCCGCAGCCGGCGTTGATGTCCGAGATGTTCCCGACCCGGATGCGGTATTCCGGTGTGTCCCTTGGCTATCAGGTGACGGCCATCTTCGCCGGCTCCCTCGCGCCGATCATCGCGGTGCGGCTGCTGAAGGACTACCACTCGTCGGTGCCGATCGCGATCTATCTGGCCGGGGCCTGCGTCGTGACGCTGGTCGCGTTGGCGTTCGCGCGCGAGACCAAGGGGATCGACCTGGCCGAGCTGGACCGGGCTGACCGCGAGCGGGCCCTGGGAGTGCCCCGTCCTTGACGGTTCGGGCGACGAGTGTGACAAGCAAATGCATTGTCGGCGTTGACATTGCACTGAGGGCCACAAAGTTCGAGTAACGAAGACCCTGGGCGCAGCATCAACGCGCGGCCGACGGGAAAACCTCGACTACGACTCGTCCCGCATCGCGGCTTCCCACAGGCCGCGACCGAGCTCCGACAGTTGCAACGCGAGCTTCTCCACACGTGCCGGGAAGGGGCCGCGGGAGGCGTCCTTGATGGCCTTCAACACCATCGATTCCGCGCTGAGGATTTCGTAGTCGGCCTTGAGGTTCGGGTCCTCGGGCACGGTCTCGACCAGTCCCAGTGCCAACAGGTGGCTGACGTACTGCGGCACCATCTGCGGCAGCGCGACGTTGGCGGTGCGGCCGATGAGGCAGGCGTTCTCCAGGGTCGGGGCGGTGCGGTTCCGGCGGTAGATGTTCACCAGCGGAGACGACTCGTTGTCGGACAGCGCGCCGATGATCCGGGCCTCGTCGGCCACCAGTTGATCGAGCAGCCGGTGGTAGAGCTCGGTGCGACCATCGGAGGTGCTCTGATCCAGGGCACGGTCGAGCAGGCCGCCGAGCTTGCCGTGAAGGGACTGCGCGGCGGGCTGCTTCTGCGGCGCCGGAGCCGGCGTCCGCTCGGGGGCCATCTCGATGGCTTCGATGCTGGTTTTGGTCGCGATCGCGATCTGCTCGCCGCCCCAGGCAGCCAGCTTGAACCCAAATTTCGCGACCCCGAGGGCGCGGTTGGCCAGGCCGAGCGGGTCGAATCGCTTCGGGATCGCCAAGCCTCCGCGCGGCGTCGAGATCGCGATGGCGATCTCACCGATGGGCGTGGACAGCTTGATGCCGTGCCGTTCGAGGCCCTCGCGGTTCACCGGTAAGTCGTCGGTAACTTCCGGTTCTGGGTTGTCGGTTTCCTGGGACATTGCGGACCGATGGTACCGGTCTGCAGCTCGTTCTCACCGGTTGTGTGGCAAACGCCTCAGCGGCCTGCGACGGGCACCTTCAGTACGCGGCGAGCCAGGGGCCGAGGCGGCGCAATGCTTCTTCGATGTCGGACTTCGGCCCGGCGAACGACAACCGCACGAACGATCCGCCGTGCTGGGTGTCGAAGTCCACGCCCGGCGCGATCGCCAGGCCGGTGTCGGCCAGGAGCTTCTCGCAGAACGTCAGCGAGTCGGTGGAGTACTTCGAGATGTCGGCGTAGACGTAGAAGGCGCCGTCGGCGGGCGCCAGCTTGTCGAGCCCGACCTCGGCCAGCCCGGCGAGCAGCAATGCCCGGTTCTCGGCATAGTGGTGCACCAGGGCGTCGGCTTCGGCGATGGCCTCCGGCGTGAACGCCGCGACGGCCGCGTACTGCGGCAGTGTCGGCGGGCAGATGGAGAAGTTGCCGGTCAGGCAATCGACGGCTCGGCGCAGCGGCTCGGGCACCAGCAGCCAGCCCAGCCGCCAGCCGGTCATGGCGAAGTACTTCGAAAAGCTGTTCACCACAATGGCGTTGCGCGAGGTCTCCCAGGCGCAGCTGGTCGCGGGTGCGTCGTCGTAGATGAGGCCGTGGTACAGCTCGTCACTGATCAACTGGATGGAATTGTCGTCGCACCAGGTCGCGATGGCGGCCAGATCCTCGGCCGGCAGCACGGTGCCCGTCGGGTTGTTCGGGCTGGCGATGATCAGACCCTTCACCGGCGGGTCGAGCTGTTCCAACATGGAAATGGTTGGGTGGAAACGGGTTTCGGGGCCGCACGGGATTTCGACCACCTCGCAGCCCAACGCCGACAGGATGTTGCGGTAGCAGGGGTAGCCGGGGCTGGCGACCGCGACGCGATCGCCGACGTCGAAGCACGACAGGAACGCCAGCAGGAAGCCGCCGGTCGATCCGGTGGTGATGACGACCGCGTCGGGTTCGACCTCGACGCCGTATCGGTCGAGGTACGACTTGGCGATGGCCTCACGCAGCTCGGGAATGCCCAGCGCGACGGTGTAGCCGAGGTTGTCGTTGGCCAGCGCCTCGGCGGCGGCGGCCCGGATGGGCGCCGGTGCCTGTGCGGCGGGTTGGCCCGCCGACAGGTTCACCAGGTCGCCGTGGCTGCGCTGGCGCTCGGCCGCGGCCAGCCACACGTCCATCACATAGAACGGCGGAATGCCTGCACGCAGCGCTACCGGGTTGGTCATGCTTTCGACGCTAGAGGACGGTACGTCAGAGCAGAACTTCGGCTTCGAGACGACGCAGGTGCTCCCGCGACGACCCGAGCAGCTGGGCACTGCCGTGCGCGCGCTTGAAGTAGAACTGGATGTCGCTCTCCCACGTGATCGCGATGCCGCCGTGCATCTGGATCGCCTCGCCGGCAACGGCATTGAACGCCTCGGTGGCCATGTAGCGGGCCAGCGACGCATTCGTGGGCGTCGGGTCGGCGATGGCGTCGTTGACGATCGACCGGGCGGCCGAGACCTTGACGTACATGTCCGACATCCGGTGCTTGAGCGCCTGGAAGCTGCCGATCGCACGGCCGAACTGCACGCGGTCCTTGGAGTAGGCCACGGTCAGGTCCAGGCAGCGGCTCGCGGCGGCGACCTGCTCGACGGCCATCAGGATGGCGGCGGTGTCGGCGAGGCCCGGGTCGGTGCCGAGAGTAGTGGTGCTGCCCGCTGTGACAGCGGCGAGCCGGCGGGTCGGGTCCATCGCGGTGGCCGGCGTGACGGTGTTGTCGGTCCAGCGGGTCAGCTGGCCGTCCTGCGCCGCGATAACGACGTCGGCGACGTCGCCGTTGATGACGTAGCCGGCGTCGAAAACGACTGTGCCGATGGACGTTCCCTCGGCCAGGCCCTCCAGCGGCTCTTCGTCGCCGACGGCGAGCAGCGCGAGTTCGGCCAGCGTGGTGCCGAGCAGCGGCGTCGGGACCAGGTTCTTGGCCAGCTCTTCGAGAACGACTGCGGCGTCGCCCAATTCGCCGCCGGCGCCGCCGAGTTCCTCGGGCACGACCAGCGCCGCGGCGCCGACCTGCTCGCACAGCATCTGCCAGAGCTTCTCGTCGTAGCCCTTCTCGGACCCGATGGCGGCCCGGACGGCCTCAGGGCCCGCGTGCTTCTCGACCAGCGCCGCGACGGTGGCGCGCAGCATCTCCCGTTCTTCGCTCATGCTCACAGCCCTTCCAGTACGCGGGTCCGGTGCCACGCCGAGTCGCCCCACGCCGAGCGCAGCGCCTGCGTGCGCAGCAGCAACAGGGAGAGGTCGTGTTCCTGGGTGAAACCGATGGCGCCGTGCGTCTGCAGCGACGACCGAGCCGCCAGTAGTGCGGCTTCGTTCGCGGCGACCTTGGCGGCGCTGACGTCACGGGCCAGCGTGGGTGAGCCGTCAGCCAGGGCAAGTGCCGCGCCGTACAGCAGCGGGCGGGCCAGCTCGACGGCGATGTGCACGTCGGCCAGCTTGTGCTTGATGGCCTGGTAGGAACCGATCACGGTGCCGAACTGGGTGCGCTGCTTGGCGTAGGCGACAGCCATGTCGAGCATCGCCTGGCCGGCGCCGACCAGCTGCGCCGCGGTGGCCAGCGCGCCGAACTCGAAAGCCTTTGCAGTGTCGGCCGATTGGGCCTCACCGGTGGCGGTCACGTCGAACAGGTGGCGGGCCGGGTCGACGGACTGGTGCTCGGCACCGATGACGGCGTCCTGCACCTGGCCATCACCCGCCAGCAGGATCAGGCCGGCGGTGTCGGCGTCGACGGCCCGCGGGGCCAACGGCGGCAGGGCGACGGTGGCGATGAGCTCACCGGAGGCCAGGCCTTCCGAACGCTTATCTGATGCCAGCAACACCGGCGCGACCGCGATCGACTCGGTGACCGGTCCGGGCACGGCCCAGTAGCCCAGACGCTCAAGGGCGACAACCAGATCCACCGGGTGTGCGCCGATGCCGTCGAACTCTTCCGGCACGTTCAGCGCGGTGACGCCGAGATCGGCCAGGGTCGACCAGACCTTGCGGCCGGGAGCGGCGTCGGCCGCCTTCTCGACCCCGCCCCACGCCCGAACGGCGGCGGGCACATCTGCCGCGCCCAGCGCGGCGTCGATGCTCGCAGCGAAATCGCGCTGCGATTCGTCCAATTCAAAGAACACGTGAACAATCCCTCTTATTTGCGGGGCAGGCCCAGCAGGCGCTCGGCGATGATGTTGCGCTGAATTTCGTTGGTACCGGCGTAGATCGGGCCGCCAAGGGCGAACAACAATCCTTCGGTCCAGTGGTCGTACAGCTCGGCGTCGGCGCCGCGCAGGTCCAGTGCGGTCTGGTGCAGCGCGACGTCCAGGTCGGACCAGAACACCTTGGTCACCGAGGACTCGGCGCCCAGTTCGCCGCCGTTGGCCAGCCGGGTGACGGTGCCGAAGGTGTGCAGGCGGTAGGCCTGAGCCTTGATCCAGGCGTCGGCGACACGCTCGGCGTACGCCGGGTTCTGGTCGACCTTCCATTGCGCGACAAGGCGTTCGGCCGGGGCCACGAAGCGGGCCGGGCTACGCAGCGACATGCCACGCTCGTTGCTCGACGTGCTCATGGCGGCGGTCCAGCCGCCATGCACCTGACCGATGACGTCCTCGTCGGGGACGAACACGTCGTCGAGGAAGATCTCACCGAAACCGGTCTCACCGCCCAGCTGGGCGATGGGGCGGACCGTGATGCCCTCGGCCTTGAGGTCGAACATGAAGTAGGTGAGACCCTTGTGGCGCTGCGCCTCCGGGTCGGAACGGAACAAGCCGAAACCGCGCTCCCCGAACGGGGCCCGCGAGCTCCAGATCTTCTGGCCGTTGAGCTTCCAGCCGCCGTCGACCTTGGTCGCGGTCGACCGCAGGGAGGCCAGGTCGCTGCCGGACTCGGGCTCGGACCAGGCCTGGGCCCAGATCTCTTCGCCGGAGGCCATTTTCGGCAGCACGCGCTGCATCTGCTCCGGTGTGCCGTGTGCGAACAACGTCGGCGCCAGCATCGCGGTGCCATTGGCGGAGGCCCGCCCGGGTGCGCCGGCTTTGAAGTACTCCTCCTCGTACACCACCCACTGCAGCATGGTGGCGTCGCGGCCGCCGTACTCCTTGGGCCACGCGATGACCGACAGGCCGGCGTCGAAAAGCACCTTGTCCCAGACGCGGTGCTGCTCGAAGCCCTCGAGCGTGTCATACGACTTGGTGGGGAACTTGTCCTTGTTGGCCGCCAAGAAGTCGCGGACCTCGGCCCGGAATTCCTCGGTTTCGTCGTCGAATGTCAGATCCATTTACCGACTCGTCTCTCCGTTTGTCTTTCCCGTCGCTTCGCTCGCCCTGGAAGTCTTTCCCGTCGCTTCGCTCGCCCTGAGCGCAGGTTTGACCACTTTGCCTCCAGGGTTACGTGGCAGCGTCTCGAGGAACGCCACCGACCGCGGTGTCTTGAAATTAGCCAAATGTTCTTTGGTGTAGGTCTGCGGTGGGGTCTGCCGACCGGGCTGCTGGGTGCCGTCGGACCCACTCATCGGAACTCCCTCTAACAAAGCAAGTGCTTGGTAGGTTAGCCTACAAGGGTGATAGAGGTCCAGACGTTCCGGGCTGAGGTCCGGCAATGGCTCGCAGACAATCTCGTCGGTGAATTCGCAGCTCTCAAGGGCCTTGGTGGCCCCGGTCGTGAGCACGAGGCTTATGAAGAACGACGTGCGTGGAACCAGCATCTGGCTGCGGCGGGGCTGACCTGCCTGGGCTGGCCGGAGGAGCATGGTGGCCGCGGCCTGTCGGTCGCGCACCGCGTCGCCTTCTATGAGGAGTACGCCAAGGCGGACGCCCCGGACAAGGTCAACCACCTCGGTGAGGAACTGCTCGGGCCGACGCTCATCGCGTACGGCACCGAGGAGCAGAAGAAGCGCTTCCTGCCGAACATTCTCAACGTCACCGAGCTGTGGGCCCAGGGTTACTCCGAGCCCGGCGCCGGCAGTGACCTGGCCAACGTCTCGACGTCGGCCGAGCTCGATGCGGAGGGTGAACAGTGGCACATTAATGGCCAGAAGGTGTGGACCTCGCTGGCGCACTGGGCACAGTGGTGCTTTGTGGTGGCCCGCTCCGAGAAGGGCTCCAAGCGCCACCACGGCCTGTCGTATCTGTTGGTGCCGCTGGACCAGCCGGGCGTCGAGATCCGTCCGATCGTCCAGTTGACCGGTGACTCCGAGTTCAACGAAGTGTTCTTCGACGACGCGCGTACCGAGGCGTCGCTCGTGGTCGGCGAGCCCGGACAGGGCTGGGGCGTCGCGATGGCGACGCTGACCTTCGAGCGCGGCGTTTCCACACTGGGACAGCAGATCCGCTACAAGCGTGAGCTTGAGGGCCTGATCGGCGTGGCCAAGACCACCGGCGCCATCGACGACCCGCTGATCCGGCACAGGCTGACCGAATCCTGGACCGGCCTGCAGGCCATGCGGTCCTACGCGATGGCCACCATGGACGTCGAGCAGCCGGGCCAGGACAACGTGTCAAAGCTGTTGTGGGCCAACTGGCATCGTGAACTCGGCGAGATCGCCATGGAGATTCAGGGCATGGCCGGTCTGACGCTGCCGGGTGGCGAGTTCGACGAGTGGCAGCGCCTGTTCCTGTTCTCGCGTTCGGACACCATCTACGGCGGCTCCAACGAAATTCAGCGCAACATCATCGCCGAGCGCGTGCTCGGCCTACCGCGAGAGGCCAAGGGCTGATGGAACTTTCAGTTGCTCCCACCGAGGTTGAGGGCCACGGCCTGCTGAAGGGCAAGGTCGTCCTCGTGACAGCCGCCGCCGGCACCGGCATCGGCTCGTCCACCGCCCGCCGGGCACTGATGGAGGGCGCCGACGTCGTGGTGTCCGACTACCACGAGCGGCGCCTGAACGAGACCCGCGACCAGCTGGCCGCACTCGGGCTGGGCAAGGTCGAGGCCGTCGTCTGCGACGTGACCTCCACCGAGGCCGTCGACGCTCTGATCACCGCGGCCGTCGAGAAGATGGGTCGGCTGGACGTGCTGGTCAACAATGCCGGCCTGGGCGGTGAGACCCCGCTGGTCGACATGACCGACGACGAGTGGGACCGCGTTCTGAACGTCACCCTGAACTCGGTGATGCGCGCGACCCGCGCCGCACTGCGCTACTTCCGCGGCGTTGAGCACGGCGGCGTGATCGTCAACAACGCCAGTGTCCTGGGCTGGCGGGCGCAGCACTCGCAGTCGCACTACGCCGCGGCCAAGGCCGGCGTCATGGCGCTGACCCGTTGCAGCGCAATCGAAGCCGTCGAGTACGGAGTCCGCATCAATGCCGTGTCTCCGAGCATCGCGCGGCACAAGTTCCTGGAGAAGTCCGCGTCGTCAGAGCTGCTGGATCGGCTGTCCTCGGACGAGGCCTTCGGCCGCGCCGCCGAGCCGTGGGAGATCGCGTCGACCATCGCCTTCCTGGCCAGCGACTACTCCAGCTACCTGACCGGCGAGATCATTTCGGTGTCGAGCCAGCGGGCGTAGTTTTCATCAGGCCTCGAGGTTCGGATATACGCACTTGCCCGCCTAATTGCAACGTTGTCGCAATTAGGCGGGCATTTTCATGTGTGGCTGGATCGCGATCTCGCGAGCTTGACCTGGTGGCGGACCCTCTCGATCAGATGATCGCCTGCTCCTGCAAGCTCGCGATCCGCGCCGCGTCATAGCCCAGTTCGCCCAGTATCTCTGCGCTGTGCTCGCCGATCAGCGGCGGCGGGCGGCGGATCGTCGCCGGCGTCGCGCCCATGCCCGCCAGCGGGCTGCCGATCAGGTCGACCGATCCGGCGGCGGCCCACATGTGCGGAGTCGTGGCGCGCAGGCCCCGGTGCTGCACCTGCGGATCATCCCAGACCTCCGCTAGATCGTTATAGCGCGCGGCCGGGATGCCCACGCTGTCGAACTTCGCCTGAAGCTCCTCCGTCGTGAACTGCCGGCTCCACACGTTGATGATGTCGATCAACTCCGCGCGATTGATCTTGGCCCGCTTGGCGTTGGTGTCGAAGCGCGGGTCGTCGTAGAGCTCGGGCCGGCCCATCAACTCCGACATGCGCCGCCAGTGGGCGTCGCTGCCGGCCGTTATGTACGTCATGCCGTCGCTCGCATGGATGAGGTCAGCGGGGCCGCCGCCGTTGCCGCCATTGCCCAGCCGCTCCGCCTGGACGCCGTTGATGAGATAGTCCTGCATGATGTGGCAGATCATCGCCACGGAACTGTCAAGCAGCGCCATGTCGATGTGCTGGCCCTCGCCCGTGCTGTTGCGATGGTTCAGTGCGGCGAGGATCGCGATGGCGCTGTTGTGGCCGGTCACGAAATCGACCAGGCTCGGACCGGCCTTCACCGGACCCGCGCCGGGCTGGCCTTCGGGGATTCCGGTCACGGCCATCATGCCGCCGCTCGCCTGGAACAACCCGTCGTAGCCCGCGCGCGCCGCCATCGGCCCGGTCTGGCCAAAGCCGGTGATCGAGCAATAGATGAGGCGGGGATTGATCGCCTTCAGGCTCTCGTAGTCCAGCCCGAACCGCTTGAGGTCGCCGACCTTGTAATTCTCGATCAGGATGTCCGCGGTCTTGACCAGGGCACGCAGGATGTCCTGCCCCTCCGGCTTGGAGTGGTTGACCGTGATCGACCGCTTGTTGCGGTTCGACGCGGTGAAGAAGCCGGACTGGCGAAGGTCCTTGCCGTCCTTGCCCTCGACCGAGGCAAGACCGTAACCGCGCCCTTCGTCACCGCTGCCCGGTCGCTCCACCTTGATGACGTCAGCGCCGAGGTCGCCCAGTATCTGTGCGCTGATTGGGCCGGCGAAGACGCGGGTCATGTCGATGACCCGGATACCTTCCAGGGCAAGCTGTGTCGTGCTCATGATCTCCTGATACTCATCCATTTCACATCGTGCCCCATCTATCGGTCGCGGTCGAGAACCGCGCGCGTGACCTCGCCCGCCCTCAGGGCCGCGATCGTCTCAACGTGCGCGACCCAGGTGAGCACTCGATCTTTGTGTACGTAGTGGCCAAGTCAACACCGGCCCGACATACCCTAGCAAGCGCTTGGTTGCTATGCTGTGACGATGGCGCCCGAATCGCCCGGCCAACCCGCGAGCAGGCGCGACGAGCTTCTGGAGCTCGCCGCGGCGATGTTCGCTGAGCGCGGGCTGAAGGCAACCACAGTCCGCGACATCGCAGACTCCGCGGGAATCCTCTCCGGAAGTCTCTACCACCACTTCAAATCGAAGGAACAAATGGTGGAGGAGATCATGCGTGATTTCCTCGACTGGCTGTTCGAAAAGTACCGGCAGATCATCGACACCGAGTCCGATCCGATGGAACGGCTCAAGGGTCTGTTCATGGCCTCCTTCGACGCCATCGAGCACCGGCATGCCCAGGTTGTCATCTACCAGGACGAGGCGAAACGGCTGGGTTCGCTGCCGCAGTTCGATTTCGTAGATGAGCGCAATCGCGAGCAGCGCAAGATGTGGGTCGACATCCTCAACGAGGGTGTGGCGCAAGGAGCCTTCCGCCCCGACCTCGACTTCGATCTGGTCTACCGATTCATCCGCGACACCACCTGGGTATCTGTTCGTTGGTATCAGCCAGGCGGGCCGTTGAGTGCGCGCGAGGTCGGTGAGCAGTACCTGGCCATTGTGCTCGGGGGCATCGCCGATCCCGCCAAAAGCATTGCGAACAAATAGATTTCTGAAACAAAGGAGTTGTGAAATGGCCGCATCTGAGGCGTACGTCATCGATGCCGTGCGTACCGCCGTCGGCAAGAAGGGTGGTGCCCTCGCCGGTTACCACCCGATCGACCTCGGTGTGGAGGCGTACCGCGGGATCTTCGCCCGCAACGACATCGACCCCGCGGCGTTCGACGATGTCATCGTCGGTTGCGTCGACGCCGTCGGTGGGCAGGCCGGCAACATCGGACGCCTGACCTGGCTGGCCGCCGGGTACGACGAGGCCGTCCCCGGCACCACTGTCGACCGGCAGTGTGGATCCTCGCAGCAGGCCATTTCCTTTGGTGCACAGGCGATCATGTCCGGCACCGCCGACCTGATCCTGGCCGCCGGCATCCAGAACATGAGCCAGATTCCGATCAGCTCCGCCATGATCGTCGGCGAGCAGTTCGGCTTCACCTCGCCGACCAACGAGTCGAAGCGCTGGGTGGAACGCTATGGCGACCAGGAGATTTCGCAGTTCCGCGGCGCCGAGATGATCGCCGAGCAGTGGGACATCTCCCGCGACGAGATGGAAGAGTTCGCCTTCAACAGCCACCAGCGGGCATTCACCGCGATCCGTGAGGGCCGCTTCGACAACGAGATCATCCCCGTCGGCGACTTCAAGGTCGACGAGGGCCCGCGCGAGAGCACGAGGGAGAAGCTGGCCTCGCTGAAGCCCCTGGTCGAGGGTGGCCGGCTGACCGCCGCCCTGGCGAGCCAGATCTCGGACGCGGCGTCGGCGACGCTGCTGGCCTCCGAGGCCGCGGTCAAGGCGCACGGCCTCAAGCCGCGCGCCCGCATCCACCACATCAGCTGCCGCGGCGACGACCCGGTGAAGATGCTGACCGGCCCCATCCCCGCGACCAAGTACGCGCTGGAGAAGACCGGCCTGAGCATCGACGACATCGACGTCATCGAGATCAACGAGGCGTTCGCGCCCGTCGTCCTGGCGTGGGCCAAGGATCTCAAGGCCGATCTGTCGAAGGTCAACCCGAACGGCGGCGGCATCGCGCTGGGCCACCCGCTCGGCGCCACCGGCGCCAAGCTGTTCGCCACCATGCTGAACGAGCTGGAGCGCACCGGCGGGCGTTACGGGCTACAGACGATGTGCGAGGGCGGCGGCACCGCCAACGTCACCATCATCGAGCGCCTCTGACAGCTGAGTACACAAACTGCCCCTTTCCCCTTGGAGAGGGGCAGTTTGCGTCCGGGCCGGGTTTACCGGTTCGAACAGCGGGGCATTCGGCAATCATGTTGAAGTCCATCGTCGTAGTGGCCGTGGCAGCTGTCCTCGGCGCAAGCGCGTGTTCGAGGCAGTCGCCTCCGCCGTCGGTTCCCTCGACCTCCAGCTCGACCTCGACGACGGTGACCTCGACGGAGATCATCCCGGGGGTTCCGGTTGGTCCGTCGACACCGCCGACGACCCCGTCGACGCGGGCCAGTACCAGCACCGTCACGGTGACGGTGCCGCCATCCAGCGTGACGGTTCCCAATCCGGTGCCGGTCATGCCGGCCCCGCCCGGGATGGGACGCTGACTATCCGGGTCGGTGACCCAGCAGCGCGCCGATGGCCTGCTCGGCCTTACCGACCTCCAGCGGTTCGCCGGTGATGATGTCGGCGTAGAGGAATGACTCCACGATGCGCACGATGAGGAAGGCGAGGTCGCGCGACGGCAGCGGTGGGTCCAGCTGACCCGCGGTGATCTCGTCGTCGAGCAGGTCTTCGATCGCCGCCACCAGGCGCCCCTGCAGGGTGCCTGCGCGGGTGGCCAGAATCCGCAGCGCACGTTCGGGTTCGCGGCGCAGAAACGCCTGGAAGAAGCCGGATTCGTCGATCACGGTCGCGTAGTGGCCGACGGCCCGGGCGATGTGGGCGGCGCCGTGCCCGGGCGCCGCGTCGATCGAGGCCTTGAGGGTGGGTTCGGCCAGTGACCACAGGATTTCGGCCAGCAGTTCGTCGCGGCCGCCGACCCAGCGGAACAGCGTCGCCCGGTTGATGCCGAGTTCGGTTGCGAGTTCCTGCATTTCGATTCGGCGACCCTCGATGAACCAGCGACGCGCGACGCGGAACGCCTCGAGGGGATCGGGACGTCGGTCTGTCGACGCGAGCATGCGACCCAACGGTGTCTCGCTGATGGCGCCCTCCTGTTCGCTCGCCGCCTTCGCATCATGATAGCGACTGATGTCGGCGTGAGATATATCTCCATCAGTCTCGCGTGTGCAACATATCTGAATATGATGCACGAGTGACCCAGAGCGACGCAGCCTCGATCCTTGACCTTTTCCGTCTCGATGGCCGCGTCGCGGTCGTCACCGGTGCCTCGAGTGGCCTCGGCGTCGGATTTGCGCAGGCACTGGCCCAGGCCGGCGCCGACGTCGTGCTCGGCGCGCGACGCGAAGACCGTCTCGCCGAGACCAAGGCACTCGTCGAAGCCGCAGGTCGCAAGGCAGTCGCCGTGCGCACCGACGTCACGGACCCGGACGACTGCAAGGCCCTCGTGCAGGCTGCTGTCGATTCCCTCGGGCGCGTCGACATTCTGGTGAACAATGCGGGGGTGGGCACGGCCGTCCCGGCGACGCGTGAAACTCCCGAGCAGTTCCGGTCTGTCATCGATCTGAACCTGAACGGGTGCTACTGGATGGCGCAGGCATGTGCCGCGCACATGCAGCCGGGCAGTTCGATCATCAACGTCAGCAGCATCCTCGGCCTGACGACCGCCGGCCTCCCGCAGGCGGCTTACGCGTCATCCAAGGCCGGGCTCATCGGCCTGACCCGTGACCTCGCGCAGCAGTGGACAGGACGTAAGGGCATCCGCGTCAACGCCCTGGCGCCGGGCTTCTTCGCCTCGGAGATGACCGAGCAGTACGAGGACGGCTACTTCGAAAACACCGTCCTGCCTCGGACCCTGGCCGGAAGGCTCGGGCGCACACAGGAACTCAGCGCCGCGCTGATCTTCCTGGCCAGTGATGCCAGCAGCTACGTCACCGGCATCACCCTGCCCGTCGAGGGTGGCCTGCTCACCAGCTGAGCCGAAAACCCACAAGGAGAACAACACTCGTGAAGCAGCTCAGCGGCATGGACGCCACTTTCCTCTATCTGGAGACTCCGACGACGTTCGGTCACGTCACCGGGCTGATGATCTTCGAGCGGCCCAGCGAGGAGTTCGACCCGTTCACCGCGGTCCACGCGAAGTACGCATCGCTCATCGGCGAACTCGAACCGTTGCGGCGGCGACTCGTCGAGGTGCCGCTGGGTCTCGACCACCCGTACTGGGTGGACGACCCGAACTTCGATCTCGACTTCCACATTCGCGAAATCCATTTGGCCCGACCGGGAATGGTCGACCAGCTGGCCGATCAGGTGGCCCGTATCGTGGGCCGCGCGATGGACCGCAGCCGTCCCCTGTGGGAGGTCTATGTCATCGACGGCCTGGACAACGGCAATTGGGCGATGCTGACCAAGTACCACCACGCCACCGTCGACGGGGCCGCCGGACAGTTGATGCTCAACATCCTGACCGACACCGAACCGGACGCCGCACCACCCGGACCCAGCCCGGCCTGGGAAGCCGAACCGTTGCCCGGCGACATCGAGCTGCTGCGCAAAGCCGTCATCAACCTGGCCGGACATCCCGTCAAGGCGCTCCGGTTCCAGACCCGGCTGGTCGGCCAGCTCGCCGACGCCGCCGGTATCGACAGCATCGGCAGCGCCGCCAGCAAGGCCGGATCGGCCATCAAAGCCATTGCGCGCCTTGGTAAAGAAGACGGACCAAAGATCCCGTTGCCGACCTCGGCCGCGCCGCCCACCCCGTGGAACAAGCCCATCACCGGGCATCGCCGGTTCGCCATGCGCACCGCGTCGCTGGAGAACGTCAAGCAGCTCAAGACCGCGACCGGCGGCACGGTCAACGACATCGTGATGGCGATCTGCGCCGGCGGTCTGCGTAGCTATCTGCAGGCCCACGACGCGCTGCCCGACGGCCCACTGCGGGCCATGGTGCCGGTGTCGATCCGCACCGGCGACGAAGAGGACCCGTGGACCAACCGGGTGTCCGCGATCTTCCCCGAACTGCCGACCGACTGCGCCGACCCGCTCGAGCGCGTGGCCCGCTGCCGCGCGGCGATGCTCGATGCGAAGCGCCTGCTGAATCTGGTGCCCGCCAGTCAACTCGGTGACATGGCTCAGGTGTCGGCTCCGGTGCTGTCGACGTCCGCGATGCGGCTGGCGTCCCGCTTCGGGCTGGCACACCGCATCGCGGCCACGCCCTTCAATCTGGTGATCTCGAATGTGCCCGGTCCGCGCAAGCCGCTGTACTTCGCGGGGGCGCAGCTGGTCAATCAGTTCCCGGTCTCGATCGTCACCGAAGGCCAGGGACTCAACATCACCGTGGTCAGCTATCTGGACCGCCTGGACTTCGGCTTCATCGTCGACCGCGAGCTGGTGCCCGACGTGTGGGACCTGGCGGACATGCACATCGACGAGATCGGCCGGCTGATGGCGGCCAGCGGCGCCCAATGGGTGCAGGAGCCGCAGCCCCCGGCGCCGCGACGCGGACCGGTCCGCGTCGTTCAACCCGGCGACGCCTACTGACGAGCTCTAGTGTTCAGGGCATGAGTGGTTCGGGCGACGAGAGTTTTCTGACAGTCGTCGTCGCACTCGGTGCCAACGCCCTGATCGCGGTGGCCAAGACCGTCGCCGCCGTCATCACGGGCAGCGCCTCGATGCTCGCCGAGTCGGCGCATTCGTGGGCAGACACCGGCAACGAGGTGTTCCTGCTGATCGGCACCCGGCAGTCGGACAAGCCGGCTGATGCCGAACATCGGCTGGGTTACGGCCGGGCGGGCTACATCTGGTCGATGTTCGCGGCCTTCGGGTTGTTCACCGTCGGCGCCGTGGTGTCGATCTGGCACGGCATCCAGTCCCTCAAGGGCGAAGCCGAGACGACGTCCTACGGCTGGGCTTATGCGGTGCTCGCGGTCTCGTTCGTGTTGGAGGGATCGTCGTTCCTGCAAGCACTGTCGCAGACGAAGTCCGGCGCGCTCGAGCGACGGATCCATCCGCTGCGCTACATCCGCGTCACGTCGAACCCTATGCTGCGCGCGGTCTTCGCCGAGGATCTGTCGGCTCTCATCGGCATCGTGATCGCGACGGGTGGCATCCTGACGCACCAACTCACCGGTAACGCGGTCTGGGACGCCATCGGCTCGATCTTGGTCGGACTGCTTCTCGGGCTGGTGGCGCTGTTCCTCATCGGGCGCAACATGGATTTTCTGACGGGGGAGAGCGTCACCCCGCTCGCGCGCAACAACGCCCTGCTGGCCCTACTCGACCATCACGACATCGAGCGGGTCAGTTATCTGCACATGGAATGGGTTGGCGCGAACCGGATCTATCTCGTCGCGGCCGTCGACCTCGTCGGTGACGCGGCCGAATCGAACGTCGCCGCGCGGCTCAACGCCATCGCCGACGCGTTGGCGGACCGCCCCGAGATCGTGCGCGCCGTGCTGACCCTGACCCGGCCGGGTGACACCACTGATCTGCGTCCGACCGCGCTGCCCGAGTGGTATCGCTAGTCGGGGCTGATCGGCGCGCGGTGCGCCGTCGCGACCAACGCGCGCGCCAGCACCGATCCGGGCTCGGCGGCGCTGGTGACCAGCGCGACCGTCGCCGTCACCTGGGGTTCGTCCAACGGCACCACCCGCACTCCGTCCGGCGGGCGCAAAGTGTCCAGCCAGGTCTGGGGGACGATGCTCGCCCACCGGCCACCGCTGACGTGCGCCAGCAGGGACACCACCGAATCCGCCTCGAGCCGCGGCGTCGCCGTCAGCCCGTGCGCCGCGAGTACATCGTCCAGCAGCTGCCGGCCGCGCATCCCGGTGTTCAACAGACACAGCGGCAATTCCAGGGCATCGGACCAGGTCATCGGATTCGGTTGGTTGGCAAGCAGTTCCGCGCCGGCGATGAGAACCTGCCGTTCCTCGTACAACGGTGTGACCGTCAAGCCGGTGGTGTCGATGCCGTCGGGGTAGATGACTCCGGCGTCGAGTTCGAATCGGCGGATGCGCTCGACGATGCCCGCCGAGCGCAGACTGCTCTCCAATTGCACTCGTACCAAAGGATGTTCGAGACAGAAGGGATCGGTCAGCAGGGCCACCGTGCCCGATGCGGCCGGGATGACGCCCAGCCGGAGCTCGCCGGTCAGGCCCGTCTGCAACGCGGTGACCTCGTGGATGAGGGCGTCGTGATCGGCCAGAATCCGGCGCGCCCACAACACCAGCCGTTCGCCTTCGGGCGTCAGACCCTCGAAGCTCTGCCCGCGCCGCACCAGCGGCACCTTCAGTTCGTTCTCGAGCTTGCGGATGGCCTCGGACAGCGCCGGTTGCGACACATAGCAGGCAGCAGCGGCCCGCGCGAAGTGCTTCTCGCGGGCGAGCGCCACGAAGTATTCGAGCTGGCGGAACAGCATGAACTATTCGACCACGACTGATAGGCATTGCTTATCAGGCTCACGGAAATTGCCCTTGGACTCAGGCGTCGTCTGCCGAGCAGACTTGACCCATGACCGACCGGAGCACCGAGCAGCGTACCGAGTCCGACGAGCAAGGCGAACCTGAGTTCAAGCCCTACCATCATCCCGCCGCCGGCTGGGGCGCGGCGATCAGCGTCACGAAGTTCCTGGCGCGCGAACGTGAACCCATCAGCGGGCCGCACGCGATCATGAAGATGAACCACGAGGACGGTGGCTTCGACTGTCCGGGCTGCGCCTGGCCCGACGACATGAAGGGCCTCAAGCTCGACATCTGCGAGAACGGCATCAAGCACGTCACGTGGGAGATGACGCACAAGCGATGCGGCCCGGAATTCTTTGCCCAGCACACGGTTTCGGAACTGGCCGAGTGGAGCGACTTCGCGCTGGAAGACACCGGCCGGTTGACCGAGCCGATGGTGTACGACGCCGAGACCGACCGGTACAAGCCCATCAGCTGGCGCGACGCCTTCGACCTGATCGGCCGGGCGCTGGCGGAACTCGACGACCCGAACCAGGCGTCGTACTACACCTCGGGCCGGCTCGGCAACGAGGCGACGTTCCTCTATCAACTGCTGGCCCGCGAGCTGGGCACCAACAACCTGCCCGACTGCTCCAACATGTGCCACGAGGCCAGTGGCCGCGCCATGCAGGCGTCGCTCGGTACCGGCAAGGGCACCGTCGACCTCGAGGACTGGGAGACCGCCGACGCGCTGTTCGTCATCGGTGTCAACGCCGCGTCCAACGCGCCCCGCATGCTCACCGCGCTGTCGGAGGCCTACCGCCGCGGCGCACAGATCGTGCACATCAACCCGCTCGTCGAGGCCGGCGCCACCAAGACCATCATTCCGCACGACTTTCTGCGGATGGCGACCTTCAAGTCCACCAAGACCAGCACGCTGAACCTGCAGCCCCGGATCGGCGGCGACATGGCCTTGATCCGCGGCATCGCCAAAGTTGTTCTGGAGCAAGCAGAGTCGGACCCGAAGGCGCTCGACGTCGAATTCATCGAACGGTACACCGCCGGATTCGAGGCCTATCGGTCCGCGGTCGAGGCGACGTCGTGGGATGAGATCGTCTACAAGTCCGGGGTGTCGGAACGCGATATCCGCCGGGCCGCCAAGATTTACCGTGACTCGGACCGCAGCATCATCAGTTGGTGCCTGGGCGTCACCCAGCACGAACACGGTGTCGACAGCGTCCGCGAAATCGTGAATCTGCTTCTGCTGCGCGGCAATCTGGGCCGTGAGGGAGCCGGACCGTCCCCGGTGCGCGGGCACAGCAATGTGCAGGGCAACCGCACCTGCGGCATCGATCACCGGCCGACCGAGGCGTTTCTGGAACGCCTTGCCGAGGTGTGCGACATCGACCCGCCGCTGGCGCACGGGCTCGACACCGTCCACACCATCGAGGGCATGCACAGCGGCGACGTCAAGGTTTTCATCGGCATGGGCGGCAATTTCGCGAGCGCCGCACCGGATACCGCGTACACCTTCGAGGGGTTACAGAAATGCGAGCTCACCGTCCAGGTCAGCACCAAGCTCAACCGCAGCCACGTGATTCACGGTCGCCAGGCCCTGATCCTGCCGTGTCTGGGCCGCACCGAGAAAGACCATCAGAAGGAGGGCATCCAGTCCACCTCGGTCGAGGACTCGATGAGCATGGTGCACCTGTCGGTCGGTATGAAGAAGCCGGCCTCGCCGCACCTGCTGTCCGAGCCCGCGATCATCGCCGGTATCGCCGCGGCGGCGCTGCCTGAGAGCCGCACTCCGTGGCAGTGGTACGTCGAGGACTACGACCGAATCCGCGACACGATGGCCAAGGTGCTCAACGGTTTTGAGGACTTCAACCGGCGGGTCCGCCTGCCGCTGGGCTTCCGGATCAAGCAGCCGGCTCGGGAACTGATCTTCCTGACGCCGTCCGGCCGGGCCGAGTTCTCGGCTGTCGAGCTGCCCGACGAAACCCTCAGTGAGGGTACGTTGATTCTCGCGACGCTGCGGTCGCACGACCAGTGGAACACCACCGTCTACTCCGACAACGACCGGTACCGCGGCATCAAGAACCTGCGCACGCTGATCTTCATGAACGAGCGCTACATGGCCGACCGCGGCCTCAAGGAGTTCGACGACGTCGACATCGTCGCCACCGCACGCGACGGCAGCGTCCGCTCGCTGCGGCGCTACAAGGCGGTGCCGTACGGCATCCCGCGCGGCAACGCCGCCGGCTACATGCCCGAGATGAATGTCCTCTGCGCCATCGGCGATTTCAGCACGCAGAGCGATCAGCCGATCATGAAGAACGTCAAGGTCACCGTGACGAAGTCGGAGGGTTAGGCGCCACTGTCTGCGCTAGTCGCGGGTCCCCGGCAACAGCATCGACACCACGATCGCGGCGGTGACGCCGATGATGGTGTCGATGCCACGAGCGACCAGCAGCACAAGGGGTTCGGTGGGTGCGGCGAGGTCGGTCATCAGCATGATCAACGGAGTGAAGAAGCCCAGCGCGACCGCGTGGTGGTGGGTCATGAACAGTTCGGTGGGGAACAGCAGCGCCATCACGCAGATCGCCAGCACGTACTGGCTGGGCTGCGGCACCAGTAGCGCGGCCGCCACGGCCAGCCCGATGAAAGTGCCGCCCAGGCGGTGGATTCCGCGTCTGATCCGGCCGCTGGCATCAGCGGCCGCCAACGGTCCCGCTGCCGCGGCGATGGCCCAGTTGGCATGGTCGACACCCAGCGCCAGGCCGGCAGTGCCCGCGGCGGTGATGGCGAGCGCGTAGCGGCCGGCGTGGATCAGCACGTCGCGTCGGTTCGGCAGGGTGAGCCGGGCCGCGGGCGTCATGGTCCGCGGCGCGTCGAGCACGCCCAGCAGAACGCAGAACAAAGCTGTTGCGGCACAAAGCAAGATCGCCGACGACGGCGCCACGGGGCCGGCGGGCACCGTGGCGATGGCGCCGAGGGCGAAGACGCCGTAGAACGGTCCCTCCGGCTTGAGCGCGAGGTAGTCGGTCACCACAGAGCCGACCGATGCGAACGTCACCGCCGCGATGACCAGGACAGCCGGCGGCACGTGGGAATTGGCCAGTGCCACGCCGATGGCCACGCCCAGAACCAGGATCACGCCGCCCTGGGTCTGATGGGTGAACCGACGGGCGCGGGTTTCGGTGCGGCCGTACATGCCGGTGACGGCACCGAACACCGCGTAGATGATCAAGTCGGGGCGTCCCGCTGCCAGCAGCGCGATGCCGGGGATGGCCAACCCGAGGGCGACCCGCAGTGCCGGGCGGTGGTCTTCCATCGGCGGTGTCATGGCCCGGCGCACGCGCAGATAGACGGTGCGCATGTGCTCACTCCGATCGATGACCGACTGACTCAGTCAGGTTCCCGCATCAGGGAGTGGCCGTCAAAGTGGAAAATCCGAGCGGGTGATCGGCGGCGCCTATCGAGGCGCCGCTCGGAATCACCCCAGCACAGGGAAGCTGCGGCGCTTGGCCAGCCGGTCCATGCCGGACTGGATGGCGAACCGCACTTCGTCGTAGACCTTGTCGACGTAGGCGGCGTCGTCGGCGCGTTCGGGGTCGGTGTCCACGCAGATGGGGTCGAGCAACTCGGTGCGGATCTTCGCGGGCAGCGGCAGGTGCATCGGCAGCACCTCGACGGCGAGCGGGAACGGGAAACCGGCGATGATCGGCATGTTGGCGCCGCGCAGCCGCTTGCCGAGGCCACTCCACTTGGCGAGGAACTTGCCCTCGTTCAGCACGAAGACAGTGTCGTGGCCGCCGATCGTCGCGACGGGGACGATCGGCACACCCGACCGGATCGCCTGCTTCACAAAGCCTTTCCGGCCGGCGAGGATCGCCTTGTCGCGGTCGCGCCAGTTGCGCATCGCGTCCAGCTCGCCGCCCGGCCACACTACGACGTCATGTCCCGCGGCCAGCGCGTTCGTGACACCGTCACGCGAGGCGGGGATGACTCCGACTGCGCGGAAGTAGTCACCGAGACCCGGCGCACCCATCAGCACATCGTGCGCGGTGCCGTGCAGGACGCGCCGGCCGTCGAAGTGCCGGTACCAGGAGTGCACGAGGGTCCAGGCATCCATGGTCAGGGAACCGCCGGAGTGGATACCGATCAGCAGCGATGGCTCGTCAGGCACCTTGTGCCAGCCGTCGATCTCGAGCCGGAAGTAGTGGTCGCACAGGAAGTTCCAGATCGGGTTCTGGACGTACCGCATGAAGGTCGGGTTCGGGACGCTCGGGGCGGCGGTCAGCGTGGTCATCAGTCCTCGTTTGCGGGGTCTTGCCGTCCGCGGCGCCTGCCGACCGCGCGGACTATGGCATTGATCGCGGCAAGGGTCAGAACGGGGAGCAAGGTGACGACAATGTAGGCCACACCACCGATGGCAGTCATTCGACCGGTTACCTCTCTGGTGCGGATTGTCGAGCCTGTTATAGCAGGTAGAAACCTTGCCGCTGGGGTCGATGACTACGTTACGGAGGCTTGAGGGCGGTTGCGACATCCCCTGCGGCCGAAGATCTGCGGCAATTCCGCGGATATGTTGTCGCGAGAAGCCAACGGGTTGCGGCGGACGACCCGGCGCACGACCCGGCCGGCGACCAGACGCAAAACTGCCCCTTTTCACGTGAAAAGGGGCAGTTTTACGTCTGGTCGCGAGGGGGAGGTGCCACCTCGCGCAGGAACTAGACGATGTAGCTCGTCGCAGCCCGCAGGTGTGCGATGGCCTCGGCCGCGATCTGCGGCACCAGCTCGGCGCACGACGGCAGACTGTCGATGATGCCGGCCACCTGGCCCGACGCCAGCACGCCCGCCTCGGTATTGCCTTCCACCAGACCGGCTTTCAGCAGCATCGGGGTGTTGGCCGCCATGACGACCTGCGACCAGGTCAGGTCCTTGCCGTGACGCATGGCCAGGCCGTCCTTGACCATCGACCGCCAGCTCATGCCGGACATCTTCTTGAACTTCTGGGCGTTTCCGACCGCGGCGACGAAACCACGTACCGGTGAACCGCTTTCGAGCTTCTCCACCAGTCCGGTGCGCAGCACGCGGTGCGGCATGCCGTCGACGCGGGTCGACACCACCGTGCCGTCCAGCGCGGCCTCCAGGTACCGCTGCTTGACGGCATCGGGCACCGTCGAGTCCGAGGTCAGCAGGAAGCGCGTGCCCATCGCAACACCGGCGGCACCGTAAGACAGTGCGGCCGCCAGGCCACGGCCGTCGAAGAAGCCGCCGGCGGCGATCACCGGCATGCCGGTGTCCTTGACCGCGTCCAGCACTGACGGCAGCAGGAGCGTGGTGGCGATCGGGCCGGTGTGGCCACCACCCTCGCCGCCCTGCACGATCACCGCGTCGGCACCCCAGCTGGCCACCTTTTTGGCGTGCTTGGCCAGACCGACCGACGGAATCACCACGACTCCGGCATCTTTCAGCTTGGCGATCAGCTCGGGCTTGGGCGCCAGGGCGAAGGAGGCGACTTTGACTCCTTCGCGGATCAGGAGGTCGCAGCGGGCGTCCGCGTCGCCGGCGTCGGCACGCATGTTGATGCCGAACGGCTTGTCGGTGGCCGCCTTGACCTTGGTGACGGCGGTCTGCAGCTCGTCCAGCGTCATCGTCGCCGAGGCCAGGATGCCGAGACCACCGGCGTTGGAGGTGGCCGCGACCAAGCGCGCTCCGGCCACCCAGCCCATGCCGGTCTGCACGACCGGGTACTCGATGCCGACCAGCTCGGTCAGCGGGGTCTTCAGCTTGGACATGCCTAGGCCTTGACCTCTTTGTCCCGCAGCGACTTCGGGTCGATCACTTCGCGCAGCAGCTGCAGTTCCTCAGCCGTCGGCACGCGGGTCTCGCCGGCGGCGGCCAGGCCGTGCACCTCGAACGAGGTGTTGTCGGCGACCTCGTCGGCCGTCACACCCGGGTGCAGCGATACCGCCCGCATCTGGTGCTCGGGGCCGTTGAAGTCGAACACGCCGAGGTTCGAGACCACCTGGTAGACGTTCAGGAAACGGTACGCGGGGTTGGCCGGATCGACCTTGTCCCAACCGATTCCGGAGACGATGTCGACCGACTCGGCGAACACGCGCTTGGTGTGATTGCCCACGAAGTAACTCGTCGCGTGGTTGATGCTGTTGCCGGGCGCGCCGCGCACACCGAACATCTGGCGGGTCGGCTGCTGGATCGGGCCGAAGGCCGACAGGTTCTGGTTGCCGTAACGGTCGATCTGGTTGGCGCCCATGACCACATGGCGACGGCCCCAGGCCAGCGTCTCGAAAACGCGGTTGAACGGCATCCAGCCCTCGACGGCGAACGGGGCGCCGATCGCCGGGGTGTCGGCCAGCATGCGGGCCTCACCGTCGGTGATCACGATGTCGGGGGAGAACGTCAGCCGGGCCAGGCGGGCACCGATCTGTACGACGGTCGTCATGGGGCTGGCCATGATTTCCCCTGCGTCACGGAACAATTCGGCGCAGGCGACGGCACAGATTTCGGAGCGGGTTGCGTCACTCATTTGGCTGTCTCCTTCTGGGCCTCGGCGAACTTACGGACCGCGGCCTGGTAGTCGGCTTCGGTTCCGGACAGGTAGGTCTTGACGAACTCGGCCCACGTCTCTTCCGAGCCGGCGGCTTCGGCGTAGTGACGCTGGAACTTCTCGTCGCGCCGGTAGTCGGGCTCGTTGGTGGTGAAGTGCGCGCCGTTCGGGGCCTCGACGACGGTGTCGACCATCATGCGGTTGATGACCTGCTGCTGCGGCACAACCGAGTTCACGAGCTCTTCGGTGGAGACAATCTTCTCGACCGACAGGTGCCGGCGCTTGGCCGACATCAGGAACAGGTCGTCGAAGTAGGGGTCGATGCCGGTGTACGCGGCGTTGCCCTTCACGTCACCGAGGTTCATGTGCACGAACGCGGCGTCGAGGTTCAGCGCCGGCATGGCGATGAGCTCTTCGTCGCCGTAGGGAGACTTGACGGTCTTGAGCTCGTCACCCCAGAACGTGCGGACGTCGCTGCCGAGGCCGGCGCGGATCGGCAGGAACGGCAACCGCTGTGCGGCCGCCTGCAGGCCGCAGCGCAGCATGCCCTCGTCCATCTCGCGGGCCTCGATGGCGCCTTCCATGCGGCGGCGCGCGAACCACGGGTCGTAGAACGGCGGCGAGTCCAGCGACACGAAGCCGTAGTAGACGCGCTTGACCTTGCCTGCGGCACACAGCAATCCGAGATCCGGACCGCCGTAGGTGACGACGGTCAGGTCGGTGACGTCAGTGCGCAGCAGGGCGCGGATGAAGGCCATCGGCTTGCGGCGGGAACCCCAGCCGCCGATGCCGATGGTCATGCCGCTTTCGATCTCGGCTACTGCCGCATCGAGAGTTGTTGTCTTGTCTGCCATTATTTCGCAGCTCCCTTGTTGGTCCCCGCGAACTCGTCGCGGTGCTCGTCGGACACGCCGGACAGATTCAGTTCGAAGGTGAAGCCCTGCTCCATGCGGTAGCGCGCGTTGACGGGCTGCACGTCGATGAAGTTCAGCGCCTCCTTGGCGGCGCGGATCACGCGGGTGTCCTTCGACGCGATGTCGCGGGCGACGCGCAGTGCGGCCTCGTCCAGTTCCTCGCGCGGCACGACCTCGTGGATGGAACCGAAGTGCTGCAGCGTCGTCGCGGGCACGGTGGCGGCGGTGAAGAACAGTCGGCGCATCATGTGCTGCGGGACCAGGCGGGACAGGTGGGTCGCCGCGCCCAGGGCGCCGCGCTCGACCTCGGGCAGACCGAACTTGGCATCGTCGGAAGCGACGATGACGTCCGAGTTGCCGACCAGACCGATGCCGCCACCCACACAGAAGCCGTTGACCGCCGCGATGACCGGGACCTGGCATTCGTACACCGCACGGAACGCCTCGTAGCAGCCGCGGTTGGCGTCGATCAGCGCGCCGAAGCCCTCGGTGTTCTGCATTTCCTTGATGTCGACGCCGGCGTTGAAGCCACGTCCCTCAGCCCGAAGGATCACCACGTGGGTGCTCTTGTCGCGTCCGGCCGCGGTGACCTGGTCAGCCAGCTCGAACCAACCGGCCGAGGGGATGGCGTTGACCGGCGGGTAGTTCACGGTGACCGAGACGATGCCCGGTTCGACTGTCTTGGTGGTGATGGTCATCAGTCACTTCCTGGGGGACGGGTACCTAAGCAAGCACTTGCTTGGTACGCTAGCACAGTGACTGCTGGAATCAATCTGCAACTGACCGGTCGCGTGGTGCTGGTCACCGGTGGTGTACGCGGCGTCGGCGCCGGCATCAGCGCGGTGTTCGCCGAGCAGGGCGCCACCGTCATCACCTGCGCGCGGCGCGAGGTCGAGGGGCTGCCCTACGAGTTCCACGCCTGCGACGTCCGCGACGACGACGCGGTCAAGGCGATGATCGACGCCATCGTCGCCAAGCACGGCCGGCTGGACGTCGTCGTCAACAATGCCGGTGGCTCGCCGTTCGCGATGGCAGCTGATGCGTCGGCCAAATTCAGCACCAAGATCATCGAGCTCAACCTGATTGCGCCGCTGCTGGTTTCGACCCACGCCAACGCGGTGATGCAGCAACAGGAACAAGGCGGCGTGATCGTCAACATCTCCAGCGTCAGCGCGCACCGGCCGACGCCGGGCACCGGTGCCTACGGCGCCGCCAAAGCCGGCATCGACAGCCTCACCACGACGCTCGCCGTCGAATGGTCACCCAAGGTCCGGGTCAATTCCGTGATCGTCGGCATGGTCGAGACCGAGCAGTCCGAACTGTTCTACGGCGATGCCGAGTCGGTTGCCGCCGTGGCTGCGACGGTGCCGCTGAAACGGCTGGCCAAGCCGGCCGACATCGGCTGGGCCGCAGCATTTTTGGCCTCCGAGGCCGCGTCGTACGTCAGTGGCGCGTCCCTCGAAGTGCATGGTGGCGGCGAGCCGCCGCAGTACCTGGAAACGTCAAGCGCCAACAAATAAGGAGATACGACAATGGGATTGCTCGACGGCCGTGTGGTCATCGTGACGGGTGCCGGCGGCGGAATCGGGCGTGAGCACGCGCTCGCGTTCGCCGCCGAAGGTGCGCGCGTCGTGGTCAACGACATCGGTGTCGGCCTGGACGGTTCGCCCGCCGGTGGCGGCAGCGCCGCGCAGAACGTGGTCGACGAGATCGTCGCGGCCGGCGGCGAGGCCGTGGCCAACGGCTCGAACGTCGCCGACTGGGGCCAGGCCGAGGCCTTGATCCAGCAGGCCGTCGACACTTACGGGACCCTCGACGTGCTGGTGAACAACGCCGGCATCGTCCGCGACCGCATGTTCGCCAACGCCACCGAAGAGGAATTCGACGCCGTCACCGCCGTCCACCTCAAGGGTCACTTCGCGACCATGAAGCACGCCGCGGCGTACTGGCGGGCCAAGTCCAAGGCCGGCGAGACGGTAGACGCGCGCATCATCAACACCAGCTCGGGCGCGGGCCTGCAGGGCAGCGTCGGCCAGGCCACCTACAGCGCCTCCAAGGCCGGCATCGCCGCGCTGACGCTGGTCGCCGCGACCGAGATGGGCCGTTACGGCGTCACCGCCAACGCCATCGCGCCGTCGGCCCGCACTCGCATGACCGAGACCGTCTTCGCCGACATGATGGCCACTCAGGACCAGGCCTTCGATGCCATGGCAGCGGAGAACATCTCCCCGCTGGTGGTGTGGCTGGGCAGCGTCGAGTCGCGCGATGTCACCGGCAAGACGTTCGAGATCGAGGGCGGCAAGATTCGCATCGCTGAGGGCTGGGCGCACGGCCCCGAGATCGACAAGGGTGCCAAGTGGGACCCGGCCGAGTTGGGGCCCGTGGTCGCTGATCTGCTTGCCAAGGCGCGTCCCGCGGTGCCGGTTTACGGCTCGTAACCGTTTCGATCGCAAAAGCGTCCCCACAACGAATCATGTTGTGGGGACGCTTCGTTTAATGCGGCGCTTCGATGGACGTCGGCGGCAACGCGCTGCCGGAGCGCGATTGGCGACGGAGGTGCCGGCGCACGACGGTGCGCACCACGCGGCGCCGGGTGGTGGCCACCGGCCCGGTGGCACGGAGCTTGCGACTGAATCGTTCGCCCGAGTGCTGCAGTTGGTCTCTGACGCCGTCGACGTCCGTGTCGACCAGCGTGTGGCGGCGTTTGCGCCAATTTCCGGCGATCATGACCGCTTCGATATTCGCGGTACTGGCGTGCAAGGCCGCGGCGATCGCGTCATGGGCCGGCCACAGGTTGAGTGCCCGGGCGTCGATGACGACCAGGTCGGCTTGCATGCCAGGCGCGAGGTAGCCGATACGGTCGGCGAGCCCGAGGGCGCGTGCGCCGTGCACGGTTGCCCAGGACAGGGCCTGCTTGCTGGTTGGTGCGACCGTCGGCGCGCTCAGTCCGGTCCGCCGCAGCTCCTGGTCATGGACCAGTCCGCGGTGCCGGGCCAAGGTGATCCGGGCTGCGGTGAGAACTTCACCGGAGACCGCGGTTTCGGTGTCCGTACCCAGCGATGGCGCCGCCCCGGCCCGCAGCAACTGTTCGGTGATCGTCGTGCAATGTCCTTGCCCGAGTTCATTTTCGGGTGTTGAGGTGAAACTGGCTCCAGTATCGGCGAGCCTCTTGACCCATTCGTCGGTCAGGCCGGTGCCGTGCACGATGTTGGCGTGCGGCCCCCACAAGCCCGCTGCGCCAACGGCATTCCAGGCCGGTGCAGGTCCGCCGGCGCTCTGGTGCATCGATGCGATCACGCCGCGCTCGACGGCGGCGGTCAGGTCGGCAATGACTGTGCCGGGTGCCGACAGCTGAGGGCCCTTGATCGCCATGCCCGGGGTGAGGAGTCTGGAGGTGGCAAGGGGGCCGTGGATCAGTCGATCGACTTCGCGCGTGTCATGCGGTTTCGCCGGGCCGCCGTGCGGTGTGCCGTGAAAGAAGACCGCCCGGATTCCCGCGGCGTTCAGTGCGTCGATCGCAGCGTCGGCGTGGTCGGGCGTCAGGCAGTTGTGACACCAGTCGCCTACTGTCGTTGTACCGCAATTGATTTGGTTCAACGCCCCGGCGAGTGTCCCGATGTGCATGTCGTCTGGGGTGTATCGGCGGGCGACGTGCCCGTGAGTGTGGGCCAGGTACTCCAACAGCGACCAGTCGCCGCCGGCGAACCGTAGCGCGCTCTGCCAGGTGTGTAGGTGGGCGTTGACGAGGCCGGGGATCACGATGCGGTCGGTGAGTTCGACGACTTCGGCGCCGGCCGGGTCGAGGCGCTCGCCGATCGCCGCGATCCGATCTCCCTCGATGAGGATGTCCGCGGCCTCGCTGTCCGGGCGATCGGGTGCCATGGTCACTACTCGCGCGCCGCGCAACAGTATTCGCGCCATCGTTCGTCTCCTGTCACGCTCTTGCTGGCAAGTCGGCGACGGGTCAAACTGCCGGCTGCTCAATAACGGATACAGCGTATCCGTTATTTCAGCCTGGCGTCAATGGCTGCCGGCGGGGCGCGCGAGCTGGCTCAAGCCGGCGATCAGGAGGGCGAGGCCGAACTCGAACTCCTGCTCGAGAGGGACGGGCAGGTGCTCGGCCACGCTGGCGATCGCGGGAAGTGTCTGAGGGTCCAGGCGCTCCCACACTTCGTTGTCATCCGCCGTATCGGAGCTCGCCGAGGGTAGTTGTGTCGCGAACCCCAGCACATAGCGTGCGAGCGTGGCGCAGGCCTGTGCGGCCATGGCCGGCGGGAATCCTGATCTGAGCAGCAGCGCGATCGACTGCTCGCGCTGAACCATCGCATTGGGTCCTGTCGGAATCTGCTCGACCAGTAGCGGCGCGACGTTGGGGTGGCGTCGGAATACGTCAAACAGGCTGCGCGCCAACAGTTCGCACGCCTCTTGCCAGGCCATGCCGGCGAGCGCCTCATCGTCTACATGAGCTTCGGCCAGGACGCTGTCGACGACCCGGGCGACGAGCTGGGCCCGGCCGGTGAAGTGTCGGTACAACGTCGCTGTGCCCGAATCGAGACGCTGGGCCAGGTTGCGCATGGACAGGGCGTCGGCGCCGTCCTCGTCGAGGAGCGCGACGGCGGCAGCGATGATCCGCTCCAGCGGCAGCGGTGGGCGTCCCCTGGATCGTCGGTTCTGCTGCGTGGGCTCCGGGTTTGGAGTTGGCGTTCGCACAGGGCTCAGTATGACCACCCTTGACACCGCCCACAATAACGGCAACACTGTATCCATTATGAACGTTGCGGACATCGATGTGCACCCGGACTCCGAGTTCGTCGTCGTCGACGGCATGCGGATTCACTACAAACGATCGGGGAGCGGCCCAACGGTGGTACTGCTCCACGGCAGCGCTTCCTCGCTGTACGGCGTCGAGCCCCTGGCGCAGCGACTGCAGGCATCCTTCGACGTCATCCGCCCGGACCTGCCGGGTTTCGGGGTAACCGGGCCGCGGCCCGACCGCGACTATCGCGTTGTCGCTTATGCCGCGACCGTTGCCCGGTTCTTGGAAGCCATCAGCGTCGATCGATGCGTCGTGGCGGGTAACTCGTTGGGTGGCAACATCGCCTGGAACTTTGCCCTCGATCACTGTGACCGCGTGTGCTTGGCGGGCCTGGTCTTGATCAACGCCACCGGCTACCCCGACAAGGCGCTGCCGGCCGGAATGGCACTCGCGCGCAACCCAATTGCCGGCCGGCTGCTGCGCAGTTTCATGCCACGCCTCGCCGTTGCGCGGAGTCTGCGGCAAGCCGTCGGGCCCAACTCCCACATCGTCGATGACGCGATGGTGGAGCGCGCGCACCGGTTGTGGAACCGGCCCGGCAACCGGGCGGCGTTCGTGGACTTCCTCACCACCGCACAACTCGACCGCAGCGCAGAGGTTCCCGCCATCAGGGTGCCGACTCTCGTGTTGCGCAGCGCCACCATGGATGGCCAGCACTTTGCTCGTGACATCTCCGGCAGCGTGGAGAAGGTACATCCCGACGGCGGCCATCTGCTGCCCGAAGAAGACCCTGAATGGGTGGCCGAGGCGATCACCGAGTTCTGGCAAACCCTCACTGCATAGGAATCCGCATGAAGTACTTCGTAGCAGCCGGAGAAGACCGCAGGATCGATGCCGCGAGCCGGCGTGGTCTGCGTGGGAGCTACCTCCAATTATCCGATGGGGTCACCCATTACGAGTTGACCGGACCGGCCGACGGCGAGGTCGTGGTCCTCGCCGGTGGACTGACCATTCCGTTGTTCTACTGGGACGAGATGGCAGCCGAGCTGCATTCCCACGGTTTCCGGACGTTGGCGTACAGCGGATACGGCCGAGGATATTCAGACCGGGTCGTGGCCCGCTATGGCCAGGCGCTGTTCGTTCGCCAACTCCGCGAACTCGTCGAGAGTCTCGCCGTACCCACTCCCTGCCACGTCGTGGGCACGTCCATGGGTGCGCTCATCGCGATGGACTACGTGAGCCAATACCTTTCCAGCACCGCCACATTGACGCTGATCGGCCCGGCGGGCCTCGGCGGCCGACCGCGGGCTCAGAAGCTGTTGCTGGCCAACGACGCCCTGGCCGGAGTGCTAGCCAAGTACTTCGGGCGCCGCCTCCTGCAGCGGCATCTCGGCCACAATGTTGCGGATCCGAACCGCGCGGCGGCATTGGCGAGCATGGTCGGTGAGGCATACCGATACGAAGGCTCGATCTACGCGTTCTTCGAAACCCTGCAACACTTTTCGCTCTTCGACCAGGCCGGCCTGTACCGGCACACCGGGACGTTGCCGTTGCCCAAACAGCTGATCTGGGGCTGCGACGATCACGTCACCCCCATCACCAATGCGGCTGAGGTCTGTGCCCTGCTGCAGCCGGAGCGGTACCACGTCATCGACGACTGCGGTCACATGGCTCCCTTCGAGCGTCCCGCCCTCGTCGCCGAGCAACTGGCGGCGTTCTACGACACCTTCCACACAGATCGGCTCAACCCATGACCACCATCACCACCGATGTCCTGATCGTCGGCGCCGGCCCGGCGGGGACCACCCTGGCGATCGACCTCGCCCGCCGCGGTGTCGCGGTGCACCTCGTCGACAAAGCTCCGCATGCCTTCGACGGTTCACGCGCGAAAGGCGTTCAACCGCGCACCCTCGAGGTCTTCGACGATTTGGGCGCGCTTGCCGACATCGTCGACCAAGGCGCCCTCTACCCGCCGATGGGAGTCCACCTCGGTCCGGTCACCATCCCTTTGCGCATGATGGCCAAAGGCCGACGCGGGCCCGACGTTCCTTACCCCGACACGTGGCTCGTCCCGCAACACCGAACAGACCGCGCGCTCCATGCCCGATTCGAATCTCTGGGTGGGCAAGTTCATTTCGGTACCGAACTCGTGGAATTCACCGACCACGGCAGCCATGTCACTGCTCAGTTGGCGACCCCGGATGGCGCTGACGCCATCAGTGCGCGCTACGTCGTCGGTGCTGACGGCGGCAGCAGCCGCGTCCGCAAGATCCTCGGCGTCGAGTTCGGCGGCACCACGGACGAGGCCGACCGCATTCTCATCGTCGATGCGGCTGTCTCGGGCGGGTTATCCCGTAAGTACTGGCACGTGTGGCCGGGTATCAAGGGCCGCTTCATCGGTGCGTGCCCGCTGCCGCACAGCGACAAGTTCCAGTGGATGATCCGGCTCGCGCCCGACGAACAACCGCCCCAAGACCTGGCCCAGCTCAACGCGCGTATCCGAGCCCATACTCACAACACGCGCCTCAGCCTGCATGCGCCCCAGTGGCAGTCGGTATTTCGTCCCAACATTCGCCTCGCAGAACACTATCGCCGCGGCCGCGTGCTGCTGGCCGGCGACGCCGCGCACGTTCACACGCCCGCCGGTGCCCAGGGGCTCAACACCGGTATCGGTGACGCCTACAACTTGGGCTGGAAAATCGGGCAGGTCCTCGCCGGTGCTGACGAACGGCTGCTGGACACCTATGAACAGGAACGTCAACCGATCGCTGCCGGTGTGCTCGGGCTCTCGACCAAGAAGTACGAAGGAATGGCCAAGTTCGACCCGTCCAGCTTCCGGCGCGGCAAGGACGAAAAGCAGCTCGGGCTCACGTATCACGGCGGCCCGCTGGCGCCGCTGGCCGCCGACCGCACGACGACATTGCGCGCCGGTGACCGCGCACCGAACGCGGACCTCGTTGCCCCGGATGGTGATCGCGTGCGATTGTTCGACGTCTTTCGCGGCCCCCACTTCACGGCACTGGCCTACGGTGCGCACGCCTCCGCTGCGCTGGCAGCACTCGAATGGCCCGCTACTGGCGCAGCACTTGCGCGAATCAACATCGACGCCGAAGGCGACGGTGACCGCACGGACCGTGCGTTCGTCGACGCGACAGGAGATTTCGCACGGATCTACGGCCTCAGCAAGGACACCCTGATCCTGATTCGCCCGGACGGCTACATCGGTCACATCGCAATCCACAACATCGTCGACGCGATCAGCGATGCCGTACGCGAAATGACGCCGCAATCGGCAGTCGAGCGCGCCACGTCACCACGGCCGGACCGGTCGTGATCGGTGGCCAGGGGGCAAGTGCGGTGTCCGGCCAAAACCTGATTCGCCCAACAGATTTCGATGACGCCGGTGCGCTGCGATGGCGGGGTCGGATGCCCACCGGTGGCGCGACCACGATGCTGTTGGTCTATGCGTTCGCGACGGTCATGGCCGGCACGACACTGCCGACCCCGATGTATGCGCTGTACGCGGACGCCATGCACTTCAGCGTACTCACCACCACGCTGATCTATGCGACGTATGCCGGTGGCGTGCTGGCCGCGCTGTTGGTTTGCGGTCGGTGGTCCGACGCGATCGGTCGTCGTCCACTCCTGCTGGCCGCTGTGGTACTTGCCATCGCGAGCGCCGCGATGTTTCTCACTGCTCATTCGGTGCTGGAGCTGATGGCCGCTCGTCTTGTGTCGGGACTCTCGGCCGGCGTCTGCACTGGCACAGCCACGGTGGCAGTCATCGAGGCGGTACCCCTGAAATGGCGGACCAGGGCTCCGGCGATCGCGACCGTGGCCAATGTGGGCGGGCTCGGCGCAGGTCCGTTGTTGGCGGGTTTACTCGTCCAATATGGGCCGCAGCCGCTGCATTTGGCATTCGGGGTGCACCTGGTGTTGGTGGTCCTGGCAGGCATCGCGGTGTTCCTTGTCCCCGAAACATCATCCCAGGCCGCGAATTTCGGGATGCAACGGCTGAGACTTCCTGCACAGGTGCGGGGTACGTTCACCGTTTCGGCAATGGGCGTTTTCGCGGGCTTTGCGTCCGTCGGACTGTTCGCAGCGCTTGCACCGTCGATCCTTGTCACCATGATCGGCATCGGCAACCATGCAGCGGCCGGGCTGATCGTCAGCTGTGCGTTCTTCGCCTCAGCGGTGGCGCAGGTTGCGGTGACGCGACTGCCGGGCCCGGTAGCGCTGGCCATCGGCTGCACGACACTGCTGACAGGCATGCTCGCGCTGACCGCGACGCTTGTCACCTCCTCATTGCCCGGTCTCGTCAGCGCCGCAGTCATTTCCGGTGTCGGACAAGGCATCACGTTCAGCCGCGGTCTGGCCGCCGTCACTGACGTCACGCCGGCAGATCGTCGCGCCGAGACCAGTTCGCTGCTGTTCGTCGTGGCCTACATTGCCATTTCACTACCAGTTGTCGGAGAAGGCCTCGCCGCCGATCACTGGGGACTGCGTAGCGCAGGTATCGGATTCGCACTCGCCGTCGGCGTCCTGGCTTCGGTCTGTCTTGTTCTCCTACTCATCCGGCAACGCCGTCAACGGTTTTCACGGTGATGTGACCGGTCGCATCTGCCCGCGGCCGGCCGCGCTCACAATGCCGCGGCGACATCCCAGATCGGTTCCAGCGCTGCGACACCCGTGCGTACGAGGGGACTGAGCACGATATCTGTCGCTCCCGCTGCGAGGTAGCGGCGCAGTTGGGCGGACACCTGCGCGGCGGTGCCGACCGCCGCGAGGTCGATGACCGAGTCCACGCCTTCCCGCTCGATCACCCGCGCGTACGACGGGATGGTGGCGTAGAACTCGAGGGCCTCGCCGGCGCGGGCGCGGCCCTCGTCGACATCGTCGGTCACCAGGACGGGTACCGCGGCGATGACTTTCGGCGTGGGCCTGCCGGCCGCGCCGGCTGCTGCGCTGATGGTCGGCGCGATGAATTCCTCGATGGTGCGCGGCCCCGCCAGATAGGGCAGGGTGCCGTCCGCCAATTCCCCCGTCACGCGTAACGCCTTGGGCCCCATGGCCGCGACGTACACCGGCAGGGGAGTGCCGCCGGCCACCGTCACCGGAAACTGCGGAGCGGCGGTGAACTCGTCACCGTGGAAGTCGACGGTGCCGGTGTCCAGGATCGATCGGAGCACCTGCAGGTGTTCGCGCAGGCGGCCGATGGTGTTCGGCCACGCTGTACCGAACGCCACCTGCTCGGGACCGTGCGCGCCCAAACCAAGGCCGAGGCTGAAATTCCCGCCGGTAGCCGCCTGGGCGGTCAGGGCTTGGGAGGCAAGCGTCAGAGGATGACGTGGGTTGATCGGTACGACAAAAGTGCCGACGGCAAGGCCTGGCACTGCGGCACCGACATATCCCGCCAGCGAGATGGCGTCATGGTCGAACTGCTGGGCTATCCACACTTGGCTCACGCCGGCGTCGTAGGCACGGCGGGCCTGGTCGATCGCGGCAGCGACGTGGTTGGCGGAACTACGGTCAGGGTCCAGCACAACTCCGGTTGGCATACCAACGACAACCACCGTGGCCCGGCCACTGATTCCGTCGCCGAAAGAAAAACTCCCCCAGAACGAAACTCGTTCTGGGGGAGTTCTTTTGATTCAACTACTTGGCGGCCTCGGCCTTCGCTGCCTTCTTGGGCTTTTCGGCCTTCTTCGGCTTCTCGACCTTGGGCTTGTCAGCCCTGTCGGCCTGGTCCTTCGACTTGTCCTTCTTGACCTTGGTGCCCTTGTCGTCGGCCTTGGTGTCTCCCGCTGTCGCGTCCTCGGCCTTGGTGCTGTCGACCTGTGAGGCGTTGCTCCCCTCAACGGCCTTGACGGTCCTGCCCTTGGTGCCGGTGGCGGCAGGCTTCAGGGCGGAGACCTGCTTGGCGATCGTCGGCGTCACCGCGGGCTTGGCAATGCTGTCGGTGCCCTTCGCCGCGATGGCGTTCGGGGTGACGGCCTGCACCGGTGCCGGCGGGGGCGCCGCCTTGAACACGGTGCCGGTCTGGACGGATTTCACGACGCTCTTGACCACGTTGACCGGGAGGTTCACCACGGCCTTGACGGTGTCGAACGCGCCGTCGCGAATGGCCGTGGCGACGTTGGCGATATTGCCGCTGCGGAGGGCCTTCGCCACGTTGTAGAGCGCCATCTGCGGCACCTTGACGGTGTCGCGGACATTGACGAACAGCTTCGTGGGCAGGGCCGGGTTCTGCGTGACGGCGATACCGCCCCAGTCCTCCAGGGTCCAGCCGTCCTCGGGGTTGCCCGTCACGGTGACGATGTCGGTGTTGCCCAGCGGGTGCTTCAGCATCAGGGTGAGGTCGGGGTTCTGCACGTTCATCAGGGTCCACGCCATGATCGACATACCGTGGGCGAATGCGACCGGGTTCTGCGCGCCGCTGGCATAGATGTCGTCGACCGCGCCGTTGAACCGGTCCTGGAAGACCGCGCCGTTGGCGTCGGGTGAACCGGGCATCGGCATCAGGAGGTTGCCGGTGGCCCAGGACAGCGGGATCAGGGCGTAGAGGATGCGGGCGAAGCCGGAGTTCTGTGACTGGCCTTCGAAGATGCCGGCCTGGACCTCGTGGAGGCCACTCAGCACCGTCACCGGCATGCCGGTCGCGGTGGCGTACGGCGCCGCAGTCTGCTGGGTGCGCACCATGTCCGAGGCGAAGATGGCGTCGTGCGCCAGGCCGTCATTGGCGAGGACGCCGGCCACGGTCTGGGCCTGTGTGTGACCTGTCGCGGTCAGGTCAGGGCCCGGGATCTTGGTGTCGATGAGGCCCGAGGCATTGCCCGCGGATTCGCCGTGACGGACGAACGTGATGGTGATGTTGGTTGCAGCCCAGGCCGAGAAGGCCGAGGTGAGGAACATGAACACGGCGGCGACCAGCACCGCCGCGCCTCGTGCTCCGCGCTTGAATGTTCGGCTGTGCGACAACCCTCGACGGAACATGGATGACATAGACGGCTCCATAGTGTTGCCCTGGATGTGTGCAGGGCCACACTATGTACACATCTATGAATCTGTCTAGTCTGTTCCGTCAATTAACTGGAGAACTTTGCTGGCGGACCAGCGGTGCCGTGCCTACCCTGCCGGGTGATGCTGCTCCCATTGGAAGCCGGCGACGTCGTATTGGCTGACGGCTTTCTCGGTGTTGCCCCGGTTCGGATTCAATTCGCTGCCCGCGTAATGCTGCTCCGCGTTGGCGAAACCCTGGCTGCTGAAGCCTGGCGGTTTCAGGGCCGGGTTGTCGCTGGCCTCCTTGCCTGGCTGGCCCGTGGTGCCGGGAGCGTGGGGGTTGTCGGCGAGTGCCACGCCGGCGGGCGACAGCGCGACAAATGCGGTGACCACGCAAGGCAGGATGGTGGAGCGCTTCATGAGATTTCTCCGATCGTGAGAGCCCCCTCCTGCACCACGATTGCCAGGCCTGGTGGGTTCAGTCCGGGATCCGAAAACTCCCCCGGCGCGACGTGCGTGCCAGGGGAGTTCTCCGGTCTGTGCTCAGGACGGGTCGAGCAGGATGATCGGAATCTTCCGATCCGTGTGTGAGCGGTAATCGACGAAGTCGGGATACATGGCGTCGAGCTTGGGCCAGTACTCGTCACGTTCGGCATCGGTGGCCTCACGAGCGGTCAGTTGCAGCTTTTCGCCGCGCACCTGGAACTTCACCTTCGGGTTGGCAACCAGGTTCAGGTACCACATCGGGTGGGTGTCGCGGCCACCCTGTGAGGCCACGACGACGATCCGGTCGCCTTCACGCAGGTACAGCAGCGGGCTGTCGCGGGGCTCGCCCGATTTGCGGCCGATCGTGGTCAGGATCCCGACGGGCGGGGGCGTGGCGACGGGCTTGGAACCCAGGCGCCACTTGGCGCCGATCCGGCCGTCGGTGGCCCGAAATGCCCAGGTGTTGATCCGCGACATCCACTTGAAGCCGACCTGCATTCCTCTGGAATTCAGGACCTTCAGCTGCTTGTCGCTCATTTCCCCGTCGGCCATGGTGGCGACTCTGCTCCTCGGTTTAGATGCGCTCGATGATCGTGCCGGTGGACAGCGCACCGCCGGCGCACATCGTGATCAGCGCCGTCGACTTGCCGGTCCGTTCCAGCTCGTGCAGCGCGGTCGTGATGAGCCGCGAGCCGGTGGAACCGACCGGGTGGCCCAGCGCGATCGCACCGCCGTTGACGTTGACCTTATCCATGTCGGCCTTGTGCACCTGCGCCCAGGACAGCACGACCGACGCGAACGCTTCGTTGATCTCGACCAGGTCGATGTCGGCCATCGACATGCGCGCCTTCTCGAGCACCTTGGCGGTCGACTGCACCGGGCCGTCCAGGTGGTAGTAGGTCTCGGCGCCGACGTTGGCCTGCGCGATGATCCGGGCGCGGGGGGTATAGCCCCGCGCTTTTGCCACGGACTCGTCCATCCACAGCACCGCGGCCGCGCCGTCGGAAATCTGCGACGAGGTGCCGGCGGTGTGGATGCCGCCCTCGATGACCGGCTTCAGCGACGCCAGGCCCTCCAAGGTGGTGTCGCGCAGGCCCTGGTCGCGGCTGACCAGATTGAGCTCCGCGGTCGGCTGCTTGTTCTCGTCGATGACCGGCGCCTCGATCGGCGAGATCTCGCGGTCGAAGCGGCCTTCGGCCCAGGCCTGCTTGGCCTTGGCCTGCGAAGCGAAGCCCAGCGCGTCGATGTCGGCGCGGGTGATGCCCCGGCGGCCCGCGATGCGCTCGGCAGCCTCGAACTGGTTGGGCAGGTCGATGTCCCAGGACGCGGCGCGGGCGCCACCGCCGTTGGCGCCCAGGGGCACCCGGCTCATGGCCTCGATGCCGCAGGCGATGCCGATATCGATGGCGCCGGTGGCGATGAGGCCCGCGATGAGGTGGTTGGCCTGCTGGGCGCTGCCGCACTGGCAGTCGATGGTGGTGGCGCCGACATGCTCGGGCAATCCGGCGACCAGCCAGGACTGCCGGGTGATGTTGTTGCCCTGCTCGCCGTACTGCGTGACGCAGCCGCCGATGAGCTGCTCGACGTCGCCGGCGTCCAGCCCGGCCTTCTCGACGAGCGCCTTCTGTGTGGCGCCCAGAAGTTCGGTCGCGTGCAGGCCGGACAGCCAGCCACCCCGCTTGCCGATGGGGCTACGAGTGGCTTCAACGATGACAGGATTACCCATGAGCTCAGGCTAGAACACGTTTCATTACTCTGACAAGCAATGATCAGTACGTGCCTTTTATCTGCGGTGAAGGCGTGTTTCAATGGTCGCAACAGGAACTAGAAGGATTTGTCTCAGAACCCTGTTCTGAGGCGTTGGATTCCCCAAGGAGACACCATGCCCTGCCCGATCCCGTCCGATCTCGACTTGCTGGACGCGAACCTCAACCTGGAGCGGCTGCCTGTCGAGGAGCTCGCGGAGCTCCGCAAGTCCGAACCGGTGCACTGGGTTGACGTACCCGGCGGCACCGGCGGCTTCGGCGACAAGGGCTACTGGATCGTCACCCGCTACGACGACGTCAAAGAGGTCTCGAAGCGCAACGACATCTTCGGCAGCGCGCCCGACGGTGCCATTCCGGTGTGGCCGCAGGCGATGACCCGTGACGCCGTTGACGTGCAGCGCGCCGTCCTGCTGAACATGGACGCTCCGCAGCACACGCGCCTGCGCAAGATCATCTCCCGTGGCTTCACCCCGCGTGCCATCGGCCGCCTGCAGGCCGAGCTGAGCGAGCGGGCCCAGAAGATCGCCGAGACCGCCGCCGCGTCGGGCACCGGTGACTTCGTCGAGCAGGTCTCCTGCGAGCTGCCGCTGCAGGCCATCGCCGGACTCCTCGGCGTGCCGCAGGCAGACCGCGACAAGCTGTTCAACTGGTCGAACGAGATGACCGCAGGCGAGGACCCGGAGTACGCCCACATCGACCCGGCCGCGTCGTCGTTCGAGCTGATCACCTACGCCATGAACATGGCTGCCGAGCGGGCCAAGAACCCGACCGATGACATCGTCACGCAGCTCATCGAGGCCGACATCGAGGGTGAGAAGCTCTCCGATGACGAGTTCGGCTTCTTTGTGGTGATGCTGGCCGTCGCCGGCAACGAGACCACCCGTAACTCGATCACCCACGGCATGATCGCCTTCTCTCAGAACCCCGACCAGTGGGAGCTGTACAAGAAGGAGCGTCCGGAGTCGGCCGCTGACGAGATCGTCCGTTGGGCCACACCGGTAACCGCGTTCCAGCGCACCGCGCTGGAGGACACCGAGCTCGGTGGCGTGAAGATCAAGAAGGGCGACCGGGTCGTCATGTCGTACCGCTCGGCCAACTTCGACGACGAGGTGTTCGAGAACCCGCACGCCTTCAACATCATGCGGACGCCGAACCAGCACGTCGGCTTCGGTGGTACCGGCGCGCACTACTGCATCGGCGCCAACCTGGCGCGCATGACCATCAACCTGATGTTCAACGCCATCGCCGACCACATGCCGGACCTGACCTCCATCGGTGAACCCGAGCGGCTGATGTCGGGCTGGCTCAACGGCATCAAGCACTGGCAGGTTGACTACACGGGCAAGTGCCCTGTCCAGCACTGAGTCCGTTTAGCCGGTAACACGAATCAAGGAGGATTCGGGTGGATTTCACACCGAGCCCGGAGCAGCAGGCTGTCGCCGATGTGGTGACATCCGTGCTCGAGCGGGAAAACACTTGGGACGCACTGGTTTCCGGTGGCGTCGTGGCGCTTGCGGTGCCGGACCGGTTGGGCGGTGACGGACTGGGACTGCTCGAGGCGGCCACCGCGCTGACCGAGATCGGTCGGCGCGGCACCACCGGGCCGGCGCTGGCCACCATCGGGCTCGCCCTGGTGCCGCTGGTCGACCTGGCCACCGAAGCGCAGCAGGACCGGTATCTGGCGGGCGTCGCCGAGGGCGCGGTCCTGTCCGCAGCGCTCAACGAGGCCGGTAACCAACTGCCCGAGAAGCCGTCGACCCGCTACGCGGGCGGCAAGCTCGACGGCACCAAAATCGGTGTGCCGTACGCCGAAACGGCGCAGTGGCTGCTGGTCACCACCGACAACGGCGTGGTCGTCGTGTCGCCGAAGGCCGCCGGCGTGACGGTCGCCAAGACCCCGACCGCCAACGGTTCCGACGAGTACTCGGTGACATTCGCCGATGTCGCGGTGGCCGACGAGGACGTGCTGGCCGGCGCCACCGTCGCCCGCGTCAACGAACTGGTGTTGGCCATGATCGGCGCCTTCGGTGCCGGTCTGGTGGCCGGAGCGCTGCGGCTGACCGCGGACTACACCGCCACGCGTGAGCAGTTCGGCCGGCCGTTATCCACCTTCCAGACCGTGGCTGCGCAGCTGTCCGAGGTCTACATTGCTTCTCGAACAATCGATCTGGTGTCCACCTCGGTGGTGTGGCGGCTCTCCGAGGGCCTCGACGCCACCGAGGATCTGGCAATCCTGGGCTACTGGCTGACCTCGCAGGCCCCGCCGGCCATGCGGCTGTGCCATCACCTGCACGGCGGGATGGGCATGGACATCACCTACCCGATGGACCGCTACTACTCCTCGATCAAGGACCTGACTCGGTTGCTCGGTGGTCCGTCGCATCGTCTCGATCTGGTGGGAGCCTGAGATGTACATCGAACTGACACCGGAACAGCGCAAGCTGCAATCCGAACTGCGCGAGTACTTTTCGACGCTGATCAGGCCCGAAGAGGCGGCAGCGATGGAGACCGACCGGCACAACGAGGCGTACCGCGCCGTCATCAAGCGGATGGGCAGCGACGGCAAGCTCGGTGTGGGCTGGCCCAAGGAGTACGGCGGCCTGGGCTTCGGCCCCATCGAGCAGCAGATCTTCATCAACGAGGCCAACCAGGCGGACATCCCGCTGCCGATGGTCACGTTACAGACCGTGGGCCCCACCCTGCAGCTGCTGGGCACCGAGGAGCAGAAGAAGAAGTTCCTGCCCGGAATCCTTTCCGGTGATGTGCATTTCGCCATCGGCTACTCCGAGCCCGAGGCCGGCACCGACCTGGCGTCGCTGCGCACCACCGCGGTGCGGCACGGCGACGAGTACATCGTCAACGGCCAGAAGATGTGGACCACGGGTGCGCATGACGCCGACTACGTGTGGCTGGCCTGCCGCACCGATCCGACCGCGGCGAAGCACAAGGGCATCTCGATCCTGATCGTCGACACCAAGGATCCGGGTTACTCGTGGACCCCGATCATCTTGTCCGACGGTGCCCACCACACCAATACGACGTACTACAACGACGTGCGGGTGCCCGCCGACATGCTGGTCGGTGAGGAGCACGGTGGCTGGAAGCTGATCACCACTCAGCTCAACCATGAGCGTGTCGGCCTGGGCCCGTCGGGTCGCGTGGCAGGCATCTACGAGCAGGTGCACAAGTGGGCTTCGACGCCAGGCTCCGATGGTGTTGTCCCGCTGGACAACCCGGAGGCCAAGCGGCTGTTGGGCCAGATCAAGTCCATCTGGCGGCTCAACGAGCTGCTCAACTGGCAGGTCGCCTCGTCCGGTGAGAACATCGCGGTCGCCGATGCGGCGGCGACGAAAGTCTTCTCCACCGAACGCATTCAGGAAGTCAGTCGACTGGCTGAAGAACTGGTCGGCCGCTTCGGTAACCCTGCCGACAAGCACACCGCCAAGGTGCTGCAGTGGCTGGACACGATGGCCAAGCGCAATTTGGTCATCACCTTCGGCGGCGGGGTCAACGAGGTCATGCGCGAGATGATCGCCGCATCCGGCCTCAAGGTGCCGCGGGTTTCCCGATGAGCGCAGGCGCGAATCGCGACGACTTCGGCAAGGGAGGCCGCAATGACTGATCTTCAGGCCGGCATCGACGAGATCGTCGCCGCCGGGCGCAGCAAGCCGACCCTGAGTCGGGATCCGGTGAACCAGCCCATGATTCACCACTGGACAGACGCGATCGGCGACAAGAACCCGATCTACGTCGACGAGGACGCCGCCAAGGCCGCCGGCCACCCCGGCATCGTGGCGCCGCCGGCCATGATCCAGGTCTGGACCATGATGGGCTTGGGCCGCACCCGCTCCGACGACGATCCACTGGCCCGGATCATGAAGTTGTTCGACGACGCGGGATACGTCGGCGTCGTCGCCACGAACTGCGACCAGACCTACCACCGCTACCTGCAGCCGGGGGAGAGCGTCAGCATCAGCGCCGAGGTCACCGATGTGGTGGGCCCCAAGCAGACCGCGCTGGGCGAGGGCTACTTCGTCAACCAGAAGATCCGCTGGCACGTCGGTGACGAGGAAGTCGCGGACATGGACTGGCGCATCATGAAGTTCCTGCCGGCCAACAAGCAGGGCAAGGAAGCTGCCGAAACCGGTTCGATCCCAGCCGATCTGGACCCCGACAAGCTGATGCGCCCGTCGTCGTCGCGCGACACACAGTTCTTCTGGGACGGCGTCAACGCGCATGAGCTGCGGATCCAGAAGCGGCCCGACGGGTCGCTGCAGCATCCGCCGGTGCCTGCGATCTGGCAGGACAAAGATGCTGCGATCGACTACGTCGTCTCCTCGGGCCGCGGCACCGTGTTCAGCTACGTCGTGCACCACGCACCGAAGGTGCCGGGCCGCAGCCTGCCGTTCATCATCGCGCTCGTCGAACTCGAAGAGGGTGTGCGCATGCTCGGTGAGCTGCGCGGCGTCGAGCACGACGACGTGAAGATCGGAATGCCGGTCAGCGCAACATTCCTGGACTTCCCGGACAGTGACGTCAGTCCGGCGTGGAGCCTGTACGCATGGGAGGCCGCAAAGTGACTGCCACTGTGAGCACCGCCGTGGGCACCAAGCTGCCCGAGCTCTCCATCTACGGTGACCCGACCTTCATCGTCTCGACGGCCATCGCCACCCGGGACTACCAGGACGTGCACCACGACCGGGACAAGGCGCAGGCCAAGGGTTCCAAGGACATTTTCGTCAACATCCTGACCGACACCGGTCTGGTGGGGCGCTACGTCACCGACTGGGCCGGCCCGAACGCCGTCATCAAGTCGATCAAGCTGCGCCTCGGGGTGCCCTGGTACGCCTACGACACCATCACCTTCCGCGGCGAAGTGACCGCGGTCGAAGGTGACCTGGTGACGCTGAAAGTGGTGGGCAGCAACAGTCTTGGCGATCACGTCATCGCCACCTCAACGCTGACCATGGGAGCCGCACAGTGAGCATCTCCGGTAAGGCGGCCATCGCCGGCATCGGCGCCACCGACTTCTCCAAGAACTCCGGTCGTAGCGAACTGCGGCTGGCCGCAGAGGCCGTCACCGACGCGCTCGACGACGCGGGCCTGTCGCCCAAGGACGTCGACGGCCTGGTGACCTTCACCATGGACTCCAACCTGGAGACCGCGGTGGCCCGCTCGACCGGCATCGGCGAGCTGAAGTTCTTCAGCCAGATCGGCTACGGCGGCGGCGCGGCGGCGGCCACCGTGCAGCAGGCCGTGTTGGCGGTGGCATCCGGTATCGCGGAAGTCGTTGTGGCATACCGCGCTTTCAACGAGCGCTCGGAGCACCGCTTCGGCCAGGTGATGACGGGTCTGACCGTCAACGCCGACTCCCGCGGTGTCGAGTACAGCTGGTCGTACCCGCACGGGCTGAGCACCCCGGCGGCCTCGGTCGCCATGGTCGCGCAGCGGTACATGCACGAATACGGCGCCACCAGTGCCGATTTCGGTGTGGTGTCGGTAGCTGACCGCAAACACGCGGCCACCAACCCGAAAGCGCATTTCTACGGCAAGCCGATCACCATCGAGGACCACCAGAACTCGCGGTGGATCGCCGAGCCGCTGCGCCTGCTGGACTGCTGCCAGGAGACCGACGGCGGCGTCGCGATCGTCGTCACCACGCCTGAGCGCGCCAGGGACCTCAAGCAGCGTCCGGTCGTCGTCGAGGCGGCGGCGCAGGCTGCGGGCGAAGACCAGTTCACGATGTACTCGTACTACCGCGACGAGCTCGGCCTGCCCGAGATGGGTCTGGTGGGCAAGCAGTTGTGGGGTCAGAGTGGCTTGACGCCCACTGACATTCAGACCGCGATCCTGTACGACCACTTCACCCCGTACACCCTGATCCAGCTCGAAGAGCTCGGCTTCTGTGGCCGCGGCGAGGCCAAGGATTTCATCGCGAACGGCGCGATCGAGCTGGGCGGCAAGCTGCCGATCAACACACACGGTGGTCAGCTCGGCGAGGCCTACATCCACGGCATGAACGGCATCGCCGAGGGCGTCCGGCAGCTGCGCGGGACGTCCGTCAACCAGGTGCCCGATGTCGAGCACGTGCTCGTCACCGCCGGCACCGGCGTTCCGACGTCAGGCCTGATCTTGGGCTGAGTTCCCCTCGCAAACTGTGCAATGGGGGTAGTCCTACTCATCCGAACTCCAATGGCTCGGGGTGATGATGACCTGCATGACCGAACCGCAGCGGGCGATGGTTGCCCGACTCTCGCAGGATGTCGCGGCGATGTCCCATCATTTGGCATGGGTGTCGGCGTGCCTCACCGAACTCGATCGGTCGATGGCGTGCCAGCAGCCGGCCCCGCAGCCCGTCGCATATGCCGCGCCGCAACAGTATTGGCAGCCGACTCAGACGGTGCCGGTCGCAGCGCCGGCTGCGCCTTACCCGCAGCCGCCGCGCCCCGAGCGCTCCGACGGCTGGATCGGCAAGGCACTGGCCGCGGCCGGTGTCACGGTGACGTTGATCGGTGTCGCCCTGCTGTTGGTGCTCGCCGCGCAGGCCGGGTTGTTGCGGCCCGAGTTTCGTGTGGGCGCCGGCGCGGCGCTCGCGGCGGTGCTGGTGGCCGGGGCAATGCGCTTGAAGACGCGGCCCGGTGGGACGGTGGGAGCGGTCGCGCTGGCCGCAACCGGTATCGCCGCGGCGTACATCGACGTCGTTGCCGTCACCACGATCTATGAATGGCTTTCTGCGCCAGTTGGTTTGGTGCTGGCGGCGGTGATCGGCGGCGGCGGCCTGACGCTGGCCCGGCGCTGGGATTCCCAGCAGCTCGCGCTGTTGGTGCTGGTGCCCCTGGCAGTGCTGGCGCCATTGGTGGCCGACGGTGTCTCGCTGCTGCTGATCGGGTTCATGCTCGCGCTGTCTGCGGCGTCGCTGCCGGTGCAACTCGGTAAGGACTGGGTTGCGATGTACGTGGCCCGGACCGGCGTCTGCACATTTCCCCTGCTGGTGGCGTTGGCCTCGGCGTCATTCGGCACCAACCGAAATCCCGGACTTGCGGGCGCTTGTGCCGCGGCAGCCGTTTTGGCCGTCGCGGGTGCGCTGATCCTGTTGCCCAATACGACCAACCGCTCGCTGCTGGCGCTGGCTACCGCGGCTGGCGCGCTGCCGGTGCTGTTCGTCTCGACGGTGCTCCGCCCGACGATCGCCGCGTCGATCATCGCCGCGGTGGCGGCCCTCTTCCTGGCCGTCGTGCTGGCAGGCAACCGGCTGCCCGGCGTCGCCGGTGTGGTGCAGCGGATCTGGTCGGCGGTGTCGGCGGTCTGCGCGCTGGTCGCGGTCCTGGTGGCGTTCGACGGCCGGACCGGCGGTGCGGTGCTGCTCGCGATGTCCGTCGTGGTGGCCGTCGCTGGGCGTCGCGACGCCATCGCCCGGTGGGTGGCTGCCGGGTTCGGGGCCGTCGGCGGCGCCGTCTATCTCAGCTACTCGCCGCCGGACCTGCTGTTCCGTGCGGTGGAGTTGAGTACCCGCAGCGCGGTGTCCACCATCGTCTCCAGCCTCTTGGCGGTGGCCGGTGCGGTGGCCGTCGTGTGGTCGTGGGCCGGCAAGCGTGACGACGACGAAGTCCGGCTGATGTGGGCGGGTGCGGTCGTCGTCGTCGCGTACGCGTCCACCATGCTGACCGTCACCGCCGGCGTGCTGATCGGGGGCGTGAAGGGCGGGTTCCTTGCCGGCCACATGGTCGCGACCATCGGGTGGATCGCGGTGGCGGCCGCGCTGCTCGGATACGCGGCGCGCCAACCCAAGGCGCAGCGGTCACTGCCGATCGGTGGCGGCCTCGCGCTGGTGGCCGCGGCGATGACCAAGCTGTTCCTGTTCGATCTCGGGACCCTGAACGGCATGTTCCGGGTGTCCGTGTTCATCGTTGTCGGCCTCGTGCTGCTGGCCATGGGCACCGGCTACGCCCGGTTGCTCGCCCGGCAGGATCAGCCGAATCCGTAGACATCCCCCAAACGACCGCACCGTCAGTTTGCGTCGGGTAGGTACCTGTCGGGGCGGTAGGCTCGAACCGACGCGGTATGTCTGGGGAAGGGGGCCGTGTCTATGGGGATTCAGCCGGACAGCAGTCCGTTCGGATCGCAGACGGTTACGGGGCCGGGGTGGCCCAACGTCAACGAGGAACAGCTCGAAGAAGCGGCCGCCCACTATACGAAGCTGGCCACCAAGATCACGGGATCAGTGGTGCCCCAGCAGACCAGCCAGCTGATGGGACTCACCGATCAGTGGCAGGGCGCGGCCTCTCTGGCCGCGGCAGGCGAGGCCGGCACCATCATCGGCGGCCATGAGGCAAACGGCGCCCAGGCGGCGGCGATCGCCGCCAAGCTGCAGTCCATGGTGGCCGCGGTCGTCAAGACGAAGAACTTGGTCAACGCGACCGCCGAGGAAGTCCAGGCTGAGTGCATGGCGCTGTCGGCGGCACCGTTCCCGAACGTGCAGGAGCTGATCCAGAGCCGGATCAAGATGGGCCTCTCTCAGAACATCGCCGCGGTGACGGCCAGCGCCACGGAAGTGGCCAACTTCGTCGGGGCGCCCCCGAGCATCCCGACGGCCGGCGTGCCGCCGCAGGTGGCGCAGACCGCGCAGAAGACCGCGGAGTCTGCGGGCAAGGGCGGCGATCAGATGGGCCAGATGATGGGCCAGATGATGCAGATGGCCGGTCAGCTCCCGCAGATGCTCGGTCAGTTGCCGCAGCAGGCCATGCAACCACTGCAACAACTTTCGCAGCCACTGCAGCAGTTGACGTCCCTGTTCCAGGGCGGCGGACAGGGCAAGGCCGGCCTCGGTGCCTCGCCCTTCGGCGCGTTCTCCAACCATCCGCTCGCCGGCGGGTCGGGGGCTGCCCACGGAGCGGGTTTGATGAAGGGCGGCATGCCCGGCGGCGGTGGCGGCGTCGGCGCGGCCTCGGTGCAGACGCCGCTCCTGGCCAAGATGGTCGGTCCCGGCGCGGGCGGACCCGCGGTGATGCCCGCGAGCGCGGCGGGCGGCATGGGTGCCGGCGGTCTTGCCCCGGTCGCCGCCGCCGCTGGTGCCGGTGGCGCGATGGGTGCGATGGGCGGCATGGGGCACCGTGAAGGCGGCGGCGGCGGTGGCCGGATCACCCAATTGGCGGTGCCCGAAGCGCTGGACCACGGCTCGTATGACGACGACACCGATGACGACTGGTGAGTAGGGGGGACCTCTGATGTCGATGATGCAGACACCGGACAACATCAGCTGGAACGCGGCTTCTGTCGAGCTGCCCGAGATGCCGATGATCCAGCCCGGCGAGGACGCCATGAGCGCGACCATCGCGGCTGTCCTGCCGGCCATGGCGGCCGACATGACCGCCAATGTGGCCTCGCTACAGGCCAAGGAGGGCATGTTCTCCGGCAAAGTGGACATGGCCCAGTCGGCGTACGACAACGCCGACAGCAAGGGCGGGGAGGGCGTCGGCCAGATGGGTCAGATGCTCGGACAGCTCGGCCAGATGGGTCAGCAGGCCGGCCAGATGGCGGGCCAAGGCGGTGGCCTGGGCCAGATGGGCCAGCAGGCGGGCCAGTTCGGCCAGATGATTCAGCAGGCCATGGGTAAGGGCGGCGGCAAGGAAGGCGGCATGCCGGGCGGGGAACCCGCGGAAGGCCAGCCCGGTGGGCCGGCCGGCGGCGGTGCGCCCATGTCGCCGGAGCAGCGTCAGGCGCAGCAGGATGCCCGGGAGAACCAGCAGAACGACCGGCAGTCTCAGCAGGACAACCGCCAGCAACAGCAGGACAACCGGCAGTCCCAGCAGGACCGCCGCGAGGCTCAGCAGGAGGCGCGCGACTCCCGTCGGCACACGTCCGCACCGGTCCAGCCGCCGATGACCGGTCCGAGCGCCGGTTCGTCCAACGCCGGACCCGCGCCGGTTGCCCCGGTGGCTCCGCCGCCGCAGCGTGGCGGCGATGTCGGCCGTCAGATGTAGTTACGCCAAACATCAAGCCAGACAAAGAAATTGGGGCCAGTCGCGATTATCGCGACTGGCCCCAATTCGATGGTCGACCGTTAGGAGGCCGGTGCCGGTGCCGGGGTCGGCGTGACCGGGGCGACCTGCTGGTTGCCGGCCGGGGCCGCGGTGCCCTGGCCCGCGCTGGAGGCGGGCTGGCCGGCGATGGCCTGGCTCGGGCCCGGGGCCGGGCCCGGCGCCGGGGTCAGCGGAGCCTGCGAGACGGCGCCACCGGCGGTGGCAGCGGTGCCCGGACCGCTTTCAGCGGCGGTGGGGACCGGAGCAGCTTCCGGAGCCTGGCCGGCTGCCGGGGCCGCGGCCGGGGTGCCCGCCGGAACCTGAGCGCCGGCCGGAGCCGGGGCCTCAGCGCCCGGGGTACCGGCCGGAGCCGGAGCAACCGCCGGGGTGCCGGCCGGAGCCGGGGTGCCGGCCGGAGTGGCCGCCGGGGTCTCACCATTCGGCGTCGCCGCCGGAACCGGACCGGTGGTGGTGCCGGCCGGAGGCTGCGCACCCGCGGCAGCCGGGACAGCACCCGCCGGGGTGGCGCCGGGGACGGCGCTACCGAGGCCGGCCGGAGCTGCTGCCGGCGCGGCAGCAGGAGCGGCGGCGGGGGCAGCGGACGGAGCCGGGGTGGCGGCCGGGGCAGCGCCACGTGCCGGGGCGGCGGCCGGAGCGGTACCGGTGGCGGCCTCAGTGCCCTGCCACTTGATCAACTCGCGGTCCCCGTCGGTGTACACGACGGTGGTCGGAGCGGCGCCCGTCACGTCGAAGTAGACCTTGCCCTTGGACTCTTGTCCCTCGGCGAGACCGGCGGGGTTGATGCCCTGCGGGGTGGCAACGCCCCACAGCACCCGGTAGTTGTCACCGTCGGCGGTACGGGCGTTCAGGTTCGGCACGAACGGCTGCGAGCTGCCGCGCTCGGCCGAGTACTCCGCCGTCGCTTCCCAGAGCGTGCCGTTGAGGTGCTGCGACAGCACATCAGTGCTCGGCTTGAGGTTGCTGATTTCCCATTCGGCGACGGTGTTCCCGTCGACGAGCTTGCCGTCCTTGCCGAACGCGATGGTGGTGGGAGCGGGCGCGACGCCCGCGGGCTGGGTCGAGTCGGCCAGCGCAAATGGGGTGGCGATCAGGCCGAATGCGGCGGCCGCGCCGACAACGACGGTGATCTTGCGGGTATTCATGGTGAAGTGGCTCCTTTGTCTCCAAGTCGTCCGACGGGCGGCTTCCCCCCACGGAAGTTGAGTCACGCGTAATCGAATAATTACTGACTACTACGAAAGCTAGCAGGTTAAGCGCCAGCTGTGGATGCATGCAGACGCCCCAGCGGTGACCCGGCCGCTGGCCCCAGTTTGCCGGAATCGGCCGCCGCATAGGCGGCCGATTCCGAATACGTCCTGGTCAGGACGCGGTGAGCTCGATTCCAGCAAGCACGACGACATTGTCCCGGCTCGGCGCCGTCAGCACGCCGGTGATTCGTTCACCGTCACGCCAAAGGTTGGCCTGCAAGGTTTCACCCGGGATCACGGTGCCCGCGAAGCGCGCGCCGTAGGACCGGACCCGGCCGGCGTCGCCGTCGAGCACGTTGTCGACGATGGCCTTGCAGCCGATGCCGTAGGTGCACAGGCCGTGCAGGATCGGCCGGTCGAAGCCGGCGGCCTTGGCGAACGCCGGGTCCGAGTGCAGCGGGTTGCGATCGCCGCAGAGCCGGTAGAGGAGAGCCTGCTGTGGCAGCGTGGGCAGCGAGACCTGCAGGTCCGGTGCCCGGTCGGGCTCGGCCGCCGAGGTCGACGGACCGCGGTCGCCGCCGAAACCGCCCTCGCCACGGGCGAAGATGGACCGCTTCTGCTTCCACAGCGGAGCCCCGTCGAGGGTGGTCACGGTGGTCTCCGACCAGATGACCGCGGCCTTGCCCTTGTCCCAGATCTCGGTGAACTTGGTGACGGCGCGGCCTGTGCCCGACGGCGGGATCGGGGCATCGGTGTAGATGGCCTCGCTGGCGTGCAGCACCCGGCTCAGTTCGATGTCGATGCCCGGGAACTTGACCGAGGGCGCCTTGGTCTCGTGGAAGCTCTGTGCCACGTTGCCGAACGTCGGCAGGACCTGCGGCTTGTCGTCGATGAGGTAGCGCAGCTCGCGCTCGCTCATCGGATCGGCGCCGGCACCCAGGCCCAGGTGGTACAGCTGCACATCGCTGCTGCTCCACGAGAATTCGACGGGTGCGAGTTCGGCACCGATGGCCTCGTCGAGATTGATCGGCATGTCAGCCCTTTCCTGCCACGTGGAGTGCCGCGAGATAGCCAAAGGTCATGGCGGGGCCGATGGTCCCGCCGGGGCCCGGGTAGGTGTGGCCCATGACCGGTCCGCTGGCGTTGCCCGACGCGTAGAGGCCCTCGATCACCGAGCCATCCTCGCGCAGCGCGCGGCCGTGGATGTCGGTGACGATGCCACCCTTGGTGCCGAGGTCACCGGGCACCATCTTGGCGGCGTAGAACGGGCCGTGCTTGATCTCGCCCAGGTTCGGGTTCGGCTTGTTGGTCGGGTCACCGTAGTACCGGTCGTAGGCGCTGTTGCCACGGCCGAAGTCCTCGTCGGTGCCGCTCCGTGCGAAGCCGTTGAACCGCTCGATGGTCGCCTTGAGGGCGTCGACGGGCAGGTTCGTCAGCGCTGCCAACTCCTCGATGGTGTCGGCCTTGACCACGACGCCGGCCTCGGACCACTTCTTCGGGATCCGTTGTCCCGGCTGCAGACCCGCGAAGATGTAGCGGTTGCGGTACTGCTGGTCGAAGAGCAGCCAGGCCGGCACGTTCTCGCCCGGGCCGTCGCCCTGGCCGTACTTGCCGCCGTACATGTGGTGGCAGGCCTCGACGTACGGCATGGACTCGTTCATGAACCGCTTGCCGTTCATGTTCACGATGATCGAGCCGGGGGAGTTGCGCTCGGACAGCGCGAACCACGGGTTGTCGGGCAGTGGCACCGTCGGACCCCACCACGCGTCTTCCATGATTTCCATTGCCGCGCCGAGCTTCTCGGCCGCCAGGATGCCGTCGCCGGTGTTGGCCTTGGCGCCCACGGTCCAGTCGGTGGTGATCGGCTGGCGCTGGTACTTGGTGCGCATCTCCTGGTTGTGCTCGAAGCCGCCGCTGCCGAGGATCACCGCACGGCGGGCCCGGATCAGTTGCGGCTCAGCGCTTTCCGGCGCATTCATGTCGCGCACATAGATACCGGCCACGCGGCCGTTCTCGTAGTAGAGGTCGGTCAGCGCGGTGTTCAGCTGCACCGGGACGCCGGCCTTCTGCAGGCCGATGCGCAGCGGCGCGATCAGGGCGCGGCCCATGCCGACCAGGTTCTTGCCGGTGATACCCGCGAAGGTGGCGCGGATGCCGACCTTGAGGCTGCGCAGCACCCCGCGCGGGTGGCGCTTCAGCTGGTTGAGGCGGACGTAATCCTGTTGCATCACAACCATGTTCAGCGGAACCTTGCCGTACGCCGGCTCCAGGCCGGCCTCGTCGGCGCCGAGCTTCTTGGCGTTGAACGGCTTGGGTTCGACGGACCGTCCGCCGGCGCGGCCGCCCTCGGTCTCCGGGTAGTAATCGGAGTAGTTCGGCACCCAGCACAGCTTCAGCGGCGAGTTCTTGAGAACGAACGACAGCATCTCGGGGCCGCGCTGCAGATACGTGTCGATCTTCTCGGCGGGCACCACGTCGCCGACGATGTTGTGCAGGTAGGTGCGGGCCGCTTCCGGGGTGTCTTTCACCCCCGCACGCTGCAAAATCTCATTGTTCGGGATCCAGACGCCGCCACCTGACCGCGCAGTGGAACCTCCATAGTGTGGGGCCTTTTCAACGACTACTGTCGAAAGGCCCTGATGGGCTGCGGTGAGGGCGGCGACCATACCGGCTGCACCGCTGCCGACGACGACAACGTCGTACTCCTGTCCAGTCATGTAGAACACGTTATAGAATTGCCCGGCCTGTGGACAACTGCGCCGGTCCATGAAGTTAGGGGAATTCACGAATGCTGTCCGACAACGTGCGTGCCGAGCTCGCCGCCTCGCTGGCCCAAGCGGAGCGCAGCCGGGTCGCGATGTCGCCCATGACCGACACCTACGCCGACATCGACGTTGTCGACGCGTACGAGATTCAGCTGCTCAACATCCGTCAGCGGGTCGCAGAAGGTGCCCGCGTGGTGGGACACAAGGTTGGCCTCTCCAGCGAGGCCATGCAGAAAATGATGAATGTGGATGAACCCGATTACGGGCACCTCCTCGACGACATGGAGGTATTCGAGGACAAGCCGGTGCTGACCTCGAAGTACCTGTTGCCGCGCGTCGAGGTCGAGGTCGGGTTCGTGCTGGCCGACGATCTGCCCGGCGCGGGCTGCACCGAGGACGATGTGCTGGCCGCCACGGCCGCTTTCGCGCCTGCCATCGAGCTCATCGACAGCCGCATCTCCAACTGGCAGGTCAAGTTGTGCGACACCATCGCGGACAACGCGTCCTCGGCCGGCTGGGTGCTGGGCAAGGAGCGGGTGTCGCCGAAGGACGTCGACATCCGCAACATCGACGCCGTCCTGCGGTGCAACGGCGAGGTGCTCGGCGAGGGCCGCAGTGACGCGGTGCTCGGCAACCCGGTGACCGCGGTGGCATGGCTGGCCCGCAAGGTCGACCAGTTCGGCGTGCGGCTCAAGGCCGGCGACGTGGTGCTGCCGGGTGCCTGCATGCGGGCGTTCGATGCCAAGCCGGGCGACGACTTCGTGGCTGAATTCGCCGGATTGGGTTCCGTCCACCTGTCTTTCGCGTAATACCCAAAGTTTCTATAGAGGAGTGAGCATGCCGTCCAAAGCGAGCGTAGCGATCGTCGGCTCGGGAAACATCAGTACTGACCTGCTGTACAAGCTGCTGCGGTCGGACTGGCTCGAGCCGCGCTGGATGATCGGTATCGACCCGGAGAGCGAGGGCCTGGCCCGCGCCCGCAAGCTGGGTCTGGAGACCAGCGCCGAGGGTGCGGACTGGCTGCTGGCGCAGAGCGAGAAGCCGGACTTCGTCTTCGAGGCCACCAGCGCCTACGTGCACAAGGCGTACGCGCCGCGGTACGAGGAAGCCGGCATCCGCGCCATCGACCTGACCCCGGCTGCCGTCGGCCCCGGCGTCATTCCGCCGGCCAACCTGCGGGCGCACCTGGATTCGATGAACGTCAACATGGTCACCTGCGGTGGCCAGGCCACCATCCCGATGGTCTACGCCGTGTCGCGTGCCGTCGAGGCGCAGGGCGGCGTGCCCTACGCCGAGATCGTGGCGTCGGTGTCGTCGGCTTCGGCGGGCCCCGGCACCCGGGCCAATATCGACGAGTTCACCAACACCACCAGCGCCGGTGTGCGCAACATCGGTGGGGCCCGGGACGGCAAGGCCATCATCATCCTGAACCCGGCCGAGCCGCCGATGATCATGCGCGACACCATCTTCTGCGCCATCCCCGAAGACGCCGACCACGCTGCCATCACGCAGTCGGTCAAGGACGTCGTCGCCGAGGTGCAGACCTACGTGCCCGGTTACCGGCTGCTCAACGAGCCGCAGTTCGACGAGCCGTCGGTGGTCAACGGTGGCCAGCACGTCGTCAGCATTTTCGTCGAGGTGGAAGGTGCCGGCGACTATCTGCCGACCTACGCTGGAAACCTGGACATCATGACCGCCGCGGCCACCAAGGTGGGCGAAGAAATTGCGCGCGATCGCGTCCTACAGCAGGAGGTCAAGGCATGAGCACCGCACTCGAACCCGGAGACATCTTCTTTGACGCCGCGTGGGACGTCCGGATGACGGACACCTCGCTGCGCGACGGTTCACACCACAAGCGCCACCAGTTCACCGGTGACGAGGTCCGCGCGATCGTCGGCGCGCTCGACAACGCCGGCGTCCCGGTGATCGAGGTCACGCACGGCGACGGGCTCGGTGGTTCGAGCTTCAACTACGGGTTCTCCAAGACGCCCGAGCAGGAGCTGATCAGCATCGCGGCCGAGACCGCGAAGAACGCCAAGATCGCCTTCCTGATGCTGCCGGGCGTCGGCACCAAGGAAGACATCCGCATCGCGCAGGGCAATGGCGGCTCCATCTGCCGCATCGCCACCCACTGCACCGAGGCCGACGTCTCGATCCAGCACTTCGGCTTCGCCCGCGAACTGGGCCTGGAGACCGTGGGCTTCCTGATGATGAGCCACACCATCTCTCCGGAGAAGCTGGCCGCGCAGGCCCGCATCATGGCCGACGCCGGCTGCCAGTGCATCTACGTCGTGGACTCCGCGGGCGCGCTGGTGCTCGAAGGTGTCGCGGACCGGGTTGCGGCGCTGGTCGCCGAACTGGGCTCGGATGCGCAGGTTGGTTTCCATGGACACGAGAATCTCGGTCTGGGCGTTGCCAATTCGGTAGAGGCCGTCCGTGCCGGGGCCAGGCAGATCGACGGCTCGTGCCGCCGGTTCGGTGCCGGTGCCGGTAACGCGCCGGTCGAGGCGCTGGTCGGGGTGTTCGACAAGATCGGCGTCAAGACCGGCATCGACTTCTTCGACATCGCCGACGCCGCCGAAGAGGTTGTCGCGCCGGCCATGCCGGCCGAGTGCCTGCTGGACCGCAACGCCCTCGTGATGGGGTATGCGGGCGTGTACTCCAGCTTCCTGAAGCACGCGGTGCGCCAGGGCGAACGCTACGGCGTACCTGCCCACGAGCTGCTGCTGCGGGTGGGTCAGCGCAAGCTGATCGGTGGCCAGGAGGACCAGCTGATCGACATCGCGCTGGAGATTCAGCGGGAGCGGGCCGAGGGTAAGTCCTAACCGCCGCAAGCGAAAACGCCGGCCGCCCCGAAAGGGGCCGCCGGCGTTTTGCGTATCGCGATCAGCTGTTGACGGTGTCGGCCGCGTTCTCGCAGCGTGCCACCAGCTCCGCGAGCGCCGCCGGCAGCCGGTCGGCGATGGCCTGCGGATCGGAGACCTGGTCGGTACAGATGAGCACGCAGATCTGCATGCCGCCCTGGTAACTCCAGCCGGTGATGTTCATGCCCATCGGGAAGACCAGCGGGCCGGTCGAGATCAGCTTCTCGACCGGGGCGCCGCCGAAGTACAGCGTCTGCTGCGGGCCCCGCATGTTCGACGCGATCATGCTGAACATCGGGCGCTTCTTGACCTTCGCCCCGATGGTCGGCAGCACCCGCGAGTAGACCTTGAACAGCGGCCAGTACTCCATCCAGTCGTGCTGCAGCCAGGCGTCGCGCTCGCTCTGCACCTCGCGGGCCGTTGCGGTGTTCGCCGAGACGGCCTGCAACCGCTCCACCGGATCGGCGATGTTGGTGGCGAGAGCGACGTTCCACCGGGCCACCTTGTTGCCCCACCGGTCGCCGTCCTGCGGGCGCATCGACACCGGCACCACCGCGGTCATGGTGTCGTCGCCGACCGGGCCGCGGGAAGCCTGGTACTCGCGAAGAACGGTGCCGCACATGGCGAGGAAGACGTCGTTGACGCTCACGCCGAATGCCTTCGACACCCGCTTGATCTGGTCCATCTCGACGTTGACGAACGCGAAGCCGCGGCGCGCGGTCAGCGGCTCGTTGAACGGCAGCGCCGGCGGGATGAAGGCCTCGGCGTAGCCGGGCTTGCCCGCTTTCTGCCGGTTCTGGATGGTGCGGGTGACCTTGGCCGTGCGGACCAGGACCTTGGGAAATTTGGTGAGCGACTGGACCTGCTGACGCGCCACCATCGGGAACCACTGCACGGCCGGCGGACGGTGCTCGTCACGTACCGGGTGGCCCGACGGCGCGGGCAGCCGGTCGGCGGGATCGTGGCTGTAGAACTGCTCGAGCAGGTTCAGCGACGCCATGCCGTCGGCGACCGCGTGGTGGATCTTGAGCACCAGTGCGACGCGGCCGTCGGCCAGGCCGTCGACGTACCACAGCTGCCAGGCCGGGCGGTCCCGATCGAGCGGCTCTTCGAAGAGTTTGGCGATCTCCGCGCCGAGCTCGCGGTCGGTGCCGGGCGCAGCCGCCGTCGCTCGCTTCACGTGGTAGTTCAGGTCGCCCCGGGCGCGGGTGATCCACCACGGCCGGCCGGCGCCGAATCGCGGTGACATCAACTGCCACTGCAGAGGCTCGACGCGGTCGACGAGGCCGGGCAGAGCGGCGCTGACCGCCTCGAAGGTGACGGGCTCGTGGCCCTGTGCGGGATCGAGCACGACGGCCTTGATGGTGTGCTGCGGCTGGACGGCACTTTCCCACGCCAGGAAGCTGTTGTCCTCGCCCGATAAACGTCGCATACATCACTATGACGCCGAAAATGTGAGCCAGCGGACATGTTGTCTCGTTGATCGGGAACTAGCTCTGAATTTCGGCTCGGACCCCGTTTAGCGTGCTCACCATGAGCTGACTCGGCGGCGCGGCGCGGAGGTTTGCGGGGCTCCGCCGGGTGAGCACGACTGTGAAATGGAGTAGGGATATGCAACTGAGGAACAGCCGGGTTCTGGTCACCGGCGCGAGTCGTGGTCTGGGCAAGCACATCGCGCAGGCCATGGCCCGCCGTGGTGCCGACGTCGCGCTCGTTGCGCGCAACGCCGACCAACTCGAGGAGCTGGCGAAAGAGCTTGGCGGCAAGGCATATCCGGCCGACCTGATGGACCCTGCGGAAACCGAAGCGCTGATCGGCCGCGTGGAGGCCGACGGCGCCGTCGACGTCATCATCAACAACGCCGGTGTCGACCGGGTCGGCCGCTTCTACGAAGCGTCTGCGGAAGATGTGCGAGACCTGTTGCAGGTCAACCTGATTGCGCCGATGGAGTTGTGCCGCCAGGTGATGCCGCTGATGATCAAGCGCGGGCGTGGGCACATCGTCAACGTGTCCTCGATGGGCGCCATCTCGACCGGCCCGGGCGTCACCCTGTACGGCGCCTCCAAGGCCGGCCTCAGCCACTTCACCGCCGGCATTCGCTCCGAGCTGCGCAACAAGCCGGTCAACACCACGCTGGTGCAGATCGGTGAGGTCAAGACGGACATGATCGATCACATCCGGTCGTTCGGGCCGGCGCGCCGCACCATCGAGCGGTCACTGAAGTTCCGGATGATCCCGCAGGAGCCGCTCGACGCCGACATGGTCGCCGAGGCCATCGCCGATGCCGTCGAGAAGGAAAAGAAGCACGTCATCCTGCCCAAGCGCATCGCGGCGATGGCGTACCTGACGGAGACGCCGCGCCGGGTCTCGGAGCTCATGCTGACGGGCATCGACCAGGACAGCGACTGAATATGGACCTGACGGGCAAGGTTGCGATCATCACGGGTGCGGCGCGCGGTCAGGGCGAAGCCGAGGCGCGGCTGTTCGCTGCCCGCGGTGCGCAGGTGGTGCTGACCGACGTCCTGGTGGAGGAAGGGGAGGCGGTCGCCGCATCGATCGGCCCCGCCGCCCGTTTCCAGCGGCACGACGTCGGCAGCGAAAGTGATTGGCTGACAACGGTCGAGCTGGCGCTCGGGGAATTCGGCCGGATCGACGCACTGGTCAACAACGCGGCGATCTGCACCGTCGAACCGCTCATGGACCACACCGCCGAATCCTGGGAACGGCAGCTGCGCGTCAACCTGATCGGGCCCTTCCTGGGTACCAAGGCCGTCGTCGAATCCATGCGCGCCGCTGGGGGCGGCTCGATCATCAATGTGTCCTCGCAGGCCGGTCTGCAGGGGCTGGCCGGCTACAGCGCCTACGGTGCCTCCAAGTGGGGCCTGCGTGGTTTCACCAAGGTGGCCGCAATCGAGTTGGGCCCCATGGGTATTCGGGTCAACACCGTCTACCCCGGCATGATCGACACCCCGATGGTGGCGCACCTGCCGATCGAACGGGGTCTCGGCGGGCACCCCGGTGCCCCGCTGACCCGCGTCGGCGCTCCGGAGGAAGTCGCCGAGGTGGTGGCGTTCCTGGCGTCGGATGCGTCGTCGTATATGACGGGCGCGGATCTGGCGGTCGACGGCGGCGCGAGCGCGGGCCGGATTCCGGTCGTCCCGACGTAACGAGCGACTTGTCAGCCTTCCCGGGCAAGATGGGCGCATGGCCGGGGATGAATCCACACTGGCGCCCGTGAACCGCCGCCGGGCCGGGTCGATGGAGCTGTTGCTCGTCGGCCTCACCGCCCTGGCGCTGTCGGGCTCCTGGATGAGCGGACTGCTGACCGACCATGCCCGCCTGGCCACCGCGGCGACGGTGTTCTGCGGGGTGTTCGTGCAGGCCCTGCCGTTCCTGGTGTTGGGCGTCATCGTCAGCGGTCTGGTGGCTGCGTACCTCACCCCGGAACGGCTGGCTCGCCGGCTGCCCCGCCGTCCGGCGCTCGCGGTGGCGGTGGCGGGTGTCGGCGGTGCCGCGCTGCCGGGCTGCGAGTGCGGGTCGGTGCCCGTGGCACGCCGGTTGTTCAGCGGGGCGACAGCCGGCGCGGCCCTGACCTTCATGCTGTCCGCGCCGGCGATCAATCCGGTGGTGCTGGTGGCGACGGCGGTCGCTTTTCCCGGCCAGCCGCAGATGGTGGTGGCGCGCTGCGTGGCGTCGCTGCTGACCGCGGTGGTGATGGGCCTGCTGTGGCAGCGCTGGGGCCGCACCGAATGGGTGACGCGCACGTTGCCCATCCACCACGACGAGGGCGCGTCGCGATTCACGGTGGCCACCGAGGCGGCCCGCCACGACTTCCTGCAATCCGCCGCCTATCTGGTGCTCGGCGCCGGCGCGGCGGCAGTGCTGCGCGCGGCCGTGCCGCCGTGGGTGTTCGAGCACGTGGCCGGCAACCTGGCGGTCGGCGTGGTGACGATGGCGCTGCTGGCGGTCGTGCTGGCGTTGTGTTCGGAGGCCGACGCGTTCGTCGCGGCCAGCTTGACGATGGTCCCGCTGGTGCCGCGGCTGGTGTTCCTCGTGGTCGGGCCGGCGGTGGACGTCAAATTGGTCGCGATGCAGGCCGGGGTGTTCGGGCGGCCGTTCGCGGTGCGGTTCGCGCCGGTGACGCTGGTGGTGGCGACGGCCTGCGCGACAGCCGTCGGGCTGTTGCTGCTCGGGGGTGCCCCATGAGCCGGGAAACACAGAACATCCTGCTGCTGTTGATCGGGCTGAGCACCGGCCTGATCGCAGTCAAGGGCACCTACCTGAATTTCGTGAAACCGGCACTGTTCCCGTGGCTGGTGGTGGCGGCCGTCCTGCTGGTCGCGCTGGCTGCAGTGTGCCTGGTGCGGGATCTCCGCCGCGGGCCGCCGAGCGGGCACCACCATCGGGGGCTGCTGGCGTGGCTGCTGCTCATCCCGGTGGCGCTGACCGCATTCGTGTCCGTGCCGCCGATGAGTGCGGTCGGCGCCGAGACGGTCACGGCCGCGGTGGCTCCGCCCAAGCGGGCGTTCCCGCCGCTGCCGGCCGACGGCACGGTGTCGCTGCCGGAGGTCGTGTTGCGAGCTGCCGCTGATTCCACGAAAAGCCTTGAGGGACGGGCCATCACCGTCACCGGATTCACCATGGGTGCCGACCTGGCCCGCGTCGTGATCGTGTGTTGTGCCGCCGACGCGCAATTGGCCCGCATCCACTTGACCGGCGCCGTCGGTTCGCACCCGAATGACACCTGGCTGAAGGTGCAGGGCAAGGTGGTACCCGGGACGTCCAATCCGTCCACGAATTTCGTCCCGACCATGGAAGTGACCCGTGCCGACCCAATTCCCAAGCCCCGCAACACCTACGCGTACTGACGCGCAGGCCCTGCTCCAACAGCTCGCCGGCCCGGAGGCCGTGCTGCGCGACGATCAGTGGGTGGCCATCGAGGCCCTGGTGGTGCAGGGCCGCCGGGCCCTGGTGGTGCAGCGCACCGGGTGGGGCAAGTCCGCGGTGTACTTCATCGCCGCCAAGCTGCTGCGGGCTGCGGGTCGCGGCCCGACGGTGATCGTCTCGCCGCTGCTCGCCCTGATGCGCAACCAGGTGGCATCTGCCGAGCGTGCGGGTGTCCGAGCCGCCACGATCAACTCGAGCAACGTCACGGAATGGGACGACGTGCACCAGCGCGTCGGTTCCGGTGACCTCGACGTGCTGCTGGTCAGTCCGGAACGGTTGAACAATCCCGACTTTCGTGACGCCGTGCTGCCGTCGTTGGCCGCCGACGCCGGGCTGGTCGTGGTCGACGAGGCGCACTGCGTCTCCGACTGGGGTCACGACTTCCGCCCGGACTACCGGCGCATCCGCACCTTGATCGGTGAGTTGGGTTCGGGCATACCGGTTCTCGCCACCACCGCGACCGCCAATGACCGCGTGGTGCAGGATGTCGCCGCGCAGCTGGGCGTCGGGGGTGGCGATACGTTGGTGCTGCGCGGCGGACTCGACCGGGAATCACTGCGGCTGTCGGTGGTGCACGCCGGCGGACCGGCGCAACGTGCGGCCTGGCTTGCCGCGCACCTGGATTCGCTTCCCGGCTCGGGCATCGTCTACACGTTGACGGTGTCGCAAGCCCACGACATCGCCGCGCTCCTTCGTGAACAGGGGCACACCGTCGCCTCCTACACCGGCTCCACCGAGGCTGCCGAGCGCGAACAGCTGGAAGCCGACCTACTGAACAACCGGGTCAAGGCACTCATCGCGACCTCGGCGCTGGGCATGGGGTTCGACAAGCCGGACCTGGGCTTCGTGGTGCACCTGGGCGCTCCGTCGTCGCCCATCGCGTATTACCAGCAGGTCGGGCGTGCCGGCCGCGCCACCGCCAGCGCCGAGGTGATCCTGCTGCCGGGCAAGGAGGACGCCGATATCTGGCGGTACTTCGCGTCGGTCGCCTTCCCGTCGGAAGCCTTGGTGCGCAAGGTGATCGCCGAACTCGAACCGGACCGGGCGCTGTCCACCGCGGCGCTGGAGCCGCTGGTCGACCTCAACCGCTCACGGCTGGAGATGGTGCTCAAGGTACTCGACGTCGACGGTGCGGTGCGCCGGGTCAAGGGCGGCTGGATCAGTACCGGCGAGCCCTGGTCGTACGACGAGGAGCGCTACCGGAATCTGGACGCCGCGCGGCAGCGCGAGCAGCAGGCCATGCTGGACTACCAATCGACCACAGAGTGCCGAATGGTGTTCCTGCGCAGCCAACTCGACGATCCCGAGCTCGACGGGCAGGGCTGCGGCCGGTGTGACAACTGTGCCGGCTCGCACTACACCGCGGACGTCGACGCCGGGGCCGCGTCGGCAGTGCGGGATCAGCTGATGCGGCCCGGCGTGGAGATCGCTCCGCGGAAGCAGTGGCCGACGGGCCTGAGCTCCTTGGGGATCAAGCTGTCCGGGCGTATTTCGGGTGGCGCAGAACCGGGTCGCGTCATCGGACGCCTGACGGACCTGGGGTGGGGTGCGCGCCTGCGCCAGCTGTTGGACGGGCCTGACGGCGAGGTGCCCGACGCTGTGGTGCAGGCGGCCGTCGACGTGCTGAAGTCTTGGGGCTGGGATACCCGCCCGGTGGCGGTGCTGGGCCTGGATTCGGAAAGCCACCCGCAGCTGATCGGCTCGCTGGTGACCCGGCTGGCCGACCTGGGCCGGCTGCAGAACCTGGGCACGCTGTACTACCGGCCGCAGCGACGACCCGTGACGGCAGCCAACTCCGCCTATCGAGTTGCGGCGCTGACGGATTCGTGGGAGTCGCCGACGCTGGACGTGAGCGGTCCGGTGCTGCTGGTGGACGATCTGGTCGACACCGGCTGGACCATGACCATGGCGACGCAGGTGCTGCGGGCGGCCGGGGCGCCCGCGGTGCTGCCGTTCGCGATGGCGTCGGTCAGCTGACCTGCGCATCGGCTAAGTGCGGCCCAGGCTCAGCTGGTCGACCACCGCGTCGACGCCGATCAACTGGATATCACTACGGCGCACTGGGTCCCACTGGGCGCGCGACATGGTGAACTCCAGCATGGTGTCGAATACCCCGCGCCGTGACTGCCGCGACGAACCGGTCTGTGCATAGGGGAGCGACCGCGTGACACCGAGTGATGCCGCGTTGTCGTGCCATGCGGCGGTACGAGCGACGTCGGCGTCGAACCCGGCGAAGATCAGGTGCAGCGCCGCGGCGCGCATCTCCCGGCCGAGCCCGCGACCCTGATATCGGCGGCCCAGCCACGACCCAGTGGATACGGTTCGCCGGGCCGGGAAGCCGTCGGCACTGACAATGCAGACGCCCGCAGCGGTGCCGGCAACCAGCACGGCCATTGGCACATCCCAGTGCTCCGTCGACACCTCGGCACGGGTCTGCTGGAAGTACGCGACGGTGTTGCGCTCCAGATCGGGGGAGACGGCGTCGGTCCACGGGGTGGAGAACGGCATGGTGGCCGGATCGTGGATGCCTTCGGCGGCCAGTTGGGCGAGTTGGTCGGCCAGCCCGTCGGTCACATGGCACAGCCGCAGGACCGGGGTGGTCACCGCCAGTTCCGCCAGCGGCCAGGACGAATGCGGCATGCCCAATAGCAACACAGTCGAGCTAATTCAGGAAAGTGAATATTTGCTACATCGAGCCACGCTGACCTGCAACTTTGAGCGCTCGTGTAACAGCAGTACCGCAGCGAGCGAAATACCCCCAGAGGCCGGGGAAGACGGATGCGGCCAGAACCAAGGAGGATTCCATGACTCGTGCCGTTACCTTCGGCCGTTCCACCCTCGGCTTCATCGCCTTGGGCGCCGCCTGTGCCGCGCTGATCGTGCCCCGCGCGTCGGCGGATCCGACGCCGGTGACGCCCACGCCGTCCACCTCAGCCGCACCGACCACGTCCGCCACCGCGGCGCCGACGACCACCGTGGCCCCGGCCGCCACCGTCGCCGACTGCAGCACCGCGACGCTGGCCAAGACCATCAGCTCGGTCACCCTGCAGCTGTCGGACTACTTCGCCGCGCACCCGGATGCCGACAGCTCGCTGCTCGACGCCACGCGCCAGCCGGCGTTCACCGCCATGAGCCAGTTCGACAACTATTTCAAGGCGCACCCGGACGAGGCCGACGCACTGCGCGGCATCCAGGCTCCGCTGGCCGCCTTCAAGGACCGCTGCGGGCTGCAGGTCGCGCCGACCGACGCGCTGGCCGTCCTGGGCGGCGTCTAGTCAGCACCCGCCGAACGTGAGCGAATATGCGATCTCACCAACGGATTTCGCACACCAGCTCACGTTCGGCCGGGCTGGGACCCGCCGAGTTGCGCCGTCAGCGTCGCCGCGGCGGCCACCAGCCCACGGGCCCGCTTACTGATTTCCGAGTCGGTCAGCGCCCGGCCGACCTGCAGTGACAACACCATGACCTGACGTTGGTGGTGGTCCAGCACCGGCGCGGCGATGACGCTGACGTCGTGTTTGGCCCGCCCGCCCGACGCCGCGCTCGATTCGCTGGGCAGATACACGCGCTCGCCGATGTCAGAGACGAGTTCGCCCAACAGGACCCGCAATTCGTCGGGCAGGGTGCTCGACATGCCCGCCATCATGGCGTACAGCCGCCGGCCGCCGGGCGTCAGCCGTTCCACGAGATAGCCGGATTCGCGGCACTCGGCGATCACCCGCTCCAGCCGCGCGCTGTCGGTGCGCAATGGGATCGTCGGCTCCTTGGCCAACCAGTCCCGCACCGCGCGCTCGTCCCACAGCACGAACATGAGGCCGACCGGCGGGGCGAACGGATAACTCTGGCCGACCTGTACCGGCTCCGGACTACCTTGCGGCGCAACGAGTTCCAGCAGTGTGATCCGGTCGTCGACCACTGCCGACAGCGCCGCGGTGGCATTGAACGTCTCGGAGAGCCGGCGCAACTCCGCCCGCGCGGCCGGACTGATCCGCATGGACTCCTGCGCGGTGTGGCCAAGAGTGATCAGCCGCGGGCCCAGCCGATAGGTCTTCTCGGCCGCATCCCGCACCAGATAACCGGCGTCGGCGAGTGTGGTGACGATGCCCAGGCAGGTGGGCTTGCTCAGGTCCAGCCGGCGCGCCAGCTCGGACAGCCCGAACTGTTCCTGCGGGTGACTGGCCAGGAAGTCCAGCACCGCCACGACGCGGGCGGTGGGCGGCGACGCGCGGCCGGTGTCGGTCATGGCAAGGAATGTACGACATCGGTCCAAATATGGACCGGCGTCGGCGCGTCCGGGTGCCCGGCGGCCGGCGTCTTCGAAACCTCGCGCGAAAAAGTGTCCCCATCCGCGGGGGTGCGCCTCTTACCTGTGCGGGTTCAGATCGGCCCGCTTCGAGAGGAGTAACAATGACCACTTCGACCAACTGGTACCAGCTACCCGCCGCCGTGCGCATCGGCGCGAACGCCGCCATCGGTTTGGCCGCGGCCGCGCTGGTGGCGGCGATCTACTACCCGGCCGGGCCGTCGTCGCATGTCGTGGTGACGACCGCTGCCGTCGTCGGCGTGGCCATGGTGTTCGCGGCATTCTGGGGCGAACACCTGCTGCGCCGGGATTACGGTTCGGCCGCACAGTACGGCGAGTTCGCGGCGGCGCTGAAGTCCGGCCGCCTGCCGGCGCACGTCGAACCCGCGGTGTGGCGCGGGTGGCTGGCCCGCAGTCGCAGCCTGAACCTGCAACGCATCGGAGCCGTGGCGCCGCTGGTGGTTTTCGGTCTCGTGCCGGCGTTGCGGGTACCGACGGCGGCGCATCTGGTGATCGCCGCTGTACTGGCCGCGCTCGCGGTGTGGTCCGTCGTGAAATGGCAGGTCGAGCGGCGGCGCATCGCTCGGCTGACGGCGGCGGTGGCGGAGCGCGCGGCCGGTCGGTGACGGCCGGTCGGTGCGCCACCGAGCATTGACGGCGACTGCAACACGTTCTACTCTTCAGTCGGAATATCTACCGATGCGTTCCAATATTGGAACGGAAGGGTGTCGACCGTATGTTCACGCAGTCGTTCGTCGATGCCGTCGTCGAGGCCGAGCGCCTCGTCGCCGCGGCGCCGTTCATCGAAACCGAGGCCGATCTACTCGAAGGCCTCCAGTACCTCGCCGGCTGTATCGCGTCGTGCACGCACGTGGCCTTCGACTTCGACAAGGACCACCCGTTCCTGCACAGCGGCACGGGCCCGTTCGAGAAGATGGGCCTCGACAACCCCGACACCATGTACTTCGGCACCCGCGTCCAGGCCGGCCACGAGTACGTCGTCACCGGGCGGCGCGGCACCACCACCGACGTCAGCTTCCAGCTGCTCGGCGGCGAGTACACCGACGCCAACGTGCCGGACAGTGAGACGGCGTTCGACGACCGCAAGCTCGACATCGCCGCCGACGGCACCTTCGAATGGCGGTTCACGCCGGCCACCCCGGCGCAGCTGGTGATCCGCGAGGTCTACAACGACTGGTCGGCGCAGCGCGGTTCGTTCGCGATCTCCCGGACCGACACCGCGGGCACCGCACCGGAGCCGCTGACCCGTGAGCTCATCGAGAAGCGGTACGCCGTCGCGGGCAAGCAGCTGGTGCAGCGGGTCAAGACCTGGCTGCAGTTCCCGAAGTGGTTCTACGACAACCTGCCGGTCAACACGCTGACCGCGCCGCGGCTCACCCCGGGCGGACTGGCCACCCAGTACTCGTCCGTCGGGCACTACGACATGACAGCCGACCAGGCCATGGTCATCACGCTGCCGGTGTCGGACGCGCCGTACCTGGGCTTCCAGCTGGGCAGCCTCTGGTACATCTCGCTGGACTACATCAACCACCAGACGTCGCTGAACGGTACTCAGGCGCAAGCGGATCCGGACGGCAAGATTCGGATCGTGGTGTCCGAGAACAACCCCGGCGTGACCAACTGGTGCGAGACGCTCGGCCACGCGAAGGGCTACCTGCAGTTCCGCTGGCAGCGGGTGTCGCGCGAGCTGACGGCCGAGGACGGCCCGACGTGCGAGGTCGTCAGTCTCGACGAGGTGGCGGCAAAGCTGCCGTACCACGAGAGCAACAAGATTTCCGACGAAGATTGGCGCGCGCGGATTGCGCTGCGGCAGAAGCTTATTGGCGAGAGGATGGTGGGCTGACCGTGGGTGGACTGCTGACGGACAAGGTTGTGGTGATCAGTGGGGTCGGGCCCGGGCTCGGGACGACGCTGGCTCGCCGATGCGCGGAGAACGGCGCCGACCTGGTGCTGGTCGCCCGCACGGTGGAGCGACTCGAGGTCGTCGCCAAAGAGGTGACGGCGCTGGGCCGTCGTGCACTGGCGGTGGGCGCCGACATCACCGACGAGGAGCAGGTCGCGGGCGTGGTGGCCCGCACCACGGAGGAGTTCGGCAAGGCAGACGTGTTGATCAACAATGCCTTCCGGGTGCCGTCGATGAAGCCCTTCGCGAACACGACCTTTGAGCACATGCGGGATGCGATCGAGCTGACCGTGTTCGGCGCGCTGCGCATGACCCAGGGCTTCACCCCGGCGCTCGAGGCCGCCAAAGGTGCTGTCGTGAATGTGAATTCGATGGTGGTTCGGCATTCGCAGGCCAAGTACGGCGCCTACAAGATGGCCAAGTCGGCTCTGCTGGCCATGTCCCAGACCCTCTCGACCGAGCTGGGCGAGAAGGGTATCCGGGTGAACTCGGTGATGCCGGGCTACATCTGGGGCGAAACCCTGGAGGGCTACTTCGGTCATCAAGCGCAGAAGTACGGCACCACCGTCGAGCAGATCTACGCGGCATCGGCCGCCGGCTCCGATCTGAAGCGGCTGCCGACCGAAGACGAGGTGGCTTCTGCCATCCTGTTTTTGGGCAGCGACCTGTCCAGTGGCATCACCGGACAGTCGCTGGACGTCAACTGCGGGGAGTACAAGGCATGAGCGCCCCGCGCACCAATGTTGGAACCGTCGAGGACCTGCACGCCTCGGCCGTCAAGGCTTGTGGCCTGGAGGACTTCGGCGGCGACGACGACAACTACTTGGAAGCGCTTGGCGTGCTGCTGGATTCGTACCAGCGCGAGGCCGACCTGACCGAGCTCGGCAGCAAGATGCAGCGGTTCTTCACCCGCAACGCGCTGGTGGCCCGCCTGGTGTCCAACGCGGCGTTCAAGCAGTATCCGCAGCACGCCGATGTGCCGATCGAACGGCCCATCTTCGTCACCGGCCTGCCGCGCACCGGCACGACGGTCATCCACCGCCTGCTGACGGCCGACCCGGCGCATCAGGGCCTCGAAATGTGGCTGGCCGAGTTCCCGCAGCCGCGGCCGCCGCGCGAAACCTGGCCCGACAACCCGGTTTTCTCCGCGCTCGATGCCCGGTTCAAGCAGGCGCATGAAGAGAACCCGGACTACACCGGTCTGCATTTCATGACGGCCGACGAGGTCGAGGAATGCTGGCAGCTGCTGCGCCAGTCGCTGCACTCGGTGTCCTACGAGACGCTGGCGCACGTCCCGTCGTACGCCCAGTGGCTGGCTCGGCAGGACTGGACCAAGTCCTATCAGCGGCACCGGCAGAACCTGCAGCTGATCGGCCTCAATGAGCCCGAAAAGCGTTGGGTGCTCAAGAATCCGAGCCACCTGTTCGCGCTGGAGGCGCTGTTGAAGGTGTACCCGGACGCGCTCGTCGTGCAGTGCCACCGGCCGGCGGAGACCATCATGGCGTCGATGTGCTCGCTTGCGCAGCACACGACGGCCGGCTGGTCGAACACGTTCACCGGCAAGGTGATCGGCGACGACTCGATGGAAACGTGGTCGCGGGGCCTGGAGCTGTTCAATGCCGAGCGGGCCAAGCATGATCCCAAGCAGTTCTGCGATGTCGACTACTTCGAGTTCATCAAGGATCCGGTCGGTGCCGTCGAGGGCATCTACCGCACGTTCGGCATCGAGTTCACCGATGCCGCACGGCAGGCCATGACCGAGAGCCACGCCCAGACCCAGAAGGGCCCGCGGGCGCCGAAGCACACCTACTCGCTGTCCGACTACGGGCTGACCGAGGAGCAGGTCAAGGAGCGCTTCGCCAACCTGTAACTGCAGCAGTAGCGAAAGCCCCCTAAATCAACCGATTCAGGGGGCTTTCGCTGTGATATGCCTAGCCGTCGCCGGGGGAGGGTGCGGTGGAGAACTCCTCCAGGCATCCCTCGGCGACCGCATGCTTGATGCTGTCGGACATCTTGGGGCACGAGCGGCTGCGACTGGGGTCGCCGCCTTCGGCGCGGATCTCGTTGAAATACGCGCACCGCGCCGTGGCTTCCGAATTCCACTGCACCGCAGTGTGTTCCGGACCCAGCTTCTTGACCGAAACCGTCGAGTGACAGAACCGGCAGTCCACCGGGACCAGGCCCGAGGTCAGGTACCGCTGACGGTCGGCCGCGGTGGCCTCGCGCACCGCGGCCAGCCGCACCGGGTCGCCGGCGAAATCCGGTGCCTTGGACCAGGATCCGTTCGCCGGCGAATCGGAGGCCGGGTGCGAGTGGTCGTCATCCTCGCCGTGACCCATCAGCTGCAGCATCGAACGGGCCAGGCTCTCGGCTTCGTCGGCGGTGCCGACAAATGGGCTCCGAGCCTGGGACCGTTCGTCATGCTGGGTCATCAGCTGGACTGCTCTGCGGATTCCTTGGCCTCGGCCTGCAAGCGCAGGTTCTCGGCCACCTCGCCCTGCCACTTCTCGTTGGCGACCGTGGTGTCGATCTCCAGCTCGAAGCGGTCGGTCATGTCCGGCGTGATGTCGGCGACGTCGACGTAGAACTGCTGGTACCAACGGCGCATCTGGTAGACCGCGCCGTCTTCCTCGACCAGCAACGGGTTGTCGATGCGGGTCTTGTGCTTCCAGATCTCGACGTCCTGCAAGAAGCCCTTGCTGACACCGTCGGTCATGGCGTCGGCCAGCTTCTGGGTGGTCTTCTCGTCCATGCCCTTGGGCTTTTCGACGATGACGCCCCACTGCAGCACGAACGCATCCTGGCTGACCGGGTAGTGGCAGTTGATCAGGATCGACTCGGCCTTGTAGCCGCCGTAGTTGTTGTGCAGCCAGTTGATCATGAACGACGGGCCGAAGTACTGAGCCTCCGAGTCGAGGTGTGCCTCGCCGTACTGGGTACCCATGCCACCGATGTCCGGCCGGCCCACGTTGTGCAGGTACTGGCTGGCGATGTGGCCCTCGAAGACGTTCTTGAAGTACGTCGGCAGGCCGTAGTGGATGTAGAAGAAGTGCGCCATGTCTGTGACGTTGTCGATGATCTCGCGGCAGTTACTGCCCTCGATGAGCATCGAGTTCCACTGCCACTCGGTCCACTCGTCGCTGGCGGCCTCGGGGATCTCGGGGATCCGGACCTCGTCGGTCGGGCCGTTGCCCTCGTGGTCATGCCACACGAACAGCAGGCCGCCGCGGACGTCCGTCTGCCAGGCGCGGGTGCGGGCCAGGCGCGGCGTGCGCTTGGCGTAGGGCACCAGCTGGCACTTGCCGTCGCCGCCCCAGCGCCAGTCGTGGAAGGGGCACGCGACCGTGTCACCCTTGATGGTGCCCTGTGACAGGTCACCGCCCATGTGGCGGCAGTAGCCGTCCAGGATTTTCAGGTCACCCTTCGAGTCCGCGAACACCACCAACTTGGTGCCGAACGCCTCGAAAGAATGCGGCTTGCCGTCCAGGAAGTTCTTCACAGGACCTACGCAGTGCCACCCACGGGCAAAGCGGTCCGGCAGCGCGCCGGTATCGATCTCGCGAACCCCCGCGGTTTCGGTGCTCACCTTGGCCTCCCAATCTGTGCCTAGTAACTAGAACACGTTACAGTTTTTCCTCGGTGCAGCGCAATGCAAGCGTCCCCACCTGCGGTGTATTGAGAGGGTGAGCCAGGCGACGGGGTAGGTTTTGGCCATGCCGCTTTACTCCTTCGAGGGCCGAAGCCCGGTCGTCGACCCCACGGCGTTCATCGCCCCCACCGCCGTGCTGATCGGCGATGTCCGCGTCGAAGCCGGGGCGTCGGTGTGGTTCAACGCGGTTCTGCGCGCCGATTACGCGCCCGTCGTCATCCGAAACGGTGCAAACGTGCAGGACGGGTCCGTGCTGCACGCCCCTCCCGGCATCCCAGTCGATATCGGCCCCGGCGCGACCATCGCCCACCTGTGCGTCGTGCACGGCGCTCACGTCGGAGCCGAAGCGCTGATCGCCAACAACAGCACCATCCTCGATGGCGCGGTGATCGGCAGGCGCAGCCTGGTCGCCGCCCATTCACTGGTGGTGGCCGGGACCAAGATTCCGGACGAGGTGCTCGTCGTGGGGTCGCCGGCCAAGATTCGGGGCCCGATCGCCGGAACCGGCGCCGAGACGTGGATCAACACCAACCCGCAGGCCTACCGCGAGCTGGCCGAGCGCTACCTGACCGGGCTGGAAGAGCTGTAGCGGCCGGATTTCGCGGAAATCTGACATCGGGGTCGACGTTCGGCCAAGACTGGGCGCATGAAGCTGCCGCTCTTCGTCCTGTCCGGTGCCGCCGTGGTGCTCGCCGCCCCACTCGCGCAGGCCGCACCGCCGCCCAACTTTCCTGACTTCGCGAACTTCGACATCGTCACCAACACGCATCTGACGGCCTACCGGAACACCACGCAGCAGGTGGTGAAGTTCTCCACCTCCGACGGTCTGTACTGCAATATCGGCGCTCTGGGGTCGGCCGGGACGACCGTGCGCTGTTATGGGCCGGTACCGGGCACGGCCGGGCTGGCGGTCACTGTCGATCCCACCGCGAAGGCGCCATGCGATTTCGGGATGGCGCAGCTCCACGGCGCCAACGAGGGGACCATCAGCAGTTACCGCGGTGACTGCCCGACCGATATGGCGGGCGCCCCACTGCTCGCGCCCACGCAGAAGGTGTCTCTCGGAACAACCACGTGTGGCGTCGCCCCGGGCAGTGTCACCGCGTGCATCGACAGCACCGACGGCGGGCACGGCTTCGTCCTGCAACCCAGCGGCTCCTGGACTTTTTGACCGGGATTTGTGCACGAAAATCCGCGGTCACCGCGGATTTTCGTGCACAAATCACGAAGTGCGCGGCGCTTCCCAGAAGGCGCGCAGTGCCAGCAGTTGCCCGGCTTCGTTCGCGCGGTAGGTGAAGACGCCCTGCGTGGTGAAGTCATGGCCGCCGATGGTGGTCACGATGTTGCCGACGTTGGCTTCCTCGTCGCCGCACTGGTAGGTGGTCTCGAAGTTGAACACGAGACTGTCGGTGGGGGCGATCGCCTTGTCCCAGAACGCCGAGATGGCTTCCTTGCCGCGGTGTCCCTTGCCTTCGGGGTCCAGGAACGACGGCCCGATCGGGTCCTGCACGATGGCGTCGTCGGCGAAATTCGCCAGCCAGGCTTCCTTGTCGCGGGCGGCAACCGCGTCACGTGAGCGCTTCCCGGCCAGGTGCGCGGGATGATTCGGATCGGAAACTGCCATGTCAGTCCTTTCCGGGCTTGTCGCTGCTGACCACCCACATCGAGTAGTACTGTGCGCCACCGCCGTACGCGTGGCCGAGTGCCTTGCGGGCGCCCTCGACCTGGTGGTCGCCGGCCTTGCCCATGACCTGGATGGCCGACTCGGCGAACCGGATCATGCCCGACGCGCCAATGGGATTGGAGCTCAGCACACCGCCGGAGGCGTTGAACGGAATCCTGCCGCCGATGGCGGTCTCGCCGGCCTCGGTCAGCTTCCAGCCCTCACCTTCGGCGGCGAAGCCCAGGTTCTCCAGCCACATCGGCTCGAACCACGAGAACGGCACATAGACCTCGGCACAATCGATTTCGTCGATCGGGCTGGTGATGCCCGCGTCTCGCCACAGGGCAGCGGCCGCGTCACGGCCGGCCTGCGGGTTCACCTGGTCGCGGCCGGAGTAGGCCAGCGGTTCGGTACGCAGTGCCGTGGCGTGAATCCAGGCCACCGGATGCCCCTCGGCGACGCGCGCGTCGGAGATTTCCTCATTGCCGATCACCATCGCGGCCGCGCCATCCGACGACGGACAGGTCTCGTCGAAACGGATTGGGTCCCACAGCATCTGGGAGGCCATCACCTTCTCGACGGTGATGTCGGGCTGGTGCAGGTGGGCCAGCGGGTTCTTGGCCCCGTTGAGCCGGTCCTTGACCGCCACGATGGCGCCGATGTTCTCCGGCGCGCCCGAGCGGCGGATGTAGGCCCGCACGTGCGGAGCGAAGTATCCACCGGCGCCCGCACCGACGGGCTTGGTGAACGGCACCGGAATGGACAGCGCCCACATGGCGTTCGACTCCGACTGCTTCTCCCAGGCCATGGTCAGCACCCGGCGGTACTTACCGGACTTGACCAGGCTGGCGGCGACGATGGCGGTCGAGCCACCCACCGAACCCGCGGTGTGCACGCGGATCAGCGGCTTGTTGGTGGCGCCGGTGGCGTCGGCCATGAACAGCTCGGGCATCATGACGCCCTCGAAGAAGTCCGGTGCCTTGCCGACCACGACGGCATCGATGTCGGCCATGGTGCACCCGGCATCGACCAGCGCGCGGTCGATCGCCTCGCGCACAAGGCCGTTCATCGAGACGTCCAGGCGCTTGGCGACGTACTTGGTCTGTCCGGTGCCCAGGACGGCGGCGAGATTCTTGGCCATGGTTACTTGCCCTCCAAGACGGCAATCAAGTTCTGTTGCAACGCGGGTCCGCTGGTGGCGTGGGCCAGCACGCGGTTCGCCGACCCGTTGAAGATGTGCTCGGCGGCGAAGCCGATGCGCTCCAGGCCGGCCGAGAACATCGGGTTGGCGGCCAGGGCACCACCGGACGGGTTGATCTTCGTCGACTCACCAAGGCCGATGGCCTCTTTGAGGATCAGCTGCTGGTGGCTGAACGGCGCGTGCAGCTCGGCGATGTCGATCGAACCGGCGTCGCCACCGGTGGCGACCTGCGCCGACGCGGCGGTCGAGGGCGAGGTCGTCAGGTCGCGGGCACCCAGGATCGGGGTCTCGATGCGGTGCTCGAAACCGGTGATCCACGCCGGGTTTTCCCGCAGTTCCCGTGCCTTGTCGGCCGAGGCCAGCACGATGGCGGCGGCACCGTCGGTGATCGGGGCGATGTCGTGGCGGCGCAGCGGGTCGGCGAAGAACGGCCGGGACAACAGGTCGTCGATGCTGCCGGTGACCTCTTCGCGGTCGGTGCGGCCGCCGGCGGCGAACGCGTCGAGCGCCACCTGGGCCATCTGCTCGGCCGTCCACTTGCCGGCGTCCAGACCGAAGCGGGCCTGCAGGCCCGCCATCGACACGGCGTCCGGCCACAGCGGCGCGACGGTGTACGGATCGGTCTGCAGGGCGAGCACCCGGCGCAGGGTGCCGGCACTGCCCTTGCCGAAGCCGTAGACCAGCGCGGTGTCGACCTCGCCCGTCAGAATCTTGAGGTAGGCCTCGTACAGCGCCCAGGCCGCGTCCATCTCGACGTGCGATTCGTTGATCGGCGGGATGGCGCCGATCGAGTCGATCGCCGAGATGAACGAAAATGCCCGGCCGGCAAGGTAATCCGACGAACCGGAGCACCAGAAGCCGATGTCGGTCTGCTTCAGGCCCAACTCGGCGTACAGCTTTTGGAAACACGGCATCAGCATCTCGACGCCGTTGGTGGTGCCGTCGGTGCGGCGCACATGCGGGGCATGCGCGAAGCCGACGACCGCTACGTCACTGGAAGTCATTGTTGCAGTTCCTTTTACAGGTGGTGCTTGTACGAGTCGTAGTCGGCGTCGGGTTCGCCGGACGGTTTGAAGTGCGAGATGTTGTCGATGCCCAGACCCCACTCCTCGCGGGGTTTCCAGACCGCTTCCACCCGCATACCCATCCGGACGTCGGCCGCGTCGATCTCGGTGACCAGGTGCAGGAACGGGATGTCGGCGCCGTCGAGCAGCACGTAGGCGGCCACATACGGCGGCTTGATGCGCTGGCCGGCGAACGGGATGTTGATGATCGCGAAGGTGGTGACGGTGCCCCGATCGACCAGCTCGACGAATTCGTCGAGTTCCAGGCCGGTGGCCGGGTCGGCCTCCTTCGGCGGGAACAGCACCGGGCCGGGCTTGCCGTCGCGACCCACCTTGGTGCGGCCGCCGAGCAGCTTGCCCTCCTGCAGACCGCGCAGGAAGGTGCTCTCGGGAAGTGAAGCGGTGTGCTGGATTTCGATGGACGACGGCACGACCAGCATGGTCACCGGGTCACGGTCGTCAGCCGGCAACGGTTCTTCGGCGTCTTCGCCGGGCACGAAGTAGGCGATGTCGGTGATGGCGCCGACGGGTTCGTCGACCCAGTGCGCACGGACACGGTCACCGGCCTTCAGTGAACCCTCACGGGCGTCGACGGCGTGCAGCAGCGGAGTGTCGGCGCCGTCGAGCTTGATCAGCGCCCAGGCGAACGGCTTCTGCAGGGGCTGGCCCTCCAGGGGCTCGGGCTGCCAGGTCCACGACACCACGGTGCCGACGCTGGAGACCGGAACCACCTCGGTCAGGGCCTCGTACGTGACAGGGTCATACTCGGCGGGAGGTACGTGTACCCGGCCGTCTGAACCGCGGGTGCCGACGATGCGTCGGCCGCGCAGCGCGGTGAAGAACTGACTCAGGACCGGACCGACTGAACGGGTGTAGTCGAATGACAGTTTCAGCGGAGCCGAAAGGGGCGGCTCATGGCCTGCCATCTGGGCTGGGCTGCTTTGGCTAACGCTCACGGCATCGAGTAGAACAGGTTCTAACAATCGTGGCAAGCACGTTCGGAAAGGCGGCCCCATGAAACTCGGTTTGCAGCTCGGATACTGGGGCGCCAAGCCGCCCACCGATCACGCGACACTCGTCGCCGCGGCGGAAGAAGCGGGATTCGACACCGTCTTCACCGCAGAAGCCTGGGGCTCGGATGCCTACACCCCGCTGGCCTGGTGGGGCCGGGAAACCACGCGGATGCGCCTGGGTACGTCGGTCATTCAGATGTCGGCCCGCACGCCCACGGCGTGCGCCATGGCAGCGCTGACGCTCGACCACCTGTCGGGTGGCCGCCACATCCTGGGTCTGGGTGTGTCGGGTCCGCAGGTCGTCGAGGGCTGGTACGGGCAGAAGTTCCCGAAGCCGCTGGCGCGCACCCGCGAGTACATCGACATCCTGCGCAAGGTCTGGGCCCGCGAGGCCCCGGTAACCAGCGACGGCCCGCACTACCCTCTGCCGCTCTCGGGTGAGGGCACCACGGGTCTGGGCAAGCCGCTCAAGCCCATCACGCATCCGCTGCGCGCGGACATCCCGGTGATGCTGGGTGCCGAGGGCCCCAAGAACGTCGCGCTCGCCGCCGAGATCGCCGACGGGTGGCTGCCGATCTTCTACTCGCCGCGGATCTCCGGCATGTACAACGAATGGCTCGACGAGGGCTTCGCCCGCGCCGGCGCCCGTCGGACCCGTGAGACGTTCGAGATCTGTGCCACCGCACAGATCGTCGTCACCGACGACCGCCCGATGGTGATGGAGATGATGAAGCCGCACCTGGCGCTCTACATGGGTGGCATGGGTTCGGAGGACACCAACTTCCACGCCGAGGTGTACCGCCGCATGGGCTACTCCGAGGTCGTCGACGACGTCACCAAGCTGTTCCGCAGCGACCGCAAGGACGAGGCCGCCAAGGTCATCCCGGACGAGCTGGTCGACGACTCGGCGATCGTCGGGAACCTCGACTACGTCAAGGAACAGATCAAGGCCTGGGAGGCCTCTGGCGTCACCATGATGGTGGTCGGGGCCAAGTCGGTCGAGCAGATCAAGCAGTTGGCTGAATTGGTCTAGTTTTCTCGCGGCCGGGCGCAGAACTGTCATTTCGGTGCTCCGAAGTGCAGTTTTGCGCCTGGTCGCAAAGATGGCAGTAGACACTTATTGCGGAGTGTCTACAACGTGTTCTAGATTCGTGCTGTGACAGACGCCACCGGGGCCGTGCCCTCGCAGCACACCATTGCGGGCACCGTGCTGACCATGCCCGTGCGCGTCCGCAAGGCGACGCAGCACATGGCGATGTTCTCGGTTGACGCCGACGCCGCGCAACGCATGATCGACTACAGCGGCCTGCAGGTGTGCCGGTATCGCCGGCGCCGCGCGGTCGCCGTGCTGATGCTCATGCACTACGTCGACAGCGATCTCGGTGAGTACTACGAATACGGCACCAACATCATGGTGAACCCGCCCGGTTCGAACGCCTCGGGCCTGCGCGCCCTGCAGTCCGCCGGCGCCTTCATCCACCACCTGCCCGTCGACCAGACCTTCACGCTGGAGGCCGGCCGGTCCATCTGGGGCTATCCGAAGGTGCTGGCGGACTTCACCATTCGTGATGGGAAGAACTTCGGCTTCGACGTCACCATCGACGGCCGCTTCGCCGTCGGCATGGATTTCCGGCCCGGGTTCCCGGTGCCTGCGCCATCGAAACCTCAGGCGCCCCCGACGTATTCGCACCTCGACGGCGTCACCCGGGAGACCGTCGGCGTGATGAAACCGTCCGGTGTGCGCTACCGGCCCGGGGGAGTGACGGTGCGCCTCGGTGACCACCCCTACGCCCACGAACTGGCGGCCCTCGGATTACCGAAACGCGCCATGCTCTCGGGCTCCGCTGACAACGTAGACATGACTTTCGCCGATGCTCAGGAGATCAAGTGACCAGTGTTATCACCCGCCCCGACGTCGATCTGGCCGACGGCCGGTTCTACGCAGACCGGGCGGCGGCGCACGAGGCGTACCGCTGGATGCGGGCCAATGAGCCGGTGTTCCGGGACCGCACCGGACAGGCCGCGGTGACGACGTACCAGTCGGTGCTCGACGCCGAGCGCAACGCCGAGCTGTTCTCCAACGCCGGCGGCATCCGTCCCGATCAGCCCGGCATGCCGTACATGATCGACATGGACGATCCCGCGCACCTGGTGCGGCGCAAGCTCGTCAACGCCGGTTTCACCCGCAAGCGTGTCATGGACAAGGTGCCGTCCATCGGGCGTCTGGTCGATGCGCTGATCGACAACGTCTGTGAGAAGGGCGAGGCCGACTTCGTCAACGATCTGGCGGCTCCGCTGCCCATGGCGGTCATCGGCGACATGCTCGGCGTCGTGCCGGAAGAACGGGAGATGCTGCTCAACTGGTCGGACGAGTTGGTCTCGGGCCTGTCGTCGCACCTGGACGAGACGTCGATCCAGAAGCTGATGGAAACCTTTGCGGCATATACCGCTTTCACCATGGATGTCATCAAGGACCGGCGGGCCAACCCCACCGACGACCTGTTCTCCGTGTTCATCAACTCCGAGGTCGAAGGCCAGCGGATGTCCGACGACGAGATCGTCATGGAGACCCTGCTGATCCTGATCGGCGGCGACGAGACCACCCGGCACACGCTGTCCGGTGGCACCGAGCAGCTGATGCGCAACCGCGATCAATGGGACCGCCTCGTGGCCGATCCGGCGTTGATGCCCAGCGCGATCGAGGAAATGCTGCGCTGGACCTCGCCCATCAAGAACATGTGCCGCACGCTGACCGCGGACACCGTCTTCTACGGCACCGAGCTGAAGAAGGACGAGAAGGTCATGTTGATGTTCGAGTCGGCGAACTTCGACGGCGATCAGTTCGAGAACCCGAACGAATTCCACATCGACCGGGCGCCCAACAGCCACTTGGCTTTCGGCTTCGGCACCCACTTCTGCATGGGCAACCAGCTGGCCCGGCTCGAGCTGCGCATCATGACCGAGCGGCTGCTGCAGCGCCTGCCGGATCTGCGGCTGGCCGAGGGCGCGGAAATCCCGCTGCGTGCCGCCAACTTCGTCAGCGGACCTGAATCCATGCCGGTGGTGTTCACCCCGACGGCCCGGGTGCTCTGAGCCTGGCTGCTAGCTCCCGCCGAGGCTGATCGCGAGAACATCGACAGCGGCGTCGATGTGCGGGCAGATGGTGGACCCGTAGCGGCCGACGAGCTGTGACAGGGCGCGTGCGAGGTGCGGGCCCACGGCGTCGGCGTCGAGTATCTCCTCGGCGATGACGATGTCTCCGACGACGTGGGCTGCTCCCAGCCGGCCGTCGGGTGCGATTTCGTAGCGCCAGTCACCGATCTGGACTCGTTCCGGCGCGGACCGGAACATGCCGCGGCGGCCCGGCGTATGCACCACACCGGGCACCGCGCGGAACACGTTGACCACCGACGCGATCCCGGCCGGCCCGGCCAGTGCCGCGGCCACCGCGTCGCTCACCCGGGTGGGATCGAAACCCGTCATCACCCACTCATCGGCAGGACGAACGTCGGGGTGATCGTTTCGCCGTCACCCACACGCCGGACCGCGGTGCCTGCGACGTAGAACTCCACCGTGTGATGGCCCCACGCGTAGTTCGAAATGTCGAACTGCACGCCGACAACGCCGCCGGCACCGTCGCGTTCGGCCTCCGCTTGCATGCGGGACATCGCCAACTCGCGGGCCTCGTAGTTGCCCTGCGTCCATTGCGGCATCTCCGCATTACGGCCCATCTGTTTCATGTTCTGCATGAATCCCTGGACGGCGACGTGATAGACGCAGTTGCCCATCACGAACGCCACCGGCACGAACCCCGAGCGCAACAACGTCGTCAGGTCCTGGCCCGACAGGTGGCTGCTGAACGCCTGACCGTTGGGTCTGCGGTACACGCCGGGCTTCGAGGTGTAGCGCACCGCCGTGCCCACGGCGATGAACTCGAGGTGCTCGCCCTCGCCGACGTGCCGCCAGTCGAGCCGGACTCCGACCACGCCGTCGGCGCCGAGTGCGTCGGCCTCAGCCTGCATGCGCGCCATGGCATTCCACCGTGCGCGGTAGGTGGCCTCGGTGAGCACCGGCAGTTCCGACTGCGTCTTGAGGCCGGTGAACTGATAGCCGACGTGGTAGACCGACGCTCCCATCACCAGTTCCATCGGCGCGAATCCCGCGCCGTGCAGCAGCGTGAATTCGTTGATGGACAGGTCGGAGGTGAACACCTTGTCGGCGTGGGACAGCCGCTCGCTGGCCACCGGAGCAAGTGAATTGGGCTGCATGGGAGTGTCCTCGCGTGATCAGGCAACCGATTGCCGGCCGGCAGTCTTCGCCGGCACCGCGATCGAGATGACGGTCCCGGGTGATCCCGTCACCGCGAATTCTCCGCCCGTGGCGAGCACTTTGGTGCAGATCGACGCGAATCCGATGTGACCGTCCTCGAGGCTTTGCGCCAGCCGGTCCGGTGGGATGCCGACGCCGTCGTCGGCGATGCGCAGTTCGGCCCGGCTTCCGTTGTGCGCCAGCCTGAATCGGAGATTTTCGGCGTGCGCATGTTTGATCGCGTTCGTCGAGAACTCGCGGGCCGCGCTGTAGAGCAGATGGTCGGCGTCGGTACGCAGGTTGTCGGGCCAGTCGTCGGCATCCAGGTGGACCGTGATGCTGGTGCGGGCGGCGATACTGTCCGCGAGCGAGGTGATCGCCGCTTTGAGGCCGGAGCGGGCCAGCACCTCGGGATGCAGTTCACGCACCACGTCGCGCAGCAGCCGGGAGGACTCCGCGAGCGCGAAGTCGACGCGATCCATGCCCTCGACCGAACCGTCGCGGACATCTTCCATATCGTGCCGGGCCACCAGGACGTACTGCAGCGCACCGTCGTGCAGGCGCTCGGACAGGGATTGGCGCTCGCGTTTCTCGAGGCTGATCACCTCTTCGAGCAGCCGGGTCCGCTCCTGGGCCAGGTCGGTGATGGTCCTGGTCTTGGCCTGCTGAATCCACGACAGTGCCACCGAGCCGGCCGCCAGGCCGAACACGATGGCGGTCCGCAACAGGATCGAGCCCCACGGCTCGTGCCCGTTGGCTTCCCGGTCGATCCAGTTGACGACGAAGAATGTGGCGACGGTGGGGATTGCGATCATGGCGCTGACGACGGGATCGAGTTGGGCCGCCGCGATCAGCGGGATGAGAAACAGCCCGTGCTGCAGGACGTCGGAGGTCCAGGTTTCCGGTGAACTGAGGCCGCTGTCAACTGAAATGACCGCCACCACAGTCAGATCCGCGCACAGCATCAGTAGTGCCGCCGCCCGCTGGGCTCGTCGGCCGGATTGATCGGCCGAGCGGCGCCCCCACCATGCCCATGCGGCGACCATCACGACGTAGCAGGCGAAGATGCCCCAGTGCAGCCGCAGGTTGGCGTTCGGGGGCTCGAGCAGCAGGCCGAACCCGACGAACACCGCCAACAGCACCCGCAGCGCGAGCTGCAACAGCAGGCCGCGCAACAGCGAGGTGTCGGTGGTTGGCATTCGGTCCCCCCGCGTTCGTGATTTGTGCACGATTTTCCGCGATGGCCGCGGAAAATCGTGCACGAATCACGCAAAAGATTCGACGATCGACTCTCGGGGGTCGCGCCAGGTGAGGCTGAGGTCGGACAAGGTCTGGCTGTCATCGGTCGGGACGGCGGCCGTCAGCAGCAGGGCAGCTTCGTAACTCAGGCCCTCGGCCAGCGGCAGCCAGCGGCCGGCAACGTCCGAAACCCGGCCGACGCCGCGAAACAGGCCGGGCGACAGCGGAATCCGGCGGATCGGCCGGCCGAGTGCCGACTGGAGTGCGTCGACCATCTGGTCGAACGTCAGCAGCACGCCGCCGCAGACGTAGCGCTGGGGTCCACGGCCGGGCTGCATCAGCGCCGTGTGCACCCGGGCCACGTCACCGACGTCGATCATCTGCATGCCGCCGCGCAGCCGCGGGGCGACGCGGTACCGGACGATCGGGTCCCAACCACGTTGTGTCACACCGACCGCCGTGTGGAAGGCCGGACCGACCACCGACGACGGATACGTGACGACGACGGGCGCGCCCGCGGACTGCAGCCGCCGCGCCGCATTGTCGGCGTAGGCCTTGGTGCGGGCGTAGTCGCTGCGGCCGGGTGCCGGGGGAGTGTCGGGCCCGATGACGCCGTCGGCCGGCGGGAACAGCGAGCTGTAGGACGACACCGACACGATCGGGTCGAGCCCCAACTCGGCGGCCCGCGTCAGCAGGGCCTCGGTGGCGTAGGCGTTGATCTCCCACATCAGCTGGGTGCGGCGGCTGTCGGTGCCGACGACGCCGGCCAGATGCAGTGCGGCGTCGCATCCGGCCAGCAGCTCGGAAACCGTTGCCGGATCGCGGATATCGCCGGACAGGACCTCGAGAGGACCGACCCGGCCCAGTGCGTCGAGCGCGGCGTCGTCGCTGCCGCCGGGAACCACCAGCAGCCGGACCGTGTGTCCGGCTGCCAGCAGCGCGCGGACGGTGTGGGCACCGACGTAGCCGGTGCCGCCCGTCACTGCGATGTGCATCAGCGCATCTTGAACTGCGGCGCGCGCTTCTCCTTGAAGGCCAGCGGGCCTTCCTTGGCGTCTTCGGACAGGAACACCGGGATGCCGTTGGCGGTGTCGGGTTTGAAGGCGTCCAGCTCGTGCATGCCCTCGGTCTCGCGGATGGTCTTCAGGATGGCCTGGACCGCCAGCGGACCGTTGTTGTTGATCACCTCGGCGATCTCCAGGGCCTTGTCCAGCGCGGTGCCGTCCGGCACGACGTGTCCGATCAGCCCGTACTCCAGGGCCTGCGCGGCGGTGATGTGGCGTCCGGTCAGCAGCATCTCGCACGCGATGGTGTACGGAATCTGGCGCACCAGGCGCACCGCGGAACCACCCATCGGGTACAGGCTCCACTTGGCCTCGGAGATGCCGAACTTGGCGCTCTCACCGGCCACGCGAATGTCGGTGCCCTGCAGAATCTCGGTGCCGCCGGCGATGGCCGGGCCCTCGACCGCGGCGATCAGCGGCTTGGTCAGGCGGCGGCCCTTGAGCAGGCCGTCGATGCGCGACGGGTCGTAGCTGCCGTCCTTGAACGAGTCGCCCGGCGGCTTCTTGGTCGCGCCCTTGAGGTCCATACCGGCGCAGAAGTAGCCGCCGGCACCGGTGAGGATGCAGGTGCGGATCTCCGGATCGCTGTCGACACGGTCCCAGGCCTCGACCATTATCGAGAGCATCTCGCCGGAAAGGGCGTTGCGCGCCTCGGGCCGGTTCAAAGTGACGATAAGTGTGTGTCCGCGCTGCTCAATGAGGGCGTCGGGGCCTTTTTCGGGTTCGCTCACGGGTACCAACTTCCGGGCTCGAGATCGTTAGACTTGTCACAAAATGTAACACGTTCTAGTTTAGGTACCGTGGCTCTGAACATCGCAGATCTCGCCGAGCACGCCATTGATGCTGTGCCGGACCGCGTCGCCCTCATCTGTGGCGACGAAAAGCTGACCTACGCCCAGCTGGAGGAGAAGGCCAACCGCCTGGCTCACTACCTCCAGTCACAAGGTGTGAAGAAAGACGACAAGGTTGGGCTGTACTGCCGCAACCGCATCGAGATCGTGATCGGCATGCTCGGCATCGTCAAAGCCGGCGCGATCCTGGTCAACGTCAACTTCCGCTACGTCGAGGGCGAACTGAAGTACCTGTTCGACAACTCGGACATGGTCGCGCTGATCCATGAGCGCCAGTACTCGGACCGGGTCGCCAACGTGCTGCCCGAGCTGCCGCTGTTGAAAACGATCCTGGTGGTGGAAGACGGGTCGGATAATGACTTCCAGCGCTACAACGGCGTCGAGTTCTACTCCGCCATCGCCGACAGCTCGCCCGAGCGCGACTTCGGTCCGCGCAGCGAAGACGACATCTACCTGCTCTACACCGGCGGCACCACCGGTTTCCCCAAGGGCGTCATGTGGCGCCACGAGGACATCTACCGAGTGCTGTTCGGCGGCACCGACTTCGCCACCGGCGAGCCGGTGGCCGACGAGTACGACCTGTCCAAGCAGGCCGCCGCCAACCCGCCGATGATCCGCCTGCCCATCCCTCCGATGATCCACGGCGCGACGCAGTCGGCCACCTGGATGGCGCTGTTCACCGGCCACACCGTGGTGCTGATGCCGGAGTTCGACGCCGATGCCGCATGGCGAATGATCCACGAGCACAAGGTCAACCTGCTGTTCTTCACGGGCGACGCGATGGCCCGGCCGCTGCTGGACGCCCTGCTGGCGCACCAGGACGCCGGCAACGAGTACGACCTGTCGTCGCTGTTCCTGCTCGCCAGCACCGCGGCGCTGTTCTCGACCAGCCTCAAGGAGAAGTTCCTCGAGCTGCTGCCCAACCGCGTCATCACCGATTCGATCGGTTCGTCCGAGACCGGTTTCGGTGGCACCAGCATCGTGGCCAAGGGCCAGTCGCACACCGGCGGCCCGCGGGTCACCATCGACAAGAACACCAAGGTCCTCGACGAGGACGGCAACGAGGTGGTTCCGGGTTCGGGCGTGCGCGGCATCATCGCCAAGTGCGGACACATCCCGGTCGGTTACTTCAAGGACGAGAAGAAGACCGCCGAGACGTTCCGCACCTTCAACGGTGTCCGGTACGCCATCCCCGGCGACTACGCCGAGGTCGAGGCCGACGGCAGCGTGACGATGCTGGGCCGTGGCTCGGTGTCGATCAACTCGGGCGGCGAGAAGATCTACCCCGAAGAGGTCGAGGCCGCGCTCAAGGGCCATCCGGATGTGTTCGACGCCCTGGTCGTCGGCGTTCCGGACCCGCGCTTCGGCCAGCACGTCGCGGCGGTCGTGCAGCCGCGTGAGGGCACCAAGCCGGCGTTGGCCGACCTGGATGCCTTCGTCCGCAGCGAGATTGCCGGCTACAAGGTGCCGCGCAGTCTGTGGCTTGTCGACGAGGTGAAGCGGTCCCCGGCCGGCAAGCCCGACTACCGCTGGGCCAAGGATCAGACCGAGGCCCGCCCTGCCGACGAGGTGCACGCGAAACACGCCGGCGCACAGGCCTAGCCGCACCGGCCCAGTAAGGAACACGAGAATGAAAACCGAACTCTGCGAACGCTTCGGGATCGAATACCCGATCTTCGTCTTCACGCCATCGGAGAAGGTGGCCGCCGCGGTCAGCCGCGCCGGCGGGATGGGCGTGCTGGGCTGCGTCCGCTTCAACGACGCCGACGACCTGGAGAACGTCCTGCAGTGGATGGACGCCAACACCGACGGCAAGCCGTACGGCGTCGACATCGTGATGCCGGCGAAGGTGCCCACCGAGGGCACCAGCGTCGACATCAACAAACTGATCCCGCAGGGGCACAAGGACTTCGTCGCGAAGACCCTCGCTGATCTCGGTGTGCCGCCGCTGCCGGCGGACGAAGAGAAGAACGAAGGCGTGCTGGGCTGGCTGCACTCGGTGGCCCGCAGCCACGTCGAGGTGGCGCTCAAGCACCCGATCAAGCTGATCGCCAACGCGCTCGGCTCGCCGCCCAAGGACGTCATCGACCAGGCGCATGCCGCGGGTGTTCCGGTGGCCGCGCTGGCCGGCTCGGCCAAGCACGCCGCGCGGCACGTCGAGAACGGCGTCGACATCGTCGTCGCTCAGGGACACGAGGCCGGTGGGCACACCGGTGAGATCGGTTCCGTGGTGCTGTGGCCGGAAATCGTTGACGCCCTTGGTGGTTCGGCTCCGGTACTCGCCGCCGGTGGTATCGGCACGGGACGGCAGCTGGCCGCCGCGCTGGCGCTGGGCGCGCAGGGTGTGTGGATGGGTTCGGCATTCCTGACCTCGGCCGAATACGACCTCGGTGTGCGCCTGGAGTCGGGCGTTTCCGTTGTGCAGCAAGCGATGCTGAACGCGACCTCGGCCGACACCGTCCGTCGCAAGATCTACACCGGCAAGCCGGCCCGGCTGCTCAAGAGCCGCTGGACCGAGGCCTGGGATGCCGAAGGTGCGCCCGATCCGCTGCCGATGCCGTTGCAGAACATCCTGGTCAGTGAGGCCCATCAGCGGATGAACGAGTCCGGTGACCCGACCGCCGTCGCGATGCCGGTCGGTCAGATCGTCGGCCGGATGAACGAGATCCGCCCGGTCGAGGTCATCATCGCCGAACTGGTCGCCGAGTTCGAGGCCGCCACCAAGCGCCTGGACGCCATCCGCGACAACTGATTTCGCCGCGCGAGTGGGTGAGCGCTACGGCGTGATCTTCACCTGCTGCGCCACCACGTCGGTGGCGGCCTGGATGACGGGCGTCAGCTCGGCCGCGCCGTCTGAATTCAGTTGCAGGACATAGGTCGCGCCACCCGCCGGGAAGAGCACCGTCTGCTGCGCGACGAACTTCGTCTTGCCGTCGGACACCCAGGTGCCGGCGATCCGATACGCGGGGTAGTCGCGCACCTTGGTTTCCGTCCCCGGACCCGACGGCGTGAAGCCCGGCAGGTTCTGAATCTCCCCGGGTGCGGTGGCCATCAGCGCCTTGATGTCGACGTCGCCGGTCAGCTTCGACAGCAGAGCGACCACGCTGGGCGCGTAGTTCGCCGCGTCGACGGGGCCGTTGTAGATGATCGAGTCGTACGCCCACGGCGGATTGTCGTCACCGGTGGCCTTCCAGCCGTCCGGTTTCGGTAGGTCGACTTTCGGCTCGCCGGGGTCGGAGCGGTGCACCTGCTGTTCGGTGATCCTGTGGTCTTTGATGTAGCTGGCGATCGTGGGGTTGGGGCCGTCGGTTGCCTTGGTGTTGCCGGCCTCCGCCGCGGTCGGCGCGGCGCTCGTCGCGTTGTCGGACGACGCGCTCGCATCGCTGCCGGCGTCGCAACCGGCCAGCACCACAGACAGTGCGGTCGCTGCCGCGACGAGGCCGGTGATCGCGGACGTTCTCATACGGCCGAGACTAATAGACAAAGCTCGCGGTGATCCTGTGAGCCGGACGGCGCAGACTCCGAAACCGGCTCTAGCGTGGAGATTAGCTGTGGCATTACTGTGTGCCAGTGGCAAACGCGCAGAAACCACCCCCTGGCTGGCTCATCGACGGCATCGGCCGGGTTCGCGACGGATTGGGCCAAGTGCGCCGGTCCGTCGTGCCGGCGAACGTCGCGCTCTTCGAGCTGGGTCAGGGCGCCTGGCTCACCCAGGCCGTGTACGTCGGCGCCAAACTGGGCATCTTCGACGCGCTGGGTGACGGCCCGGCCACGGCCGACGACATCGCAGATCGGGTGGGCTCGCACCCCGAGGCCACCGCGCGGCTCATGCGGGCGCTGGCGAGCAATTCGCTGCTCAAGCAGGGGCGCGACGGTCGATTCGCGCTCAGCCGCCTGGGTCAGGCCTTGCGAACGGATGCGCCGGGCTCAATGGCACCGATGCTGTTGTTCATCGGCCATCCGAAGCACTGGGAGCACTGGGGCCAGTTGCTGTACTCGGTGCAGACCGGCAAGACGTCCGCAGAGATGCTCCGCGGCATGCCGATCTTCGAGTACCTGGAGACCGATCGCGACCTGGCGGAGGTGTTCAACAACGCGATGACCGCAGTGTCGGCCATGGCGATCGAAACCCTCATGCCCGCATACGATTTCCGCCGTTTCCGCACGATCGTCGATATCGGCGGCGGCCACGGGGCGCTCCTGTCGGCGGTGCTGCAGCAGGCCACCGAAGCCCGCGGCGTGCTGTTCGACCTCCCGTCGGTGGTGGCGGGGGCGGGTCCGGTGCTGGAATCGTCCGGGGTATCGGGCCGGATCACGGTCAGCGGCGGCTCGTTCTTCGACACGGTCCCCGAAGGCGGAGATGCCTACCTGCTGAAGACGATCATCCACGACTGGGACGAGGACAGCGCGCTGGTGATCCTGCGGAACATCCGCAAAGCGATCGCGCCGGACGGCACCCTGGCCCTGATCGAAATGGTGCTGCCGGAAGGCACGCCGAACCATCCGGGCATGCTCCTCGACCTGGAGATGCTGGTGGCGGCCGGCGGCCAGGAGCGCACCGGTTCGCAATACGCAGATCTGTTGGCACGCGCGGGCTTTCGGCAGACCCGCGTGGTCTCGACGGCCGGGCCGATGTCGCTCGTCGAGGCCGTTCCCGTCCACGATTAACGGGCGATGGCTAACGGGCGATGGCGAAAACCGGGTCCGCACAGTCGGTGCCCTCGGCCGACAGCTGCCGCTTGATGACCTTGAAGGTCTCGGTGCGGGGCAGGTTCGTCGCGACGCGGATGAACCGGGGCCACTGCTTGGGGCCCAGATCTTCTTGGGCGGCCAGGAATGCGCTGAAGTCGTCGGCGGAGAACGTCGCGTCGTCGAGCAGGACGAGTGCCGACATCACCTGGTCGCCGACGGCGGGATCGGGTATCGCGTAGACGGCCGCCTCGACCACGTCGGGGTGCCGCAGTAGCACCTGTTCGATGGGTGCGGTACCGAGGTTCTCGCCGTCGACCCGCATCCAATCACCCAGGCGCCCAGCGAAATAGATGAACCCCGCCTCGTCCCGGTAGGCCAGGTCGCCGGTGTGGTAGATGCCGCCGGCCATGCGTTCGGCCTCGGCGGCCTCGTTGTTGTAGTAGCCGCGGAACCAGCCGCGGCCGGTCGGGTTCACGAGTTCGCCGACGACGCCCGGCGGGCACGGCAGTCCGGTCTCCACGTCGACGACGGCCACCTCGTCGGTCAGCGGACCCAGCGCGCCGGGCGGGGTGTCCGCGGTGCGGGCGACCGCGACGCCGCCCTCGGTGGAGCCGAAACCATCGACGACGATGACGCCGAAACGTTCTGCGAACCGAGGCAGGTCGCGCGGGGCGCCCTCGTTGCCGTACATGAATTTCAGCGGATTGTCGGCGTCGTCCGCCTGAGCCGGGGTGGCCAGGATGTACGACAGCGGCTTGCCGACATAGTTGGCGTAGGTGGCGCCGTAGCGGCGCACGTCCGGGAGAAACCCGGAGGCGGAGAACTTGCGGCGCAACGCGATCGACCCCTGCGCGGCCAGCGCCACCGCCCAGCCGGCCATCACCGCGTTGGAATGGAACAGCGGCATGGACAGGTAGAACGTGTCGTCGCGACCGAGGCCGAAGCGGTCGGCCAGCATCTGACCCGGGAACGCCACCTTGTCGTGCGTGACGCGGACTGCCTTGGGATCACCACTGGTGCCCGAGGTGAAGATCAGCATGAACAGATCGTCGGGATCGACGTCGGCGAACCGCACCGGGGCGCCGGCGAATCCTGCGAGTTCGGTTGCCCACGAGGCGGATTCGACATCGATGACGTCGATGCCCGCGGCATCCAGACCGGCTGGGACCAGGTCGGGGTTGTCGGCGAGCACCAACTGGCAGTCGGAGCGCTCGGCGTCGCCGACCAGCGCCGCGCCGCGGCGGGTCGGGTTCAGGCCGACGGGAACCAGCCCCGCCAGCGCGGCGGCCACCAGCAGCGACGAGAAGAATGTCGTATTGCTCAGCAGCACACCGACATGCGGCGGTTTGGCCGGATCCAGTCGCGATTTCAGGGCCGCGGCCAGCTGTGCGCCCGCGGCGATGTGGTCGGCCCAGCTGATCAGCTCAGCCGGGCCGCCCGCATCTTCGTGTGATGGATCGTCCGGCGCCGCAACACAGTCGTACAAACCGCGGTCGGTGACGTCGACCAGCGGGCGCAACAGGTCGCTGACGGTGGGCCGGTTGGACATCAATCGAGACTAAACCGGCGTCTCGGCCAGTTCGCGCCCGATCTGCAGCAGCTGCCCGGTGGCCGAGCCGACCGCGAACTCGGTCTGCTTGGCGGCCAGGAAGTACCGGTGCACGGGGTGGTCCATGTCGATGCCGACACCGCCGTGCACGTGCACCGCGGTGTGCGCGACCCGGTGTCCGGCCTCGGCGGCCCAGAACGCCGCGGTGTTCACGTCGATCTCGGCGGGCAGCCCCTCGGCCACGCGCCACGAGGCCTGGGTCAGCGTCAGGCGCAGTGCCTTGACGTCGATGTAGCCGTCGGCAAGGCGCGACGACACGGCCTGGAAGCTGCCGATCGGGCGGTCGAACTGCTCGCGCTCACGCGCGTACAAGGCGGTGAGCTCCAGCGCGCGCTCCACGACGCCGAGCTGGAATGCGCTGCGGCCCAACGCATTGTGCAGCCGCAGCCAGGCGAGCACATCCGCGCCACCGACGATGCGGTCGGCGGCGACGGCCACGCCCTGCAGATCCAGGTGTGCGACGCTGCCATGTCCGGTGGTGTCCAGAGAGGTGACGGTGACGCCGGCATCGGCCGCCGCGACGAGGAAAACCTTGACGCCGGAGTCGGTTTCGGCCGGCACCAGGAAGGCGTCGGCGACCGGGCCGTAGGCGACCTGGGTGCGGGTGCCGGTGAGCGTGTACCCGGACCCATCCGCGCCGGTCGCTTGCACCGGGCCCTGACCCATCTCGCCTTCCAGTGCGGGTACGACGATCTTGCTACCGGCGACCGCCGGGGCGGCCCATTCGGATTGCAGTTCGGCCGAGCCGAATTCGGCGAGGGCGCCGGTGGCCAGGACGGTCGACTCGAGGTACGGCACCGCCGCGAGCTGACGGCCCAGCGCCACCAGCACGGCAGACTGCTCCAACGCGCCGAAACCGCCGCCACCCACTGACTCGGGTGCGGTGGTGGACAGGATGTCGGAATCGATCAGTTTGGTCCACAGCTCGCGGTCGAACCGCTCATCGAGCTTGTCCAGCTCCTTCTGGCGCTCCGGGGTCACCACCGATTCGGTGATGGACCGGACCAGGCCGCCGAGGTCGTCAGATGCTTCGGTTGTCTTGAAGTCCATTTCTCAAATCTCCCTTAGCGATTCACTCGGGGCAGGCCGAGTGCGACCATGCCGATGATGTCGCGCTGAATCTCGTTGGTGCCGCCGCCGAAGGTCAGGATCAGGCAGGACCGGTGCCAGCGTTCGATCCGGCCGCGCAGCAGCGCGCCCGGGGTGTCCCGGCGCAGGGTCGCCGAGGTGCCGAGTACCTCCATGAGCAGGCGGTAGGCCTCGGTGGCCAGTTCGGTGCCGTACACCTTGGCCGCCGACGCGTCGGCGGGGGAGGGCGCCGAATCGGTGGCCGAGGCCAGCTCCCAGTTGATCAGCTTGAGCACTTCGGCCTTGGCGAGCACCCGGGCCAGGTTCAGCTGCACCCACTCGGAGTCGATCAACCGCTTGCCGTGGTGGTCCTTGGTGTTCTGGGCCCATTCCCGAACCCCGTCCAGCGCAGTGAAGATCGGCTGCGCCGAGACCAGCGCGACGCGCTCGTGGTTGAGCTGGTTGGTGACCAGTTTCCAGCCGCCGTGCTCCTCGCCGACCAGGCTGGAGGTCGGGACGCGGACGTCCTGGTAGTAGGTGGCACTGGTGTCCACGCCGGACATGGTGTGCACCGGGGTCCAGGAGAAGCCTTCGGCGGTGGTCGGCACGATCAGCATCGAGATGCCGCGGTGCTTCTTGGCCTCGGGGTTGGTGCGGGCCGCCAGCCACACGTAGTCGGCGTAGGCGATCAGCGACGTCCACATCTTCTGGCCGTTGATGACGTAGTCATCGCCGTCGCGGACCGCGGTGGTGCGCAACGACGCAAGGTCGGTGCCGGCGCCGGGCTCGGAGTAGCCGATGGAGAAGTGCAGCTGTCCGGCGGCGATCTTGGGCAGGAAGAACTTCTTCTGCTCCTCGGTACCGAAGTGCATGATCGTCGGCGCCACCGAGTTGATGGTCAGGAACGGCACCGGCACGTTGGCGATGGCGGCTTCGTCGTTGAAGATCAGGCCGTCCATCGGGGGACGGGCCTGGCCGCCGTACTCCTTCGGCCAGCTCAGCGTCAGCCAGCCGTCCTTGCCCATCTGCTCGACGGTCTCGCGGTACACGTTGCCGCGCCCCATCTCGCCATCGTTGGACGCCAGTGCCTCGGCGCGCTCGGGGGTCATGAGCTTGGTGAAGTACGAACGCAGTTCGCGTCGCAACTCCTCCTGCTCGGGCGTGTAGCCGATCCGCATCGAACTCATCCTTTGTCAGTTGAATTGGGGTAGGTCTCTGGTCCGTTTGTCGCATTGCCGGGGCCGCTCACGTCGACCCGTGCCTACTCAAACTTGTAACACGTTCTAGTCTTGGGGTCCAGAGCGTGCCACACTGGCATCGCCATGGTGGGGTCGTTATGTTGGCCTCACCGTCGAAATCCGGGCTCTCAGGAGGGTGTCATGCGGGTTGAAGTTGATCACGATCGCTGTGAAGGAAACGCGGTTTGCGTGGGCATTGCGCCGGACCTTTTCGATCTCGACGACAACGACTATGCAGTAGTCAAGGCCGATCCGGTGCCTGCCGACCAGGAAGAACTGGCCGAGCAGTCCATCGCGGAATGCCCCCGCGCCGCCCTTCTCCGCAAAGACTAGAGGTATTCGTAAATTGACCAGCCAAATCGACTCGACTGATCTGTCCGGCAAGGTGGCTGTGGTCACCGGTGCCGCCGCGGGACTGGGCCGTGCCGAGGCCATCGGCCTGGCGCAGGCCGGCGCCACCATCGTGGTGAACGACATGGCGGGCGCGCTGGACAAGTCCGACGTGCTCGCCGAGATCGAGGCCGCCGGCTCCAAAGGCATTGCGGTGGCCGGGGACATCAGTGCTCGCAGCACCGCCGACGAACTCGTGGAGACCGCCGACAAGCTCGGTGGCCTGAACATCGTCGTCAACAACGCGGGTATCACCCGCGACAAGATGTTGTTCAACATGACCGACGAGGACTGGGACGCGGTCATCGCGGTCCACCTGCGCGGCCACTTCCTGCTGACCCGCAATGCCGCGACCTACTGGCGGGCCAAGGCGAAGGCGGGAGGCGACGGCGGTGACGGACGGGTGTACGGCCGGATCGTCAACACCTCGTCAGAGGCCGGCCTGGCCGGTCCGGTGGGACAGGCGAACTACGGTGCCGCGAAGGCCGGCATCACGGCGCTGACCCTGACCGCGGCCCGCGGTCTGGAGCGCTACGGCGTGCGCGCCAACGCCATCGCCCCGCGGGCTCGAACCGCGATGACGGCAGATGTGTTCGGTGCGGCTCCTGGTGAAGGAGAGGTCGATCCGCTGTCGCCTGAGCACGTTGTGAAATTGGTGCGTTTCCTTTCCTCACCCGCGTCGGAAAACGTGAATGGCCAGCTCTTCATCGTTTATGGTCCGACTGTGACCCTGGTTGCAGCGCCCACCGTGGAGAGCCACTTCACAGCGTCGTCCGCTGAGTGGGACATGACACAACTGAGTTCCACGTTGCGCGGATATTTTGCTGACCGCGATCCGGAACGGAATTTCTCTGCGACTGCCTTGATGGAGTCGAGGGACTGAGCGTCCCGGATCTCGTGCTGAAGTGGCGCTCAACGCGCCGCTTCAGCACTAGAACTTGTTACAGTGACGGCAACGTCGAAATATACGCTGAGCTGCGATTATATGTCGTTTTCCAGTGATTTTGCTGTTCTTTTGCCACTGCGAACATGTTCTAGCTACTATGAGCCGGCTCACAAGAGCCGCGCATTACTACGTGGTGATCAGACCGCTGCGAACGAGGGAAATCCCACTCTTCGCCGTATCTGCTCAGCTCGGACCGAGAATGGAGTCGAAGGTTGATCGAACAGCTTGCGGCTCCGGCCCGGGCCGTTGGCGGGTTCTTCGAAATGTTCCTCGACACATTCACGAAGATGTGGCGGCGGCCGTTTCAGTTCCGGGAGTTCTTCGAACAAACCTGGATGATTGCCCGCGTTTCCCTGGTCCCGACCCTGCTCGTCGCCATTCCGTTCACCGTGCTCGTGGCCTTCACGCTGAACATCCTGCTGCGTGAGATCGGTGCTGCCGACCTCTCCGGCGCAGGCACCGCGTTCGGCACGGTCACCCAGCTGGGCCCCGTCGTCACCGTGCTGGTGGTCGCCGGCGCCGGTGCCACCGCCATCTGCGCCGACCTGGGCGCCCGCACCATCCGCGAAGAGATCGACGCCATGCGCGTGCTCGGCATCGATCCGATTCAGCGGCTGGTCGTGCCGCGCGTCCTCGCGTCGACCTTCGTCGCGGTGCTGCTGAACAACCTGGTGTGCGCCATCGGCATCTCGGGTGGCTACGTCTTCTCCGTCTTCCTGCAGGGCGTCAACCCGGGTTCGTTCATCAACGGCCTGACGGTGCTGACCGGCCTCGGTGAACTCATGCTCGCGGAGATCAAGGCCGTGCTGTTCGGCCTGCTCGCCGGGATGGTCGGCTGCTACCGCGGCCTGACCGTCAAGGGCGGCCCCAAGGGCGTCGGCATCGCGGTCAACGAGACCGTGGTCTACGCCTTCATCTGCTTGTTCGTCATCAACGTGATCATGACCGCCATCGGCGTCCGGGTGCTGGTGCGGTGATGCGGGGAATGAGCACCCAGCGAGTTGCGGAGGCGGATCGCGCATGAGTTACGACGCAACCCTCAGATTCAAACGAATTTTCCGGGCAGTGCCCGCCGTCTTCGACGGCATCGGTGAGCAGGCGCTGTTCTACGGGGAGTCCTTCCGGTACATCCCCAACGCACTCACCCGCTACCGCCGCGAGACCATTCGGCTCATCGCCGAGATGACGATGGGCACCGGCGCGCTGGTGATGATCGGCGGCACCGTCGGTGTCGCGGCGTTCATGACGCTGGCCTCCGGTGGCGTCATCGCCGTCCAGGGCTACTCCTCGCTGGGCAACATCGGTATCGAGGCGCTGACGGGCTTCCTGTCGGCCTTCCTCAACGTCCGGATCGTTGCGCCGATCATCGCGGGTATCGCTCTGGCCGCCACCATCGGCGCCGGCTGTACCGCGCAGCTGGGCGCCATGCGGGTGGCCGAGGAGATCGATGCCGTCGAATCGATGGCGGTGCACTCGGTGTCGTACCTGGTGTCCACACGGATCATCGCGGGCCTCATCGCCGTCATCCCGCTGTATGCCCTGGCCGTCCTCGCATCGTTCTTCGCGGCGCGGGCCACCACGGTGTACATCAACGGCCAGTCGGCCGGTCTGTACGACCACTACTTCAGCACCTTCATGGTGCCCACCGACCTGTTGTGGTCATTCCTGCAGGCCATCGTCATGTCGATCGCGGTCATGCTGGTGCACACCTACTACGGCTACAACGCCAGCGGCGGGCCCGTCGGCGTGGGCATCGCCGTCGGCCAGGCCGTGCGGACCTCGCTGATCGTGGTCGTCACCATCGTCCTGCTCATCTCCCTGGCCGTGTACGGCGCGTCCGGCAACTTCAACCTCTCCGGATAGGGGTGCACGACGATGTCTTCCGGCGGACCTAAACGCAGCCATGTGCGGCTCGCGGCAGCGGTGCTGATCAGCATCATGCTGGCCGCCGTGGTGTTCACCTATCTGTCGTACACCGCGGCATTCACCCCCACCGACACCGTCTCGGTCATGGCGCCCCGCGCCGGCCTGGTCATGGACCCCGATGCCAAGGTCAAGTACCGCGGCATCCAGGTCGGCAAGGTCGAGGAGATCGAGTACGCCGGCGACCAGGCGAAACTGAAGCTGGCCGTGCTGAGTGACCAGATGCGCTACATCCCGTCGAACGCCCGGGTCCGCCTCGGCAGCACGACGGTGTTCGGCGCCAAGTCGGTCGAGTTCCTCCCGCCGGAGCATCCGTCGAAGGAATCGCTGCGTCCCGGCGCGCAGGTGCAGGCCAAGGACGTCCAGCTGGAGATGAACACCGTCTTCCAGACGCTGACGGACCTGCTCGACAAGATCGATCCGGTCAACCTGAACGCCACGGTGACCGCGCTCGGCGAAGGCCTGCGTGGCCACGGCGACGACGCCGGTGCCGCCGCGGCCGGCCTCAGCAAGTACCTCGAGTACTTCAACCCCAAGCTGCCGACGCTGCAGCAGGACTTCAAGGACACCGCGACGGTCGCCGGCATCTACGGCGACGCCGCGCCCGACCTGGCCAAGGTCCTCGACAACGCGCCGACCGTCAGCAAGACGCTGACCGACGAGAAGGATGACCTGAACGCCGCACTGCTCGCCGCCACCGGGTTCGCCAACAACGCCTACGCGACCATCTCGCCGGCCGCCGACGACTACATCGCCGCCATCCAGCGGCTGCGCGCCCCGCTGAAGGTCCTCGGCGACTACTCACCGGAGCTGCCCTGCCTCATCCAGGGTCTGTCGAAGGCGGTGGACCAGTTCGGTCCGGTGTTCGGTGGCGTCAAGCCGGGTCTTTTCGTGTCCTCGAACTTCTTCCCCGGCGCGCCCAACTACACCTACCCGGAGAGCCTGCCGATGGTGAACGCCTCCGGTGGCCCGAACTGCCGTGGCCTGCCGGACGTCCCGTCCAAGCAGTACGGCGGCTCGTGGTACCACTCGCCGTTCCTGGTGACGGACAACGCCTACGTCCCGTTCCAGCCGAACACCGAGTTGCAGTTCGACGCTCCCTCGACGCTGCAGTTCCTGTTCTCCGGTGCCTACGCAGAGAGGGACCGCTACTGATGTCCGCGAGTGAGTGGGGCCGCCCATGAGACACAAGCGCGAAATGATCAACGTCACGGTGTTCACCGTCGTGATGTTGCTGGTCGCCGCCGGTCTGGTGGTGGTGTTCGGCCAGTTCCGATTCGCCTCGACGAACACCTATCACGCCAACTTCACCGACGCGTCCCGGCTCAAGGCCGGTGAGGACGTCCGCATCGCGGGCGTGCAGGTGGGCTCGGTCAAGAGCGTCAAGCTCAAGAGCGACAACACCGTCGACGTCAAGTTCACCCTCAACGAGCGCTACCAGCTGTACAGCTCGAGCCGTGCGGTCATCCGCTACCAGAACCTGGTCGGTGACCGGTACATGGAGATCACCTCTGGCCCGGGCGAGCTGCGCAAGCTGCCCGCCGGCGGCACCGTCGCCCTCGCCAACACCCAGCCGGCGCTCGACCTCGACGCGCTGCTCGGCGGTCTGCGCCCGGTCGTCAAGGGCCTGGACGGCAAGAAGGTCAACGAGATCACCGCAGCCATGATCGAGGCCCTGCAGGGGCAGGGCGGCGCGTTGAACGACCTGCTGTCCAACACCAGTTCGTTCAGCCAGAACCTGGCCGACCGCGACCAGTTGATCGGCGACACGATCACCAACCTCAACACGGTGCTCGCCACGGTCGACTCCAAGGGCTCACAGTTCAACACCAGCATCGACCAGCTGCAGCAGCTCGTCACCGGCCTGGCCGAGGGACGCGACCCGATCGCCGGTGCCATCGGCCCGCTGGCCTCGGCCGAGAACGACCTGACCGAGATGCTGCAGAAGTCGCGGCGCCCCGTGCAGGGCGTCATCGAGAACGCCCGCCCGTTCGCGCAGCGCACGTATGAGCGCCGAGCTGAAGTGAACCCCGTCATCGAGAACCTCGCGGAGAACTACCTGAGGCTCAACGCCCTGGGCGCCTACGGCGCGTTCTTCAACATCTACTACTGCTCGGTGAAGATCAAGATGAGCGGCCCCGCGGGTAGCGATCTGATCGTGCCGTTCGGTGGTCCCGCGGATCCGTCGAAGGGCAGGTGCTCCGAAAGTGGCTAAGCCGGAAAAAGATCCACTCCGCACCGGCATCCTCGGTGTCTTCATCGTGGTGTGCCTCGTGCTGATCTCGTTCGGGTACACCGGACTGCCGTTCTACCCGCAGGGCAAGAACTACTCCGCGTACTTCGGCGACGCCGGTGGCATCACGCCGGGCAGTGACGTCCGCGTCGCGGGCATCAAGGTCGGCAAGGTCGGGGACGTGGAGCTCGCCGGGACCTCGGCGAAGGTGAACTTCACCGTCGACCGTCAGATCGTGGTGGGCGACCAGTCGCTGGTGTCGATCAAGACCGACACGGTGCTGGGGCAGAAGTCTCTCTGGGTGACTCCGAAGGGCACGAAGGAAGCCACCGTCATCCCGTTGGGCCGCACCACGACTCCCTACACGATCAACACCGCACTGCAGGATCTCGGCCAGAACACCAGCGAGCTGGACAAGCCGCAGATGGAGCAGGCCCTCAAGGTGCTGACCGACACGCTGCACGACGCGACGCCGCAGTTGCGCGGCGCGCTCGACGGTGTGGCGTCCCTGTCCCGGAGCCTGAACAAGCGCGACCAGGCACTCGAGCAGCTGCTGGGCCACGCCAAGAAGGTGTCGGACACCCTGGCGCAACGCGCCGACCAGGTGAACAAGCTGGTGGTCGACGGCAATCAGCTGTTCGCCGCGCTGGACGAGCGCAGGCAGTCGATCAGCACGCTGATCTCCGGTATTCGTGGTGTCTCGCAACAGCTTTCAGGGTTCGTTGCGGACAACAAGCGGGAGTTCGGTCCGGCCCTCAAGCAGCTGAACCTGGTGATGGACGAATTGCTGAAGCGCAAGGAGCACATCAGCGAGGCGCTCAAGCGGCTGCCGGGCTACGCCACCGCGCTCGGCGAGGTGGTCGGTAACGGCCCGGGCTTCAACATCAACCTGTACGGCCTGCCGCCGGCGACGATGACGGAAGTCCTGCTCGACACCTACTTCCAGCCGGGCAAGCTGCCTGCCAGCCTCGGCGACATGCTGAAGGGCTACATCTCTGAACGGATCGTCGTGAGGCCGAAGTCGCCATGATGAAGAACATGAAGTCGCGGGGCGCGATCCTGGCAGTGGCAGCCCTGGTAGTGGCGTTGGTGGCTGCCGGTGCCTACCTGCTGTGGCCGTCGCGTGGTGGCCACAAGGTGGTCGCCTACTTCACCAACGCCGTGGGCCTGTACGCCGGGGACGACGTGCGGGTGCTCGGGGTTCCGGTCGGCACCATCGATTCGGTTGAGCCGCAACCCAATTCGGTCAAGGTCTCCATGACCGTGAAGGACGGCGTGAAGATCCCGGCCGATGCCCGGGCGATCATCATCTCGCCGAACCTGGTCGCGGCCCGGTTCGTGCAGTTCACCCCGGCCTACGACGGTGGGGCGGCGCTGGCGGGCGGTGCCGAGGTACCGCTGAGCCGGACCGGTGTTCCGGTCGAGTGGGACGACGTCAAGAAGCAGCTGACCCAGCTCAGCGCGCAGCTCGGTCCGCAGGACGGCGCGCCGCAGGGTCCGCTCGGTGCGTTCATCAACCAGGCCGCCGACACGTTGGACGGCAAGGGCGACTCGTTCCGCAGTGCCTTGCGCGAGCTGTCGCAAACCGCTGGGCGCCTTGGTGATTCGCGTGGCGACCTGTTCGGCACCATCAAGAACCTGCAGGTTCTGGTGAACGCGCTGTCGAACAGCAACGAGCAGATCGTGCAGTTCACCGACCACGTCGCGTCGGTCTCGCAGGTGCTGGCGGAGAGCTCGGCCGGTCTGGACCAGACCCTCGGCGCCCTCAACCAGGCGCTGGGTGACGTCAAGGGCCTGCTGAAGGACAACAACACGGCGCTGATCGACCAGGTCGGCAAGCTGGCCGAATTCACCCAGGTGCTGACCGACAACAGCGACAACATCGAGCAGGTTCTGCACGTGACGCCGAACGGTCTCGCCAACTTCTACAACATCTACAACCCGGCGCAGGGATCCCTGGACGGTCTGCTGTCACTGCCGAACTTCTCGAACCCGGTGCAGTTCCTGTGCGGCGGTAACTTCGACGTCGGCGCCACCCCGGACAACTACAAGCGGGCGGAGATCTGCCGTCAGCGCATGGGCCCGGTGCTGCGCCGAATCGCGATGAACTACCCGCCGGTGCTGTTCCACCCGATCAACAGCATCACCGCGTACAAGGGTCAGCTCATCTACGACACCCCGCAGACCGAGGCCAAGGCGCAGACACCGGTGCCGTACCTGCAGTGGAATGCCGCGCCTGGCGTCACCCCGCCGAAGGTCCAGCCGGACGGGACGCTCAGCGACCTGATCTTGCCGCCGCCGGCCGTCCCGGGTCAGATTTCGCCGGCCACGCCGCCGGTCGGACCGGGCTCGACGCCGCTGAACGGTTCGGGCCCGCTGCCCGGACCTGCCCCGGCGCCCGCAGCGCCCGTGGGTGCACCGCTGCCCGCTGAAGCCGGAGGTGGCAACTGATGAAGTCGGTTGTGAAAGTCCTGGCACTCGGATCGAGCGCCGTCGTGCTCGCCGGGTGTCAGTTCGGAGGCCTGAACTCGCTGGACATGCCCGGTACCCAGGGCCACGGCGCCGGTTCCTACACGATCACGGTGCAGCTGCCCGACGTTGCGACGTTGCCGCAGAACTCACCGGTGATGGTCCACGACGTCACCGTCGGCAGCGTGTCGGGCCTGGATGCCGTCCAGCGCGCCGACGGCACGTTCTATGCGGCGGCGAAACTGTCGATCAACGGTGATGTGAAGCTGCCGGCGAACGCGAGGGCGAAGGTCGCACAGACCTCGCTGCTGGGTTCGCAGCACGTCCAGCTGTCGGAACCGGTCGGGGAGGCCCCGCAGGGCCGGCTCAAGGCGGGTTCGGAGATTCCGCTGGCGCACACCGGCCGGTACCCGACCACCGAAGAGGTGCTGTCGTCGCTGGGTCTGGTGGTGAACAAGGGCAATCTCGGTGCGCTGCAGGACATCACCGACGAGGCGTACGCCGCGGTTGCCGGCCGGGCCGGGCAGTTCGTCGACCTCATCCCGCGGCTGGCCGAGCTGACTCAGTCGCTGGACAAGCAGACCACCGACATCATCGGGGCCATGGACGGGCTGAACCGCTTCTCCTCCATCCTGGCCAAGAGCAAAGACAGTCTGGGCCGCACGCTGGACACGCTGCCCGGTGCGGTCAAGGTCCTCAACGACAACCGCAAGAACATCGTGGATGCGTTCACCGCACTGCGGAAGCTCGCCGTTGTCGGCGCGAAGGTCATGTCCGCGACGAAGGACGACTTCGCGGCGGACTTCAAGGACATCTTCCCGGTGATCAAGGCGTTCAACGACAACGCCGACGACTTGATCCACGACCTGGACCTGGTGCCGACGTTCCCGTTCTCCAACAAGTACTTCAAGAACGCGGTGCGTGGTGACTACCTGAACGTGTACGTGACATTCGATCTGACGCTGCGCCGTCTCGGTGAGACCGTCTTCACCACCTCGGGTGCTTTCGACCCGAACATGAGGCACCTGGACGAAGTGGTCAACCCGCCGGACTTCCTGTTGGGCGCGCTGGCGAACCTGTCCGGGCAGGCCGCCGATCCGTTCAAGATTCCAGCCGGCACAGCGACGCAACATGGAGGGGTGAAGCCGTAATGTTGTTGACCCGTCTTGCGCGTTTCCAGCTGGCGATCTTCGGTGTCGTCACCGTCATCTGCCTCGCCCTGATCACGACGTCCTATCTGCATCTCCCGGCCGCGGTGGGCCTGGGTGTCTACAACGTGGACGCCAAGTTCGTGGTCGGCGGCGGCATCTACCAGAACGCCAACGTCACCTACCGCGGCGTGACGGTCGGCCGCGTGATGAACGTCGGTCTGACCGACAACGGCGTGACCGCCCAGATGCGGCTGAACAGCGACACCAAGGTGCCGGACAACGTCACCGCCACCGTCAAGAGCGTGTCCGCGATCGGCGAGCAGTACATCGACCTGGTGCCGCCCGCGAACGCCTCGAAGAACATGCTGAAGGACGGCGCCACCATCGGTGTCGACCGGACCGCCGTCGGCCAGGACATCGTGGACCTGCTGAACCAGGCCCAGAGCCTGGTCAGCAGCATCAGCAACACCCGGCTGCAGGACCTGTTGCGCGAGTCGTTCAAGGCGTTCAACGGATCCGGTCCGGAACTGGCGCGCATGATCCAGTCGTCGCGGCTGCTGGTCGATGAGGCCAACGCCAACACCGACGAGATCAACAAGCTGCTCGACCAGGCCGGCCCGCTGTTGAAGGCACAGATTCGTGCCGGTGCCGACCTCAAGACCATGGCCGGCAGCCTCGCGACGCTGACCGGCGAGGCAGCCCAGGCCGACCCGCAGATCCGTTCGGTGCTCAAGACCGTCCCGGGCGCCGTCCAGACCGTCAACGAGACGTTCGACGGCATCCGGCCGACGTTCCCGATGCTGGCGGCCAACCTGGCCAACTTCGGCCGGATCGGCGTCATCTACCACAAGTCGATCGAGCAGGCGCTGGTGATCTTCCCGGCGCTGATCGCGGCGCTGCTGACCGACGCCGGTGGATTGCCGATCGACGAAGGTGCGAAGCTGGACTTCAAGATCAGCCTCGGCCAGCCGCCGTGCATGACGGGCTTCATCCCGGCCCCGGAGATCCGCACACCTGCTGACACCACCGTGCGCGACCTGCCGAAGGACCTGTACTGCAAGACCGCGCAGAGCGATCCGAGCACCGTCCGCGGTGCCCGCAACTACCCCTGCATGGAGTACCCGGGCAAGCGCGCCCCCACGGTCCAGCTCTGCCGTGACCCCCGTGGTTACGTGCCGATCGGCAGCAACCCGTGGCGCGGTCCGCCGGTGCCGTACGACACCCCGGTCAACGACCCGCGGAACATCACGCCGCCGAACCGGTTCCCGATGATCCCGCCGGGCGCCGACTATGACCCGGGACCGCCGTCGGTGCAGTTGCCGCCGGGGGTGCCCGCCGGGCCGGGACCTGCGCCCAACGCGCCGTTCCCGCTGCCGTACCCGCCGAGCGATCCGGGTCCGCAGCCGCTGCCCTGGCCGTTCTTCGCGCCGCCGGACCAGGTGACGCCGCCGTACGCGATCAACAACCCGCCGGCGCCGGGTCCCGAGGGTCAGCCGCAGGCAAGCGGACCGAAGGGGCCGCAGAGTACGACGTACGATGCGAACAATGGGGTCTTCGCTGACCCTGCCGGCGGTACGGGAGTGTTCACCGCCGGCTCGAGTAATGGCGACGCAGGCGAGTCCTGGGTCGACCTGATGAAGGATCCAAGGCAGGTTTGATGAGTGACGAACCGGCTGCGACGGACAAGACGTCGGAGCCGCCGGTAACCCGCGTGCGTCGGCGGGCCTCACGGCCCGCCGGCAGCGCCGGTTCAGCAGAGGCTTCAACCGTGCTCGACGTGGCGATGCCATCGACGGCGAGCAACACATCGACAGAATCGGGAACCGCCAAGCCGGTGCGGCCGGCCCAGGTACCGCGGCGGCAACCGCACCGGTCCCTGGTGGCGGCCATTGGCCTGGCGGTCGTCGCCGTGCTGGTGGCGGCGCTGGCCGGCGGCACGTGGTTCCTCTGGCATGGCAACGGACAGCTCGAGGCGACGCAGGACCGCGATCAGCGATTCGTGGACACCGCGAAGCAGACCGTGGTCAACATGTTCAGTTACACGCAGAACACGGTCGACGAGAGCGTGAACCGCTTCGTCAACGGCATCGGCCCCGGTCCGCTGCGCGACATGATGAACCAGAGCAACAACGCCGAGAACCTGAAGTATCTGTTCAAGCAGACGCAGGCCAACTCGGAGGCGGTCATCACCGCGGCGGCGCTGGAGAGCGTCGACAACACCTCGAACATCGCGAAGGTGCTGGTGACGGTTCGCGTGACGCTGGCCGACATGAACGGGGTGAACCAGCCGTCGACGCCGTACCGGCAGCGGGTCTTCATCCGTGAGGACGACAGCGGCCACATGAGCGCCTACGACATCAAATACCCGGATGGGGGCAACTGATGAACCGGTTGCTGGCAGCGCTCGGCGCGCTCTTGGCGGTCGCGGTGGTCGCGCTCGGAGCGCTCGGCGGCTCGACGTACTGGAACCACGTGCAGTTGGCCGGCGAGCAGGAGACCGCGGCGGAACTGCCCGATCTGGCCAAGTCGCAGATCCCGCAGATCCTCGGCTACGAGTACAGCAGCGTGCAGCGCTCCACCATGCAGGCGCTGACGCTGATGACGCCGGCGTTCCGCAAGCGGTACGAGGAGCTGACCGCGAAGAACAACATCTTCAACGATGCCGTGAAGCGCAAGCTGATCAGCCAGGTGAATGTGGTTGGGGCGGGCATGATCTCGTCGCACCGCGACTCCGGAACGGTCCTCGCTTTCGTCAACCGGGTCATCACGGATGAACGCAAGCAGCCCAACTACGAGGGCAGCCGGCTGAAGGTCGACTACCGCAAGATCGACGGCAAGTGGCTGATCGACGAGATCACGCCGATCTTCTAGTACCCCAACATGATCGAGGCCCCCGGAGCGGTTGCTCCGGGGGCCTCGATCGTGTTTCGGTCGGGCCGTCAGTCGCGGGTGTGCGCCAGGGCGTCGAGGAACGCCCGGGCCCAGCGGTCGACGTCGTGGGCCAGCACCTGGCGACGCAGCGCGCGCATGCGTCGTCGTCCCTCCTCGGGGGACTGGGTGAGGGCGTCGGCGATCGCGTCCTTGACCCCGTCCAGATGGTGCGGGTTGGTCAGGTACGCCTGCCGCAATTCCTCTGCGGCGCCGGTGAATTCGCTGAGTACGAGCGCGCCGCCGAGGTCGCTGCGGCAGGCCACGTACTCCTTGGCGACGAGGTTCATGCCATCGCGCAGCGGTGTCACGAGCATGACGTCCGCGGCGACGAAGAAGGCGATGAGTTCCTCGCGGTCCACCGGCCGGTGCAGGTACTGCACCACCGCGCGGCCGACTTCGCTGTACTCGCCGTTGATGTGTCCGACCTGGCGCTCGATGTCCTCGCGCATGACCTTGTAGCTCTCCACCCGCTCGCGGCTGGGGGTGGCGAGCTGGATCAGCACGGTGTCGTGCCGGTTGGCGCGGCCCTCGGCGAGCAGCTCGGAGAAGGCGCGCAGCCGGACGTCGATGCCCTTGGTGTAGTCCAGCCGGTCCACGCCCAGCATGATCTTGCGCGGGTTGCCCAACTCATCACGGAGCTGACGGGCCCGCTGCCGGATGCTGCGACTACGAGCCTGGGCGTCCAACGCCGCCGAGTCGATCGAGATGGGGAAGGCGCCGACCTTGACCGTGCGGTTACCGAGGGTCACCTCGCCGAAGCGGGACCGGACGCCGATGGTGTGGCGAGTGGTGTTGGCGTCGAGCAGGCGACGCGCCAGCACGAGGAAGTTCTGCGCACCGCCGGGCAGGTGGAAGCCCACCAGATCGGCGCCGAGCAGGCCTTCGATGATCTCCGTGCGCCACGGCATCTGCATGAACAACTCGACTGGCGGGAACGGGATGTGCAGGAAGAAGCCGATGGTCAGATCGGGACGGAGCTCCCGCAGCATCTTGGGGACCAGCTGCAGCTGGTAATCCTGCACCCAGACGGTCGCGCCCTTCGCCGCGACGCGCGCCGTGGCCTCGGCGAAGCGCTGGTTGACCGCGACGTAGGCGTCCCACCAGTGGCGGTGATAGATGGGTTTGACGATGACGTCGTGGTACAGCGGCCACAGGGTGGCGTTGGAGAAGCCCTCGTAGTAGTCGGCGATCTCGTCGGCCGACATCTTGACCGGGCACATGGTCAGCTCGTCCTGGACGATGGGCTCTTCGCCGCTGTCGGCGACGCCGGGCCAGCCGATCCAGGCACCCCGCTGTTTACGCAGCAGCGGTTCCAGCGCGGTGACGAGACCGCCGGGGCTGCGCTTCCAGGTGACCGAGCCGTCGGGAAGCCGTTCCATGTCGACAGGCAGCCGATTGGCGACCACGACGAAGTCGGAGTTGCCGACGGGCTTGGCGGCGGACTTTCCGCCCTTGGCGGTCTTGGGGCTCGCGGTGGACGCCGCAGAAGCGTCGTTGCCTCCGCGGGCCGTCACGCGTCGAGCTTCGTGGGCCCGATACCCAGCATCGACAGGAACATGCGGCATTCGTCGGCATCGTTGGCGTATGCGGCGACGACCCGGCGGGCCTGACGGGCGGTGCTGTCGGCCAGGGGCTCCACGTCGCCGATTTCGGCGGGATCAGTTTTTGCAGGCATTACACAACCTTAGGCGACTGTTGTTACGGGCTGGAACTCACCGACGAGTGCGGGTGCGCCTCGGGCACCTGCTCCTCCGAGAGGCCGATGCATTCGCCGGTGTTATGGCCGGTGCAGGGAATGCCGTTGATCTCGCCGAGCTGGTTCGCCGGTCCCGGCACCGGCGGGGGCGCCTGGTCGTTGCCGCCCTCGAAACAGGAGCCGCTGACCGGATTTGCCGTCATCCCCGGCGGGCAGTCGGTCTCTCCGAGCAGCGCGGTGGACGCCGGGCCGCCCAGGACGAATACGGCGGGTGCGGCAACCGTCGCGAAGGCGAAGCCGCCGGCGACGAGGAGGCGTCGCTGGATCTGGATGCTCATGGCGTCACGCTTTCGTCGGGGAAAATTTCAGCGTACGCCCAGGTGTCGCGTGGTGAATGGGAAAATTGGCCGCCCGACCAGCATTGTGTACAACTTTTGAAAAGTGTATACAAGACATGTCCCCGTCGATCTGTCTTAAGGAGTACGTCGGTGCAGTTTCCAGTCCAGGGTTGGCTGACGGATCGGACGGTGTTGATCACCGGCGGTGGCAGCGGAATCGGCAAGGCCATCGCGCAGGGCGTCGTGGCCGCCGGCGGCAACGCGCTCATCGTCGGCCGCACCGAGGCCACGTTGCAGTCCGCCGTCGAGGAAATCGCGGCCGCCGGGGGACCGGGTGCCATCCGCTTCCAGACCGCCGACGTCACCAACGAGGACGACGTCGCCCGCGCCGTCACGACCGCGGCCGCGTGGAACGGGAAGCTCTCCGGCGCCGTCCACTGCGCCGGCGGCTCACTGACCGTCGGGCCCGTCACGCACCTGGATTCGGAGATGTGGCGGCAGACGGTCGACCTGAACGTCAACGGCAGCATGTACGTCGTCAAGCACACCGCGCGGGAAATGGTGCGCGGCGGTGGCGGATCGTTTGTCGGCATCTCGTCGATCGCGGCGAGCAACACCCACCGCTGGTTCGGGCCGTACGGCGTCACCAAGTCCGCGCTGGATCACCTCGTGCAGCTGGCGGCCGACGAGCTCGGCGCGTCCTGGGTGCGCGCCAACAGCATCCGTCCCGGCCTGATCCGCACCGATCTGGTCGCGGCCAGCATCTTCGAATTCGAACCGCTGCGTGAGGATTACCGGCAGTGCACGCCGCTGCCCCGGGCCGGCGAGGTCGAGGACGTCGCCAACCTGGCGCTGTTCCTGCTCAGCGACGCATCGCAGTGGATCACCGGGCAGCTGATCAACGTCGACGGCGGTCAGAAGCTGCGTCGCGGCCCGGACTTCTCGGCCATGATGGAGCCGATGTTCGGCGCCGACGCCATGCGCGGGGTCTTCGCCGACTAGCGCTACTTCGGGGCAACCACGCCGTGGTCGTAGGCGTAGACGATCGCAGCCGCGCGGTCCCGTAGGTCGAGCTTGGTGAAGATCCGGCCGATGTGGCTCTTCACCGTCACCTCCGAGATGACCAGCCGGCCGGCGATCTCGGCGTTGGTCGCGCCTGATCCGATCAGCTGCAGCACGTCGAGTTCGCGGGCGGTCAACCGGTCGGCGACGTCGTCGGACGGCGCCCCGGGCGCGCGCCGGTAGCCGTTCAGCACGCGGGCCGTCACGGCCGGGTCCAGATACGCCTCGCCGCGCGCGACGGCGTGCACGGCCCGGATCAGTTCCTCGGCCGGTGAGTCCTTGAGGACGAAGCCCGACGCCCCGGCGCGCAGTGCGGCGGACAGCAGATCGTCGTCGTCAAACGTGGTGAGCGCCAAGGCCGGTGGACCGCCGGCGGTGCGCAGGGCGCGGATCGCGTCGACGCCACTGACGCGCTTCATCCGCAGGTCCATCACCACCACGTCGGGGCGGCACCGGAGCACTTCGCGCGGTACCTCGTCGCCGTCGGCGCATTCGCCGACGATGGTGAAGCCGTCCTTGCGCCGCAGGATCCGGCGCAGGCCCGAGCGGACGAGTTCCTGATCGTCGACCAGCAGGACGTCGACGGTTGCGCCATCCTTCGGGACCGCGCCGTCAGTCATGACGAACCTCGTTGCGGGAAAACCGGATTCGCTGCATGGCGCAGTGTGCGGTGGTTGCCGGGGCGACCGGTACGCGAGCCTGGACCGTCCACCCCTGGGGGCCGGGGCCGGCGTGGAACTCTCCGTCGAGCAACGCGATGCGCTGCCGCATCCCCGGCAGCCCGGCGCCCGGTGCCCCACCGGCCACCGGGCGCAGCAGTTCGTTGTCGACCGACAGGACGGCCGAGCCCTTCTCCAGATACAGCCGCAGCCGCGCCGACGACGCCGGGGCGTGCTTGGCGACGTTCGCCAGCGATTCCTGCGCCACCCGGTACAGCGCCAGGCCGATCCCCGCGGTGACCGCAGCCGGGTCGACCTCGATGCTCGACTCCACGTCCAGACCCGCGTCGGCGAAACTCGTCACCAGGTCCGGGATGTCGGACAACCCGGGCTCGGGGGCCAGCCGCAGCGGGGCGGCGTCGCGCGCGCCGAGCAGGCCGACGGTCTGGCGGATGTCCGACATGGCCTGGCGGCCGAGGCGCTCGGCATCCAGCAGCCCGTCCACCGCCTCGTCGACGTCGTTGTCCTCCTGCAGTGCCCGCCGGGCGCCCGTCAGATGCAGCATGGTCACCGACAGCGAGTGGGCGATCACGTCGTGTACCTCGCGGGCGATCCGGCGCCGCTCGTCGGCCGTCGCCTGTTCGGTGAGTGCGGCCTGCCGCGCGCGCTCCTCGATGACGAGGCGCTGCTGCAACTGCAGGATGCGGCCGATCATCGCGGCGATGGCCAGGAAGAACAGCAGGTACGGCACATAGGTGGTGAGGTGCCCCGCGCGGGCGGCGCCGACGAGCAGCAGCGCACATCCCGTCGCGCCCAGCAGGCCGTCGCGCACCGAGCCCAGCGCGAACACCTCGCCGAGCATGAACATGAGCAGGAAGGGTGCGGCGTCGAGGAAGACCGGTGGCCAGCACAGCAGGAGCACGGCCACGCCGGCGAGCACCGAGGCCGCCGTGGTCAGTGTCGTCGGCTTGTGGCCGAACGCGATGAACGCGACGATCGGCGCGAACACCAGCCCGATGGCGACGACCAGCAGCCACGGCTGGGTGAAATCCCGCTGCATCGCGGCAGTGCCGGCAACCAGCAGCGACCCGCTGTACATGACGACCGGGACGGTGAACGGGAACTGGTAGTTCATCAGGCCGCGTCGTCGCAGGGCGAAGTCGCGGATCCAGGGCATACCGCCAGCGTAGAGCCGGTACCGGGATTTACACATCATTCGCGGGGCGGCTCGGGCCTCCTACCACGGTAGGAGGCCCGGTCTCGTCCGCAGCACGACGCGCCCGGACCCTGGTCGCTCGTAGTTTCGACACCCATGTGGGACGTCATCGCAAGATTCTGCAGCCGCTTCGCGGTCCTGATCATCGGATTGTGGGTGCTGGCCGCGGCGGCAGGCAATCTCCTTGTGCCGCAGGTGGAAACCACCGCACACAACCACGCGCGGGGTTTCCTGCCCGCCGATGCTCCGGTGAACCTCGCCGGAGCCCAGATGGATCAGCAGTTCCACGACGGAGCGGGCGGCAACCTCAACTACCTGGTGCTGGAGGGCGATCACCCGTTCGGCGCGCCGGAGCGGGCCTACTACGACCGCCTGCTGAGCGCCTTGCGCGCGGACACCGACGACATGGATTCGGTGATGGACCTGTGGTCCGATCCGGTGACGGCAGCCGGCGCGCAGAGCACCGACGGCAAGGCCGTCTACACGATGCTGCGGATTCGCGGCGAGCTCGGCGCCGCCAAGGCGAACGCCGCGCTGGACGGGGTGCGGCGGATCGTCGCGGCCGCGCCCGCGCCACCGGGCCTGCACGCGTACGTCACCGGCCCCGGCGCCACCATCGCCGATGAACTCTCCGCCATCGACAAGCAGATGCTGATGATCACGGGGGTCACCGTGGTGCTGATCGCCGTGCTGCTGTTCGTCGTGTACCGGTCGGTGATCACGGCGGCGATCCCGCTGCTGACCGTCGGACTGGGACTCGGGGTGGCGCGGGGACTCGTGGCGGTCCTGGGGGAACGGGACCTGATCGAGGTGTCGATCTTCTCGGTGTCCCTGCTGGCCGCGATGGTGCTCGGGGCGGCAACGGATTACGGCATCTTCCTGCTGGGCCGCTATCACGAACAGCGGCGCGCCGGTGTCGACCACGAGGACGCACTGGTGATCGCGAACCGCAGCGTCGCGCCGGTGATCGCCGCGTCTGGCCTCACCATCGCGGCGGCGCTGTCGTGCCTGCTGTTCGCTCAGGTCGGCATGCTGCGCAGCGCCGGATTACCTTGTGCCATCGGCATTCTCACGGGGATGTTCGCCTCGCTCACCTTGCTGCCGGCGTTCATCGGGCTGGCCGGCCGTCATGGTCTGGCACAACCACGTGCCCGCACCGCCGCCGCGGTGCCGGGGCGGAGCTGGCGGCGGGTCGGCACCGTCGTCGCCCGGTGGCCGGGGCCCGTGCTGGTGGCTTCGGCGCTGGTGCTGGTGATCTGCGCACTCCCGGTCGCCGGCGTGCGGCTGGGCTTCGATGAGCTTGCCGCGCAACCGGATACCACCCACGCCAACCGCGGATACCAGGCGATGGACCGGCACTTCCCGCCCAACCGGCTGCTACCGGAGATCGTCTCCATCGAGACCGACCACGACCTGCGCAACCCGGCGGGCGTCATCGCGATCGAACGGGTGACGCGGAAGATCATGGAGATTCCGGGTATTCGCATGGTGCAGTCGGCGTCGCGGCCGGCGGGCTCGCTGCCCGAGCAGGCGGCGCTGACCGACCAGGCCGGCACCATCGCCGACCAGCTCGACGATGGGGTGGCCCAGCTGAGCAAGCGGCTCGGCGCGGTCAATCAGCTCTCCGCCACGTTGGACCAGTTCTCCTCGGCGATAACGCATCTGCAGAACGGGCTGGGCGGCAGCGTCCGTGGCCTCGGGCAACTCGGTTCGGGGATCGAGGCCATGCACGGCGGCATGCAGCAGCTGCGGGACAACGTCACCTCCGTGTCGCAGTACATGGATCCGTTGCGCGGCTTCACCAACGCCAACCCGAATTGCGCGGGCGACGCCATCTGCTCACTGGTGCTCAGGGTGGTCGAACCCATGGATTCCGTGGTGGCGGCCACCGGCACGCTGACCGAGAGCACCGTGGGGTTCGGCGCGGGCACCGCGGAGATGGCGCGCTCGCTGAGCGGCGCGCAGGCGTCGGTACAGGCGATGCGGGCCGCCGTGAACCAACTCGGTGCGGTGACAGCACAATTGACCAAGACCGTCGGCGAGACCCGTGGCATGTTCTCCGGGTTGACGGACTACCTGCGCGGGGTGCGCGCGGATTTCCAGGACAGTGGCGCGGGTGGCTTCTATCTGCCGCAACGCGCGTGGCAGGACCCGCGCTTTCAGCGCGCCGCCGGGTTGTACTTCGCGCCCGACGGCCGGTCGGCGCGGCTGCTCGTCTACGGCGACGGCAAGGTGTTCGGCACCGATGGGGCGCTGCGCTCGCCAGAAATCCTGGCAGCGGTCCGGGAGGCGACGAAAGAGGGCACGCTGGTCCGAAACACCGTGTATGTCACCGGTTTCGGCACCGGAACCGCGGAGCTTCGGGGCTATGTCTCCGATGACTTCCTCCTGCTTGCCGGGGTCGCGCTGGCGCTCGTGTTCCTGATCATCCTGATCATGCTGCGCAGCCCGGTGGCGGCCGCGGTGGTGATCGGCACCGTCGTGGTGTCCTATGTTTCCGCGGTCGGTGTCAGTACTTTCATCTGGCAGGACCTGCTGGGCAAGGACCTGCACTGGGCAGTGCCGTCGATCGCGTTGATCGCGTTGGTGGCCGTCGGCGCGGACTACAACCTGCTGCTGACCATGCGGCTACGGGAGGAAGTGCCGGCCGGGCTGAAGACCGGCATGATCCGGACGTTCGGCGGTACCGGGGGCGTGGTGACCACCGCCGGAATCGTCTTCGGCATCACCATGTTCGCGATGCTGTCGAGTGATGTGCTCAGCATCGAGCAGGTGGGCACGACCATCGGCGTCGGCCTGCTGATCGACACCCTGATCGTGCGGACGTTCGTGGTGCCGGGTATCGCCGGACTACTCGGCCGGTGGTTCTGGTGGTCACCGGTGCCACTGGTGCGTGGGGTCCTGGCCCGGGCGGTCAGGCGGTCACCCGGGCAGTCAAGGCGATCAGTTGGTCGAACAGTCCCGCGAGTTCTCCAGGGCGTCGGTCCAGCGGCGTGAATCCATCTTCGCCGAACTCGGTGAACAGGGACAACGACACCTGGGCGCGGACGTCGAGCATCTGAAAGTTGGCGACGATCTGCCGCCACTGCTCCACGGCGCGCACTCCGCCGTCGGCGCCGTAGGACACGAAACCCACTGTCTTGCCGAACCATTCGGAACCGAGCGAGTCCACCGCGTTCTTGAAGGCGCCCGGGACACCGTGGTTGTACTCGGGAGTGATGAAGACGAATCCATCGCACGCGTCGATCGCGGCGCTCCACCGCTGCACGTTCTCCGATTCGTACTGCTTCTTGGCCGCGGCGGGAACCGTCGCGGCGGTGAGCAGTGGCACGTCGAAGGTTTTCAGGTCGATGAGTTCGAACTGGGCGTCGTCGCGCCCGGCCGCCCGTTCGGCCACCCAGGTGCCGACGCCGGCCCCGGCGCGCCCATCTCGAATCGATCCCACGATGATGCCGATCCTCATGAAGTGCTCCTCTTCTGCGTCGTGACCCCGATGGCGGCTCCTGACAGCCTGCCGAACTCGGTGTACCCGCGCGGAAGAATCGCAACCACTCACATGATCAGTGCCCGGCGTCGAACTCCACCGGCAGCGTCTGCGGCCCACTGACCGCCATCAAGGGCTTCCATGGCGCCGGACCCGTACGACGAATGTTCGGCATCCGCTGCGTCAGGACGGTGAGCGCACGAACCAGTTCCAGCCGTGCGAGGTGCGAGCCGAGGCAGTAGTGCACACCACCACCGAACGTGAGCATCGGCGGCGCGTCATGCCGGGTGATGTCGAACTGATCGGGGTTGTCGTACACGTGCGGATCACGGTTCGCCGCAGCGGTATTGGCGACGACGAGTGAGTCCCGCGGAAAGAAGTATCCTGACAGTTCCACGTCTTCGGTGACATACCGTGGCACGTTGAGGACGATCGGCGCGAACCGCATCACTTCATCGACCGCCTGGGGTACCAACTCGGGATGTGTTGCGAGGAGCGCCCATTGATCCGGATGATCGCAGAAGGTATCTACCGCGGCGGCGAGTTGGTTGCGCGTGGTGTCGGTGCCGGCCGCAAGGATCCCCATGGACAGCATGAGTAATTCGGAATGGCTGAGCCGGTCGCCGTCGTCCTCCGCCCGGATGAGACCCGAAAGCAGGTCGTCGGTCAAGGTGGTTCGGCGCTCCGTGATCATCGCATCGATGTAGTCGTCGAATTTCTGCCAAGCCGTGAGGATTTCGGCTTCGTGGGCAGCCACGTCCCACCAGAACATCTTGAAGATGTCGTCGGTCCAATCCGAGATCATTCGCCAGTCGGTTCGTGGCGCGCCGAACAGTGCGCAGATCACCGGAATGGGATAGGGCTGGGCGACGTCGGCGACGATATCGCAACGTCCCACGGCGGCAACGGGATCGACCAACTCGGCCAGGATCGCGTCGATCAGCGAATCCAGCCTGCCGACGGCTTTCCCGGTGAAGGCCTTGCACACCAACTTTCGGAGCCGAGTGTGCTCATCTCCGTCGAGGCTGAGCAGCGCACTGCCGATGCGGTCCCACAGCGGACCTCCGGTCACTCCTCGCGGTACCAGCCCGCGAACGCCGGGCTGATGAAAGCGCGAGTCGCGCAGGACCGTACGGACCAATTCGTAGCTGAGCACCTCGGGTGCGTGCGGCCCGATGGCCACGGGCGACTGTCGGCGGACCTCTTTGATCAACCGGTGGGCCGCCGCAGGGTCATCGATGGTCTCGTAGTCGATGCGGGGGAGGCCGGCATCCGAGACGTCGACGACGGGGTTCGTGGCAATGGTCATCGATGTCTCCCTCGGATCCGATCAATGCCACTATCGGGCCGAGCCGGGTACGACACATCAGCCGAACGGCGTAATTAACTATCTAGTCGAGCTGCACCGTCAGCTCGGCGCCGGTGGCCGCGACGACGTCGTCGACGCTGACGCCGGGGGCGGTCTCGCGCAGGATCAGCGTGCCGTCCCCGGGCACGTCGATGACGGCCAGGTTCGTGATGATCCGGTCGACCACACCCTGACCAGTGAGCGGCAGCGTGCAGACCGGGACGATCTTCGGGTTGCCGGCCTTGTCGGTGTGCTCCATCAGCACGATGACGCGCGACGCGCCGTGCACCAGGTCCATTGCGCCGCCCATGCCCTTGACCATCTTGCCGGGCACCATCCAGTTCGCCAGATCGCCGGTGCGGGACACCTCCATGCCGCCGAGCACCGCGGTGTCGATGTGGCCGCCGCGGATCATCCCGAATGACAGCGACGAATCGAAGTACGCCGCACCGGGATTCACCGTCACGGTTTCCTTGCCCGCGTTGATCAGGTCGGGGTCGACGTTGTCCTCGGTGGGGTAGGGGCCGGTGCCCAGGATGCCGTTCTCCGAGTGCAGCGTGACGTGGACGTCGCCGGTCAGGAAGCCCGGGATCAGGGTGGGCAGGCCGATGCCGAGGTTGACGTACTCGCCGTCGATCATGTCGGCGGCGGCGCGGGCGGCCATCTGGTCACGGTTCCAGCCGGTCATTTGGACTCCTCTGCCCGCACCGTGCGCTTCTCGATCTGCTTGTCCTGCGGTCCGGTGTGCACGATGCGCTGCACGAACACGCCGGCGAGGTGGACGTCGTCGGGGTCGATCTCGCCGGGCTGCACCAGTTCCTCGACCTGGACGATGGTGATCCGGCCGGCCATCGCGGCCAGCGGGTTGAAGTTGCGTGCGGTCTTGTTGAAGACCAGGTTGCCCGCGGTGTCGGCGCGCAGCGCGTGCACCAGGGCGAAGTCGGCGTTGATCGACTCCTCGAGCACGTAGCGCTTGCCGTCGAATTCGCGAATCTCCTTGGGCGGTGAGGCAACCGCGACCGAACCGTCGGCCGCGTACCGCCACGGCAGACCGCCGTCGGAGACGGGCGTGCCGACGCCGGCCGGGGTGTAGAACGCCGGGATGCCGGCGCCGCCGGCGCGCATCCGCTCGGCCAGCGTGCCCTGCGGGGTGAGCTCCACCTCGAGCTCGCCGGACAGGTACTGGCGGGCGAACTCCTTGTTCTCCCCGACGTACGACGCGGTGACCCGACGGACCTTGCCGAGGCCGAGCAGCACCCCGAGGCCGACGCCGTCGACGCCGCAGTTGTTCGAGAACACCTCGAGACCGGTGGCATTCGACGCGGCGATGGCATCGATGAGTTGGTCGGGGATTCCGCACAGACCGAATCCGCCGACGGCGAGCGTGGCGCCGTCACCGATGTCGGCGACCGCTTCGGCGGCCGAGGCGTACACCTTCGAGGTCATGGCACTCCGTTCATCCAGTAAACGCGGGACCAACTCAACACTGCAGGTCGCTGACAGGGCAAGTCTCTGCTCGAAGCCGGTCAAAAGTGTTCACAGGATGAGCGCTGTCATCAATGGTGTTCATTCAATGAACGCATACGATGTGGTGATGACCGGTCCGAATGTCGTCGCCCGGGTGGGCGCGATGCTGCGGGCAGTGGCCACGGCCGAACCCGACGGGGCGTCCACCACAGAGCTCGGCAAGCTGGCGGGCTTGGCCCGGCCCACGGCGCACCGGCTGCTGACGGCACTGGCCGAGGAACATCTGGTCAGCCGAGACCAGAAAACCGGGCGCTGGTCACTGGGCCCCGAGCTGTACCTGCTCGGTGTCGGTGCGGCTCAGCACCACGATGTGACCGACCAGGCGCGCGCCGTCGTGACACGATTGGCCCGCGAGACCGGCGAGAGCGCGTTCTTCTCGGCCCGCCGCGGCGACCAGACCGTGTGTGTCCTCAGCGAGGAGGGCAGCTTCCCGCTGCGTTCGCACGTCCTGCAGGTCGGTATCCGGTTTCCACTCGGGGTGGCCAGCGCCGGGTTGGCCATCCTCAGTCATCTACCGGCCACGGAAGTCGACGAGTACTTCGCCCGGGAACAGCCCGAAACCAATTGGGGCCCCACGCATTCCGAAGCGGCCATTCGCAAGCGCATCGAGCAGACCCGGCGTGCCGGCTACGCGACGAATCCCGCGCTGCTCGTCGAGGGCAGTTGGGGGATGGCCGCAGCGGTGTTCGACCGGCGTGGCCTGCCCGGCTGGGCGCTGAGCCTCACTGGCGTCGAGACCCGGTTCCGTGCCGGGCGCCGGCGCGAACTGGGGCGGCTGCTCCTCGAGCAGGCGCATGAGCTGTCGGGCCGGCTGCAGGGGTGACCCCCGCGTCGCAGCGCAGCCGGCGGTAGGCGATGGTGGAGTGGTGACTGAACGCGCGCGCATCGACTTTCCGTCCCGTATCGGCGTCTGGTGGGCCAGCGACAGCTGGGCCATGCCGGACGCGCAAGCGGTGGCCCGCGACATCGAAGCGATGGGGTACGGCTCGCTGTTCCTGCCGGAGACCGTCGGCAAGGAATGCCTCACCGAGTCAGCGGCGTTCCTGGCCGCGACCGAGCGCCTGGTGGTCGGCACCGGCATCGCCAACATCCATGTGCGCCTGCCGTCGGCCGCCGAGGCCGGTGCCCGCACGCTGACCGCGCTGTACCCGGGTCGGTTCGTCCTCGGCCTCGGCGTCAGTCACGGGCCGCTGGTGGAGCGCGGCATGGGTGGCACCTACGAAAAGCCGCTCGCCACCATGCGCGGTTATCTGGAGCGGATGGCCGCGGTGCCGGACGCCATCGAACCCGGCGTGGGCCGGCCGCCCCGCCTACTCGCGGCGTTGGGCCCCAAGATGATCGAGCTGTCGGGTAGTCACGCCGACGGCGCGCATCCGTACCTGGTGCTGCCCGCCGCGACGCAGACGACCCGCGAGATCCTCGGGCCGGACAAGTGGATCGTCTCCGAGCAGGCGGTCGCGATCGGCGGCGATGACGCCGACCAACTGCGGCGCGCCCACGACCATCTCACCGTCTACAGCGGCCTGCCCAACTACCGGAATTCGTGGCTGCGCCAGGGCTTCGACGAGAGCGATCTGGTTCGCGGCGGGTCGGACCGCCTCGCCCGGGCGATCGTCGGTATGGGCAGCGTCGAAGACGCCGCCGCCAAGGTGAAAGCGCATCTGGACGCCGGCGCCGACCATGTCGTGGTGCAGGTGCTCGCGGAGCATCCCACTGCCGACCCGCGGCCGGGCCTGCGTGACCTGGCGGGCGCGCTGGGGTTGTAGCCGCGCGCGTCAGCTCTCGGCGGCAGCCTTACGCCGCTGGTACCAGTGCCAGATCATGGGCGTCACCGACGCGACGACGATGACGATGAAGATCGGCTCGATGAGCTTCTGGATGACGGCGAACTGGCCCAGCCAGTAGCCGAGCAGTGTCAGCCCGACGCCCCACACCACAGCACCGAGGACGGTGTAGATGGTGAACACGGCGAAGTTCATCTTTGCCGCTCCGGCCGTCAGCGGTGCCAGCGTGCGCACGATCGGCACGAAGCGGGCGATGACGATCGCGAAGGGACCGCGCCGCTCGAAGAAAGCGTGCGCCTCGTCCAGGTACTTCTGCTTGAGGAACCGCGCATTCGGCTTGAACATCTCGACGCCGATGAACCGGCCGACAAAATAGCCGACGAGGCCACCCAGGACTGCCGCGATCGGGATGAACACGAGCAGCTGCCAGAGCTGGAAGTTGGCCTGCTGCATCTTGTCATCGGCGGTGCCGGCGGCCAGCTTGGCGGCGAACAGGCCCGCGACGAACAGCAGTGAGTCGCCCGGCAGCACAGGGAACAGCACGCCGGACTCGATGAAGATGACCACCAGCAACCCGACCAGCGCCCACGTCCCGAAGTAGCCGATCAGCGTCATCGGGTCCAGGAAGCCCGGCATGGCGGCGATGGTGGTCGTCATGGGGCCCAAAGATACCGGTGCTTGCCGGTGGTTCCGTCAACCGCACATCCCTCGTAGGGTCGGCGCATGGCCACTCACAGGGCAGTTCACGTCGCACAAGCCGACGGCCCGCTCGCAGTTGCGGACGTCGACACCGTTTCGCCGCCGCGCGATCACGTCCGCATCGCCGTCGCGGCGTGCGGGGTCTGCGGCACCGACCGCGAGTTCCATGCCGGGCACTTTCCGGGGCTCTCGTGGCCGATCACCCTCGGCCACGAGATCGCGGGCACCGTCGCCGAGCTGGGCGATGGCGTCGAGGACTTCGCCGTCGGCGATCGCGTGGCGGTGGGCTGGTTCGGCGGCAATTGCAACCGGTGTGTGCCATGCCGTCAGGGCCATTTCATGCAGTGCGTCCGCATGCAGGTACCGAGCTGGCACTATCCCGGCGGATACGCCGAATCGGTGACGGCGCCCGCGACTGCGCTGGCCCGCATCCCGGACGGATTCTCGTTCGCCGAGGCTGCGCCGATGGGCTGCGCGGGCGTGACGACGTTCAACGGGTTGCGGAAGACGCGCGCCAAGGCCGGTGATCTGGTCGCGGTGATCGGGATCGGTGGCCTCGGCCATCTCGGCGTGCAGTTCTCCAGGGCGATGGGTTTCGAGACCGTCGCGATCGCTCGGGGTCCGGAGCGCGAGGCTGCCGCCAAGGAACTCGGCGCGCATCACTACATCGATTCGAACGCCGCGGATGTCGCCGCCGAACTGCAGCGACTCGGCGGGGCGACCGTCGTGCTCGCGACCGCCGCAAGCTCGACGGCGATGGCCGCCACCGTCGGGGGACTCGCACCCGAGGGGCAACTCGTGACGGTCGGCGTCACCCCCGAGCCACTGCCGATCAGCCCACTCGACCTCATCAACGGTGGCTTCTCGGTCACCGGGCATCCGTCGGGTACCGCGCGCGATGTCGAGGAAACGTTGCACTTTGCCGCGCTGACGGGCGTGCGGGCCGTAATCGAGGAACTACCGCTCGGGCAGGCCGCCGAAGCATTCGAGCGGATGAACAGTGGCCAGGCCCGCTACCGGATGGTCTTGACCGTCTGACGGGCCGGGCTACTTGGTGTCCCCGGGTGCCGCACTTCAGCTTCACGTGACTGACATACTGGCCGGGACTGCAGGTTCGCCGAGAGGAAAAACATGCCCATCGCCACGCCCGAGGTCTACGCGGAGATGCTGGCCCGCGCCAAGGAGCACTCCTTCGCGTTCCCGGCCATCAACTGCACGTCGTCGGAAACCATCAACGCGGCGATCAAAGGTTTCGCCGACGCGGGTAGCGACGGCATCATCCAATTCTCCACCGGCGGTGCCGAATTCGGCTCCGGTCTCGGCATCAAGGACATGGTGACGGGGTCGGTCGCGCTGGCCGAGTTCGCCCACGTCGTGGCCGCCAAGTACGACATCACCGTCGCGCTGCACACCGACCACTGCCCCAAGGACAAGCTCGACGGCTTCGTCCGTCCGCTGCTGGCCATCTCGGCCGAGCGCGTCGCCCGCGGCGAGAACCCGCTGTTCCAGTCGCACATGTGGGACGGCTCCGCGGTGCCGATCGACGAGAACCTGAAGATCGCCCAGGAACTGCTGGCGTTGACCAAGGCCGCCAACATCATCCTCGAGGTCGAGATCGGCGTCGTCGGCGGTGAAGAGGACGGCGTCGAGGCCGAGATCAACGAGAAGCTGTACACCAGCTCCGAAGACTTCGAGAAGACCCTCGATGCGCTGGGCTCGGGCGAGAACGGCAAGTACCTGCTGGCCGCGACGTTCGGCAACGTGCACGGCGTCTACAAGCCGGGCAACGTCAAGCTCAAGCCCGAGGTCCTCGCCGAAGGCCAGAAGGTGGCCGCCGCGAAGCTGGGCCTGCCGGCGGGTTCCCAGCCGTTCGACTTCGTGTTCCACGGTGGTTCGGGCTCGCTGAAGTCGGAGATCGAGGACTCGCTGCGCTACGGCGTGGTGAAGATGAACGTCGACACCGACACCCAGTACGCGTTCACCCGTCCGGTGGCGGCGCACATGTTCACCAACTATGACGGCGTCCTGAAGATCGACGGCGAGGTCGGCAACAAGAAGGTCTACGACCCGCGCAGCTACCTGAAGAAGGCCGAGGCCTCGATGACCCAGCGCGTCATCGAAGCGTGCAACGACCTGCACAGCACGGGCCGCAGCGTTTCGGCGGGTCGCCTGTCCAGCTAGACAGCACCGCGTGGCCGGTTACGACGCAGGAATCGCGAAATTCTGTGTCGTGGCCGGCCATTCGGCGTTCATGGCCGAGTGACCGCGTGTCAGGAGCACCGTGCCCAGCACGGCGACTGCCGCGATGGCCGCGATCACCAGCACCAGCGCGATGACCCAGCCCCAGCTGCGTCGGTCTTTCGGCGGCTTGACAGCACCGGGGATCAGCTGCGGCGCGGCCGGCGGCATCAGCTCGGTGTCCGGGTCCGGCAGCGGGGTGATGATCTGTGTCTTGCCGTCGAAGCCCGACGGCGCGGTGAAGCGCCGGACCGGGATGGTCGGGTCGGTCGCCGGATCCGCGGGCTCGAAGATTTCGGTTGCCGCTGCGGCGTCGTCGGCTGTCGAGGCAGCGCGCTGATCGGCATCGCGACGGCTGTCCGGTCCCGTCGGGTTCGACATGGCGGCTGGGTTCGACATGGGGGTGACTGTCCTCCCGAGATCAGGGTCGCGCACTGGGGCCGATGCGTCCTGGAGCAGGCCGCGATGTCCTACCTGGAGCTTAATCGCCCGCCTGCGGTATCTCAGCGAGCGGCCGCACGGCACAATGGCGGCCATGACGCGAATGGGTGATCTGCTGGGTCCGGAGCCGGTGCTGCTGCCTGCCAACTTCGAGGCCGAGGACGCTCTGGCCGCGGGTAAATCCGCCACCGACGTTGCTGCGGCGCATCCGACGGCGTCGGTCGCGTGGGCCGCTCTGGCCGAGGCCGCGCTCGCCGATGGTCAGACCATCACCGCGTACGCCTACGCCCGCACCGGTTACCACCGCGGCCTGGATCAGTTGCGCCGCAACGGCTGGAAGGGCTTCGGCCCGGTGCCGTTCGCGCACGAGCCGAACCAGGGTTTCCTGCGCTGCGTGGCGGTGCTGGCCAAGGCCGCGGACTCCATCGGCGAGCAGGACGAGCACCTGCGCTGCCTGGATCTGCTGGACGACTGCGATCCCGCGGCCCGCGGCGAGCTGGGTCTCTAGTCCGCTTCGCAGTGGCAGCCGTCGGTCTCCGGCGGCTCCACCTGGACGGTCGCGTGGTCGAGTCCGCGGGCGGACAGCACGGCGCGTGCCGACTCGAGGACGCGCGCCGAGTCTGCCGCCGAGGTGAGGTGCGCGGTGGCCATGTCCTTGCCGGGCACGAGGGTCCACACGTGCAGGTCGTGCACGTCGGTGACGCCGTCGACGGCGGCCAGTGCTTCGCGCAGCTCCTCGACGTCGATGTGGCTGGGTGAGGACTCCGACAGGATGCGCAGCGCGGCGCGAGCCAGCGCGATGGCGCGCGGCAGCACCCACAGCGCCACCAGGACGGCGACGACGACGTCGGCGTACGGCCAGCCCGTGGTGACGTTGACGATGCCCGCGATCAGGACGCCGACGCTGCCGACGGTGTCCGCGACGACCTCCATGTAGGCGCCTTTGACCGCGAGGCTGCTGTCGGCGTCGGACCGCAGCAGCAGGACCACGACGAGGTTGGCGAGCAGTCCCGCGAGCGCGACGACGATCATCGGCACACCGGGAATCTCCGGCGCGTTCCCGATGCGCTCGACGGCTTCGTAGAGGATGAACGCCGCGACGCCCATCAGCAGGGCAGCATTCGCGACCGCGGTGAAGACCTCGGCGCGGTGCCAGCCGTACGTACGGGCGGCCGACGTCGATCCGCGACGGGCGAGTAGGACGGCGCCCAGGCCCATGAACATCGCGACGAGGTCGGTCAGCATGTGCCCGGCGTCGGCCAGTAGCGCGATCGAGTTGATCAGCAGCGCGGTGGTCAGCTCGATGACGAAGAAGACGCTGAGTACGGCTGCGGCGATGATCATGCGGCTGGCGCGCGCGTTCGAGCCGTGGTTGTGGTCGTGTCCGGCACCCATGCCAGCAATATATGCAGAACTACGCATATGTCGCAAGGCCCACGCCCCGCGGGGGCTACCAGGCGGACCAGAACCGGGTCAGGGCGCTGCCGATCATCGCCAGTCGCGGCGGTACGCCGGCCAGGCTGACGGCCGAATAGACGACGTTGAAGAACAGCCGGTTCAGCTCGGGGACGATCAGGAGCAGCATCAGCACGAGGAAGCCCCATTGCCGGGCGGGCAGCAACGCGCGCTGCGTGTCGGGGCTCAGGTGCGGTTCCAGCGCCCCGTAGCCGTCGAGGCCGGGGATGGGCAGCAGGTTCAGGAACAGCGCTGTCACCTGCAGGAACCCCAGGAACGCCAGACCCGCCCAGAAGACCGGATGGTCGGTGTCGAACAGCACCGCGGTGGCGACCAGCAGGACGATGGCCAGCACCAGGTTGGCGAACGGGCCGGCCAGGCTGACCAGCGTGCGCTGCCGCGGCGTCATGTACTCGGTGCGTACGTACACCGCGCCGCCGGGCAGACCGATGCCGCCGAGGGCGATGAACAGGGCAGGCAGGCCCAGCGACAGCAGCGGGCTGGCGTACTTCGCCGGGTTCAGCGTGAGGTAGCCGCGTAGCTCGACATCGCGGTCACCGAACCGCCAGGCGGTGTAGGCATGGCCGAATTCGTGCAGGCAGAGCGACACTGTCCACCCTGCGATGACGAACACGAAGACGCCGGCGTAGGCCAGTGGCCACACCTCCGCGCCGCAGAACCAGGCCACGGCGCCGCCGGCAGCGGTCAGGGCCACGATCGCCCAGAAGACGGGGCTGGGACGGACTGCGCGCCGCACAGGCATGCTCATGACTGCAAACTAGCCGACCCGCAGCCAACCCTCGATATGGCGGTAGAACGCCGACCGCCGCGCCGGGCGGGCGGCCGCCACGCCGTCGCGCTCGACCAAAACTCCGGTGCTGCCCAGTTGGGCGGCACGGCCCGTGACCCAGCCCCGGCCGGGACCCGAACGCCCGGCTCCGATGGCTCGCGCGCGCAGCCCCGGCATGCCGGGGAGTGGTTCGATGACGACGCCCGTGGACTCGCCGTCGAACAGCACCGTGTCGTCGACGACGGCCTCTCCGGTGATTGCGTCACCGCCGGACGGCAACCAGCGCGCGGACCGGACGATCACCGCGCCGGTCTCGTCACGGATCAGCGGAACACGTTGGGCGACACCGTTTCTGGCGCGGCGCGCGGCGCCGAGTCCGCCACCGGACAGGGGTGGGACGAAGCCGACCTCGACGTCGAGCCGGTCGTCGCGGAGCAGCCGGGCCAGGGTGGTCGACAGGTCGGCATGGCCGCCGACGACGATCACCCGGACGGCGTCTTCGGGGATCGTCAGAGCACTGGCCTCGGACACCGTGAGGGACGTCAGATCCGCCAGTGCGCGGGGGATCCGGCGGTCGCCGAAGACCAGCGCGACGACCCGGTCGGAAACCCCGCCGGACACCTCTCTGGCGGTCAAGGCCATTCCTCTCGTCCTGCTGGGATAAGGTTGCTCACCGGCTGCCACTGTATTCAGGCAGGTGATGCGGGAGGCAAAACGATGCCGGCAATCGTGCTCATCGGGGCCCAATGGGGTGACGAGGGCAAAGGTAAGGCCACCGATCTACTCGGTGGACGTGTGCAATGGGTGGTCCGCTACCAAGGCGGCAACAACGCCGGGCACACGGTGGTACTGCCCACGGGGGAGAACTTCGCTCTCCACCTCATCCCGTCGGGCATCTTGACGCCAGGGGTCACCAACGTCATCGGCAACGGTGTCGTGGTCGATCCGGGCGTGCTGCTCAGCGAGCTGTCCGGGCTCGAGGACCGCGGTGTGGACACCTCGAAGCTCATGATCTCGGCTGACGCGCACCTGCTCATGCCGTACCACGTGGCGATCGACAAGGTCACCGAGCGGTACGCGGGCAGCAAGAAGATCGGCACCACCGGTCGCGGCATCGGGCCCTGCTACCAGGACAAGATCGCGCGCATCGGCATCCGGGTGGCCGACGTCCTCGACGAGGACCAGCTCGCTGCCAAGGTCGAGGCCGCGCTGGAGTTCAAGAACCAGGTGCTGGTCAAGATCTACAACCGCAAGGCGCTCGAACCGGCCGAGGTCGTCGAGAGCCTGCTGGAGCAGGCCGAGGGCTTCAAGCACCGCATCGCCGACGCCCGGCTCCTCCTCAACCAGGCACTGGAGCGCGGCGAGACGGTCCTGCTGGAAGGCTCGCAGGGCACCCTGCTGGACGTCGACCACGGCACCTACCCGTTCGTGACATCGTCCAACCCGACGGCGGGTGGCGCGGCGGTCGGCTCGGGCATCGGCCCGACCCGCATCACCACGGTGCTGGGCATCCTGAAGGCGTACACGACCCGCGTGGGTTCGGGCCCGTTCCCGACGGAGCTGTTCGACGAGCACGGCGCCTACCTGTCCAAGACGGGCGGCGAGGTCGGCGTGACCACCGGCCGCGCCCGCCGCTGCGGCTGGTTCGACGCCGTCATCGCGCGGTACGCGACCCGCGTCAACGGCATCACGGACTACTTCCTCACCAAGCTCGACGTGCTCTCCAGCCTGGAGACGGTGCCGATCTGCGTCGGCTACACCGTCGACGGCAAGCGCACCGACGAGATGCCGATGACGCAGGCCGACATCGCCCGCGCCGAGCCGATCTACGAGGAACTGCCGGGCTGGTGGGAGGACATCTCCGAGGCCCGCGAGTTCTCGGATCTGCCGGCCAAGGCGCAGGACTACGTGCTGCGGCTGGAGGAGCTCGCCGGAGCGCCCATGTCGTGCATCGGCGTCGGTCCCGGCCGGGACCAGACGATCGTGCGCCGGGACATCCTCGGGTGACCCAAGGGGCGAGCGAAGCGACGGGGAAAACCCAAGGGGCGAGCGAAGCGACGGGGAAAGTCGAAGGCTTCATCGATCAACACGGCGGCTTCCCGCGATTTGAGCCGGCCGATCCCGGACCGGGTTTCGGCCGTTTCCTGGCGGGCATGCGGCGGCTGCAGGATCTGGCGGTCTCGGCCAACCCCGACAGTGACACCTGGGATGACGCCGCCGATCGCGTCGAGGAGCTGGTGAAGCTCCTGGGGCCGTTCGAGGCGCCCGAAGGCGTCGGCCCGGCCATTCGGGTGCCGTCGCTGCCGGGTGCCGGCAGTCTGCTGATGCCGCCGTGGACGGTCACCAAGTTCTCGCCCGAGGGCGTCGAGATGCAGGTCGAGTTCAGCCGCTATCACGTGGGCGGCAACTACGCGGTGCACGGCGGGGTGCTGCCGCTGCTGTTCGACCAGGCCTTCGGCATGCTGATCCACGCCGTCAACCGGCCGATGAGCCGCACGGCGTATCTGCACGTCGACTACCGCAAGGTCACCCCGATCGACACGGTGCTGACCGCCAAGGCGCACGTCACCGAGGTCGACGGCCGTAAGACGTTCGTCGCGGCCGAACTGTTCGACCCCGAGGGCAACCTGCTGGCCGAGGCCAACGGCCTGATGGTCAGCCTGCTACCCGGCCAGCCCTAAGGCTCGGCGCGTAGCGCGGGCCACCAGATGCGCGGGCCGATCAGGGTGAACAGTGCCGGGATGATGACGGTCCGCACCACGAAGGTGTCCAGCAGGATGCCGAGGCCGACGATGATGCCCAGCTGCGTCAGCACGATGAGTGGCAGCACGCCGAGCACGCAGAACACCGCGGCCAGCACGATGCCCGCGCTGGTGATCACCGCGCCGGTTGCCGAGACCGCGCGCACGATGCCCTGCCGGTTGCCGAACTCGGGGGTCTCTTCGCGGGCCCGGGTCACCAGGAAGATCGTGTAGTCGACGCCGAGCGCAACGAGGAACAGGAACGCGAATAGCGGGGTCCCGTTGTCGAGCGCGGGAAACCCGAACAGGTGCACGCTGGCCCAGCCGCCGACGCCGAGCGCGGCCAACGCGCTGAGGACCGTCACGGCAACCAGGATCAGTGGTGCCAGGGCCGAGCGCAGCAGGACGTAGAGGACGGCCAGGACCACCAGCAGGATGGCCGGGATGACGATCTTCCGGTCGTGCTGAGCTGCTTCCGCGGCATCGCGAGCCTGCGCGTCCGGGCCGCCGACCACGGCGTCGGCGTCGAGCTTGTGCACGGCATCCCGAAGCGCATCAATGGTTTTGAACGCATCCGGCGACGCCGGTGCGGCCGCCAGGACCACCGCCCACTGCGTCAGGCCCGACGCCGAGCGCCCGGCCGGCATCGCTGACACGACGCCGGGGGTGCGGGTGATGGCTTCGCCCACCGCGGGGACGGCCGCGATGACGGTGGTCGGGTTGGTCAGGCCGCTGGGGAAGTGCGCGGCCAGGGTGTCGTAGCCGGCGACGGACTCCGCCTGCACCCGGAACTGCTGGGTCTGGGACAGCCCGACGGGCAGATGCACCAGCCCCACGCACAGCGCGGCCAAGCCGGCCAGCGCCACCGTGGCGACGCGGCCCGGCCTGCGGGAGACGCCCGCCGCGACGCGGTGCCAGACGCCGCTTTCGGTGAGCGGCATGGTGCGCGAACCGGTTTCGGGGATGAAGGGCCAGAACAGCCGGCGGCCGAACAACCCGAGCAGCGGCGGCAGGACCAGCAGGACGAACACCGCGGCGACCACCAGGCCGGACGCGGCCTGCACCCCGAGACTGCGGTTGCTCGGCGCCGAGGCGAGCAACAGGGTCAGCAACGCCAGCACGACGGTGGCGTTGCTCGCGATGATCGCCGGCGCTGCCGCGCGCCACGCCGCCCGGAGCGCGTCGCGGTGGTCGCTGCGCCGGGACAATTCCTCCCGGTAGCGGGAGATGAGCAGCAGCGCATAGTTGGTACCCGCGCCGAACACCAGCACGCTGGTGATGCCCGCCGTCGAACCGTCCGGGTTCAGCCCCGTCGCCGCGGCCACGGCGGTGCCGATGACCGCGCCCACCTGATCGGCGAAGCCGATCACCAGCAGGGGGATCAACCAGAGCACGGGGGAGCGGTACGTGACGATCAGCAGCAGCGCCACGACGGTGGCGGTCACCGCCAGCAGTGTGAAATTCGCTCCGGCAAAGGAATTCGCGATGTCGGCGCCGAAGGCCGGGCCGCCCGTCACCTGTGCCCGCAAACCGTCGGGCAGTGACCCCGATACCTGGGAACGCAGGTCGTGCACCGCGTCGCGGAGGTCGAACCCCGACAGATTCGACGCCAGCGGTGCCACCCGCACCGCGGCTTTGCCGTCCTCGGAGATCCGGGCGCCCGCGCCGGCGGCAGCGACGTCGGCCGGGGCGAGGGGGGCGCCGTCGGTGCGGGTCACGACGATGATCGCGGGCGCGGTGTCACCGCCGGGGAACTGCGTGCGCAGTGCATCGGCACGGGCGGATTCGGCGCCGGCCGGGACGGCGACCGGCGACTGCGAGGCCGAATCCCCGGTCCCGAGCAACGCCATCGCCGCGCCGGAGAGCACCAGGACGATCAGGGCCAATGCCCATGCGAGTCGAGGGGACATCCGAAAAATATTTCAGATACTTAATTATTAATCAAATGAAATTTATGGACGCTATGCTCTCCGCGTGCCAAAGCCGCCGAACCGCGCTGACCTGGAGGCGCAGATCTCTGTCGATGTGCGGGCGCTGACCGCCGAGTCGGACCAGATCGGCCGGGCCTTCGCGGTGCAGAATGATCTGGGCGCCAATGACTTTCGGGCGCTGCTGCACATCATGGTGGCCGAGTCCGCGGGGACGCCGTTGACCGCCGGCGAGTTGCGCAAGCTGATGGGCACCTCGGGTGCGGCCATCACCTACCTGGTGGAGCGGATGATCTCTTCCGGGCATCTGCGCCGCGAGGCCGATCCCGCCGACCGGCGCAAGGTCATCCTTCGGAACGACGACAAGGGGCTCGCCACCGGCCGAGAGTTCTTCAGTCCACTGGCCCGGCTCAACACCGAGGCGTTGGCCGACCTGCCCGACGCGGACCTCGAGGCGGCACACCGGGTCTTCGTGGCGCTCACCGGCGCGATGCGGGCGTTCCGGGCCGAGCCCGCACCCGATACGCCGTGATCACACGGCGGACGAAGCCTTGAGAGCGTCGACGTCTGCCCTGAGCGCGGCCAGCGCGTCCACCACCGTCAGGTTCTGACCGGCGGCGTTGTGGCCGAGCTGCGGCCAGCCTTTCAGGTTCGGGCCGCGTAGCTGGGTCTGGATGTCCTGCACGATGGCCAGGATCTGGTTGAGGGTCGCGGTGGTGGGGTCGGGTTGAGTCACGGTGCCTCCCTGCAGCAGCGAGATGAGTTGATCGAGGGTGCCCTGGAAGGCGTTGCAGTCCACCGACAGATTCCCGACCAGCGCGGCATCGGTGAACTGCAGAATCTGCGGCGTGGCGCCGCCATAGGGGAACCAGTAACGCTGATTGTCGTTGCCAGGATAGAGGTTTGATGCGTATCCGGTGCCGTTGACGTAGTTCGACGCGATCAGGCCGGGTACCTGGGACAGGTCCGGGGAACCGATCTGCTGCCAGTACCAGTGCGGGATGTACGACAGCGAGACCGTCACCCCGACGTTGTTGAAAGCGTTGACCACGGCCCAGAAGTTGTTGATATCACCGGAATTCGCCTCGAAGTCCAGCATCGCGTACTGGCCGCCGTTGTTGCTGAGCCAGGTCTGCGCCTGCGCCGCCGGGCTGTTTGTGGTGACGTAGTGATAGCCGATGTGTGGAAAGTGGTTGTCCCGGCACCATTGTGCGATCACAGGCCAGTATGGGTCCCGGTAATAGCTGCCTTCGGATACCTTCTGCTCGATCCAGGAAAAGCCCTGGCCGGGCAGCTGGGAGACGAAGGCGATGGCGTCGCTCGCCGAGCGGAAGTTGTTGTTCGACGTATCCGGTCCGTACAGGGTCACAGTACCGTCTCCGGATTCACGGGCGTCCAACTCGTCGTGCTCGCCAAAGCCTTTGTGTCTGTGCTGGATCCGTCGTGCAATTGCACCGTCCACTGCAACCGGCCGTCGGCATCATGGGTCGCCGTGGCGATCGCGCCGGCCTGCTCGCACATTTCGCCGAGGGCTTCGGGTTTGCCCGCCGCGTTCATAGCGAATCCTCGCCTTCTACCGTAGAGGTCTTGTCCCACTTCGATTCTCGTTTTCGAGGGGCACTTTCCACGATAGCGCGATCTCCGCTGCCGGGTCCGGTCAGGCGTTCTCCAGTTCGGCGATGACGATCTTCTTCTGTCCCATCATCGTCTGGATCTGCTCGGGCCGGCCCAGCAGTTGGTCCATCTTGGCCGGGATGACCTGCCAGCTGATCCCGAATCGGTCCTTGCACCAACCGCATTGCTCGGATTCGGGCACGTGCGAGAGCTTGGACCAGTAGTGGTCGATCTCGTCCTGGTCGGCGCATTCGACGACGAACGAGATCGATTCGTTGAAGGTGAACAGCGGGCCGCCGTCCAGGCACACGAAATCGACACCGTTCAAACTGAACCGGCCGCTGAGCACCTTGCCTGCCATGCCCTTGAAATGTTCATCGAGCGCTTCGTCCGGGTACTCCTCGATCGAGATGATCCGGGAGTTCGGAAACACCTCGACGTAGTAGTTCATGGCTTCACGGGCCTGGTCGTTGAACCAGAGGCTGGGCTGGATGGCGTTCGGCATGTCGTTCCCCTTGTCTGTCAGTTGTTTTCGATATCAGGCGAGCAGGGCGTCGATCTGCCCCAGCGCGCCGGTCATGCCTTCGATCATGCCCATCGCGGTCACCTTTTCGAGCTGATCGAGATCGGTGAACCGGGCGAGGATCGTCATGCGGGTGCCGTTGGCGACGGCGTCGAACGAGACCTCGAGGCGCATGGTGGGCATCTCGGGATCAGGCTCGCCGTCGGGCTGTGAGAAGCCGTCTTCGATGAGCAGCCGGTTCGGCGCGTCGACTTCGAGCGTCGTCCACCAGCCCGGCGCCTTCTCGCCCTCGGGGCCGGTCATGTGGTACCGCGACTGCCCGCTCGGGGTGAGGTCATGCCGGGTGAAGGTGGCAGGCCAGGTCGGCGGACCCCACCAGCGCTCCAGCTGGCGCGGGTCTTCCCACACCTGCCAGACCCGTGCCGGCGGTGCGGCGAACTCGGCCACGAAGGTCATGGTGAGGGCTTGCGGGTCGGCGGCGCTGCTGATCACCGTCATCGGTGGTCCTTTCGTCGTGTGCTGCTTGGGGTTTCGTGTGGTGGATATCCGTCTTCGGCGAGGATCGCCTCGATGGTCGCGGCGCGGTCGTGCCAGAGCGCCGCGTACCGCTCCAGGAGCACGCCCGCGCGGTGCAGGGTTTCGGGCACCGCACGGACGAGTTGTTCCCGGCCGCGGCGCTCTTTATGCACCAGCGCGGCGCCGGCCAGAACCGCGACGTGCTTCTGCACCGCGGCGAAGCTCATGTCGTAGCCGCGGGCAAGTGCGCTCACCGACTGATCGCTGCGCATCGTGCGGGCGACGATGTCGCGGCGCGTGGCATCGGCCAATGCGTGGAAGATCCGGTCGATCTCCGCATCGGTGAAGGCATCGGGAAAAGTATCTACAACCATTTGGTTGTAGATTAGGTGGTGTTGCGAGACGGGTCAAGAGTCTCTCGCCGAGAAGGACCAAATGGCGGCTGAGCGGTGCTTGTCAGCGACCATTTGGTCCTTCTCGAGCTAGGGCAACCCTGACCATCCCCGCTCGAGCAGTGCCGTGCGGGCGTCTTCGACAATTTCGCGCCCGGAATCTTCCTTGATGACATGGATGACGTGCCATTTCAGCCTCAGCAGTTCACGGTTGGCCCAGATGTCCATCGAGTACTGGCGTCGATCAGTCAGGTGCTGGGCGCCGTCGTACTCGGCACCGACCTTGAATTCCTCCCAGCACATGTCGATCCGGCGGACGTAGTGCGCGAACTCGTTCCGCACCACGTACTGAGTTGTGGGCCTGGGCAATCCGGCGTCGATGAACAACAACCGCAGCCGGCTTTCGCGTGGCGATTCGGCGCCGCCATCGACCAGAGGCAACGCATTCCGTAGGCGAACCAACCCCCGCGCCCCGGGGTGCCGCTTCGCGAGCAAGTGGACGTCTTCGTGCCCGAACGGCGCAGCGTTCATCAACGCATCGAGCCGCGCGACGGCGGAGTCCCGCGGTAGGTGGCGAGCCAGGTCGAATGCCGTGCGCGCACGCGAAGTGACCCGTACGCCGCCGATGGTGACCACTTCGTCGTCGGCCAAGGAGTCGTGCCGGACGACGAGTCCACGCTGACCTTTGCACAGCCCGACGACATCGATGGACACATCGTCATCCACCCACTTCGCGCCGTGTACTGCAGATGCAGCGACCCCGCCTATGACGCCGAGCGGCACCGCGAGGGCGGCTCCACGAATCCGGTCGCGCAACTTGACTTGATGACGTCGAGGCACGTAGATGCCATGAAAGATCGGTCGGTAGCGGTGGCGCAGTTGAGCTCGGGTCAACACGCCGGCAGCGATCGCATCGCCCCCGACGAATGGAATCGGCATGTCCTCTAAGACGTGTGGGCGGGCTGATCGGCTCCATCGTCGATCGAAAGGGACCAAATGGCGGCTGTGGAGTACCTGCCAGCAGCCATTTGGTCCTTCTCGGCGCGGGACCCGCCAACCAACTACTCCCGGTTCAGCGCGGCCTCTTCCAGATCCAGCCCGTGCAGCACCGACCGCAGCACCTCGTCGTCGATGTTTCCGGCATCGCGTTCGGCGATGTACGTCTCGCGCTCGGCCGCCAGCATCTCCAGCCGGAGACGCCGCATGGCCGACGCCGGGCTTTCACCGATGTCGTCGTCACTACGGCCGAGTCGTTCCCACACCGCATTGCGGCGCCGGTCGTTCCAGCTCTGCAGCACCTCGCCGACGTGCTGTTGCGCGCTGGAATCGCTATGGCGAGCCAGCAATTCGTCGAGTCGGTCGGCGGCCGCCTGTGCCGCGCGACTCGAGGCCGCGGCCTGCTCGAGGGCGTCCTGATGGGCCTCGGCTTCACTGCGCACGTCCAGCGTGCGGATGAGCCACGGCAGCGTCAGACCGTGCAACAGCAGCGTTCCGATCACCACGACGAATGTCAGGAACACCAGCTGCGGCCGCCCCGGGAAGGGCGCGCCGCCCAGTGTCACGAGAGGCACACCGAACGCCGCGGCCAGCGACACGACGCCGCGCATTCCGGCCCACGCCACGATGAACACCTGTGACGGCGTCGGTCTGGGCTCGCGGTCCCGGATGCCCCGGAACAGGACCCGCGGCGTGTAGGCCATCACGTACACCCAGACGATGCGGACCCCGATCACCGTGGCCAGCACTGCGGCCGACGCCACGGCCAGGGTGACCGCGCGGATGCCGGTCAGCTCGTCGATGACCGTCGGCAGCTGCAGCCCGATCATCAGGAACGCGAAGGACTCCAGCACCAGCTGGATCGACTTCCACACCGCGTCGTCCTGCAGTCGGGTGGCGTAGGACGCCCGGGTGGCGCGCTGTCCGAGCAGCAGCGCGGCGACCACCACCGCGATCACCCCGGAGCCGTGCACCTCTTCGGCCAGCCAGTAGATGAAATACGGTGCGACGAGCCCGATGGCGCTCTCCACCAGCGGATCGTCCAGCCAGGTCCGGATGAACTCGATGAGCCACCCGATCAATCCGCCGATCACCACACCGCCCGCGGCGGCGAGCGCGAAGGTGCCCAGCGCGCCCTGCCACGTCGCCGCGGCGCCGATGGCAGCGGCCAGCGCGACCTTGTATGCCGTCAGCGCCGTGGCGTCGTTGAGCAGGCTCTCGCCGCCGAGCAGCGTCATGATCTGGCGCGGCAGTCCGAGCCGGCGACCGATGGCCGCCGCGGACACCGCGTCGGGCGGCGCGACGATCGCGCCCAGCGTCAGCGCCGCGGCGACCGTCAGCTCCGGCACGGTGTGAAACGCGACGAAGCCGACGACCAGCGTGGTGGCCAGCGGCAGCCCGACCGCGAGCAGCGCGATGGGGCGGACGTTCTTGCGCAGAGCCAGGTAGCTGCTCTCGAGTCCGGCCGACCACAGCAGCGGCGGCAGCACGACGAACATGACCAACTGCGGCTGCAACTCGATGGCAGGCACGCCGGGAATCAGCCCGACGGCCAGTCCGGCGACGACGAGTCCCAGGGGCGCGGAGACGTCGTATCGGCGGGCCAGCGCGGCCAACAACACCGAGGCCACCAGCACTGCCAGCAGTGGGGCACCCACGTCCTCAAACCTCCTCGGTCAGCCAGCCCTATCCTTGTTCAACATGCTGGGGAAATGGATGCAGTCACGGGCAACGCGTCCGCGTGAAGAAAATTCCCCGACCAGTTGCACGCACCTCACCGACGCGCTCGGTCAGGCCGAACCGGAGCCGCAGACGCCCGGGCGCTGTGGTGACTGTGCGGCACTTGGGGAGGATACGTGGGCGCACCTTCGGATGTGTCTGACCTGCGGACAGGTCAGCTGTTGCGATTCCAGTCCGCACCAACACGCCAATGAGCACTACCGTCGCACCGGTCATCCCGTGATGCGCTCGGTCGAGCCGGGGGAGAGCTGGCGATGGTGCTACGTCGACATCCGACTGGGTTGACGTGGCGAAGCGACGGGGGAGAGTGGTGACTTGGTAGACCGGACAACGGTTCTGGTTCTCGGTACCGGTGAGCTGAGCAGCGAACTGGTGCTGTCTTTCCAGCGGCTGGGCACGCGGGCGACCGCGGTGCCCGTGCCCACCGGAGCGGCGGCATTGCGGACCCTGATCGACCGCCTCACCCCACAACTGGTGGTGGTTCAGTCGCCGGCCTCGGATCTCGATGCCGACGTCGTCGAGGCCTTGGCCGGGCTCGACGAGGTCGCGGTGTTCCCGACGCCGACTGCCTTGCGGCTCGCCTCCGACCGCGAGGCGCTGCGCACCTTGGCGGCCCACGAGCTGGGGCTGCCGACGGCGCCGTTCTGGTTCGCCGGATCGGTCGATGAGCTCACCGCGGTGGCCGAGCATGCCGGGCTGCCGCTGGCCATCACGCCGCTCACGCCTTCGGTGACAGGCACGGGCGCCGGCTACTCGGTGCTGTCACGTCCCGAGGATGTCGACGTCGCCTGGCACCGCGCGGTCGCCGCGGGCAGTGATCGCGTGATGGCCGAGACGCCCGTCGACGTGGCCGCGGAGTTCACCATGCTGACGGTGCGGACCCAGGGGCCGGCGGGTCCGGTGGTCCAGTTCTGCGAGCCGATCGGTCATCGCCACGAGACCGGCGGCCCGCTGGAGTTGTGGCAGCCGCAGTTGTTATCGGAACCGGCGTTGGACGCGGCCCGCTCGATCGCCGCCCGGATCGTCAACAAGCTCGGGGGCACCGGTTTGTTCACGGTCGACCTGCTGCTCGGCACCGACCCGGAGTCCGGGGCCGAGGAGGTGTACTACGCGACGGTCCATCCGATGCTGACCGGCGCCGGTTTCGTGACGACGCGCTCGCAGCGGCTGTCGCAGTTCGATCTGCACGCGCGGGCGATCCTCGGCCTGCCCGTCGACACCATCATGATCTCGCCGGCGGCCGGTGAGGTCAGCCGCCCGTCGTCGGACAAGGCAGCGCTCGCGCGCGCCCTGCCCGACGCGCTGGCGATCGCCGAGAGCGACGTGCGGCTCTCGGGCGAGGTCTGCGTGGCATTGGCGACGGCGCCGGACGTGGTGCGGGCGCGTGACCGCGCGCATCAGGTGGGTGCGGTGCTGGGCCAGGCCGCGGCGATCAGCCAGACAGGGAAGTGACCATGACCGAAGAATCGCAGCCGCGCCAGACGCTGGGCCCGTTCGTGGCCGCGCTGGCGGTGATTGTCGTCCTCGTGGTCATAATCGCCGTCCTGAATGCGATCGGGGTTTTCGGCCGGAACGATCCGACACCGGAGCAGCTGGTACGCACCGCGGTCGTCGGCCAGAACGACGGGCTGCAGCGCAAGGACTACGCGCGCTTTTCGACGTACACCTGTAAGGCGCAGGCCGGTACCGAGGCGGATGTGCTTGCCAAGCAAGAGGATTCGGCGGCCAAGAACGGGCAGCGCTACGTCGACGAGGTGCGGGACATCAAGTTCGACGGCCAGCAGGCCACCGCCGTGCTGATGTATCACTTCGACAAGACGCCGGATCAGAAGCCCACGGCGCCGGTGGTGCTGGTGAACGAGGACGGCGCATGGAAGGTGTGCTCGCCGGTCCCGGGCTAGTTTGTGACAGACTCGCATCCGTGAGCTACGCGGGAGATATCACGCCGCAGCAGGCCTGGGACCTGCTCAGTGAGAACCCCGAGGCGGTGCTTGTCGACTGCCGGACCGACGCCGAATGGCGCTGGGTGGGCGTGCCCGACATCTCGAGCCTCGGACGTGACGTTGTGTACATCGAGTGGGTGTCGGGCGACGGCAGGCGCAACGCCGGTTTCGTCGACGACCTACTGGCCGCGGGCGTGACGCCCGGCGAGCGGCCGGTGGTGTTCCTCTGCCGCTCGGGCAACCGGTCGATCGGCGCCGCCGAGGCAGCGACCGCGGCGGGCATCGCCCCGTCGTACAACGTGCTCGACGGCTTCGAGGGTCACCTGGACGAGCAGGGACATCGCGGTGGCAGCGGTTGGCGCGCCATCGGGCTGCCGTGGGTGCAGTCGTGAGGGGCCTGAACGCGGAAGGTGTCCCCTCGGTCCGGGTTCCCGCACCGCTGCCGGACGGCGTGAGCCAGGCGACCATCGGTGTGCGCGGCGGGCTGCTGCGGTCCGAGTTCGAGGAGACCGCCGAGGCGATGTTCCTGACCTCGGGATACGTCTACGAGTCGGCGGCTGCCGCGGAGCAGGCGTTCACGGGCGAGATCGACCGCTACGTGTACTCGCGCTACGGCAACCCGACCATCCAGATGTTCGAGGAACGGCTGCGGCTCATCGAAGGTGCGCCGGCCGCTTTCGCGACGGCGACCGGAATGGCGGCGGTGTTCACCGCACTCGGTGCACTGCTCGCGGCCGGTGACCGATTGGTCGCGGCGCGCAGCCTGTTCGGTTCGTGCTTCGTGGTCTGTAACGAGATTCTGCCGCGCTGGGGCGTCGAGACCGTCTTCGTCGACGGTGACGACCTGTCGCAGTGGGAGGAGGCACTGTCGGTGCCTACCACTGCCGTGTTCTTCGAGACGCCGTCCAACCCGATGCAGTCGCTGGTGGACATCGCCGCGGTGTCGGAGCTGGCACACGCCGCCGGCGCAAAGGTGGTGCTCGACAACGTGTTCGCGACGCCGCTGCTGCAGCAGGGGCTGGAGCTGGGCGCCGACGTCGTCGTGTACTCGGGCACCAAGCACATCGACGGCCAGGGCCGGGTGCTCGGCGGCGCGATCCTCGGCGACAAGGAGTTCATCTCCGGACCGGTGCAGCAGCTGATGCGCCACACGGGCCCGGCGATGAGCGCGTTCAACGCCTGGACGATGCTGAAAGGCCTTGAGACCCTGGCCATCCGGGTCGACTACTCGAACCGCTCGGCGCAGCGGGTGGCCGAGTTCCTGGAAGGGGCGAAGGGCGTGAACTGGGTGAAATACCCGTTCCTGCAGTCACATCCGCAGCACGATCTGGCCAAGCGGCAGATGCGCGGCGGTGGCACCGTCGTCACCTTCGAACTCGATGGTGGGAAGGACCGGGCGTTCGAGGTGCTCGACAAGCTGCAGGTCATCGACATCTCCAACAACCTCGGCGATTCCAAGACGCTGATCACCCATCCGGCCACCACCACGCACCGTGCGATGGGACCGGAGGGCCGGGCCGCGATCGGTCTGGGCGACGGTGTGGTGCGGATTTCCGTCGGGCTCGAGGGCACGGAAGACCTCATCTCTGATCTCGACCAGGCGCTGAGCTAGGGGGCTGGAGATGTCGAAGCAGACCGCGGCCAAGAAGGCCCGCCGCAAGAAGCGGCAGACGACCCGCAACGCCAACTGGTTGCCCGACGAGGTGCATGCCGAAGTCGAGGCCGTCGGGCGGCTCGCGGGCGAAATCCTGCCGCGCGGGTGGGTATTCGATTCCGACTACTCGAACGACGAGTACCTGATCTGGTACTACCCGCCGTCGGGTTTCGAGTCCACCGAGGACGATCCGCGCGAATTGGTGACCAGAATCTGGGTTTCCGATCCGGACCAGCCGCAGCTCATTCTTGTCGGCACCGAAGAGGACGGCCAGATCTACAGCTTCACCGTCGAACAACTGCTGGCGAACCTCGACGTCATCGAGGCCTACCGCGTCGGGGAGCCGGCTCCGCAGTTCAGCTGACGGGCGCGACCTGGTAATGCGCGATGTGCCAGCCGGTGTCGCCTTGTGTGACAACGACACTCAGGTTCAGGCTGAGCACGGCGCCGTCGGGCCGGGTGAAGTCGGCCCGGGTGTAGGCCAGCACGACGCCGCCGGCGAGTTCCCGGATTTCGTTGATGCGGTAGTCGACCGTCAGGCCGACGGGCTGGGAATCGTAGTAGTCGAAGACGCCCTGGCGGCCGACGGTGTAGGGCCGAAGTCCTTGGAATATCGCGTCTTCGGTGAATACCGCGGCGACCTGGTCCGGCCGGTGGGCGGCGATGCCCGCCTGCCACCGGTCCAGGACCTCGCGCACGATGTCAGTGGCCCGCACTCTGACCACCGTCCACATGCAGGATTTCGCCGGTGACGAACGCGGCGTTCTCCAGGTACAGCACTGCGTCGACGACGTCGGAGATGTCGCCCATGTGACCGACCGGGTGCAGCGCCGACAGGAACTCGTGGGTCTCCGGCGTGTGCATCGGGGTGCGGATGGTGCCCAGCGCAACCGCGTTGGCCCGGATTCCGCGGCTGCCGTATTCGACGGCAAGCGCCTTCGTCGCCGCGTTCAGGCCGCCCTTGGTCAGCGACGCCAGCGCCGAGGGCACCTGCGAGTTGGCGTGATCCACCAAGCTGGTCGAGATCGTGACGACGTGCCCGCCGTCGCCCTGAGCCTCCATGGTCTTGAGGGCGGCGCGGGTCAGTTCGAAGAATCCGCGGGAGTTCACGCCGGTGATGGCGTCGTAGTCCGCGTCGGTGTATTCGGTGAACGGCTTGGCGATGAAGATGCCGGCGTTGTTGACGACGGTGTCGACGCGCCCGAACCGGTCGACCGCGGCACCGACGAGTTGCTGGCCCACACCCGGCTGGGCGATGTCGCCGGCGACGGCCAGGACCATGGGATCGTCGCTCTCGGCGATGGTGCGGGAGTTGGCGACGACGGCGTAGCCCAGCTTGCGGTAGCCGGCCACCAGCGCTTCGCCGATGCCCTGCGATGCGCCGGTGACGATCGCGACGCGGGTTGTTGTGCTCATCGGGGTGGCTCCTTTCGGTGGATGTTGCTGCCCTTCACAACCTCCGCTGGGCCGTGTCGATGCCGCTGCCGCGGGACTTGTTCGCTTCTTGCTGGGAGGCTGTGCCTACTACGCTGTCGGCATGGAGCTGCGGCAACTTCGGTACTTCGTCGCGGTTGCCGACGAGCTGAATTTCGGGCGTGCCGCCGAACGGCTGCGGATCGCCGGGCCGTCGTTGTCCCAGCAGATCAAGGCGCTCGAGCGGGACCTCAAGGTGGAACTGTTCGATCGTGACCGCCGGTCGGTGCGCCTGACAGCAGCGGGTGCGTCGCTGTTGCCGCACGCCCGGTCCCTGGTGGCCGAGGCCGACGAATTCCGCAGGCGGGCAATCGGTTTGTCGAACTCGGAGCCGATCCGCATCGGCTACGTCAACTGGTGCCCGACCGACCTCGCCGAGCGGGCGGCCGGCGTCGCGCAATTGCGCGTCGACACCTGGGTGATGCCGTCGCACGCGCAGGCGGCGCGGGTCGCCGAGGGCATTCTCGATCTGGCCATCTGCTGGGTGCAGACCGACGATCTGGCCGAGCTGTCGCTGGAAGCACGGTTGATGGGGGTGGACCGGCTTTTCGCGTTGTGCGTCGGTGCCGACGACTCTCCCGTGACCGCCAAAGACACACTGGTGCTCGTGGATTCGGACACGGCGAGCTGGGAGTCGTGGAACCGCTACGGCGAGCAGTTCGCCGCGGACACCGGCGCGCGGGTGATGCGCACCGACGACGGCGGTGTGACGGGTCCGACGTTCTTCGAGCACGTCCGCCAGCTGGGCCGGCCGGTGCTCAACAACCCCAGAGGCCAGACGGCTGCCCTGCCGCGAGACCTGGTGCGCCGTCCGGTGATTCAACCGTCGCCGTTGTGGACGTGGTCACTTGTGTGGCGGCGGGGCGAAGACAACCCTGCCGTTCACGCCGTCGTCGACGCGCTCACGCGGGACGCCGCCACCCTGGGTATCGATGCCGCGGCGTGGCTGCCGTCCACTGACCCACATCAGCAGCGCGGCCAGGGCCGACAGTAGGACGACAACGGCGCCGGCGAGCAGGGCCTGCTGAAACCCGTTGTGCAGCAGAGGTGCGACCGCGACGGGTCCGACGATCTGGCCGACGGAGTAGCCCGTCGTCAGCAGGGCGACAGCGCCGGGGAACTGTAATGCCCGACCGGCGGCCAGGGCCAGGGTGCTGATGCCGATGAAGGTGCCGCCGAACAAGACCGCGCCGAGAAGGGCTGTTGCCTGGCTTCCCAGGCCCGCCCCGGCTATCCCGGCGGCCTGCAGCAACAGTGCGGCGACCAGCAGTGCCGAGTACGAGAAGCGGCCGGTGAACTTGGCCCACAGTGCGGCCGACGGCGCCGCGGCCAGGCCGACCAACAGCCACACGGCGCTGCCGAGCCCACCCGATGACTGCTGAGCAACGGCAGCGACGAGGAACGTGCCCGCGATGATGTAGCCGACGCCTTCGAGGGTGTAGCTCGCCATCAGCGTGATGAGCGGACCCCGCGAATTCGTCTGCCCGGCAGCGGGTTCTGCTGATTCGCCGGGGACTCCCGGCTGCATGAACCACGCGAACGCGCTGAGCAGCGCAGCCAATGCCGTTGCCGCCCACCAGGCGCCCTGCCAGTCTCCGGTGGCCGGCAGAGCCGCGGACAAGGCGATGCCGATCCCGACGCCACTGAATGCCCAGCCGGCGTGGTGGGCCGGATGGCCGTGATCCATGAGGGTGTTGACGGCGATCACGAAGACCAGTGCGCTGGCGATCCCGGCAATGAGCCGCAGGATGCCCCATTCGATGACGTTGGTGCGCAGCGCCATTGCCGCGAGCGTCACGACGAGCGTCACCAGGGACACCCGGCACGCGGTCACGGAGCGCGCGAGCCGAGCTGAGGCGGCGGCGGCCACCGCGCCGATCAGATAGCCGACGTAGTTGGCGGTCGCCAGTTGCCCTGCGGCTTGCGCCGTGAGACCGCTGTGGGCCGTCATCAACGGAAGGATCGGCGTATAGGCGAACCGGCCGATGCCCATCGCCGCGGCCAGGGCTGCCGCGGCGCGGGCTATCGAGAGCCAGGCGGAGTTGGGCATGCCCCATGGTGCGTGTCCGGGCCGTCGCCGGCCACGACCTATCTCCTTGCAGCTGAAAGGAATTACCTCGCAGCGCGGCTCGTTCAGTCCTTCTCGATGACGCCCTGAGCGGCCCGGGCCCGATCCTCGTAGCTCTTACGCTTGGCGGCGTCGAATTCCAGGAAGACCTTGTCCAGCCCGAGCGCCTTGTTCATCCCGCGGCGGCCCTTCGGGGGCAGCAACTGGGCGAGCTGTGCGGTGAAGCGCAGCGGCGCCGGCACCGACACGTGCGTCTTGGGCTTGTCGAGGGTTTTGACGATGGCCGCGGCGATGTCCTCGGGTTCGACCGGTTTGATGGCCCCGCTGGACTTGGTGCCCGAGATCAGTTCGGTGTTGGTGAACGGGGGCATGATCACCGAGACATTGACGCCGTGCGGAGCCATCTCGTCGGCCAGTGCCGTCGACAGTCCGACGACGGCGTACTTCGCGCCGACGTACACCACCTGGCCAGGCAGCGGGATGAGACCCGACAGCGAGGCGATGTTGATGACGTGACCGCTGCGGCGGTTGACCATCTCGGGCAGCGCGAGCTGGCAGCCGGTCAGCACGCCGTACACGTTGACTTCGAGGGACGACCGGATCGACTGTTCTGTCTCGTTCAGGAAAGGGCCCACCGGCATGACGCCGGCATTGTTGATCAGCACGTCGAGGTGACCGGCACCGTCACTGCGGGCCTTGTCCAGAAACACTTCGAAGGACTCGCGGTCGGTGACGTCCAGCGGGTACCCGGTGACCTGGCCCAACTTGATCAGGTCGGTGACGGCGGATTCGAGCACTGCGACGTCGCGGTCACCGATGACGACCCGCGCGCCACGGGCGAGAAGGGCCTTGGCGGTGGCGTAGCCGATGCCCCGGGCGGCCCCGGTGATTGCGATTGTCTTGCCGCGGATGTTGTCCATGGCGGCAAACTTTACACGTGTCAAGTTTTGAATTGAAGCCCTGATTTGGTCATCTCGGCGGGCTAGTGTCTTGGCATGACGCGCGCGCTGCGGACTCAGGTATGTGTAGCCGGTGGCGGACCCGCGGGTCTCGTCCACGCACTGCTGCTGGCCCGAGCCGGCATCGACGTCGTCGTGCTGGAGAAGCACAACGACTTTCTGCGCGACTTCCGCGGCGACACCGTCCACCCCACGACGTTGCGGATCATGCACGAGTTGGGGTTCGTCGACGAGTTCCTGAAACTGCCCCACACCAAGATCGACCGGGTCTGCATGGACGCCGACGGCACCATCCGGACCTTCGGTAACTTCAGCGCCCTCCGGCTGCTGGGTTTCCCGGAGCCCTACATCGCGCTCATGCCGCAGTGGGATTTCCTGGACTTCCTTGCGGAAAAGGCCTCCGCCTACCCGGAATTCACCTTGATCCGCAATGCCGAGGTGACCGACCTGATCACCGAGGACGGCCGGGTTGTCGGAGTGCGCACGCCCGACTTGGAAGTGCGCGCCGACCTCGTGGTGGGAGCCGACGGTCGCAAGTCGGCGGTGCGTGCGGCGGCGGCCCTGCCGATGGCCAGTGCACACAGTCCCATGGACGTGCTGTGGTTCCGGCTGGGCTGGCGCCCCGGCGATCCGCGGGAACTCTTCGGCATCATCCGCAAGGGTCTGCTGATGGCGATGATCTATCGCGGCGACTACTGGCAGGTCGCGTATCTCATGCCGAAGGGTGCCAATCCGCAGGGCGGATCGCTCGACGACTTCAAGGCCCGGCTGGTGTCGGTGCGGCCGCAGCTTCGTGAACACGTCGAGGACCTGCGTTCCTGGGATGACACCAGCCACCTCGACGTGCGCGTGGACCGGCTCGAGACCTGGTGGCGCCCCGGGCTGCTGTGCATCGGGGACGCGGCGCACGCGATGTCGCCGGCGGGCGGCGTCGGCATCAACCTGGCGGTCGCCGACGCGGTCGCCGCTGCCAATATCCTGTGCGGCCCCTTGCGCAACGGCCTGCTCGCTGATGCCGACCTGGCCAAGGTGCAGCGCCGCCGCGAATTGCCGACCCGCATCATCCAGGCCGGGCAGGTGCTGGCCCAGGACCGGGTGATCGAGCCCAACCTGGCCGGTGACCTGTCGCCGATCGAGGTGCCGTCATTCGTGGGAAAGGGTCCGCTGCAATACATTCCGCCGCTACTCGTCGGTCGCGGTTTCCGTCCCGAGCATGTGCGGACACCAGACGTGCATGGCCGGTGATGGACTCGATCCGTGACTGAATCCGCACTGGCGTTCGTGGCCGTCACTCAGGACGACCCACTGGCCGGCTCGTTGCTGACCGAGCTCGCAGTCGGGTACGCCACGCGCTACGACGGCACTCCGGCGGCCGTCGGTGCCTGGCTGCGGGACTATCCGGCCGCGGAGTTCGAGCCCCCGGTCGGGGCCATGGTGATCGGGCTGCGCGACGGTGTGCCGGTCACCGGCGGCGCATTTCGTCGCTTCGATGCGGAAACCGCTGAACTGAAACGGATTTGGACCGATTCCGCGGCGCGACGGCGGGGATATGCGCGGGCGTTGCTGGCCGAGCTGGAGGTGCGCATTGTTGACGCCGGCTATCGGCGCATCTACCTCACCACCGGACACCGGCAACCCGAGGCCGAGGCGCTGTACCTCGCAGCCGGGTATCAGCGAATGGCGGAGCCGCTGCCCGCCGAGGGTGAGGTTTATCCGGTGGCGTTCGTCAAGGACATTGCGCAATCTGGGCTGTCCGAGCCGTCCGCTGGATAAGCTTGCGTGTGCTTTCGGGCTGGACCGTGGCGTGGCTGCTGATAGCGGTGGGTGTGCTGCTGTTCGGGACGGGCCTCCTGGTGCGGGGCTACGTCACCCTGCTGCCGGCCGAGCATCCGATCGTGCGGGCGGCCCAGACGGTGCGCTGCTCAGGCCCGGGACTGTTGATCTACGGCCCACTTGATCGTGATGCCCAGGGCAACAACATCTTTGATGAAGAAGAGCTACACCACATGGTCATGATGCCCACCGCGACGGTGAGCGGTGGCGTGCTCATGGCCGGTGTTTTCCTGTTGCTCATCATGTTGCTCCTGCACTGACCTCCGCTCTGCCGCAGCGCCGGCCCGGTCTTCGCGATGGAATCTGTGGTTTGTGCCTGACCGGCTGGATACGCTTGATTTGTGCTTACCGGTTGGACCGTCGGGTGTCTGCTGCTGGTCGCCGCCGTCCTGATGCTGGGGACCGGGATGGCGGCGCGGGCGTGGATCGGCCGGCTGCCGGAGGAGAATCCTCACCGCCGCCGGGCACGCACCGTGCGATGGTCTGCCTTCGGCCGGGTGTTCTATGGGCCGGTCAACCGTGATACGCAGGGCAACAACACTTTTGACGACGAAGAACTGGACCACATGTTCTTCCTCCCAGCCGTCGTCGTGGCAGGCGGGCTACTGCTGGCCGGGCTGTTCGTGCTGTTCCTGGAGCTGGTCAAACACGGCGGGTGACGCCCGGGGTGGTCAGGTCCGCAGGAGGGCGAGCTCAGCCGCCTCCCGGACCGGGCCCCGCCACGCCGGCCCATGGCCGGGCAGCAGCACCTGAGTGTCCAACAGGCCGAGCGCCGACAAGCTGCGTTCGCACCCCGCCTGGTCGTGATTGAACATCTGCGGCAGCAGCTGCGGGCCGCCCTTGGTGATCAGCGGGTGACCGGTGACCACGGCGTCGCCGGCGACCAGCACGTCGCCGAAGACGTACGAGCAGTGTCCGCCGGTGTGACCCGGGCTCGGGATGAGCTGCGGGCTGCCCGGTAGCGTCGCCGCGACGTCCTCGGTGAGTGCCTGCGCGGTCGGGATGCCTTCGCGTACCAGCCCGCCCTTGCCGATGATGTTCAGCGACCAGGTCAGGTACCGGGGGTTCCAGATCTTGGTCAGCAGATCGGTTGGTGAAACCTGTTCCAGATACTCGCGTTTGGCGTGGCCGACTTCGGCGCCGTGGCAGAACACCGGCGTGCCATGGGTTTTGGCGAACCAGATGGCCACGCCGAAGTGGTCGACGTGTGCGTGGGTGAGCAGAATCGCCCGCACGTCGCCGGCCTCGAAGCCCAGGTCACGCAGCGAACGGAGAACGTCGTCGCGCTGACCGGGGAAACCCGCGTCGATCAGGATCACCCCGCTGTCGTCGCTGACCAGGGTCCAGTTCACCAGGTCGGTCTGGGCGAAGTGAACATTGTCGGAGATCGCGCTCAGGGCTGCCGCCATGTGGCGAGTGTAGGCAGAGTAGAAAAGAAAGCGCATACGCGAGGAACAGGAACAGGACTCATGGCTGAACTCAGACTGGGCTACAAGGCGTCGGCGGAGCAGTTCGCCCCGCGAGAACTGGTGGAGCTTGCGGTGGCCGCCGAGGCGGCGGGCATGGACAGCGCCACCGTCAGCGACCACTTCCAGCCGTGGCGCCACACCGGCGGTCACGCACCGTTCTCCCTGGCCTGGATGACCGCGGTCGGTGAACGGACCGAGCGACTCGTCCTCGGCACGTCGGTGCTGACCCCGACGTTCCGCTACAACCCGGCCGTCATCGCGCAGGCGTTCGCGACCATGGGCTGCCTGTACCCGGACCGGATTTTCCTGGGCATCGGCACCGGTGAGGCGCTCAACGAGATCGCCACCGGCTATGAAGGCGAATGGCCCGAGTTCAAGGAGCGCTACGCGCGGCTGCGCGAGTCGGTGCGGCTGATGCGTGAGCTGTGGGTCGGCGACCGCGTCGACTTCGAGGGCGAGTACTACAAGACCAAGGGCGCCTCGATCTACGACGTCCCCGAGGGCGGTATCCCGATCTACATCGCCGCGGGCGGGCCCCAGGTGGCCAAGTACGCCGGCCGCGCCGGTGACGGCTTCATCTGCACGTCCGGCAAGGGCGAAGAGCTGTACAAGGACAAGCTGATCCCGGCCATGCGCGAGGGGGCCGAGGCGGCGGGCAAGAACCCCGACGACGTCGACCGGATGATCGAGATCAAGATCTCGTACGACCCGGATCCGGCCCAGGCTCTGGAGAACACCCGGTTCTGGGCGCCGCTGTCCCTGACGGCCGAGCAGAAGCACTCCATCGACGACCCGATCGAGATGGAGGCGGCCGCCGACGCGCTGCCCATCGAGCAGGTCGCCAAGCGCTGGATCGTGGCGTCGGACCCCGACGAAGCTGTCGAGAAGGTCAAGCAGTACGTCGACTGGGGCCTGAACCACCTGGTGTTCCACGACCCCCGGCAGGACCAGCGCCGCTTCCTGGAGCTGTTCAAGACCGACCTTGAGCCGCGCCTGCGCAAGCTGGCGTGATGAACACCGTGGCTCGGTAGGCTTGTCGCCGTGCCCGAGCGCTCATCCGCGATCTACGTCGCCTCACCCGAAGGCGACACCGGCAAGTCGACCATTGCGCTGGGGCTGTTGCACCGGCTGGCGGCCACGGTCGCCAATGTCGGGGTGTTCCGCCCGATCGTGCGCGCGGGGACCGACCGCGACTACATCCTCGAGTTGTTGCTCGCGCACAGCACTGCGGGCCTGGACTACGACGACTGCGCCGGGGTCACCTATCAGCAGCTGCACGACGATCCCGATGCCGCGATCGCGGACATCGTGGACCGCTATCACCGCATGGCCGACAAATGCGATGCGGTGGTGATCGTCGGCAGCGACTACACCGATGTCGCGTCGCCCAGCGAGCTGTCGATGAACGCCCGCATCGCGGTGAATCTCGGTGCGCCCGTGTTGCTCTCGGTGCGTGCCGCCGCCCGCACACCCGGTGAGGTGGCACATGTGGTGGAACTTTGTCTGGCCGAACTCGCGGCCCAGCACGCGCACACCGCCGCGGTGGTCGCCAACCGGTGTGACCCGGACGAGCTGGCCGGCGTGGCCGCCGCGCTGCAGCGGTTCACGCCCAAAAGCTATGTGCTGCCGGAGGAGCCGCTGCTGGCCGCGCCGACGGTGGCAGAGTTACGGGACGCCGTGCAGGGCACCTTGATCAGCGGCGACGAACAGCTGCTGACGCGTGAGGTCATGGGGATGATGGTCGCCGGGATGACGGCCGAACACTGTCTGGAGCGGCTGCGCGAGTCCATGGCAGTCATCACCCCGGGCGACCGGTCGGACGTGGTGCTGGCCATCGCCAGTGCTCATGCGGCGGAAGGCTTTCCGTCGATCTCGTGCCTCATCCTCAACGGCGGCCTGCCGCTGCATCCGTCGATCGCCAAACTGGTTGCGGGCCTTGGCCTGCGGCTGCCCATCGTGGCCACCGACCTGGGCACGTATGACACCGCCCGCGCCGCCTCGACGGCCAAGGGCCGGGTGACGGCCACGTCGCTGCGCAAGGTCGACACCGCGCTCGCCCTGATGGACGAACACGTCGACGTCGCTGATCTGCTTGCGCAGCTGGCGGTTCCGATCCCATCGGTCGTGACGCCGCAGATGTTCACCCATCAGCTGCAGGACCGGGCGCGGGCCGACCGCCGGCGCATCGTGCTGCCCGAAGGCGACGATGACCGGATTCTGCGGGCGGCGGGCCGGCTGCTCGCCCGCTCGGTCGCCGATCTCACCATCCTCGGCGATGAGACGGCGGTGCGGGCACGCGCCGCCGAGCTGGGCCTGGACCTGTCGGCTGCCGTGGTGCTGAATCCACGCACCAGCGAGCTGTGCGACCAGTTCGCGGAACAGTACGCCGAGCTGCGGAAGAAGAAGGGCGTCACGCTCGAGCAGGCGCGCGAGATCATCCACGACGTCTCGTATTTCGGCACCATGCTGGTGCACAACAACATGGTCGACGGCATGGTGTCCGGGGCCGCGCACACCACGGCACACACCGTGCGTCCGGCGTTCGAGATCATCCGTACCGCGCCGGACATCTCAACGGTGTCGAGCATCTTCCTGATGTGCCTGGCGGATCGGGTGCTGGCCTACGGCGACTGCGCGATCGTGCCGGACCCGACGTCCGAGCAGCTCGCCGACATCGCGATCAGCTCGGCGCAGACCGCCGCGCAGTTCGGGATCGAGCCGCGCGTGGCGATGCTGTCGTACTCGACCGGCGAATCAGGCACCGGTGTCGACGTCGACAAGGTCAGGGCGGCAACGGAATTGGTGCGCATGCGGGCGCCGGAGCTGCTGGTCGAAGGGCCCATCCAGTACGACGCCGCGGTGGAGCCGTCGGTGGCCGCGACCAAGATGCCGGACTCGCCGGTGGCCGGCCGCGCGACGGTGCTGATCTTCCCTGACCTGAACACCGGCAACAACACCTACAAGGCGGTGCAGCGCAGCGCCGGTGCCATCGCGATCGGGCCGGTGCTACAGGGTCTGAACAAGCCGGTGAACGACCTGTCACGCGGCGCCCTTGTCGAGGACATCGTCAATACCGTTGCCATCACGGCGATTCAGGCGCAGGGAGCGAAATGAGCGGGCCGGTACTGGTACTCAACTGCGGCTCGTCGTCGGTGAAATACCGGTTGGTGCAACCGGCTTCCGGCGAGTCACTGGCCGACGGCGTGATCGAGCGGGTGGACGACTACCCGAAGGCCCTGCAACAGGTTTTCGATGCGGTGAGTGCGGCCGGGGTGACGGTCGACGAGATCGCGTGCGTCGGTCACCGCGTCGTGCACGGCGGCCGGCGGTTCTACCGGCCGACCGTGATCGGCGACGAGCTGGTCGCCGCGCTCGAAGAGCTGGCCCCGCTGGCGCCGCTGCACAATCCGCCGGGGCTGATGGGCATCAACGCGGCCCGCGCGCTCCTGCCCGACGTTCCGCACGTCGCGGTGTTCGACACGGCCTTCTTCCACGATCTGCCCGCGGCCGCCGCCGAGTACGCGATCGACCGGAATGTGGCCGACAAGTGGCACATTCGCCGGTACGGCTTCCACGGCACGTCGCACCAGTACGTGAGCGAGCAGGCCGCGCAGTTCCTGGGCCTGCCCCTCGAATCGGTGAACCAGATTGTCCTGCACCTGGGTAACGGGGCGTCGGCCTCGGCGATCGCCGGCGGGCGGCCCATCGACACCTCCATGGGCCTGACGCCGATGGAAGGTCTGGTGATGGGCACCCGCTCCGGTGACGTCGACCCCGGCATCATCATGTACCTGTCGCGCGCGGCCGGGATGTCGATCGAGGACATCGACGCCCTGCTGAACCGCCACTCAGGCGTATCGGGGTTGGGCGGCGCCACCGATTTCCGCGAGCTGCACAAGCGCATGGATGACGGTGACGAAGCGGCCCAGCTGGCCTACGACGTCTACATTCACCGGTTGCGCAAGTACATCGGCGGATACCTGGCACTGCTGGGCGGAGCGGACGTCATCACCTTCACCGCCGGGGTGGGCGAGAACGACGCCGCCGTCCGCCGCGATGCGCTCGCCGGGCTGCTGGCGCTCGGAATCGAGGTCGACGAGGAACGCAACCTCTCCCCGAACCGCGGCGCTCGACGGATTTCCACGGACACCTCGCCGGTGAGCGTGCTGGTGATCCCCACCAACGAAGAGCTGGCCATCGCGCGGGCCTGTGTCGACGTCTGCAAGGTTGCCTGAAGGAACCTGCCAGGGTTGGGGCGTAGCTTGCGCCTCGTGCCCCTGTTGACCGGGACGTTCGACCCCGTCGCCGTTGTACTGATGCTGCTCGGCGCCGGTGCGCTGGTGAGGACGCGCCGACGCCTGTCTCGCGCCCAATGGTGGTGCTTCGGTAGCGCCATCGCGGTATGGGCGTTGGCGACACTCAGCGCCGTCGCGGCCTACGCGCCGTTGCTGTTCTGGGTACGCGCGCTGCAGGTCCTGCTCCTGCTGTACGTGGTGCCGTTCTGCGTGGCGCTGGGTCGTCCGGTCTCGATGGTGGGAACGGTGCTCGACCCGGTGCTGAATTCCGTTGGCGCGCGGGCGCTGTTGTCGCCCCCCGTCACGTCGGTGCTGATGCTGGCGACACCGTGGCTGCTGTACCTGACGCCGTGGTACGTCGCGTCGATGACCGGACCGCTCGCGTCGCTGACCCGACTTGTCCTGCTGGGCATCGGTTTTGGGTACTTCTATGCGCGCTTGCAGGTCGACCCGGTGCCGCGGCGTTACCCGCCGCTACTGTCCATCGGGATCAGCGTGGCCGAGGGCCTCGGCGACGGCATCCTCGGGCTGGTGCTGTGGCTGGGCCCGGTGGTCGCCTACGACTACTACGCCGGCCTGCACCGTGACTTCGGCCCGAGTATTCGCCTGGACCAGAGCTACGGCGCCGGGATCCTGTGGATTCTGGGTGACGTGCTGGGTGTGCCGTTCATCCTGCTGTTGATGCGCGCCTTGGGTTCTGACGAACGACGCAGGGCGGCCGAGGTCGATGCCGAGCTCGACGCCGCGGCCCCCGGCGCCGAACCGGAGGCCGGAGCGCCGTCGAGTGGCCTGTGGTGGGAAACCGATCCGCAGCTGCGGGACCGCTACCGGTGACACGCCGTGTCAGAAGGTGCTGATCGGCCGCACGTTGTTGGCCAGGTCCACCAACGCGTACCGGTGTGCCTTGGTCGGCGCCACCCGGGCCAGCCCGCGCAGGGACGCCTCGACGCCGAGGCGCAGGCCGTGTTCGGTGAACGGGAAGCCGAGGATGTGGTTGGTGCTGGCGGTGTGGTCGGCCAGCCAGTCCAGGGCCGTGCCGAGCACCAGTGTCCGGATCTGAAGTACGCGCGGCTCGGTTTCCGGCAGCGCCTCCACGCGCCGTGCGGCGTCACGGATCTGGCGTTCGGTGATTTCGGCGGTGGTCGGGGCAGACAGCAGGGTGACGGCGCTGGTCAGTCGTGCGGTCGTGAAATGCCTTGAGGTGGCAGGCACTTCGTCGAGGGTGTGGACGGCGGCCTCTCGGTCCCCGGCCAGTGCCTGGACGCGGGCCTGGCCGAACCCGGCGGAGATGACGCCGTTGTCGGTGTTCCACACGGTCTGATAGAAAGCGCGCTCGGCCGCCGAGCCCGACAGCTCGGCGGTCGCCGCCAAAGCCACCTTCGGCGCCAGCTCGCCGGGCAGCGTGTTCAGGACTTCGGTGAAATCCTTTGTCGCAGAGTCGTAGTTGCCGGACAACAGTTCGGCCACCGCACGGAACCACACCAGCCGCCAGTGCCAGCCGATCCGGTCGGCAAGGTTCTCCAGCTTCCGGTTGGCTTTGGCCACGTCGCCGAGGTCGAGCAGGGCGCGCACCTCCATCAGGGGCAGTTCGACCGAGGTCGACAGGTCCACCCCTTCCGCATCGAGAGATCCCTCGCGGGCGGCGCGCAGTGAATCCAGCGTCTGCACCGGCTGGCTCAGCAGGCTGGCCGACAGGACGGCGGCGCCGACGTCGGCCGGGTCGACGAGCGGCACCTGCAGCGCCCGGACAATCTCTGGGGCCGTGATCTTCTCGGTGTGTACCTGTCCGTCGATGTACACGTCGGTGTGGGCCACCAGCATGTTGACGCCGAACGTCGAGCGTGACGGGCTGAACACCGAGGAGAGGCCCGGCCGTGGCGTCCTGGTGTCCTGGGCGACGACCTCGCGCAGCACCCCGAGCAACTGTCCGGACATCTCCTCGGCGCTGCCGAACCGCCGGCGTGGGTCCGGGTCGATCGCGCGGCGCAGCAGCCGGGCGAACGAATCGTATTGGAGGAGAACCGGATCGTCTTCGGGCAGGCCGTCGATGTAGCGGCCCTTGTCGGTCTTCAGGTTCAGCGTCAGGGCGGCCAGCGTCCGGCCGACGGTGTAGATGTCGGTGACGATCGTCGGACCGGTCCGGACGATCTCCGGCGCTTGGTAACCCGGTGTGCCGTAGAGGAATCCGAACGAATTGATGCGCGATACCGCGCCGAGGTCGATGAGCTTGAGTTGTTCCTCGGTGAACATGATGTTCTCGGGCTTGAGGTCGTTGTAGACCAGTCCGATCGAATGCAGGTATCCGAGCGCCGGGAGGATCTCCAGCATGTAGGCGATCGCCTGGGCAACGGGCAGTTTGGCGCCCTTCACCTGTTTCAGCGAGGTGCCGCCGACGTACTCCATCACGATGTAGCCGACCGGGTCGCCGTGCTTGTCGGCGTGCTCGACGAAGTTGAAGATCTTCACGATCGCCGGATGGGTGACCTCGGCCAGGAACTGCCGCTCGGCCATGGCGATGGCCTGCGCCTCCGCGTCACCGGAGTGCACCAGGCCTTTGAGCACCACCGGACGGTTGTTGACGTTGGTGTCCAGCGCCAGGTAGATCCAGCCCAGCCCACCGTGGGCGATGCAGCCCTTGACCTCGTACTGGTCGGCCACCATGGTGCCCGGACTCAGTTGTGGCAGAAACGAATACGCGGCGCCGCAGTGCGGGCACGAACCTTCGGACCGGCCGGGTTCCCCGTTCTCGGACCGGCCGACCGGCTTGCCGCACGACCAGCAGAAGCGCTTGGCTTCGGCGACCACGGGATTGGTCATCAGCGCCGAGAGGGGATCCTGGTCCACCATGCGCGGCACCTCGACGAGGCCGCCGCCCAGACGCCGGACGGGCGAGACCCGGGTGGTGGCGGTGACGACGTTCGTCGCGGCCGAGTCCCGTTCCGGCGGAACTGGCATCGGGATGCTGATCGAATCGTCGAACTGCGGCCGGAACACCGCCTGCGTGCCCATCGGCCGCAGCGTGGCCAGTGAATCCCACGTCACCTCGACGGCCTGGGTGCCGGGGTCGGTGTCGGGACCCGCTTCCACCGGGCCCGCGTTCACGGGGCCGGTCGTGGCTTCGCTTTCGGGCATCAGTCGCTGTACCTCGGCACGGGCGGATTCGGCGTCGAGCCGAGCACGGTCAACCACTTGCGGTACAACGTGTTCCACGTGCCGTCGCGACGAATCCGCTCCAACGTTCCGTTGACGAACCGGACCAGGCCCGTGTTGTTGAGATTGATCCCGATGCCGTAGGGCTCCTCGGCCATGTTGGGGCCGACGATGTGCAGGTACGGGTCCTGCGCCACCAGGCCGGCCAGGATCGCGTCATCGGTCGACACGGCGTCGGCCTGTCGCTGCTGCAACGCCACCAGACAGTCCGCCCACGTGACAGCCTCCACGAGGACCGGCGGCGGGGTGATGCGCTGCAGCCGTGCCTTGGAGGTGGTGGCCTTCACGACGCACACCCGCTTACCCGATAGGTCCGCGGGCTTGCGGATGTCGGAGCCGCGGGTGGCGAGGATCCGTTGTTTGGCGGAGAAGTACTCGGCCGAGAAGTTGACCAGCTTGCGTCGCTCGCACGTGATGCTCATGGTCTTGACGACGATGTCGACGAGGTTGTGCTGCAGTGCCGAGATCCGGTCGTTGTCCGACAGGATGCGGTACTCGACCTGTGACGGAGTGCCGAAGATGTCGCGTGCCACCTCGCCGGCGATGTCGACGTCGAATCCGGTGATCTGCCCCGTGATCGGGTCGCGGAACGCGAACAGGTTGCTGCCGATGTCGAGCCCGACGATCAGCCGGCCGCGGTCCTTGATGTTGGTTACGGCCGCCGCCGCGGCCTCGGGCGTCGGGAACGGCCGCAGGCTTGCGGTGCAGTCGGACTTGTCCTCCGGTCCGAGGTCCGGAACGGCCGTCTGCACTTCCATGCCCGCGGGTGTCGGCGGCGCGATGGTGATGCTCTGTGGTGCGACGGGCGGTGGGGCCTCGCCGCAGCCGGCGGCCACCAACACCGCGACCAGCACCGGGACCAAGCGAGAACGCATCGTGAAACTCATCGGTATTCACTCAACCTCGGCCACAGCCCGAGCGCCACTGCGAGTGCCGCGGCGAAGCTCAATGCAGCCGCGCCGACCGTCGCGCCGGACAGGGCCTGGCGTCCGTTCAGGATGTCGCTGCGTAGCTGCTTGCGGCTTTCGGCGATGGCCTGAGAGAGGGCTTCGTCGAGCTTGTCGAAGGCCGGCGTCGAATCGTCTTCGCTGGTGCCCAGGGCCACCTGGGTGGCGGACTGGTAGTTGCCGGTGGAGATGTAGGCATTGATCCGGTCGTCGGCGGCACGCCACCGGCGGATCAGCTGATCGGCACCTTCCAGGTCCTTCGTGCCGATCGCATCCGGACGACGCGTGTAGTCCGCCAGCTGCTGTTGGAGGCCGTCGATACGGCGGTAGTACGACTGCTTGCGGACGCTCTCGTCACCGCGCCGGATCAGCGACAGCGTCTCGTCCGCGCGCGCCTGCTGCGCCGTGATGGCCATGCTGGTCACGGTTTGCAGCGATGCCGCCGCGTTGCGGGCATGCCGGGTGTCGGCGGTCGAGATGATGAGCGTGGCACCGATCCAGACGGTCATGATCAGCACCGCCATGCCCCCGGCGACGAAACCGATGTTGACGCGCCGGCGGGTGTGCCGGGCCAGCCAGCGGTTCGAGAAGAAGCCGAACATCAGCGTCGCCGCGACCACCAGGATCACCGGCGCGGGTACCTGCGACGAACCACTGGTCTCCGAGTTCACGCGCGCCGAGGTGTTCTCGTAGAGCCGCTGGGCGTCGGGGAGGATTTGCGTCTGCATCAGCCACGACGCCTCGGACAGGTACGACGAACCCACCGGGTTGCCCGCGCGGTTGTTGGTCCGGGCGGTCTCCACCAGGCCGGTGTAGACGGTCAGCTCGGCATTGATGTGCCCGAGAACTTTCACCATGGGCTCGTCGGTCAGCCCACTGGACGCCGCGGTGACCGCGACCGCGGCGTCGGTGATCGCCTGCTCGTAGCGCTGCCGGAGATCCACCGGTTCCGAGCCCGCGATGAATGCGGTTGCGGCGGCGGCGTCGGCGACGGACAACGTGGTGTAGAGCTGCCCGGCCGCGAACGCCAGCGGCTCGGTGTGATCGAGGACGGTGGTCAGGGCCTGCTGGCGGGCGTGGATCGTGGTCGAGGTGGCGAAGGCGCAGGCGAGGACCAGGCCGGCCAGCATCAATCCGATGAGCAGGATGCGGCCGGGTGTGGTCCACATGAACCACCATCGAGTGTGCGCGGGACTCCCGGGGGACCGGGACACCACTGGCTCGGTCGAAGGGTGCGCCAACTCCACCGTCACGTGTGCGCCGACCTCAACTTTCCTGACCCGTTGACCCTGCCGAACTCGTTTAAAAGAAGTCTAAGAGGTTGCGGCGCGTAGGGGGTGGATTCCCGGTCGGCCCGGTCCGCCAAATCTTTCATCTTTCGCGAAGTTCCCTATTGTGGGTTTCGTGCAGGGCGACGGTGATGGATGGGTGCTCGCGGCTGACGGCTCCCACTTCTGGGGTCGCCACGGCGCGGCCGGACTTCTGCTGCGGGCGCCGCAGCCCGGTGGCGGAGCGGCGGTGCTGCTGCAGTACCGCGCGCCGTGGAGCCATCAAGGCGGAACCTGGGCGCTGCCGGGTGGGGCGCGGGACAGTCACGAGACCGTCGAGGAGGCCGCGGTCCGCGAGGCCTATGAGGAAGCTGGGTTGGAGGCGCATCAGCTGACGGTCCGGACCACTGTGGTCACCGCGATCGCGATGGGCGAGGTGTGGACGTACACGACCGTGATCGCCGACGCACCCGAAAAACTCGCGACGGTGCCGAACCGCGAGAGCGTCGAGCTGCGGTGGGTGTCCGAGGACGAGGTCGCCGAGCTGCCGCTGCATCCCGGGTTCGCCGCCAGCTGGGAGCAGCTGCGCAGCGTGACGGCGGGTATCCCGCTCAGTTCGTAGGCGGCAGGGCCTGCTTGAGCGCGCGGGCCGCCGCGGTCGGATCCTCGGCTGCGGTGATCGCCCGCACCACGACGATGCGGCGGGCGCCGGCGGCCACCACCTCGGGGACGCGCTGCAGATCGATACCGCCGATGGCGAACCAGGGTTTGTCGGTTCCCGTCGCGGCCGCCGCCCGGACCAGGTCCAGACCGGGCGCGGTGCGGCCCGGTTTGGTGGGCGTCGGCCAGCACGGGCCGACGCAGAAGTAGTCGACGTCCTCGGTCACGGAGACGGCCAGCTGTTGCTCGTCATGGGTGGAACGGCCGAACAGCGGATCCGGCCCGACGATGTCGCGGGCCAGCGGCAGCGGCAGGTCGTCCTGGCCCAGGTGCAGCACGTCAGCACTCGCGCCGCGGGCGATGTCGGCCCGGTCGTTCACCGCGAACAGTGCGCCGTGCCGCCGTGCCGCGTCGGCCAGCACCTCGAGCGCCTCGAGTTCCTGCTTGGCCTCCAGCGGACCGAAGTGCGCCTCGCCGGCCGAGCCCTTGTCCCGCAGCTGGATGATGTCGACGCCGCCCGCCAGCGCAGCGTCGGCGAATTCGGCCAGGTCACCGCGTTCCCGACGGGCGTCGGTGCACAGGTACAGGGACGCGGACTGCAGACGCTGGAGGGCTTTAGACACAGCGCGACGGTAGCGACTACCGTGGACGCCGCACACACGGGAGTCCCAGGACCGGGGGCTGAGAGTGGGGTCGTCCTACCCTTACCGTCACACCTGATCCGGATCATGCCGGCGAAGGGAGATTAGGAATATGCGATCGCTGGCCGTCGTCGGCGGCGGCGTCATCGGTCTGGCCGTGGCACGCCGTGCGGCGCTGGACGGGTGGTCGGTGCGCGTGCACCGCACCGAGGCGCCGGGCGCCTCGTGGGTGGCCGGCGGCATGCTCGCCCCGCACTCCGAAGGCTGGCCGGGGGAGCAGGGCCAGTTGCAGCTGGGTCTGGACTCCCTGGCGCTGTGGCATGACGGCTTCCTTGACGGTCTGCCCGACGACGTGGTGACCGCGCGCGACTCGCTGGTGGTGGCGGTCGACCGCGCGGACGCCGCCGATGTCCGCACGGTCGCCGAGTGGCTGGCTGCGCAGGGACATCCCGTGACGGTGACCACCGCCGCGCGCGACGTCGAACCCCTGCTGGCGCAAGGGATCCGGCATGGCTTCCGCGCGGAAACCGAACTGGCGGTGGACAACCGGCTGGTGGTCGAAGGCCTGATCGCGCACTGCGACCGCTTGGGCGTGCAGTGGGCCGGGCCGGTCGAATCACTGGCGGAGACGCGCGACGCCGACGTCACGGTGCTGGCCAACGGCATCGACGCCCCGGCCCTGTGGCCCGGGCTGCCGGTGCGTCCGGTGAAGGGCGAGATTCTCCGGCTGCGGTGGCGCAAAGGTTGTATGCCGGTGCCGCAGCGGGTGATTCGCGCGCGGGTGCATGGCCGGCAGGTATATCTGGTGCCCCGTGCGGACGGTGTGGTCGCGGGCGCCACGCAGTACGAGCACGGCCGCGACACCGCGCCCGCGGTCACCGGGGTGCGCGACATTCTTGATGATGCCTGCGCGGTGATACCCGCGCTCGGTGAATACGAACTGGCCGAATGCGCTGCGGGACTGCGGCCGATGACCCCGGACGGCCTGCCCATCGTGGGCTGGCTCGATGACCGCACCCTGGCGGCCACCGGCCACGGGCGGAACGGTTTCTTGTTGGCCGCGTGGACCGCGCAACGGATTTCGGACCTGCTGGCAGGCGATGCGAGAGAGAAGGTGGCCCTGTGCTGATCACAGTCAACGATGAGAGTGTGGAGATTCGGGAAGGCACCACGGTAGCCGAATTGATCGGCACACTGGGCTTTCCGGACAAGGGCATCGCCGTCGCCGTGGACTGGTCGGTGCTGCCGCGGTCCGAGTGGGACGACGTCCTGGCCGCGGGCGCCAAGATCGAGGTCGTGACGGCGGTGCAGGGTGGCTGAGGTCTGTACGGCAGCCGATGTCTTGCGCATCGCCGACCGCGAGTTCGGCTCCCGGCTCATCATGGGTACCGGCGGCGCGGCCAACCTGTCGATCCTCGAGGAAGCGCTCGTCGCCTCCGGTACCGAGCTGACGACGGTCGCGATGCGGCGCATCGATGCCGAAACCGGCACGGGCGTACTGGATTTGCTCAACAAGCTGGGCATCGCGGCATTGCCGAACACCGCCGGTTGCCGTGGTGCGGCCGAAGCGGTGTTGACCGCGCAGCTGGCGCGCGAGGCGCTGCAGACGAACTGGGTGAAACTCGAGGTGATCGCGGACGAGCGCACACTGCTGCCCGACGCCATCGAATTGGTCTGTGCCGCAGAGCAATTGGTGGATGACGACTTCGTCGTCCTGCCCTACACCAACGATGACCCGGTGCTGGCCAGGCGCCTGGAGGACACCGGTTGCGCGGCGGTGATGCCGCTGGGCGCACCGATCGGCACGGGGCTCGGTATTTCCAATCCGCACAACATCGAGATGATCGTCGCAGCCGCCGGGGTACCGGTGGTGCTCGACGCCGGCATCGGCACGGCCAGCGACGCCGCATTGGCCATGGAACTGGGTTGTGACGCAGTGCTTCTCGCGACAGCGGTGACCCGGGCCTCGGATCCGCCGATGATGGCCGCCGCCATGGCCGCCGCCGTCACCGCGGGTCGGCTGGCAGCGCGGGCCGGTCGCGTGCCCAAGCGGTTCTGGGCGCAGGCATCCAGTCCCGCGTTATGACGGCGCGGTACGTCGCCCTCGGCAGTTCGATGGCAGCCGGGCCCGGCATCGCGCCGCGCGCTCCCGGCGCGCCGAAGCGCTCCGGCCGGTCGGCGGTCAACTATCCACACCTGGTCGCCGACCGCCTCGGTTACGACCTTGTCGACGTGACCTTTTCGGGTGCCACCACCGGACACGTGCTCTCCGAACGGCAGTTCGGCGAGCCGCCGCAGGTGGACGCGCTGGACGGATCGGAGTCGTTGGTCACCATCACCATCGGCGGCAACGACGCCGGCTACGTGCCGATGCTCGGGGCCGCGAGCCTGCCCCGGTTCCTGCGGTCGGTGCCCTTCGCCGGTGGGTTGCTGCGCGGACTGCTCGACGCGGCGGCGCGGGACCAGGCGCTGGCCGCCGTGGGTGAGTCGTTGAAAACCGTTGGGCGAGAAGTACGTCGACGTGCCCCGCAGGCCCGGGTGCTGTTCGTCGACTACCTGACACTCCTGCCGCCGGCCGGTATATCCGCGCCACCGATCGGTGCGGCCGACGCCGACCTGGGCCGGCACATCGCCGCCCGGCTGGCCGAGCTGACGGCCGCGGCCGCCGCGGACACCGGCTGCGAACTGGTGCCGGTGGCGGACGCCGGCCGTGACCACCATGCATGGTCCGCCGATCCCTGGACCACCGCGTTTCATCTGCCGCTGCCTGGCCGGGTCGCGCCACTGCACCCCAATGCCGCGGGTATGCGCGCCGTCGCGCAGATGGTGATCGAACGCGTATCGTGCGCGTGATGGTGCTGCCACCAGCCAAGGGGGTTGTCCGGCGATGATCCAGCTGACGGGACTGACAAAGGTTTTCGGGCGCAAACGTGCCGTCGATGATTTGACCTGTTCCGTCGAGCCCGGTTTCGTCACGGGTTTCCTCGGGCCGAACGGTGCGGGCAAGTCCACCACCATGCGGATGATCGTCGGGCTGGACCGGCCGACCTCTGGCACCGCAACCGTGTTGGGCAAGACGTATCACGAGCTGAAGCATCCGCTGCGCAGCGTCGGAGCGCTGCTGGATGCCCGTCAGGTGCATCCCAACCGCACGGCCCGGGCGCACCTCCGGTGGCTGGCCGCCAGCAACAAGCTGCCGAAATCCCGTGTCGATGAAGTGCTGAACATCGTCGGACTGACCGATGTCGCCGGTAAGCCGGCCGGCACGTTCTCGCTCGGCATGTCGCAGCGGTTGGGCATCGCGGTGGCGCTGCTGGGCGATCCCGAAGTTCTGCTGTTCGACGAACCCGTGAACGGGCTCGACCCCGAGGGCATCAGGTGGATTCGGACGCTCATGCGGGACTTGGCATCTGAGGGCCGCACGGTGCTGGTGTCCAGTCACCTCCTGGCAGAGATGGCGAACACCGCCGACCGGCTGTTGGTGATCGGGCGGGGTCAGTTGATCAGTTCGAGCACCATGGCGGACTTCCTGACCAGCTCCGGCAGTGACACCATCCGGGTGCGCAGCCCACAGTTGGATCGTCTGCAGGAGTTGCTGACAGCGCAGAATGCGTCGGCGCAATCGGCCGACGGCGTGCTGCTGGTCCGGGGTGTCTCGACGGAACAGGTGGGGGAGTTGGCTGCCGGCCACGGAATCGTGTTGCACGAACTCGCCGCCCAACAGGCCTCGTTGGAGGAGGCGTACATGCGACTGACCGACGACGCTGTCGACTACCGGGCGGTGGGTGCGCCATGACCATCAACGCCGAGCGGATCAAACTGCAGACCACGCGATCGCCGATCTGGCTCATTCTGACGGTTGTGGTGGTGGGCCTGGGGTTCGCCGCGATACAGGCGGCGGCGCTGGGCCCGCATGGGGTGCTCAAGCCCGAGCGGGCGGCGATCGGCGTCAGTGTCTTCGGTGTGCCGGTGCTGATGATCCTGTCCGCGATGTCGGTCACCGGGGAGTACCGGTCCGGCATGATCCGCACGACGTTCCTGGCCACCCCACGCCGGGCGTGGGCACTTGCGGCGAAAGCGATCGTGACGGCGGCACTATCCGCAGTCGTGACCGCGATCATGGTGGCGGGCTCGATCGCGTTCGCGGCTTCACTGGTGAACGCGCAGCAGGGCGCGGAATTGTCCTTCGGCAGCGCCCAGGTCTGGCGTGCCATCGGTGCGATGTCGCTGTATGCCGTGCTGGGAGCGGTCCTGGCCGTCGGTTTGGGCGGACTGTTGCGGCACGCCGCGGCAGTGGTCGCGGTGGTGTTGTTGATGCCGTTCGTCGTGGAACCGGTGCTCGGTGCGCTGCCTCAGGTGGGCACCCGAGTGGGACCGTGGCTGCCCTTCGGGAACGCCTACACCTTCACCAAGACCCCGTGGTTCCAGACGTTCTCGTTGTGGTGGGGACCGGTCGGTGCGGCCTGCTACTTCGCCGCGGTTGCGGCAGTGGTGTTCATGCTGGCGCTCGTGGTGGTCACTCGGCGCGATCCGTAGTCGACGGCCGGTTTCAGCAAATCCTCCTTCTTGGTACGGCCTGTATCGGTAGATGGGCGGCGTGCGGGCGTTCGTAGCCTCGGGTCGGCCCGACTTCCGGGCGCGGGTCGCCGTGGTGCAAGAGCCGGTATTCGAGCAGTTTATTTACGCAACAGCTGACTACTCCAGGTAAATTTCTCGCGAACTGCAAACATTTACACAATGAGGTCAATTATCGCCTTCGCGTGCTGCTTCTGAGTTGCGTTTGGTCCGCTCGTCGGCGGGCTGGACGTCAGCATTGGTTGAGCTGAAGAGTTGCTGTTAATGCATCACATTCGTCATTTACGCCAAAAAAGGCGTCCGTGACCTGCATATATGACGGAAAGTGAGTATAGAACATACTGCTCGTACGTTAATTATCTGTTGCTGTAAATTATTTATGTCTATCGATCTTGATTAGTTGTAGGCGTTTAATTCACGCTAGTTCGGCGGAAATATTCCACCGTGGTAGATATCACATTGCTTTCTCAGCGAACGTTGACTATTCGCATATGCAGGTCCAACATTGGAATTCCGGCGGCATCGGGGCGGCCGGAGAGGAGCCTGATGATGAGTGAAAAAGATTCAACTTCGGCGGGATCCAAGGTGCGGCCGACGTACCCGGTTCGCCGAGCAGGAGCCAGGCTGCTCGCCGGCTCTCTAGCAATCACTGCTGGCGTCTACTGTCAGCTGCCAACCAACGACTACAGAGTGGAGCTTGCATCAGTGGGCTATGGGACGGTCGGCGACCTCCCATTGGCTCCGAGTACGACGAATGGTCAGTCGTCGTCCTCTAACGGCCAATCGTCTTCGTCGAATGGTCAGTCGTCGTCCACCTCGACTGGTTCGAGTGGTCAGTCGACGTCGTCGACGAGCACCAATGGCCAGTCGTCTTCGTCGAATGGTCAGTCGTCTTCGTCGAATGGTCAGTCGTCGTCCACCTCGACTGGTTCGAGTGGTCAGTCGACGTCGTCGACGAGCACCAATGGCCAGTCGTCGTCCTCGAACGGCCAGTCGTCCAGCTCCAATGGGCAGTCGACCACAACGGGCAACACCGGTCAGTCGACAACGACGGGGCAGTCGTCCAGCTCGAATGGTCAGTCGTCGAGTTCTAATGGTCAGTCGTCCAGCTCGAATGGTCAGTCGTCGAGTTCTAATGGTCAGTCGTCCAGCTCGAATGGTCAGTCGTCGAGTTCGAGTGGCAGTACGTCGACGAACGGTCAGTCGTCTTCGTCGAACGGCCAGTCCTCGAGTTCTAATGGTCAGTCGTCCAGCTCGAATGGTCAGTCGTCGAGTTCGAGTGGCAGTACGTCGACGAACGGTCAGTCGTCTTCGTCGAACGGCCAGTCCTCGAGTTCGAATGGTCAGTCGTCCAGTTCGAATGGTCAGTCGTCGTCTTCGTCGTCGACGAGCACCAATGGCCAGTCCTCGAGTTCGAATGGTCAGTCGTCCAGTTCGAATGGTCAGTCGTCCAGTTCGAACGGTCAGTCGTCATCCTCGAATGGCCAGTCGTCCAGCTCGAATGGTCAGTCGTCGAGTTCGAACGGTCAGTCGTCGTCTTCGAACGGTCAGTCGTCCAGCTCGAACGGTCAGTCGTCCAGCTCGAATGGCCAGTCGTCGAGTTCGAACGGTCAGTCGTCCAGCTCGAATGGCCAGTCGTCCAGCTCGAACGGTCAGTCCTCGAACGGCAACTCGAACGGCAACTCGTCGAACGGCAATTCGAACGGCAACTCGTCGACTACCGGCCCGTCGACGACAACGAACAGTTCGACAACGAACAGTTCGACCACGAACAGTTCGACGACGGGCACTCCGGCGCCGGGCGGCAACCTGTTCAGTTTCCTCTTCAGCTTGCTGCAGAGCATCCTGGACTTCGTGGTGAACGTCGGTAACGGCGTCTTGGGCATCCTCACTGGCGGAAACGTCCAGATCTAGAGTTTGCCGGTTCTACGATGCTGAGAATGTCCCGTTCGCGACGTTTGGCAGAAAAGTCGCTGGGGCGGCATGCCTCCCGCAGGTCCAACCTGCGGGAGGCTTTCGCCAGCTTCGGCATCATCATCATGCTGATGGTGGCGGTGATCTGGACCATCCCCGCCTCGCCCGTCAAGGACGTGATGATGCCGGAGTTGCAGCCGATTGCTCGCTTCACCGGTTTGGATCAGACGTGGGGGATGTTCTCCCCGAATCCGCCACTGTCGGTGCCCGAAGTGGAGACTGCTGTGCTCTACGACAGTGGTGCGCGGCGGGTGTGGAAACTCGAAGGCGACCGGTCATTGGTGGGCCAGTTCTACTGGGATCGGTGGCGCAAGTTCAAAGAAGCATTGATCAATGAGCCGGTTACTCGTGGGGCATATGCAATGTGGGTTGTTCGGAAACTGATGCAGCCGGGCGAGCACCCGGTGGGTGTGACGATCTTTTCCGATACCCGCAAGCTTCGGCCTCCGGGATCCAACGCTCCAGAAGAGCATGAGCAAAAGATCTTGTACGACTGGAAGTTTGGGCCGGCGTCATGATCGCTCCGGTGGCAATGTTGCGTGAATCGGGCCGCAGCGCGTGGCAGGGTTGGCGGACGTTCTGGTTCAGCACGGAGCCGGGCTACACGCTAGGGATAATCCGGATTGCCTTCGGTGTCTTGGCTTTCCTGTGGTCGCTCGAGATCGGGATGGACCTCTACGACAAGTTCAGTGTCAACGGCATTGTGCCGCAGCCACCGACGTACGAATTCTTGTGGGGCGTGTTCTACCGCTGGCCGGGTGATACGGCCTTGCTGGCTGGCTGGATCGTGCTGATGGTGGCTTCGCTTGTCATGATCGTCGGCTGGCACACCAAGCTCGCAACCTTCTTGGTGTTCGTGATGATCATGTCGTTCGAGCGCCGCAATCCCTGGATTTTCAACTCCGGTGACGGATTGATCCGCATCCTGTCCCTGTATTTGGCGCTGTCACCATGTGGCGCGGCGTTGTCGTTGGACCAGCGTCGTCGCTTCGGATCCTTCTGGTCCGCGCAGGACATCAAGGTGTGGCCACTGCGCCTGATGCAGGTGCAGATATCGATCATCTACATCACCACGGTCATCGCGAAGCTCCACGGTGACACGTGGCAGAACGGCAGTGCTGTTTCGTACACGTTGCGACTCGACGACATGCTGCTGCTGCCGAGCCCGGCGTGGATGTCGACCAGCCCGCTGATCGGGAACGCGATGACGTGGGGCACGCTGTTGGTCGAATTTTCCGTCGGCGTGTTGGTGTGGAACAAACGTTGGCGCACAAAGGTATTGATCGCCGGTGTGGTCCTGCATCTGACGATCCTGTTGACCATGGTCGTCGGGTTCTTCTCGCTGGCCATATTCGTGCTGTACCTGTCCTTCGTGCCGTGGGAACGGTCCAAGGCCATTGCGGAGAGCGTGCACAGTCGGCTCAGTTCGGTCGTGCAGCGGGTACTTCGCCGCAGAGTCGATCCGGACCCTCTCACGCCTGAGTCTGACGCCGGCGTTGTCCCTGCCGCTGACGCCGAGAGGGCCATGGAATCGATTGCGGGAGAAGGTGACAACGACGCGTCACCTGGCGGCCGGCACGCCGTGAATGACACCGCCTCTGATGGGGCGAACGGCAACGACGTCGTCCCTGTCCCGCAGCGCGACTGATCGGCCGGCGCCTGTCGTAGCCGCAATGGGTAGCAGTGCTCACCGCGGCGCGAGGGGTCTCCGTGTGAATGGCAGCAAACGTATGGGCAGCGCTTTCCGGCCGTTGTTCTTTCCGTCGTGACGTTGACTTGAGGCCTGCACGGTGCTGCCCGCCGACCGCATCGCCAGGTTCGGCTCTGTGTTGATTTCGGACCTCGAATAGCTGAATTCCGGGTAGTCCGAACGTATGATTTTTGCGATTCCTGCAAATACAGCAAATGCGTAAATACACCGTCATCAAACCCGTACTGATGGATCGCGGTGAGCTGGCTCGGCTATTTTTACAGCCGGCATGAGTTCCGCACGTGCTGTCGAAATTGTGTCAGACTCGTCAGCGCACGCAGCAAAACCCTCGTTGAAGTGCGCAGATGGCAGCGTCAATGAAGGGTTTGCGGCGTGTGCGAAGTTATGATTCATTGCCACAATCTTCCGGTCGGTAAAATTTCTTCGAAGTGTCGACGAGAATTCTTCCGAGAACGCTCGTTCAACGCGTTTTCTGAGCGCTGGTTTTTCGTATTCAGCGAACATTGACTTAATCGCATAATAGGATGAACATGAGTTCACCGGCTGCATCGGGGCGGCCGGAAAAGAGGTCTGGTGATGACTGAAATTCTTTCCTCTCGTTGCGATCCGATGGTTGTGCGGTGTTCGCGACGTGCTCGGTGGATGCTGGGTTTGCAAGCGCCGCATCAGCTATCTCTGCTGGGATGGAAGTCTCGTCGGTCGGACGCGGGTTCGTCGGCGCGGGCTCGATGTATGCACCTCGGAACGGGTACCCGCGACTTCGCTCAGGAGAGCTCGATGGACAACGTCAGCTGCATTCGCGACGCGTCATCGCCACTGTCGGTCCGACCGTCGGTCTCGGTCGTCATCCCTGCTTTGAACGAAGCGCGAAATCTACCGCACGTGGCAGCGCGAATGCCGTTCGACGTCGATGAGATTGTCTTCGTGAACGGCAGGTCGAGCGACAACACGGCCGCGGTAGCACGTGAATTATGGCCGGCCGCGGTTCATATCGACCAGACCCGGACCGGAAAAGGAAACGCGCTGGCATGCGGATTCGCGGCTGCGTCCGGTGACATCATCGTCATGATCGACGCGGACGGAAGCACCGACCCCGCTGAGATTCCCAGTTACGTGGGCGCTTTGATGGCGGGTGCAGATTTCGCGAAAGGGTCCCGTTTCATCCAGGGCGGCGGCAGTGAGGACATCACGAGGTTCCGTCGGCTGGGCAACAAGGCGCTCAATGGCTTGGTCAATGTTCTTTTCGGCACCCAGTACACCGACCTCTGTTACGGCTACAACGCGTTCTGGCGTCGATGCCTGGACGCGATGCGATTACCCAGCATCGCGGATCAGTGCGCCCAGTGGGGCGACGGTTTTGAGATAGAAACTCTGATCAACGTTCGCGTCGCCGGTAGCAAGCTGAACGTCATCGAGGTATGCAGCCACGAATACAGCCGGATCCACGGGATCAGCAATCTCAATGCCGTATCCGATGGATTGCGTGTGCTCAACACAATCGGCTCCGAATTCCGCGACCGCCACGTGCATCGCAATTCGGTAGCGGCCGGGGTTGCAAGATTGCAGGCCGTGAAGCCCCCGGACGCGGAAGACTTGGTGTTTGTGCGGGGCGCATGAACTTGTTCAAGCCGGCAGATCAACGTCGCGTGAGTATGGTTGCCAATTTCCAGCGCAGCTTCCTGGTGCCGGCGGAACGGTAACAAGGGCAGTCGCCGCACAAGCCACATTCGGTGCCTGCTCGGTAGTGTTCGTGGCTGGCGCGGTCATGACCACAAATGCAGACGCCGCTTTGCGCTGAACTCAAGGCACCCCCAACTCAAGGGAATCTTCGCTTCAGGCGCTGCGGCTGTCAAGATGGTGCATCGGAACAAGCAACGGCTACACGTGCATATCTTGCTGTCCATACGCATCAGGGAGGATGGCGTGAGTAGGTCTCGTGCGGGACGTAACATGCTGCTCTACCCCGCCTTCTTCGCCGTGGTTATCGCGATTGCCGGCTGCGGCCAACCGGGTGGCACGGCTAAGAAGCCTGCGTTGGAGTTCGACAGCGTGCCGGCAACCGAGGCCCAGGTCGCCGCCGCGGTGAACGATGCGGAGACCGCGAAACATATTCCGGCGTGGATCACCCCGGATCAACTCGTCAAGTCGGCCGAAGACGACAGCAGTTTGTGGGCATTGCCCGACTGCAATCCCGACTACGAAGTCAGCTCGCTCGCCGACATCAAGCGGTGCACGGTCGGAGCGGAGGCGGGTGCACACACGATGGTGGTGATCGGCGACTCCAACGCGTCGATGTGGGCACGGGGGCTGGACTACGTCGGGCGGAGGACTGGCTGGCGAATCATTGTGCTGGCCAAGGACAACTGCGGCCCCGCAACCATGACGTACTACCAGTGGCAGCTCAAACGTGACCTGACGGAGTGCAACGACTGGCAACAGTGGCGGATGGATCAGATCAAGTCGTTGAGACCCGATGTGGTGGTGCTGTCCGGTTGGTACGACGGCGACAAGGGGATCGCCGGTCCCGACCGGACGTTCACCCCGGAGATGTGGCGCGATGCTCTGGTGGCTACGGTCGAGCAGCTTCCGCCTGGCACCAAAACTGTGTTGCTCGGCGATATTCCGCACATCACGAAACCGGCAGGCGAATGCCTCGCACAGAATTCCGGCGATATTTCACGGTGCGCGCAGAAAGCGAGCGAAGTGGTTCCGGAGTACGCGAATGATGCCCTCAGGAACGCAGCTGCCGCCACGGGCGCCATTTTCGTCGACGTGACCCGTTGGTTCTGTGCACAGACTTGCCCGGTGGTGATCGCGGGCGTTGTCGCGTATGCCGGCATCTACCACACCACGCATGACTATGCCCGGTACCTTTCGGGCGTCCTCGAAGGAGCGCTGCGTCCGGCGATGACGTAACCGGTGCCTGCGCCGCTGCGTCAGAAGAGGCTCAGCGGCAAGCCTGCCCGGTACTGCTCCGCGAGCACCACCGCGAGGATCGCGACGACGAAAACCGGGAAGATGCACAGCGACAGGAACGGGCGAGTCGACAGGTAGCGGGATTTCCACACCGGCTTCTCGATCGACAGGTAGCTGATCAACGCCAATAGCACTGCGGCCCCGGCCAAGCCGACGCGCGTGAGTGCCGACAACGGCGTCGCCGAATATTGTTCGGCGATCGTGAACACGGGCCAGTGAATCAGATAGAGGCTGTACGACAATGACCCGATCCACTGGAAACACCGGGTGTGCAACAGCGCCGCTACACCGCGAGGGCCGGGTGCCGGGCCGGAGACGATGATCAGCGCAGTCCCAAGAGCCGGTACGGCGACGACAGCACCCGGAAATCGCGTTCCAGGGTCGAATTGAATTGCAGCCCAGGCGATCAACCCGACTCCCAGCCATCCTGCGGCGCCAGCCAGCTCGGCCCTCATCCGGCGTCGCGCCCAAGGGCTGAGCAGAAAGGTCAGGCAACCGATCCCGAGCTCACAGGCGCGGGTCGTGCTGGAGAAGAATGCCGCGGTCCCGTTGACGGATGTCAGATGGATGGACCATGCATACGACGCGGTGGTTATCGCCGCCATCATCCCGAAGAGCGTCCTGGTGAAGCGCTGGGCGCCTAGACAGACAGCGATGAGACATAGCGCAGGGAAGACGATGTAGAACTGCTCCTCGACCGCGAGGGACCAGTAATTCTGCAGTGGAGACGGGGGAGTTCTCGCCAGGGCGTAGTCGGTGCCGTTGGAGATGAAGTGGTAGTTCGCCGCGAAGAACGCGACCGACACGGCGTCTCTGCCGGTCGCGAAACCTCGGATGAAACCGAGGATGCCGTAGGTGGCGAGCACCGTGACCACCGTGACGACGCCGGCGGCCGGCAGAATGCGCCGCGCGCGCCTCGCATAGAAGCGCGCCAAAAACATGCGTGCGCTCGTGCCCCTTTCGCGCACGAGCACGCCGGTGATGACGAAGCCTGATATCACAAAGAAGACGTCGACACCGACGAAGCCGCCCGCGAGACCGGGGACGTGAGCATGGCTCAAGACGACCAGTGCCACGGCCACCGCGCGCATCCCGTGGATGTCTTTGCGGAACGTGGAGGTTCTGGACCCCGTCGCACCTTGGGCGGTCGAGTTCTGGGCCCGGCTCGCGATGACTGGCACGGCTGCGGTCGACGGCTCTGCGCTGCGGCTTTCTCTCGCTGCCACAAGACCTCCCGTCGTGGCCCGCGCCTGTTGCCATGTCGCATCAATTGCTGGAGGCGGCGATGGAAACCATGCTGTCACGCTACGATCGCGCTTGTATCCGAATTTGCTGGAGAGGGTCGGAGGTGAGCCGGTGACGGTGATACCGATCCTGCTGTACCACTCGATCTCCGACGATCCGGCGCCCTGGATCGCTCCCTACTCGGTGTCGCCGACGGAATTCGCTCACCACCTGGAACTCGTTGCCGGCAGTGGGCGGACCGCGTTGACGGTTTCCGAGCTGACTGCCGCGCTCTCAGGAGAGCGGCCACTGCCGCGGTGTCCGCTGCTCATCACCTTCGACGACGGATTCGCCGACTTCATCGGTGCGGCAGAGGCGATGGCGACGCGCCGCCTGCCGAGCACGCTGTATGTGACGACGGGAACGTTGCGCGGGCGTGGCCCACGGCCCCCAAAAACCGCTCTCCCGCCGGCCCCCATGCTGAGCTGGGCGCAGCTTGACCACCTACCGCATCTCGGCGTCGAGATCGGCGCGCACACCCACACGCACCGTCAGCTCGACACCATGCGTGCCAGTGACGTCGCTGAGGAAATCCGGTATTCGAAAGGCTTACTCGAGCAGGCCTGCGGTCGGGCGATCCCGAGCTTCGCCTACCCGCACGGGTTCCAGAGCGAGCGGACGCGCAAGGTCGTTGCCGCAGCCGGCCACACCTCGGCGTGCGCGGTGATGAACGCGTTCAGTTCGGAGTCGGACAACATCTATGCCCTCGCCAGATTGACGGTGAAAGCGACCACCACAACTGAACAGATGCAGGGCTGGCTGGCGGGATCGGGGGCGCGGACAGCACCCTATCCGGAAAGGCTTCAAACGAAGCTGTGGCGTTGGAGTCGGCGGCTGAGTGGTCCGGTGTCGGGCCTTGCGGTGATCGATTCGCGGGCCAAACGCACCGGCCGGGGACGGTGACCGGATGCCGATCGACGGGCAGGTCACGGCAGTACAGCGGGCCGGGAAGGCACTGCAGCGAATCCCGGCTGTGCACCGGTCGGCGGTGCTCGGGTTGCAGGCCGTAGGGTGGGCCCGCCGAGGTGGTCAGCTCAACCGCTATCTGAGGGATACGCCTCCCGACAAGCGCAAGTTGGCGCTCGGTTCCGGGGCCATGACCCTTGCCGGATGGCTATGCACCGATCTGGTCCCGGTGAAACCGTCGGTCGTGTACCTCGACGCGGTGCGACGCTGGCCAGTGCCGCCGGCATCGTTTCGATATGTGCTGTGCGAGCACATGTTCGAGCAAGTTTCCTATGACGCCGGGTTGCGGCTGCTCGCGGAAGCGCGACGTGCGCTGTGCCCCGCAGGAGTGCTGCGTATCTCGACACCGGACTTGGAAGTTGTTCGCCTGCTGCCTGATTCGGAGGACCCGGACGTCCAGGAGTACGTCCGGTGGAGCAACCGCACATTCGGCTCGCCTGCCGAACGAAAGGAAGTAGACAGCGCCGTCCATGCCTTGAACCGGGTCATGAGGTCATGGGGGCACAGCTACCTTTACGACGAAACCACCCTCCGGCACGCGCTGCAGCTCTCGGGTTTTCAGCAGATACGACGTTGCCTACCAGGTGAATCCGAGCACGCGGAGTTGCTGGGTGGCGATCGACATGCCGCTTTGATCGGTGAACTCCCGAACCGGGTCGAGTCGCTGATTCTCGAAGCTAGCGGCTGAATTGTCCGCCGGTATGGCAGTTCAGCCGACCCCCGCTACTTCCAGGTAAAGGCTGTGTAGCTCTTCGGCGCAGTCATTCCAGGTCGGAAGGGCGGGCGGAGCGGACCGGGGCGTGGCGGCAACGGCGAGTGCGGCGGCCGCCAGCTGTGCTGGTGGGGCATCGAGCGCGATGGTCGTCACCAACCCCGCGCGGCCGAGCTCCGAAAGCCCCGAGGTGTCGGCGACGAGTGCATTCGTACCGGTGCCGACGGCCTCCATGATCGCAACGGGGTGGGCTTCGCACTCGCTCATCAGGCAGACCACGTCGGCGTCGGAAACGAGTTTGCCCATCGACGAACGCCGCTCCGGGCCAAAGGAACAGATCGAGACGCGGTCGATGACGCCGAGCTCCCCGGCGATGGTTCTCAGGCGCTCTTCGTACGGGCCGCTGCCGACGAGCACGAGTCGCGCGTCGGGTGCCTGGGCCAGGATGTTCGGCAGGGCTCGCAAGATGCGTTGGTGACCCTTGTGACGCTCAAGCCTGCCGACTGAGAGGATCAGGGGGCTGCCTGTCGCGCTTTCCGCGGTCGGGTCAACCGGCAGCGGCTCGCACCCGTTTCTGATCAGCCGGATGGTCTTCTCTTCGACACCAAGGACTTTCGCGAACAACTGGCGCTCGTATTCGGATACGGCCGCGAATGCCGTGGCCGACCGAAGCAGCGGGGTCATCAAGCGCCACTGCAACGGCCGCAGCGACCCGCGCAGGGCGGATGGATGGCCTCCGGTGTGGAACGTGAGTATCGAGCGCGCCCGGGCATGGCGGGTGGCGGCGAGCGCAGTCGGAGCGACGAGGGAATGCACGCCCTGCACATGGACGACGTCATAGTGGTCGGCGGCCAGGTGCCGGAACAAGCCTGGGGAGAGGTAGTAATCGCGTGACCGCGGGTATGCGGGGAATCGCCGAACTCGGTAACCCGCCACCATGTCGTCGGTGGGTTGGTCCCCAACGGCATCGGTTGTCACGACCGTGACCTCCACGCCGGCTGCGGCCAGCCGGCGGGATACCTCGTGAACGTGGGTCTCGATGCCGCCCATCATTGGCAGGGCGCGGGCGGTCACCATACCGAGTCGCAATGGTGTTCGCGGGCCGGAAGTCATTGAGCCCTTCTTTCTGCTCCTGTCAGATGTTATCGGTAGAGGCGGGTCGCAGGAGCGAGATTGCACCTTCTTGATTGTTTGCTCACGATTCTTCTGCGAGCGGCATACGCTGCGGATAGGCTGATATCGACGGTTGCCGATCAGCCTGCTGTCGAAGCGGCTGGCACGACCTTCTGCTCAGGCATTTGCAAGCCGGCGGTGTCGACGGATGTGTCGGCTGAATCGGTTGTATGCCATTACGGCATCGACTCTCTCGGTGAGGGGACGAACGAGTGGTGATGCGAGTTGCCGACAAGTTGGATCGGGTTCTGGGCGGCAGGCTCCGACGCATTTTTTGGCGTTTCGGAGCGGCGGAGCCCGTTCGCGAACGCATCGAGGACTGGCGTTTGCGCAAGCGCAATCCGTTTGCCATGGAGATCGTGTACCCGCGAAACGAGACAAGCCTCCTCGCTGACCTGTGTGATCGGTACGGCAGTGACAAAGGAGAAGTGGCCAAAGGCGGGAAGGCCAATGTGCGAACCTGGCCAACGCATACATATACCGACTTCTACGAGATGCTCTTCGAGCAGAAGCGGGACGTGCTGCAGTCCGTCATCGAGTGTGGTTTGGGTACGAACAACCCGAGTCGTGCGTCCAGCATGGGGGCCACCGGCCGGCCAGGGGCGAGTCTGAGGGTCTGGCGGGACTACTTCCCACAGGCTGACATCGTCGGGATCGACATAGACAAGGACATCCTGTTCACCGAGAACCGAATTCGGACCTACTACTGCGATCAGACAGACGCGCAGTGCGTCCAGGAATTCCGGAGGACGGCAGAGCTCCCGGTCGGTTCGGTCGACGTCATCATCGATGACGGGTTGCACGAGTTCCATGCCGGGAAATGCCTGTTCGAGAACACTTTCGATCTGCTGAAAGACGACGGCGTCTATGTCATCGAGGACGTGACGATGCGGGACCGGCAGGCCTATGCCGAGTACCTCGCGGATTGCGGCCGGAAGCTCTCCTTCCAGATCGTCAAGTTGCACCGGCCGGGCGTTGCGCTCTGGGACAACTCCCTCGTGGTGATCAGGAAACAGGGCGCGCTGTCTGCAGCCTTCACTGATAGAGCTTGATCCAGTCCACGACCATCTGCTTGGGCAGCACACCGGGTGCCAGTGCACCGGCCCAATCGCCTCCGACGGCCAGATTGAGAACGGCGAAGAATGGGGCGTCGTACACCCACTTCCAGCCCTGCCGCAGGTGGTTTGCGCTGAACGCCGCGACCTGATTGTCGTCGATGCCGATGATCAGTCGTTGTGACTGCTTGTACAGCCAGTACGTGTGGAAGTCGTCGACCAGGTTGGGCGTCGACTTCGTCGACTGCAGCTGGACGTCGCCATCCGGTCCCGCTTGCCTTGGATCGCCGGGAGGCCCGTGGATCGTGAAAAAGGCAGTCGACCCGTCGTTGACGAACTCCACGATGTCGATCTCCCCACACGCCGGCCAGCCGGCGCTGCGCAGGGAACTCCCGAGCATCCAGAACGCAGGGTGAAGACCTTGCCCCGCAGGCATTTTGATGCGCGCCGCGATCAGGCCGTCCGTCAGCTGAGCCTTGCCCTCGGTGTTCACCCGACCGGATGTCACGTGCCCATCGGTAGTGGTTGCCTCCAACACGAGGTGGCCTTGGCCGTCCTGGCGGACGTTGGCGGGGTCCGTCGTATACGCCTGTGTCTCTTTGCCGTACCCCCATCGGTTACCCACATCGGTGTTCCACAGCCGCGGATCGGGCGGAGCGTTCGTCGGTCCGTCGAAGTTGTCTTCGGAGGACAGTTTGAGCATCGGCAGGAGGCTCGACAGCGTTGTGGTGTTGATCGGATTGGTGGTGTTGGGGTCACTGGGCGCTGAATCGGCGAGGCAAGACGACGTCAGCATGACCACCATGGCGAGTATCAGGTAGCGAATGAGCATTGTGCATTTCCTGACATCTAGTGTCCGACTATGGTGTCGTAGATCCCCAGCGCGACGAAACCTAAGACCAGCAACCACATGAGAACCGTTGATATCAAGGCGGTTCGCGAAACTCGTCCACTCATCGATGACTCCTCTGTGTCTCGGCCGACATGATCGCGTTCACTTCCGTGGCGGAGCGTATTTGAATGCCAACGTGTCTTCGTCTTCGATCACTCGAGTCCAGTTCGGTCGTTGGGAAAGTTGTTCGACGAGACTCTCGAGCGCGCCCGGTGGGAACAGTCCGATGTACGCGTTGTATGCCCAGACTTGTTCGGGGAGCACGATGTAGAGCGCCCCGTTCGCGGGGACCGCTTCGAGATTGTCGATCGCCTCCGGCGTCGGCAGGCCTTTGAGCAGTGACGTCCGCAGGTCGTCGAGCGGATTGTCGTAGTTACCTTGTGCCAGTGCGAACTTCACGTAGTCGGCGCTGCTGCGCTCCGGCCAGCCCGCGGGTGGCGCCATGACTGTGACGGTGATGCCGGGTTCGTTCAGAGCAAGCAGTTCGCGGCTCTGTTCGAGTTGGTGGCGGGTGATGGTGACGTACGTCCAGCTGCCGTAGTACCCCTGCATGCCGGCTGCCGCCGCGATGGTCATTGCCAGCCATGCCCCGATCAGCGCACCTAGTCGCTGCGGCGGCCGATAGTCCAGCGCCCGAGTGACGAACGGCGCGACCAAGACACACGAACCCGACAACGAGTAGAGGAACACCCGAAGAATCGCTTCGCCGCCGTAGTTGAGGCCCAGGATCAACGCGAGGGGCGAAAACGCCACCAGGGCCAGCTCCCACGGCGGCCTGGTGCGCCGCCAGATCAGCACGAAGCAGACGGCGGCTCCCACCCAGACCGATAGCGACAGACTCTGCTCGATGATCACGCTGAATACGCGGCCGTCCGAACCTCGGCCCTGGCCAACAGCTTTGGTGTTGTCGAATGGGTTGAAGCTGGCGAGGCCGCCATTCTGCAGGATCACGTGGTGCCGGGGTATCAGGTACGCCGCCAAGATGGCGGCGTAGACGGCTGCCAGCCAGCGGGGCCGCAGTTGTTTGAGCACCGCCAGGGCAATCGTCACGGCCACCACCCACACCGGTGTGAGTTGGTGGGTGGGCACCAGTACCGCGAACACTGGCACCGAGACGTAACCGGCGGCAGGCACATTTCTGGAACAGGACAGCAGCACAAGAATCGATGCGCACAGCACTATCGCGGTGGCCTGCGGCGAATAGTAGTCCTGCCCAACCCAGTTGACCAGCAGCGCAAGCATCCCGGCAACCAACGCCGAGCGCATCGTGGCATTGAAACTCAACGCCAGCGCCGTCACCATGACAATCAGCAGGGTATCGCTGACGATTCCGAACCAGTGCGCGGTGACGTCCAAGTCGGACTTCGTGATTGCGCTGAACCACGCCATGCCTGCGAAGAAGCCTGGCCACTGGTTGTAGACATCTACGCCGGTTGGTGGGAGTCCATGGTGCTTGAGTATGTAGTCGACAATCCCGATGTGTTTGTACGTCCACGTGTAGATAGGTACTTCGGTGATCATCGGAACGGTCACCCGATCCACGATGAGTGCAACGAGAATGGCTACGGTGGCCATGATTTCGCGGTGCGCCACGATCGCGACGACAAAGCCGGTGACGGCAACGACGAGAGCGAGCAGCAGCAGTACTCCACTTTGAGAAAACAGCAGCCCCCACTGTCCCGCGGTCACTCGGCGTAGCCCCGGCAACGCAAGTGCCCAGATGCACAGTGCCACAATCAAGATCGACGGTACGACAAGTGGGCCGGTGATCCCGCGCTCGCGCGCCGGCCGCGACGATTCGCCGAGTCCGAAGTTCACATCCTGAGCCACAATGGATTTCGATGGTGACGGGATGTCGCCTTCGCTTCTCAGGTACCACAGGCGCAGCACCCCACTGGTGGCGACCAGCAGCGAGATCACCACACACGACGGAGTCGGCGCCCAGAACTTCAGCCAGTTCATCGAGGTCGCCAGCGCGATGACACCGGCTGTGCTGAGCCCTATCACGCCGGCGATGGCTGCTGGTCTGGACAGATCCAGCCAGCACAATGCCGCGCTCCCGATGCCCGCCACCGAAAAGACGATGAGAAGCATCGCCTGCAGTACCGGAGCAGTTGGTATCGAGGACAGGGCTCCTGCGGCACCGGAAAGCACCGCCAATTGGGCAAGCATCTGTGGTTGACGAGCCGTATCCCGGATGGAGCGGTGCCGGCCCCGCCCCGGCCGCAACGACGTCCGGCGCATCTGGTCGGGTTCCGCGCTAACGGGAAGCCCCCTCTTCACCCTCGAGGCACGGGCTGTCGGGGTTGCTGAACTTGTCGGCGCGGACACAGCGCTTTTCACGGCTGGGCTGGGGTGAGAAGCCTGCGGGCCATTTTGTCGCGTTGTCGTAGTAGATGTCGTACAGCATCGCGGCGTCGAGGTTGGAGGCACCGGTGAGGTCGGCCCCGGCGAGGTCGGCGCGGCTGAGGTTCACCTTTCCGTGGACGACGAAACCGACGTCGGGCGTGCCCTCCTGCGGTATCCACGTGCCATTTGCGTCGCTGAAGTCGATGCCCGTCAGCACGGCATTGCTCAGATTCGCTCCCGCAAGTTTCGCCCCGGCGAGGTTGGCCCCGCACAGACGCGCACCGTGCAGATCGGCGTTGGTCAGGTCGGTGTCGACCAGGCTGGCATCACTGAGATCGCCGTCGACGAGGATCGCCTCGATCAAGGAGGCGCCGGCCAGGTCGACATTGGGCGTGAGTACGACACCGACGAGACGGCCGCCGTCCATGTTGGCCCGCGCGAAGTTCGTGTTCGGCAGCTGCAGGAAGGCGAGATTCTGCCCCGAGAGGTTGATGCTCTCGAACGATTGCCGAATCGCGGCACTCGGATGACGCGACGGCGGGCACGGACCGCTGCCGGCGTTCGTCCCGCCGGCCTGGGCGGCAGCCGATTGCCGTTGCGAGTTGGCGTACTCGCGGACGAACCGAAGGTTCTCGAGCACTTGGGCCTGGTTCATGTCGGCATCGTGCTGAAGGTTGTCGCGATCGGCCCGTCGATCGTCGACGATCGCCATCGCGCCGACCACAGCCACCACGATGAAAAGCGCGGTGGCCGTGGCGGGAATCCACCACGGCGGGTCGGGTTTGTTGAAGAAGTTCCACGCCCGGCGGAGTGGATTGGGTCTGGTCACGGGTGGCCCCATTTCATGCGCGGTTCTTTGACGGATGAATCGCAGACCGTTCGTTGGTCAGGATGCCGACGGCGCCGATAAATCCCGTTGCGGTCGAGGCGATGCTCAAGCCCACGGCGGCCCCGACGGCGCCCCATTGCATGGTGCACCAGATGATGAGAGGTATCGCCAGGGCGGTCCCGAAGGCGTTGGTGAGCAGGATCGAACCCGTCCGGCCCATGGCACGCACGACTGACGACCAGATGACGAACGGGACGCGCGCGACGGATCCGGCGGTGAGAATGACCAGTACAGAAACCACGGGCAGGTGCTGATATTGCGCGCCGAGGATTGCGACGACCGCGGGTCCGGCGACGACGAGCCCGAGGGCGGTGACCATCGCGATGGCTTGCGTGATGAGCCACGCCCGGCGCCCCCGCTCCCACAACCGTTCGGGCGACGCGGACAGGCCCGCAGTCAGCGCGGTGCCAACGCCGCCCGATACCAACTCGAGTGACAGTGAGAACGAAAGTGTCAGTGCGACAACGGCTCCCTGTATCGCCCCGGCTATCCATGTGGTGAGGAACGGCAAGATCAGGAACACCCCGTTGGCCATCGCGCTGCCGGCCCCGTCGCGAACAGAGAAGATCGCGAGGTCCCGTCTGGTGGGTCCGGAGGCCGCGCCGGCCGACGAATCAGAAGTGCTTGACGAAAGGAGTCGCGGAATCACGACCCCGAGCGCCACCGTGCTGGCGACGGCCGACGACACGACAGTTGCCAGGACGGCGGGATGCGAAACCTGCGACGTAAGCAGGAGCACCAGCCCGATCTTGCCGATGCTGGCACCCAGATTCAGCCCGAGCAGTTTCGGTGTGCCACCAAGTCCGACAAGGGCCGAGTCCTTCAAGATGTATACGGCGGCCGCCACCGAGCCGACCGTGGTCCAGCACATGGCAGTGACGAGGTCCAGATGGAGGGTCGCTGATGCGACGACGCCCATCGCCGCACCGATCACCGTGGAAAGCAGCCCGACGATGAGGTAGCCGTCAGCCAGTCGTTTCTGCCGGTCGCACCCCGGGGCCGGCAGCAAGGCCACGAACGAGTTCGCGGTACCGGTCGCCGCGACGATGCCCGCGGTCGAGATCAGCGAAATGACGGCGGTGTCGACACCGAGTCGCTCCGGTGACATCACCCTGGCGGCGATCGACCAGAAAATTATGCCGGTGGCGGCGGTAATGATCCACGTGGTTATCAAGGCTGCGGAATGCACTGCCACGTGCGTATCCGGGAGACGGCGGACGGCGTCGCGGAATTGCACGCGCAGGCTTGTCATGAATTACAACTCACCCGTAAAGCGGCTGGCCGGGCGGTGGTGACGGCTGTCCATTCCGACTGCCATCTGCGCCACGTGGCGCCGCGGCGTCTGGAAGCGGTGGAAGTTTGCTGTGTTCATCCGACCCCGTTATCGCGTCGCGGCTGACCTTACCACCGGACGCGGCGATTCGAGTGGGTGTACGGCAGGCTTCCTGGAAAGGGGTGCGAGCACATCTGCGCCGGTTGAAATATTTGCCAGTATTGCCCACTAACTGGCTCTTATAGCTACTATGTGACCTGAAACAGTAGCCACGTCGCTGGGTTTGTCCCGAGTTCCGCCAGCGCGCAGGGCCAGGGCGACAGTTGATGTGTGTGCGACGGAAGCCGACGGGGGTCGTCGATGCCGAGCGGAAACGATGGTTTGCCAGGAGGTACGGCGACCAAGCCTGACTGTGATGTGTCGCTGTCTGTCATCGTCTGCGCCTACACCAACGACAGAATTGCTCAGCTCGTCAACTGCGTTGACGCAATCCTGGAGCAGCTGCATTCCTGCGATGAAGTCGTCGTCGTCATCGATCACAACGCCGAATTGTTCGAATTCATGGCGAGCCGATACGGCGACCGTGTCATCGCGAACTCGCGGGTACGAGGGCTGTCCGGTGCGCGGAATAGTGGTATCGCGCATGCCTGCCGCGATGTCTTGGCATTTATCGACGACGACGCCGAGATTCAGCCGGGATGGGCCGCCAGACTCCGTGCCCACTACAGCGATCCGACTGTCGCCGGCGTAGGCGGTTACGCCGAACCGGTGTGGCCTGGTGCCGGCCGGCCGACGTGGTTCCCCGACGAATACGACTGGGTGGTCGGCTGCAGTCACCGTGGTCTGCCGGTCACGGTCACCCCCGTTCGCAACTTCATCGGATGCAATATGTCCTTCCACAATTCGGTGTTTGCGGAGGTCGGTGATTTCAACGTCGATGTCGGACGGGTCGGGTCGCGTCCGATCGGCTGCGAAGAGACCGAACTGTGTATCCGACTCACCCAGGCGCGTCCGACTGCTCGGCTGTTGTTCGATCCCGCGATTGCCGTTCGGCACTCGGTGACCCAGGAACGCGCACGAGTCGGGTACTTCCTGGACCGATGTTTCTCAGAGGGCCTGTCGAAGCATCGGGTGAGCGGCATGGTCGGATCGTCCGATGCGTTGAGCACCGAACGCCGGTACGTCACAAGTGTTTTGCCGCTTGCATTCTTCCGAGGGCTGCGCGATGCCCTGGCCGGGCATGGCAGTCGTCGCGCCGCGTGCGCACGCAGCGCAACCGTACTGGTGGGCCTTGTCGTCACCACGGTCGGCTACGGCTACTCGATGTTGCGCTCGGTAGGGGAGAAGCCGTGGTGATGGGAGGTAACCACCTGCCGTTGCGGGCAGTCGCCACTACCGAACTGCCCTTGGCGCGCACCGAGATCGAGCTCAGTGACCCGCCGGCTGAGATCCCGCTGACGAACGCCACGCGGCCGCACCAGCACATCTACGCCCTGGTACGCCTGCATGCGCAGCCCATTGGCACACTGGTCCTGGACGGCACCAAAGGTCTTGCCTGGCAGGCGCACTCATCTGCGGTGTGGGCAGCGCTCGGGGAGCAGATCAACGCGCATCTCATGGCGGACGGCCTGTCGTTCGAGGACGGCATCGACGCGCTCCGCGCCGAACCGTCAGCCGAGCCGCGATGCCGCCGGGAACGTACCGCAGTCCTGACAGATCCGCCGGCGATCACCGTCATCGTGGCCACGCGTGATCGGCCCGACACGCTGCGAGCGTGCCTGCAGACTCTGCTGGCCGTCGATTATCCGAAATTCGAGGTGCTGGTCGTCGACAACGATCCCTCCAGTGATGCCACGAAGATCGTCATTACCGAGGAATTCGCCCACCGGGTCCGGTATATCCGGGAAGATCGACGAGGTTTGTCGTGGGCGCACAACCGGGGGCTCGAGGAGACGGCAACCGACGTTGTCGCTTTCGCAGACGACGACGTCATCGTCGACCGGCATTGGCTGACCGCCATCGCCGAAGGGTTCGCCGCGGGCGAGGACGTCGGGTGCGTCACCGGTCTGATCCTGCCGTCTGAACTCGAAACGCCTGCCCAGCTGAATCTGGAATGGCATGGCGGATTTGCCAAAGGCTTCGCACGTCGCACCTACGACATGAGCAACAACCGTCCGGATGACCCGCTGTTCCCGTTCGCGATCGGTCGTCTGGGTTCGGGAGCCAACATGGCCTTCGATACGAATGTGCTTCGCGAGCTCGGCGGGTTCGACCCGGCGATCGGGATCGGAACGACCGCGAAAGGGGGCGACGACCTGGCCGCGTTCTTCCGCGTGGTGGTGCGCCACCAATTGGTCTATCAGCCTGCCGCAGTGGTGTGGCATCGGCACCCGCAAGAGATGTCGGCCTTGCGCCAACAGGCTTTTCGGTATGGCGTCGGTTTCGGCGCGTACATGACCAGTTCCATCGTGCACGAGCCCAGGATGCTCGGGACTCTGCTGCGCCGGCTGCCCGCAGGTGTCGCTTTCGCCGCGTCCTCGGTGTCGACGCGAGATCGCCGGCCCTCCGACGACTGGCCGGTTGAACTGGCCCGGTGGGAGAAGCTCGGCATGCTGTCCGGCCCGCTCGCCTACGGCGTGAGTCGCTGGCGATCCCGCCGAATCAATTCTCGAGAGGCGTCAAGGTGATCCGGTACGCGCTCGTGGCTACAGCAGCCAAAGGATTCTCGCTGACCCCGCAGACCCGGACCGCCTACCGGAGGCTCGGCAATGCCGTCGAGACGATGCGTCGGATGCGGTCCGGCCTGCCGGAGCGCTATCTGGACCGTGCCGTCGCCCTGTCGAATCTCGTCGCCGCGCACCAACCTGTCGTCGCGGGTGATCGCGTTCTCGAACTCGGTACCGGCTGGGTGCATTTCGAATCCGTGGTCATGAGGTTACTCGCGGACGTTCGGCCCACGATGTTCGATGTCGACGACATGAGACTGTGGCCCGTCTTCCGTCGGTACCTGTCAGATTTACGAAATGTACTGCCCCAGCTGAATTTATCTGACGAGCGCAGGCTGGCGGGGGCGGAGTTGATCGACGACCTGCTGGCTGCCGAGTCTTTCGACAGTGCCTACCAGGTGCTGGGGGCCGAGTACTGCCTGCAGCGCGACGCCTCCCTCGGTCCACTGCCGTCGGAGTCTTACGGTCTCGTCGTCAGCGCCGACACTCTTGAACATGTGGAACGCGGTGTCCTCCCGGAAGTCATCCGGGAGACGTATCGGCTGTTGCGGCCCGGCGGGTACGCGATTCACCAGATCGACCTGGCCGATCACCTCTCGTATTTCGATCCGGCCATGCCCGCCAAGAATTACCTGCGGTATTCACCCAGCACCTGGGAGCGGTGGTTCAACAGCACCGTTCAATACGTGAACCGGGTGCAGCGGCGGCAGTGGGATTCGATGTTCACTCAAGCCGACTTCGAGATCGTCGACTGCGGCATCATCAACGAACCGCTCCGCGGTATCACGGTGCATTCCGAGTACGGGTTGAGCTCGGGCGACGCGGAGGCGACCCTCCTCCGATATGTGCTGAGGCGACCCGGCCCGCGGCACCACTAGCGGGATGGGCCACAGCGCTCCACCTTCACGCTACGGTGGTGCCCATGGTCCGTACCCCCGTCGCGCTTGCGCTCGTGCTGGCCGTCGGGATCTCGGGGTGTGGGCGGTCGGCACCCACGGCTGACGACTTCGCCGCGGAACTCTCCAAGAGCGTGACCGTCGACGCGACGACCGGTCACCTGGCCAAGTTGCAGGCCATCGCCGACGCCAACGGCGGGAACCGGGCGTTCGGCACGCCCGGCTATGAGGCGAGCGTGGACTACGTTGCGAATACGCTGCGCGCCAAGGGTTTCGATGTCAGCACCCCGGATATGGAAGTCAAGGTCGCGTACAACAACGCGCCCGAGCTGATGGTCGCCGGCGCCCGGATACCGGCGCGGGCGCTGGAGTACTCGGTCGGCACGCCGGGGCTCACCGCGCCTTTGGTGCCGGTCAAGGGTGGACCCGGATCAGGCTGCAACAGCGCCGATTACGACGGTCTCCCGATCAAGGGCGCGGTCGCGCTGGTGGACCGCGGTACGTGCCCCTTCGCGGTGAAGGAGGCGACCGCGGCAGTTCACGGCGCCGTCGCGCTGGTGGTGGCCGACAACAAGGACGACGTCGACGACACGGGCGTCCCGGTGCGTGGGGGCACTCTCGGCGCCAAGGCGACGGTGAAGATTCCGGCAGTGCTCATTCCGAAAGCGGACGGAGCTCGGCTGCGTGCCGCTCCTGGGCCGGTGACCCTCAAACTCGATGCCGGAGTGCGGACCGAGCACACCCGCAACGTGATTGCCCAGACCAAGACCGGGTCCGTGCATGACGTCGTGATGGTCGGCGCGCATCTCGACAGCGTCAAGGACGGCCCCGGGATCAACGACAACGGGTCAGGGGTCGCCGCGGTCCTGGAGACGGCACTGCAGTTGGGCAGCGCTCCGAAAGTTGCGAACGCGGTGCGGTTCGCATTCTGGGGTGCCGAGGAGGAGGGCACGATCGGCTCGGACCGATACATCGAGTCCCTCGACGTCGAGGCCTTGAAAGACATTGCGCTGTATCTGAATTTCGACATGATCGCCTCGGAGAACGCCGGCTACTTCAGCTACGACGGCAACTTGTCCGGCCCGCCGCTGGCCGACGACCTGGTGCCGCGTATCCCGGAGGGCTCGGCGGGTATCGATCGCACCTTGACGGCATATCTGTCCGATGCCGGGAAGCCGCCGCAGGACTATCCGTTCAACGGACGGTCGGACTACGCCGCCTTCACCAAGGCCGGTATCCCGGCGGGCGGGTTGGGCACCGGCGACGAGGAAAGCATGAACGACGAGCAGGCACGGCTCTGGGGCGGTACTGCCGGAAAACCTTTCGACTCCAACTACCACAAGAAGACGGACGACTTGGCGCACATCAACCGCACGGCAATGGACATCATGGGCCGCGGAGTGGCTTTCGGCGTGGGTCGGTACGCCCAGGATCTGGGTGGCCGCAACGGAGTTCCGGTCCGTGCCGACCGGACCCGGCACGTGGTCTCGGCATCATGAGGCGGGTACTGGCCGCCGGTCTGCTGACCGCTGTCCTGGCGTCGTGTGCGCCACCGCCGCAGCCACCGCCCCCGCCGCCACCGCCCGCCCCTGACCTCGCTCGCGACCTGGCCGGCAAGGTCGGGGCCGACGGTATCTACACCCACCTGAAGAAGTTCGCGGCGATCGCCGCGGAGAACAAGGGCACCCGCGCCGACAGCACGCCCGGTTACCAGGCCAGCGTCGACTACGTTGCGAACCTGCTGCGGGACAAGGGTTTCGATGTGCAAACCCCGGAGTACGTGCGCGTGGTCCGAGGTGCGCCGGGCAACCCGGTGCTCGACGTCGGCGGCGGCCGATGGTCGGTCGTGCAGGCGTCGCTGCTCACGTCCACCGCGCCCGGTGGCTTGAGCGCGCCGACCCTGCACGCGGTCAAGCCGGCCGGCTGCGCGCCCGACGACTACGGCACATTGAACCTGCGCGGGGCCATCGCGGTGGTCGATGACCTGGGCTGCTCGGTGGTCGACAAACAGAACGCGGCGGTGGCCCGGGGCGCGGTTGCAGTTCTCGTCGTCAGCCCGCCCAGCGCGAACGGCGCCCCACGCGGGCTGTTTAGTCCCGGCTACTACGAGCACCTCAACACGCCGGTTGGCATCATCGGCAAGGACGCCGACGCGGCGCTGCTGAAAACCAACGCGCCGGTGAAACTCACGCTCGACGCCAAGAACACCGGCGTGAAATCACGAAATGTGTTGGCCCAGACCAAGACCGGCGATCCGCACAGTGTCGTGCTGGCGGGTGCCCACCTCGACAGCGCACCGACGAGTGCCGGCATCAATGACGCGGCGACCGGCGTGTCGGCATTGCTGGAGACCGCCGTCGCGCTGGGCGGTTCGCCGAAGATCGAGAACGCGGTGCGATTCACTTTCTGGGGCTCGGGGGCCGTCGGCCAGGAAGGTGCCACCAAGTACGTGCGCGGCTTGGCTGCCGAACCGCTGAACGACATTGCGCTGTACCTGGATTTCGACATCCTCGGCTCACCCAACGCCGGGTTCTTCACGTTCGACGGGGATCAGTCCGGCCAGTCGAACCCCGAGATCCCTCTCGACGCGGTGCCGGCGGGGTCGGCGGGTCTCGAGCGCACCCTGGCCGGATATCTGTATCTCGCCGGGAAGCGGCCCGCGGACATGACACTGGATCTGGGTAGCGGCTACGGTCCGTTCCTCACTGCCGGTATTCCGGTCGGAGGCATCTCGACGGGGACGTCGCAACGCAAGTCGCCGATCCAGGCCAGGTTGTGGGGCGGGCAGGTGGGCGTCGCGTTCGATCCCGCGTACGGGCCGACGGGCGACACCGTCGAGCAGTTGAACCGGACCGCACTGGCCGTGACCGGGCCGGCCGTGGCGTTTGCGGTCGGCACTTACGCACAGTCGCTGACCGGGCCCAACGGCGTGCCGTTGCACGACCAGCGGCACCGGCAAGCAGGCAAGTAGTCGGTTTTCACAGCGACCTCATAACCGGAATCGCGTTGTCTGAGAGTCGGGTTGCCAGGTTGCGGGGCTAGTAATGGTGCCCATGACAAGCACCTATCGCCTGTGGTCGGCCGCGGCCGGCGCCATGACCGTCCTGGCCATGGGCGGGCTGACCGTCGCCTGCGGTTCGCAGAGCAGCAACGCCCCGACCACCGTCACGGTCACCCCGTCGAGCACCACGACCACCACGACGACCGAAGCCAAGCAGCACCACAGTGGTGGCGGTGGTGGTGGCGGCGGCAGCGCGGGCGGCGGTGGCCAGCAGCAGGCGCCCGCACCTGCTCCGGAGACGGTGACCAACACGGAGACGGCCACCCAGACCGAGACCCAGACCTCGACGTCGGTGCAGACCTCGACGGAGACGTCGACGTCGGTGCAGACGTCGACCGTCTATCAGACCCCGACGCGCGAGCGCTGGGGCTCCAACTTCGGACCGCAGCAACAGCAGCCCTCGCACTAGCGGGGTTCGGCGACTCGTACGTCGGCCGTGGCGCGGACGACCTCGCACACCCGCCAGCGCCCGGGGACGCCCTTGAGGTCGTGCTCGCCACGATCGGTGAAACCGTGGCGGGAGCCGGTGACGATGTCGCGCACCGTGGAGGAGACCAGCACCTCGCTCGCCCCGGCAAGTGCGGAGACGCGGGCTCCGATGTGTACCGCCATGCCGGCGATGTCGTTGCCGCGCAGTTCGACCTCACCCGCGTGAATGCCGACCCTCACCTCGATACCGAGCGGCAGCACGGCGTCGACGATGGCCTCGGCACAGTTGATCGCACCGCTGGGACTGGTGAAGATCGCGACGAATCCGTCGCCGACAGTGTTGACCTCGGTACCGCCGAAACGTTCGAGTTCGTGGCGGATGGTGGTGTCGTGGTTGTCGAGCAGTGCGTGCCAGCGGATGTCGCCGAGTGCGGCGGCGTGCTGCGTCGAACTGACGATGTCGGTGAAAACGATTGTGGTGAGCACACGTTCGGAGTCGGCGCCGGCGCGCACACCGGTGATGAACTCCTCGATCTCGTCGAGGACCGGGGTGCTGTCGCCGACCCAGTACAGCGTGTCCTGGCCCGGCAACTCGATCAGTCGCGAGCCCGCGATGCGCTCGGCGAGGTATCGGCCGTGGGCAAGCGGCACGAAGGTCGCGTCCGTGCGGTGCAGAAGCAGTGTCGGCGCGACGATGGACGGGAGCTTGTCGCGCACGTCGCCGTCGACGAGCGCCTGGCTCGATCTGCGGGCCATGCTCGGCGACGCCGCGCGGTTTCCCGCCGCGTCCCACCAGGTTCGGAAGGCGCGATCGCCCGCGATCGACGGTGCGACCTCGTGCAGTACGTCGAAGCCCTGCTCGACAGCGTCCGGTTCGAGGGCCACCGTGGTGAACGGATTCGAACGATTCTGCCGGGCACCCGCCTCGTAGTCCGGTGCCCACGTCGCCCGCGCCGCGCCGTTGACGATCACCAGCTTGTCCACTCGTTCGGGTCGCTCACCGGCGAGCAGGAGCGCCGCCATCGCGTTGTACCCCGACGCGAAGATCGTCGCGCGTTCGACGTCGAGGGCGTCCAATACGGCGAGCGCGTCCTGGGCCCAGCAATTCTGGGTGATGCTGTCGGTCCCGATGCGCGACGACATCCCGATGCCGCGATGGTCGAACCGGATCAGTCTGCTGAACGAGGACAGCCGCCGGAAGAAGCGGTACATCGACGGTTCGGAGTCGATGGAGTCGATCGGAACGAACGGCCCGGGCATCATCAGTAGGTCGACGGGCCCTTCGCCCAGCACCTGATAGGCGATGTCCAGGTCGCCGTTGGATGCGTAGCGAGTTCTCGGCGCCTGGGCCACAAGGCCAGAATAACCCTGGTAGGGCCGGTTGTGATCTCGACCGCAACTTGTATGCAACCTTGCATGCAAGTTGATAGCGTCGTCAGGTGGCCATCGAGCAGACCCCCGCCAGCGAGCGCGCCTACCGGGATACCAAAACCAAGATCCTGGTCGGCGCGGTAAAAGGCGGGCAGCTGCTGAGCGAGGTCGAGGTCGCGGCGGAGCTCGGCGTGAGCCGGACCCCGGTGCACGAGGCCTTCCTGCGCCTGGCCGCCGAGGACCTGCTCGACCTGTTGCCCCGCCGGGGCGCGGTCGTCGTGCCGATCCCGCCGCGCGAAGCCACCGACCTGCTCGAGATGCGCCTGGCGCTGGAGGGCAGCGCGGTGCGCCGGCTCTGTCGTTCCGAGGTCACCGCGCAGGCGGCCGCGGCCGAGCTTGCCCGTCTGATCGACCAGCAGCGCGACGCCGCTGCCGACCTGGTGCGGTTCGCCGAGCTCGACGACGCCTTCCACCGGCACATCGTGGACGCCGCGGGCAACTGCATCGCGCAGCGGTTCTACGGCTCGCTGGGGGACCGGCAGCGCCGGATGATGGCCGACGCGGTGCAGGCCGACCGAACCCTCGTGGACCGGCTCATCGCCGAGCACGCCGAGCTGGCCCAGACCATCGACGCCCGCGACGCGGCGGCGTTCGACGCCCGACTGCTGGCGCACCTCGAGTCGACGTATGAGGTGGTGCTGCGATGAAGCCGTGGCTCGCCGTTGCCGCCGGGGTCTTCTGCATCGGTTGGGGCGGAAACCAGTTCACCCCGATGCTGATCGAATACGTGCACCGCGCCGGATACTCGCGCGTGGATGTCGACGTCCTGCTGGGTGCCTACGTGCTGGGCCTGATCCCGGGCCTGCTGGTCGCGGCCGCCATGTCGAACCGCTACGGCCGGCGCCCACTGATGATCGCCGGGCTGCTCAGCTCGGCACTGGGCAGTCTGATTCTCGCGACCGGCGAATTGGGCGGATTCCCAGCACTTTTCGTGGGCCGGCTGCTCTGTGGGCTCAGTGTCGGCGTCGCAATGGCTGTCGGCTCGACCTGGATCGCGGAGTTGTCCGCACCGCCGTATGACACGGCCCCGTCGGGCGCCGGCGCTCGCCGGGCTTCGATCTGGCTGTCGCTGGGGCTGGCGATCGGCCCCTTGTGCTCGGGTCTGCTGGCGCAGTTCGCGCCGTTGCCGTTGACCCTGACATATCTGGTACAGGCGGCGCTGTGTGCGCCCGCGCTCTGGCTGGTGTTGACCCGCACGGTGGAGACCCGGGGTGCTCGCGTCAGCGGAGACCTGTTGTCCCAGTTGCGGGTTCCGGCTGCCACGCACCGCCGCTTCGTCCGCGTGGTGGCTCCGATGGCGCCGTGGGTGTTCGGCTCCGCGGCCATCGCGTATGCCATCGTGCCGGCCCTGGTCGCCGACCGACTCGGCTCGTGGGCGCTGCTGTACACCGCGGGCCTCACGGTGCTGACGCTCGCTTGTGGCGTGCTGGTGCAGCCGGTCGCCCGGCGGCTCGATGACCATTCCAGCGCCCGCGCTGTCGTGGTGTCCATGGTGCTGATGTCTGCGGGAGTGTTCGCCGCGGTTGCCACCGCGGTGACGCGCTCACCGGCCATCGCGGTGCTGGTGGCCATGCTGCTGGGCAGTGCCTACGGCATCGCCATCGTGTCGGGGCTGCTGGAGATTCAGCGCATCGCCAAACCCCACGAGTTGGCCGGGGTGTCCGGCGTGTACTACTCGTTGGCGTACGTGGGCTTCCTGCTGCCGGCGGTGCTCGCCGCACTGGCCCACTACGTCAGCTACCCGGCGATGCTCACCGTGGTCGGTCTACTGGCGGCAGTGTGCACCGTGATTTGCGCGGCAGGCTGGTCCAAACACCTGCCGGCCCGCGCTTAGCGGTTACGGAAGACGTTGGCAGCCAGGTAGAGGACGTAGCCGATCACGCCGACGGTCGCGACCTTGCGGGTCTGCGGCACGATCAGGCCGACGCCGAGCGCCGTCTCGATCGATCCGTTGATCTTGAGGTGCTTGTCGATGTCCTGCGGGAACGCCGTCGCGGTGATGGATTGGAACAGCTCCGGCTTGACGAAGTGCGCCAGCCCGGCCAGGGCCAAGCCGATCCCGGCAAGCAGGCCCTTCTTCCCAGCGGTGTTCTTAGCGGCGTCGGTCACTGTGGTCCTCTCTGATCACGAAATCTTGTAGTCGCTCAACGGAAATTCGGATGCTTCGCGGATCGCCGTCTCGGTCGACGACGGCCGCAGCAGCGTGGGCTCGCCCGCGGGGTTGAAGTAATACGAGTGGGCGCTGGCGCAGTTGCCGAGGGTGAACAGCGAGTCGCCGAGCAGTTCGGTCATCCGGTCGAGGAATGTCGTGTTGGCTTCCTCGGTGACTTCGAACGTCGTCGCACCGCGCCGCTTGACCTCGGTGAAAAGCCGGTCCATCAGCCGCATCTGGTACTCCATGGTGTTGAAGAAGTTCAACCCCAGGAAGGCGTACGGGCTGGCCAGGCTCAGGTAGTTCGGGAAGTACGGCATCGAAACGCCCTGATAAGCCTGGAAACGCGTTTCGCGCCACCACTTTCCGAGATCGCGGCCCTCGCGGCCGATCACCTCGATGGCCGGGAAGTTGGCCTCCCACAGGTCGAAACCGGTGGCGAGCACCAAGGTGTCGATCTCGACCTTGACGCCGTCGTTGCCGATGATGCCGTCGGCGACGATGTGGTCGATGCCGGCGTCCTGCAGGTGCACATTGGGCCGGTTGAAGGCCTGGTAGTAGCCGTTGCTGAAAGTCGGCCGCTTGCAACCGAAGTCGTAGTCCGGGGTCAGCCGGCGGCGCAGCTCCTTGTCGCGGATGACGAAGAACCGGTGCATCTTCGACAGGTCGGATGCCGAGATGTTGAAGCGGCCGCGGAACATGCCGTAGTGCCGGACCCCGACGGACACCATGACCTCGTAGATCGAGTCGGTGAGCCAGCGAAGTACGCGCTGCGTCAACGGGAATCGGGCGAACATCTTCTTGGCCCGGGCGCCGAAGCGCGGGTCGATCTTGGGGACCACCCAGATCGGCGTGCGCTGGAACACCGTGAGGTCGGCGGCGGTCTTGGCCAGTTCGGGGATCAACTGCACGGCGGTGGCGCCGGTGCCGATGACCGCGACGCGCTTGCCCGCCGGGTCGTAGTCGTCGTCCCAGTCGGTGGTGTGGATGACACGGCCGTCGAAGCTCTCGATACCCGCAATCGCCGGGATGTTCGGCTGCGACAGGAAGCCCGTGGCAGTGATCAGATAGCGGGCGCTGAGGGTCCCGCCGTCGGCGACGCTGATGCGCCAGAGCGAGGCCTCCTCGTCCCAGCGGGCGCCGTTGACGACGACGTTGAACTGGATGTGCCGGCGCACGTCGTACTTGGCCGCGACGTCGTCGGCGTACCGCTTGATCTCGGGGCCCGGGGTGAACAGGCGCGACCAGTTCGGGTTGGGCTCGAAGAAGTACGAGTAGGTGGTGGTGGGCACGTCCACCGCGAGGCCGGGGTAGTGGTTGACGTACCAGGTGCCGCCGAGGTCGTCCTCGCGCTCCAGGATGGTGAAGTTCTCGATCCCGAGTCGTTTGAGCTGGATGGCCGCACCGATACCGGCAAACCCTGCGCCGACGATGACCGCGTCGAACTGCTGCGTCGTCATAGTCAGACGGTACCTCAGGTACCGCTTCGCGCCACGAACACAAGAGCCGCGGCAACCGCCAGCGCGGGGACGTCCAGGGTTTTGGATCCCAGGTCATGCCGGGCCCCGGTGATCTCGATGAGCTCTGTCGGCGCCGGGATCAGCTGGGCCGCGGCGGTGAGCTCGTCGATGCTGCCGAACGGGTCCGCCGTGCCATGCGTGAAGACCGTCGGGACCTCGATCTGGCCGAGGTGCTCGGTGCGCGCGCGCTCGGGCTTGCCGGGCGGGTGCAAGGGATAGGAGAACAGCGTCAGCGCCGCCAGGTCGGCGCCCTGAGCCGCCACCATCGACGTCATCCGGCCACCGTAGGAATGGCCGCCGGCGATGACCGGCCCATCGGTCAGCGTGTGCGCCAGTTCGATGGCCTCGATGATGCCCTGCTGATCCGATGCCGCCGAGTTGGACGGCGGCCCCTTCGGGCGGCGGCGCCGGTAGGGCAGGTTGTAACGGATCGCGAGCCAGCCGTGGCGGGCCCATTCGTCGCAGAGCCGGATGATCAGCGGCGCATCGCGGTTGCCGCCGGCGCCGTGGGTGAGCAGGACCGTGCCCTTGGGCGTGCCGGAGGGCTCGTGCGCGACGCCCGCGATGGTCTCAAGCGCTGACTGGATGCTCTTCGCGCGAGCGCTCATCGCTGCTGCAACCGGAAGAGCGCGTTGACCGGACCATGGCCGTGACCCAGCGGATAGGCGGCCCGCAGGCATTCGGTCACCCAGCTCTTGCCGAACGCCACCGCGTCGGGCACCGAAAAACCATGTGCCAGTGCGCAAGCCGTGGCCGCGGCGAGCGTGTCGCCGGCGCCGTGGTCATGACCGGTGTCGATGCGCTCGGTGGTGAACTCGTGGAAGTCACTGCCGTCGTACAGCAGGTCCGGGCTCTGATCGCTGGACCGCAGATGCCCGCCCTTGACCAGGGCCCATTTCGGGCCCAGGTCGTGCAGGGCCTTGGCGGCGTCGCGCTGGCTGGCCTCGTCCACGACGTCGATGCCGGTGATCAGCCGCACCTCGTCGAGGTTCGGGGTGACCAGGGTGGCGATCGGAAACAGCTGGGTGCGAACCGAATCCAGCGCGCTCGGGTGCAGCAGCGGGTCACCGTGCATCGACGCGCACACCGGGTCGACGACCAATGGGATATCGCCGTCGAGACTCTGCCACGTGTCCGCGACCGCACCGATGATCTCGGCCGAGGCCAGCATGCCGGTCTTGGCGGCCTGGATGCCGATGTCGTCGGCCACTGCGGTGATCTGGCCGCTGATGATGTCCAGCGGCAGCTCGTGAAAACCCTTGACCCCCACCGAGTTCTGCACCGTCACCGCGGCGACGGCGACGCACCCGTGCACGCCGAGCATCGCGAAGGTGCGCAGGTCGGCCTGGATGCCGGCGCCACCGCCGGAATCCGAACCGGCAATGGTCATCACCCGCAGGGGCGTCTGGCCCGGCGGGGTCAAGGGCAGGAAGTTCACTTCGACATCACGGAGCCAAGGGTAGATACACGCGGTTCCCGTGGTCGGCGAACTCCTGTGATTTCTCGGCCATGCCCTGCGCGATCTCATCCGCGTAATCGGGTGCGACCCCGTCCGGGTAGGCGTCGCGGATGTCCTGAGTGATGCGCATCGAGCAGAACTTCGGGCCGCACATCGAGCAGAAGTGCGCGGTCTTGGCGGGCTCGGCGGGCAGCGTCTCGTCGTGGTACTCGCGGGCGGTGTCCGGGTCGAGCGACAGCGCGAACTGGTCGTGCCAGCGGAACTCGAAGCGGGCCTGCGACAGCGCGTTGTCGCGGTCCTGGGCGCCGGGGTGCCCCTTGGCCAGGTCAGCGGCGTGCGCGGCGATCTTGTAGGCGATCACCCCGTCCTTGACGTCCTTGCGGTTGGGCAGGCCCAGGTGTTCCTTCGGGGTGACGTAGCACAGCATCGCGGTACCGGCCTGGGCGATGATCGCCGCGCCGATGGCCGAGGTGATGTGGTCGTACGCGGGCGCGATGTCGGTGGCCAGCGGGCCCAGCGTGTAGAACGGGGCCTCTTCGCAGAGTTCCTCTTCCAGGCGCACGTTCTCGACGATCTTGTGCATCGGGACGTGACCCGGGCCCTCGATCATCACCTGCACGCCATGGTTTTTCGCGATCTTGGTGAGCTCGCCCAGGGTGGTCAGCTCGGCGAACTGGGCCTCGTCGTTGGCGTCGGCGATCGAGCCGGGACGCAGACCGTCACCGAGGGAGAAGGTGACGTCGTAGCGCTGCAGGATTTCGCACAGCTCTTCGAAGTGTGTGTACAGGAACGACTCCTGGTGGTGCGCCAGGCACCACGCCGCCATGATCGAGCCGCCGCGGGAGACGATGCCGGTGACGCGCTTGACCGTCAGCGGGATGTAGCGCAGCAGCACGCCGGCGTGCACGGTCATGTAGTCGACACCCTGCTCGCACTGCTCGATGACGGTGTCGCGGTACAGCTCCCAGGTCAGCAGGGTGGGATCGCCGTTGACCTTCTCCAGCGCCTGGTAGATCGGCACGGTGCCCACCGGGACGGGGGAGTTGCGCAGGATCCACTCGCGGGTCTGGTGGATGTCCTTACCGGTGGACAGGTCCATGATCGTGTCGGCGCCCCAGCGGGTGGCCCACACCATCTTGTCGACCTCTTCGGAGATCGAGGAGGTGACGGCGCTGTTGCCGATGTTGGCGTTGACCTTCACGGCGAAGGCCTTGCCGATGATCATCGGCTCCAGCTCGGGGTGGTTGTGGTTGGCAGGAATGATGGCTCTGCCGATCGCAACTTCTTGCCGAACTAATTCGGCTGGCACCCCCTCACGCTCGGCGATGAAGGCCATCTCGGCGGTGATCTCGCCGTTGCGGGCACGCTGCAGCTGGGTGCCGCGGTCTTTGACGACGCCGGGGCGGGCGGGCAGGCCCTTCTCCAGGTCGATGGTGGCGGTCTCGTCGGTGTACGGACCCGAGGTGTCGTACAGGTCGAGGTGGTCGCCGGTGGTCAGGTTGACCCGCCGGAACGGGACCTTCCCGCCGTCGGGAAGCTCCCGGTAAACCTTGGTGCTGCCCTGGATGGGGCCGCAGGAAAGGTCGTTGAATACAGCAATTGTGGACATCTGCTTACTCCCTACGCCGGCATTACCCGGTCAGGTTCATACGGTCGACGGCGCCATACAGCCGTCCTCTCAGCGCACCAAGGTGTGCGCTCCCGCGCGGACAGGTCCACCGTAACGGATGGTTTCCTGCGTCACACCAACTCGTACGTAACGCACAGCTTGAGATGCCCGTATACCGGGAATCGAATTGTCATGAGGTCGTTTGTATAGCTAACATATGTTTTTCTGATATTGGAGCGAACCCGACTGATGACGACTGAAACCGAGCTCACCGAGCAGAGTGACACCGCGCTCGCGGCAACCGCCCGCCGCCGCGTCCAGATGGACCACGACCACCCGCATTACAAGTGGGTCGTACTGTCCAACACCACGCTGGGCACGCTGCTGGCCACCATCAACGCGTCGATCGTGCTGATCTCGCTGCCCGCCATCTTCCGGGGCATCGGGCTGAACCCGCTGGCGCCGAGCAACGTCAGCTACCTGCTGTGGATGCTGATGGGCTACCTCGTGGTCACCGCCGTCCTGGTGGTGCCGTTCGGCCGGCTCGGGGACATGTACGGCCGGGTCCGCATCTACAACCTCGGCTTCGTCGTCTTCACCCTGGCGGCCGTCGCGCTGTCGTTCGATCCGTTCCACCTCGGTGGCGGCGCGATCTGGCTCATCGCCTGGCGGGTCATCCAAGGCGTCGGTGGCGCCATGCTGATGGCGTCGTCGTCGGCGATCCTGACCGACGCCTTCCCTGCTAATCAGCGCGGCATGGCGCTCGGCGTGAACATGGTGGCCGCCGTGGCCGGGTCCTTCCTCGGTCTGCTGATCGGCGGCTTCCTCTCCGAGTGGGAGTGGAAGGCCGTGTTCTGGGTCGGCATCCCGATCGGCGTGATCGGCACCGTCTGGAGCTACCGCTCACTGCGCGAGTTGGGCTCGCGGTCGCCCGGCAAGCTGGACTGGGCCGGCACGGTGACGTTCGGGCTCGGCCTGACGGTGCTGCTGCTCGGCATCACGTACGGCATTCAGCCGTACGGCAATTCGCCGACGGGCTGGGGGAGCCCCGCGGTGCTCGGGTCCATCGGCGTCGGGCTGCTGCTGTTGGTCGCGTTCTGCTTCGTCGAGCTCAAGGTCGAGTCGCCGATGGTCGACATGCGACTGTTCAAGTCGGCGACCTTCGGCATGGGCAACCTGGCCGGGCTGTTGTCCTCGGTGGGCCGCGGTGGGCTGCAGTTCATGCTGATCATCTGGCTGCAGGGCATCTGGCTGCCGCTGCACGGCTACGACTTCGAATCGACCCCGCTGTGGGCGGGCATCTACCTGTTGCCGGCGACCATCGGCTTCCTGGTGGCGGCGCCCGTCGCCGGCACCCTGTCCGACCGCTTCGGTGCCCGGCCCTTGGCGGTCGGCGGCATGTTGCTCATGGCGGTGACCTTCGTTGCGCTGCTGTTGATCCCGGTCAATTTCGAGTACTGGGAATTCGCGCTGCTGGTGTTCCTCAACGGCGTCGGCGGTGGCATCTTCACCGCGCCGAACACCGCGGCCATCATGTCGAGCGTGCCGGCCGATCAGCGGGGCGCGGCCTCAGGTGTGCGGTCGACGTTCTTCAACGCCGGCAGCTCGTTGTCGATCGGCATCTTCTTCTCACTGATGGTCGTCGGGCTGGCCGGTACCCTGCCGGCCGCGCTGTCCAGTGGCCTTCAGCAGCAGGGGGTTTCGGCTGACGTCGCGCAGCAGGTGGCGGAATTGCCGCCCGTCGGCAGCCTGTTCGCGGCGTTCCTGGGTTACAACCCGGTGGGCGAGTTGCTGGCCCCGTTCCACGCCCTGCAACAGCCCGGCGTCAACGCCGCCACGCTGACCGGCCAGAGCTTCTTCCCGCAGTTGATCACCGAACCGTTCCACTCCGGCCTGGTCGTGGTGTTCGGCGCGGCGGCGGTCATGATGCTGCTCGGCGCGGTCGCGTCGATGTTCAACCCGGGCACTTACGCGACGGAGCCCGGCGCCGACAACCAGGCTTAGTTTCCGTCACGCCGGTCAGCGGTCGAAAATGGCTGACAGGTAATCGGATTCGGGTATCGACTGGCACGCCAGCCGGACCCCGATGCCGAGTTCGTAGTCGTCGAGGGTGTCGTTGATCCGCATGCTGACCTCACCCTCGCGGACGGTGTATGCGCAGGCGCCGCAGTTGCCTTCACGGCATGCATAGGGTGCGTCGATGCCGCGGGCCAGGAGGGTGTCGAGCAACACTTCGGTCTTGGGCCACGTGATTTCGTGGGTTTCGCCGTCGATTTCGACGGTCGCGGCCGCGGACTCTGCGGCGGCGCTCGAAGGACTCCGTTCTGGGTTGGCGAAGGCGTCCGTGGTCAGGGAGACGAAAACCTCGCGGTGCACGTGCTCGCGGGCGACGCCGGCGTGGTGCAGGGCTGCCGCGGCCACATCCATGAATGCGGCCGGACCGCACAGATACGCCGCGGTACCTGCGCCCGGCGTCTCGGGCAGCAATGCGCGCAGCCCGGCCTCGGTGGGAAGGCCGGACTCCGACTCGAGCCAGTGGGCGATGGTCAGCCGGTCCGCATGCGCGGCAATCAGTTCCGACAACTCGGCGTCGAAAATGACCGAATCACGGTCGCGGTTGGCGTAGACGAGTGTCGCCCGGCGGGCGGACTGTAGGAGTACGGCGCGGATCATCGAGATGACCGGCGTGATGCCGCTGCCGGCGGCCACGAAAATCAGCTCGGTCTCGGCGGGGCGGACAGTGAAAGCGCCTGCGGGCGTGAGTGATTCCAGCGTCATTCCGGCCGTGGCGTGGTCGCACAGCCAATTGGATGCGAGCCCGCCCGAGGTGCGCTTCACAGTCACTTTCAGGTGCTCGTCGGTAGTGGGGCTGCTCGACAGTGAGTAGCACCGCGAGACCGCGCCGTCCGACGCCGGGATACGCAGTGTCAGGAACTGCCCGGCCTGATAGGCGAAGTGTTCACGGGCATCGTGCGCGGCGGCCAGGACCAGCGACACGGCGTCGCGCGTCTCGGTGATCACCTCGACCACGGTCAACTCGTGCGTTGCGGTCATGGGAATTCCTTCCGTCGTAGGGCCAGGTCAGATTGTCGCCGCTGACTGTGCCATTGACAAATGGCACAGTCGATGGTGTCCTTTTGCCGTGACGGAAACCGATCGGGCAACGTTGCCCGAAGTACCTACCCGTGCGTCGCTGCGTGCGACCGTTTCGGCCACGGTGGCCCGGTGGACGCTGGGGAATCTGACCAGTGTGATCCCCATGAACCAGCCCGGTGTGTGGTTCGGGCGCGGGCTCATCGCCACCATCATGGAAACCTTCGGGTCCATGCCGGGCGGCACCCGGATCATCCCCGTTCGCACGCCCGCGATGCGGGGCGAATGGGTGTTGGGCCCGGGCGTGGAGTTCGGCAACCGTGCCGGTTACTACGTGCACGGCAGCGCGTACGTCATCTGCTCGGCACGTACCCACCGCAAGCTGGTGGCGCGCTTGTCCGAGGCGACCGGCCTGCCGATGTTCGTGGTGGACTACCGCCTGGCCCCTGAACACCGCTTCCCGACTGCGGCCGAAGACGTCGAAGCCGGATACCGCTGGCTGCTGTCGGAAGGCTATGCGGCCTCCGACATCGTGATGGGCGCCGACTCGGCCGGTGGCCACCTGACGTGCGACATGCTGCTGGCGCATGCCGGCGACGCGAACTTCCGGCCTGCGGGAGTGGTGTTGTTCTCGCCACTGATCGACGTGACGCTCGGGCTCGCCCTGGAACAGGAGAAGGCGACGTACCGCGATCCGGCGATGTCGGCGAGCGCGGCTGCCCGCATGGTCGGGCTGTACACCGAAGGCCAGAACCTGGCTGATCCGCGACTGCGACTCGACTTCACGAAAGCGGACTTGTTGCCGCCCATTCTGATTCAGGTCGGTGGCTTCGAGATGCTGCGCGCCGACGCCCGTTACCTCGATGCGGAGCTGCGGCGGGTCGGCGGCGCCAGCACGCTCGAGGTCTGGCCCGGCATGGTGCACGTCTTCCAGGCCCTGCCGCATCTGGCCCCGGAAGCCGCACCGGCTCTGGGCCGTGCCGCGGCCTTCATTGCCGATGCCTACAGACGATCCAACAAACTCGAAGAGGTGAGCTGATGATCGGCCTCGATACGATCCTCAATGTCTTTCGCGGCCAACGCCGCTCGGACAAGGCGAAGGCGGTGGTCACCGGCGCCGGCAGCGGCATCGGGCGATCGTTCGCCCTGGAGCTGGCGCGGCGGGGTGGCGAGATCATCTGTGCCGACATCAGCATGGAGCGCGCCAACGAGACCGTCGCGCTGATCGAGCAGCTGCCGACCGGCAAGGGTCACGCCGTGCAGTGCGACGTGTCCGACCGCACCGCCATCGAACTGCTGGCCAAGCAGGCGCAGGAGATCTTCGGCGGCGCACCGACCCTGGTGATCAATAACGCCGGTGTCGGCATCGGCGGAAAACCGGTGGGCGACATCGGCTTCGAGGACTGGGACTGGGCCCTCGGCATCAACCTGTGGGGCGTTGTCTACGGCTGCGAGGTCTTCACTCCGCTGCTGCGGGAGGCCGGCAAGGGCGGCATCATCAACGTGGCCTCGGCGGCCGGATTCGCCGCCGCGCCGTCGATGGCGGCCTACAACGTCTCCAAGGCCGGCGTGATGTCGCTGTCCGAAACCCTGGCCGCCGAACTCGACGGCACGGACGTCGCCGTCACCGTGCTGTGCCCAACCTTCGTGAAAACCAACGTCTTCACCGACGGCCGCATCACGCCCGGCTCGATGAGCCTGAGCCAACAGCTGGCCCGCTGGACCGGCCTGTCCGCAGACAACGTCGCCGCCCGCACCCTGGACGCGCACGACGGCGGCCGCCTGTACGTGGTGCCCCAACTCGACGCCACCGTCATCTGGCACCTCAAGCGACACTTCCCCGCCCTGTACGTCCGCGGCGCCGGACTGCTCGGCCGACTTCTTCCCGAGAACTGAAAGGACACATCATGGCAATGGATCTCGATGAGATGTTGCAGCGGATCAAAGACAAGCAGTGGGCCCTGGCCGACATCGACTGGGATGCCCCGGGAGCCGAGCTGATCGAGCCCGAACTGTGGGCCAAGCTCAAGCCGTTCATGACCGATCTGATGTGGATCGAGAACGTCGGTGCCCGTGGCTTCGCCGCGCTCGCCAAGAAGGCCCCGACGCCGACGCTCAAGAGCATCTACGAGCACTTCCATGCCGAGGAGCAGAAGCACGCCAACGCCGAGCTGGCGCTGATGCGGCGCTGGGGCATGCTCGAGAACGACGAGGTGCCGCCGCCGAGCGTCAACGTGCAGCTGGTGATCACCTGGCTCGACAAGTTCTCCGACGGCATGTCGCTGTCGATCCTCGGCACCGTCATCCCCATGCTCGAAGTGGCGCTGGACGGCGCGCTCATCAAATTCATCACCGATGAGGTCAAGGATCCGGTGGCGCAGGAAGTGTTCAAGCGGATCAACTCCGACGAATCCCGCCACCTCGCCGTCGATTTCGAGGTGATGGACATCATCGGGCACTCGGGCATGCGCAAGCTGGCCGTCGATTTCGTCGGCAGCTGGATGAACCCGGCGCTGGTCGTCGGCACCTTGAGCTACTTCCCCCTGCTCAACAAGATGCGCGACAACATCGTCGCGATGGGCGTCGACGAGGAGCGCCTGTACCAGGCGATGCGCCGCTTCCAAAGTGTCGGTGAGCGAAGCGCTTTCGCGCGCCGGGTGCCCATGTACCGGTTCGTCTCATGGCACGCAAAGAAGGTGATCGACCGCACCTCGAAGTACCACTGGCTGGCTGACTCGCTGGTGGTGGTCACCGGCGCCATTCCGATGCCGTTGGTGCGCAACACGCCGAGCTGGTCGAACGAGATGACCTACGAGCCGGTCGCGTAAAGGAATACAGCAATGACACTTTCGACAGCCATCATCGGTGCCGGGTTCGCCGGCATCGGCGCCGCCATCCGGCTCAAAGAGCAGGGCATCAGCGACTTCGAGATCTTCGAACGCGGTACCCGGGTCGGCGGCACCTGGCGTGACAACACGTATCCCGGTGCGGCGTGCGACATTCCGTCGCGTTTGTACTCGTACAGCTTCGCGCCCAACCCCGAATGGTCACATACCTACTCGGGCAGCGCCGAAATCCTCGGCTACATCGACACGATGGTCGAGTCCGCGGGTATCGCGCCGCACATCCGCTTCGGCCACAACGTCACCGGTGTGGAGTACGACGAGGTGGCGGGGGAATGGACCGTCAACTTCGAGGGACGCGAGCCGGTCCGGGCGCGCACCGTCATCGTCGCCTCGGGGCCGCTGGCGAACGTGAGCTTCCCGAAGATCACCGGTATCGAGACCTACGAGGGTCACAAGATCCACAGTGCCCGTTGGGATCACGACTACGACTTCACCGATAAGAAGGTCGCGGTCGTCGGCACCGGCGCCAGTGGTGTGCAGATCGTGCCGGAGCTGGTGAAGGTCGCCAAGTCGGTCAAGGTCTTTCAGCGCACCCCGGGTTGGGTGATCCCGCGTGCCAACAGCTCCACCTCCGGTTGGCTGAAGCGAATCTACAAAGACGTGCCCTTCGCCGAGAAGCTTGCCCGCTCTGCCTGGTTCTGGGGCCATGAGTCGGTCGCGCTCGGCGTGGTCTGGGACAGCCCGTTCACGCGGGTGGTCGAGGCGCTGAGCCTGGCGAACCTGCGTATGCAGGTCAAGGATCCGTGGCTGCGTCGCCAGCTGAAGCCGGACTTCTCGGCCGGCTGCAAGCGGCTGTTGATGACCAGCGACTACTACCCGGCACTGCAGGCCGACAACTGCAAGCTGGTGACCTGGCCCATTGCCCGGTTGTCGCCCAAGGGAATTCGCACTGTGGAGGGCGTCGAGCACCAATTCGACGCCATCGTGTTCGCCACGGGCTTCGAGGTGTCCAAGGCCGGCACCCCGTTCCCCGTCATCGGCATCGACGGCAGGGAGCTGGCCGCGGAATGGAGCCGGGGCGCGTACGCCTACCGCAGTGTCGCGGTATCCGGTTATCCGAACCTGTATTTCACCTTCGGACCCAACTCGGGCCCCGGCCACAGCTCCGCATTGGTGTACATGGAGGCGCAGATCGACTACATCGTCGAGGCCATCTCGAAGCTGCTGCAGTTCGGCTGGAAGGCGCTCGACGTACGGCCCGAGGTGCAGGCCAGCTACAACGAGGACATCCAGCAGCGGCTGCAATCCACGACGTGGAACTCCGGCTGCCAGAGCTGGTACCTGACCGACGACGGTTTCAACGCGACGATGTTCCCCGGGTTCGCCACCCAGTACGTCAACCAGTTGAAGAGCGTCAATCTGCACGACTTCAAGATCACTGCTGAACAGACCAGCGGTGCGTCAGTCCTGACCGCATAGAATCCGCTGGTGGCTGAGTACCGGATCGACGACCTCGCGCGCGAAGCGGGGACGACAACCCGGAACGTCCGCGTCTACCAGGAGAGCGGCCTGCTGCCCCGGCCTCAGCGCCGGGGCCGGGTCGCGATCTACACCGACCGGCACCTGAGCCAGTTGCAGGCGATCGTCCGCCTGCTCAGCGAGGGCTTCACCGTCAAACACATCCTCAAGTTCCTCACCGGCCTGCAGCGCGGTGAGGGGCTCGTCGAGGTGCTGGACCTGGCCGAGCTCGAGGAGCTGGTTATCGCGCCGTGGTCGAATCCCGAGGCACAGACCATGACGCGCCAAGAGTTGGAGATGCAGCTCGGCCGGCTGGACGGTGCGACCATCCGCCGGCTGGTCGCCGGTCGGATCATCGAGTCCACGGACGACAAGGACACCTACCTGGTCCCCGACCGCCGCGTGATCGACGACTTCGCCAGGCTCATCTCCCGCGGCATGCCATTGGCGGCGATCCTGAAGACCACTACGGCGGTCGACAAGAAGCTCGACGACGCGGCCCGGGCCATGACCCGGGCCGGACACACCGAGGTGGTCCGGCAGCGGGGGCCGGGCTGGTACCCCAGCAACGACGTCGAGCTTGCCTGGGCCGCCGATCTCATCGACGCCATGCGCCGCGTATCTCGCCGATCTGCCCACGCTAGCCTTGACCGCGCGTTAGATGAAGCGGTGCGGGCCGAGCTTCGGCAGTACCAGCAGGAGGCCAAGGATCAGGGGGCTCCTGCCGAACGGAAGGCGTGAGTCATGGCAGGGGCACACGAAGCTGGGGCTGAGTCCGGCAAACGGAAGCGACGCGGACCGAAGTCACTCGTCCAAGCAGTGTTCGCGTTGATGGATGACGTCGCCGAGCTACGGAAGTCGTCGCAATACATCGCCGACAACATCGCTGCTCTGAGCGTGAGTGCTGCCGGTATCGACCGGCACGCGGAATTGATCGCCAGCCAGATCACGACCCTGACCGAGGCCGCGGCCGGCATCGACACGTCCGCCGAGAAGATCGCGTTCGGCGCGAATTCGATTGCCGCGACCCTGCCGAGCCTGCAGCGACTCGCCGAAGTCGTGGAGCCCCTCGACAACACGGTGGCTCGGCTCGGGTGGTTCGTCGACCGGATACCCGGCGGCAAGCGGAGCTAGCACAACCCCATTGACAACCGTTGCGGCGGGGCGTTAGCGTCGAGTAGCGAGTAGACCGATCGGTATACTGCTGCCGGGGTGTCAACGGCGCCAAGGGAATAGGGGAACGTCATTGGCTGATGTGGAGACGCCCGCAACTAGATCCCTGGTCCCCGTGACCGGCGTGTTCGGCTGACAGGCCTGGCGGCGAACGGCTATGAACCGCACCATCGGCATCGGTCAACTGCGCAGTGCCACAAGGTATTATCTCGAACTTGCCGCAAGTGGTGAGTCAATCACGGTCAGACGTAGAGGCATTGATGTGGCGTCGATCCATCCCCCGGAGCGTCCGATTCAGGAACGGCGCCGTCGGCTGCCTTCGCCAGGCTACTTGGCGATTCGGGTAGCCCTTCCGGCGTTCCGTGCCGCGGCTGGTCGTTACCTGAACATGGTGGCCAATGGTGCCGTCGTCGAAATTTACGATCACGGTCAGTCGGCCGCCAGAATTACCCGGGTATCCGAGGCATAGTTCGGCAGCAATTTGCCTTGGGCGTCAAGGAAATACCTCAAGCGATGAGGTGTGCCGATCGGCTATTGCTACCCGCTGGAGATCGGAGGAACGTATTCGGTGGACCGGCGGCGCCGCTGGGGCGCTGCCCCGATATAGAGGGGGTGGGCCGTGTACGCACGCTCTACCACTATTCACGCACAACCCTCGGCCATCGACGCGGGAGTGGCTCACCTCCGCGATGAAGTGATGCCCAAACTCCAAGAGCTGGACGGCTTCGTCGGCATGTCGCTGCTCACCGACCATCAGTCTGGCCGCTGCATCGCGGTGACGGCGTGGCAGTCAGAAGAGGAAATGAACGCTGTCGCCGAGCAGGTTCGGCCGATCCGCGAACAGGCGATCGAGATGTTCGGCGGCGCCGCGACCGTCGACGAGTGGGACATCGCCGTGTTGCACCGCGCTCGTCAGATCCCGGAGGGCGCATGTGCGCGGGTGACATGGGGACATGTCGACCCGGCCCACGCCGACGCCGCCATCGACCACTTCAAGATGAACATCGTGCCCGACAGCGAGGCGCTCGAGGGCTTCTGCAGTACCAGCCTGCTGGTCGATCGGAACACCGGCCGCGGCGTGGGCTGCACGACGTTCGACAGCCGAGAAGCCATGGAGCGCAACCGGGATGGGGCGCGCACGATGAAGCAGATGCGCATGAAAGAAGCGGGCGCCGACGAACTCGACGAGGCTGAGTTCGACGTGGCCTTCGCTCATCTGAGGGTGCCGGAACTCGTTTAGCCACTACCTGGGCGACGACGGCCGCTCACGACGGTGAACCCGTGTGAGTGGCCGCCTCGCGCCAATATTGCGAAATGCGGAATCGGACGGCGTCGACATGGAGACAATGCTGACATGCCAGTCGAGTCTTTCGACGATGCAAACATGCTGCACCGGGCGATGCGCGGTCTTGCGGCCACAAAGGCCGGCCGGGTGCTGTTCCGGCCGACGGCGCATCACCTGGACCAGCTGGTCAGCAAGCTGACCGGTGGCAAGCGTAGTTTCGCCGGGATTGCGGCGGGCCTGCCGACCGTCATCCTGACCACCACCGGCGCAAAGTCGGGAAAGCCGCGCACCGTAGCACTTTTGGGAATTCCACACTCCGACGGCGTCGCCGTCGTCGCGGCCAACTACGGCGATGCCAGACACCCCGGCTGGTATCACAACCTCAACGCGAATGCGGCCGCGACGGTGACGCTCGACGGTGATACCTGGGACGCCACCGCCCGCCTGGCCAGGCCCGGCGAGCGCGAAGAAATCTGGGCGAGAGGTATCGATCTCTACCCCGGCCTCACCAAGGAACGGGAGTGGGCCGGGAACCGGCAAATCGAGACGTTTGTTCTCGAGCGACGGTGAGTGGCACACCAGGTCACTGACCCCGGCGGCGTGCAGACCAAGAATGTCCCAAGCGCCGGGCTGCATGCTTCATTCACCACAAAGCAGCAGATCGACGACAGTGTCGCCGAACAAACAGAGAGGTCGAGTCACATGACGCGACGAATCACACGACTGGCCGCGGCGGCACTGTTGTCCGGCGGAATGAGTCTGGCCGCCTTCGGATTGAGCGCCGGCACCGCCCAAGCAGAACCCTCCTCGGGTACCTGGTGTCCGGGCCAGCCGGTCCCCGGAGGCTTCACCGAGGTCGACTGGGACTGGACGACCTGCCACCGGTACAACTTGGTACATCGCGGAACGCCACCTCAGGTCGTTGGCATGACCGCGGAAGACGGCTGGTACGGCGGCCACCCCCACTACCGCACCGTCGCGGGCGAGAACACCAACGCGACCTGCCAATTCTTGGGGTGCCCGTAGTGAAATCGATTGTGAGCGGCTGCATTTCTGCAATCAGAATGGTGCGGGTTCATCCCATTCCTCTGCGGCCAAGGCCATTTCGAGTTCGCGGCACCGGCGCCATTCCTCGCCGGCGATGCGTTCTTCGTTGACCATGCGTGCTTGGTTGACGAGTTGTTGGCGTTCTTGGGCCCGAGTGCGTTGGCGTTTGGGCATGCAGTAGCCGCGCGCGGGTGTGCGTACCGGTTGTTCGGCGATCTCGGGTGTTCCGGTGGGTATGGCCAGTTGTGGATACCAGTGGGCGCCTTCGGGTTTGGTGATGTAGGTGTGCCCGGTGGGGGCGACCCAGACGACGGTTCCGTCGGGGTATTGGTGGTCGCTCCAGCCGTGGAACGTTTTCAACAAATGGTGGAACCGGCATAGGCATTTGAGGTCCGAGGGATGCGTCGGACCGGCCGGATATGGCACGGTGTGGTCGAGGTCGCAGGCCTCGGCGGGCCGGTCACAGCCCGGGAACCGGCAGGTCAGGTCCCGGCAGCGCACGAACTCCGCGAGCTTGGCCGAGGGCCGGTAGCGGGGTTCGGCGGCATCCGGCGGTAGGTCCACCTCGCGGATGGTCGCCCCCTCGGCGAGCCGCGCCACCTGCTCGGCGGGGATCTGCCCGTACCCGGGCAGGAACCCTGGGGCCTGCCCATCCGCTGCCCCAGGCGTAGCGATTACGTGGATGACCGCGCGGGTGCCGACGGTCGGGCCCAGCGGTTCGGCCGCGACCGCCGCGGCGGGGCAGTCGGATTGCCCGCACTCGCACCGCAACCGACCGCCGCGGGCGAGGACGTCGATGGCCGCGGCACGCCGCTGATCATGGCTGCGCGGATCGTCCGTGCAGACCCCGCGGGCCAAGTCATCCAGGACAGCGTCCAGCACGGCGGCGGTCGCGGCATCGACCGTTCCGCAGATGCTCGCCGCCCCCGGGCCGCAGGGGCGAATGTCGAGGTAGCGGGCCTGCGACGGTGGTCGAGGTGCGTGCACGCCCGCCTGGTCGGACGCGGCGATGATCGCGTCGATGCGTTGTTCCATTTTCGGTTTCGACAACCGCCCCCACGCCACGATCTTGGCGGCCAGGTCGGCGTCGACCTGCCCGGCGACGTCGTCGTCGATGATCAGGTCGGTGCGGGCGACGATCATCGCGACCATCACCGCATCGATCAGGCCTTTGGCGTAGACGGCCGCCACCTTGGGCAGGCGGGTGCGCAGCATCACCGCCCGATCCACCTGCGCCTGCGCCCGCTTGCGGGACACCCCCAACGCGGCGGCAACCTCGACCACCAGCCCGGCATAGCCGTCGATCGCCCAATACCTCTTCTCGATGTCATCGTCGGGGGCTCGCAGCTCCCACAGGTCACCGATCGCCGCCAGTCGGCGGGCGCCGGCGGCGTTCTCCTCCCGGGTCGAGAGGGTGATCGCGTCGACCGCCGCGGCCGCGGCGTGGGGACCACCAAATGATTCGCTCATGTGTTCGAACATACGCTCGCCCGCCGACATGAAATGGCGGTCGCGGCGAGCGTGTCATCGCCGACGGTTAGGGTGTCTAAATAGAAGGGGCGCAGCGTGATTGGAACCGACAGACCGCTGCGGGAAGGGTGGGGCTGGATCGTCGACGGTTAGCTCGGCTAGCCACCCAGGCCTCGGGGCGACCCGCCAGGGGAGGACGGCCCACCGAACAATCCACGGACCGCGACAGTCGGACCGGCACGTACCGGTTAGTCGACCTAATCGTCAAGGATCGTTGCGCGGACGGGGGAGTGCTGTAGCCCAAGGCGGGATGGGCTCGGCAAGAAATGCCGAGCCCACCTAACCGTCGAGGATCGCCTAGGGGTGCGCGCTGGGCTTGCTCGGCCACCAGATGCGGTTGCCGATCATGGCCATGGCCGCCGGGACCAGCACGGTGCGCACCACGGTGATGTCGATCAGCAGGCCGATGCCGATGGTGAACCCGATCTGCAGCAGGTTGATCACCCGGCCGCTCATCAGCGCGAACATGGTGAGCGCGAAGACGATTCCGGCGGTGGTGATGACGCTGCCGGTGCTGCCGAAACTGCGCATGATCCCGCGGATCATCCCGTCGCCGGACTCGTCCCGGATGCGTGCGGCAAACAGCATGCTGTAGTCCGCGCCGACGGCGATCAGCGCCATGAAGGACACCGGGAACACCGACCAGTCCACGTCGACGCCGATGATGTGCTGCCACACCAGCACACTGACTCCGGCGGCGGCGGTGAATGACAGCGTCACCACCGCGACCATGAACACCGGCGCGAGGATGCTGCGCAGCAGCACGACCAACACCAGTAGCACGCCCAGGATCGCGACGATGCCGTACAGGGCGAAGTCGTGCCACACCTGGTCCCGCATGTCGGCCGACAGCGTGGCCAGACCGGTGGTGGCGAAACGTGCTGTCTGCAAGGAGGTTCCGGAGGCGGCCTGAGTCGCGGCCGGGGCCAGTGCGCGGGACGTGTCGAGCGCCTGGGCGCTGTACGGATTGATCTTCCAGATCACCAGCATGCGCGCTGTCTTGCCGTCAGGGGAGAACAGCAGGTCCTGGGCGGCCCGGAACTTCGGGTCGGAAAAGCCCTGTGGCGGAAGGTAGAAGCCGCTCGCCGGGCCCTCGGCGGTGTGCGTGCTCAAGGTCGTCAGATAGTCCGTCGCCTGGCCGAGTCCGTCGGTGAGTCGGCCGGACATGTCGACCACCCGGTCCACGCCGCCCTTGACCTGGTCGAGCCCGACGGCGAGGCGGGTCATCCCGGCGCTGAGCTGATCGGCGCCGCGCACCAGCTCGGTCAGCTGGACACGGGCCTGCGCCGGTGAGCCGCCGGGCAGGTTCGACACCATTTTCTGCAACGTGGCCAACGCATCCCGGATGGCGGGCTCGGCGGCCCGAACCTTGTCGACGGTGACCTGCGGGATCGCGGAGAGGTGCTGGGCCTGCAGCAGCGCTCGGCTGACCGCGCCATTGGAGATCGCGTCGAGGTCGGCGATGTCCGCGCGGGCCCGGCTGCACACCGGGTTCAGCAGACAGTCCGGACCGGGCTCCGGCGAAAGTGCCGAGCCGAGTGCCGAACTCACCAGTCGGCCGGCGTCGGCGACCTGCGCGTTGCCGTCGATGGCCTGCAATGCCGCATCGAGCAATCCGGTGGACGAACTCAGATCGGCCAAGGCCGAGCGCACGTCCACGGTGCCGTCGGTCAGAGTGGCGAGGCCCGCGCCTGCGGCCTGGTATCCGTCCAGGACCTGATGAGCCAGTCCGGTGACTTGCTTTATGCCCGAGACCAATTGAGGAATCTGGGTCACCGCGGAGGCGGCGCCGTCGCGTAACTGGGCGGCGCCGGAATCCAGCCGGTGCATGTCGGGGACAGCCTTGGTGACCTGAGTCTTGGCGTCGCCGAGCCGGTCTGCCACGATGCCGGCCTGGTAGCCGATGGTGGTCTGCGGCAACTGTTTTCCGGCCGGCCGCGTCATCGAGCGGACGTACGCGATCTCGGGCATGCCGGCGAGGCGTCCGGCGACCCGGTCCAGCGCGGCCAGATCGTCGGTGTTCCGCATGTCGTGGTCGGCTGAGACGATCAGGTATTCGGGCGCCGCCTCGTTGACGCCCCAGTGCGCGTAGGTCTTCTGGTAACCGATGGCGCTCTCGGTGTTGTCGAGCTGCATGGAGTTCTCGTCGAAGTTCACCCGGAAGGTCGTGAGAACCGATGCGGCAGCGAGCAACAGCACCATCGACGCCGTCACCAGCACTCCGGAGCGGCGGATCATGGTCGATCCGATCCGGCGCCACCGGCGGTCGTTGAGGGGCCGGGGTTCGGCCAGGCCACGCCTTCCCAGAAGCGAGAGTAGGGCGTAGGGCAGTGACATCGAGACGGCCAGGCCGACGACGATGGCAATGGCGATCGGCGGACCGGCGGCCTTGAACATGCCCAGCTCGGTGAACCCCATCGCCGTGGCGGCCGCTGCGATGGTCAGCATCGACGCGATCAGGATGCCCGAAACCCGCTGTCCGGCTTGCGCTATCGCATCGGTGACGGGCACCTGGCTACGCCGGGCCTCGTGATAGCCCGCCAGGATGAAGATGGCGTAGTCGGTGGCGGCACCGAGCAGCATCGCCGTCATCAGGGAGATGGTGAAGTTAGAGACGGTGAGGACCCCGGTCATGCCGAGCAGTGACACGATCGGGCGGGCCACGCCGAGGGCGATGCCGATGGTCAGCAACGGAACCATGGCAGTGGGCAGGGACCGATAGACCATCAGCAGTACCAGTGTGATCAGCAGGACGGACACCGCGGTGATGATCAGCAGTGAAAAATCCATGGCGCTGAACAGATCTGCCAGCGTCGGTGACGGCCCGGTGAGATACACCCCGACTCCGGGTGGTTTGGGCAGCGCGTTGAGCTGATCGCGGATATCGATGGTGTTCTTGTGCGCCTTGGTCGATCCGACGTCACCGGTGCCGGCGAGGACCAGGTTGATCGCCTTGTGGTCCGGGCTGAGCGCGATGTCGCGCAACTGCGGATTGTCGTAGGTGTCGAGCACGTAGGCGACGTTGGTCTTGTCCCGCTGCAGGGTGGTGACGATGTTCCGGTACAGGGCTTCGTCGGCCGCGTCGATGCCGTGCTCATCGACCAGCACCACGCTGCCGACAGCGGACGACCGGGGGACGCCGAAGGCGTCGGACATCTCACGTAGGGTCTGCGCCGCCTTGATGTTGGTCGGCATGAACGGCGCCGAGCGCGCTGCGACGGTCTGCTCGAGCTGCGGGATGGTCACGTTCAGGAGGCCGGCCAACGCCACCCAGAAACCGATGATCAACCACGCCCATTTCGCACAGAAACGGCTGGTGGTGCCGAAAAACCGGCTGTTGTGTCCCACCCGGACCCCCTCGATTCGAGACCCGAACTACACCGTTCGGTCTACTATTGAGGGCAGACGCTAGTAGACCAATCGGTATGCAAACAATGCTGTAGGACAGGGAGTTACGTCACATGAGTGCCCGCGATCGGCTCGTCGTCACAGCCATCGATCTGATTCGGCGCCAGGGTGTTTCGGGTATGGGGCTCAGTCAGCTGCTCGAACGCAGTGGCGCCGCGCGCCGGTCGCTGTATCTGAATTTCCCCGGCGGCAAGGCCGAACTGGTCGCCGATGCGACCGCATCCGCGGGTCGCATGATGGCCGATGTCATCGACGGCCTGATGAAAGATCGCGAGCCCATTGGCGCGGTCCGGGCTTTCGTCGAGATGTGGATAGCCACTCTGACCAGCAACGACTTCGCCATCGGCTGTCCGATCGTCGCTGCCGCCCTGGGCCGCAGCGAGGCTCCTGAGGCGGCCGACGCGGCCGGTGCGGTCTTCGTCGACTGGGAGAACCGCATCGCCGCCCGGCTGGAGTCCGCGGGTTTGACGGCCGAGCAGGCGGCCCGGCAGGCGACGTTGACGGTCGCCGCCGTCGAAGGCGCGATCATCGTTGCGCAGGCGACCCGGTCGGAACTGCCGCTGCGCAGGGTCGAGGAAGCGCTCGTCGAGTCGGTGGAGCAGCTCCTGAACGGTTAGTCGGCCAGGCAGCCGGAGATGAACCGCGCGATCCGGGCATACGCCTGGCGGCTTTCGGGCAGCCCCGGAAATATGGCCGGAAACGCGTGCAGCTGGCGCGGCCAGGCCGCGACCTCGCATGTGCGTCCGGCCTGGCTCAGCTTCTCTTGCATCCGGATGGCGTCACACAGCAGCGCCTCCGACGCCGAGGCCACGATGAGTGACGGCGGCATCGTCTCCATGGGTCCCGACATGGGTTCCAATCGCGCAATCAGATCTTCTGTGGCGCAGACCCGTGCGGTGATGACGGGCAGGGCCGTGGCGATCCCGAACACGTCCGTCACGGCGTTCGGATGTACCCGGCGTGCCGCGTTGTCCAATTCGAGCAACGGCGAAATACCGACAACCCCTGCGGGAGTGGGCAAGCCGTGCTCGGGCGCGCGCTGTGCGGTGGCGAACGCCAGAAAACCGCCGGCCGAGTCGCCGGCGATGACGACCTTCGCCGGATCGATGCCCTGGCTCAACAGGTGCCGGTATGCGCCGAGGCAGTCCTGGATGGACGTCTCCAGATCGACTTCGGGGTACTGCCGGTACTCGACGTGCACCACCGGCAACGTGGTGACCCGGGCCAGGGTGGCGACGGCAGGGATATGGGTGTTCAGATCGCCGAGGACGAAACCGCCGCCGTGGAAGTAGAGGATGACGCCGTCCGCCGTCGAGGCAGGCAGTTTCAGAAGGGACACCGACTCGACCGGCAGGCCGTTCCAGCTTTCTGCGACCAGCCGGAACTTCCGGTAGGGCCGGACCCGCTGTAGTCGGGCGATCCCGTTCACCCGGCGTCCCACGCGCTCGATGCGCAGAGACGTGGCCTCGAACTCCGCCGCGGTGAGGGCACGAATCAGGATGCGGGCCAGCAGGAGATTCGCGAAGAAGTGGATGACGCGGGCGCGGCGGCTCGTGGGCCCGGCGGCGTAGACAACCGGTAGGGCTGCCATCTACTTCGCCAATTCAACGAGCACGGGCGCGTGATCGCTGGGCTGCTTGCCTTTGCGTTCCTCACGGACGATCTCGCCGTGCTCGACGCGCGCCGCGAATTCCGGTGAGCCCAGTACGAAGTCGATGCGCATGCCCTGCTTCTTGGGGAAGCGCAACTGGGTGTAGTCCCAGTAGGTGTAGACCCCCGGACCCGGCGTGAACGGGCGCACCACGTCCGCGAATCCGGCGTCGTTCATGGCGCGGAACGCTGCCCGCTCCGGCTCCGAGACGTGCGTCGAGTTCGCGAACACCGCCATGTCCCACACGTCCTCGTCGGTCGGTGCGATGTTCCAGTCACCCATCAACGCCAGCGGCAGCGACGGATCGTCGGCCAGCCAGCCGGTCGCCGTGTCCCGCAGAGCGGCAAGCCATTTCAGCTTGTACGGCAGGTGCGGGTCTTCCAGCGTCCGGCCGTTGGGTACGTACAGGCTCCACAGCCGGACCCCGCCGCAGGTGGCGCCTATCGCGCGGGCCTCATCGGCGTCCTGCCACTGCGGCTGGCCGGCGAAACCGATCTGCACGTCCTCGAGTCCGACGCGGGACGCGATGGCCACGCCGTTCCACTGGCTGTGTCCGACGTGCGCGACTTCGTAACCGAGTGCCGCGAACGGCATGGTCGGGAACTGCTCGTCCTTGCACTTGGTCTCCTGCATGGCGAGCACGTCGACGTCCGCGCGGGACAGCCAGTCCGTGACCCGGTCGACCCGGGTGCGGATGGAGTTGACGTTCCAGGTGGCGATACGCATGACGCTCCGATCAGACAGGTTCGGGGACTTTCAGTTCCCGGCGCAGGGCGGTGAAATCGGTGATGGTCTTGGTGGCGACGTTCGCGACCGGACGGGCGTTGCGGCCGGTGGCCTCGGACTTGGACACCATCACCACGCCGTCGATGTACGGCTGGATGGTCGTGGCGTTCTGCACCGTTGCGACGATCACCAGCTGGAAACCGAACTTGCGGAACGCCTGCAGCGCCTGCGAGGCGAACTGGGGGTCGGACTTGGAGAATGCCTCGTCGAGCATCAGCTGCGCGAAAACCGGCTTGTTGTCGCCGCTTTCGGGATTGGCGAGGTTGAAGCTGAGCGCCCCGGCCAGGCAGAAGGCCATGAGCTTCTCCTGCTCGCCACCGGAGTTGTCACCGGCGTTGCTGTGCGTGCGGATCAGTTCGTCGTTCGCCACGTCCCACTCGGCGCAGTCGAAGGTGAACCGGTTACGCACATCGAGCGCATCGCGGGTCCAGGTCCGGTCCTCGGGGTTGTTGCCGGCCAACCGGTTTCGCAACCGCAGGATGTCGGCGTACTGGTCGAGGATCGCCTTCTTGTCACCCAGCCCCACCTCGGCGATGCGCCGGGAGATGGCCTTGACGATGTCGGTGAGCTCGGAGACGGCGACCATGCTGCGCGGGTTGGCGCGCAGTGTCAGGCGGGTGCCGCGGTTGAATTCCACTGCGCCCAAACCGGTGTTGACGCGATCGATCTGCTCGCTGATCCGCCGGGTCTCCTGCTCGGCGACGCGGTGCAGGGTCAGGATCGCATCGGGCGCCTGCTCGGTGATGAGTCGCATCATGCGGTCATAGGCGTCGGGCAGCTCGCGCTCGTCGATGTGGCGGCAGACCGCGACGTAGTCGTAGATGCGCTCGTCGAAGTCGTCCGAGTCGTTGGGGATCGCGTCCGGGAACGACGTGTCGAACGTCGCGACGATGCGGGACAGCTCGTCGTAGGAACGCCTGCGGCTCTCGGTGAGCTGGTCGCGTTCGCGGCGGATCGCCGCGAACAGCGCCTCGCGGTGCGGCTCGGGATTGAGCAGTTCCAGCGGCACGGGAACCTCAGCTGCGTAGCGGCGCAACAGATCCGTCGCCTGCTCCGACACCGCGGCGGGGGACAGGCGGTCCTGCAGGTCCATCAGCTTGGTCCGACGCGCGTCGAGATCGTCGCGCCGGGTCTGGATGGCGCCGCGCCGGGTCATCAGGGTCTGGATGTCGACCCAGCACTCCTCGGCGCGGGCCGACAGTGCCTCGATGTCGGGGTGGTCGGCCAGCAGCAGCTCGTACTGTTCGCGGAGCCGGTCGGCGTGGCCCTCGGCGGTGTCGGTGTCGATCTGGCTCCACTGGGGGAACTGCTCGTAGACCGCCTTGCACGCGGCGGCCCGGTCGCGCCAGCGTTGGCGTTGTGCCGCAATCTCATCGGCGGCGCGCCGGGCGCTGCTGAAGGCCTCCTCGGCCTCGGTGAGTTCGGCGTGCAGCGCTTCCAGCTTGGCGCCGATGTCGCCCTGATAGATGTACTCGGAGGGTTTGATCGGGCGCCGGTCGTCTTTGATGGCCAGCCGGTCGGAGTCCTTGTAGAGACCCGCATCGGTGACCGCGCGGCGGAACCGCACGAACACGTCAGGAGTGTCCACGCAGATGTGGTCACCGGCCGCGGCGATCACATCGGCGGCTTCGGCGGCGCAGGCGTGCTTCGGCTTGACCAGGAACAGCTTGCCCGCCAACGTGTTCGGCTCGGCTTCGCGGCCAGAAGCGCCGGCCCGGACGTGGTGCAGTGCCAGCCGTCCGCGCATGTTGGTCTCGTTGACGAATCGCAGGACCTTGGCGTAATGCTGGTCGGGCACCAGCAGCCGTAGGCCGACCGAGCGCAATACCTTCTCCACCGCCAGGCGCCACCGGCTGTGCTCGGGCTGCAGATCGAAAAGCTCGGCGACATAGGGCAGTTCGGCGGGGTCGATGCCGACGCCCGCACAGATCTGGTCGCGCATCGTCACAGCGGACTCGGGCAGCGCCGAGCCGACGTGCTCGACTCGCTTGAGTTCCTTGGCCGCGTTGTCGCGCAGGATTCGCGCCGACTTCTGTGCGTACTCCGCGTCGGTGGACGCGTCGCGCCCCCACTCCAGTTTGCCCAGCATCTCGGTGGCCTGCCGGGTGAGTTCCTCGCGCAGGTTCCAGAATTCGTCGGCCGTGTCGGGCACCTCGACGCCCAGGGCCGCGACCATTTCTTCGTAGCCCGCACGCCGCCGGGCCACGTCGTCGGCCTGCGCCTCGGCCGCGTTGACCTGCGCCTGCAGCGGGCCCACGTTCGCCGACGCGCCGCTGATCTGGGCGTTGAGTGAATCGCCTTCGGCCTTGGCCAGATTCAGCTGCCGGGTCAGGTCGGAATGCTCGTGCTCCAGCTGGTCGATGGTCGCGTCGAGCGTCTCGATCTCGGTGGGGCAGTGCCGCAGCCGGACGTGGTCGGTGTAGGCCCGCACCATCGGCAGGTCGACCAGATCGATGATCCCGAGGTCGGTCGACTCGGAGGCGTAGCGCACCTGGATGGCCTCGATGTCGCCGAGGATCTTGCGCTTGCGCTGAGCCACCGCGAGCAGTTCCCGGGCCTCGACGAGGGGGTCGATCTGCTTGAGGGCCTCGGGCAGCCGGGCCAGGCTGTCCGGTTCGTCCAGCATGAACTCACGGACGAATTGCTCAAGCCCGCCAACACTTTTCAGTGACTTGGCCTTGCCGAGCAACTGCTGTGCGGCGTCCGAGGCGCGGATGCCGATCGAGGCGTACAACTGCGCCAGATACTGCGACTCGACCTTGGTGGTGAAGCGCCAGCCGCTGTCTTTGAACACGCCCGTGTCGAACCGGCCCGCGGCCCACCGGTTGCAGACGTCCTCGATGTCCAGGTCGCCGTCGCCGATGACGAACCGGCTCGACGAGTCCGAACGCGATTCTCCGGTAAGCCATTTGAGCACCAGGCCCGTGATGGTGCGGCCGGTGTTGCTGGTGTAGGTGACCGCGACCGCGGACCAGGTGGTGCCTTCGCCGCGCAGGTACATGACCTGACTGGCGCCGGCTTCGCTGCGCTGGCCCCAGGCGCCGCGGACGTACTTGTCGACGGTGCGGCGGCCCGCGCTCGAGCCCGCCGCGGTGTTGTCGCCGGAAGCGTTGAAATTGCGTCTGTTGAACGGCAGGAAGCCGAGCGAGATGGCATCCAGCAGTGACGATTTACCGCTGCCGGAAGCGCCCGCGACCAGCGAACCGCCGGCGCTGAACGGAATGGTGTGGTAGCCGTCGAACACGCCCCAGTTGATGATCTGGAGCCGCGACAGATGGAACTGCTCAGACATCGGTTTCCGCCCCTCCACCGGTGAGTTGTTCGAACTGCTGCTGCAGCTCGGTGATCACCGAAGCCGTCATCACGGCGGTGATGACGGGACTCACGGTGTAGCTGTCCTCGTCGTCGCGGCTGCGGCGCAGGATGTCGAGACCCGTCAGGCGGGCGATGGCGGCGTCGATGCGGGCGACGAAAGTCACTGCGTCGCGGTCGGTTTCGTTGAGCACTCCGGTGAACATGCCGTGCATCTCGTCGCGGGTGATCAGGAAGCTCTGGTCCCCACCGGCGCGCATCATCTGCGCCAGGTGCAACGCCAGAATCGAGTCGTAGGTGCCCAGGGGCTCACGGCGCAGCAGTTTGATGCCTTTGGCCGACTCGTAGCGGGCCTGCTCGATGAACGCGATGTCGACGCCTTCCGAGATGCGCAGCTGCAGATCGAGTTCGGACAGCCGTACCGATAATTCGTTGCGGTACTCCAGGATCCAGCTGTAGATGTCGCGGTCGGACTCGCTGCTGATGTAGCGGCGGGTCAGCAGATGCTGCAGTGCCCAGCAGGCCCGGTCCGGCATGGCGCTGACGTCGCCGTCGAACCGGGGTCGACGCTGCCCGGCGACCCGGCTGGCGCCGTCGACCTCGGGTAGCGAGGCGAAATCGATAGGTGAGTCAGTCATGAAGGGCTCCCGCCACGGCAACAGGCTCGGTGAACATCAGATATGGCACCTCGATCTCGCGGTCCCGGCCATCGAGGGAGCGGAATCGCACGGACATCGTGTTGTCACGCGGGTCGCTTGGCCCTGCGGGCTGCTTGAGGGCCCAGGACCACAACACGATGACGTGGCCCAGGTACGCCGAATCGAGTAGTGCGACGGCCTCGGCCAGTGACACCGGACGGCGCGCGACCGCGGCATTGAGCATCTCGGACATCGCAGGTGCATCGACCTGGGTGGTCAATGCGGCGAAGCTCGACAGGTCGACGTCGCCTTGCGCCGCCTCGGCCGGCTTTGGCGCGGACAGGTCGCCGATCTTGAAGCTGAGCGCGCCGATCGAGCTGATGGCGTGGCGCGCCAGGGGGACCTCGATGTCCAGCCGGGAATCGGTGAGGGACGACTTCAGCAGCGTCCGGGCCGCGCCGATGGCCTCATTGAGTTGGCGGGCGACACCGCGGCTGGACTCCATGGTGCCGAACGCGGTGAACCGCTTGACCCGCTGCGCGCAGCGCTGCTGGATGCGTTCCACCTCGTCGATCTGGTGGCCGATCAACTCGAAGAAGCCGGCCATCACCTTGCGCAGGGCCGGGTCCAGCTCGGGCAGCGCCGACGCGACGGTGGCGATGTCGGTCTCGAACTCGGCGCGCTGGTCCGGGTCGTTGATCATCCGCAGGAACGCGCGGTGCGAATCGCGGCCTGCCGAATCCCATGCCGCCTGGTAGTCGGCGTACATCTGGCGCTGCCGGTCGCGGTACTCGATGTTGGTGTCGATCGGATCGTCCAGCGCCTGCGTGGCCTGTTCGATCATGGTGCCGTAGAGGCCGATGTCGGTGATCAGCCGTTCCATCTGAATCGCGATGGCGCGGGCCTCGTCGTACATGTCGGTGACGTCGGGTTCGGGCCGCAGGCCGGCTTCCAACTCGTCCAGTTCGCGGTGCAGCTCGGCGATCTCGGCCTCGATGCCTGCCCTGATGCGGTCGGGGTCATTGCCGGCACGAGTGGCTATCTGACGCATGCGGGAGGCGATGCCCGAGATCGAGCCGCCCGTTGCGATGCTGTCGCCCCGGCGCATGCCGCGGACGAAGTCGAGGGCGCGCCGGGCGTCCTGGGTCAGGTAACAGACGTTGCGGGCGAAATCGCCTGAGCCGCTGCGTTGGTCCACGACCCGGTGCACCCAGCCTTGGCTGGCCCACGACTTGATCAGGGCGAGGCCGGACTGTCCGAGCTGGTCGTCGGTCTCGCCGAGGGCCGCCAGATCGCGTTCCAGCCGGACCACCAGGTCGGTTTCGGAGATCATGCCGTCGCTGAGGTGCCGCTCCATGAGAGTGGCATAGACGCCGAGGTTGTTGGTGGCCAGCAGCCGGACCGCGCGCGAGCCCTGAACGTCACGGTTGAGTTCGAGCAACTCGGCGGCCGACAGCGCCGCATTCTCTTGCACCCGCAACCCCTGACCAGCCTGACACTTCGGTGCGTTCCACCGCCGGTCCAAGATACTTGGCGAAGTGTCGGTCGGCGTCGGCGGTCGGGCCCCGCGGGGACCAGAACGGCGATTGCTGTTATTGCCGGGGACGCCCCGTCCCACATGTTGTCTCAGTATGTGGACACTGGCCGGCGCGTCGGCCACCGCTCGTATGGGCCGCCGCAGCAACTGTGCCGGGACGGCGATCTGCACCGTGGCCGATTTGCCCCACGCGGGTACGGGGTGTCCCAGTCAAGATCACTGGCAGCCGCCGCCGGTTGTGAGATGTGAGTCACGATGGCCGCGGTCTGTGGGCTGGGCCATAACGAAAAAATAACGTGTGAGCATTACTAATCGGAATATATCGAGCTGGTCCGCCTGCTTTCCGGCGGGCGTGCTGGGCGGTCGCTCGGCCACCTAAATGGGTTTGCCGACTGGCCATTTGCCGGGTGGTTGGCCGGCCCATAAACGGCGGTTTACCGGCTAATACGCAAACCGCCTTGGTGTGGGCTGTGAGTCGCACGACGTCGCTATCAATTCGTTACGACTTCGTCAAAAACTCTGGATTAACTGAGTTACTCGTCGGTAAATTACCCGCCAGTAAGCAGCCCACACTGAGGAGTCACTTGATGAATGTTGCGGTCCGTCGCCATACGAAGGCGGGTATCTGCGCAGCGACAACGGCGGCCCTCGTGGTCAGTCCACTGCTGCCGTCGGTGCCTGCCGCCGCCAAGCTTCCGGCGCTCCCGTCGGTCAGCACCGCCGCGGTACAGCTGACTGCGGCGTACAACCCGCTCCAGCCGTGGCTCGACGCCTTCAACACCGCGTCGGCGAATGCGCAGCGAATCGGCGCCGTCGTCTCCGAAGCGCCGGCGGTGCTGCTGCAGCAGTTCCTGGCGAACCAGATCAGCCACGTCGGGGCCATCCTGCAGAACCCCGGCAACATCGGCGCCGTGATCCAGGACGTCGGGCAGAACGTGAAATCAGCGATCACCGCTGCCACGCTGCTGGGGACCAAGCCAGAAGACTGGACCATCGCCGACTCGAATGACATCTGGCACGGCCTGGTCGCGCAGATGATCCCGAACATGCTCCCGACGGCGGGCAACCCGCAGGCGTCCGCGATCGTCACGCAGGTGGTCAACGTGCTGGCGTCGCCGCTCAGCGGCGTCCTGATGGGTTTGGTGGGTCCCGGCATCAGCCCGGTGGTGGCCCTGGTCAACAGCATCACCAAGATTGCCACCTCGCTCGCCGCCGGTAACGCGATGACCGCGGCGCAAACCGCCATCAACATCCCGGCCGCCATGGTGAACGGCTTCCTGAACGGAGCCAATCTCAACCTGGACGTGCTGGCGCCGCTGATCACCAAGACCATGCCGGCCGGCAACGAGCTGCAGAAACTCAACATCCAGTTCGGTGGTCTGTTCACCGCCGGCGTGACGGGCATGGATCTCAGCGGCATCGGTGGCTCGATCCTGAACTCCCTCGGGCTCACCGCCCTCACGTCGCTTGCCCCGAACGACCCGTTGACCATCGATGGCCAGGGCATCGGGCCGATCGGTGCACTCGTGAATCTCAGCCACTTGCTCGCCAAGGCCATCGGTTGGAGCGGTACCGGTAATCCGCTGAACCCGCCTGCGGCGACTCCGGCGGCTGCCACGCAGGTGTCGGTGGCCAAGGCGGCCACGGACAACTCGATCACCTCGATCCCGCAGCCTGCGTTGGCTGTGACGCCGGTGAAGGTGACTGCCGATAAGCCCGAGACTCCCGCGAAGACGACGGCGCCGGCCAAGTCTGAGACGGTTGCCACTCCGGCCACTCCGGCTACGCCCGCCACCCCGGCTACGCCTGCGACGCCGGCCGGCTCGGAGACTCCGGCTTCGCCTGCCACCCCGGCGACTCCGGCAACTCCGGCAACACCGGCGAGCCCGACGAAGTCCGACAACCAGACGTCGGATGGCCACAAGACCGACTCGACCAAGTCGGAGTCGACGAAGTCGGACACGAAGTCGGACACGGCGAAGCCTGAGACCAAGAAGTCCGAGTCGAAGAAGCCGAGCAAGCCGAAGTCGGAGAAGCCGAAGCCCGTGAAGAAGCCGGCACCGGCGAAATCCACTGCAAGCGAGGGTGGTTCGACTCACTCGAGCGCGTCGAGCAAGTAGTCAGCAGTCGGTGGGTCTCCCTGCTCGGGGGAGGCCCACCGATTCCCGTCGGAAACTCTCCGTCGACATACCGACCTCATTTTGTCCTGCCCAAATCAAGCCAATCACTCGGAAAGAGGAGTCGTTCTCATGGATTCAGCGGTCCGTCGCCATACGAAGGCGGGTATCTGCGCAGTGACCACGGCGGCCGTCGTGGTCAGTCCACTGCTGGCGTCGGCACCCGCCGCCACCCACCTGCCGGCGCTGCCGTCGGTCAGCACCGCCGCGGTGCAGCTGACCGCGGCCTACAACCCGCTGCAGCCGTGGCAGGACGCGTTCAAGACCGCCGCGGCGAATGCGGGACGCCTCGGTGACGCCATCTCCGAGGCACCTGCGGTGCTGCTGCAGCAGTTCCTGGCGAATCAGATCAGCCACGTCGGGGCCATCCTGCAGAATCCCGGCAACATCGGCACCGTGTTGGGCGAGATCGGGCATAACGTGCAGTCGGCGATCACCGCCGCGACGTTGCTGGGCACCGACCCCGGGAACAACACGCAGTCCGTCGACTCGAACGATGGTTTCCACTTCATCCTGCTTCAGGTGATTCCGAAGCTGCTTCCGACGGCCTCGAACGCCATGGCCAACCGGGTCGTGCAGGAAGTGTTCAACTTCCTGGCATCGCCGCTGAGCGGGGTCCTGATCGGCCTGGCAGGACCGGCGATCAGCCCGGCGGTGGCGCTGGCGAACAGTCTCACCAGCATCGGTGCGTCCCTGTCGCAAGGCGACGCGGCGAAAGCGCTGCAGACCGCCATCAACATCCCGGCTGCCATGGTGAACGGCGTCCTCAACGGCGCCAACCTCAACCTGGACCTCGTGGCAAAGCTGATCAACAAGACCATTCCGCTCAGCGACAATGCCGTCGTCAAGGCGCTCAACATCCAGTTCGGCGGACTGTTCACCGCCGGATCGACCGGCTGGGACCAGATGGGCCTCGGTGGCTCGATCCTGAACTCGCTCGGGCAGACCGTCTATGCCGACATCATCGGGACGGACCTGCAGATCGACGGTCTGGGCATCGGGCCCATCGGCGCCATGGTGTCGCTCGGCCGCATCCTGGCCAAGGCCATCGGCTGGAGTGGCACCGGTAATCCGCTGAAGCTGCCCGCCGCAACTCCGGCGGCCGCCACCCAGGTGTCGGTGACCAAAGCGGAGACGGACAACTCGATCACGTCGATCCCGCAGTCCACGTTGGCGGTGACGCAGGTGAAGGCGACCGCGGCGGAGTCGCCTGCAAAGCCTGCAGCTCCGGCCAAGTCCGAGACGCCGGCCACCCCGGCGACGCCCGCAACGCCGGCGACCCCGGCGACCCCGGCCACCTCGGAGACGCCGGCCACTCCGGCGACCCCGGCCACTCCGGCCACCCCGGCCACGCCGACCAAGACCGACAACCAGAAGTCGGATGACACAAAGCCGGACACCACCAAGTCGGAGACGAAGACGTCCGAGATCAAGTCCGACACGACGAAGTCCGAGACGACCAAGTCCGACACCAAGAAGCCCGAGAAGAAGCCGAGCAAGCCGAAGTCGGAGAAGTCGGAGAAGCCGAAGCCCGTGAAGAAGCCGGCTCCGGCGAAATCCGCTGCCAGTCAAGGTGGTTCGACGCACGCCGGTGCCGACGCGCACTAGCCACCAGTTTGCCGAGACCACGGTTTCTCGCGCGCCGACGACGTCGCGCGAGAAGCCGTGGTCTCGGCGTTACAGGAGCACGTACCGAGACCGGTGATGCAGCCGGAAACCCATCGACTCGGCCAGCGCAATCGCGGCCGCATCGTCGTCGGGGACGCGCACGTAGGCATGCGTCGCACCACGCCCCGAAGCCCAGGCCATCAGTTCCGCGCACACGGCGCGGCCCAGTCCACGCCGACGCTCCGGCCCGAGCGCGGCGACGTCCGACAGGCCCGCCCACACTCTGCCGTCGGGTGCCGTGGTCACCGCCGCACGCCCGACGGCGGCGTCGTCCACGGTGGTGAACGCCACGTCGCCGTCGATCACGGCGGTGAGCACCTCGACCGGCACGGCCTGTCCGTGAATCTGCAGCCACCGGGCGTCCGGCTGCGACGGCAGTTCGGCACCCGCGCCGCCCGGCAATTCGATGGTCAGAATCCGATTGGGCTCGACGCCCTCGGTACGGATGGGCAACAGCCGCTCCGGCAGCGCCACCCACGGTTGCAGCCCGCGCGCGGCGTACCAGCCGGCGATCGCGGGCAGTGCCGTCAGGTCCGACGAAAAGAGCAGTGGCACAGCCGAGTTGGTCCGCATGTCCGGGCCACCGGCTCGCAGCAGCCAGCCGTCGACCCAGTGCTGCTGCGTACCCGGCCAGGCCAGCGCGGCGGCATGCTCGACCGCCCGAATCTCTGAATTGCGGACCGGGGCGTGCGACAGCTCGCGGACCGACATCACATCGGCCGGGCTGATCTCGACCCGATCACCCGATTTCGTCCGCACCACCACGAGCGGCGTGAGCGCCTCGATGTGGCCGACGACATCGGTGAAGGCTTCAGCCTCCGGCTGGGGCAACCGGTAGCGCAGCGAGACGCGGCTACCGACGCGCCCGCTGGTGGGCATCAGTGCCCGAACGGATCGTCGACCTCGCCCGGCATCCAGCTCAGTCCGGGCACGCCCCACTTGTTCGACTTGACCATCCGCTTGGCTGCCCGCGCGTTGCGGCCGATCAGGCAGTCGAGATACAGGAAACCGTCGAGGTGCCCGGTCTCGTGCTGCAGCATGCGCGCGAACAGGCCGGTGCCCTCCAGTTCGACAGGCCGGCCGTCGGCGTCCACGCCGGTGACCTTGGCCCACGTGGCGCGGCCGGTCGGGAACGACTCGCCGGGGACCGACAGGCAGCCTTCGTCGTCGTAGTCGGGGTCGGGCATGGTCTCGGGGATTTCCGACGTTTCCAGCACCGGGTTGATCACCACGCCGCGACGGCGCGCGGTCTGGCCGCGGTCGTCGGCGCAGTCGTAGACGAACAGCCGCAGCCCGACACCGATCTGGTTGGCGGCCAGGCCCACCCCGTTGGCCTTGTCCATCGTTTCGTACATGTCATCGATCAGAGGAGCGAGATCGGAAGGGAGGGAGCCGTCGGCGCCGACGGCCACCGGAGTGGTCGCGGTATGCAGAACAGGGTCACCGACGATGCAGATTGGACGGACAGCCATGACGAGCAATCTTAGTGATCCGACTCGCGGGTAACGATCACGGCTCAATACCGTTCGCCGTGGTTGAATGTTCGCCGAACCACTTGATGCGTCCCAGATCCGTTGTGACGCACGAAACAGACTGGCATATACCGAGATCAGAGAAAGGGTCCAGGGGCGAAATGGACGGCGCTATTGCGCGTACTGAGCGATCCGGGGACGACTCTGAGCTCGCCGACGGGTTGACCCGCCGCGAACACGACATTCTTGGTTTCGAACGTCAGTGGTGGAAATTCGCGGGTTCCAAAGAGGACGCCATCAAGGAGCTGTTCTCGATGTCGGCGACCCGGTACTACCAGGTGCTCAACGCGCTGGTCGACCGGCCTGAGGCGCTGGCCGCAGACCCGATGCTGGTCAAGCGACTGCGCCGGCAGCGCGCCAGCCGGCAGAAGGCCAAGGCCGCGCGTCGTCTCGGTTTCGAAATCACCTAGCTTTTCTGCCCTGAGGGTTCGCCTCGATAAGGTGGGGAGCAATGAATCAGCGAGAGTCTTCCGGACTACCCCTGCGCGCCATGGTCATGGTGCTGCTGTTCCTCGGCGTCGTTTTCCTGCTCGTGGCCTTCCAGTCGCTGAGCTCGGACAGCAGTTCCGAGTCGAACTCGTCGAGCAGCTCGACCAGCGCCACGGCCACCACGGCCGCCACGACGTCGACGACGCCCGCGCCGGCCAAGGCCGACGTCAAGGTGTTCAACATCTCTGAGGTTGCCGGCGCCGCCCAGACCGTCGCGAACAAGCTGCACGAGGCGCAGTGGAACGTCTCCGAGACCGACAACCTCAGCGTGGACACCCCGCCGGCGGCCACGACCGTGTACTTCGGTGAGGCCGCGGGGGAGAAGGAAGCCGCCGAAGCGGTCGGCAAAATCCTCGACGCGCCCGTCGAACCACGCATCCCGGCGCTCAATGACAAGGGACCGGGCGTCATCGTTCTGGTGACCGGTTAGGCTCTCCGGCATGCCGATCTCAGCTCCGATTCGCTTCCTTGCCGCCGCTGCGGTCATCGCCCCCGTCGTCGCTGCGTGTGCCCCTCCCGGACAGGTGCCCGCGACCACGCCCGGCACCACGCCCGCGGTCTGGACCGGCGTCGAGCACGCCCCCCAGGGCCACGGTGAGAAGGCCGGCGAAAAGGCCGCCCCGCAGGCCGCCCCGATGGGCGAGAAGCTGGTCACCGAGCTGAAGACCCCCGAGGGCACGACGGTCGCGACCGCCGAGTTCCTGTTCAACGGCGGATTCGCCACGCTGACGGTCAAGACCACCAGCACGGGCGTGCTGACCCCCGGATTCCACGGCCTGCACATCCACTCGGCCGGCAAGTGTGAGCCGAACTCGGTGGCGCCTGCCGGTGGCGCACCCGGCGACTTCCTGTCCGCCGGCGGGCACTTCCAGGCTCCGGGCCACACCGGCTACCCGATGAGCGGCGACCTGGCGTCGCTGCAGGTGCGGGCCGACGGCACCGGCTCGCTGGTGACCACCACCGACGCGTTTACCGCCGAGCAGCTGCTCGCCGGCAACAAGACCGCGCTGATCATCCACGAGAAGGCCGACAATTTCGGCAACATCCCGGCTGATCGGTACCAGCAGATTCAGGGCGCCGCACCGGGTGCGGACGAGGCTTCGATGAACACCGGTGACTCCGGTAAGCGCGTGGCGTGCGGTGTCATCGCTGCCGGGTAGCGCGGACAGCCACACCCCGCCGCGGATCGATTTCGCCGGGTCGCCACGACCGACCCTCGGCGTCGAATGGGAGTTTGCCCTCGTCGACGCCGACACGCGTGACCTGAGCAACGAGGCCGCCGAGGTCATTGCCGAGATCGGCGAGACGCCACATGTGCACAAAGAATTGCTGCGCAACACCGTTGAGGTCGTCACCGGCGTGTGCGACAACGTCGGCGAGGCCATGGACGATCTGCGATCCACGCTCGGTCCGGTACGCCGGATCGTGCGGGAACGCGGCATGGAGCTGTTCTGCGCCGGGACCCACCCGTTCGCGGAATGGGAGAGTCAGCAACTCACCGAAGGGCAGCGCTACGCCGAGCTGATCAAACGCACCCAGTGGTGGGGTCGGCAGATGCTGATCTGGGGCGTGCACGTCCACGTCGGGATCTCGTCGGCGCACAAGGTGATGCCCATCATCACGTCGCTGCTCAACCATTACCCGCATCTGCTGGCGCTGTCGGCGTCGTCGCCCTACTGGGACGGTGAGGACACCGGCTACGCCAGCAACCGGGCCATGATGTTCCAGCAACTGCCGACCGCCGGCCTGCCGTTCCACTTCCAGAAGTGGTCGCACTTCGAGCGCTTCGTCTACGACCAGCGCAAGACCGGCATCATCGACCACATGAACGAAATCCGTTGGGACATCAGGCCGTCGCCACATCTGGGGACGATCGAGGTCCGGATTTTCGACGGCGTGTCCAACATCGCCGAGCTGGGCGCGCTGGTCGCGCTGACGCACTGCCTGATCGTCGACCTCGACCGCCGGCTGGACGCCGGCGAGCAGCTGCCCACCATGCCGCCCTGGCATGTGCAGGAAAACAAGTGGCGCGCGGCGCGTTACGGGCTGGACGCCGAGATCATCCTGGACGCCGACAGTAACGAGCGGCTGGTCACCGAAGATCTGGACGAACTGCTCAACCGGCTGGAACCCGTTGCGGCATCGCTGAATTGCTCCGATGAGCTGGCGCGGGTCGCGGACATCTACACGCTGGGTGGGTCGTATCAACGGCAGCGCCGGGTCGCCGAGGAGACCGACGGGGACCTGTTGCAAGTCGTCGACGCGCTGGTGTCGGAGCTGGAGTTGTAGCCGTGCCCATCACGCCGATGTTCCCGCTGGAATCCGCGCTGCTGCCCGGTGACGAACTGCCGCTGCGCATCTTCGAACCGCGGTACGGCGAATTGGTGCGGGACTGCATGGCCGCCACAGAGCAGGTGTTCGGTGTGGTGCTGATCTCGGCCGGCCGTGAGGTGGGCGGCGGCGACGCCCGGTGCTCGGTGGGGGCGCTCGCGCACATCGACCGGTGTCAGTCGCAGGGCGTCGGCCGGTACATGTTGAACTGCAGCGTGACCGACCGCATCCGAATCGTGCAGTGGCACAACGACGATCCGTACCCGCGGGCCGAAATCGAGAGGTGGCCCGACGAGCCGGGGCCGGTGGTGCCCGAGGCGGCCATCGTGGCGGTCGAGGACCGGATCATCGCGGTGTTCGAACGCATCGCGTCGATTCAGGGCGCGCGGCTGCGGGACCGGGACTCGATTCTGGCCAGGACCGTCAAACCCGATGTGGGACAACGTCTGTACGCCTTGGCGTCGCTACTGCCGATCGGTCAGGCCGACAAGTATTCGGTGCTGGCTGCGCCGAATGCCGCGGCCCGGCTGGACGCGCTCGACGAAGCGGTGGCGAGCCTCACCGCGATGGTGGAGTTCCAGCTTTCCGAGGACTAGCGGTATCCGGCACGTTCAGTGCAGCGAGGGTGGTGCCGCACCGCTTATCCTGGACACAGTTTCTTGTGTTACGGGGAGGGTGCACGATGACGGGTTGGCAGGGGAGCGGTTACAACGGTCCCAACTACAACGGTCCCAACCCGGGTGGGGGCGCGGGCAGGTCGTCCGACGAAGAAGAGACGGCGATTCACCAGACCAAGCCGCCGGCCGCGCCGGGCTGGCCCCCGCAGGCACCGCAGCAGACGCCGCCGCCACTGAGCCAGCCGCCGGCAGGTTCGCCGCAGACCCCGGCCTGGGGCCAGCCGGCCGCACCGCAGACCGGAGGCTGGGGCCAGGCCCCGAGCGCGCCCGGTACCGCCCCGATGGGCTGGCCAGGAGGGCCGGCAGCGCCCGGGGCCTACGGCGCACAGCCGTTCGTCAGCCCGCCGAAGAAGAACAAGGTGCCGCTGATCATCGCGGCCATCGTGGTGGCGCTCGTCGTTGTGGGTGGCGGCATCTACTACGTCTACGACTCGTTCGGTTCGGGCGACAGCGCTGCCTCGGGCTCGGCCAGTGAGGTCGTCAAGGGCTACCTGGAAGCGCTGTCGAACGGCAATGCCGACGCGGCGCTGTCCTTCAGCAACGACCAGCCGGCGTCGAAAGAGTTCCTCTCCAGCGACGTGCTGAAGAAGCAGACCGGCGAATGGCCGATCAGTGACATCCGCATCCTGAACGAAGACAAGACCATGGAGTCCATCGGCCGCGCCGAGGTCCATGTGGCCGCCAAGTTCGGCGACAAGAACTCCGACGCCACGATCCAGGTGAAGAAAGAAGGCGGCAAGTGGCAACTGGCCCACGCCGCCGTCAAGCTCGATCTGTCGTCGTTGAGCAGCAGCGACAATGCCGCGCGGAAAACGATGACGGTGTTCGGCAAGGAGATCAGCGAGGAGTCCGCGATCTACGTGTTCCCGGGCTTCCTGGACCTCGGCAGCACCAGCCCGTACGTGTCGGTGACCAACAGCAAGCCGTTGCTGCTCGACTCCATCGAGGGATATTCGGCGAGCTCGTACCTGCAGCCGAAGTTCGCCCTCAACGATTCCGGCACCAAGACCATCGCCAAGCTGCTGGACGCGGCGTACGGCAGTTGCTCCTCGTCGCGCTCACTGGTTCCGCCGGCACCCTGCCCGGTGAAGATCAGTGACCGGGAACTGGTCGACGGCACCGTGACCTGGAGCCAGCCCGACATGAGCGCCGTCAAGGTCGGTGACTTGGACGAATACCGCATGGAAGTACGCATTTCCGGCGAGGTGCACTACGAGGTCAGCGGCCAGGGCCGCCGAGGGGGCACCACGCGGGGCACGGTGACCTCGTACGTCACCGGCACCACCGCCGACGTCAGCGGCGAGCAGGTGAAGATCAAGTTCAACTGAGCTTGGCGTCGACGAACTCGCTGCCGATGTCCGGCACCTCGCCGGCGACCTCGGGCTTGTAGCGGGCGGTGACCTCGGCCGAGGTCTCGACCCTGGTCTGCCAGCCGTGGCGGGTCAGCCACTCGGCGACGTCCTCTCGGGGCTCGCTGTAGAACAGCTCGGAGACATCGGTCATCGGCTGACCGGCCTTGGCGGCTTCCGCTCGGATCGCATCCATCCGCGCTTTGCGCAGGCGCTGGTTCTCTTCGCTGAAGTAGCCCGCGCCGAACCCTTCCACCGCGACCCGACTGCCCGGCGCGCTGAGCTCGTGCAGTCGCTCGAACAGCAGGTCCTGGGCTGCTGCCGGTAGATAGGGCAGCAACCCCTCGGCGAGCCAGGCCGTCGGTTGGGTCGCGTCAAAACCTTTTTGCTGCAAGGCTTCCGGCCAGTCCTGTCGAAGGTCGACGGGAACGGCGACGTGCCGGGCAGCGGGCTGAATATCGTGGGCTGCCAGGGTTTCCTCCTTGAACGCCAACACTTTCGGCTGGTCGATCTCGAAAACCACGGTGCCGGTGGGCCACGCGAGGCGCCAGGCGCGCGCGTCCAGCCCGGCCGCCAGGATCACCACCTGCCGGATGCCGTCGGCGCTGGCCGACGCGAAGAACTCGTCGAACCACTTGGTGCGGGCAGCGGCGTATGCCCACACCATGCGAACGCGCTCGGCCTGCACCGAACCGGCAGCACCGCCGGAGAACGGGGAGGACCAGCCCGTCTCGGTGGCGGCGTCGATGAACAGCTGCGCGTACGGATCGTCGAACAGTGGGTTCTCCGAGGCGGATTCGGCGGCCCGCGCCATGGCCACGCCGAGGGCGGTGGCGCCCACACTTTCCGTGATGTCCCAAGAATCGTCGTCAGTTCGCGCCATGGTCGTCCAATTCGTCGCGGATCAGCAGGTCGTCGCGGAAGCTCTGTTCACGATAGGCGAGCTGGCCCACGCGGTTGGCCACCACCGGCGCGGTGATGAGGGTGAACAACCCGGCCAGGATCAGCATGCCGACGTCGGCCTGCCCGCGCAGCCGCAGTGCGGCGCCGGTCAGGACCAGCAGCAATCCCAGCACCTGGGGTTTGGAGGCGGAGTGCATCCGCGTCAAGGTGTCGGGGAAACGCACGACGCCGATCGCGGCCGTCAGCGCGAGTGCCGAACCGAAGAGCACCAAAGCGCCCGAGACGACATCGAATACGTTCACTGCGGCGGCTCCTGATCGGTATCGCGGACGCGGAACCGGGCCACGCTGACCGAGCCGACGAAGGTGATCAGTGCCAGTGCCGTCAAGCTGTAGGTCGCGGTGGTGTCGAGGCTGTACGCCGCCCAGGTGCCGATGCCGCACATGGTGACGGCGACGATGGTGTCCAGCGCGACCAGTCGGTCCAGGGTGCCGGGGCCGGCCAGCAGCCGGAATACCGTGATGGCAGCGGCCGCCACCAGCATGATCGCTGCGGCGATCCATACGATGCTCATAGCGGGTCCACTTCCACAGGCTGCCAATGGGATTCACGCTCGAACGAGGCGATCATCAACCGCTCCACTTCGGCGATCTGACGGTAGAACTGCTGCACCGCACGCTCGGATCCCACGTCGAGGACGTGGACGTAGATCATCCGCCGGGCTTGATCGATCTCGAGCACGATCGAGCCGGGGATGAGGTTGATGACGTTGACGGCCAGCGCGAGTACCAGGTCGGACTTGAGGGCGAGCCGGGCCCGCAGCACCGCGGTCAGCGGCGGGGGACCGGGTCTGATCGCCAGCCAGGCGACCTGGACAGAGGACAGCACCAGGTAGTACGCGACCTTGAGTGTCAGCCACGCCAGCGACAGCGGATGCAACCGGCCCGCCACGGGCACCTGCGGCAGCGGCAACAGCACGGTGATCAGCAGCCCGACGGCGAGTCCGCCGAGGATGTTCGCGGCGGAGATGTTGCCCCACAACAGAATCCACACGGCCGTCAGCCAGACCAGGATGCCGACACGCGGTAACCATTGCCTCATGGCGTCAGCACCGCCGCGATGTACTGGCCGCGGTCGGCGACCTGATCGGCGGCCCGTTCGGCGAAGCCGAAGATGGGCCCGGCGAACACCGTCAAGGCGAGGCCCACCGCGATGAGAACCGCTGTCGGTGCCAGCATGCTGACGGGCATCCGGCCGACGTCCGGCCGGTCGTCGACGGCCACGTTCGCCACCGGTTCCAACAGGCCCGCCGGGGCTGCCGTCGACAGCATGCCCTCCGGCGCGTCGGCGCGGGCCCGCCAGAACGCGAGCGTCCACACCCGTGCCATCACGTACAGCGTCAGCAGGCTGGTGACCACGGAGCCGGCGACCAGGGCCCAGGCGAGGACCGACGCGCTCGTCGCGCCGGCCTGCAGCAACGCGACCTTGCCGATGAACCCCGAGAACGGCGGAATACCACCGAGATTCAGTGCCGGGATGATGAACACGAACGCCAGCAGCGGGCTGGCCGCGGCGAGCCCGCCGAGGCGCTGCAGCGTCGACGCCCCGGCCTGCCGCTCGATCAGTCCGACCACCAGGAAAAGCGTGGTCTGCACGACGATATGGTGCGCGACGTAGTAGATGGCGCCCGCCATCCCGATCCGGTTGGACACCGCGATGCCGAACACCAGGTAGCCGATATGACTGACCAGGGTGAAGGACAGCAGTCGCTTGATGTCGCTCTGGGCCATGGCGCCGAAGATGCCGATCAACATGGTGAGCAGCGCCGCGACCATGAGCACGCCGTCCAGTGCGCCGCCCGGGAACAACAGGCTGTGGGCCCGGATGATCGCGTACACACCGACTTTGGTGAGCAGGCCGGCGAACACCGCGGTGACCGGCGCCGGGGCGGTGGGGTACGAGTCGGGGAGCCAGGCCGACAGTGGGAACACCGCCGCCTTGATGCCGAACGCCACCAGCAGCACCGCGAACAGTGCCGCGCGGGTGCCCGGCGTGATGCCGTCCAGCCGGCTCGCCAGCTCACCCAGGTTCAGCGTGCCGGTGGCCGCATAGATCAACGCGATGCCGATCAGGAAGATCACCGACGACACCATGGACACCATGACGTAGCCGATGCCGGCCCGGACCCGCTCCTCGCTGGCCCCGACCGTGAGCAGCACGAAGCTCGCGGCCAGCAGCACCTCGAAGCCGACGAAGAGGTTGAACAGGTCGCCGGCCAGAAAGGCGATGCACACCCCCGCAGACAGCACCAGGTAGGTCGGCAGGAAGATCGACACCGGCTGCTCGTCACCGCCGTCGCGGATACCCTGCCCGATGGCGTACCAGACCACGGCCAGCAGCACGATTGCCGATACCACCAGCATCAGGGCCGAAAGCCGGTCTACCACAAGGACAATGCCGAGCGGTCCCATCCCCAGTTCGGTCTGGCCCCAGCCGCCGACGTGGACCGCGACGGTGCCGCTGTGGTCGACGACGTAGACCAGCGCCGCGCAGACGGCCGTCACCGCGATGAGTGCCACCAGCGCGATGACCTGCTGCAGCCGCGGACGGCGGCCCGCGAACAGCGTCGCGGCGGCACCGAGGATCGGGATGAGGACGGGCAGCGGTGCCAGCGCCGCGCCGGCCGTCACGCCTGTTCCTGTGGTTCGGCGGGCAGTGCGTCGAGTTCGGCCGGCGCGTCGGCGTCGGTGACGACGGACGGTGCGCCGCGGTCTTCGTCGACGGCCGGCTCGTCGGTGGACGACAACTGGACCAGGCGGCTGTCCTCGGGGTCGTTGCCCACCTCTTCGACCGTGGTCAGGCGGTAGGCCCGATAGATCAGCGCCAGTACGAACGCGGCCACACCCATCGTGATGACGATCGAGGTGAGGACCATGCCCTGAGCCAGGGGATCGGCGATACCCGTCCGGCCGTGACTGGTGCGGCCGCGCACCGGTGGATTGCCGGAGTCGCCGCCCATCACCAGGATCAGCAGGTTCACCGCGTTGCCGATCAGCAACAGGCCCAACAGCATTCGGGTCAGGTTCCGCTCGAGCAGCAGGTACACACCGGTACCGGTGAGGCCGCCGATGAGCACGAGCGGGACGAGATAGGTCGTCATCGGGTGGCCGCCTCACGTGGTGCGTACAACTCTTCGTCGACTCTTGCGCCCAGGCTGCGCAGGATGTCCAGCACCAGGCCCACGACGATGAGGTACACCCCGAGGTCGAAGAACAGCGCCGTCACCACCTTCACCGAACCGAGCAGGGGCAGCGTGAATTTCACGACCGCGCTGGACAGTACCGGCGCACCCAGCAGCAGCGAGGCCGTCGCCGTCCCGGCGGACAGGGCCAGGCCGACGCCCAGAATCTTGCCGGCGTCCAGCGGCAGGGTCTCGCCCAATTCGTACCGGCCGCCGGCCAGATAGCGCAGGACGAGGGCCAGGCCGGCCGTCAGGCCGCCGGCGAACCCGCCGCCCGGAGTGTTGTGTCCGGCGAAGAAGAAGTACACCGACAGCACCATGATCAGCGGGAAGATCATGCGCGTCGCGACTTCGAGGACCAGGGAACGGTGTCGCGGATCGCGCAGGTCGCTGCCTCGCAGCCAGGTGGTACCAGGCCGGTGAGCTCGCCGAGATGCACTGGGTACCCGGGGTGCCGAGCCGAAACGCCTGTGCCGGAACACCATCGATGCCACACCTGTCGCGGCGACCAGCAGCACCGAGATCTCTCCGAGAGTGTCCCAGGCCCGGATGTCCACCAGCAGCACGTTGACGGTGTTGGCGCCGTGCCCGCGGTAATAGGCCGCGTCGGGCAGCAGCTCGGCCAGCGGGCGCGTGTTGCGGGCGGCCATGGCGTAGACGGCCAGCGCGGTGACCGACGAGCCGACGGCGGTGGCCAGCAGGGCGCGGGGGAGCCGGTGGCGCTTCATGTAGGTGGCGTCCGATTCGGCGGGCAGCGTGCGCAGCACCAGCAGGAAGACCACCAAAGTCAGTGTCTCGACCAGGAATTGGGTCAACGCGAGGTCCGGCGCCCCATAGAAGATGTAGAGCGTGCCGCAGCCATAACCGGTGACGCCGACGACGAGCACCGCCGCGAGGCGGTTGCGCATCACCGTCGCGCTGATCGCCGCCGCCAACACGATGAGGCCGACGACCACCTGGATCGGCGAGTTCCACCAACGAAGTTCGGGCTGGTCACGCTGGCCGAGAATCAGCACCGCGATGGGCAGCACGGCCAGGGTGGACAGGATCATCGACTGGGTCGTCGGGATCGAGCCGCGCTGGGTGAACGCCGTCAGCCGCACGGCGAAGCGGTCCGCGCCGCGGATGGCGGCGTCGTACATCCGGTCGGCGTTGCCGAGCGGTAGATACGGCAGCCGGATGCGCTCGAGGCGGTGCCGCAGGCCGAATGCCGCTCCGCCGGCGGCGAGGATCACGGCCGACAGCAGCAGCGGCATGTTGACGCCGTGCCACAGCGCCAGGTGGTACCCGGTGCTGCCCGGCATGGTGGCGGTGTAGTCGGCGATGGCGTGGTCCAGCGCGTTCGGCAATAACCCGAACCCGAGGCCGGCGACGGCCAGGATGCCCGGCGGCAGCAGGAAACCGAGGCTGGGGCGGTGCATCTCGGCAACGCGAATCGTCGGTTCCTCATGGCCTTTTCGGGCGAACGCCCCGTACAGGAACCGCAGGCTGTAGATCATGGTGAACACCGACCCGAACGCCACGGTCGCCAGCACGAACGGGGCCGCGGCGCCCAATGTCGGGCTGTGCCACAGGGTTTCGAAATCGGCTTCCTTCGCGACGAAGCCGAGAAACGGTGGCAGGCCGGCCATGCTGGCGGCAGCGGCGACGGCGATGCCCAACAGCACCGGGCTCCGTTGGCCGAGCCACGCCAGTTTCCGGATGTCACGGGTGCCGGTGGCGTGGTCGATGATCCCGACCACCATGAACAGTGCCGCTTTGAACATGGCGTGCGCGCACAGCATCGCCAATCCGGCCAGCATCAGATCACCGCCGCCGGCCCCGACCATCACCGTGATCAGCCCGAGCTGGCTCACCGTCCCGAACGCCAGGATCAGTTTGAGGTCGTACTCGCGCACCGCGCGCCAGCCGGCGAGCAGCAGCGTCACCAGCCCCAGCGTCACGACCGTCGGCCGCCACGGCTGGTGGTCGGCGAATCCGGGGGTCATCCGGGCGATGAGGTAAACGCCGGCCTTCACCATGGCGGCGGCGTGCAGATAGGCGCTGACGGGCGTCGGCGCCGCCATGGCGCCCGGTAGCCAGAAGTGCATCGGCACGATGGCCGACTTGGACAGTGCGCCGATGAGCACCAGCACGACGGCAACCGACGAGGTGGTGCCGGTCGGTGCATTGGCGACGAGATCCGACAGCCGATAGGTGCCGGCGAGCGTGCCCAGCATGATGATGCCGGTCAGCATGGCCAGCCCGCCGAAAGTGGTGACCAGCAGCGCCTGGGTGGCCGCGCGGCGGCTGGCGACGCGCTCGGCGTAGTGGCCGACCAGCAGGAACGACAGGACGGTCGTCAGCTCCCAGAACAGGTACAGCAGGAGTGTGTTGTCGCTGCAGACCAGCCCGAACATGGCGCCCGAGAACGCCACGAGCTCGGCGGCGAAGCTGGGCAGCCGATTCTCGGTGTGCCCGTCCGCGTGGTGGAAGTACGCGGCGCAGTAGAGGAGCACCAGGGTGCCGACACCCAGCACCAGCACCGACATGATCGCCGACAGTGAATCCAGGCGCAGTGTGATGTCCATGGACAGCTGCGGCACCCAGTCGATGTGCAGTGTCTGCTCGCCGGTCCCGGGCCAGTTCAGCGCGAGCCAGATCAGCGAGCCGGCAGGGGCCAGCGCGAGGGGATAGAACGCCCGCTGTCCCCAGCGTCGTACCAACAGCGGAGCGAGCACGGTGGCGATCGCGTGCACGTACAGAACGGTGAGCATGGGCCTCCGGCAGGTGTCGGGGGGCGGTCCGTTGGGGGCGAGCGTAGCGACGGGAGAGGGTCCGGCCAGCTTACGGGGCGGCTGTGACTGCCGTGGTCTGGCGGTTCTCGCAGGCCACAGGCCCGCCACCAGGTGCACGATGCACCGACTCCTACACTTTTCACTTATGGTGACGAACGCGACGGGGCGCCGATGAGTCTTCCGGGAATCGGATCGGTGTCATTGTCGGGCTTCGCCCACCCCTGGTTGCTCTTGACCGCGCTGTTACCCGTCGCGTTGGTGGCGGTCTATCTCGCGGCGCAGCGCAACCGCGCCAGCCGGCTCCGCAGCTATGCCGGCGACCAGCCGCGCACCGACGTCGTACCGCTGCAACCGTCCCGCTGGCGGCACGTGCCCATGGTGTTCTCGGTGGCGGCGCTGTTATCCCTGACCGTGGCGCTGGCCGCGCCCACCCACGAGATCAAGACCCCGCGCAACCGCGCGGTGATCATGCTCGTGATGGACGTCTCCCGGTCCATGGAGGCCGACGACGTCTCGCCGAGCCGGCTGGCCGCGGCCAAAGATGCGGCCAAGCAGTTCGCGAAGAAGCTGACCCCCGGGGTGAACCTGGGGCTGGTCACGTTCTCCGGGAACACCAACCTGCTGGTGTCGCCGACCCCCGACCACAACGCGACCATCACCGCGCTCGACCACCTGACGGTCGACGACGGCACTGCGACCGGCGACGGCATCTTCGCGGCGCTGCGCGCGATCTCGACCCTGGCGGACGTGCTCGGCGGCAGCGGTAACACCGACAAGCCGCCGAAACGCATCGTGTTGCTGTCCGACGGAGCGGAGAACCGGCCGGGCAACCCGGACAGTCCGCACGGCGCGTATACCGCGGCGCGGACCGCCAAGGAGTCGGACACCCCGATCTCGACCATCGCGTTCGGCACCAAGGGCGGCAAGATCAAGGTCGACAATCAGAGCGTCAACGTCCCGGTCAACGACACCACGATGAAGCGGGTCGCCGAGCTGTCCGGCGGGCAGATGTACACGGCAGCCAAGATCGAGGACCTCAACAAGAGTTACGACGCCATTCAGCAGCAGATCGGCTACGAGATCATCCGCGGGCCCGGTGGTACCGCGTGGTTGCGCCTCGGTGTGTTCGCCTTGACCTGTGCGGTGATCTCCGCGTTGGTGATCAACCGGCGGCTGCCGACGTAATCGCCTCGCGCGTTGCGTGTCCGTCGGGTTGAATACGACTCGTGGACAACGAAATTCGGGTCGTCAGCGCCAGCCGTGACATCGCCGCCCCGGCGGCAAGCATCTTCGAGCTGATCGCCGACCCCGCACAGCAGCCGCGCTGGGACGGCAACGACAACCTGACGGAGGCGTCCGCGGGCCAGCGCGTCCGCGCGGTGGGCGACGTGTTCGTCATGGGACTGACCATCGGCGCGACGCGAGAGAACCACGTCGTCGAATTCGTCGAGGGGCGGCGCATCGCGTGGAAGCCGTCCGAACCCGGACTGCCGCAGCCGGGGCACCTGTGGCGCTGGGAACTCGACCCCATCGATGACGGGCACACCCGTGTCACGCACACCTACGACTGGACGGCGCTGACCGACGAGAAGCGGCTGAACCGGGCCAGGCAGACCTCCGCCGACTGGCTGCAGGCATCACTGGCCCGGCTCGCCGCGCTCGCCGAGGAACAGTGATTACTGCTTGGGCGTGATGGTCGCCTTGAAGGTGCCGTCACCCTGGTTCAGCCAGGTGATGGTGCCCTTCTGGAACTCGCTGATCCAGCCGCCCTTGGGTGCGTCCGGGCCGCCGGCGGTCTGGGCTTCGTCGGCGGTCGGGAAGCCCAATTCGCCTCCGGCGCCACCCTTTTCGGTGTACTCGCGCAGAATCTCACCCTGCACAAGGTGCGCGCCCGTCGCCGGCGAGCTGAAGATGGTGCCCTTGGCGAAGGCCTGCACCGTACCGTCGCCGACCTTCTGCGGCTGACCGGTCGGCAGCCCGAGGGCGGCCTCGCCGCCGGCCTTCTGGTAGGCGTCGGCGACGGGGCCGTCCAGCTGCACGCTGCCCACGCCCGGCACGTTCATGGTGGTCGGCGACCCGGCCATCGCCGACGACGCGGCGCTCGACGCGGAACTGGCGGCGGACGATGCCGCGCTGGCTCCGGAGCTGGCAACCGATGAGGCCGCGCTGGCGCCCGAGCTGGCGGCCGACGATGCGGTGGAACCGATGTCCTTGGTTTGTGAGCAGCCGACGACGGCAGCTCCGGAGAGTGCGGCGATGCCGATTGCGGCGGCGGTACGGCGGATGAGCAATTCGTTTTTCACGTGAGACTTCCTCTATGAATTCGACAGGTGAAACGACTTCGCCATTGAAGTCCGAACGCCTTCGACCGTATTAGTCACTGGTACGCCTCGTACTACTTTGGGCGAATGTTTATCGACAACAGTTAACTGCTGTCGCATCAACCTCAGTAGTCGCGCCGGCGTGCGACGACAGGGGTCGGTCGGTTGTTTGCCGGCGGGGCCCTATGTCCCGCGAATGGGCTAGATGTCCCAGCGGTGAAATTGTTCTCTCGGTATGCTGTGAGTAGCGAATCGGGTTTACGATCGCGATGCCCGTTTCTTCGTAGCTTTGGCTGTCGGGGCGAACGGAATGGACAATAAGGAGAATCGGTATGACCACCGTTCGGAACTCGACCCGCAAGAAGATGGTGGCCGGCCTGGCCGTGACCGCCGGACTCGCGATGGGCCTGCTCTCTTCCTGTGGCGAGAAGGCCAAGGAAGAACCGACCACCACCACGAGCACCACCACCACGACGTCGGCACCGGCCTCGTCGTCGCCGGTGACACCGAGCGAGAAGGGCGGGCCCACCAAGGGTGGCAACTCGTTCTCCCCGACGGTGAAGGCTCCGGGACCGCAAACTGCGTTGCCGGGCAACGTCGTCACCGCTCCGCACTAGAACGAGAGTTCCATCCCAGTAGGTCGCCGATGCGCCGTATGGCGCATCGGCGCAGTACTGGTAGCGGCCGGGCTGACGGCGCTGGCGTCCGCGGGCCCGCCTGCTGAGCGGAGTGGACCGCCGGCCCTGTCGGGTCCGCTGGCCCATCTGCTGACGGCGTCGGTCGACCTGGGGCCGTCGGCGGCCGCGCATGTCGAACTCACCGCCGCGCTGACGCATGCCACCCGGCCCCACGGTCTGATCGAATGGGCAAGGGACGCAGGGCTTTCGGTGCAGTGGCGCCCTGGCGACGACTGGGCCACCGTCGAGGGCACGGCGCGCGCCATGGCCGGCGCCCTCGCGGTCGACGTCCGCGACTACCGCGGGCGCCGCGGGCAGACTTTCTATGCGGCGACCAGCCAACCTGAACCACCACCGTCGCTGCTCCCCGAGTTGAGCGGATTCGGCAGGCTCCTCGGCTACACGCCGTTCCGGGAGTCGCGGCCGCTGATCGTGTCCCGTGACGTTCCTGCCGGCGGGCTGACGGCGCAGGATCTGCGCCGGGCCTACAACGTCATGCCGCTGACCGACCAGGGCTACACCGGCAAGGGCCGCACCATCGTCATCTTCGGTTTCGACGGCTTCGACCAATCCGATCTCGACAAGTTCGCCGAACTGAACCAGTTGCCGCGCTTCACCCCCATCGTGGTGGGGGACATGCCATCCGAGCGCACCGGCGAAACGACGATGGATCTGCAGATGGCCCACGCCATCGCCCCCGATGCCCAGACCGTCTATGTCAACGCGCGGCCGACCGTGTCCGGCGACGGCGCCTACCGCAAGATCGGCGAGATGATGGCCGACGCCGACCGGCGCTTCCCCGGCGCCGAGTGGAGCCTGTCGATCGGTTGGGGTTGCGACAAGATGCTGACCGCAGCTGATCTCGCGCCGGTGCGTTCGGCATTGGCGCGGGCGCACCGCAGCGGCACCACCGCCTTCGACGCGAGTGGCGACCTGGCCGGGCTGGAATGCAAAGGCGGACAGGACTGGTCGGCACCGCCGAGTATCGACGACATCGGACTGGATTCGGTGGCTTCGGTGCCCGAGATGACGGCCGTCGGCGGCACCACGCTGTCGACCGACGAACACGGCCAGTGGCTCGGTGAGCTGGCCTGGTTCGACGTGCCGCTGACCCACGGCAGTGGCGGCGGGGTGTCCGCGTTGTTCGATCGTCCGGCCTGGCAGCGGGGTGTGCCGTCGGACCGCGGCCGCAATAAGAGGCTCATCCCCGACGTCTCGGCGGTCGCGGATTTCTTCACGGGCGCGCGCATGGTGTTCGACGGCGAAACGGTGCTGGCCGGTGGCACCTCGATGTCGGCGCCGGTCTGGGCCGGGATGGCCGCGGTGATCGACCAGTACCTGCTCGATCACGGCGGACGACTGCTCGGCGATCTGAATCCACTGCTGTACCGGGTGCAGCGGGCCGGGCGACTGCCGGCGCTGCACGACGTGACCGTCGGCGGCAACGCGGTGGCGATGGCGGGCCCCGGCTTCGATTCTGTCACCGGCCTGGGTACACCCGATGTCGACAGGTTGGCGCGCAGTCTGCTGGTGGCGCAGGGGACATCCGGATGAGCGACATCGGATTGGTGAGCGCGCTGTTTCCCCACCTTCCGGCGCGCACCCACCGCTCGTTCCAGATCGGTCTTGCCGTCTACGTCGCCTGGCTGGCGGCGGCGGCGACGCTGCGGCTGTCGAGTCTTTTCATCTCCACTGTGGCCGTGGGGATTCCGCTTCTGTTCGCGCTGTACGTCCGGCAGCTGGAGTACCGGGGATCGGCGCGGACTCGACTGCTCGTCGGCGTGAGCCTGGGCATCGGGTTCGGCGTCGCGTTCGCTTTCGGTTCCGGCGCGATGGTCGCACGAGCATACGGTGTCCCACTTGAAAGCGGTGTGGCCGCAGTACATCTGCGGACGGTCGAAGCCGGCCTCTCGGCGGTGGAGGCGCTGCTGGTAATCGCCCCCGCACTACTCATCCGGGTGGTCAGCCCAGGCGACCGAAAGGCGTTGTACGGCTATGTGATCGGCGCGGCCGGCGCCTTGGGTGCAACGGCCGCCACCACGACTGTCCGGATGTTCGCCCAGCTGGATTCCGGGCTGATCGACCACGACCAGCCGTTGGCCGATTTCCTGATCGAGGCCGTGATCCGTGGCATCACCATGCCGATCACCGCGGCCGCGGGCGCTGGAATGCTCGGCGCCGCACTGTGGTTCAGGCCGCACGGCCGGCGGATCTGGTTGCGCGTGCTGCTGGTCGCGGTCGTGCCAATACTGGCGCACGTGTGGCTCGGTGATGAGGACTCCGCCGGGATTTCGCAGTGGGCGAAGCTGGCCTGGCACGTCGGGTTCACCGTCCTCGGCGTGCTGCTGCTGCGGCTGGTCCTGCGATTGGTGTTGCGGCACGAAGATACCGACGAAACGGCACGCACCCCGCGCGCACTGTCCGCGCCGCGATTGGTCGCGACCTGGACCGCGGTGATCGTGGTGCTTGCCCTCGGGTTGGTCGGGGTTGCCGCGGCGACCACCCAACCGACGGCGCGGTATCAGTGCCCGCCGAACTGTGGTCACCCGCTGATGGGCAAGCCCGTCGTGATCAACCCCAGATTCACCGCGCCCGACGGTGCGTTCAGCGTCTCCTATCCGGCGCCGGGCACCGCTTATTCGGTGACGATGACCGACACCGGCGTGACGGCCCAATACACCGGGGGCAGTGGCGGGGTGATGCGCCTCTGGGGTGAACCGGCCCGGGGACGCGACGCCAAGGACATCACGACAACGCTGCTCACCGATGCCTTCCCGGACTCCCGAGTGGCCTACGAGCTGCCCAACACGTTGGTGGGATACCGGCCGGGATACGGCGTCGCGGCCGACGACTGGCCGGATGGTCAGAACGTGGTCGCGGCGCGGACCCGCATCCTGATCATGGTGGCGGTGAAGGACGATCTGGCGCTCGTCGCCGCCGCAGCGGGGCCGTTCAGCGAATTCGGTCCCGGTTCGGGACCGCCGACCGGGGCCAGCCTGGAGCTCGCCGCGGATATGGGCAAGTACGTCAACAGCTTTCGGTGGCGCGACGAGCCGCCGCGCTGACCGCGGTGAGTTCGCGCACCGGCCGCTGGACCCGATGGTCGATCGGGGTGAAGCGGTTCGTGCGACGGCGGAAGTCGGCGGCGCCGCTCGCACGGAAGCCGGCGTACTTCTGTTGGGCGGCATGTGTCGGTTCGACGACGGCGAAGCCGAAGTCGCGGGCGTAGGCCACTGCTGCGGCGATGTAGTTCGCCTGGCACTCCAGCAGCTGCTCGCCGGACCGGTGTCGCAGGCCGATGTTCGGGCCGTGCACCAAGAAGCAGTTCGGGAAACCGTGGACGGACGTCCCCAGATACGCGGCGGGTTCACCGTCCCAGCGTTCGGCCAGCGCGACGCCGTCGGTGCCGAACAGCCGGTCGGCCAGCGCGTCGGAGTCGACGACGATGTGGGTTGCCGTCTGTTCGCCGCTCGCGGCCGTGACGAGCCAGCGCTGCCGGTCCGCCTGCCAGTGCAATGCGGTCACGTCGTCGGTGTCGTGTTCGATCAGCACGACGTCGCCGACCCTGGCCTGGTGCAGCCGGACCACTGCCGCGAGCGCGCCGGGGCCGGTGCCCAGGATCGCGACGTGGTGGTGGGGGACGTGCTGGGTCATCGGTGGTCGGCTGCCTTCGGGTCGGTAAGATGTAAACGCTGCTCACATTTCTAATGGGCAATGTAAACAGTGTCAACATTTGTGAGGCGGGACTCAGGATGACGTCGAAAGTGACGTACCACCACGGCGACCTCCGGACCGCGCTCGTGCACTCGGCGCTGGCACTGCTGGAGGAGGAGGGCGCCGCGGCGCTGTCGATGCGCGCCGTCGCCCGGCACGCCGGGGTCACCGCCGCCGCCCCTTACCGGCACTACCAGGACCGCGACGCGCTGATGTCAGCCGTCGCGGCCGTCGGCTATCGCGAACTGGCCGAGGACCTGATCGCCGTCAGCCCGGCCCCGTCGACCGCCGATGAGATCTCCGACGTCGCCATCGCCTACGTCCAGTTCGCGTTGCGCCGTCCGGCCCTCTTCCGCGCGATGTTCAGTGAGCAGTACGACGCCGGGAGCCCTGAGCGGGTCGCGGCGGTCGAGGCGATCTCGGCCTACCTGCGGGCGAACATCACCCGGGTGTTCCCGGACGCCGATCCCGATGCCTTGAGTGACGCCGTCTGGGCGCTGGTGCACGGCCTGGCGTTCCTGTTCCTCGACGGCAAGTTCGACAGCGCCGATTCCGGTGAGCTGGAACGCCGCGTCCGGGCGGTGATGCGGGCCGTCCTGAGTCTGCTGGGGTCCTAGCGCCCTTCGGCGAATTCCCGAAGTGATTGCACCTGAGCCGGATCCAGCGACGGCCGCACCGTCTCGCGGGCCTTGGCGACGTCGGCCGCCGTGACGTCGGCGGCGTCGATGGACCGGCGCATGGCCGTCAGCGCGGCCTCCCGCAGCAGGGCGACGCAATCGGCGGCGCTGTAGCCGTCGAGTTCTCCGGCCAACTCGCCGAGGTCGACCTCGGGCGTCAGCGGGATGGATTTGCTTGCGGTGCGCAGGATTTCGCGGCGGGCATCGGCGTCGGGCGGCTCGACGAACACCAGCTTCTCCAGCCGGCCCGGCCGCAGCAGTGCGGGGTCGATCAGGTCCGGTCGGTTGGTGGCGCCCACGACCACGACGTCGCGCAACGGATTTATGCCGTCGAGTTCGGTGAGCAGTGCGGCCACCACGCGGTCGGTAACGCCGGAATCGAAGCTCTGCCCGCGTCGCGGCGCCAGCGCGTCCATCTCGTCGAGGAACACCAGCGACGGCGCGGAATCGCGTGCGCGCTGGAACAATTCACGCACCGCGCGCTCCGAGGAACCCACCCACTTGTCCATCAGCTCGGCGCCCTTGACGGCGTGCACCGACAGCCGGCCGGAGCTGGCCAGGGCCCGCACCAGGAACGTCTTGCCGCAGCCGGGTGGCCCGTAGAGCAGCACCCCACGTGGCGGTTCCACACCGAGACGCTCGAAAGTGTCGGGATGCTGCAGCGGCCACAGCACGGCCTCGGTCAGCGCCTGCTTGGTGGCCACCATGTCGCCGACGTCGTCGAGGGTCACCGAGCCGACCGCAACCTCCTCGGTCGCCGACCGGGACAGTGGCCGGATCACCGACAACGCGCCCGTCAGATCACCCTGGGTCAGCGCCGGTTCGGCGCCGTCGGCGCTGGCGCGGGCGGCCGCTCGCAGCGCGGCCTCACGCACCAGAGCGGCCAGGTCGGCGACGACGAATCCCGGTGTACGCTGCCCGATCTCATCGAGGTTCAGCTCCTTGGCCGGAACCGACCGCAGCAGAACCTCGAGCAGGGCCCGACGGGTGGCGGCGTCGGGCAGGGTCAGTCCGAGTTCGCGGTCGCAGAGGTCCGGGGCGCGCAGCCGGGCGTCCACGCCGTCCGGCACGGCGGACGTCGCGATGAAAGCTACCCCCCGGCCGGCGACAGCCTTGCGGAGCTCGGTCAGGATCAGCGTGCCCACCGGTTCGGGAACCGCGGGCAGCAGGGCGTCGATGTCGGTGATCAGCAGGACACCCCCACCATCGCGGACGGAATTCACGGCGGCGGCCACGCCGGCCAGCCGGTCCTCGGCCCGCAGCGCCCCGACTTCCGGCCCGTCGAGCTCGACCAGGCGGCGTGCGCTGCACACCGCGCGCACCATGGTGGCCTTCCCGACGCCCGCCGGGCCGGACACCAGGACACCCAGATTGGCGGTGGCGCCCAACGTTTCGAGCAGCTTGGGTTCATCCAGGGCCAGCTTGAGCCACTCGGTCAGCCGGGTCACCTGAGGTTGCATGCCCTTGAGGTCGTCGATCGAGACAGTTTGGGCAGCAACGGTTTCCGCTCGCGAGATCACCGACTGCGTGGTCGCGGTGACGACCGTCGCGTCACCCCAGGTGACCACTGAATTCGGCTGCACGCTGACCGGGCCGGCCGGGTCCACACCCGTCACGGTGAGGAGCTCCGACGTCCAGGTGATGCCGACCTGGGTGGCGAGCGCCGAGGTGGCCGCCGACGTCGAGGTACCCGGACCCAGATCCCGTGGCAGCAGCGACACCGTGTCGCCAACTGTCATCACCTTGCCCAGCAATGCCATTCGCAAGGTCGCGGGCGATATGGAGCCACTGGCCAACCGCGAACCACTCAACGTGACCGACCGGGCGCCGTACACCGTCGCCGGTGACACCAGCACCGGTGCATCGGCCCGCACACCGGCATTGGAGAGCGTCACGTCGTCGAGCAGCGCGGTGCCCGGGGGAGTCCCGGTGGCGGCTACGCCGACCACCGCGCAGGTGGTGCGCGTGCCGGTCAGCGACACCGCGTCCCACTCGCGGATACCCAGGGCGGCAATCGCTTCCGGGTGCAGCAGCACCACGCCACGACGGGCGTCGAGTGCGGAGGTGTTGAGCCGTGCGGTGAGCCGCAATTGGCCCGGTGGGGGTTCGGAGGTGGCCCGCAGGGCGTATGCCTGATTGCTCCTCGCGTCCGCAGGCGTCATCGACGAGGACCCGGCCTGCGCAACCGGAGTCGGGCCGTGGAGCGGCGCTGCCCGCGGTCGGTGCGACGCGGCTGCGCGCGGCGGATGGCGCGGCGTGCCTGTCGCTGTTCCTTGGGTTTGTCATCCCAGACTTCGGGGTGCTCACGCAGCCAGGCCTTGGTCCGGATCGCGAACGGGATGTGCAACACGTAGGCGACGATGATCACCAGGATCACGATGTAGCCGTACATCACCGACGCGGCCACCAGGATCGCGAGCAGCGCCAGCAGCGGCAACGCCATGTTCGGCGGGATGGCGAACGTGTGCACCTTGCGCATCGGGACGGTGCTGACCACCAACAGTGAGACGCCGATCAGCCAGAGGCAGATGAATACCTGCCCCCAGTGCGAATCCCACCATGGGCCGGGGAACTGCATCTTGGCCGCCAGCGGGCCGATGGCGCCGATCGCGCCGGCCGGGGCCGGCATGCCGGTGAAGAACTCCTTCTCGAACGCCGGGCCCTCCACGTCGAGCATGGCGTTGAAACGTGCCAGCCGCAGGACGATGCACACCGCGTACAGCAGCACCACGATCCACGCCAGCGGCGAGGTGTTGTGCTCCAGCAGCGTGGCGTACACGATGAACGCCGGCGCCACCCCGAAGTTCACCGCATCGGCCAGCGAGTCGATCTCGGCGCCCATCTTGGACGTGGCGTTCAGCATGCGGGCCGCGCGGCCGTCGAGCGCGTCGAGGATCGCGGCTCCCGCCAGCAGCGCCATGGCCTCGGTGGGGCGGTGGTCGAGGGCGTACTTGACCGCCGACAGACCGAGGCAGATGGCAGCGACCGTCAGGGCGCTGGGGACCAGCTTCCGCAGGCTCACCTGCGGAGTCTTGATCCGGGGTTTCATGCCGGCGACCCGCTCGGCAGGTCTGCCAGCACCGTCTCGCCGCCGATGGCGCGCTGCCCGATCTCGACACCGATCACCGAACCCTTGGGCAGGTAGGTGTCCAGGCGGGAGCCGAACCGGATCAGGCCGTACGTCTCGCCGAGCGCCAGGTGCGCACCCGGGTGGGTGTTGCACACGATGCGACGGGCCAGCAGACCGGCGAGCTGCACCGCGACGACGTCATGGCCGTCGGCGGTGCGCAACCAGATGCTGTTGCGCTCGTTGTCCTCGCTGGCCTCGGCCTTGTCGGCGGACAGGAACTGGCCCGGCTTGTGCTTGACGGTGATCACCTCACCGGCCACCGGCGCACGCTGCACATGCGCGTCGAACAGGGACAGGAAGATGCTGATCCGCGGCAGCGGCTCGTCCGACAGGTTCAGCTCGGCGGGCGGGACGGCCTCGTCGATCAGCGTCACCTGGCCGTCGGCAGGGGCGACGACGACGCCGGGCCGGCTCGGTGGCGTCCGCGGCGGATGCCGGAAGAACCCGGCGCACGCGGCGGCCGCGGTGAGACCGGCCGCCCGAAGCCAGCGCTTACGGTGGCCGATCGCGGCGACACCGAGGGCACCGCCGATGAACGGCAGGCCGGCCGGGTGAACCGGGGGAACGGTGGAACGGACCAGGTCGACGAAACGTGACAGTTCGGACTCTGGAGTGTCAGCTGGGGGGCGCGCAGGTCTGGCCATGGGGACTCGATTCTACGGTTTGCGGGGCTCTAACTGAGATCCCAGACGGGCACGGGCGATCCAGCCGGTAATTCGACCACGTCCTCGCCGATGTCCAGCAGGCAGTTTGCCGTCGCCAGCCACCGGAGATGGTGCGAGGCCGGCGGGCCATAGCTGCTCACCTCGTCATCGGGGCCGAGCACGCCGCGGCGGAACTGGCGTTTCCCGGCGGGGGACGTCAGCTTCTCGGTGAGGGTCGCCGAGCGGCGCGGCCGCTGCGCCGGCAGGCCCATCGCGGCGCGCAGCGGCGGCCGGATGAACACCTCGAACGACACCAGCGCCGAGACCGGGTTGCCCGGCAGGGTGACTATGGGCGTGCCGTTCACGGTGCCGGCGCCCTGCGGCATGCCGGGCTGCATCGCGACCTTCACGAACTCGACGTCACGGGCGAGAGCGTCTTTCACCACCTCGTACGCGCCGGCGCTGACGCCGCCCGTGGTCACGACCAGGTCGACGTTCTTGGCATGACCGGCCAGGGTTTCGCGGAACAGCGCGACGTCGTCGGACGTCGCGGGTGCGGTGACGACGTCCGCCCCGGCCTCCCGCAATGCGGCGGCCAGCATCACGGCGTTGGACTCGTAGATTTGGCCGGGCTGCAGCGGGGTGCCCGGCGTGACCAGTTCCGTTCCGGTCGACAGCACCAGGACCCGTTGCCGCGGAACTACTTTCAGCTCCGCGAAGCCCAGCGCCGCGGCCAGGCCCAGGGCTGCAGGGGACAGCACCTCGCCGGCCGACAGCACCGTCATCCCGGCGGTGACGTCCTCGCCGGCGCGCCGGATACTCCGGCCTTCGGCGACCGCCGAGTAGATCGACACGACGTCGGTCGCCGCGTCCGTGGCCTCGACCTGGACCACCGCGGTGGCCCCGGCCGGCAGCATCGCGCCGGTCATGATCCGGTGCGCAGTGCCGGGTGCCAGCGTCAACAGGTCGGTGCGACCGGCCGGAATATCTTCGGCGACAGGCAGTTTCACGGGATTCTCGGCAGAGGCGGTGGCCACGTCGGTGGCCAGGACGGCGTAACCGTCCATCGCCGAGTTGTCGAAGCCGGGCAGCGACAGTGGGGCCACCACGTCCTCGGCAAGGGCCAGCCCGAGGGCGTCGGCCAGCGGCACGGTGACGGCCGGCCGGGCGCTGATCAACCCGGCGACGACCTGCTGATGTTGCTCGACGGTCCGCATGACGCTAGATCGCGAAGGTGACGCCGGTGAGCTCTTCGGACACTGCCCAGAGGCGGCGCTGGATGCTCGCGTCGTGTGACTGGGCGGTCGACCGGACCAGCACCGGATGCCCGACCAGTTGCAGGAAACCGGACGGGCCGTAGTACTCGCCGCCGCGGGCTTGCGGGTCGACGGCCGCGCGCAAGGTGGCCAGGGCGCCGACCTCGGGGCTGTTCGCGACGAGTCCGCTGATCTGGTTGAAGCCGGGCAGGCCGGAGCCGGGGATGTGGCGCATCAACTCGGTGTTGGAGATGCCGGGATGCGCGGCGACCGAGATGGTTTCGGCGTTCGTGGCCACGAGCCGGCGCTGCAACTCGTAGGCGAACATCAGGTTGGCCAGCTTCGACTGACCGTAGGCGGCGACGCGGTTGTAACGGCGCTTCTCCCACTGCAGATCGGCAAAGTCGATCTTCCCCAGGATGCGGTGCGCGATGCTGCCGAGCGTCACCACCCGCGAGCCGGGGACGCCCAGAAGGTTCTCGATGAGCAGGCCCGTGAGCGCGAACGCGCCCAGGTGGTTGGTGCCGAACTGCAATTCGAAGCCGTCGGCGGTGGTCTGCTTGGGCGGGTACATCACGCCGGCGTTGTTGATCAGCAGGTCGATCCGCGGATAGGCCGCCCGCAGGTCGTCGGCCGCGGCGCGCACCGAGGTCAGCGAACCCAGGTCCAGCTTCTGCACGACGACGTCGGCGTTCGGGGTGCTCGCCCGGAGCCGGGCGGCCGCGTCGTCGCCCTTGGCGGTGTCGCGCACCGCCATCACCACGCGCGCGCCCCGGCCCGCCAATACCCGCGCCGTCTCGTAACCCAGCCCGGTGTTCGAGCCGGTGACGATCGCCACCCGACCCGTCTGGTCCGGCACATCGTCGGCGGTCCATTTGGTCGTCATGGCCGAAGACACTACCGAGCGGACCGCCTGAGTTGCGCGGGAGCGGCGGGCGTTTACTGTCGGCACCATGGCAATCGGCGGGGTCCTCTTCGACATCGATGGTGTCCTGGTGACCTCGTGGCGTCCGATCGGCGGTGCGGCCGAGACCTTGCGGGTGCTGGAAGAGCGTCAGATCGCCCGCTCGTTCCTGACCAACACCACCACCCGGACCCGCCACCAGATCGCCGAATTGCTTTGTGCGGCAGGCATTGATGTCGCCGCCGACGAGGTGGTGACCGCCGCCGTGCTGACCGCCGACTACGTGCGCGACCGTTACCCGGGCGCCCGATGTTTCCTGGTGAACAACGGCCAGATCGGTGCCGACATGCCCGGCGTCGACCTGGTGTATGCCTCCGACTTCGCTGGCCCGCAGCAGCCTGACGCACCCGACGTGGTGCTCCTCGGTGGCGCGGGACCCGAATACACCCATCTGACCCTGAGCTGGGTGTACGACTGGATGGCGCGCGGGGTTCCCGTGGTCGCCATGCATCGCAGCAACGCCTGGACCACCGCCGATGGGCTGCGGGTGGACACCGGGCTCTACCTGGCCGGCCTGGAACAGACCACCGGCCATCAGGGCACCGCCGTCGGCAAGCCCGCGCCCGCCGGGTTCCTGGCCGCGGCCGCGCGGCTCGGCGTCGAACCCGAAGAGATGTACATGGTCGGCGACGACCTCAACAACGACGTCCTCGCCGCCCAGGTCGTCGGGATGACCGGTGTGCTGGTGCGCACCGGCAAGTTCCGGCAGGACACGCTGGACCGTTGGGCCGCAGACGAATTCGCGATGCAGCCGAACTACGTCGTGGATTCGGTGGCTGAGCTGCCGGAGCTGCTCGGGCTCTAGCTGTCAGGCGGTCAGCTCGCGCTGCATGTTCCGGATCGCGGAGATGCGGTCCTGCAGCTGCTCGCGGGTCGCCGCGGCCACCGGAGGGCCGGGGTGGCGGCGCCGCAGCTCGTTGTGGATCCAGCCGTGCGGCCGTCCGGTGCGGTGGTGGAAGGCGGCCACCAGCAGGTTCAGCTCCTTGCGCAACTCGCGCAGCTGACCGTGCGTGGTCATGGGTTGGGGCGGTGCACCGGTGGCAGCGGCCTTGGCGCTGCGCTTCTGCAGCTGCTCGTCCTGGCGCTTGCTCAGCAGATCGCGCATCTGGTTGGGGTCGAGCAGCCCCGGGATACCCAGGTAGTCGGCTTCCTCGTCGCTGCCCGCTTCCGTCGCGGTACCGAACGACGAGCCGTCGAAGATCACCTGATCCAGCTCGGCGTCGGAACCGAGCATTTCGAAGCCGTTCTCCAGCTCCGACTTCTCGTCTTCCTTCTTCTGCGCCTGCTCGAGCAGTTCGTCGTCGAGCCCGTCGGACACGCGGTGCGGCTTGCCCAGCACGTGGTTGCGTTCGCGCTCCAGCTCGCTGGCGAGCTCCAGCAGGTTGGGCACCGACGGCAGGAAGATGCTGGCCGTCTCGCCCTTGCGCCGCAAGCGCACGAACCGGCCGATGGCCTGCGCGAAGAACAGGGGAGTCGACGCGCTCGTGGCGTAGACGCCGACCGCGAGCCGCGGCACGTCGACACCTTCGGACACCATGCGGACCGCGACCAGCCAGCGACTGGAGCCCTCGGAGAACTGTGAGATGCGCGCCGACGCGGTCGGGTCATCCGACAGGATGACCGTCGCTTCCTCGCCGGTGATGGTGTGCAGCAGCTTGGCGTAGGCGCGGGCCGTCGTCTGATCGGTGGCGATGATCATGCCGCCGGCGTCCGGGATGCTCTGCCGCAGCTGTCCCAGCCGCTTGTTGGCCGCCGCGATCACCGCGGGCATCCATTCACCTTCGGGGTTCAGCGCGGTGCGCCAGGCCCGGGCGGTCTGCTCGGCGGTGAGCGGTTCGCCGAGGCGGGCCGCGTGCTCCTCGCCGGCGCTGTCGCGCCAGCGGGCCTCACCCGAGTAGGCCATGAACACCACCGGGCGCACCACGCCGTCGGCGAGCGCGTCGGAGTAACCGTAGGTGTGGTCGGCCACCGACTGCTGATGGCCGCTGCCGTCGGGCTCGTACTGCACGAACGGGATGGGGCTGTCGTCCGACCGGAACGGGGTACCGGTCAGGCACAGCCGCCGGGTCGCGTCGTCGTAGGCCTCGCGGATGGCCTCGCCCCAGCTCTTCGCGTCGCCGCCGTGGTGGACCTCGTCGAAGATCACCAGCGTCTTGTGGTTCTCCGTGCGCACCCGGTGCCTGGTCGGGTGGCTCGCGACCTGGGCATAGGTGACGACGATGCCGTGGTAGTCCGACGACGTCTGGCCGGTCGAGTTGCTGAACTTGGGGTCCAGGGACATGCCGACACGCGCTGCCGCCTCGGCCCACTGGGTCTTGAGGTGCTCGGTCGGGACGACGACCACGACCTGGTCGACGGTGCGCTCGGTCAGCAACTCGCCGGCGATCCGCAGAGCGAAAGTCGTCTTACCTGCGCCAGGGGTCGCGACAGCAAGAAAATCCCGGGGTTTGGCGGTCAGATACCGCACCAAAGCCCGACGTTGCCAGCCCCGCAAAGCCTGGGTGCTGGGCGCTGCATATGCCCGCACCCGAAGACTCCTCCTTGGTCGAAGGGCAGTCTAGGGCAACGGGTTTGGCGGATGCACATTTGCCCGGCGTGTCCTGGCGCTCGGCCCGGCGGTGTCGCCGGCCGGCGTGGTGATCAGGCGCGTCACCGCATCGCAGACGATGGCCTTGCGCTGGGCGTGGTCGTCGACGCCGATCACGGCCAGCAGGGTGGGGCTGAGGTTGTGCCACATCGACGCGATGGTGAGGACCAGGGTGAACAGCACCGGCGCGGGAAGTTCGGCGGTGAGCTTGCCTGCGGCCTGGGCGGCGGCGATCGACGCAATCTGCTCGTGCATGGTCTCGCCGGGAAAGCCCGCCGCGGAATCGTCGGCTCGTTCCAGCCGGTGCCAGGCGATCAGCCGACCGACTTCGGGCTGGCTGGCGTAGACGTCGATCAGGTGCGCGGCGTAACCGGGCAGGTCGTCGGCAACCACCGGACTGTCGGCGAAGAATCGCTGCGTCATCGCCGCCCACACGGAGTCGAACAGCTGATCTTTGCTGCCGAAGTAGTGGTAAATCTGCGCCTTGTTGGCGCCCGCGTTGGCGGCGATGCGATCAACCCGGGCCCCGGCGATGCCGTACTGGGCGAATTCGGTGGTCGCCGCGCAGAGCAGCCGCGCCCGAGTGGCGTCGGAATCTCGCGGGTGACCCATTTCGGAGATTTTAGCTGGTAGGCCGACGTTTGCTAACTAACTAATTAGTTGACAGGTGAGTGAGGCCTGCCTAACGTTCGGCATCGGGTGGGATGTGGATCACAGGAGGTGGTGTGGTCGCTGAGCCCTGTCAGCAGCAGTCGGCCACGCCGCCACCGGAGCTCGTCGGTCGCGGCGAGCAACTCTCGAGGTTGATGGCCGCGATCAGCGATACCCCGCGCGGGCGCACGGTGGTGGTTTCCGGCGCCGCCGGGTCCGGCAAAACCGCCCTGCTCGACGTGGCCTGCCGCCACGCCCGGGCCGTCGGTTTCCGGGTGGTGCCGATCGCCGGAACGCCGGGCGAATCCGCCACCCCGTTCGCCGGCGTACACCAGCTGATCCACGCGCTCGGATATTGGGGCGGCGAAGCCGAGCAGTACCACCACATCATCGACGCGGCGCTGCGGTCGCCGAGCGGCGAGCAACTCGACACCGTCCGGGTCGCCATGGCGCTGCTCGGACTCCTCGGCCACGTTGAACGGCAGCAATCGGTTCTGGTCTGTATCGATGACGGGCAATGGCTCGACGCGCCGTCGCGCAACGCGATGATGTTCGCCGCCCGTCGCAGCGCCGGGCGATCGCTGACCGTCGTGCTGGCGATCCCCGCCACGGCCGGAAAAGTACTCAGTGGCGACGGCCGCGCCGTCGAGATCGAACTCTCGCCGCTGGCGCGCGCCGACGCTGCGGTGCTGCTCGATCGGCAGCCGTCGGTACCGCGCGGCCTGCGCCGCGAGCAGGTTCTGACGGCGGCGGCGGGTAACCCGGCGGCCGTCATCGCCTTCGCCGAGACAGCTGCGGCCGGTGGCCCCACGGTGGGCCCGGCCGCCGAGCCCTTGGCACTGCCCGCCGCCAGCCTGGGTATCTACAGCCGCCGGCTGGCGCTGCTGCCGGGGGAGACCCGGGCCGCGCTGCTCGTTCTCGCAGCGGCCTCCGACCAGGATCTGCGGCAGCTGATGCCCGCGGTGCTGGCCGATCCGCAGACCCTCGCGCCGGCCGAGGTCGCCGGCATCGTGCGGGTCGAGTCGAGCGGCGTGCGGTTCCTGGATCCGCTGCTCCGGTCGGCGGCGTACCACCGGGCGCCGTCGGCGGCCCGCTCGGCAGCGCATCTCCGCCTGGCCGACGCACTGGCCGCGATGCCGCACCGGCAGGTCTGGCACCGCGCGCAAGCGGCGCTCAAACCCGACGATGCGCTGGCCGCACAGTTGGCCGACACCCGCGACGAGGTGCTGCGCCGGGACGGCTATCTGGCCGCCGCCGTGGTCATGCAGCGCGCGGCGATGCTGACCACCGATGTCGGTGAGCACGCCCGCCATCTGGTACGCGCGGCGCCCCTGGCTCGCAACGCAGGCGACCCGCACTGGGCAGCGGCCCTGAGCCGGTGCGCGCTCAACGGCGTCGACGACGTCATATCCCGGATGCGCGCCCACACCGAGTTGGGGTCGGCGCGGTGCTGGGATGCCGACAATCAGCCGGTTCTGGACATGCTTCTGGAATCGGCCGGCCTGGCGGTCGATATTGCCCCCGCGGTCGCGTGGGAGTCGCTTCGGGTCGCTGCGACGGTCACCTTCATCGCCGACGACGCCGCCGGACGATGTGGTGTCACGCGGCTGCTGAGGCAGTTGGAGGACGCCGAGCCGCCCACGGACGTGCCTGCGCTCGCCGACCGGATGTGGATCCGTACCGCCACCGATCCGCACCTGGCGCACGTGAACTTGCCGGAGATCATCGGGCTGGCCGGCCGGGTCGGCGACTCCGTCGGGCTCACCGCGGTCGGTGCGTCGGCCTGGCTCGCCGGGGAACCCGGTCTGGCGGTGCGCTGCCTGCGCGGCGCGCACACCGGGGTGCTGGCCCCCCGCTTCGGCGGCTTGGCCTCAACCGCCCTGTGCTGGGCCTTCGTCGAGTCGGGCCGCTGGGACGAGGCCGTCGACGCGGCGACCACGATGAGTTCGTCGGCGGCCGTCGCCGACGTCCTCGTCGTCGCACGGATCGCAGATTTGGTGATCGCCACGGTCGCTGCCCGCCGCGGGCAGACCGCCACCAGCCGGGCGCACCTCAAGTCCGCCGCCGGGCCGGCCGACTTCCGGGACCGGCCGGCGGTGGCGGCGTGGATACACCACGTCGCGGGTTCGATCGCGTTGGCCGAGAACCAGGACACCACCGCCTATGCCGAATTGGCTGAGCTGTTCGACGAGTCCGGATTGCCGCTGCACGCGTATGCGTCGTATCTGGCCCTGGCGGATTACGCCGAGGCCGCGGTGTCGACGGGACGAATCGCGCACGCCCGTGAACAACTGGCCCGGATCGTGGGTCATCTGCCCAGATCCGTGTCACCGCGTTTGGCGCAGCTGATCGCTCATGCGGACGCCGTACTCAACCCGGACACCGCGGGGGCGCGCTATGTCGAGGCGCTCGCCGATCCGGCAGGCAACCGCTGGCCGTTCGAGCGGGCGCGGTTGCGCATCAGCTACGCCGGATGGCTCCGCAGGCAGCGCCGGCGCCGGGACTGCCAGCATCAGCTGGCCGCGGCGCTGACCGTCATGCAGGATCTCGGTGCGGCGCCGTGGGTTGACCTGTGCACCCGTGAACTCCGAGCGGCCGGCGTGCGTCCGCAGTCGTCGTCGGTGCAGACCGGCACGTTGAGCTCGCAGGAACACAACGTGGTCTACCTGGTGAGCGAGGGGTACACCAATCCGCAGATCGCGACCATCTTGAATCTGTCGGTGCGGACCGTGTCCAACCACCTTTATCGCTCGTTTCCCAAACTCGGCGTCACCAGCCGTCATCAGATTCATGACGTGGCGCGTCCCGCGACCTGGACCGAGTAAGGGAGTTACGGCCCCAAACGGAAAGTCGGCGGCGACGGAAAAATCCGTCGCCGCCGACTGGTCTCATTCGTCAGGCCGCGCTGTGCGACTTCGACTTGGTCTTCGAGCCGGTGTGCGAGTCCTTGGTGTTGCCGCCCTTGGTGTTGCCGCCCTTGGTGCCCGAGTCCGAACCCGAAGAGCTCGAGGTCGAACCCGCGCCTGCACCGGCGCCCGAACCCGAGTCGGAGCCCGACTTGCCCTGATGGCCCTTACTGCCGGGGGTGGTCGTCTTGGTGCCATCGCTGCCCGAGGCCGAGCCGGAGCTGCTGGAGCTGGAGCCCGTCTTGGTGTCGCCGGCCTTGGTTTCCCCGGTCTTGCTGTCACCCGCTGCGGTCGAGCCCGTGGTCTTGCCGTCGCTGCTCGAGCCCGCCGAGGTGCCGGTCTTGGTGGTGCCGTCGGTAGTCGAGCTGGGCGACTTGCCGTCGCTCGATGTTTCGGTGGCCGAACCGGTGGTCTCGCCGGCCGTCGAGCCACTGGCCTTGGTGGTGGCGTCGGTTGCCGCCTTGGCCTTGTCGGTGCTCGCGGTGTCGGTTGCCACGGCCTTGGTCGTCGCGGCGGTGCTCAGCGTCACCGTCGTGGCCGTGGTGGAGGGCACGGAGGCGACATCGGAGACGGCCTTGGCAGCGGTCGTCGCGGCAGTCGCAGCCGCCGGCTTGACGGGAGTGATGTCGGTGAGGATCGACTTCACGACGGCCACAATGGCCTGCAACGTGCCGGCGATCGTCGTGCCACCGGGAACGGTTGCGCCACCGCCGAACAGGCCGCCGCCATAGATGTTGAAGCCGGGGATGTTGAGTCCCAGCAGCGCGCCGAGGTTGGGTCCGTAGCCACCGTTGAGCAGACCGTCGACGACGGTGGCGGGCGCCTGGATGACGGCCGTCGCCAGCTTGCCGAGGTCGCCTGCCTTCACCGCGTTGATGACGTTCTGGACCGCGGTGCCCATCGCGCCGACGGTGCTGGCGACCGGTCCGATGAGGCCGACGCCGAGCTCGAGCATGATGTTCGGCAGGTCGTTGGCGATGTTGATCACGCTCTGCAGCGGCCGCGAGATGAGATTGCCCAGGGCTTTCGGCAGGGGCCCGATCGGGTTGATCGCGGCGAAGATCGGGAGCACGATCGCCAGCTGGAGGTTGTTCAGCGCGCCCTCGATGTTGGCCTTGCCGAGGTCGCCGAAGGCGGCCCCGAGGTAGCCGGGCACGTCTTTGGTCAGCGCGGTGACCACGGCCTTACCGCTCTCGCCGAGGGCGTCCACCAGACCGGTCATGGTGCCCACCTGGTTGGTCAGAATCTGACGCAGGATCGGGAACAGTCCCATGTCCAGGTAGGACTTGACGTCCGCCTGCAGGTTGCCTGCGGCGGTCTTCAGAACCTGGCCGTACAGGTCGAACGGACTGCTGGTCAGGTTGACGGCGGCAGTCGACACCGCGTGACTGATCGACGGGAGCGACGGCATGTGAGCCAGCGGTTGGATGGGAGTGACTGCGATGGCTCCCGCCGTCAGCAGTGTGGCTCCGGAAAGGACGGACGATCGGACGACGGCGTGCAAGATGGGTTTCCTCTCATTCGCTGCGGCCGGACAGCGGCGGCAGCGCCTACCTGACTTTTCCGTCGGTTCGATCACGGATCGAACAAATATTGACGGCAACGCACATCATGGGATGTATGGGTTACTGGCCGGTAGAGACAAATGACTCAATGTGCACGGTGCGAGGCGGTGCCGGTCCGGACCCGACCGCCCCGCGTCACTCCACGAAGAAGTTGTCGTGCTTGATGAACCACTCGCGACGTTCGTCGTCGGTCAGGTCGGCGAGGTGGCCGAACCCTTCGAAGTAGGCCTCCCGGGGTGCGCCCGGGGCGAACAGCATCAGAACTGAGGCGGACTCGTCGGCCTCGTTGCGGAAACCATGGATGCCGCCCGGCGGGACGTAGAGGAAGTCGTTGGGGCCGGCCTGGATCCAGTCGGTGCCGTCGTACAGCGTCATGGTGCCGGACAACACGAAGAACGCCTCGGACATGGCGCGGTGGAAATGCGGGCCCGGGCCACCGCCGTGGGGTGCGATGTCGACGCGGTACAGGCCGTAGTCACCCGCGGTCTTGTTCTGGTTCGCGAGGTAGTGGTACTGGATCACGCCGTGCGAGTCGTAATCGGGCGGCTCGTCACCACGCCGCAGCGTGGCGCTGACCTCCGGTTGGTCGGCGGTGTAGCGGGCCGGCGGATATGGCGGTACTACCAGCGACATGGTCGGCTCCCGGTGGCCATCGAGATCGGCGGCTTCTCGATTCCCACCATAGGACGGTTGCCTCTGTCCTGGTTCGCGGCGAATTCACAGGCTCCGGACACTCCTTGTTCAGAGTTCCCGCCTAGCGTCCGAGCGGTGATAACCAGACGCGCTTTCCTGGCTGCTGGGGCCATGGCCGCCGGTTCGCTGGCGCTGGCTGCGAGGAGCGCCGCCGCGCTGGATCCGGCGGCCGTCGCAGGCCAGTACGCGCGCCGGGTGCCGACCCAGTGGGGGATGGCACTGCCCGGGATCGTCACCTCGGTACCGGCGAACGGGCGCCAGATCGCCCTGACATTCGATGCCTGCCGCGGCGGTGTCGACGACGCGCTGCTCGACACGCTGCAGCGCCACAAAGTGCCCGCGGTGCTCTTCCTCAATTCACGGTGGGTCGACCAACACCCGGACCGTGCCGCACAGCTCGCGGCCGATCCGCTGTTCGAGATCGGCAACCACGGCACCCGCCACGTGCCGCTGTCGGTGACCGGCCGTGCCGCCTACGGCATCGCCGGAACCCGCTCGGCGGCCGAGGTCGTCGACGAGGTGTGGGGCAACCAGCTGAAGCTCACCGCACTGACGGGCCGGGCGCCCAGTTGGTTTCGCCCGGGTACCGCCCACTACGACGACGTCGCCGTGCAGATCGTCCGCGACCTCGGGCTACAGCCGCTGGGCTTCAGTGTCAACGGCGATTGTGGCGCCACCCTGCCGGCCGCCCGGGTGCGCGCGAATCTCGTTGGCGCGCAGCCTGGTTCCGTTGTCATCTCCCACATGAACCACCCGGGTTCGGGGACGGCCGCCGGCTACGCCGGGGCGATCCCCGACATGCGGGCGGCGGGGTGGGAGTTCGTGCGGCCCGCCTAACATCGGTGCGGTGGAGAAGTTTGACGAGGGCATGCGGGCCGCGCGGCTTCTGGATGCCCAGGACAAGGCGGCGGAACTGTTCGTGGCCATCGAAGAGCGTGGGCTGATCCGGCCCGGCGTCGGCGAACGGCACGTGACCGACGAGATTCGTGATCTGGCGGCCGAAATCCTCGGCGTCACGCGGCACTGGCACAAACGGATCGTGCACGGCGGCGAGAACACGCTGGCGACCGCCCGCGAGAACCCGCCCGACCGGGTGATCGCCGACGACGACATCGTGTTCGTCGACCTCGGCCCGCTGTTCGAGGAGTGGGAGGCCGACTTCGGCCGGACCTTCGTGCTCGGTGATGACCCGCGAAAGTTGGCCTTGCGTAACGACTTACCAAAGATATGGGAGGCGGCTCGGGGGCACTTCGAATCGACTCCGGATATCACCGGCGCCCAGCTGTTCGATCAGGTCGTCGAGTTGAGTCGGGCTGCCGGCTGGGAATTCGGTGGCGCGATCGCCGGACACCTCGTGGGGGAGTTCCCGCACGAGAAGATCCGTGGCCACGAGATCGACTCCTATGTTGCGCCCGGCTCGGACCTACCGATGCGGCGCCTGGATTCCCAAGGGCGGCAATGTCATTGGATTCTCGAAGTGCACCTCGTCGAGCCGGGCCGGCGGTTCGGCGGGTTCCAGGAGGAGCTGTTGGACCTACGGAGGTGACAGCCTCCCGCGACCGTCCTGAACAGCCGAATGCGGTGTGGCGCCGACCGGCGCCACACCGCATTCGTCATCTGTGACTAGATCAGGATGATCCCGGTGCCGCCGGCCGGGTTGCCGGTGCCTCCCGTACCGCCGGCGCCCGCACTGCCACCGGCACCGGCGGAGCCGTCGTGGGTGCCGTGACCGCCATTGGTGCCGCCCGAACCACCCGCGCCTCCGGCGCCGCCGGCGGGACCGTCGCCACCGGCGCCGGTTGTCGCACCTGTGCCGCCGTTACCGCCATTGCCGCTGGTGCCGCCGGTGCCGCCCGCTCCACCGTTGCCACCATTGCCCCACTGGGTGATGTTGTCGTTGTAACCGTTGCCGCCGTCGCCGCCGGTGCCGCCCGCTCCACCGATGCCACCGCCACCGCCGGCACCACCGACGTTGTCGCCGGAACTGCCGCCGTTGCCGCCGGCGCCCGCGGCGCCGCCGTGGCCACCCACGCCGCCGGTGGCACCAGCATTGCCGTTGATGAACGGGATGCCGTTCGCGCCGGTCTGGCCGTCGCCGCCGAGACCACCATTGCCGCCGGTGCCGCCGGTACCGCCGGCGCCGTCGAGGCCGTTCACGGACGTTCCGCCTGCACCACCGGTGCCACCGGCACCGCCTGCGCCGCCCGTGCCACCGAAGCCACCACCGCCGCTGATACCGGCCGCGTTGTTGGAACCGAAGGCAGGGAGCCCACCGACGCCGCCGTTGCCGCCGGTACCGCCGATGCCGCCGGCACCGCCTCCGCCGCCGACGCCCGAGACGGTGCCGCCGGCACCGCCGATGCCACCGTTACCGCCGGCACCGCCGCTGGTGCCCGACAGGCCGGTGGCCCCCAGCAAGGCCCCGATGGTTCCGTTGGCGCCGTCGCCACCGGTTCCGCCTGCCCCGCCCGCACCACCGTCGCCGGTCACGCCGCCCGAACCGCCTGCGCCGCCGTCGCCGCCGCGGCCCGCGGTGCCGAGGACGGTGAGGGCGTCGAAGCCGTTGCCGCCCTTGCCGCCGTCACCTCCGACACCGCCCGCTCCGCTGGCGGCCTGGTTGGCGCCGTTGCCGTTGAAGCCGCCGGCCCCGGCGCCGCCCGCGGTGCCACCGGTACCGCCCTTGCCTCCGTCGCGCTGGATCGACGAGATGCCGTCCGAACCGGCCCCACCGGTGCCACCGCTTCCGGCCTTGCCGCCGCGGCCGCCGGCACCGACGTTGCCGTGGGCCGCCGCGCCGCCCTTGCCGCCGGCGCCGCCGGTGCCGCCCGCACCACCGGAACCGCCGGTGTTGCCGCCGAGCACGCCCGAGCCACCGCTGCCGCCGTTACCGGCGTTGCCACCGACACCGCCGCTACCACCGTCGCCGGCGTTGGTGCCACCGGCACCACCGGTGCCACCGGCACCGCCATTACCGCCGTTCGGGCCGTTTTCGCCAAGTGCGGCAAGACCATTGGCGCCGCTGCCACCGGTGCCGCCGGCGCCGCCGGTGCCGCCGTTGCCGTTGGATCCGCCGGAGCCGCCGTTGCCGCCTGCGCCGCCGTTACCCGCGATGCCGATCGCGGTGATGGTGTTGAATCCGTTGCCGCCCTTACCGCCGTTGCCGCCATTGCCACCCGCGCCGCTGGCGGCCTGGTTGGCACCCGCGCCGTTGAAGCCGCCGGCGCCCGAGGTGCCGGCGTTCCCGCCGTCACCGCCCTTGCCGCCGTCCGGGATCAATGACGAGCTGCCGTCGGAGCCGTTGCCGCCGTTGCTGCCGTTTCCGGCGTTGCCACCCTTGCCGCCGCTACCGACGGTGCCGTGAGCCGCTGCGCCGCCCTTACCGCCGACACCGCCGCTGCCGCCGTTTCCGCCCTTGCCGCCGCCGCCGAGGGCTCCGCCGCCGAGCACGCCCGAGCCGCCGCTGCCGCCGTTACCGGCGTTGCCGCCGACGCCGCCGCTACCCCCGTTGCCGGCGCTGGTTCCGCCGGCACCACCGGTGCCGCCCGCGCCGCCATTACCGCCGTTCGGGCCGTTTTCGCCAAGCGCGGCAAGACCATCTGCGCCGCTGCCACCGGTGCCACCGGCGCCGCCGTTGCCCCCGTTGCCGTTGGATCCGCCGGAGCCGCCGTTACCGCCTGCGCCGCCGTTACCCGCGACGCCGATCGCGGTGATGGTGTCGAATCCGTTGCCGCCCTTGCCACCGTTGCCGCCGTGTGCGCTGGCGTTGCCCGTCGCGGCCTGGTTCTGCCCGTTGCCGTTGAAGCCACCGGCACCCGCGGTGCCGGCATTACCGCCGTTACCGCCCTTGCCGCCGTCCGGGATCAGCGACGAGCTGCCATTGGAGCCGTTACCGCCGTCGCCGCCACTGCCGGCTGCCCCGCCCTGGCCGCCGGCTCCGACGGTGCCATGGGCTGCTGCGCCGCCCTTACCGCCGACGCCGCCGCTACCGCCGTTGCCGCCGCTACCGCCGCCGCCGAGGGCTCCGCCGCCGAGCACGCCCGAGCCGCCGCTGCCACCGTTGCCGGCGTCGCCACCGACACCGCCCTTGCCGCCGTTCCCGGCCTGCGTGCCGCCAGCGCCACCGTTACCACCGCTACCGCCGTGACCACCGTTGGGGCCGTTTTCGCCAAGCGCGGCAAGACCATTCGCGCCGTTACCGCCGGTGCCGCCGGCGCCGCCGCTACCGCCGTTGCCCGAGGTTCCGCCGGAACCGCCGTTACCGCCGGCGCCGCCGTTACCCGCGACGCCGATCGCGGTGATGGTGTCGAATCCGTTGCCGCCCTTACCGCCGTTGCCGCCGGTGGCACTGGCGTTACCGGTGGCGGCCTGCTTCGTGCCGCTGCCGTTGAACCCGCCGGCGCCCGCAGTACCGGCGTTGCCGCCGTCACCGCCCTTGCCGCCGTCCGGGATCAGCGAGGAACTGCCGTCGGACCCGTTGCCGCCGTTTCCGGCGAATCCGGCTGCGCCACCGGTGCCGCCGGCGCCGACGGTTCCGATGAGCCCGACCTTTTTGCCACCCTTGCCGCCGACGCCGCCGTTTCCGCCATTGCCGCCGTTTCCGCCACCACCGAGTGCTCCGCCGCCGAGCACGCCCGAGCCGCCGTGACCGCCGTTACCGGCCTTCCCGCCGGCACCACCGCGTCCGCCGATGCCGAAGATGTGGCCGCCGTTGCCGCCGTCGCCGCCGTTGGCGCCGGTCTGGCCGTTGCCGCCGTTCTGGCCCAGCGCGGCAAGGCCGTCGGCGCCGGTGGCACCGTCGCCGCCCTTGCCGCCGGCGCCGCCGTGACCGATCCCTCCGGCGTCGCCACCGTTGCCACCGGCAGTCGGCGTGAAGATGCCGAAGCCCGAGTAGCCGGCGCCGCCCGAGCCGCCGTTGCCGAAGCCGCGGGCGTTGCCGCCGTTGCCGCCGGTTACTCCGGGCAGGCCGCTCGAGTAGCCCTTACCACCGTCACCGAACCAGATGCCGCCGTTGCCGCCGTTGGGGGTGATCAGGTTGCCGTTGGTGCCGTTGCCGATCAGGTATTGGCCGGCGAGGAGGTTGATCCCGGTGTCGACCACGAAGCCGATGGGGCTGTTGATCCAGGCCTGCACGCCGAAGTGCACGTTCTGGTAAATCCAGTTGGCGACGATCACCGTCGGGTCGACGAACGTGGGCAGGGCCAGCGGGCCGACAGCGGCCAGCGGGTTGACGGCCGCGAGCGGGTTGACGGGCCCCTGCGGAGCGGGTGCAGTCTGCGGGTTGGTCGCCGAGAGGGGGTTGACAGTGCCCAGGGGGTTGGCCGTGGTCGGCGGGGCGGTGGCAGCCACGGATTGCGGGGCGCCCGGGTGCAACCGCTTGGGGGCGCCGTACTCGACCTGGCGGCGCACCCAGGCCATCAAGGCCCAGACGCCGGGCATCTGATCGGGGTGGGTCGGCGCGTCGGGTGCCAGCATCGTGCCCAGGCCGACCGCTGACAGCAGGCCGGTGATCGGGTTGAACGTCTTGGTCGTGGGCGCCGTCATGACCGCGCCGGCTCCCGGGGCCGCCGGCGCGGACGGGGTTGCCGGAGTGGACGGGCCGCTCGGGACCGTCGGGGTCGCGGCGCCGGCCGAGGTGCCCGCGGTTGTGCCGGTGTGGGGCTGCTGCTTGGGGCCGACGGCCGAGGCGGAGTTCGCCTTGTCCGCCGGATCGGGCTTCTGTGCGGCCGTGGGGCGCGGACCCCGCGAGTGGCTGCCCGTGCCGGGGGTGGCGTGCTTGGGCGGCTTGATGCCCCGGGTGATGTCGTTCAGGGCTTTTCTGGCGTCGTCCGCGTACTGGCGCATGCGGTCTTGGGCCTGTTGGCGCGGGGTGCGCGGGGTGTCGGTCGCGCTGCCGGACGACGGCGTCTCACCGGATTCGGCGGACGGCTTCGGCTTCGTGGACGGCTTCGTGGACGGCTTGGTCGACGGCTTCGGCTTGCTCGGGTTCTTGGTCTTGCCGTCGCTCGCCTTGGCGGCGCCGGCGTTGCCCGACTTGGCGCCACCGTCGCCGGTGGAGCTCTCGGTGTTGACCAGCCTGATGTCTGCGGTGACGGACTGCATCGTCGGAGAATCGGGCCCCAGTAGCAGCATGACGCCGGCGCTGGCGAATGCCGCGCTCGTCAACCCCGCGGCCGCGAGCGGGCCTGCCGCGCTCCACCAGCTGTTCGTCCCCACTGCCCTGTGCTTGCCCACGATCCTCCTCGCGCATGGGTGTGAGAAACAACACCCCCGTAAATAAACGTGGCGAGACTAACACTCGTAATCGAAAGCTGTGAACATCTTGGGGAAAGTGTGCGCCCGTTCATATCGACGGACCGTGGGTACCGGATGCATCGTGGAAAAGGCATTCTCACCTGCGGAAAAGTCGGCTGTCGTGCATATTTTGACGAGGCATCGGTTCCGGGGCGCCGTGGTCGCGGTCCGCCGTCGGGCGGTCGGCATGGTTGCTGCGTGGGAGAAATTTAGAACACGTTCAGTTCTGTGGTGCGCAACCGATCTGACGTTCTCCGGGCGCCTCGCGGGATCGCGAAGGATCGCCGGCCTCGGGGCGAGGGTGGGTTTGCCGTGATCCAGCAGCAAACCACCTTGAGGGCTCGGTGATGTTACGCAATTGCTCGAGCGCGTAAATGGCCAGTCGCAGAGTTATATTTGCCGTAGTCGTTGTATTTGCGGCCGTAGCGCGCGAGTCCATCGATCGGGCGGTCTGAAATTCGTGCGGATCGTCAATTCTCGCGCGTCGAGTAGTTCGTGAATTATGTTGAAAATTAGTCAGATTGAATGATTATTGGAGGTACGCGCTCGTTGTGAGATGTTTGCGCGGACTTGTTGCCGGTGTCGGCTTGTGGATTCGCGTGAGCAAGTAGCGTTATTTGCTGAAATCGCTTCTCATCGGCTCGATAACTGTCTACTCTTGGTGCATCCACATTCAGGCTAGCGAAGGAGAAGTCATGTCGATGATCCGTTCAACCGTCCTGTTGGGGGCGGCAGTGGTCGGTGCTGGCGCAATCGCGCTGCTCGGTGCAGGCGCGGCTTCCGCCGACTCTGGCATCAACCTCGGGCCTGGCAGCAACGACGGTGTGCTCAACGGCGGCGCCCTCAACACCGGCGTCCTCAATTTTGGTTTCGGGAACAAGGGCATCCTGAACCTGGGCAACGGCAACACCGGCGTCGCCAATATCGGCAACGGGAGCACCGGGATCCTGAACATCGGTAACGGGAGCGGCGGCGTCGTCACCGTGGGCGACGGCCGCAACGGTCTGCTGAATATCGGCTACTGAGACTCTTCGGGGCCGAGACGCCAGGCAGTCCTGTGGGTTGCGCGAAACCTCCTGTCGCGCAACCCACAGGACTTCGTTCTGCTCAGACCGGGAACGTCACACCGGTAAGTTCTTCGGACACCGTCCACAGCCGCTGCTGCAGCTCGGTGTCATGCGACTGGTCGCTCGAGCCGACGACCTTCGGGTACCCGGTCTGCTGGAACCGTCCATCCGGCCCGTAGTACTGGCCGCCGTATGCGGCCGGGTCGGTCGCGGCGCGCAGGGTGGGCAGGGCCCCCATGGCCGCACTCTGGAACAGCCGTTCTGCGACGGGCGCAACGACGGCAGGCGGTATGGGGATGTGCCGCATCAGTTCGGTGCTCGATCCGCCTGGGTGCGCGGCGAGGGCGACGGTCTCCGCGCCCGTCAGTCGTCGCTGTAGTTCATAGGTGAAGAGCAGGTTGGCGAGCTTGGCCTGGCCGTACGCCTCCAACCGGTTGTAGCGCCGTTCCCACTGCAGGTCGTCGAAGTGGATGGCGGCGCGAATCCGGTGGCCCAGGCTGCTGACGGTCACGACGCGAGAACCGGGGACCGTCAGGAGTTGGTCGAGCAGCAGCCCGGTGAGCGCGAAGTGTCCCAGGTGGTTGGTGCCGAACTGCATCTCGAAGCCGTCGGCGGTGGTCTGCTTCGGTGTCCACATCACGCCGGCGTTGTTGATCAGCAGGTCGATCGCCGGGTACTCCGCTTTCAGCTGTTCGGCGGCTTCCCGAACCGACTGCAACGAGCTGAGGTCGAGTTCCTGGAGAACGACGTCGGCATCGGGGGTGGCCTGCCGGATGCGGTCGACGGCGTCCTTGCCTTTGTCGAGATTGCGGACGGCGAGCACGACGTGTGCGTTCTTGGCCGCGAGTGCCGCGGCGGTCTCGTAGCCGAGTCCGGTATTCGCTCCGGTGATGACGGCAGTGCGTCCGGTCTGGTCGGGAATGCTGGCGGTTGTCCACTTGGTCATGACGGTTCCTCGGTAGCCTTGGCCTTATCCGGGGCGAGCGCCCCGGATGCTTCACATATCCGGAACGGTCGCCCCGTTTTATTTGTTCCCGGGAGCATGATGATCTGCAAGCCGAAGCGTCCGCTGCGTGCCGACGCGGCCCGGAACAGGGCTCGCGTGCTCGAAGTCGCCTATCAGACCTTCGCTGACGAGGGCCTCTCGGTGCCCATCGACGAGATCGCCCGCCGGGCGGGCGTCGGCGCCGGCACCGTCTACCGGCATTTCCCGACCAAGGACGACCTCTACCGCGCGGTGATCGAGGATCGGCTGGAAGTCGTAATGGGTGCCGGCCGCGCCTGTCTGGCGTCGGACGCGCCGGGCGACGCGCTGTTCGACTTCCTGCGTTCGATGGTCCGGTGGGGCGAAACCGATCAGGGTCTGGTCGACGCGCTCGCCGGGCTCGGGATCGACGTCAACACGCTGGTGCCTGACGTCGAGGAGGAATTCCGGGCGATGCTGGGGGAGCTGCTGGCGGCTGCCCAAGGGGCCGGCGCCGTTCGTGTGGATGTCACGGCCGCTGACGTGAAGACGCTGCTCGTGGCGGCGCAGGCCGCACAGCGCTACAACCCCGAATCTGCCGATCGGGTGGTCGAGTTGATGATGGATGGCCTGCGGCCGCGTCGGGAGTAGCGTCGGCCGCATGAAGTTCGGAATCGCCACGTTCGTGGACGACGACACCATCGACCCGGTGACCTTGGCGCGGGCGATCGAGGACCGGGGCTTCGCGTCGCTGATCGTCGCCGAGCACAGTCACATCCCGGCGAGCCGGGAATCCGCGTATCCGAACGGCGGTGACCTGCCGCCCTGGTACTACAACACCCTCGACCCATTCGTCACGCTCGCCGCTGCCGCCGCGGTGACTTCCACGATCGAACTGTTCACCGGCGTCGCCCTGCTGATCCAGCGCGACCCGATCCACACCGCAAAGGAAGCGGCGAGCATCGACCTCATCTCCGGCGGCCGGTTCACCCTCGGTGTCGGCGCCGGGTGGAACCTCGAGGAGATGCGTGATCACGGCACCGATCCGAAGACGCGGGGCGCCCGGCTGGACGAGAGCATCGAGGCGATCAAGGAGCTCTGGACCGAGGAACCCGCCGAATATCACGGGAAGTTCGTCAACTTCGATTCGTCGTACTGCCGCCCGAAGCCGGTGCAGAAGCCGCACCCGCCGATCTACGTCGGCGGGAATTCGGATGCCACCGTCAAACGGGTCGTGCGGCACGGTGCCGGCTGGATCTCCAACCCGCTGCCCCGGGATGTGCTGGCCGAACGCATCGGACAGATGCGTGAGGCCGCCGGTCGCGACGTTCCGCTGGCCATGTTCGGGGCGCCGGTGAAGGCCGACTACTGGCAGGCCGCCGAAGCCCTCGGTTACGGGCAGCTCGGATTGTTCCTGCCCTCGGTGGATGAGGGCGAGTCGCTGCGACTGCTCGACGAATACGTGACGCAGGTGGCGCAATACCGGTCGGCCTCCTGATCCACCCTGTTACCCGCCGTTGCCCTGGCGCTTGCGCGGATGGCGAACGACCTTGCACTCGCACTGCCAGAGTGCTAAAAACAACCTTGGCACTCTCGATAGGTGAGTGCTAGGTCGGGACAGTGAGGCCGGGGCCGCATCTGCGAGCACAGCCCAGGTCGTCCGTCGCGGGCGCTGCGCCTGACCAAAGACGTGCAATTCCCAACCGGAGGAATTACTTCGCAATGGCCAAGACAATTGCGTATGACGAAGAGGCCCGTCGCGGCCTCGAGCGCGGGCTGAACGCCCTCGCCGACGCGGTAAAGGTGACGCTGGGCCCCAAGGGTCGCAACGTCGTCCTGGAGAAGAAGTGGGGCGCCCCCACGATCACCAACGATGGTGTGTCCATCGCCAAGGAGATCGAGCTGGAGGACCCGTACGAGAAGATCGGCGCTGAGCTGGTCAAAGAGGTCGCCAAGAAGACCGACGACGTCGCGGGCGACGGCACCACCACCGCCACCGTGCTGGCCCAGGCCCTGGTTCGCGAAGGCCTGCGCAACGTCGCTGCGGGCGCCAACCCGCTCGGCCTGAAGCGCGGCATCGAGAAGGCCGTCGAGGCGGTCACCGCTCGCCTGCTGGCGTCCGCCAAGGAGATCGACACCAAGGAGCAGATCGCTGCCACCGCCGGTATCTCGGCCGGTGACCAGTCCATCGGTGACCTGATCGCCGAGGCCATGGACAAGGTCGGCAACGAGGGTGTCATCACCGTCGAGGAGTCCAACACCTTCGGCCTGCAGCTGGAGCTCACCGAGGGCATGCGCTTCGACAAGGGCTACATCTCGGGCTACTTCGTGACCGACGCCGAGCGTCAGGAAGCGGTCCTCGAGGACCCGTACATCCTGCTCGTCTCGTCGAAGATCTCGACCGTCAAGGACCTGCTGCCGCTGCTGGAGAAGGTCATCCAGTCGGGCAAGCCGCTGCTGATCATCGCCGAGGACGTCGAGGGCGAAGCCCTTTCGACCCTGGTGGTCAACAAGATCCGCGGCACCTTCAAGTCCATCGCCGTCAAGGCCCCGGGCTTCGGTGACCGTCGCAAGGCGATGCTGCAGGACATGGCGATCCTCACCGGTGGCCAGGTCATCAGCGAAGAGGTCGGCCTCTCGCTCGACACCGCCGACATCACGCTGCTGGGTACCGCCCGCAAGGTCGTCGTCACCAAGGACGAGACCACCATCGTCGAGGGCTCGGGCGACTCCGATGCCATCGCCGGCCGGGTGGCCCAGATCCGTGCCGAGATCGAGAACAGCGACTCCGACTACGACCGCGAGAAGCTGCAGGAGCGCCTGGCCAAGCTGGCCGGTGGCGTTGCAGTCATCAAGGCCGGAGCTGCCACCGAGGTGGAGCTCAAGGAGCGCAAGCACCGCATCGAGGACGCCGTCCGCAACGCGAAGGCTGCCGTCGAAGAGGGCATCGTCGCCGGTGGTGGCGTGGCCCTGCTGCAGTCGTCCCCGGCGCTCGACGAGCTGAAGCTCGAGGGTGACGAGGCGACCGGTGCCAACATCGTGCGTGTCGCGCTGTCGGCTCCGCTCAAGCAGATCGCCTTCAACGGTGGTCTGGAGCCGGGCGTCGTCGCCGAGAAGGTGTCGAACCTGCCCGCCGGTCACGGCCTGAACGCCGCGACCAACGTGTACGAAGACCTCCTGGCCGCCGGCGTTGCCGACCCGGTCAAGGTCACCCGCTCGGCGCTGCAGAACGCGGCGTCCATCGCGGCGCTGTTCCTCACCACCGAGGCCGTCGTCGCCGACAAGCCGGAGAAGGCGTCCGCACCCGCGGGCGACCCGACCGGTGGCATGGGCGGTATGGACTTCTAAGTCCAGCTCTCTTTACGGGAAAGCCCCGGCTCGCTTGCGAGTCGGGGCTTTTTCGTGCGTCGGAGGTCCACCTGGAGAGGTGATACCGTCGGGTCGCCGGCGCAAGTCGGCACGGGGAGAGGGGGAGGTTCAATTGGTGACGCTTCGTGAAGGTGGCTTCGTCGCGTGACGCAACCACCGCAGTCGCAGTTCGGGGGCCCCAATCCGGTTGATGGACCGACACCGCAGCACCACGGTTACCGGCAGCCGCCGCCCGCGCCGCAGTGGGGTGGACCGGCTCCGGTAGGTACGCCGCAGTCGGCAGGGCCTCAGGGTCCGCCGCCGCAGGTGGGCTGGCCCGGTGCGCCGCAGCAGCAGTTCCAGCACTTTCCGCAACCCGGATACGCGCAGCCGACACAGCCGGCCAAGAACAAGAAGGCACTGTTCATCACCGGCGGCGCCACCCTCGCGGTGCTCCTGGTGGTGGGCATCGTCGTGGCGATCGTGTCGTTTTCCGGCGGCGGCTCGGGCGGTCCCGGCGGTGGCGGCGCGAGTTCCGCGGAGGCCGCGGTCAAGGGATACCTGGAAGCGCTCTCGAAGGGAGATGCGGGCGCCGCCTTGGCATTCGGCGCCGACCAGCCCGCATCCAAGGACTTCCTCACCGACGATGTGCTGAAGCAGCAGACGGCGAAATGGCCCATCACCAACATCCGGATTCTGAGCGCCAACGAGACCGGTCCCATGGCCCAGGTGCACGTCTCCGTCAACTTCGGTGAGCAGACCGCCGACCAGACCTTGATGGTGAAGAAGGACGACAGCGGCTGGAAGCTCGCCACGGCCAGCGTCAAGGTGAATCTGGGTGCGACGGGCGGTATCCAGATCAACAACCCCGCCACCGGCCAGCCGCTGCCGGCCGCGCCGCTCACGTTGTTCGGCAAGCCCGCGCCGAGCAATGCGCCGGTGTATGTGTTTCCGGGGTGGCTCGATCTGGGCTCGTCGAGCAAGTATCTGACGGTGTCGACGGCGCGGCCGGTGTTGCTCGACGGATTGGTCGCCTCCGGCGTCGGCCTCAGTGTCGGCGCACAGATGCAGCTCAGTGAGGCCGGCTCGGAGGCGGCCAAACAGGCGGTGGCCGCCTCCATCGCCGAATGTGCCAAGTCCACAGCGCTGTCGACGCCCGGCTGCCCCAATGCCATGCCGAATCCGACGCTCGTCGACGGCACCGTGCACTGGGAAGCGCCGGCCGATCTGAGCCAGGTCAAGTACACGTTCACCCCGTTCGATCTGACGGTGCGCACCATGGGGACGTCACAGTGGACCATCACCGCGACGAGCACCAGTGGCGCGACGGTGCAGGGCAAGCAGTTCGTCCCGTTGATGGGCCAGATCGACATGTCACAGGATCCGTTGACCGTGAAGTGGTTCGGCCGATGAGCGCTTGCACGAAGAGAATTGAGCACGGATGAGCGCCCCGACGAACACGATGCAGCCGCAGCCGACGCGGGAAGAGCTCGACCGCGCCCGTACGGTGGTGCACGCGGTATCCGGGGCATTCGCGGCCAAGGTGGTGGGGCAGGCCGGGCTGCAACAGAGTCTGTTGATCGGGCTGTTCACCGGTGGCCACGTTTTGCTGGAAAGCGTTCCGGGACTTGCCAAGACGACGGCGGCCCGGGCGGTCGCCGACGCGGTGCAGGCCAAATTCCGGCGCATCCAGTGCACACCGGACCTGCTGCCCAGCGACATCATCGGAACCCAGATCTTCGACGCGTCCAAAGGCGTCTTCCACACCCAGCTGGGTCCGGTCCACGCCAACATCGTGCTGCTGGACGAGATCAACCGGTCGAGTGCGAAAACCCAGAGCGCCATGCTCGAGGCGATGGAGGAGCGCCAGACCAGCATCGCGGGCGACGTCTACAAGATTCCCGAGCCGTTCCTGGTGCTCGCGACGCAGAACCCGGTCGACCAGGAGGGGACCTATCCGCTGCCCGAGGCGCAGATGGACCGGTTCATGTTCAAGGAAATCCTCACCTATCCGAATCCGCGTGAAGAGGCGGAGATGGTCTTCCGGATCGACGCCGGCGTCTACACCAATCACCGGACCGCCCCGGTGGCTTCGCTCGACGACATCCTCTACATCCGGGACGTGGTCAGGCGGGTCTACCTTGATCCGGCGATCGTCAACTACATCACCCAGATCGTCGCGGTGACCCGCACCCCGCAGCAGTACCTGCCGGCGAATCTGGCCCGGCTCATCGAGTACGGCGCCAGTCCGCGCGCCACCATCGCCTTCTGCAAGGCGGCGCGGGCGTTGGCACTCCTGTCCGGCCGCAACCACGTGCTGCCCGACGACGTGAAAGCACTGGCGCACCGGGTGCTGCGGCACCGGCTGATTCTCGGGTTCGAGGCGGTGGCCCAGAACGTCACCCCGGAAGTGTTGATAGACAACGTCATTCAGGCAGTCCGAACTCCTTAGCCGATGGGCGTTCTACTGCAGGAGGTCAAGGCGCAGACCCTGGCCGGTAATCGGCTGTCGGGTCCGAACGGGGTGTCCCGCGGGCTGCTCGAAGGCGAGCATCGCTCGATGTTCCAGGGGCGGAGTCTCGAGTTCGACGATCTGCGCCCGTATGTCCCGGGTGACGACGTCCGCGATATCGACTGGAAAGCGTCGGCGCGCTCGCCGGAGGTGTTGGTCAAGCGATTCGTCTCGTACCGCCAACAGCGAATCCTGATGGTCACGGACCTCGGCCGAAACATGCTGGCGCTGGCGGCCGGTGGTGAGGTCAAGCAGCGGGTGGTGCTCAATGCCGTTGGGCTGGTGGGGCTCATCGCCATCAGCAAGGGCGACGAGATGGGTTTGGTGTACGGAGATGCGACGGGTTCGGCGCACATGCCGAACCGGCGTGGCGAGGCACACCTCGAACACATCCTGGAACGCGTCAACCGGCACCACGTGGCGGACAGCGGCCGCAGCGATATCTGCGCGCAACTGGACTATGTGCAGCACCATTTCCGGCGCAGGCACATCGTTTTCGTCATTTCCGACGAACCCGACGTCGGGTCGGCACTCGACGAGCAGTTCCGCAAACTGGCGGCGCGGCACGACGTGTACTGGGTGACGGTGCGCGATGCCCCGCTGATCGGAGCGCCGGGATTCGGCGGTGAGGGATATGACGTCGACAGCGGCAGAACGCTACTGCGCGAGGAGATTCTGGGACACCGGGTACTGGAGGCCTACCGGCGGGCCGAGGCGGCGCGGGAGGCGGCCTTCGAGCAGTACGTCAACAGTTCCGCGATTCCGTGCGCCCGCGTCTCCGGCAGCGGTGAGTTGTTCAACGCCGTCACCCTGATGTTGAAGAAGGCCGGCCGTGGCAAATGACTTTCTGAAGTGGATCGTGGCGCCGTTGCCGTACTCGGCGCTCTGGCTGGTGCTCGGCATCCTGCTGATCCTCGGGGTGATCGGATGGTTCGGCGGCGTGGTGGTGTGGACACTCCCCGTGGAACGACTGCGCACGATCCCGGTGATCCGCGACATCAGCGCTCGGGTGCTGCAGCGCAAGTTCGGTTCCGCGGTCGGGCAGGTGGCCGACCGATACCGTGCCGGTGAGCTGAGCAGCCGCCAGGCGTATGCCGAAATGAGCCGCATACTCCGGAATTTCGTGTTCTACCGCACTGGGGTACGGGCCCAGTACATGACGTTGGGTGAGGTGGAGCGCGGGCCCGCGGCCGCGGCGGCGCCCATCGTGCAGGCCCTGTACACCCGGCAATTCGACGTTGTCGACCATCCCGACGTCGCTGTCGCGGCAGCACAGGTGCGGAGTGCGATCCGATCATGGAGCTGAGATGGTGGTGGGTCGTCGTCGTGGGACTGACGGTCCTGGGCGTCATCGTGGCCGTCGCGTTCCTCTGGCCGCTTCGGCAACAGCAGCGGCGGTTGCGCCCGCTGGCGTGGGTCGGTCGCCTGACCGAGCTGCCCGAGTACGCGCGCGCCTATCGCCGGTACCGAATCATGTTGGCGGCCATCGCCGCAACGACGGTTGCCGTCTCACTGTGCGCGATCATCGCCACCGCGCGGCCCGTCAGCGCACAAGCGACCGCCGCGGACGTCAACCGGGCACACCCGGAGGACATCATGCTGTGCGTGGAGGACGATCCGACCGCCCATGACGCGTCCGTCGTGCTGTCGTATTTCCGTGACCAGGCCGCCAGGTTCGAGACGCAGCGCCTCGGCCTGACTTCCCGCACTCTGCGGGTGATCCCGCTGACCCGGGACTATTCCTATCTCCAGGAACAACTGGGCCGCTATGCCGGGCTGGAGCGGCTGAAGGCCGAGCAGAAGCCCTCGCCAGAGGACGTCGCCGCGCTGCAACGTGCGCAACACGAGTTCGGCCGGGCCGTCAACTACTCCGATTACCGGTTGACGGTCAACGACGCTCTTGCCTTGTGTATGAAGGGTTTTCCAGGCGTGGGCAAGACGTCGGATGCCCGTCGTTCGGTGATCTACCTCGGCCCGGCCGGCGGTTCGACGACGCCCATCTACACCGACGCCGCGCTGAGGTCACTGGCCAGGTCCTCGGGTATTCAGCTGAATGTGCTGACCCCGACGACGCGTGATGCCGCCGGCACCCTCAGCGGCATCACGGAGACCACCGGGGGACGGTTCATCAGCTATGTCGCGGCTGATCCCAAGGGCGGCAACAGCGGAACCCAGCAGGACGCGATGGACGCGGCACTGCGCAGCCATCTGGATGACATCCGGGCCCACCCGCCCGGGCTCACGCGTTCTGACGGAACGATTCTGGTCGAGCAGGTGCGCGACCGGCCGAACACGGTGCTGACCGTGGCGCTGGCCCTCGTGATCGTCTTCTCGATCAGCCTGGCGGGGGTGCGCCGGTGACGTTCGAACCCGTGGTGGCGTGGTGGGTCTTCCTGCTCCTTGCCGGGCTGACCCTGATATTGCGCATGTTCACGCTCTACCGGGTGCTGGTGGTCGTCGGGAAAGGCAGCCAGCGCAAGGTGGTGTTGCGCTGGAGCTTGCTGACCTTGGTGATTGTGTGCCTGTTCGCGGCGGCCGCACGGCCGGGAGTCGAAGGCGACAAACATGTTTCGGACCAGTCTGCCGCGGCGGCAGCGGCGGCCGGCCGCAACGTCAACGTGTTCTTCGTCGTCGATCGCTCCCTCAACTCCAAGGCCGAGGACTACGGGAACAACCAGTTCCGGATGGCCGGGATTCGGGCCGACATGCAGTCGATTGTCGACCAGTACCCGTCGGGGCGGTTCTCGATCACGTCGTTCGCGACGAAGGCCCGTGTCGACTGGCCGCTGTCGGATGACGTCTGGAGTCTGCGGGCACTGCTCAAGGGCTATTCGGCCTACCAGTCGGACTTCGATTCGGTGTATCAGGTGGACGTCGGTGCGGCCGACGAGCAGCTCAAGCGACAGTTGGAGCTGGCCCACCGCCAGTACCCGGGTTCGAGCAACGTGGTCTTCTATCTCGGTGAGGGGGCCGGTGTTTCGAAGCGGTCGGCGACGAAGTTCGACATCCCCGCGGGGCTGATCGCCGGCGGCGCGGTGCTCGGTTACGGCACGACGGGCGGTGGCCGGGTGGCCAGCAGGCTCGCGGCGAACGGTGAGATGTCCTATTTCCCGGACGCGAGTGGCGGACAGTTCCTCTCGGTGTTGGACGAGGCGTCGTTGAAGACCGTCGCCGGCCAGCTGAAACTGCCGTACTACCACCGGTCGCCCGGCGATTCGACGGCCACCATCGTCCCCGCGATCGATGCGAAGGCATCCGCCGAGCGGCAACAGGTTTCGCTGCCGGGCGAGCGCACCGAGTTCTACTGGATCTTCACGGCCATCGCGATGCTGTTGCTGGGCTATGAGCTCTTCGCCATGGCGCGTGAGTACCGGGTCTCGCGCATGACGAAGGTGCGGGGCGCATGATGCAGATGCCAGCGGTGTGGCAGACGGCCGTCGCGGCGGTCGGCGGGTACTTCTCGTCCGGCCCGCACCGAAAAGTATTGCGGCGCAAGCTGCTGGTGATCTCGGTGCTGCCGGCTCTGCTGGTGTTGGGGATCGCCGTCAAATTGGTCATGATGGTCGCTTACGGGCAGTCCGCGAAGTCGGATTACGCCGCGTACGACTCCTACGGGATGGCCGGCGATGTACGGAAACTCAAGTCCTTCAACGTGATCGACTCTTACAAGGCCTATTTCGCCGACGGCGACCGCCTTCTGTTGGAAGGGAAACTGACAGACGCGGAGGGCGAGTTCAAGAAAGCGCTGGCACTGGTCGACCAGGCAGAGTCGTGCCCGGTGCGCGTGAACCTCGCCGTGGTGCTGGAGGCCCGCGGCGATGTGAAGAACTCGGAGAAGCACCGCGACCAGGCGAAGCCGCTGTGGCAAGAGGCGCTGACTGTCGTGCAGCAGGCGCCCGCCGGGTGTTTCGACGCCTCGACCGAGCCCGATGAGGAGCAGCGTAAGCACCGGAACGAAACGGCGAAACGATTGCAGGACAAGCTGAAGGATCCGGAGCCGAAGTCCGGTCAGGGGGGTCAGGGCGATTCCGGTGGCAAGGGCGACTCCGGTCAGAATGGCGACTCCGGTCAGAATGGCGACTCGTCGGGCCAGGGTGAACAGCCGCCCAGCCCGGGCAACCCGCCGTCCGGTCCGGGCAACCCGCCGGCCGGTCCGGGGAATCCGCCGCCCAGCCCCGGCAACCCGCCGTCCGGCCCAGGAGATCAGGGGCCGGCGTCAGGCGGTACGGATGGTCAGGCCCCTGCCGGCGGACCGGCGACGCAGGCGCCGGACACCGTCGGTGCAGACCGGGTGGCGACCGAATCCGGCGGCGTGGCGACGCATGAGCTGCATCCGAATCAGGGGGATCCGGGTGACGTGCTCAAGAGGTTGCTGGAGGATTCCGGCGCCACCGGTATCGACCGCGAGTGACCGGCCGCGGCCAACGCGGCGGCCGCCGGCCCGATCGACTCCGCTTTGGGTTTGGTTGCTGATCGGCCTACGCGAATGCGGGGAACCTGCTACTAATTGACATGAATGTCAATAGTGGTTCCGTTGTGGCGCTGCATCACCTTCGGTGCCCGCCACGCCACCGAGGGGGTCGCTCTCATGAACGCTTCTATTCGACTGATGCCCACCAGGTTGGCCGCGGCGGCACTGGCGGCCGGCGTGGTCGCGGCCGGCGCGTCAATCGGCGCGGCGGAGCGTGCCGTACCGACCGTCGAGGTCAACGTCGTTCCCACGTCGTTGATCACCGATGCGCTGGCGGGCGCCGGCTGGATCGTCGACGGACTGGCGGGAAGCGTCGCCATCCCGATCGAAGCGCTGGTCTCGCTGCCGTTCGACGCGCTGACCGCCATCGCCGTCTCGGTACAGCGGCCGGACTATGCGCCTTCGGTGTTGAGCTGGCTGGTCAACCGGTACATCAATCCGGCCGAGTCCTACCCGTATTACACGTTCCCCTGGGACTTCAAAGCCAACGCCATCGGCAACATCGCATTCGGGCTGCCGTATCCGGTGGGTCCCGGTACCACCCAGCCGGGCTTGATCAACAGCATCGCCGACGGCATCGCCAACGCCATCGGGAGCGCCCTTGGCGGGCTGCCCGACCCGGCCACCGGCGTCGCCGCGACCGATGCCTTCTGGGCCACCACTGCCGGACGCATCGTGAGTTCGCTGAACAATGTTCCGCTTGCCCCGGTGTGGGCGGCGTGGGATTTGGTCGACTATGTCGGCTTCCTGCCGTACAACGTGGCAGCGACCATCGAGGCGGCGATCAAGACTCCTCAGGACCTCCCCGGCTTACTCAGCAATCTCGTCTACGGGCTCCTCGGCTCCGACACCGAGGGCGGATTGGCCGGCTATCTGATCCACGATCTCAGCTATCCGTTGACCACCCTCCCCGGTCCCGTCGGCCAATTCGCGACGACCTTGGTCGCGAATATCCAGCAGGGGCTCGACAATCTGCTGGCTAACCTTCCGGTGCCGGTACCGCCGGCGTTGGCGAGTACCGCGGCCGCGAAAACCACTGCGGCGACCGGGGCGGCACCGACTGCCGCGGTTCAGGGGGTAGCTGCCGGCGACATCCCGGCGGCCGACGGGCCGAGTGCCGACGCGGTCACGCTCACAGTCGCTGGCACCGCGAAGACCCCGGATACCGCGAAGACCCCGGATGCCGCGAATACTCAGGATGCCGCGAAGACTCAGGACACGCCCAAGACTCCGGATGGCGCGAAAACTCCCGAGCCCCAGGACACTTCGAAAGCGCCGGAAGCGCCGACCGACCCGGAGGCCCCCAAGGCTCCGGATGCCTCGAAGACTCAGGGGACCGCGAACACTCCGGAGGCAAAGCCGGACACGCAGGGTAGCGCGACCGGCAAGCCGGACAAGAAGGCCGGAAAGGTCAAGTCGGGCAACAAGGTTCGGCCGGGTACCAAGTCCGCTCAGACCGAGGCGGCCATCGGGCGACCCGACAAGTCAACGACTCCTGCACCGGCGCCCGGCGGCCCCGACAAACCTGCCGGCGGTGCCCCCTCGGGTTCGGCAGGCGAGGATGCGGCTGCCTGACCTCCGCGATTGCCGGGCAGCTTCTTGATCCGTAGGTGAGACCAGCCGGCCGTGCGAAGCTGTGCCGCGGAAACCACCCCGCCACCGGCCGCACGGATGCGTTCGATCTCTGTCATCGCTCAATAGCAGCCGAAAGCGGCAGACGGCGACAGTCCCCGCGGCGTCAGCCTGTGGATAACTCAGCTTTCCTTGAGCGAGACGCAGTCGTGGACGCCGTCGGGGCTGCGATGCAACACGGCGCGAGTCGGCACCACGCGCAGGCCGGCTTCGGTCGCCTCGGCGGTCCCGTCGACGATCAGCGAGTAGCCCGTGGGTTCCCGCGGCGGCAGCAGTACCGTCACGGCCGGGTGGGCGCCGGCATTGCGCTGCGTGGTGTTTCCGACGGGTTCGATGGCCAGCGACCCGCCCACGAATACCGGCGTGACGGCCACGGTGTGCGGGCGGAAATCGTCACCGACGGTGATCAGAAAGCCGACCGGGAAGTCGGCCAGGGTGTCGCCGAGTTTTTCGAGATCGACCTTCGCGCTCATGAGGCCAGGATAGGTCGCCGTTGCTCACGCCGGTGCGGGTTGCCGGCCGCGCACCAGCCGTCCCGGCCGGGCAGTGGTGGGTACGCCGTTCTCGGCGATGATCTCGCCGGACACGATGGTCGCGACGTAGCCGTCGGCGGTCTGGTCCAGGCGGCGCCCGCCGGCGGGCAGGTCGTGTGCGATGGTCGGCTTGTGCAGCGTCAGCGCGCCCTGGTCGATCACGTTGAGATCGGCCTTGTAGCCCACCGCGATCCGGCCACGGTCGTTCAGGCCGGCGACGCGCGCCGGCACCGACGTCAGCTCCTTGATGGCGTGTGCCAGGTCCAGCCGGCCGGCGGCGCGGTCGCGCACCCAGTGCGTCAGCAGGTACGTGGGAAATGAAGCGTCGCAGATCATTCCGTAGTGGGCGCCGCCGTCGCCGAGGCCCAGGATGACGTCGTCGCGCTGGATCAGTTCGGCGACGGTGTCGAGGGAACCGTCGCGAAAATTGGCGAGGGTGACCAGGAGCATGGCGTGACCGTCGTCGTCCAGGACCCGGTCGTAGGCCTCTTCGAGCGGGCTGACGCCGCGGGCGGCGGCCCGCGCGGCGATCGAATCCGACGGTGCCGGTTCGTAATTCGGGGGAGTGCCCAGCGGGAACATGTAGTCCCACGCCTGCGCCGCGAACATCAGCGGGTGGCCGTCCGCGGCGGCCGTGTCGTTCAGGATGCGTTGGCGTACTTCGGGTTTGCGCATCTCGGCGACGCGTTCGGCCAACGGCAGGTCGGCGATCTCGCGGTATGACGGGTACAGCACGAACGGATTGCCGGACAACTCCAGGCCGATGACCAGGCCGATGGGCCGGGGAAATATCTGCGCGGAAATCGAGCCGCCATCGCTATTGGCCTTCTCGACCATCCGCAGCGCGTCTTCGAACGTGGCCGGCCCGGCATTGCCGACGGCCAGCGTGAACGTGACGGGCAGGCCGACGTCGGCGGCGACGTCGAACACCGTCTTCAGCGCGACTTCGTAGTCGCCGGCCAGCAGATCCGGCACGAACTGGATCAGTCCGCCGCCGCCGTCCTGCACACCGCGCGCGATGGCCTCGATCTCGACCTGTGCCGCGTCGTGGCTGGGGATGGGTTGGCCGCCCGAGGTCTTGTGCAGCGTCAGCCGCGAGGATGCGAAGCCCAGCGCACCGCACTCCACGGCCTCGGCCGCGAGCTTGCGCATCAGCGCCAGGTCTTCCGCACTTGCGGGCTCTCGATTTACGCCACGCTCGCCCATCACGTACACCCGCAGCGGTGAATGCGGGAGGAACGCGGCCACGTCTATGTCGCGGCGTCCGGCATCGACGGCGTCGAGGAACTCGGGGAAGGTCTCCCAGGTCCACGGCAGGCCGTCGACCATCACCACGCCGGGGATGTCCTCGACGCCGGCCATCACGTCGACCAGTACGTCGTGATCGTCCGGACGGCAGGGCGCGAAGCCGACGCCGCAGTTGCCCATCACCGCGGTGGTTACGCCGTGAGCGGAAGACGGGGTCATCCGGTCGGACCAGATGGCCTGTCCGTCGTAGTGCGTGTGCAGGTCCACGAAGCCCGGGGTGACGAGCAGGCCGGTGGCGTCGATCTCCCGGGCGCCGGTCCCGTCCACGGTGCCGACCGCCGCGATCAACCCGTCCTGAACTGCGACATCGCCTCGGAAGGGCGCGCCGCCCAACCCATCGGCGATGAGGCCGTTGCGAATGACGATGTCGTAGGCGGCGCCCGCTGCGTTCATGTGAACAACGTACGACTCAGGCCGTCATCAGATCTGTGAGTTGGCTTTGAGTTGAAGTTAGAACGGCTAGGCATTGCAAAAACGATGTATCGTGATAGGTACAAGATGCATCGAATCAAACGAAAGGAATTGCGATGTTCTCAGCTGGTTTTGGCCCCGGTTTCGGTGGGGGCTTCGGCCCCGGATTCGGCGGCTTCGGTCCCGGCGCGGGTGGTCCCGGCGCCTGCGGCCCGGGCTTCGGCGGTGGTTTCGGCGGCGGCTTCGGGCCGGGGGCCGGACACCACTTCTTCCGGGGTCGTATCAAGCGTGCCGCGATTGCGGCGGCTGCGCTACTACAGGAAGGCCCGGCGACGGCCGAGCAGCTGTCCCAGCGGGTTTCGGAGATCACCGATGGCGCGTTCGAGCCGCCGGTCGACAAGGTCGAGTTCGTCATCTCGCTGCTCGCCGCCCGGGGCGTGGCCACTGTCGAGGACGGCGTCGCGACGCTGACGGAGTTCGGTGAGCAGCTGCTCGCCTGGCGCGGCGTCAGCAGCGAGACGGTGCAGGCGTTCCTCGGGCAGGCGGGGAAGTTCGGCGATGTGATCAAGTTGCGCAAGGACTTGTTCGAACTTGCCGGGCTGGCGCGCACCATCAAGTTCACGGGCAACGACGCGCAGAAGGCCGACCTCGGTACGGCCGTCGCGACGCTGTCCGCGGCGGTAGCCGAAGCGAAGAAGGCGCTCTACCGCACGTTGGCCGACAACTGACGGGTCGTTGACCGAATCGGAGCGGCGGGCCCATTCGGGTTCGTCGCTCCGATTCTTGTCGGTGCCCCGTGGCACGATCTCGGCATGATCGACCACTTCGGTATCAACTGCAGTGACTGGGCCAAATCCCAGCAGTTCTATGACTCCGTGCTCGGCGTGCTCGGCTTCAGTCGGCAGATGGATTTCGGCATCGCCATCGGCTATGGCCGCGACGGCAAGCCGGACTTCTGGATCGCGGACGCCAGCGCCGGCGAGGCCTCGGGTCCGAACCGTGAGGTGCACTTCGCCTTCCAGGCCGCGGACACCGATGCGGTCACCGCGTTCCACGACGCGGCCGTCGAACTCGGCGCCGAGTCGCTGCACGCACCCCGACTGTGGCCCGAATACCATCCCGGCTACTTCGGTGCCTTCGTCCGCGACCCCGACGGCAACAACGTCGAGGCGGTCTTCCACGGCGCGGCCGGATAGCGGTGAGCTCCGGTAGCGTCGGCGATATGTCTGACACCGCTGCGGCGCGGGAACTGCTGCGCGACTCGTTCACTCGGCTCATCGAGCACGTCGACGAGGTCACCGACGGCCTGACCGACGAGGTTTCGTGCTGGCGGCCGACGCCGGAGGCCAACAGCATCGCGTGGCTCCTGTGGCACAGCGCGCGCTGCCAGGACATGCAGCTGTGCGATGTCGCGGGCATCGAGCAGGTCTGGACGAGTGCCGGCTGGGAGCAGCGGTTCGCTCTCGACCTGCCGCACAGCGACGCGCCCGGCTACGACATCGGATACGGCCACACCGCCGAGGACGTCGGCAAGGTGCGGCCGCCCGTCGCACTGCTGGTCGGCTACTACCGCGCGGTGCACAAAGTCACGCTCGAATATGTCGCGAGCGTGACTGCCGAAGAACTCGAGCGAATCGTGGACCGGCGCTGGGATCCCCCGGTCACCGCGAGCGCACGGTTGGTCAGCATCGTCGATGACTGCGCCCAACACCTGGGTCAGGCCGCGTATGTGCGGGGCATCGCCGCGCCTAGATGACCGCCGAGAAGTTCGTCCGCTGGTGGCCGCCGGTGGGGCTGGTGATGATGGCGCTGCTGGGGTGGGGTGTCGGCAAGGCCTCCACGCCGGTCGACGACGTCTTCCAGCGCGCGGGCCGGGCCGGTCGGCCGTATTCGGGTTGGCTGCTGTTCTTCACCGATCCGCGCGTGCTCATGGTGATGTTGGTGATCGCGGTCGGAATCGCCTTGTGGCACAAGCGCTGGCGCCTCGCCGCGATCGTCGCGCTGACGCCGCAGTTGGCGGTGTTCATCGAGCGCGGACTCAAGGAGCTGTTCGGCCGTCACAAAGGTGGGGCACTGGCCTATCCGAGTGGACACACGGTGCTGATGGTGAGCGTGCTGGGCGTGATCGTCGTGGCGGCCGGCGCGGTGCTGTGGTCGCGGGTGCTGGCGGGCATCTTCGTTCCGTTGGGCATGCTCGGCCAGGCGTTCACCTATCACTACTTCACGGACACCATCGGCGCGTTGCTGTTCGCGTCCAGCTTGGTGTGCCTGGCGGCGTGGGGCGCCGGTGTCGTGCCGGTCCGTACTGTCGCTCCCGAGCGCCGCTGACACGCCCAAGATTTGACACGCGTCAAGCCGGGTGCGACCCGTGTCACACCTGGTCGTTACCATGGCCCTATGACTGCTACGTCTGACGTCCAATCGCCCGGTTCCGGCACCATTTACGACCCCGCCACCGGTGCCATCGCGGGAACTGTGAGCTGGACGGACCCGGCCGACGTGCCCCGCATCGCCGCCGGCCTGCGCGCCGCGCAGCGCGAGTGGGAGGCCCGCGGGCCGCAGGGTCGGGCGAAAGTCCTGGCGCGTTTCGCGGTGTGGCTCAACGACCATCGCGATGAGATCGAGGCGATGCTGATCCGCGAGACCGGCAAGTCGATGGTCGACGCGAAGGTTGAGATCCCGCTGGCGATCCTGATCATCTCGTACGTCGTCAAGACCATGGAGAAGGCCCTGGCGCCGGAGACCCGGCCGGCGCCCATGCCCATGTTGTCGATCAAGAAGATCACCGTGCACTACCGGCCGCGTCCGGTCGTCGGGGTCATCGCACCGTGGAACTACCCCGTGGCCAACGCGTTGATGGATGCCATCGGGGCGCTCGCTGCGGGCTGCGCGGTGCTGCTCAAGCCGTCCGAGCGGACCCCGCTGACCGCCGAGCTGCTGCTGCGCGGCTGGATCGACTCCGGCGCACCCGAGGTGCTGGCGCTGGCGCAGGGTGCCCGCGAGGTGTCCGAGGCCGTCATCGACAACTCCGACTTCATCCAGTTCACCGGCTCGACGGCCACCGGCCGCAAGGTCATGGAGCGCGCGGCCCGCCGCCTCACCCCCGTCAGCCTGGAGCTCGGCGGCAAGGACCCGATGATCGTCCTCGAAGACGCCGACGTCGAGCTGGCTGCCAACGCCGCGGTCTGGGGCGCGATGTTCAACGCCGGTCAGACGTGCGTGTCCGTCGAGCGGGTGTATGTCCTGGAGCCGGCCTACGACGCCTTCGTCGAGGCTGTGGTGAAGGCGGTGCAGAACCTCAAGGTGGGCGCCGGCGAGGGCTATCACCTCGGCGCACAGATCGACGCCGGCCAGGTGGACATCACCGAGCGGCACGTCAACGAGGCCGTGGCGGCCGGTGCCCGCGCGCTGACCGGCGGCAAGCGTCCCGACGGCCCGGGCAGTTTCTACCCGCCGACGGTGCTCGTCGACGTCGACCACTCGATGGCGTGTATGACCGAGGAGACGTTCGGCCCGACCCTGCCGATCATGAAGGTCGCCACCGTAGGTGACGCGGTTCGCCTCGCCAACGACAGCCAGTACGGCTTGAGCGCCACCGTGTTCTCGGGTGACGTGCAGCGGGCCAAAGACGTCGCACTGCAGCTCGACTGCGGCGCGGTGAACATCAACGACGTGCTCGCCAACCTGATGTGCACCACCGCCCCGATGGGTGGCTGGAAGACCTCGGGCATCGGCGCGCGGTTCGGCGGAGCCGACGGGATGCGCAAGTTCTGTCGCCAGGAGACCGTCGTGGAACCGCGTACCAGCAAGGGCGCGGGCGGCAACTACTACCACAACTCGATGAAGGCCCTGGCCCGCATGAACAACGTGCTGACCAAGGTGTCGTTGATCCGGTCGAAGCGCACCGCCAAGTAGCGCCACCTGTTGTTCACCGTGACGTCACCGCCAGGTTCGGCCCGGCGGTTACGTTCAGCCGGTGATCCTGGACGCATCTGCCGCCGACACCTACACCGTCCGCGATGATGACGACGACGACCCCGAACTGGTGCTGCTGCCCAGCGGGGAAGTGGTCGACACCTGGCGCGAGGGCTACCCGTACGACGAGCGGATGAACCGGCAGGAATACGAGGAGCAGAAGCGCCTGCTGCAGATCGAGTTGCTGAAGCTCCAGAAGTGGAGCCAGGCCAACGGGCTGCGGCACGTCATCGTCTTCGAGGGCCGCGACGCTGCCGGTAAGGGCGGCACCATCAAGCGGTTCATGGAGCACCTCAACCCGCGCGGCGCCCGCGTCGTCGCGCTGGAGAAGCCGACCGAGAAGGAACGGACCCAGTGGTACTTCCAGCGGTACGTCACGCACCTGCCGGCCGCCGGCGAGATCGTGCTGTTCGACCGCTCCTGGTACAACCGGGCCGGTGTCGAGCGCGTGATGGGCTACTGCACGCCGAAGCAGCACGCTGAATTCGTCCGCCAGGCACCGCTTTTCGAGCAGATGCTGGCCAACGACGGCATCAGCCTCACCAAGCTGTGGTTCTCGGTGACCCAGGCCGAGCAGCGCACGCGCTTCACCATCCGCCAGGTCGACCCGGTGCGGCAGTGGAAGCTCTCGCCGACCGATCTCGCCTCGCTGGACAAGTGGGACGGCTACACCGCGGCCAAGGAAGAGATGTTCGCCTGGACGGACACCGAGGTCGCGCCGTGGACTGTCGTGAAGAGCAACGACAAGAAGCGCGCCCGGATCAACGCCATGCGGCATGTTCTCGGTAAGTTCGACTACGACAACAAGGACCATGAGGTGGTCGGGCACGCCGACCCGCTGATCGTGGGACGGGCGCTGTCTGACTGAGTGGCGCCCACCAACGTAGGAGGGCGCTTGCGATTCGTCGCGACATTGCTGTTGTGGCTGGTCACCACCGTCGCTGTGGCGGTGGCTGTGCCGGTCTGCTGGGCGCAGCACACACTTGTCGACCGGGGCGGCTACGTCGCGCTGGCGACCACGGCAGCCAAGAACCACGAACTGCAGAAGGCCACGGCCAGCGAGCTGGGCATCCAGATCAACAAGCTGGCCACCAGCGCGGGATACGACCTGAGCACCAGCACCATGTCGAACGCCGCCGGTCTCTACACGTCCAGCTCGGCGTTCCCGGGGCAGTTCGGCACCGCGAACGGCTATGCGCACGACTGGCTGTTCACCGACACCATGGCGCACTCGGACGCGTCCGGCCGGTGGGTCGTCGACCTGTCGCCGATGCTGTCGGACCGGTCGTTCAAGGCGACGCTGTCGGCGCTGGGGATTCGCGTCCCGTCGAAAATCGAAGTGCCGATCACCGATTCGGCCCAATCCGTGCGACCGGGCCAGTTCCGTGCGGCGACGACGTGGGGGCCGTGGGCGCGGGTCGGTATCTGCGTGCTGACGGGCGTGTTCGCCCTCCTCACTCTGGCGGTGACCCGATCCCGCGGGAAAACCGTTGCCGCCCTCGGCATCTCGACCATGATCGTCGGCGCCGCCGGCTGGGCCGGCATCGAGGTCGGACGCCGTTACATCAATGACGGCCTGAACCGCACCACCGGCAACGTCCGCCAGGTGGCCGATGTCATGGTCGACACCGCGATCGCCAACGCCCACCAATGGCTCAACATCACCCTGGCCATCGGCGGCGGGCTGGTGGTGCTGGGGGTGCTCGTCACGCTGGTGGGCAACGTCGGCCGGCGCGTGGTGCGCAAGCCCAAGCCTGTAGCAGCCCCCGCCGCCTGACAGTGATTTGTGCACGAAAATCCGCGGCCGGCGCGGAAAATCGTGCACAAATCACGAGCCGATGGTGCGCTCCAGGAACGAGTAGACCAGCGCGGCTTTGAATGCGGCCTGCGAATTGTCCGCGGCTCCACCGTGCCCGCCCTCGATGTTCTCGTAGTAGCTGACGTGGTGCCCGGCGGCCTCGAGGGCCGCCGTCATCTTCCGGGCGTGGCCGGGGTGCACCCGGTCGTCGCGCGTCGACGTCGTCATCAACAGGGCCGGGTACTTCCGGTCGGCCGAAATGTTCTGGTACGGCGAGTACTTCGAGATGAACTCCCAGTCGTCGGGGTTGTCGGGGTCGCCGTACTCGGCCACCCACGACGCGCCGGCGAGCAACAGGTGATACCGCTTCATGTCGAGCAACGGCACGCTGCACACCAGGGCACCGAACAACTCCGGGTACCGCGTGAGCATGACGCCCATGAGCAGGCCGCCGTTGCTGCCGCCCTCGGCGGCGAGCTGTTCGACGGTGGTGATGCCGCGGCGCACCAGATCGGCTGCGACGGCGGCGAAATCCTCGTACACCAGGTGGCGGCCTTCGCGCATGGCCTGCGTGTGCCAGCGCGGTCCGTACTCACCGCCGCCGCGGATGTTGGCCTCGACGTAGGTACCGCCCTGCGTCAGCCACAGCCGACCGAGCACGCCGGCGTAGCCGGGCAGCATCGACGACTCGAAGCCGCCGTATCCGCTGAGCAGCGTCTTGCGTGGCTCGGTCACGTCACGTTGTCCCACAACGAAATACGGAATCCGCGTGCCGTCGGCCGATGTTGCGAAATGCTGCGACACCTCGACCTCGGAGGCGTCGAAGAATGCCGGTGCGCGCTTGATCTCGGTGACCGCGCCGCCGGCGTGTCCCCACAGCAGCCGCGACGGGCTGTCGAATCCACTTGAGTCGAGGAAGATCTCATCGCCGTACTCGTCGACGTCGACGATGACCGTGGTGGCGTGCTTCGGCACGCCCGGAATGTCCTCGCGCTCCCAGGTACCGGGCGTGACCAGTTCAATGTGACCGATGACGTCGACCAGCGTCTGCAGCAGCAGCCGGTCGCGGGTCCACGCGAAGTTCTGCATGCTGCTGTGCTCGTCGGGCTCGAAAACCACGCTCAGATCCCGGTTTCCGGCGAGGTAGTCGTCGTACCGGGTGGCCAGCAGCGTGCCCGCGGCGTACGTCGTCTCACCGACGGTCCACTCGACGCGCGGCCGGATCAGCAGCCACTCGCGGTGGATGGAGATGGCGGCATCCGTGGGCACATCGATGCGGATCAGTTCGCCGCCGCGGACTTCGTAGCGTTCGCGGTTGAAGAAGTCGGTGGACTGCGACACCAGCAACCGCTCGAAACCCGGTGTGCTGTCGTAGCCGGCGCCGACGCTGACGTCGGATGCCGCGCCTTCGAAGATCGTGACGGCCTCGGACAGTGGCTGCCCGCGGTGCCACCGCTTGACGATCCGTGGGTACCCCGACTCGGTCATGGCGCCCGGCCCGAAATCGGTGCCCACCAATACCGTGTCGGGCGTCTCCCAGGAGACGCTGGACTTGGCTTCCGGCAGATTGAACCCGTCCTCGACGAATTGCCGTGTCTCCATGTCGAACTCGCGCACGACGGAAGCGTCGGCCCCACCGCGCGACAGCGCGACCAGCGCCAGGTTCAGCCCCGGCTCGATGACGTCGGCGCCGGCCCAGACCCAGTTCTCGTCCTCGTCGGCCGCGAGCTTGTCCAGATCGATCAGCACGTCCCACTCGGGGACTTCGGTGCGGTAGCTGTCCAGCGTGGTGCGCCGCCACAGCCCGCGGGGATTCTCCGCATCGCGCCAGTAGTTGTAGAGAAACTCACCGCGCCGGCGGACGTACGGGATGCGGGCGTCGGTGTCCATCACCTCGAGGGCGTCGGCACGCATCTGCTCGAAGCGCTCGCCACCGAACTCGGCGATCGTCGGCTCGTTGTGCTCGCGCACCCAGGCGAGGGCGTCGTCACCGGTGACGTCCTCGAGCCAGAGGTAGGGATCTTCCGGGGCGGCGGATTCAGAACTCACCCGGTCATTCTTACTCCCCGGCGTAGGGTGGCCGTATGCCATCTCGGGCACTGATCACCGCCGAGGCCGCCGAGCTGCTGCGCGCGCTGCAAAACCAGCACGGCCCCTTGATGTTTCACCAGTCGGGCGGATGCTGCGACGGTTCCTCGCCCATGTGTTACCCCGATGGCGACTTCATCGTCGGGGACCGGGACGTGCTGCTGGCCGTCCTCGACGTCGGTCCCGACGGCGTCCCGGTGTGGATCTCAGGGCCGCAGTTCGAGGCCTGGCAGCACACCCAGCTGATCATCGACGTGGTCGCGGGCCGGGGTAGCGGGTTCAGCCTGGAGGCGCCCGAAGGCAAGCGCTTCCTGTCGCGCGGGCGGGTGTTCACCGAGACGGAGAACGCCGAGCTCAATGCACGGCCCCCCGTCACCGGCGCGCAGTACGTGCAGGGTGCCAGGCCGGTGCAGGACGGCACGTTGATCGTCGACCACGTCGAAGAGGCGTGCCCCGTGCCGGCTGCGCGTCAGGATTCGACGTAGGTCGTGGCTTCGTCCACCGCGGCTACTTCTGCAAGGTGAACTGGACGACGTCGGCCTGCTTGTTGCGGAACAATTCCGCGCACCCGGTCAGGTACTTCTCGTAGCGGTCGTAGATCTCCTGGGACTGGATTTTCAGGGCCTCGTCCCGGTGTGCCGCCAAGTTCCGCGCCCAGATGTCGAGGGTCGTGGCGTAATGCGGCTGGAGTGACTGTTTCCGGGTGACGGTGTATCCGGCCGCGGTCGTGAGCTCCTCCACCACGGGGATGATCGGCAGCCGGCCGCCCGGGAAGATATCCGTCAACAGAAACTTCACGAATCGGGCGAACTCGAAGGTCAGCGGTATGCCGAGTTCCTTCGCGTCGCGGAAGTCGAAGCCACAGATGGTGTGCAGCAGCATCACGCCGTCGGGTGGCATGGCCGCGTACGTCCGCCGGAAGAACTCCGGATAGCGGTCCGGTCCGAAATGCTCGAAGGCGCCGATCGAAACGATCCGGTCAACCGGCTCGTCGAACTGCTCCCAGCCCTGCAGCCGGACCTCGCAGCTGCGGGCGGTCGCCATCCGGTCGAAGGTGCGCTGCACATGGGCCGCCTGGTTCCTCGACAGCGTCAGGCCGATCACATCGACGTCGTACCGTTCGACGGCACGCAGCATCGTCGAGCCCCATCCGCAGCCGATGTCCAGCAACTTCATTCCCGGCAGCAGGCCGAGCTTGCTGAGCGCCAGATCGATCTTCGCGAGCTGGGCCTCCTGCAACGTCATGTCGTCGCGCACGAAGTAGGCGCAGCTGTAGGTCTGGGTCGGATCGAGGAAGAGCCGGAAGAATTCGTCAGACAGGTCGTAGTGCGCCTGCACATCGCTGAAGTGCGGCGTCAGGGAATTGGACATCAGGCACCGACCCTTTTCTGACGATAGGTCTCCGCCGAATACCCCGTTTCGGTTCGTTGAATCGGTCTCCCGACCCTCCACGCCGAGTCGCCTATAAGGTGTGCATGTGACTCACTATGACGTCGTCGTTCTCGGAGCCGGTCCCGGCGGATATGTCGCCGCAATTCGCGCAGCCCAGCTGGGGCTGACCACCGCCATCGTCGAACCGAAGTACTGGGGCGGCGTCTGTCTCAACGTGGGATGTATCCCGTCGAAGGCCCTGCTGCGCAACGCTGAGCTGGCGCACATCTTCAACAAGGAAGCCAAGACCTTCGGCATCAGCGGCGAGGCCACCTTCGACTTCGGCGCGGCATTCGACCGCAGCCGCAAGGTCGCCGAGGGCCGCGTCGCGGGCGTGCACTTCCTGATGAAGAAGAACAAGATCACCGAGGTTCACGGATACGGCACCTTCACCGGGCCCAAGTCGATGTCGGTCAAGCTCAACGAAGGTGGCACCGAGGAGCTCACCTTCGACAACGCGATCATCGCGACCGGCTCGTCGGTCCGGCTGGTGCCCGGCACCTCGCTGAGCGAGAACGTCGTGACTTACGAGAAGCAGATCATGACGCGGGAGCTGCCCGGCTCGATCATCATCGCCGGCGCGGGCGCCATCGGCATGGAGTTCGCGTACGTCCTGAAGAACTACGGCGTCGACGTCACCATCGTCGAGTTCCTGCCGCGCGCGCTCCCCAACGAGGACGCCGAGGTCTCCAAGGAGATCGAGAAGCAGTACAAGAAGTTGGGCGTCAAGATCCTCACCGGGACCAAGGTCGAGTCCATCAAGGACAACGGTTCGGACGTGACCGTCGTGGTCAGCAAGGACGGCGCCACCCAGGAACTCAAAGCCGACAAGGTGTTGCAGGCCATTGGTTTCGGGCCCAACGTCGAGGGCTACGGCCTGGAGACGACGGGTGTCACGCTCACCGAACGCGGCGCCATCGACATCGACGACCACATGCACACCAGCGTCCCGCACATCTATGCCATCGGTGACGTGACGGCCAAGCTGATGCTGGCGCACGTCGCCGAGGCGATGGGCGTCGTCGCCGCCGAGACCATCGCCGGCGCCGAGACTCTGACCTTCGATGACTACCGGATGATGCCGCGCGCCACGTTCTGCCAGCCGCAGGTCGCGAGCTTCGGGCTCACCGAGGAGCAGGCCAGAGAAGAAGCGGCACGACGAGGGTCCGACATTGTTGTCGCCAAGTTCCCCTTCACGGCCAACGGCAAGGCACATGGTTTGGCGGACCCGACCGGTTTCGTGAAGCTGATCGCTGACAAGAAGCACCTCGAATTGCTCGGTGGGCACCTGATCGGCCCCGACGTATCCGAGCTGCTGCCCGAGCTGACGCTGGCCCAGAAGTGGGACCTGACGGCCACCGAACTGGCCCGCAACGTGCATACCCACCCGACGCTGTCGGAGGCGCTGCAGGAAGCCATCCACGGCCTGGCCGGCCACATGATCAACTTCTGAGTCGGTCTTGCGCGCGAACGTTGTTGCCGCGATAGGCGGTTTGGTCGTCGGTCACATGCTCTGGCTGGTGGCCATCTCGCTCGCGCTGGACACCACCAGCATCAGTTTCTGGGTGCTGGTGATGTCCGGCGTGGTGTTCGTGGTGGCCGGCGTCGCAGTGTTTTTCGCGCGAAAGTTTCAGGAGCGCAAGGCTTTTGCGAAGTCCGCGTTCCTGTGGTGCCTGCCCGTCGCGCCGGTGCTGATGACGCTCGCGGTGCTCGGAGTCACCTACCTCTAGCCGTCGAGACTGAGCTTGTGTGTCAAATTCTCCTGGAACTTCGCACACAAGCTCATGTTCGAGCGCCTAGTCCGGGAAGTCCAGCGGCACGCGCAGCGTCGCGATGGTGGCCGCCAGTCCGTCGTATTGCGCTGCCAACAAGCAGAATTCGATGAGCTGCTTGCGGTCCAGGTAGGACGCCAGCGATTTCCACGTCTGGTCCGACACCGACCGCGTGATGACGAACTCGTCCGTCGCGGTGATCAGGACGCGCTGCCGGTCGGTGAGCCCCTCGGCGTCCGGTCCCTCGAAAATCCGGGCCTGCGTCTCGGCATCGACGCCGCGGCTGCGGGCGAGCCGGCGGTGCTGCTGCAGCTCGTACTCACTGCCGCGCAGATGCCCGACGCGCAGGATCACCAGCTCGGCATCCTTGAGCCCCAGCTTGCTGCGGCCCAGCAGCATGCCCGAGTAGGGGAGGAACGTCAGGAACAGCAGGTGATGCTGGCCAAGGACGTTGAAGAGCGCGAATCTCGGGGCCCGGATCGTCTTGGCACCGATCTTGGCGATGACCCAGTTGAGCGGTCCCAGTTCACGGAAGCCGCCGGGTTCGATGCGGGCCGGCTCGATGCTGTTCACAATTCCCGAGTCTGGCACAGGCGGCGGGGTCTTAGGGTCGAGCGATGGGGTGGCAACGGGTGGGGGCCGTGATTTTCGCGGTCGCGTTGATGGTCGTTGGTTGTAGTGACCGGGTGACGGATGTGGTGGTGTCGCGGGCCGCCGACCACCCGCTGCTGCGGTACCTGCCGACGCTGGCCGACGTGCCGGGGATGGTCGAGGTCGGCTACGAAGTGCCGCGCAATGATGAATTCTCCGCACATCGTCGAACCGAGTGCTCGTGGTATCCCGAACCGGGTGACCCGGACGGGCCGCAACTTTCTGCCGCCTACTGGGAGGACACCGATCGCAACGGCAGCGTGATCAACGTTCAGCTGTGGCGAACCCGCCCCGGAGAGAACGTCGTCGACGAGATGGCGACATGGGGGACCCGCTGCGCCACCTACCGCGACGTATACGGCACCTGGGCCGTCCGGACATTTCGCAACATTCCTGGAATACCCACCGATGCAATCCAATTCGACACGATAAAGACGTCGCGCGAGCTGCACGACCCCGACCCCGACTCGACTGGGCCTTACCAACGGACCGTCATTCTGGAGCGCGACGGGGTGGTCCTGCGGGCCCGTGTCGCGCCCTCCGGATTGCATCCACCAACGGACCACGATCTCGCGCAGGTGGTCAACGCTTTCGTCAGGCATGCGGCTGCGCAACCGTCCGATGCCATCCAGACGTCGAGCATTGCGCCGTGGCCCGCGGCGCAGCTCTCGGCACTGGTCATGACACCACCGGTCAAGAGCGGCAATCGAGTGGTGCGATTGTCACCGCAGCCGAGGGGCGACGCGCCTGCGGACTGCTCAGCCGACCCACTCTCGTCGTCCCGATCCGGCGCCGATCGATTGGTGGATGCGCTCGAAGTCGCGACGGTCTTGCGCGAGCACGACGGGTACGACGGCATCGCGGCCGTGAATGAATGGGTCAACCGTTGCAGCACACAGCCGTTCGTGCCCGAGGTCTGCGCTGACAAAGCGAAGGAGGCACACCTGGAAGCCACGCCGCCGGTACGGATCGAAGGCGAGTTGGTGTCCGGCTACCAGGGCGTCGTGCTCGGCGAGAGCTATGTGAAGACCACGAAGTACTGCCAGCCGGATTCTGTGGTGGCCCAGATGGTCCGGGTGCGCGGAATCTTGTTGCGGGCGGCGCCGCTGGTGGTGCAGCGCGCCGAGGGTGAGGATCGAAGTCAAGCGCGCCGGCGCGCGATCGACGACCAGCGCCAACAGCTGGCCTACGTGATCCTCCATGTGCAGCGGGCGCGCTGACGTTTCGCTGAGTCGCAAATTGGTCGCAAATTGCTGGTAGCGGCGGCCGACGGCCTATCGTCTATGCGTGTTCACCGAACATTCACCCTTCCTTAAGGAGGGTGTACCGCCCCGGACGAAGGTCGCGATCGGCATTGCGCTGGTCGCGACGTTCATGTGCGCGCTGCAGATCACGGCGATGCTGTGCGGTTTCCGGGGTCCCCTTGAGCGCCTGATCAGTGATTACGTCGGAGCGCCTGCGGGGTTCACGGTGCCCTGGGCAGCTCTGGTGGTGGCTTTGGTCGCAGTGCCGCGGCAGTACCGGTTGCCGGCGGCGGGCGTGGCGGTGGGGCTCGATGTGGCATTTCTCGGGGGCCGCGAGTTTCTTGGTCTGCCTTCGGCCATGGGCAGCGGCGCGCTGGTCGTGCTGACCGGGCTGGGGGTGTTTGCCCTGCTGCGGTGGACGGGCCCACAGCGTGACACCGCGCTGAAGGGCGTCGCCACCGGCCTCCTGCTCGTCCTGGCCACCAAAGCCGGTGACGCCTGGCTGACCATCACATCTCTGACGCGTCCCACTGTTCTCGATGAGTTCGCGGCGCGGGCCGACGTTGCGCTCGGACAGCCGTCTTGGGTGCTGGGGCAGCTGGTTCAGCACCACTCGGTCCTCTACTTCGTGCTGCACTGGGTGTACCTCGAACTGTCCGCCGCCGCGACCGTGGTGGCCATCTACCAGCTGCGCAACGTCACCACCGGCGGACGGTGGCCGCAGCATTTCGTCGTGCGGACTTTTCTGGTGCTCGGCCTGGTCGGCCCGTTGATCTATCTGATGTTCCCGTTGGTCGGGCCGACCTACGCCTTCGGTTCGGCCGGGGGCGGCTTTCAGGTCGGCGACTTCTGGCCCGCGCTCCTGCCGCCGGTTGACGGATCTGCGGTTCCCATCGCGTTCGACACGTCGACCCCGCGCAACTGCATGCCGTCGCTGCACACGGCGTGGGCGCTGGCCGTGTTCATCCACTCGCGGTCGGGTCCGCGGTGGCTGCGCATGGGCGGCACCTGCTGGCTCGTGGGCACCCTCGCCGCGACGCTGGGCTTCGGCTTCCACTACGGCGTCGACCTCGTCGTCGGTGCGGCATTGTGCCTGACGGTGGAATCGGCTCTGCGGGAACGGGTTCGGCCGGCACCCCATGCGAGGCTGCGACTGATTGCCGGTGGCGTGGCCATCATCGTCGGTCTGATGCTGTGCGTCCGTTATCTGTCCGAGTGGATGGCGCACTATCCGATCATGTTCGGGCTGCTCATCATTGGGGCGCTCGCGACGCTGGTCTACGGCTTCTACGGCACGTTCTTCTCGCCTCCGGGCGCACCTGCGCCGGCGATCGAGCGCTTGCCCGGCGAGGCGTCAGAAAGTCCAGCTGCGTGACGGCTGCAGGACGAAGCCGTGCTTCTTGTCGTCAATACACGCAACGAGGTTGACGTCGGCAGCGCACGTGAAGTACGTGACCCCTTGCGCGTCGTAGGTCATCTTGCTGCCGTTCGGAAGTCGCTTTTCCAATGGGCCCGACGTACATGAGGTGGTGGACTGCCGGAAGCGGTAGGGCTGCGGATCCCCGTCCCGCAGCGGCACACTGTTGGGCCCGACCGACGTGCAGCTGCTGTCGGTACTGCCCGAGCTCGTACCGGGCAGCGCGAATGGCGTCGAACAGCTCATCGCGGTGTATCCGTTGATGCTGCAACGGATGCCGTCCGCGGTGGAGAACTCCTCGGTTGTCCCGGTGTGCTCCTTGACATCGTAGTCGTGGCTGTTGACCAGAACGTACTTGTCCAGGTTCGGGAAATTCGTGAGTTCGGCGCGGGCAGTAGTCGGCGTGGGGCTGGCCGGGTTGCTGGTACAAGCGGCACCCGCAAACGCGGTGGCAATGAGCGACATAGTTATTAGTTGCCTGGCAGGCATGATGCACCGTTCCGTGGATAGCGGTTGTCGCACTGGACTAGAACGTCCAACTGCTCGATGGCTGCAGGACGAAGCCGTGATCGTGTCGATCGACGCAGGCAACGAAGTTGGAGTCGGTTGCGCACGTGAAGTACGTCGCGCCGTCGGCGTCGTAATTGATCTTGCTGCCTGCGGACAAGCGTCTGGGGTTGTCATCGGATACACACGGGGCTGGCTGCTGTTTGAACTGGTAAGGGTGAGGATTATTGGGATCGGCAGGTATGGATTTGTTGGCGACGAACGTGCAGCCCGACCCGGTGCCGGCGGGTGCCTGATCGGACAGTGCGAACGGGGCAGTGCAACTCATCCCCGCATAGCCGTTGATGTAGCAGCGAATTCCGCTCTCGGTTTTGAATTCTTGGGTGCTGCCCGAATGTTCCACCACGTCGTAGGGACGACTATCGACCGAAACAAAATTGTTGAGGTCGGGAAACCCAGCAGGTGGGGCCGCCGCCGTGGATGGGGCCAAAACAAGCGCGAGCGATAAGGACAGCATTGTCGCCGTACCACTTACTGCCGAATTCATGCGCACCTCCGTCAATGCTGGATACCGAAAGTGGTCGTGAACGTCTTGGGGTTGTAAGGCTGTCCAGGATCCACGACGCGGTCCCACGTGCTGACCCGCACATCGAGTGTCTCGACGTGGGTCACCGGGTCAAGATGCGTGCCGACGATTGTCGGTCCGTACGGCGCGCCACCCGGAAAGTTCTGCGGCGGGATCAAGACGGTTGGGCGGGCTGTAAGTAGGCCCTCAGGCGTCGACGCGGTGACTGCCGAGACCGCTGGGTTCGCTTGCGGATGTGCGGGGTCGAAATTGTCGGACCCAACCAAGGCAAAGCCGCCACCTTGAAGTGCGACCAGTTGATTCTCGCGTGCTCCGGGCAATCCCTGGACCGTTCCTACTGGATGCAACGACTCGAGCCACTTACCCGGAGGGTCTCCGGGTTTGATCGGGTCGGACTGCCATAGGACGCGCTGGGTGTCCATGTTCTTGGGGCCGGTGTTTCCGACTATTGCCATGCGGCCGGTCTTTGGGTCGTAGGCGCCGCTGGCCTGGTAGATGAGGTTGCCACCCGTATCCTGCAAGGCGCCGAGCATGGTTGGATGATTGGGGTCGGTGAAATCCCAGGCTTTGCCAGCTGTGCTGAACGGGTTGTTTCCCGGAGGAATGTGATCGGCGTCGGGATAACTGAAGAAGCCATACCTCTCCCCGTTGGGGCCGAGCGCCGTGCCCGTTGGGATCGGTCGGGTGCCGGGTTGGCTTGGGTCGTTGGCCCTTTCGCTTTCAGGGCTCCTCGGCCCAGGCGGGTACTTGTGTCCGTCATCGGTGGCCGACCGGGGGTCACCGCCGAAGGTCGGCCCCTTCCCGTCGGGATAGCCGTCCTGTAGGTCGTACTGGCTTTGCTCGTACTTCAGAGGGCCGGCCGGGCCATTGATCGTTGGTCCGGCCGGACCGGCACCGTCCCCGGGACCAGTGGCGGGCCCGCCGCCGAGCTTGAATCGCTCGAGGTCGGCAGCGCACCGCTTCAGCTCGGCGGCCCACTGTTGGTCCACTGCTGCGAGTTTCATCGCGTGGCCGCAGATGGATACCTGGTGAAGCTGAATCGCGAAATCGCGCAGCACCCGCTGAGGCCCGTTGGGCATTTGCGTCAACTTGTCCGTGACCACCAGGTCCTCGCTGACGGCGAACATGTCATCTTCAGCGTCCGTAATCGCCTTGACCGCGTCCCGCTTCGCTGCGCCGATTGCCTGCGCACCCTTGGTTGCCGTCGTTTGAGCGTGCTCGATCTGTTCCAGTGCCGCACGAACTTTGGCCGCGTCGGCTTGCAGACGCGCCCGGGCCTGCTCACCCGCAGTGCCGCTCCAGTCGGCGTTCTCGAGTCCGTGCTGGGCTTTGTCGTAGGCGTCCTTCAACGTCGTGGCGCGCTGGCCCCACGCCTTTGCCGCAGCCTCCAGTGCATCCGTGCTCCACCCCTGGACCTGCGATTTCGTCGGCATCGACACCGGTGCGGACAAGACTCCTACCGACCCGGCATTGCCCGCGACACAGCCGCGCCACCCGCGGCGTCGGCGGCCTCGTAGGCAGCGGCGGCCTTGGTCAGATTGCCGCCGAATTCGGTCAGCGCCGTCGCGCATTCACCATCGACGTGATCGATCCCAGCGGACACATCACCGACGGCAGCCGCACTCGGCTGCCACGCGGAGCCGGCGGCGACCGGAGACGACGCGGCTTTCAATCCGCCGGCGATGTCGCTGAATTCCCCGGCGAGCGACCGCAGGCCGGCCGGATCGACCTTCAACGTAGAGGGAGCCACGCATCAAGCCTATGCCCGCGCCGGCACCCGGCCGGTCACTGATTCGCGCGCTTCACCACATACGGCGTCACGGTGCTGCGGTGTTCGTCGAGGTCGAGTTCCCGGCCCAACGCGGGGAACGCCCGCTGCGGACAGTTGTCCCGCTCGCACACCCGGCAACCCGAGCCGATGGGCGTCGCCGCGCCGCCCGACAGGTCCAGCCCTTCGGAGTAGACCAGCCGATTGGCATGGCGCAGTTCGCAACCCAGCCCGATGGCGAACGTCTTGCCCGGCTGGCCGTACCTCGCGGCCCGTCGTTCCACGGTGCGCGCCACCCACATGTAGTTGCGCCCGTCGGGCATCTGCGCGATCTGGACCTGCATCTTGCCGGGGTTCGCGAATGTCTCGTAGACGTTCCACAGGGGACAGGTGCCGCCCGACGAGGAGAAGTGAAAACCGGTGGCGGACTGGCGTTTCGACATGTTCCCGGCCCGGTCGACACGGACGAACGACAGCGGTACGCCCCGCATCGACGGCCGCTGCAGCGTCGACAGCCGGTGCGCGATGGTCTCGTAACTCACCGAGTGATAGGCCGACAGGCGCTCGACGTCATAGCGGAATTCCTCTGCGACAGCGTGGAATTGGCCGTAGGGCAGCACCGCCGCGGCGGCGAAGTAGTTGGCCAGTCCCATCCTGGCCAGCTTCACCGACTCCTCGCTGGTGAAATTGCCCTCGGACACCAGGCTTTCCAGCAGGTCGCCGAATTCCAGGTAGGCCAGTTCGGCGGCCAGCTTGAACACGTACTGGCCCGACGACAGGTGACCGCCGATCTCCAGCGTCCTGGTCTCCGGGTCGTACCGGTGCAGCACGTTGTCGCCGAGTTCGAGCCGCTGCACGATGCGCACGTGGTGCACGCGACTCAACCGTTCGGCCAGTTCGCGGGACAGCTCGGACCTCCGCATGTGCATGCGAAGGATGAATTCCTCGGCGGCGGTGTCGAGTTCGTGGAGGTAGTTCTGGCGTGTGTAGAAGTAGTCGCGGACCTCTTCGTGCGGCATGGTGATGGCGCCGCTGCCACTGCCGTCGGAGAACCGGTCCTCGGTGGCGGCGGCCAGCTGCGCGGTGGACAGCCGGTAGCGGCGGTGCAGATCGACCATCGCACGGGCCATGGTCGGGTGGGTGCTGACCAGATCGGCGATCTCGGGGATGTCGACGTCGACGCCGAGGTCTCGATCCATCAGCGCTTCGCGCAACTCCGCGACGAGGCGGGTGTCGTCCTGGGAGGCGAAGAAGGTCGCGTCGACCCCGAACACTTCCGTGATGCGGAGCAGTACGGCGACACTCAGCGGCCGGACGTCGTGCTCGATCTGGTTGAGGTAGCTCGGCGAGATGTCGAGCATCTGCGCCAGCGCGGCCTGGCTGAAGCCGCGTTCGCCGCGGAGCTGTCGCACCCGTGAGCCAACGAAGGTCTTCGCCATGACACCAGCCTAACAACTATGTGAATACCGTCTTCGCATAATTGGCAAATCTGGGCTGTGGCAGGATCGGGCCCGCGGGTGAGCTGGGCGATCCAGCCGTGTGGACCCGCTGGGAAAGGGGCGTCATGAGCACCGCGGAGATCGCCGAAAAGACCACTGTGACGACGGGTCTGACGAAGGTTTTGCAGCCGGTCCCGGAGGGTCATCCCGACGTCTTCGATACCAGCTGGCCGGTGCGGATGGCTGACGTCGACCGGAACGGCCGACTGCGGTTCGACGGCGCGTGCCGGCACATCCAGGACGTCGGCCAGGACCAGCTGCGCCAGATGGGTTACGAGGAGGTCCATCCCGCGTGGGTCGTCCGGCGCACCATGGTGGATCTGATCAGTCCGTTCGAGCGCGGCGACATCCTGCGGCTGCGCCGCTGGTGTTCGGGCACGTCGAACCGGTGGTGTGAGATGCGGGTGCGGATCGACGGCCGTAAGGGCGGCCTGATCGAGTCCGAGGCGTTCTGGATCAACATGAATCTGGATACGCAGGGGCCGGCGCGGATCTCCGACGACTTCCTCGCCGGCCTGAAGCGAACTGCTTCCACTGACCGGCTGCGCTGGAAGGGCCACCTCAAGGCGGGTGGTCGGGACGACGCCGTCCGGATCGTCGACTTCCCGGTCCGGGTCAGCGACATCGACCTGTTCGACCACATGAACAACTCCGTCTACTGGTCGGTGGTCGAGGACTACCTGCAGACCTACCGCCCCGAGTTGCTGGAAGCGCCGCTGCGGGTCACCATCGAGCACGACGCCGCGGTGGCTTTGGGGGAGCGGCTGGAGATCATCACCCACGAGTACCCGGCCGGATCGACCGACAAATTCGGTCCGGAGCTATGTGACCGCAGTGTTACAACGCTCACATATGTGGTCGGTGACGAGGTCAAAGCGGTCGCCTGCCTGTTCGCGCTCTGAGTGCGCCGATTTAACAGTACGAGCGTACTGACCAGCGCATTTCGGTTACCAATCAGTAGCTACTGAACCGGTCAAGCTCCTCAGCAAATTCGCAATCTTCGCAACTTGGCTACGAGTCTTGGCGAAAGTTGGCACCAGTAACCGCTGGACCTGCGGGTATGTGCTGTGTCATCGTCGTTGGCAGCACACAAGCGAAGTCGCCAAAGCGTTAACAATCAGTTTGAATCTTGGCGCCCACGGCGACGCGGCTAACCCTCCCTATACGAAGGAGCACAATGTCCAACGTCGGAAAGCCACGTACCGCCGCTGAGATTCAGCAGGACTGGGACACCAACCCCCGCTGGAAGGGCATCACCCGCGACTACACCGCAGCCCAGGTTGAGGAGCTGCAGGGCAGCGTCGTCGAGGAGAACACCCTCGCGCGTCGTGGCGCCGAGATCCTGTGGGACGGCGTCACCAAGGGCGACGGCTCCTACATCAACGCGCTGGGCGCCCTGACCGGCAACATGGCCGTGCAGCAGGTCCGCGCCGGCCTCAAGGCCATCTACCTGTCCGGTTGGCAGGTCGCCGGTGACGCGAACCTCTCGGGCCACACCTACCCGGACCAGAGCCTGTACCCGGCCAACTCGGTGCCGGCCGTCGTCCGCCGCATCAACAACGCCCTGCTCCGCGCCGACGAGATCGCCCGCGTCGAGGGTGACAAGAGCGTCGACAACTGGCTGGTGCCGATCGTCGCCGACGGTGAGGCCGGCTTCGGTGGCGCCCTGAACGTCTACGAACTGCAGAAGGCCATGATCGCCGCGGGTGCCGCCGGTACCCACTGGGAGGACCAGCTGGCCTCGGAGAAGAAGTGTGGCCACCTCGGTGGCAAGGTGCTGATCCCGACCCAGCAGCACATCCGCACCCTGACCTCGGCTCGCCTGGCTGCCGACGTCGCGGGCACCCCCACCGTCGTCATCGCGCGTACCGACGCCGAGGCCGCCACCCTGATCACCTCGGATGTGGACGACCGCGACAAGCCGTTCGTGACCGGTGAGCGCACCTCCGAGGGCTTCTACAACATCCAGAAGGGCATCGAGCCCTGCATCGCGCGTGCCAAGGCCTACGCCCCGTACGCCGACATGATCTGGATGGAGACCGGTGTGCCGGACCTCGAGGTCGCCCGTAAGTTCGCCGAGGCCGTCAAGGCCGAGTTCCCGGACCAGCTGCTGTCCTACAACTGCAGTCCGTCGTTCAACTGGAAGCAGGCGCTGGACGACTCGACCATCGCCAAGTTCCAGAAGGAACTGGGTGCCATGGGCTTCACCTTCCAGTTCATCACCCTGGCCGGCTTCCACGCCCTCAACTACTCCATGTTCGACCTGGCCTACGGCTACGCCCGCGAGGGCATGACGGCCTACGTCGACCTGCAGGAGCGCGAGTTCGCCGCTGAGGCTCGTGGCTACACTGCCACCAAGCACCAGCGTGAGGTCGGCGCCGGCTACTTCGACAAGATCGCCACCACCGTGGACCCGAACACCTCGACCGCAGCTCTGAAGGGCTCGACCGAAGAGGGCCAGTTCCACTAAGTCGGCCACGAGTGTGAGTGCGGTGTACGCATCGGGAGTGATTTCCGTGCACAGCCCTCACGGCCGCGAAAGCTAGATACGGCAGGCCCCGCTCAGAAACTGGGCGGGGCCTGTCGCATATCTTCATCAGTAGTCACGAGGAGAGGACAGCGGTGAGCAACGCAATCGAACGAGTCGGGGTCATCGGGGCCGGGCAGATGGGCGGCGGTATCGCCGAGGTCTGCATCAAGGCCGGTGCGCAGGTCCTGGCATTCGAACCGACCGAGGCGCTGACCACCGCCGGTCGGGAGCGGATCACCAAGTCGCTGGACAACGCCGTCAAGAAGGGCAAGTTGTCCGAGGCCGACCGCGACGCCGCCCTGGGTCGCCTGAGCTTCACCAACGACCTGGCCGACATGGCCGACCGCCAGCTCGTCATCGAGGCCATCGTCGAAGACGTCAACGTCAAGGCGAAGGTTTTTTCTCAGCTCGACGAGATCATCACCGACCCCGATGCGGTGCTGGCCTCCAACACGTCGTCCATCCCGATCATGCGCATCGCCGCCGCCACCAAGAACCCGAGCCGGGTGCTCGGTCTGCACTTCTTCAATCCGGTGCCGGTGCTGCCGCTGGTCGAGCTCATCTCCTCGGTGACGACCGCCCCCGAAGCCGCCGCGCGCGTCGAGACTTTCGCCGGCGAGGTGCTGGGCAAGAAGGTCGTGCGGGCCGCGGATCGCTCGGGGTTCGTTGTCAACTTCCTGCTGGTTCCCTACCTGCTGGCAGCCATCCGGATGGCCGAATCGGGCTTCGCGACGGTCGAGGACATCGACACCGCCGTCGTCGCCGGTTTGTCGCACCCGATGGGTCCGCTGAAGCTCGCCGACCTGGTGGGCCTGGACACCATGAAGTTGATCGCCGACTCCATGTACGACGAGTACAAGGAGCCGCTGTACGCGGCCCCGCCGCTGCTGCTGCGCATGGTCGAAGCCGGGCAGCTCGGCAAGAAGTCCGGCAAGGGCTTCTACACGTACTGACAGATGCCGGGTTGGAGCCTGGCAGTAATTTTCGTTAACCTTGCGTGCGGGTTGTTTTTCGCTGGGCCCGTCAGGGTGCGCACGTACGGGTATGTCAGCTGGCCGCAGTAAGCGGTCGTGCCGCCCGCGCCAGCGGACGTAAACGCAAAGGATAGATACCGATATGTCACAAGCCGACATCGATTTGACCCCCCATTACGAGGAGTCGCAGTCGATCTACGACATCTCGAATGAGTTCTTCGCCCTGTGGCTCGGACCGACCATGGGTTACACGTGCGGGTACTACGAGCGCGAAGACATGACCCTCGAGGAGTCGCAGAACGCCAAATTCGACCTGGCGCTCGGCAAGCTGGACCTGAAGCCCGGCATGACCCTGCTCGACATCGGCTGTGGCTGGGGCGGCGCGCTCGAGCGGGCCATCACCCAGTTCGACGTCAACGTCATCGGCATCACGCTCAGCAAGGAGCAGTCCGAGTACGCCCGCGAGCGGCTGGCCAAGATCGACACCAACCGCAGCATCGAGATTCGGATGCAGGGCTGGGAAGAGTTCGACGAGCCCGTCGACCGCATCGTCTCGATCGGCGCTTTCGAGGCCTTCAAGCAGGAGCGCTACCCGATCTTCTTCGAGCGCGCCTACAGCATCCTGCCCGAAAACGGCGGCCGGATGCTGTTGCACACGATCCTCGCGCACACGCAGCAGTTCTTCCGTGAGAACGGCATCAAGCTGACCATCAGCGACCTGAAGTTCATGAAGTTCATCGGTGACGTGATCTTCCCCGGCGGGCAGCTGCCGGCGGTCGAGGACATCGAACAGCTCGCCGCGGGCTCGGGCTTCACCCTGGAGCGCACCCACCTGCTGCGGCCGCACTACGCCCGCACGCTGGACATGTGGGCCGCCAACCTCGCCGCCAAGAAGGACGAGGCCATCGCCCTGCAGGGCCAGGAGATCTACGACCGTTACATGAAGTACCTGACCGGTTGCGCCGACTTCTTCCGTCGCGGCATCACCAACATCGGCCAGTTCACGCTGGTCAAGTAAGTTCTCAAAGCACGAAGCCCCCGACGCGGTGTCGGGGGCTTCGTGCTTTCTGCGTCACGCCTCGGCCAGCCGCTTCTTCTCCGCCTCGACATCGAAATCGGCTGGGGGCCAAGACAGATCGAGCCGTTCCAGGGCCTCGATCAACAGCTCGGTGATGGCCAACCTGGCGTACCACTTGCGATTGCACGGCACGACGTGCCACGGCGCGTAGTCCGTGGAGGTGCGGTCCAGCACGGCCTGGTAGGCCTCCTCGTACTTCGGCCACAGCAGCCGCTCGTCGATGTCGGCGGGGTTGTACTTCCAGTACTTGTCGGGCCGGTCGAGTCGCTCGGAGAGTCGCTTCTTCTGCTCCTCGAGCGAGACGAACATCGCAACCTTGATGATCGTCGTCCCGGCGTCGGTGAGCTCGCGTTCGAAGGCGTTGATCTCGTCGTACCGGCGTTCCCACACCGACGGTGGCACCAGGTCGTGCACGCGCACGATCAGCACGTCCTCGTAGTGTGAGCGGTCGAAGACGCCGATGTGCCCGGCCGGCGGTACCGCCTTCTGGATGCGCCACAGGTAGTGGTGGGACAGCTCTTCGGCGGTGGGCTTACCGAAGCTGGAGTATCGAATTCCCTGCGGATTACCGGCTCCCACAACATGTTTGACGATTCCGCCCTTGCCTGCGGTGTCCATGCCCTGCAGGACCAGCAGGATCGAACGCCGGTCCCCGGCCCGGCTGCCCGCGTACAGCATCTCCTGCAGCTCGGCGAACCGCTCGTTGCGTTCGGTCTGCAGATCGGGGGCGTCGCCCTTGCTGCCGCGGAATCCGGGGGTGGCGTCCGGGTCGATGTCGGACACCCGGCGGCCGGGCTTGAACTCGAGGTGCTTATGCGGTTCGTGGGTCCACAGCGACGGCAGATCGGAGGTCACGCGATCAGTGAATCAGATGTGGCGGGATGGTCGGGGACGGATGTGACTGCGAGTTGAACTCCGCCAGCGACCCGCCCACCTCGACGATGCCGCGCAGCGCGCTCCAGGACAGCATGGTCAGGTAGTCGATGAGCTCGGGCGCGGTTATCCGGGGATTCGACATCCAGGAGTGGGTGGCCAGCTGCACGCCGCCGACGGTGTGGAACGCAAACGCGTCGACGCCGCGGGTGTCCATGCCGGCATGCGCCATCCGGCGGCGCAGGACGACCGCGAGCATCCGCGCGATGATCTGCTCCGAGTCGGCGATGGCCTTGCTCTTGCTCGCCGAGCTGTTGGCGAAGACGAACGGATAAATCTCGGGCTCCGCGGCGACGGTGTCGACGTAGACCCGGATGATCTCGCGGGTGAGTTCGAAGCCGTCGAGGTTCGACGACAGCGCCGACGCCATGTTGGGGATCAGCGTGGTTTGCGCGAAGCGCATCATCACCGCGGTGGTCAGATCGTTCTTGTCGACGAAGTAGCGGTACAGCACAGTCTTCGACACGCCGATCTCGGCCGCAATCTCATCCATGCTGACGTTGCTGCCGCGACGTCGGACGGCCTCGAGTGTGCCGTCGACCAGCTCGTTGCGGCGATCGACCTTATGTTGGTGCCAGCGTCGTTTACGCCCGTCGGCTTTTGCCGACGAGGGTGCGTTTTGCTGTGCCACGGTCGCAGTACGTCCATTCCGCTAGGTCTGCTTAATAATACGGGGCGACCATGGCGCACATACAGGATGATGGAGTGGTGGCACACCGACCCAGGCCGGGACCTGGACCCCATCCGACGCACCAGGCACCCGTCGAACCGCACGCCAGTCTCGCGGAGTCGTTTGCCGGCGCCGACCGGACGGCCGACGAAGAGCGGCGCCGCAACCTGCGCCGGATGAAAGCGGTCGCGCTGAGCTTCCTGCTGGGCGCGACGGTGCTGTTTGCCGTGTGCACGTGGCTGCAGGCCCGTGGTGGCGCATACAGCTGGACCGGCCCGTGGGTCGGATATGTCCGGGCGGCCGCGGAGGCCGGCATGGTCGGCGCACTGGCCGACTGGTTCGCCGTGACGGCGCTGTTCCGCCACCCGCTGGGAATCCCCATCCCGCACACCGCGATCATCCCGCGCAAGAAGGACCAGCTCGGTGAGGGTCTCGGCACCTTCGTCCGCGAGAACTTCATGTCGCCGGAAGTCGTCGAGACCAAGCTGCGCGACGCCCAGGTGGCCAGCAGGCTGGGCAAGTGGCTGTCCGAACCGGCGCACGCGACACGGGTGGCGGCCGAAGCGTCGACAGTGCTGCGCGTGTTGGTGGAGCTGCTGCGCGACGAAGACGTCCAGCACGTCCTGGACCGGATGATCGTCAAGCGGATCGCCGAACCGCAATGGGGTCCGCCGATCGGCCGGGTGCTGGAGAGCCTGCTGGCCGAGCGGCGGCAGGAGGCACTGCTGCAGCTGCTGGCCGACCGGGCGTTCCAGTGGTCGCTCAACGCCGGTGAGATCATCGAGCGCGTCATCGAGCGGGATTCGCCGACGTGGTCGCCGCGCTGGGTCGACCATCTCGTGGGCGACCGAATCCACCGCGAGCTGATGGACTTCACCGACAAGGTGCGGCGCAACCCGGAACACGAGCTGCGGATGTCGGCCACGAAGTTCCTTTTCGACTTCGCCGACGATCTGCAGAACGACGAGGACACCATCGCGCGGGCCGAACGGATCAAGGAGCAGATCCTGGCGCGCGACGAGGTGGCCCGCGCCGCGGAGACGGCGTGGAGTACCGCCAAGCGCATCATCCTCGAATCGGTCGACGATCCGTCGTCAGTTTTGCGCACCCGGATTGCAGATTCGGTGGTGCGGATCGGGGAGTCCCTGCGGGACGACGCGGAGCTGCGGGACAAGGTGGACGACTGGCTCGTCAGGGGCGCAAAACACCTTGTTGCGCAATATGGGACGGAGATCACAGCGATCATCACCGAGACCATCGAGCGCTGGGACGCCGACGAGGCGAGCCGGCGAATCGAGCTCCATGTGGGTCGTGACCTGCAGTTCATTCGGATCAACGGCACAGTCGTCGGATCTTTGGCGGGGCTGGTCATCTACACGATCGCCGAGCTGTTCGTCTGATCCGCTAGCAAGCGCTTGCAATAGTTAGCACCCCCTCGTACCGTTGTTTTGGTACGGACCGCCCAACCAAAAGCGGTCGACCAGGACAGGGGAACGGCATGGCGCAGGATGCAGATATCGCCGCCGTCGTGTCGAATGCAGCCCAGGACATCGGCAGCTTCATCCGCACCCAGCGGGAAGCTGCGCAGGTCTCGGTCCGCCAACTCGCTGAGAAGGCGGGCGTCAGCAACCCCTACCTGAGCCAGATCGAGCGTGGCCTGCGCAAGCCGTCGGCCGATGTGCTGAACCAGATCGCCAAGGCGCTCAGGGTTTCGGCCGAGGTGCTCTACGTAAGGGCCGGAATTCTGGAGCCCAGCGCCGCCGGCGAGGTGCGTGACGCCATCATCGCCGACCTCTCGATCACCGAGCGGCAGAAGCAGGTGCTGCTCGACATCTACACATCCTTCCGGCAGCAGAACGATGCCGAGTCCAAATCGCTTCCTGATCAGCCTGAATTGGAAGCCGCAAGTGAGGAGCAGACAACGACGACTGACACTCACCGAGTAGCGAACTGACCAACGCAGTACCCGAGAAAGGAAACCCGAACATGGCAGAGAACAAAGAGACCAACCAGCCCACCATCGAAGACCTGAAGGCCCCCCTGTTCGCCGCCGTCGGCGCTGCGGACCTGGCGCTGGCCACCGTCAACGAGATCGTCGCGAGCCTGCGTGAGCGTGCCGAAGAGGCCCGCACCGATGCCAACGCGCGCGTCGAAGAGGGCCGCGCCCGCCTGACCAAGCTGCAGGAGGAACTGCCGGGCCAGGTTGAGGAGCTTCGCGAGAAGTTCAGCACCGAAGAGCTGCGCAAGGCCGCCGAGACCTACGCCGAGAACGCTCAGAACACCTACAACAAGCTGGTCGAGCGTGGCGAGGCCGCGCTGGAGCGCCTGCGCGCCCAGTCGTCGATCGAGAGCGTCCGTGAGCGCGTCGAGGACGTCCGTGGCCGCGTCGAGAACTACACCGACCAGGTCTCCGAGCTGACCCAGGACGCCCTGGGCAACGTTGCCAGCCAGACCCGCGCTGTCGGTGAGCGCGCCGCCAAGCTGGTCGGTGTCGAACTGCCGGAGAAGGAAGAGGCCCCGGCCAAGAAGGCACCCGCGAAGAAGGCCGCCCCGGCCAAGAAGGCCGCCCCGGCCAAGGCTGCTGCGACCAAGGCCGCCCCGGCCAAGGCTGCTGCCAAGGCTCCGGCCAAGAAGGCCGCTCCGGCCAAGAAGGTCACCCAGAAGTAAGCAGGTTCGACGTCAAGGACGTAACCCACATAGGCTGAGGGCGTGTACCTCGGAAGCCTGGTGGGTTACGTCCTTTTCGCATTGCAGATCGCGGTGCTGGCCACGACCGTGTACGCGTTCGTGCATGCCGCCATGCAGCGGCCGGACGCCTACACGGCGGTCGACAAACTGACCAAGCCGGTGTGGCTCGCGATCCTGGGTGGCGGCGCGGTCCTGGGCTGGATCATCGGGCCGCCGGTCGGCGCGGCCATCGCGGCCTGCGCCACGGGTGTGTACCTGGTCGACGTGAAGCCCAAACTGCTTGAGGTTCAAGGGAAATCCCGGTAATTGGTGCGCGCGATCCTGTGCGGGGTCCTGGCTGCCGCCGCGGTGGCGCTGGCCCCGCAGGCTTCGGCCGACCCGTTTGATCCCCCCGAACCGACATCACAACCGATTCCGCCACCGCCCTACGTCGACCACACCCGGTGGACGCAGTGGGACGGCGAGTCGAGCCTGCGGGTGTACCCGACGTGGGCCGGCCGGCGCGCGTCCGGCCTGGGTGCCACGCAACCGGGCGACGAGGCCTGGTCCGAGGTACTGAACCTGGCGCCCGACGCCGACGCCCCGGGGATGCGTGCCCAGTTCATGTGCCACTGGTATTTCGCCGAAGCCGCCGCGCCCGGCAAGACCAGCTGGAATCTCGAGCCGTGGCGCCCGGTGGTCGACGACAACCAGATGTTGAAAGCGCGTTGCAATCCCGGTGGCACAGAGGAGCCGTTCTGATGAGTTGGACCCGCGAGCAGGTGGCCGCCCTGGTCGACCACACGCTGCTCAAGCCGGAGGCGACCGCCTCGGACGTGGCGAGCCTGTGCTGGGAGGCCGCCGATCTGCGGGTCTGCGCGGTCTGTGTGTCGCCGTCGATGTTGGGGGCGGTCGAGGTGCCCGAGCGCGTCAAGATCGCCACTGTCGTGGGATTCCCGTCGGGCAAGCATGATTCGCAGATCAAGGCCCGTGAGGCGGCGCTGTCGGTCGTCGGGGCCGACGGCCGGCGCGGTGCCGACGAGATCGACATGGTGATCGACGTGGGCGCCGCCATCGCCGGCGACATTTCGGCGGTGTTCGCGGACATCGCGGCGGTCCGCGGGGCCGCCCCGACCGCGGTGCTGAAGGTGATCGTCGAGTCCGCGGCGCTGCTGAACATGGCCGGCGCGCCGACGCTGGCCGATGTCTGCCGCGCGGCCGCCGACGCCGGCGCCGATTTCGTGAAGACCTCCACCGGATTCCACCCGGCGGGCGGCGCGTCGGTGCAGGCCGTGGAGATCATGGCGCAGACCGTCCCTGCGCTGGGCGTCAAGGCCAGCGGCGGCATCCGCGAGGCTGCTGCCGCCGTGGCGATGCTCGACGCGGGCGCCACCCGGCTCGGCCTGTCCGGGACCCGAGCCGTCCTCGACGGGCTGGCTTAGTCAGCGACAGTCAGCGATTTGTGCACGAAAATCTGCGGTCACCGCGGAAAATCGTGCACAAATCGCCGGGAAATCAGAGCCCGGAGAAGCAGGTGTCCTGCTTGGCCAGGGGGATGGTGGCGTTCTTGGTGCCGAACTTCGCGGTCACTCCGGTGCCGGTCACCTGCAGGCCTTCCGGGTGGATGCCCATCGGGTAGTCCTTGGTGAGCTGCGACGCGAACAAGTCCAGCGCCGGCTGGATCGACTCGCGCGGCAGCAGGAAGCCGAGCCCGGTCAGCTGCTCCACCTTGAGCGAGATGGTGCCGTCGGTCAGCGTCGGCTTGGCCACGATCTGGGTCATCGGCGCGTCCAGCACGATGGTGCCCGACGACGGATCGGTGGTGACGTCGGAGACCAGACCGCCCAGCACGGGGACGGTGTCCGCGATCGTCTGCTTGATGCCGTCGGACGACCACGTGACGGTGGCCGCGAGCGAACCGATGGTGCCTGCGGACTTGTCCGTCTTCTCGAGCTTGACGTCGTCGATCTGAATCTGGGCCTTCATGCCCTTGGCGAAGCGCAGCTGGTTGCCGGCGGTGGTCACCGTGATGTGGTCGTAGTTGCTGTTGGCGACCTGCCACAGGAACGGGGTGGCGCCGAACTGCACGTCGACCTTGTCCTGCACGACGCACTGCACGGCCGACGAGACGACGTCGTTGCCCCGGCTGCGGGCGTAGAACTCGCCACCGACGACACCGGCCGCCGACAGCGCGAGCGCGATCACGATGATCAGGATCAGCGACATCGGGTCGCGCAGCAGTTCCAGGACGCCGCGGCGCTTCTTGGGCGGATCGGTGGCGGGCACCTGCTGGGGAGCCGGGTACGACGTCGGCGCCGCGTCGGCGCCGTAGGCCGGAGCCGCCGCGTCGGCGCCGTAGGCGGGGAGATCGGTCGACGGGGGCGTCGAGGCCGTCAGCACCTCGGTGGGCTGGGCACCCGGAGCATCCGGCGCCTGCGGCGCGGGCTCGGCAGATGGTGCGGCGTCCTCATTGGCGGGGCGGGCCCAGGGGTCAGTCACCCTTGCGATTGTGCCTTACGCGGAATGGCGGTGCGGTTGCGCAGCACGGCGATGGTCTCGCGGGCCCGCTCGACGGCGGTCAGGTCGACGTCGGTGACCAGCAGTTCCGGGTCGAGGCCGGCCTGCGCGACGATGTCGCCGGTGGGGGAGGCCACAACGCTGCCGCCGCTGCCGGTCGGTCCCTTCCTGGCGAGCTCGTCACCGGGGTAGGGCTGGTCGACCGCAGCGATGACGCAGCCGGTGTCGAGCGCGCGAGCGCGTGCCAAAAGTGTCCACTGCTCGAGCTTTCCCGGGCCCGACCCCCACGACGCGTGGACGGTCAGCAGCTTGGCGCCGCGTTCGGCGAGCTCGAGGTGCAGCTCGGGGAAACGGACGTCGTAACACGTCGTGAGGCCGACGCGAACAGCGCCGTCGGCCGTCGGGACGTCGATCACGACGGGCTCGAAACCTCTTGCGACAGTGCTTGATTCGGTGAATCCGAAGGCGTCGTACAGGTGGATCTTGTGGTAGTGCGTGTCGAGGCTCGGGCCGGTGGCGAGCAGGGTGTTGGTGACGCGGCCGTCGGCGGTTGGGCAGAACATCCCGGCGACGACGGTGACGCCCGACCGTGCGGCGATGTCCCGGACCGCGTTCGCCCAGGATCCGTCGAGCGGTTGCGCCACGGGTCCGAGCGGCACACCGAACCGGCACATCGTCGCTTCGGGGAACAGCACCAGGTCGGCACCGGCGTCGGCGGCGTGCGCCGTGTGCTCGGCGACCAGTTCCAGGTTGGCTTCGGGGTCGGTGCCGGTGCCGATCTGGGCCAATGCGATGCGCATGCGCCCCAGCGTAATCAGCCGGTACAGGCCAGGGACGGATCCTTGGTCACGGCCATGTGGCGCACCGCGTCGTCGACGCGTTCCATCGGCAGCTCGTGCGCGTCGACGGCCTGCTGCAGCCGGTCGAGGACGGCGGGCACCTCTTTTGTGGTGATCCACAGCGCGGTGTCTGCGCCCGCCTGCAGGGCTTTGAGCACCGCCTCCGGCACGTTGTAGCGCTGGGTGATGGCGCCCATGCTGGAGAGGTCGTCGGTGAATACCGCGCCGTCGAACGGTCGGCCGCCGTAACTGCCGCTTCGCAGCAGGTCATAGGCGGCCTTGGACAGGCTGGCCGGGTCGGTGTCGGTGAGCCCGGGCACCTGCATGTGGCCGACCATCACGGCGACGGGTCGCTGGGTCGTCAGGGGCTGGTACGGGACCAGGTCCAGCGTCTCCAGTTGCGCCAACGGCGGGGTGACCACGCCGCCCTGGTGCGAGTCACCGGAGGCGTGACCGTGGCCGGGGAAGTGCTTGAGCACCGGCAAGAGGCCGGCGTCGCGCAGGCCGGCCGCGTAGGCGCCGGCGTAGGCGGTGACGGTGTCGGCGGTGTTACCCCAGGACCGGTCGCCGATGACGGTGCCGTCGGCCGCGTTGGTGATGTCGACGACGGGTGCGAAGTCGATGGTGATGCCGAGTTCTTTCATCGCCTGTCCGCGCAGCTTGGCGATCTCCCGAACCTGCTCGGGTGTCTTCCCGGCGGCGACCAGCTCACGCGGTGACGGCTGGCTGCCGATGAGGTTCTTGAGCCGCTGCACCCGGCCGCCCTCCTCGTCGACGCTGACGGCCAGCGGCAGTGGTCGCGGTTCCTGCGCGAGGGCGGCAAGGGGAGCGCCGAGCATCGAATAGTCGGTCCAGCTGGTGATGAAGATGCCACCGACCTCCTGCTCCCGGACGACGGCCTGCGCATCGGCCAGGTTCTTGACCCCGACCATCAGCAGCTGGGCCAGTTTCTGACGCACGCTGAGGGCCGCCACGACGGTGTCCAGCCGGCACGGGACGGGAGCCGGGACCGCGATGGGATGGTCGGGAGCCGGTGGCGGGGCGTCGACAGGCCGCGGCTTGCTCATGACGGCCGCGACGATCAGGGCGACGACGATCACCGCCGCGGCCGAGGCCAGGACGACCGGCGAGCGCAGCCGGCTGCGGGGTGATGGCATGGGGCGAACCCTATTCGCTCGTCGTCAGGGTGTGGGCGCGACGGCCGACCACGGCAGGGTCAGTACGCCGTCGCGGAGCCGCCGTCGCGGCGGCTCCAGCGGGTAGCCCTCGTCGAGCAGCAGATCGAGCATGGCTCGCCAGCGGACCCGTGGGCCGAATACCCCGTGCCCGGCCGTGGTGGCCCAGGCGCGGTCCGCCGCTTGCAGCAGGCGGTGGATCGGCTGGCCCGGAACGTTGTGGTGGATAAGCACTTTCGGCAGCCGCTCCGCCAAGTCGGAGGGCCGGTCGATCGCGAACGGGTCGCACGACAACGTCAGGCTCGCCGGCCCCGAGGCGTCGAGCAGCACCCAGCAGCAGCGTCGTCCCAATTCGTCGCACGTGCCGTCGACCAACAGCCCGCCCGGTGCGAGCCGGCCCGTCATCTCCGCCCATGCCGCGGGCACGTCGGCGACGTCGTACTGCCGGAGCACGTTGAACGCGCGGACCAAAACCGGTGTGTGCCCGGCCAATTCGAAACCGCCGAGGCCGAATTCGACGATGTCGCCGGCCAGTTCGCGGGCCAGGCGGACCCGCTCCGGATGAATCTCCAGGCCGACCACCCGCACGTCGGCCCGGACCGTGCGCAGGCGGGAAGCCAGCTCGACGGTGGTCACCGGCAACGCGCCGTACCCGAGGTCGACGACCAATGGCTCCGCCGCCGCGCGCAACAGGGCCCGGACCCGCGGCGAGTGCACCAGCCAGCGGTCGCTGCGGCGCAGGCGGTTGTATCCCGTTGTGCCACGCGTCAGTTGACCGAGGGGCGTGCCCCGCGACCGGCCGGCGGGCGAATTCATGGCCCTGAGTTTATGGGCGGCTCACCGGCGGGCGGCGATCCAGTCGGTCGTGAATTTCTGCTCCAGCTCGATCAGATATCGGAGCTGCTGGCCCAGCATCGCCTCGAGCTTGCCGCCGACGAGCGGGATCCGGACCTCGACGTTCGCCGAGAAGGCGAGTCGCGCACCGGCTGCGGTGGACATCAGGACACCGGTGCCCGTGATGGTCGCCGGCGCGCCGGGGACGCGGCTGCGCACCGTGCCGACCGCACGGTCGTCGGTCAGCGGGCCCCAATGCTCTTCGCGCACAAGGCTGAGGTCGCCGAAGTGGAACTGGGTGACGACGCTGGGCAGACCCGCGGCGCGCATGGTCTGGGTGGTGGTGATGTCGGTGCCGCCGGCGCCGTCCTCGGCGAACGAATCGAGGGTCGACTCGTCGGCGCGGCCCTCTGCCAGCCGGTCCAGCCAGTAGTCCTTGCTGCAGAAAGCGCGATGGACCTGCGCCACGGTGCCGGCGTACTCGGCAACCATGTCGAAAGAACGGGCCATAATCGGCCACGCTACCGTTAGCGGCCGTGGTCAGTTCGGATATCGGGGGCGCGGCGGTCGAGTATGGCGTGCCGCTGGCACCCCTGACCTCGTTCCGTGTCGGACCGGTGGCAGCCCGCCTGATCACCTGCGATACCACCGCCAAGGTGATCGGGGTGCTCACGGCGCTGCGGGATGAACCGGGGCCGCTGCTGGTCCTGGCGGGCGGGTCGAATGTGCTGATCGCCGATGACCTGGTGGATTTGACCGTGGTGCTGCTGGCGAACACCGAGATCACCGTCGAGGGCAACGTGGTGCGGGCCGAGGCCGGCGCGCTGTGGGACGACGTCGTCGTGGCCTCGCTGGCGCACGGGCTCGGCGGCCTGGAATGCCTGTCCGGAATTCCGGGCTCGGCCGGGGCGACGCCGGTGCAGAACGTCGGCGCCTACGGGGCCGAGGTCGCCGACACCATCAGTCGCGTCCGGCTGTTCGACCGGGAGACCGGTACGGACCACTGGGTCGGCCCCGAGACGCTGGATTTCGGCTACCGGCACAGCGTGCTGAAGAACTCCGACCATGCCGTCGTGCTGGAGGTGGAGTTCACCCTGGACGCCGACGGGCTCAGTGCCCCGCTGCGGTACGGCGAACTGGCGTCCCGGCTCGGCGCCGAGGCGGGTACGCGCGTCGACGCGCTGGCGGTCCGCGAGGCGGTGCTGGCGTTGCGGCGCGGCAAGGGCATGGTCATTCTCGACGACACCGACGCGGCCGACCACGACACGTGGAGCGCCGGTTCGTTCTTCACCAACCCGGTGGTTCCGCAGGACGTCTTCGAACACATCAGGGACGCGGCGGCGGGCCCGGTGCCCAATTACCCCGCGCCGAACGGGGTCAAGTTGGCCGCCGGCTGGCTGGTGGAACAGGCCGGTTTCGGCAAGGGCTACCCGGGTGAAGGGGCTCCGGCCCGGCTTTCCACCAAGCATGCGCTGGCTCTGACGAACCGGGGATTTGCTGGCAGCGCGGACGTATTAGCGCTGGCCAGGACGGTTCGGGACGGCGTCAAGGCCGCTTTCGGGATAGATCTCACACCGGAACCGTGCTTAATCGGCTGTTCGCTGTAGGTAAATTCAAACCTGTGAGTGTGAACCGGCGACAGATGCTGACCGCGATTGCCGTCGGCACTTCCGGCGTGCTTGCCGCGTGCTCCGAAACCTCGGGCGGATCGGGCTCGTCGGGCCCCGCCAAGGAGACCGCGGCGCCCGTCATCACCTACCGGCCCGCCAACGGCGCCACCGACGTGGTGCCGACCAGCAGCATCGGCGTCGACGTCACCGACGGCTGGTTCCAGAAGGCGACGCTCACCAACGGCGAGGGCAAGGTCGTCGCCGCGGTGTTCAACAAGGACCGCACCTCGTTCAACGCGGCCGAGCCGCTCGGCTTCGGCGCGACGTACACGTTCTCCGGTTCCGTCGTCGGCCGTGACGGCAAAGCCGTGCCGGTCTCCGCGACGTTCACGACGGTGAACCCGACCAAGCAGGTCAACGGCCAGTTCCAGCTCGCCGACGGGCAGACCGTCGGGGTCGCGGCGCCGATCATCCTGCAGTTCGACTCCTCGATCAGCGACAAGGCCGCCGTCGAGCGCAACGTCAAGGTCGTCACCGACCCGCCGGTCGAGGGCAGTTGGGCCTGGCTGCCCGACGAGCGCGAAGGCGCGCGCATGCACTGGCGCACCCGCGAGTACTACCCGCCGGGCACCAAGGTGAGCGTCTCGGCGAAGTTGTACGGCGTGCCGTTCGGGGACGACGCCTACGGTGCGCAGGACAGCACGCTGGAGATCACCATCGGCCGGCGCCAGGTCGTCAAGGCGGACGCGACCAGCCACCGCATCCAGGTGATCACCGACGGCGGCGTGCTGTTCGACTTCCCGTGCAGCTACGGCGAGGCCGACAAGCCACGCAACGTCACGCGCAGCGGTACGCACGTCGTCACCGAGAAGTACGCGGACTTCTGGATGTCCAACCCGGCCGCCGGCTACGACCACGTCCACGAACGCTGGGCGGTGCGGATCTCCAACAACGGCGAGTTCATCCATGCCAACCCGGCCAGCTCGGGCGCGCAGGGCAACACCAACGTCACCAACGGGTGTATAAACCTGTCCACCGACAACGCCCAGCAGTATTTCCAGACCGCCATCTACGGCGACCCGGTCGAGGTGACCGGCACGTCGATCCAGCTGTCCTATGCAGACGGCGACATCTGGGACTGGGCGGTCGACTGGGACACCTGGTTGTCGATGTCCGCGCTGCCGCGGCCGAATGCCGCGCCGCCGGAGACGTCCATCCCGCAGAGTGCGCCGGCCACCCCGACGGATGCGCCGACGTACTCGGGCACCCCGACGACCACCACGACACCGCCGCCGCAGGGGCCGGCCACGTCGTCGACGCCGACTTCCACCACCTCGACGACCGCGTCGACGTCGACCACGACGTCGACGTCGACCACGACGTCGGTGGCCCCGACGACTACTTCGGCTGCCGGTTGAATCTGCTGGCAGACGCCTGGTCGCGCGGCCGCATGACGATCTGGTCCAGATCGACGTGTGGCGGGCGTGACGCGACGAAACCGATGACCTCGGCCACGTCCTCGGCGACCAGCGGCGTGATGCCCTGATACACGGCGTCGGCCCGCTCGGCGTCACCGTCGAACCGCACCAGCGAGAACTCGGTCTCGACGGCCCCCGGCGCAATCTCGGTGAGCCGCACCGGTTTTCCCAGTAGCTCGCCGCGCAGGGTGCGGTGCAGCGCGCCCTGGCCGTGCTTGGCGGCGATGTACCCGGCGCCGTTGTCGTAGGTCTCCAGCGCCGCGGTGGACGTGACGGTGACGACCAACCCGTCCCCTGATGCGATCAGGGCGGGCAACAGCGCGCGCGTGACCCGCAGCGTGCCGAGCACGTTCGTCTGCCACATCCAGTCCCAATGGTCCAGATCGGCCTCGGCGACGGGCGCCAGACCCTTGGCGCCACCGGCGTTGTTGATCAGGATGTGTACCGGGCCCAGATCGCTGACCGTGGCCGCGAGAGCGTCCACCGACGCCTGGTCGGTGACGTCTGTCACAACGGCGGTGCCGCCGATCTCCGCCGCGAGGGCGGCGACCCGATCGGCGCGACGGGCCGCACAGACCACGTGAAATCCCTGGGCGGCAAGGGTTTTCGCGGTGGCGGCGCCGATTCCGGAACTGGCGCCGGTGACCACCGCGACGCGAGCGGAGCGTTCTTCAGCTGGCATGTGGCCGACTTTAGTCACTGCCCGCCCTCCTCATCGCGGGCATTGTGCGGCACCGCAGGCGTGCTAAGTTCCTCTCGTGATCATCAGTCAGGCATCCGGCGTCGCCGTGCGACGTTCGTGTTGTTGTTGTCGCGCTTCGCGCTGCGCCTGACTCACGACACGGATCTCTTCGTCCTAGCTGTCGGCAGGTGTGGCCTCAGGACCCACCAGCCCGACTTCTTCCCTAGGACCCTCAAATGTCTGCTCCCGTTTCCACCGTCGCCACCCGTCCCGGCGTCCGCCCTGCTGTGCACTCCAACGCCCACGCCAAGCGCACCTTGCTGGCCCGGCACCACATCGTCGCCCCGTCGCTCCGGGTCGCCGACGCCGCCGCCGGCTCGGTCTTCAGCGCGGCCCGGCTGCGCGGCCCCATCGCCCGGGACGTGATCGCGCAGGCCACCGGCCTGAGCATTGCCACCGTGAACCGCCAGGTCACGGCCCTGCTGGACGCCGGGATGCTGCGCGAGCGGGCCGACCTGGCCGTCGCCGGCGCCATCGGCCGCCCGCGCATTCCGGTCGAGGTGAACCACGAACCGTTCCTGACCCTGGGCCTGCACGTCGGCGCCCGCACCACCGCGATCGTGGCGACCGACCTGTTCGGCCGCACCCTCGACGTGGTCGAGACGCCCACGCCGCGCGGCGACCAGCACGCCGCGCTGGCCTCCCTTGCCGGCAGCGCCCAGCGCTACCTGAGCCGTTGGCACCGGCGCCGGCCGCTGTGGGTGGGCGTCGCCTCCGGTGGTGTGGTGGACAGTGCCACCGGTCACGTCGACCACCCGCGCCTCGGCTGGGTGGACGCCCCTGTCGGCCCGGTGCTCGCCCAGACCCTGGGGCTGCCCGTGTCGCTGGCGTCGCACGTCGACGCGATGGCCGGCGCCGAACTGCTGCTGGGCGCGCGGCGCGGTTTGGTGGGCGCCGAGGCCGCGTCCGGATCGGCGACCAGCCTGTACGTCTACGCCCGCGAGACCGTCGGCTACGCGCTGTCGATCGGCGGCAAGGTGCACTCGCCGGCCAGCGGACCCGGCACCATCTCGGGACTGCCGGCCCAGTCGGAACTGCTCGGTGGCAGCGGCCGGCTCGAGTCCACCGTCAGTGACGAGGCGGTACTGGCAGCCGCCCGCAGGCAGCGGATCGTGCCGGCCGACGGACCGTCGTCGACCATCGCCGCGGTGCTGCGTGCGGCGCGCTCCGGCAATGCCGCCGCTGTTGAACTGCTGGCCGAGCGGGCCCGGGTGCTCGGTGGTGCGGTGGCGCTGCTGCGCGACCTGCTGAACCCCGACGACCTGGTCGTCGGCGGCCAGGCGTTCTCCGAGTACCCCGAGGGTCTGCCGCTCGTCGAGCAGGCCTTCGCGGAGCGGACCGTGCTCGGTGCCCGGGATATCCGGGTCACCACGTTCGGCAACCGGGTGCAGGAAGCCGGCGCCGGTGTGGTGTCCCTCGGCGGCCTGTACGCCGACCCGATCGGTGCCATGCGCCGCGCGCTGCGCGCCGCGTAACGCCAGCTCGGGATACCGGACGGGAGGTCCGGCGGGCAGCGGTGTAAGGATGGAGGGCGTGCGTGTTGCCGTCCTGTCGGTCCATACCTCGCCGCTGGCCCAACCGGGTACCGGCGATGCGGGCGGTATGAACGTCTACGTCCTGCAGAGTGCCCTCGAATTGGCCCGCCGCGGCGTCGAGGTCGAAATCTTCACCCGGGCCACGTCGTCGACCGACGCCCCGGTGGTTCGGGTGGCGCCCGGCGTGCTGGTGCGCAACATCGTCGCGGGCCCGTTCGAGGGTCTGGACAAGTACGACCTGCCGACCCAGCTGTGCGCGTTCACCGCCGGCGTCCTGCGCGTCGAGGCCAACCACGAGCCGGGTTATTACGACATCGTGCATTCGCACTACTGGCTTTCCGGTCAGGTGGGCTGGCTGGCCTCGGACCGCTGGGCCGTCCCGCTGGTGCACACGGCCCACACCTTGGCCGCGGTGAAGAACCTGTCGCTGGCCGAAGGTGACACCCCGGAGCCGGCGCTGCGCGCGGTCGGTGAGCAACAGGTGGTCGACGCCGCCGACCGGCTCATCGTCAACACCGAAGACGAAGCACAGCAACTGGTTTCGCTGCATCACGCGGATCCGGCCCGCATCGACGTGGCCTACCCTGGCGTCGACCTCACGACCTTCACGCCCGGCGACAAGGCCGAAGCCCGTGCGGCGCTGGGGCTTTCGTGCGATGAGCAGGTAGTGGCCTTCATCGGCCGGATCCAGCCGCTGAAGGCGCCCGACGTGCTGTTACGGGCTGCGGCCAAGCTGCCCGACGTGCGCGTCGTGGTGGCAGGCGGCCCGTCGGGCAGTGGCCTCGCCGTTCCCGACGGCCTGGTTTCCCTGGCCGACGAGTTGGGTATCACCGATCGCGTGACATTCCTGCCGCCGCAGTCCCGCGAACAGCTGGTGAACGTCTACCGCGCCGCGGATCTGGTTGCGGTGCCGAGCTATTCGGAATCCTTCGGACTGGTCGCGGTGGAAGCGCAGGCCTGTGGCACGCCCGTCGTGGCCGCCAAGGTGGGCGGGCTGCCCGTCGCCGTGCGCGACGGCGTCAGCGGCGTCCTGGTCGACGGCCACGATCCCGGCGATTGGGCCAACGCCATCGGGCGGACGCTCGAACTGGGCCCGGAAACGTTGCGCGACGGCGCGTTACAGCACGCCGCGACCTTCTCGTGGGTGCACACCGTCGACTCGCTGCTGGCCGGCTACACGCGGGCGATCGCCGACTACCGCGGCCGTCGGCCCCGTCGCGACGCCGCGGCACGCCGCAGCCGCCGGTTCCTGATCCGTCGGGGAGTGCGCGCGTGACGGACTCGGCCACGGTCACCCAGCTGATCGAAGAGACCCTGACCGCACACGAACTCGAGTTCTCCCATCATGACGGGGGAACGGCCGGCCGGCCCGGGATCGTGGTGGCGCTGCCGGGTGAGCGCCGGCTGACGACCAACACGCTGTTGAGCGTCGGCGAGCACGGCGTGCGCCTGGAGGCGTTCGTCTGCCGCAAGCCCGACGAGAACTTCGAGGGCGTCTACAAGTACCTGCTGCGCCGCAACCGGCGGCTGTACGGCATGGCGTACACGCTCGACAACGTCGGCGACATCTATCTGGTGGGCCGGATGGCGCTGCAAGCCGTGACCGCCGACGAGATCGACCGGCTGATGGGCCAGGTGATCGAGGCCGTCGACTTCGACTTCAACACCCTCCTTGAGCTGGGGTTCCGCACGTCCATCGAGAAAGAGTGGAAGTGGCGGCTGTCCCGCGGGGAGTCGCTGAAGAACCTGCAGGCGTTCGAGCACCTGCGGCCGGAATAGCAGTCCCGGGTGCGGCGAGAGCCACAAACCCGCACGTGAGAAGATCAGCCGATGCCGACCTTGATCCTGTTGCGTCACGGCGAGAGCCAGTGGAACGAGAAGAACCTGTTCACCGGTTGGGTCGACGTCGACCTCACTGACAAGGGCCGGGCCGAAGCCGTCCGCGGCGGAAAGCTGCTGGTCGAACAGGGCGTGCTGCCCGACGTGCTCTACACGTCGCTGCTGCGCCGCGCGATCACCACAGCCAATCTGGCGCTCGACGCCGCCGACCGGCACTGGATCCCCGTGCAGCGCGACTGGCGCCTCAACGAACGCCACTACGGCGCGCTGCAGGGCCTCGACAAGGCCGAGACCCTGGCCAAGTACGGCCAGGAACAGTTCATGACGTGGCGTCGTAGCTACAACACCCCGCCGCCGCCGATCGAGCCCGGCAGCACCTACAGCCAGGACGGCGACCCGCGGTACGCCGGCATCGATGCGCCGTTGACCGAATGCCTCGCCGACGTCGTCAAGCGGTTCGTGCCCTACTTCGAGCAGGCGATCGTGCCTGATCTGAAGGCCGGCAAGACCGTCCTGATCGTCGCGCACGGCAACTCGCTGCGCGCGCTGGTGAAGTACCTGGACGGCATGTCCGACGACGAGATCACGGGCCTGAACATCCCGACGGGCATCCCGCTGCGGTACGAATTGGACGAAAATCTGAAGCCGACGGTGCCTGGTGGCGAATATCTGGACCCCGAGGCAGCCGCCGCCGGTGCGGCCGCGGTGGCCGCTCAGGGTGCCAAGAAGCACTGACCGCGGAAACAATCGGGTGAACTCGGGTAAACGCCGGCCCAACTCCTGGATTTAAACGTGTGACTTGTACCGTTCTGGCCGCTCGCTGCTGGGATGACGTTCACCTGATGCGTACGATTTGGCCGTGAGCTTGTCGTCCGCGCTGCCACTGGTGGCCGCCACGGCGCTGCTCGCGTTGGCTCTGGGCATCGCGATCGGCCTGCGGTGGGCGCCACGGCGCAACGAGCGTCGCGAACGCCGCACCGCGGAGCAGTCCGGCCTGACGGTTTCGGAGATGTTCGCCCACATCGTCTCGATGTCGCCGCTGGGGATGGCGGTCGTCGACACGTACCGCGACGTCGTCTACACCAATGGCCTGGCCCGCGAGCTCGGCCTCGTGCGCGATCGGCTGCTCGACGACCGGGCCTGGGAGGCCGCGCAGCGGACCCTGGCGACCGGGGAGGACGTGGAGTTCGACCTGTCGCCGGCCAAACGGGCCACCCCGGGCCGTTCCCGGCTCGCGGTGCGCGGCCTGGCGCGCCAGCTGACCGAGGAGGACGGCCGCTTCGCGGTGGTCTACGTCAACGACCAGTCCGAACAGGCCCGCATGGAGGCCAGCCGCCGCGACTTCGTGGCCAACGTCAGCCACGAGCTCAAGACGCCGGTCGGCGCCATGGGGCTGCTGGCCGAGGCGCTGCTGGCGTCGTCCGAGGACCAGGACATGGTCAACCGGTTCGCCGAAAAGATCGTCACCGAATCCAACCGGCTGGCCAACATGGTCGGTGAACTGATCGAGCTGTCGCGGCTGCAGGGCGCCGAACCGCTGCCGCACCTGGATGCGGTGGACGTGGATTCGGTTGTCGCCGAAGTGGTTTCCCGGCACAAGGTGGCCGCCGACAACGCCGACATCGCGATCGCCACCGACGCGCCCCGCGGCTACCAGGTACTGGGCAGTGAAACCCTGCTCGCGACCGCGCTCGCGAATCTGGTGTCCAACGCAATCTCCTACTCGCCCAAGGGTTCCCAGGTGTCGGTCAGTCGGCGCCGGTACGGCGACAACATCGAGATCGCGGTGACCGACCGCGGCATCGGAATCGAAAAAGCCGATCAGGAACGGGTTTTCGAGCGATTCTTCCGCGTCGACAAGGCGCGGTCCCGGGCCACCGGCGGCACCGGGCTGGGGTTGGCCATCGTCAAACACGTGGCGGCCAACCACAACGGAACCATCCGGCTGTGGAGTCAGCCGGGGACCGGATCGACGTTCACGCTGTCGATTCCGGCCTATCTCGACTCGGACGACGTGGATGTCGACGAGGGAGACGACCACTCAGTGCCATCACAAGGAGGGCGACAGAACCAATGACCAGTGTGTTGATCGTGGAGGACGAGGAGTCCCTGGCCGATCCCTTGGCATTCCTGTTGCGCAAGGAAGGTTTCGAAGCGACCGTCGTGACCGATGGTCCGTCGGCGTTGGCCGAGTTCGACCGGGCCGGGGCCGACATCGTGCTCCTGGACCTGATGCTGCCGGGCATGAGCGGTACCGACGTGTGTAAGCAGTTGCGCTCGCGGTCCGGCGTGCCGGTCATCATGGTGACCGCCCGCGACAGCGAGATCGACAAGGTCGTCGGCCTGGAACTCGGCGCCGACGACTACGTCACCAAGCCGTACTCGGCCCGCGAGCTCATCGCCCGTATCCGGGCCGTGTTGCGCCGCGGCGGCGAGTCCGACGACGTCGTCGGCGCCGACGGGGTGCTGGAGGCCGGGCCGGTCCGCATGGACGTCGAGCGGCACATCGTGTCGGTCAACGGGGACCCCATCACGCTGCCGCTCAAGGAGTTCGACCTGCTCGAGTACCTGATGCGCAACAGCGGTCGCGTGCTGACCCGTGGCCAGTTGATCGACCGCGTGTGGGGCGCCGACTACGTCGGTGACACCAAGACCCTGGACGTGCACGTGAAGCGGCTGCGGTCCAAGATCGAATCCGACCCGGCCAACCCGGTGCACCTCGTCACCGTGCGAGGGTTGGGCTACAAGCTGGAGGGCTAGTTCCCTCCGGCTACTTCTCTGCCGCCTCGGTGGCCGGGTGCACGGCGATGAGCCCCAGCCCGGCCCGCCGCTTGCACAGCTTGGCCAGCTCGGCGTACACCTTCGCGCCCAGCAGCTCGGTCAGCTCGGGTCCGTAGGACTCCCACACGGCCTTGGCGCCGACGTGCGCGGCCGGGTCGCCGGTGCAGTACCAGACGAGGTCGTGGCCGCCCTCGCCCCAGCCGCGCCGGTCGTACTCGGTGACGACGGTGCGCAGGATCTCGGTGCCGTCCGGCCGCGTCACCCAGTCCTGGGTCCGGCGGATCGGCAGCTGCCAGCAGACCTCGGGCTTCATGGTCAGCGGTTCGACGCCGAGCTTGAGCGCCTTGCTGTGCAGCGCGCAGCCGACGCCGCCCGCGAAACCCGGCCGGTTCAGGAAGATGCACGCGCCCTTGTATTTGCGGGTCCGCAGGTTGGGCTTGTCGTCGTACTCGTCCATCTCGAGGTAGCCCTTGCGGCCCAGGCCCTTCTCCCGGAACTGCCAGTCCTCGTCGGTCAGCAGCTTGACCGACTCCTCGAGCTGCGCGACGTCGTCGTCATCGGCCATGAAGGCGCCGTGGCTGCAGCAGCCGTCGTCGGGCCGGCCCTCGACCGTGCCCTGGCACGCCGGCGTCCCGAAAACGCACGTCCATTTCGACAGCAACCACGTCATATCGGCCGCGATCAGGTGCTCGGAGTTTTCCGGGTCGAAGAACTCCACCCATTCGCGGGCAAAGTCCAGTCCGACCTCGTGGGAACCGGGCTTCGGCGGCTCGCCGGCACTGATCTGTGATGCGGTCACAGCACGCAACCGTAGACCCGTTACCGTGGTTTCCGTGCGATTGGGCGTCCTCGACGTGGGCAGTAACACCGTTCATCTGTTGGTAGTCGACGCGCGCCGTGGCGGGCACCCGACACCGATGAGTTCGACCAAGGCCTCACTGCGCCTGGCCGAGGCGATCGATGACACCGGCAAATTGACCCGCAAGGGCGCTGACAGCTTGGTCGCGACGGTCGACGAGTTCGCCAAGATCGCCACCAGCTCGGGCTGCGCGGAGTTTATGGCGTTCGCCACATCTGCGGTCCGCGACGCCACGAACTCCGAAGCGGTGCTGGCGCGGGTCCGGGCCGAGACCGGCGTCCAGCTGCAGGTCCTCTCCGGGGTCGACGAATCGCGGCTCACCTTCCTGGCCGTGCGCCGCTGGTATGGCTGGAGCGCGGGCCGCATCATCAACCTCGACATCGGTGGCGGATCGCTGGAACTGTCGGGCGGCATCGACGAAGAACCCGACGTCGCGTTGTCGATGCCGCTGGGTGCGGGCCGATTGACGCGGGAATGGCTGCAGGAGGATCCGCCCGGCCGCCGGCGCGTGGCGGTGCTGCGGGACTGGCTGGACAACGAGCTGTCGGTCTCGGCCGCCAAGGTGCTGGCGGCGGGGACCCCGGAGTTGGCAGTCGCGACCTCGAAGACGTTCCGGTCGCTGGCCCGGCTCACCGGTGCGGCGCCGTCGGGTGCGGGACCGCGGGTGAAGCGCACGTTGACCGCCGCGGGCCTCAGACAGCTCATATCTTTCATCTCTAGGATGACCACGGCCGATAGAGCCGAGTTGGAAGGGGTGAGTGCCGACCGCGCGCCACAGATCGTGGCCGGTGCGTTGGTGGCCGAGGCGACCATGCGAGCGCTGTCGCTCGACGCGGTGGACATCTGCCCGTGGGCGTTGCGGGAGGGGGTCATCCTGCGGAAACTCGACAGCGAAGCCGATGGCACCGACTTGGTGGAAACGTTCGCGGGATTGGCTCCCGCCAAAGGCGAGACACGATGACAGATTCAGACGACTTCTCCTCGACGCGACCGATCTCGGTTGCCGAGCTGCTGGCCAAGAACGGCACCATCGGCGCACCGCCGGTCGGCGGCCGCCGGCGTCGGCGGCGGGGCAACAGCGACGCGGTGACCGTCGCCGAACTGACCGGCGAAATCCCCATCATCCGGCCGGACGCGCTCGACCCGACGCCGCAGGCAACCGCACCGGAGACGGCGGAGGAAACGGCGCCCGAGCCCGAGCTCGAGCCCGCCGCCGAGCCCGAGTCCCCGGCCGAAGACTCCGTCGCCCCCGTCGAGGACGAGACTCCGTCCGCGGCCGACGAGATGGAGCCCGACGACACCGGCGCCCACTACGTCGTCGACGAGGACATGCTGCACACCGACCTCGTCGACCCCGCGCCCGCGGATACCGCGGCGGACGACTACGAGGACCACCTGCGCCGCCGCGACGTCGAGGCCGACCCGCTGGAGTTCGTGGCGCCGTCGCGCAAGCCGGCCTTCCGTTGGTCGTTCAAGCCGGTTCGCGGCGCCGAGGAGATGAGCCCCGACCTCGTCGACGAAGACGTGCCGGCCGACGCCGACACCGACGACGACCTGCTCTCACTCAAGGACGCGGAGCCTGTCGCCAAGGTCGATACCGGGGTCATCCCCGTCGTCGACGACGCGGCGGCCGTCGAGGTCGCTGACGCGGCCGCCGGGCCCGTCGACGCGGCACCCGCGCGCGAGACGTCACGGGACGACCGGAGTTCGCGCTACGACGCCCTCTTCGGTGGCTTCGCGGCGGACGAGGACACGCGCCGGGAAGAGTTGGTCGCCGACCACGGCGCGGATGACGCGCATGAGGAGCACGTCGACCACGAGACCGCGGACGACGAGGACGAGAAGTCCGGTTCCGGCCTGAAGCGCGGCGCCTGGGTCGTCGGGCAGAGCCTGTTGGCCGTGGTGTTCGGCGCCGGCATGTTCTTCGCGTTCGACCAGCTGTGGCGCTGGAACCAGATCGTGGCGCTGATGCTGTCGATGCTGGTGATCCTCGGTCTGGTCGCCGGGATTCGGGTGATCCGGAAGGATCACGACCTGGCCAGTACGCTGATCGCGATTCTGGTCGGCGGTCTCGTCACGTTCGGACCCCTGGCACTGCTCTACTCAGCCTGAACCGGAGGCCTGTGCGTCCCGCCATCAAGGTAGGTCTGTCCACCGCGTCGGTCTATCCCCTGCGGACCGAAGCTGCCTTTGAGTACGCCGCCCGCCTGGGCTACGACGGCGTCGAGCTGATGGTGTGGGCCGAGCCCGTCAGTCAGGACATCGACGCTGTCGAGCGCATGTCGCAGCGCTGGGGCGTGCCGGTGCTCAGCGTGCACGCGCCGTGCCTGCTGATCTCGCAGCGGGTGTGGGGCTCCAACCCCATCCCGAAGCTGGAACGCAGTGTGCGGGCCGCTGAGCAGCTGGGAGCGCAGACGGTCGTCGTCCACCCGCCGTTCCGGTGGCAGCGCCGCTATGCCGAGGGCTTCTCCGACCAGGTCATCGAGCTCGAGGCCGCGAGCGACGTGCTGGTCGCGGTCGAGAACATGTTCCCGTTCCGGACCGACCGGTTCTTCGGTACCGGCCAGCCGTCCATCGAGCGGATGCGCAAGCGCGGCGGCGCTCCGGGACCCGGCATCTCGGCGTTCGCGCCGTCGTACGACCCGCTGGACGGCAACCACGCGCACTACACGCTGGACCTGTCGCACTCGGCGACGGCGGGCACCGACGCCGTCGACATGGCGCGGCGCATGGGCAAGGGACTGGTGCACCTGCATCTGTGCGACGGCAACGGCGCGTCCACCGACGAACATCTGGTGCCGGGGCGCGGCAGTCAGCCCACGGTGCAGATCTGCCAGATGCTCGCCGCCAGTGAATTCTCCGGGCACGTGATCCTCGAGGTCACCACATCGGCGGCGCGCAACAACGCCGAGCGGGAGGCGTTGCTCGTCGAGTCGCTCGAATTCGCGCGTCGGCACCTGCTGCGCTGACCCCGTGCCGTCCTGGCATGCTGTCTCCCGTGGCGAGAATTGCGATCATCGGTGGCGGAAATATCGGCGAGGCCCTGCTGGCGGGGCTGTTGCAGTCAGGGCGGCAGGTCAAGGATCTCGTTGTCGCCGAGGCCTATCCGGCGCGCGCCGCGCTGCTCGCCGAGAAGTATTCGGTCCGGGTCACCGATGTCGCGGATGCCGCCGAGACCGCGGCGTACGTGATCGTGGCCGTCAAACCCGACGCGGTCGAGGGTGTCGTCGAGGTGCTGGCCGAGCTGGCCTCGGACGCCGACAGCAGCAGCGTCGAGCAGGTCGTGGTGTCGGTGGCCGCGGGCGTCCCGACGTCCTTCTACGAGGCCAAGCTGCCGGCCGGTGCGCCGGTGGTGCGCGCGATGCCGAATACCCCGATGCTGGTCGGTGCGGGCATCACCGCGCTGTCGCGCGGCCGGTTCGCGGACGAGGCCCAGCTGGCCGAGGTGTCGGAGATCTTCTCGGCCGTCGGTGCGGTGCTGACGGTGCCGGAGAAGCAGATGGACGCGGTGACCGCGGTGTCCGGTTCGGGCCCTGCGTACTTCTTCCTGATGGTCGAGGCCGTCGTCGACGCGGGCGTCGCGGCGGGCCTCCCGCGGCCGGTGGCAACCGAGTTGGCGGCCCAGACGATGGCCGGTGCGGCCGCGATGTTGCTCGATCGGATGACCGAATCCGGCCCCGGTTCGGTGGTCGGTCCGCTGGACACCAGCGCCGCGGAATTGCGGGCCTCGGTGACCTCTCCGGGGGGCACTACCGCCGCTGGTCTGCGGGAACTCGAACGGGGTGGCCTGCGGTCCGCGGTCGCGAGTGCCGTCGAAGCCGCAAAAACACGGTCTGAGCAGCTAAGAATTACATCCGAGTAGTTCTAAGATTTCAGATTGATTACCCCACACCCGTCGCAATAACCACATTGGCCACGCTATTCTCCTTCTCGTAAGCACGCGTTGGTGCCAGCGGAGGGGAAGCCGCTGGAGCTGGCCGTGCCTGATTGATTGGGTTGCGATGACGTCTATGAACGGGCCATCGGCGCGTGACGGTGGCGATCAACCACGAACGCAGTTTTTGACTGTTGCCGAGGTTGCGAGCCTGATGCGGGTGAGCAAGATGACGGTATACCGGCTGGTGCACAACGGGGAGTTGCCCGCGGTGCGTGTCGGCCGGTCATTTCGGGTGCACGCCAAGGCGGTGCACGACCTCCTCGAGTCCTCCTACCACGACGCGGGTTAACCGCCGCGCGTCTGCCTGCCGCGACACCCCTGCGTGCGCCCTGCGTTGACGCAGGGGTTCGGCGTGCGCCGTACCCGTCAGCGAGACGGAGTACGCCGAAATCGCTTGGCTTCAGCAGGCGTTTTCGTGGCGGGAAACCCCGCCGGGTAAAGTGGCGGGGTTGGTTTCACACCGATCCTCACGGATCGACGTCTAGTAGCGGAGACTCCAAAGTCTATGGGTTCAGTCATCAAGAAGCGGCGTAAGCGCATGTCGAAGAAGAAGCACCGCAAGCTGCTTCGTCGCACCCGGGTTCAGCGCAGAAAACTCGGTAAGTAGTTCTCCGCGCGCCATTGCGTCGCCCACTAGGCTGACCAGATGGATGCCGACGGACGCCCCGGAAGCCGGCCCACCGCGCCGGGCGGAAGCGATTCCGGCCCGGACATCCCCGAGACCCTGCACCACCCCAAGGTGGTTCTGGTCACGGGGGCGTGCCGGTTCCTGGGCGGATATCTGACCGCCAGGCTCGCGCAGAACCAGCTCATCGAGCATGTGATCGCGGTCGACGCGATCACGCCCAGTAAGGACATGTTGCGGCGGATGGGCCGCGCGGAGTTCGTCCGCGCGGACATTCGCAATCCCTTCATCGCCAAGGTGATCCGGAACGGCAACGTCGACACGGTCGTCCACGCGGCGGCGGCGTCGTACGTGCCGCAGTCCGGTCGTGCTGCGCTCAAAGAGCTCAACGTGATGGGTGCGATGCAGTTGTTCGCAGCCTGTCAGAAGGCCCCTTCGGTCCGCCGGGTGATTCTCAAGTCGACATCGGAGATCTACGGGGCCAGCCCGCGTGATCCCGTGATGTTCACCGAGGACAGCAGCGCCCGCCGGCCGCCGGGGGAGGGCTTCGCCCGGGACAGCATCGACATCGAGGGCTACGTCCGCGGTCTCGCACGACGGCGGCCCGACATCGCGGTCACCATCCTGCGGCTCGCCAACATGATCGGTCCGGCCATGGACACCGCGTTGTCGCGGTACCTGGCGGGCCCGTTGGTGCCGACCGCCTTCGGGCACGACGCCCGATTGCAACTACTGCACGAGCAGGATGCTCTCGGGGCGCTGGAACGGGCCACCCTGGTGGGACGGGCCGGCACCTTCAACATCGGGGCGTCGGGCGTCATCTTGATGAGCCAGGCCATTCGGCGTTCCGGCCGGATCGGTTTGCCGCTCGCCGGACCCACGATGTGGGCCCTGGATGCGTGGCGACGAGCGACCGCGGGCGTCGAATTGGACCGCGAACAATCCGACTACATGCGCTACGGCCGAGTCATGGACACCACACGGATGACGAGGGAACTCGGCTATACCCCAAAGTGGACGACCCTGGAGGCTTTTGACGATTACGTTTCAGGCCGCGCGCTGACGCCCATTATCGGTCCAGGGTGGGTAGGCTCAGTGGAGCGTCGTGCAGTGGCCGCAGCGCAGCGGTGGGGACGCTGATTTCGCAAGTTTTTGATGGTGGGAGATATTGACGTGGCGGGCGAATCTAAAGCCAAAGTCATTCCGCTACATTCGAATTCGACACGTGCTGCCGCGCAACGTCGTGCGTCGAGGCGGGATGCAACGCTGCGACATCCTTCGCTGTTGACCGACCCCGGGACGCGCGCATCGGCCGAGCAGATTGCTGCCGTGGTCCGGGAGATCGACCAGCACCGGTTCGGCGCGGCCGGCCCCGCGGCCGCCGAGGGGCCCAATGAACTCGCCCAACGCATAAGCGCCGCTTCGGATTTCATCCGTAAGCGACTGACCGGCGATTACCTGGTCGATGAATTCGGCTTCGACCAGCATCTCAACAACGCGGTCTTTCTTCCTTTGCTGCGAACGCTTTTCAACTCCTGGTTCCGGGTCGAGGTGTCCGGTATCGAGAACCTGCCGGATGACGGCGCCGCGTTGATTGTGGCAAACCATGCCGGCGTGCTGCCGTTCGACGGACTCATGACATCGGTCGCCGTGCACGACAAGCACCCGAAGCACCGGGACTTGCGACTGCTGGCCGCCGATCTCGTCTTCGACCTGCCGGTGGTGGGGCAAGCGGCGCGCAAGGCCGGGCACACCATGGCCTGCACCGCCGACGCGCACCGCCTGCTCGAGGCGGGCGAGCTGACCGCCGTGTTCCCCGAGGGTTACAAGGGTCTGGGCAAGCCGTTCAAGGACCGGTACAAGCTGCAGCGGTTCGGCCGTGGTGGCTTCGTGTCGGCGGCGCTGCGCTCGGGGGCGCCCATCGTGCCGTGCTCGATCGTCGGCTCCGAGGAGATCTACCCCAAGATCGGCGACGTGAAGCTGCTCGCCCGGCTGCTCGGACTGCCGTACTTCCCGCTGACGCCGTTGTTCCCGCTCGCCGGGCCCATCGGCCTGCTGCCCTTGCCGTCGAAGTGGTACATCCAGTTCGGCGAGCCCATCTCGACGGCCGACTACGACGAGTCCGCCGCCGACGACCCGATGGTCACCTTCGAACTGACCGACCAGGTGCGCGCGACCATTCAGCAGACGCTGTACCAGCTGCTGGCCAACCGCCGTGGCACGTTCCTGTAGTTCCGCAATCCAATTCCCGCGAGCGGCCGTGGCTGTACGCAGACACGCCGTCTCACGCGTGCAATTTCGTCGCGCTCAGCGCGTGCGAGCGGCACGATAATGACCGGTGTGCCCGGCGTGTTGCCGGACAGACACGGCCGCTCGCGCTGGAGCGCACCCAGCTCGGCTGGCGTTAAGGATGTAAGGGCTCTCAACCCTTTTGTGCGGCAACCATTTTCGCGATGGCGGCGTCGCGGGCCGCGGCGATCTGGGCGCTGACCTCGCCGGCTTCGTCGTCGCTCTGCGCCTCGCCCAGCATGGTGACGATGCTCGTCATGATCGGCTCACCGGCGTCGTCGGTGACCTCGGCGCGAATCTCGGCGATCACCGTGCCGTGCGACTCGATCACCGAATCCAGGTACGAGTCGAACCACAGCCGGTCGCCGACCTTGATGGGGCGGTGGAAGATCAGCTTCTGGTCGCGGTGCAACACGCGCTCCAGGTTGATCGGCACGTCGAACTGGTTGAACAGCTCGAGCTGGACCCGCCGGCCCGCGACCGCGATGAACGTCAGCGACGCGATCAGGGTGTCCGAGCCGCATTCGGCGGCCGCCTCCTCGGTGAAATGCGCCGGGTGGTCATCCTGGACCGCCTGCGCAAACTCCTTGACCTTCTCGCGGCCGACCTCGAAGTAATCCGGGTACCGGAAGTGGGTTCCGATGATGTCGTCCGCAATGCCCATGGCGGGTGAGCCTATCAGCGTTCGAGTGGAGGACCTGGCAGCCTAGTTGCCCTTGCGCGACGCCATCGCCGCCAGCGCCCCGCCGACCGCGCCGAGCGCCAGGGCCGAGGGCACCCCGATGCGGGCGGCCTTTCGGGCGGTCCGGAAATCGCGGATCTCCCAGCCGCGCTCGCGGGCGACGTCGCGCAGCGCGGCGTCAGGGTTGATCGCGACGGCCGTGCCGACCAGCGACAGCATCGGCACGTCGTTGAAGCTGTCCGAGTACGCGGTGCAGCGGCGCAGGTTCAGGCCCTCTCTGATGGCCAGTTGGCGAACCGCGTGCGCCTTGCCGACCCCGTGCAGAATCTCGCCGACCAGCCGGCCGGTGAAGATGCCGTCGACCGATTCGGCGACGGTGCCAAGCGCCCCGGTCAGCCCCAGCTTGCGGGCGATGGTCTGGGCCAGCTCCATGGGCGTCGCGGTGACGAGCCAGACCTGCTGTCCGGCGTCGAGATGCATCTGTGCCAGCGCGCGGGTGCCCTGCCAGATCTTGTCGGCGATGATCTCGTCGTAGATCTCGTCGCCGAGGGCTTCCAGCTCCGCGGTCTGCCGGCCCTCGATGAAGGACAGGGCCTTGCGCCGGCCGGCGGCGACGTCGTCGCTGTTCTCCTTGCCGGTCACCTGAAACTTGGCCTGCGCGTAGGCAAAACGGGCCAGGTCGGAGTACTTGAAATAGTCGCGGGCGGCCAGGCCGCGCGCGAAGTGCACCAGCGACGAGCCGTGCACCAACGTGTTGTCGACGTCGAAGAACGCCGCCGCGGTGAGGTCCGGCGGCGGCGGGAGCGTCGGGGTGGCGGGTTCGTCGGATTCCGAATCAAGCTCGGCGGCATCGAGTTCAGCGGCGTCATCGGCTTCGGAGGGCACGGGCGTGCCCGTGGACTCGTCGGCGGTCACGGGGCTGGATTCGGACACGGTTCAACAGTAGGTCACGCCATACTGTTGCGCGTGGATCGATCAGGGAACAGCCATCGCGTGACGTTGCTCACCCGGGCCGGCTGCAGCATGTGCGAGCGCGCGTCGGCTCAGCTCGTGGCGCTGTCCCAAGAGCTCGGATTCGTCCTGACGAGCACGGATGTCGATGTGCTGGCCGCGGCCGGGGACACCGCACTGCGTGCGGAATTCGGCGATCGGCTGCCCGTGGTGCTCCTGGATGACGTCGAGCACAGCTACTGGGAGGTCGACGAGGAGCAGCTGCGAGCCGACTTGGCAGGTTGACGCAGCGGCTTGACCTCTACGTCAGGCGTCTCGGCGTGCGCGCCCGGGGATCCGGCAGGCGTATAGCAAATTTGGTCGGCGGGCTGGTGAGCGGCTAGCTTTGAATGCGTTCCTGCGGCCAGAAGAGGCCCGGGAAACCTTCCTGCACGACGGAGGTGCTACGAGGTGATGAGGCCGTGAGCGTCCTGCTGTTCGGGGTTTCGCACCGCAGTGCGCCGGTATCGGTGATCGAGCAGCTCAGCACCGATGAGGCCGATCAGGCCAAGATCATCGAGCTGCTGTTGCAGTCCTCTCTGGTCACCGAGGCCATGGTGCTCTCCACCTGTAACCGGGTCGAGGTATACGCGGTGGTGGATGCGTTCCACGGCGGCCTTTCGGTGATCGGCTCGGTGCTTTCCGAGCGGTCCGGCATGTCGCTGCAGGATCTCACCAAATACGCCTACGTGCGGTACGCCGAGGCAGCTGTCGAGCATCTGTTCGCCGTGGCCAGCGGCCTGGACTCGGCTGTCATCGGCGAGGCGCAGGTGCTGGGCCAGGTGCGCCGGGCCTACACCTCGGCGGAGGCCCACCAGACCGTCGGCCGGACCCTGCATGAACTGTCGCAGCGGGCGCTGTCGGTCGGTAAGCGGGTCCATTCCGAGACCGGGATCGACGCCGCGGGCGCCTCGGTGGTGTCGGTGGCCCTCGACATGGCCAAGAACAAGCTGACGTCGCTCACCGGGCTGACGGCTGCCGTGATCGGCGCCGGCTCCATGGGCGCGCTGGCCGCCGCGCATCTGACGCGCGCCGGGATCGCCCGCGTCGAGGTGGTCAACCGCTCGCTGCCGAGGGCCGAGCGCATGGTCGAGAACTTGAAGGCCCAGGGCGTCGACGCGGCCGCCCACACCTTGGAGGACATCGCCGTCGCGCTGGGTAATGCCGACGTCGTCGTCGCGTGCACCGGCGCGGTGCGTCCGGTGGTGTCGTTGGCCGATGCACACCGCGGACTGATGAACCGTCCGGAACACCGCCAGCTGGTGATCTGCGACCTCGGCATGCCCCGCGACGTCGACGGCGCGATTGCCGGCCTGCCCGGCGTGCACATGATCGACATGGACCGCATTCAGCGGGAACCCTCGGCCCGGGCCGCTGCCTCGGACGCCGAAGCGGCCCGTTCGATCGTCGCTGCCGAGGTCGCCAGTTACCTGGCCGGTCAGCGGATGGCCGAGGTCACCCCGACTGTCACCGCCCTGCGCCAGCGGGCCGCGGACGTCGTCGAGGCGGAGTTGTTGCGGCTCGACAACCGGGTTCCGGGACTCGACGCCGCCCACCGGGACGAGGTCGCCAAGACCGTTCGCCGGGTGGTCGACAAGTTGCTGCACGCGCCGACGGTCCGGGTCAAGCAGCTGGCCAGCGCGCCCGGCGGCGACACCTACGCCGAGGCGCTGCGGGAGCTGTTCGAGCTCGACCCGCAGGCCATCGACGCGGTGTCAGCCGGCGAATTGCCTTTGATGGCACCAGATTTGGCGGCAGGCGAGCCGCAATCCCTTCACGACAAGGCTGAGTAATCTCCTTTGGTAACCACCCTCGAAAACGTTGTCCGGATCGGCACCAGGGGCAGCCTTCTGGCTACCACGCAGGCCGGCACCATCCGTGACGCCTTGGTAGCTCTGGGGCAGCCCGCGGAGCTGGTCATCATCAGCACCGACGGCGACCGCTCCCAGGCGCCAGTCGCCGAGATCGGCATCGGGGTGTTCACCGCCGAGCTGCGGCACGCCATGGCCGACGGCCGGATCGACGTCGCGGTGCACTCGTACAAGGATTTGCCGACGGCGCCCGACGAGCGGTTCGTCATCGCCGCCGTGCCGCCGCGTGAAGATCCGCGGGATGCCTTGGTGGCGCGTGACGGATTGGTGCTGGGGGAGTTGCCGGTCGGCTCGGTGATCGGCACGTCGAGCCCGCGGCGGGCGGCACAGCTTAGAGCACTGGGTCTCGGTTTGGAAATCCGCCCCCTACGAGGCAACCTAGATACCAGGTTGAACAGGGTAAGTAGTGGTGATCTCGACGCTGTTGTCGTCGCCCGAGCGGGTCTGGCCCGTATCGGACGACTCGATGTCGTCACCGAGAGCCTCGAGCCGGTGCAGATGTTGCCAGCGCCGGCGCAGGGCGCCCTCGCGGTCGAGTGCCGGGTGGGGGACACCGAGTTGGCCGCGCTGCTGGGAAAGCTGGACGATCCCGACACGCGCGCCGCGATCACTGCCGAACGAGTCCTGTTGGCTGAACTGGAGGCGGGTTGTTCCGCGCCGGTGGGTGCGATCGCTGAAGTGGTCGAGTCCATCGACGAGGACGGCCGAGTCTTCGAAGAGCTGTCGTTGCGCGGTTGCGTGGCGGCGCTGGACGGATCCGACGTGATCCGGGCGTCCGGGATCGGGACACCCGAACGGGCACGAGAGCTGGGGCTCTCGCTGGCCGCGGAGTTGTTCGACCTGGGGGCGCGCGACGTGTTGGATCAGCGGACTGTAGAGCGGGAGTGAGAGATGACGACCCGAGTGCGTAAACAGCACAAGCCCGGCCGCATCACCTTTGTCGGTTCCGGACCCGGTGACCCGGGCCTGTTGACGACGCGTGCGCGGAACGTATTGGCACATGCGGCGTTGGTTTTCACCGATCCCGATGTGCCCGAGGCGGTGCTGGCGCTGATCGGCACCGATCTGCCGCCGACCTCCGGGCCGCACCCGGCCGACGCCGAGCCGGCCGGTGAATCGGCCGACGCGAAGACCGACGCCGCCACCGCGGCTCCCGTCGCGGCGCCGACCATGACCTTCCCGCACGGCGTCGATGTGCGCCCCGCGCTGGGCGACCCCACCGAGGTGGCCAAGCTGCTGATCGCCGAGGCGAAGACCGGCGTCGACGTGGTGCGTCTGGTCGCCGGCGACCCGCTGTCGGTCGACTCCGTGATCACCGAGGTGAACGCGCTGGCCAAGACCGCGGCACACTTCGAGCTGGTGCCGGGCCTGCCGTCGTCGACGGCGGTGCCCACCTACGCGGGTCTGCCCGTCGGGTCGTCGCACACCGTGGCCGACGTCCGCGGTGACGTCGACTGGGCCGCGCTGGCCGCCGCCCCCGGGCCGCTGATCCTGCACGCGACGGTGTCGCACCTGCCGGAGGCCGCCCGCACCCTGATCGAATACGGCCTCACCGACAACACCCCGTGCGTCGTGACCGCCAACGGCACCACCTGCCAGCAGCGGTCCATCGAGACCACGCTGGCCGGCCTGCTGGACAAGGCTGTGCTGGAGAAGCCCGTCGGCCCCGAGCCGGTCGGTCCGCTGGCGGGCCCGCTGGTCGTGACCATCGGCAAGACCGTCGCGCACCGCGCCAAGCTGAACTGGTGGGAGAGTCGCTCGCTGTACGGCTGGACCGTGCTGGTGCCCCGCACCAAGGACCAGGCCGGCGAGATGAGCGACCGGCTGGTGGGCCACGGTGCCCTGCCGATCGAAGTGCCGACCATCGCGGTCGAGCCGCCGCGCAGCCCCGCCCAGATGGAGCGTGCCGTCAAGGGTCTGGTCGACGGCCGCTTCCAGTGGGTCGTGTTCACCTCCACCAACGCGGTGCGTGCGGTGTGGGAGAAGTTCAACGAGTTCGGTCTGGACGCCCGCGCGTTCTCCGGTGTGAAGATCGCGTGCGTCGGTCAGGCCACCGCGGACAAGGTGCGCGCGTTCGGCATCAACCCCGAGCTGGTGCCTGCCGGTGAGCAGTCGTCGCTGGGCCTGCTGGACGAATTCCCGGACTACGACGAGATTTTCGACCCGGTGAACCGGGTGCTGCTGCCGCGTGCCGACATCGCCACCGAGACGCTGGCCGAGGGCCTGCGTGAGCGGGGCTGGGAGATCGAGGACGTCACGGCCTACCGCACCGTCCGTGCGGCACCGCCACCGGCGCACACCCGCGAGATGATCAAGACCGGTGGTTTCGACGCCGTCTGCTTCACCTCGAGCTCCACGGTGCGCAACCTGGTCGGCATCGCCGGCAAGCCGCACGCCCGGACCATCGTCGCCTGCATCGGCCCGAAAACCGCTGAAACCGCAGCCGAATTCGGCCTGCGCGTGGACGTGCAGCCGGAGACCGCCGCCGTCGGCCCGCTGGTCGAGGCGCTGGCCGAGCACGCAGCCCGGCTGCGCGCCGAGGGTGCGTTGCCGCCGCCGCGCAAGAAGAGCCGCAGAAGATAGCGGTCGCTAAACTTCTTCATATGGCTTTCCCACGACAGCGGCCGCGGCGACTCCGTACGACCCCGGCGTTGCGCCGGCTGGTGTCCGAAACCTCCCTGGAGTCACGGCATCTGGTGCTTCCGATGTTCGTGGCGGACGGGCTCGCCGAGCCGCGTCCGATCAGTTCGATGCCCGGCGTCGTCCAGCACACCAGGGAGTCGCTGCGCCGGGCGGCCGCGGAAGCTGTCGAGGCCGGTGTCGGCGGGCTGATGCTGTTCGGCGTCCCGTGCGACGGTGACAAGGACGCCACCGGCTCCGAAGGCGTGAACCCCGACGGCATCTTGAATGTGGCACTGCGCGACCTGAATTCGGACCTCGGCGACGCGACGGTGCTGATGGCCGACACCTGCCTGGACGAGTTCACCGATCACGGGCACTGTGGCGTCCTGGACGCGGCGGGCCGGGTCGACAATGACGCCACCAATGAGCAGTACATCAAACTTGCTGTGGCGCAAGCGCATTCGGGTGCGCACGTGGTCAGTCCCAGCGGCATGATGGACGGTCAGGTCGCGGCTATCCGCGACGGCCTGGACCACGCCGGGCACAGCGACGTCGCGATCCTGGCCTACGCCGCCAAGTTCGCGTCGGCGTTCTACGGACCGTTCCGCGAGGCCGTGGGCTCGAGCCTGCAGGGCGATCGTCGTACCTACCAACAGGATCCGGGCAATGCCCGCGAAGCGGTCCGCGAGATCGAACTCGACCTCGCCGAGGGCGCCGACATGGTGATGGTCAAGCCCGCGATGAGCTACCTGGACGTGGTCCGCGCCGCCGCCGAGATTTCTCCGGTGCCTGTTGCGGCATACCAGATTTCGGGCGAGTACGCGATGATCAGCGCGGCCGCGGCCAACGGCTGGATCGACCTGCGCGCCTCGGTCCTGGAGTCGCTCATCAGCATTCGGCGCGCGGGCGCCGACATCGTCCTGACGTACTGGGCGACTGACGTCGCGGGCTGGCTGCGGTGAACCCTCTCAACCCGCACGACCCGCAGCATCCGCAGTACCCGCCGTATCAGGGCGCGGGACCGGATGACTCCGGGGCCGAGCCGCAGGAAATGCCGCAGGATGTGGTGACCGGCTTCTGGCTGTGGACGGCGGCGCTGCCGCTGTCGGTGATCGGCTACCTCATCAACCTGCTGACCACACCCGAGCGCGAGGTGTCGGGCTACGCGTACGCGGTGTCCGGACTGATGCTGTTCATCATCGCGGTCCTGGTGGCGACGTTCCTGGTGCTGCTGCGGCAGGGCTACCGGTGGGCGCGCAGCATCCTGACCGGCGGCGCCGCCGCCACGATCCTGTATCTGACCACCAATCTGTTCGCCAACTTCCACGGCGCGGCCGCGGCGCTCGGTTACGCGGTGTGCGGCATCGGCGGTGCGGTGCTGATCGGCGGCGGCGTGTACCTCCTGCACCGTCCCGACGCGAACGCCTACTTCGTCCGCTGACCACCCGCGAGCCGGCCTGGGGGCACCTCCCGCGAGCGGCCGTGTTTGCACGCAACACGCCGCCACCAGCGTGCAGTTCTGGGCCGCTCGTCGGCGGCCAGGGCGACGTTCCTGCGCACCCGGCCCGCTAGGCTGGCCCGGATATGACTGAGCCCACATCTGCCCCGCCCGCCCGACCGCAGGCCGTCACGGTCGCCTTCTGGTGCTGGGTGGTGGCCGCCGTGCTGCTGATGGTCGGTGGCATGCTGACCGCCACCGCGGCAGTGCCCTCGGCCTACCGGACCCTCGTCGTGGGTTTCGGCGCCATCACCATGGTGACCGGCGCGGCCATGGCCTTTTCCGCCGGCCGTGCCCGGGCGGGCGACAACAGGTTTCGCCGGGCCGCGGTGGCGTTGTCCATGGCGATCGTGATCGTCGTCGGCCTCCTCGCGCTGCTGGGCGTGGCACAGCTGCTGTCTCTGGTGGCGCTGTTGCCGTTGATCGGCGGGACGGTCTCGATCACGCGGCCGGCCGCGCAAACGTGGTTCGACGGAAAGGCCGATGCATGACGGATGCGCCGACAGACACCGACGCCGAGCAGGTTCTCTTCCACGAGGTCGGGGCCAGTTGGTGGTGGCTGTTGCTCGGCCCGTTCTCCGGTGGCTCCATCGCGGCGATGCAGTTGTGGTCTGCCCATCGGGTCGACCCACTGGTCCCGGTGGTGTTCCTGGTGCTGGTGACGGGGTTCATCGGACTGCAGATCAAGGCCGCCCGCCTGCACACGTCGGTGGAGCTGACACCCGAATACCTGCGCCAGGGCACGGAGTCCGTCCGCGTCGCGGACATGATCGGGATGTTCCCGGAGGCGAGAGGCGCCGACGTACCACGCTGGCAGTCGTACCGGGCATTCGGGGAATTGACGGGCGTCCCTCGTGGACGCACGGGGATCGGGCTGAATCTGACCGGTGAGCGCAGCGGGCAGGCCTGGGCACGGCGCCATCGCGGGCTGCGCGCCCAGCTGGAAGCGCTGGGCGTGCGCGAAATCGGCGAAGACGACGACGAATGAGCCGTGACAAGATCCTGGCGGCCGGCGCGCTGGTGGTGGCGGTGTTGGCTGCCGCCGGCTCGGTGGTGAGTTGGCTGGCCGCGTCGTCGGTCGCCGACGTGGCGCCGGTGATTCCCGGCGAGCCGGTGAAGACGTCGGTGCTCTATGACCCGTCGTTCATCGCGTTGTCGTTGTTGCTGGCGACCCTGGCCGGGGTGCTCGCCGTAGTGGGTACGGCGAGGTGGCGACGCGCCAAGTAGTGTGTCGCCCATGTCTTTTTCGCTCGAACTGTCTCCTGACGTCTGCCAGGTCCGCGACTGGGTTCACGAGTTCGCTGCTGACGTGCTCCGTCCGGCTGCCGAGGAGTGGGACGAGCGCGAGGAGACGCCGTGGCCGATCATCCAGGAGGCGGCCAAGGTCGGTTTGTACTCCATGGAGTTCTTTGCCACCCAGAGCGCCGAGGAGAGCGGGCTGGGTATGCCCGTTGCCGTCGAAGAGCTGTTCTGGGGTGACGCCGGCATCTCGATGTCCATCATGGGCACCGGTCTGGCGGCGGCGTCGTTGGTGGCCAACGGCACCATGGAGCAGATGGGTGAATGGCTGCCGCAGATGTACGGCGACATCAACGACCCCAAGCTGGCGGCATTCTGTTCGTCGGAACCCGGTGCGGGATCGGATGTTTCGTCGATCATCACCCGCGCGCGGTATGAGGAGGCCACCGACGAGTGGGTGCTGAACGGCACCAAGACCTGGGCCTCCAACGGCGGAATTGCCAACGTGCACATCGTTGTTGCGTCGGTGTACCCGGAACTGGGGTCGCGCGGGCAGGCCAGCTTCATCATCCCGCCGGGCACCAAGGGCTTCAGCCAGGGGCAGAAGTTCAAGAAGCACGGTATCCGGGCGTCGCACACCGCCGAGGTGGTGCTCGACGATGTCCGCCTGCCGGGCCGGCTGATCGTCGGCGGCCGGGAGAAGTTCGAGGAGCGGGTGGCCCGCACCCGCGACGGTAAGAGCTCGGCGGGCCAGGTGGCGATGAAGACGTTCGAGCGGACCCGTCCGACCGTCGGGGCCATGGCGCTGGGCGTGTCTCGCGCGGCGTACGAATACGCGCTGGGATACGCGCAGGAGCGCGAGCAGTTCGGCCGCCGGATCGGTGACTTCCAGGCTGTCGCGTTCAAACTGGCGGACATGAAGGCCCGCATCGACGCGGCGCGGATGCTGGTCTGGCGGGCCGGGTGGATGGCGCGCAACAACGTGCCGTTCGAGAACGCCGAAGGGTCGATGGCGAAGCTCGTGGCCAGCGAGACCGCGGTCTACGTGACCGACGAGGCCATCCAGATTCTGGGCGGCAATGGCTACACCCGCGATTACCCGGTGGAGCGGTGGCACCGCGACGCCAAGATCTTCACGATCTTCGAGGGCACCAGCGAGATTCAGCGGCTCGTGATGTCCCGTGCGATCACCGGGTTGCCGCTCAAGTAAGTCTGCGATGTACACGGACGTCCCGCTCGGCAGGCCTGAGGGGGACGTTTTTGCGCGGAACGCACGGCGTGTCGACCGCAGACACGGCCACTCGCGGGAGGTACCCCCAGGTCGGCTCGCGGGAAGTACGTGCAGCGCGGGCTCGCGGTCAGGGGTTGTTACAGAGTGCAAAATTTGTAACACTGTTCCGCATGACCGAACTTGCGGAACAGCCCGAGCTGGTCGACTCCTTGCCGTTGGGGCCGGAATCGCTGGTGTGGAAGTACTTCGGCGACAACCGGATGTACCTGATCGGCCCGCGGCCGGCGGTCCTGCAGAACATGCTGGCCCAGCTCGGCCAGGGCGTACTGGACCATTCGGTGTTCTTCGCCGACACATCGGCGCGGATCAAGCGCTCGCTACCGCCGATCTTCCGCACCGTGTACGGCAGCGATGACGCCAACACCGGTACGGAGGTCCGCGACTTCCACCGCGAGATCAAGGGCGACATGCCCGACGGCAGCCGCTATCACGCGCTCGATCCGGAGACCTACTACTGGGCGCACGCCACGTTCGTCGAGCAGGTGCTGTACTTCGCGGACACCTTCGTCAAACGGCTGAGCGATGCCGAGAAGGAACAGATCTACCTCGAGTCCAAGACCTGGTACCGCCGCTACGGCGTCAGTGACCGGCCGATGCCGGCCACCTACGCCGAATTCGAGGAGTACTGGGACCGGATGATCAACGAGGTCGCGGTACCGCACAAGACGGCCCGGTACGGCGTCGGCTATGTGACCAAAGGCTTTCCGGCGCCCAAGGCCGTCAACCCGGCCGTGTGGCGGGTCATCGCACCGGCGTTCAACCCGGTCGCGGCCTTCCTGACCACCGGTGGGCTTCCGCCGCGGGCACGGGACCTGCTGGAGCTGCCCTGGACCGCCCGGCAGGAACGCGCCTACCAGTTGTTCGCGGCCGCCTGGCGCAGCAAGCCGGTGAACTGGCTGTGGGACCGGTTGCCGATGTCGTTGCGGTACAACAGCTTTGCCCAGCAGGGCTACGCGCGTGCCCGCTGACGCGACGGCCGCGATCCTCGACGCCGCGCTCGTCGAGTTCGAGCAGCACGGCTTCCGTCGCGTCGCGCTCGACGACGTGGCGCGCCGGGCCGGCGTCAGCCGCACCACCATCTACCGGCGGTTCGCGAACCGCGACGAACTGGTGGCCGCCGTCGTCGAACGCGAGAACGTGGTGCTGTTCGACGACATCGCCAATGAGCTGAAAACCGCTGGGCCGCAGTCAAATTTGTACGTCGAGGCGTTCACGCTGTCGATCCTGCGATTCCGCCGGCACCGGGTGCTGAACCGGATGATGACCGACGAACCCGCGCTCGTCATCGAACTCATGCAACGCCATTACAGTGCGGCGGTCGGCCGGATGGCGGCCGCGCTGCGGGTGATCTTCCCGGACGGTTTCGCCGACCGGATCGGCGAGCAGGCGGTCAACGACCTGGCCGACACCATCCTGCGCTACGCCGCGATGGTGCTGCTGCTGCCGAGCGTCGAGGCGCTCGACAGCGCCGAGGACATCCGTGCTTTCGCGGCACGGCATTTCGTGCCGAGCCTGCCGGCCGCGTTGCGGACGAACTCGCCCGTGCTTGGCTAGTGGGCGACGGGTTTCTCGGCGCCCACGCCCGTCAGCGACCGCACCTCCATCTCGGCGTTGCGCGCGGGATCGCCGGTGTCGGATGACGTCAGCGTGCCGATGATGCCGAGCGCGAACGCCAGTGGGATGGAGACGATGCCCGGGTTGGCCAGCGGAAAGTACGCGAAGTCCGCGCCGGGGATCATCGCGGTCTTGCTGCCCGACACGGCGGGGGAGAACACGATCAGCACGATGGTCGAGAGCAGACCGCCGTACATGCTCCACAGCGCACCGCGGGTGTTGAACCGCTTCCAGTACAGCGAGTACAGGATCGTCGGCAGGTTGGCCGCGGCCGCCACGGCGAATGCCAGGGCCACCAGGAACGCCACGTTCTGACCGTTGGCCAGGATGCCGAGCCCGATCGCGAACACGCCCAGCACGACAGCGGTGATCCGTGACACCCGCACCTGCTCGTCCTCGGTCACCTTGTGGGACTTGAGAACTGAGGCGTAGATGTCATGCGCGAAGGACGCCGACGCCGTGATCGTCAGGCCCGCCACGACCGCGAGGATCGTCGCGAACGCCACCGCCGAGATGACGCCGAGCAGGATTACCCCGCCCAGTTCGAACGCCAGCAGCGGAGCCGCGGAGTTCACACCGCCGGCCGCCTTGAGGATGCGGTCCGGACCCACCAGGGCGGCCGCGCCGTAGCCGAGAACCAACGTGAACAGGTAGAAGGCGCCGATCAGCGCGATCGCCCAAACCACTGACCGCCGAGCCTCTTTCGCGGTCGGCACGGTGTAGAAGCGCATCAGCACGTGCGGCAGGCCCGCGGTGCCGAGCACCAGCGCGAGTGCCAGCGAGACGAAGTTGATCTTCGAGGTGAGCGAACCGCCGTACTGCGCGCCGGGCGCCAGGACGTCGCGGCTGGAGACGCCCTTGGTGGTGGCGTGCGAGATCGCCGACTGGGCCGAGCCGAGGATGTCGGAGAAGTTGAACCCGAACTTGCTCAGTACCATGACCGTCATCAGCGCGGCGCCCGTGATCAGCAGTACGGCCTTGATGATCTGCACCCACGTGGTGCCCTTCATGCCACCGACCAGTACGTACACGATCATCAGGACACCGACGACGGCAATCACGATGGACTGCCCGCCGCGGCTCTTCACGTCGAGCAGCAGAGCGACCAGGCCGCCGGCCCCGGCCATCTGGGCCAGGAGGTAGAACAGCGACACCGTCAGCGTCGAGGTGGCCGCGGCCAACCGCACCGGGCGCTGCCGCAGCCGGAAGCTCAACACGTCGGCCATGGTGAATCTGCCTGTGTTGCGCAGTAATTCGGCCACGAGCAGCAGCGCGACGAGCCAGGCGACGAGGAAGCCGATGGAGTACAGGAAACCGTCATAGCCGTAGACGGCGATGGCACCGGCGATCCCGAGGAAGCTCGCGGCCGACAGGTAGTCGCCGGCGATGGCGATGCCGTTCTGCGGACCGGAGAAAGCGCGACCGCCGGTGAAGAACTCGTCGGCGGTGGCGTTGCGCTTACTGGCCTTGATCACCACGACCATCGTGACGACGACGAACACGCTGAAGATGCCGATATTGGCCACGGGGTTGCCGACGGTCGCGGCGGCGAGGACGGTGCTGGTCATCAGGCACCTTCCAGTTCTTCGCGGATGGCGGCAGCCCGCGGGTCGAGCTCCCGATTGGCGAAGCGCACGTACAGGCCGGTGATCACGAACGTCGTGAGGAACTGGCCCAACCCGATCAGCAGGCCGACGTTGACGTTGCCGAACACCCGGGTGGCCATGAAGTCGTGGCCGAAGGCGCCGAGCGCGACGTACAGGCCGTACCACAGCAGGAAGAACGCGGTCATCGGAAAGACGAAGCGGCGCAGCCGGTTACGCAACTCCTGGAATTCCGGGCTGGCCTGCATGGCGAGGAACTGCTCCCCGGTGGGGGCAACCCTCTCGGGACGGTCGGTTTCGGGCACCGAGGACACTCCTGGCAATTGACTGTGAACAGATAGCGCAGAACCTAATTGAGAGCTGCGTCACTCGCGACCGGTATCGCGTTCTGTTCACCGAATTCGGTCTGGGTGGCGCTGCGCTACGGTCGGCCGCAGCCGCATCGAGAGAAAGGTCCAGAGATGACCAGCGAGCCAGCTTCGGCGTTCGACGCCGGAATCACCACCCGCCGCCAAGTGATGGGCGACGAGTTCGTCGACCGCGCGCTGGCCCGCACCGCCGGCACCGAATCGGAACCGATCCAGCGCTTCGTCACCGAGCACGTCTGGGACGCGGTGTGGAACCGGCCGGGACTGAGCCGCCGCGACCGCAGCCTGCTCAACCTCGGCATGCTGACCGCGCTGCGCGCCCACGAAGAACTCGCCGGCCACGTCCGGGGCGGCCTCAACAACGGGCTGACCCGCGAGGAGATCGTCGAGGCGATCATCCACGCCACGGGCTACTGCGGGGCGCCCGCGGCGTTGAGCGCCATGCGCGTCGTCCAGCAGGTGCTCGACGAGACTCCCTAAGCCCGCCGCAACAGCACGGCCTGCTCAAAAGGCAAGCGCGGGAACACCTTACGCAGCGATCCGGTGATGAGCGGGGCGGCGTCCTCCTTGCTCACCACGCGCGGGTCGACGACGTCGTACGTCTGACCACGGCGGGTGAGCTTGCCGCCGCCGGCCTTGGTGATGTTCTTGAGCCAGTCGCGGTCGGGGCCGTAGGTCAGCAGGATCGCGAAGCCATCGGCGGTGGTGAACACCGTGAGCGGCGTGCGGAACGTCGTGCCGGACTTGCGCCCGACGTGCTCGAGGATGCCGAACGTCGGCGCGCGGCCGGCCCACAGCCGTTGGATGGGGTTGGTGACTCGACGGTTGAACCGGGCGACCGACTGCGGAATCTGCATATCCCCATCGTGCGCCATCGTGGTTGGGGCGGCTAGGGAAGCGAGTAAAGTTACCGACCGGTAGCGGCGACGACGCTGTGTCGCACACCAGCCCGTAACCCGCTGAATCATCTCCGAGGAGGAATGCATGCCTGCGCCCGCCAATGCTGACGCCCGCCGGATCTATGACCTGGAGCGCAGCCGCGTATTCCACTCGTGGTCGGCCCAGGGAAAGCTCGACCCGATGGTCTTCACCGGCGCCGAGGGCAGCTACCTCATCGACGGTGACGGCAACCGGCTGCTCGACTTCTCCAGCCAGCTCGTCTACACCAACATCGGCCACCAGCACCCCAAGGTCGTCGCCGCCATCGCCGAGCAGGCCGCCAAGCTCTGCACCATCGCGCCGCAGCACGCCAACGAGGCCCGCGCCACCGCCGCCGACCTGATCTGCCAGGTGGCCCCCGAGGGCTTCAACCGGGTGTTCTTCACCAACGGTGGCGCCGACGCCGTCGAGCACGCCATCCGCATGGCCCGCGTGTACACCGGCCGCTACAAGACGCTGTCGACGTACCGCAGCTACCACGGCGGCACGGCGCTGACGGTCAACCTGACGGGCGACGTTCGCCGCTGGGGCAACGACTACGGCACCGAGGGCACCACGCACTTCTTCGGCCCGTTCCTGTACCGCAGCCAGTTCGGCTCGCTGACGCAGGAGGAGGAGTCCGAGCGCGCACTGGCGCACCTGCGGTCGGTCATCGAATTCGAGGGCCCGACCGCGTTCGCGGCGATCATCCTGGAGTCGGTGCCCGGCACCGTCGGCATCATGCCGCCGCCGCCCGGTTACCTGCAGGGCGTGCGCGAGCTGTGCGACCAGTACGGCATCGTGATGATCCTCGACGAGGTCATGGCGGGCTTCGGCCGGACCGGCAAGTGGTTCGCGCTGGACAACTACGGCGTCACCCCGGACCTCATCACGTTCGCCAAGGGCGTCAACTCCGGCTACGTCCCGCTCGGCGGCGTCATCGTCAGCGACAAGATCCTCGAGCGCTTCCTGGACCAGCCGTACGGCGGCGGGCTCACCTACTCGGGCCATCCGCTGGCGTGTGCGGCGTCCGTCGCGACCATCACCGCGATGCACGACGAGAAGATCGTCGAGAACGCCGAGCTGATCGGCACCGACGTCTTCGGTCCGGGCCTGGCGGCGCTGGCCGAGAAGCACGACATCATCGGTGACGTCCGCGGTCTCGGTGTGTTCTGGGCCGTCGAGCTGGTCAAGGACCGGGCCACCAAGGAGCCGCTGGCACCGTACGGCGGGTCGTCGCCGGAGATGGGCGCCATCAACGCGCGGGCCAAGCAGAACGGCCTGCTGCTGTTCATGAACTACAACCGCTTCCACCTGGTGCCGCCGTGCAACATCAGCATCGACGACGCCAAGCGCGGGCTGGACATTCTGGACGATGCGCTGAGCGCGGTATAGCCATACGCTTCGGTGATGGCCTATCTGAAGCCGCCGTGGTTCGTCGTCAAGGTGTTCAACCCGATTGCGCGGCTCACCGGTATCGGTGGCAGCCAGACCCTGACCGTCACCCGAAGCTCGAATCACCTGCCGCAGCGCATCCCGGTCGTGGTGCCGACGGTCGACGGGGTGAAGTACCTGGTGTCGACGCGCGGCGAGTCGGCCTGGGTGAAGAACGTCCGGGAGAACCCGGTGGTTGCGCTCGGCAAGGCGAACTACCTGGCCAGTGAGGTACCGGTCGCGGACCGGGCGCCGATCATCGCGGCGTACCGGCCGCTGGCGGGCAAGGTCGTGGAGCAGTACTGGCGCGACCTGCCCGACGACGCCGACCACCCGGTGTTCAAGCTGACGCCGCAGAACTAGGGGGCGCGGGGGTTCGGCGCGCGGCCAACGTGAGCCAGCTCCTACACCCTGTAGTTGGTCCATTCGCGCGCGGCTGGGACACTGGTGGCCATGCGCTCTACCGACGTCTCCGCGAAACTGTTCGCCGACGCGTCGACCGTGATCCCCGGCGGGGTCAACTCGCCTGTGCGGGCCTTCAGCTCGGTCGGCGGCACCCCGGCATTCATCACCTCGGCCAACGGCTACTGGCTGACCGACGCCGACGGCAATCGCTACGTCGACCTGGTGTGCTCCTGGGGCCCGATGATCCTGGGCCACGCTCACCCGGCAGTGGTCGAGGCCGTGCAGACGACGGCGGTCAACGGCTTGTCGTTCGGCGCCCCGACGCCCGGGGAGACGGAACTGGCGCGCGAGATCATCGATCGGGTCGCTCCCGTCGAGCGCATCCGCTTCGTGAACTCCGGCACCGAAGCCACCATGAGCGCCATCCGGCTGGCCCGCGGTTTCACCGGCCGGCCCAAGATCATCAAGTTCTCCGGCTGCTATCACGGCCACAGCGACGCTCTGCTGGCCGACGCCGGCTCCGGTGTCGCCACGCTGGGCCTGCCGTCCTCGCCCGGTGTGACCGGCGCTGCTGCCGCGGACACCATCGTGCTGCCGTACAACGACCTCGACGCCGTGCGCCAGGCCTTCGCCACGGCCGGCAATGAGATCGCCTGCGTGATCACCGAGGCCAGCCCCGGCAACATGGGCACCGTCCCGCCGGCGGCGGGCTACAACGCCGCGCTGCGGCAGATCACCGCCGAGCACGGTGCGCTGCTCATCCTCGACGAGGTGATGACGGGCTTCCGCGTCAGCCGTGGCGGTTGGTATGGCCTCGACCCGGTGGCCGCGGACCTGTTCACCTTCGGCAAGGTGATGAGCGGCGGCCTGCCCGCCGCCGCGTTCGGCGGTCGAGTCGAGGTGATGGAACGGCTGGCCCCGCTCGGGCCGGTGTACCAGGCCGGCACGCTGTCGGGGAACCCCGTGGCGATGGCCGCGGGCCTGGCCACGCTGCGCGCCGCCGACGACGCCGTCTACCGGGCCCTCGACGTCAACGCCGATCGATTGTCCGGCCTGCTGACCGATGCGCTCACCGAAGCGTCTGTGGCACACCGGATTTCCCGGGCCGGGAACTTCCTGACGGTGTTCTTCGGTGACGCGCCCGTCACCGACTTCGCGTCCGCCAAGGCCACCGAGACCTGGCGCTACCCGGCCTTCTTCCACGCGCTGCTGGACGCCGGGGTGTACCCGCCGTGCAGCGCCTTCGAAACCTGGTTCGTCTCGGCCGCACTCGACGACGCTGCGTTCGACCGGATCGCCTCTGCGTTGCCCGCCGCCGCGCGGGCCGCCGCCCAAGCTCAGGAGCCCGCATGACCGACAGAACGATCGTGCACGTCATGCGCCACGGCGAGGTGCACAACCCCGACAAGATCCTCTACGGCCGTAAGCCCGATTTCCACCTGTCCGAGCGCGGGCAGGCGCAGGCCGAGGCGGTCGCGGGCTGGCTGGCAGAGCGCGACATCGTCTACGTCGTGGCCTCGCCGCTGGAGCGCGCGCAGGAGACCGCGACACCCATCGCGGCCCGGCACGGACTGCCCATCGACACCGACCCGCACCTCATCGAGTCGGAGAATGTCTTTGAGGGGCAACGGGTTTCGCCCGGCGACGGCGCCTTGCGCGACCCGCGCAACTGGTGGCACCTGCGGGACCCGAAGACCCCGTCGTGGGGCGAGCCGTACAAGCACATCGCGGAGCGGATGACCGGCGCCGTCGACCGCGCCCGGATCAAGGGCATGGGCCACGAGGCGGTGTGCGTCAGCCACCAGCTGCCGGTCGAGACGCTGCGGCGCGCGATGCTGGGCAAGAAGCTGCACCATTTCCCGACCAAGCGGATGTGCAACCTCGCCTCGGTGACGTCGTTCTACTTCCACGGCGACGAGATGGTCGGCTGGGGATACTCGGAGCTGGCCGGACAGTGACTTCGCTGGTGGCCCGCGCCGGGGCAGTGCTGGCGGCCGTCCTGACGACGGCCGTGCTGCTCGTCGGCTGCTCCACCGGCGACGACGCCGTCGCGCAGGGCGGCACGTTCGAGTTCGTCGCTCCCGGCGGCAAGACCGACATCTTCTACGACCCGCCGTCGAGCCGCGGCAAGCCGGGCGCGGTGCGCGGGCCGTCGCTCACTGACCCGTCGAAAACCCTTTCCCTGGACGACTTTTCGGGCCAGGTCGTGGTGATCAATGTCTGGGGCCAGTGGTGTGGCCCGTGTCGTTCGGAGGTCTCCGAACTGCAGAAGGTGTACGACGCCACAAAGAGTCGCGGCGTGGCTTTTCTGGGCATCGACGTGCGGGACAACAACCGGCAGGCCGCGGTCGACTTCATCACCGACCACAAGGTGACCTTCCCGTCCATCTACGACCCGGCGATGCGCACCATGATCGCGTTCGGCGGCAAGTACCCGACAACGGTCATTCCGTCGACGCTGGTGCTGGACCGTCAGCATCGGGTGGCCGCGGTGTTCCTGCGGGAACTGCTGGCCGACGACCTCGAGCCGGTTGTCGAGCGGCTGGCCAACGAGGCCAAGGCATGACCTCCTTCGCCGAAACCGCGGCGGCCGGACCGCTGTTGGTGGCCCTCGGGGTGAGCGTGCTGGCCGGGCTGGTGTCGTTCGCCTCGCCGTGCGTGGTGCCGCTGGTGCCCGGGTATCTGTCGTATCTGGCGGCGGTGGTCGGAGTTGACGACGAGCCCGGCCAGACCAAGGTCCGCACCGCCCGCTGGCGGGTGGCCGGCGCGGCGGCGTTGTTCGTCGCGGGCTTCACCGCGGTGTTCCTGATGGGCGCGGTCGCGGTGCTCGGCCTGACCACGACCCTCATCGCCAATCAGCTTCTGCTGCAACGCATCGGCGGCGTCATCACGGTGCTCATGGGTCTGGTGTTCATCGGGCTCGTGCCCGCGCTGCAGCGCCAGGTCCGCTTCACCCCGCGCCAGGTGTCCACGGTGGTCGGCGCTCCACTGCTGGGTGCGGTGTTCGGGCTGGGCTGGACCCCGTGCCTGGGCCCGACGCTCACCGGTGTCATCGCGGTGGCCTCGGCCAGCGACGGCGCCAGCGTCGCCCGCGGCATCGCGCTGGTGATCGCGTACTGCCTGGGTCTCGGAATTCCGTTCGTGCTGTTGGCCTTCGGGTCGGCCCGCGCGGTGCAGGGGCTGGGCTGGCTGCGCCGGCACACCCGCGCCATCCAGATCTTCGGCGGGCTGCTGCTCATCGTGGTGGGCACCGCACTGGTCACGGGTGTGTGGAACGACTTCACCTCGTGGGTGCGCGACGCCTTCGTCAGCAACGTGAGGCTCCCGATATGACCGATGTTTCCTCGCCCGAGGATGTGAAGAGCACCGAAACCCGCAAGCCGGGCCCGCTCTCGCGGGTGGTCGCGCTGTTCCGCAACACCTGGCGCACGCTCACGTCGATGGGCACCGCGCTGGTGCTGCTCTTCCTGTTGGCCCTCGGTGCCGTCCCGGGTGCACTGCTGCCGCAGCGCTCGCTCAACGCCGGCAAGGTCGACGAATACCTGGCGCAGCACCCGACGATCGGCCCGTGGCTCGACAAGGTCCAGGCGTTCTCGGTGTTCTCGAGTTTCTGGTTCACCTCGATCTACGTGCTGCTGTTCATCTCGCTCGTGGGCTGCCTGACACCGCGGATGCTCGAGCACGTCCGCAGCCTGCGCGCCGTTCCCGTACCGGCACCGCGCAATCTGACCCGCCTGCCCAAGCACGCCGAAGCCACGGTCGCCGGTGAGCCGGACGCCGTGGCCGAGCGGATGGTCAAGCGGCTCAAGGGCTGGCGCCAGACCACCCGCACGCTGGAGGACGGCACCCGCGAGATCTCCGCGGAGAAGGGCTACCTGCGCGAATTCGGCAACATCGTCTTCCACTTCTCGCTGCTGGGCCTGCTGGTGGCCATCGCGTTCGGCAAGCTGTTCGGCTACGAGGGCAACGTCATCGTCATCGCCGACGGCGGGCCCGGATTCTGCTCGGCGTCGCCCGCCGCGTTCGACTCGTTCCGCGCCGGCAACGTCGTCGACGGCACCGCGCTGCACCCCAGCTGCCTGCGGGTCCACGACTTCGACGCCCGATACCTGCCCAGCGGCCAGGCCACGGCGTTCGCGGCGAACATCGACTACCAGGACGGCGCCGACCTCGTCAGCGGCACCTGGCGGCCGTACCGGTTGGAGGTCAACCACCCGCTGCGGATCGGCGGCGAGCGCATCTACCTGCAGGGCCACGGCTACGCGCCGACGTTCACCGTCACGTTCCCGAACGGGCAGACCCGCACGTCGACGGTGCAGTGGAAGCCGGAGAACGCGCTGACGCTGCTGTCCTCGGGCGTCGCGCGCATCGACCCACCGGGCGGCAGCTACCCCGACGAACGCGAGCGGCGCAAGCACCAGATCGCCATTCAGGGGCTGTTCGCCCCGACCGCCGAACTCGACGGCAAGCTGCTGTCCTCGAGCTTCCCGGCGATGAACGCGCCTGCGGTGGCCATCGACATCTACCGCGGTGACAGCGGCCTGGACAGCGGGAAGCCCCAGTCCCTGTTCTCGCTGGACCCCAGCCTCATCGAACAGAAGCGACTCACCAAGCAGGCGCGCGTCAACCTGAAGGCCGGGGAGCAGACCAGGCTGGACGACGGCACCGTCATCAAGTTCGACGGCGCCGTGCCGTTCATCAACGTGCAGGTGTCACACGACCCGGCGCAGGTGTGGGTCCTGGTGTTCGCGCTGACCATGATGGCCGGGCTGCTGGTGTCGCTGGTGGTGCGCCGCCGCCGGGTTTGGATTCGGATCGTGTCGGCCGAGCCGGGTACCGTCAACGTCGAGCTCGGCGGGCTGGCCCGGACGGACAACTCGGGGTGGGGCGATGAGTTCGAGAAGCTCACAGAGCGGTTGATTGAGGCCAAGCGATGAATGGCCGGCGAGTAGCGAAGGCGGATCGCGCGTGAATACAGAGCACATCGACGTAGACCTGGCCCGGTACTCGGACTGGGCGTTCTTCAGCTCCTGGACAGTACTGTGCCTGGCTTTCGTCTTGCTGGCCGTCGAGCTGGCGTCGAGCCGTGGCCGGAAGGTCGAGTCGCGGGAGCTCGTCGGTGCGGGCGTGGGTGCGAACAGCGCCACGCCCGGCGTGATCGTCGACGAATCCACCCGCACGGTTGACGAGCGGATCGGTCGCGTCGGGCTCGCGCTGGTGTACGTCGGCATCGCGATGCTGTTCGTCTGCATCGTGCTGCGCGGTCTGGCCACCATGCGCGTGCCGTGGGGCAACATGTACGAGTTCATCAACCTGACCAGCTTCTGTGGTTTGGTCGCCGCCTCGATCGTGCTGCGCAAGCCGCAGTTCCGGGCGCTGTGGGTCTTCGTCCTGGTGCCCGAACTGATCCTGCTGGCGGTGTCGGTCAAGTACCTGTACACCAACGCCGCACCGGTGATGCCCGCGCTGCAGTCGTACTGGCTGCCCATCCACGTCTCGGTCGTCAGCCTGGGCTCCGGGGTCTTCCTGGTCGCCGGCGTCGCCAGCATCTTGTTCCTGCTGAAGATGTCGCCACTGGCGCTGCAGGACAACGGCTTCGGCCGGATGATCCAGCGCCTGCCCGATGCCCAGACCCTGGACCGCATCGCCTACCGGACCACCATCTTCGCGTTCCCGATCTTCGGGTTCGGCGTCATCTTCGGGGCCATCTGGGCCGAGGAGGCGTGGGGCCGCTACTGGGGCTGGGACCCCAAGGAGACGGTCTCGTTCGTCGCGTGGGTCGTCTACGCCGCGTACCTGCACGCCCGGTCCACCGCGGGCTGGCGCGACAAGAAGGCCGCGTGGATCAACGTCGTCGGCTTCGTCGCGATGGTGTTCAACCTGTTCTTCATCAACCTGGTGACCGTCGGCCTGCATTCGTACGCCGGCGTCGGCTGAGCCGGACAGATGTCGGGGCTGCTCGTGCCTTCCTTCCGCGCGCAGGGCCGGTTCAGGGATCCGGCTGATCCAGCCGATGCCGCCGCGCCCGCTGCGGCGCCGCCGGCGCGGATCGTCATCGCGCATGCGGTGACGCCCGTCGTGGCGCCGAAGCCGGCGAAGCCGCGGAGCCTGGACCCCGCGACCGTCGCGCTCCTCAGCCGGCCGAGTCGCGCGCCGTCGACCGGCTGGCGCAAGGCGGTGTACTACGCGACGGGCACGCTGCTCAATCCCGGTGAGAGCCCCAAGAACCTGCACCGCACCCGGTTGACGGCGCAGATCAACCGCCCGCTGCGGGACTGCTACCGAATCGCGGTGCTGTCCCTGAAGGGCGGCGTCGGTAAGACGACCATCACCGCGACCCTCGGGGCGACGTTCGCATCGATCCGCGGTGACCGGGTCATCGCGGTGGACGCCAACCCGGACCGTGGCACCCTCAGCCAGAAAGTGCCGCTGGAAACGCCGGCGACGGTCCGGCATCTGCTGCGCGACGCCGAGGGCATCTCCAGCTACAGCGACGTCCGCAACTACACCTCACGCGGCGAGAGCGAGCTCGAGGTGCTGGCCTCGGAGAGCGATCCGGCGGTGTCGGAAGCATTCAGCTCAGAGGACTATTCGCGCACGCTGGCCGTGTTGGAGCCGTACTACCGGCTGGTGCTCACGGACTGCGGCACGGGCATGCTGCACTCGGCCATGGGGGCGGTGCTCGACAACGCCGACGTGCTCGTCGTGATCAGCTCGGGCTCGGTCGACGGGTCCCGCAGCGCCGCGGCCACGCTCGACTGGCTCGATGCCCACGGCCATCAGGAGCTGGTGCGCAACGCCGTCGCGGTGGTCAACGCGGTGCGGCCGCGGTCCGGGAAAGTCGATCTGCGCAAGGTGGTCGATCATTTCGGCCGCCGCTGCCGGGCGGTGCAGGTGGTGCCGTTCGATCCGCACCTGGAAGAGGGCGCCGAGATCAGTCTGGACCGGCTCCGGCCGGCCACCAGGGATGCGTTGCTGGAATTGGCCGTGGCCGTCGCCGACGGATTTCCGCTGTCGCTGTAGAGCGTCGCTAGGAACCCAGCCGGCGCAGGAATTCCGGATCGTCGTCCGGGCCGATGACGCGGGTCGTCGGGCGCGCGGCGGTAGCACGCGTGGCGCGCCAGCCTACGTAGGCCAACAGAGCCAGCAGCGTGATCAGGAGCAGGAACTGCACGTAAAACCTCCTTTATTCGAATATACGCGTACGTCGGTAAACTCGTGCGGTGTCCGATGCGCCAGCTACCCCGTCCATGCCACGTTTGCTGCTCGATGTCTTTCTCTACGCGCTTGCCCGCTTGCTGCTGGTAGCGGCGATTGCCGGGGCGATCTTCGGCGTCGTTGCGTTGCTGGGTATTCGTGATTTCCCGGCCATGGTGGCGCTGCTGTTCGCGCTGGTTCTCGGCATGCCGCTGGGCATCTGGCTGTTCGCGCCGCTGCGCCGCCGGGCCACCGCCGGGATCGCCGCGGTCGACGAGCGTCGTCGTGCCGAGCGCGAGCAGTTGCAGGCCCGGTTGCACGGCGATGATTCGTCCGGCGACTGAGCCTGACGGTCGGCTTTAGGGCTTGATCGCCAGCACCGCGGCCACCAGGGCAGCCCACACCAGCATCGTCAGCCCGGTGTCCTTGAGCACCGGGATCAACTCGCGGCCGCCGAGCCCCGAGCGCACGGGCTTGGCCGCGCGCACGGCCAGCGGAGCTGCCGCGAAGCCGGCCAGGCACCAGGGTGTGGCGAGCGTCAGGAGCGCGGTCAGCAGGAACGGCACCGTCACCAGGGCCTGGAACAGCTGCCGGGTGCGGGCGTCGCCGAGGCGGACCGCCAAGGTGATCTTGCCGGACACCTGATCGGTGGGGATGTCGCGAAGGTTGTTGGCCACCAGCACCGCCGACGACAACGACCCGACCGCGACCGCGAGCGCGAGTCCCACCCAGTCGACCCGCAGCGCCTGCGTGTACTGCGTGCCGAGCACCGCGACCAGGCCGAAGAACACGAAGACCGCGACCTCACCGAGGCCGCGATAGCCGTAGGGATTGGTGCCGCCGGTGTACAGCCAGGCCCCGGCGATGCACGCCGCGCCGATGGCGATCAGCCACGGCTGACTTACCAGGGCCAGCGCCAGGCCGGCGCCGGCCCCGATGGACAGGCTGATCACGGCTGCCGCCAACACCGCCTGCGGTGAAGCCAGCTTGGCCCCGACCAGCCGGACCGGCCCGGACCGGTCGTCATCCGTGCCGCGGATGCCGTCGGAGTAGTCATTGGCGTAGTTGACGCCGATGATCAGCGATATCGAAACCACAAGGGCCAGAGCCGCTTTCCACCACACCTCGCCGCCGACCCAAGCGGCGGCGCCGGTACCTGCCAGCACCGGAGCGACGGCATTCGGGAGAGTCCGCGGTCGGGCACCCTCTATCCACTGCGAAAGACTGGCCACGCGCGCAATCGTCCCACGCCCCTACACTTATCGGCATGAAGGATCGACTCAGCAAGAACGAGATTCGCAAAGACGTCGTCCAGGAATCCGTCGAAGCAGTCGCAGGGACCGTCGGTGAGGTCATGAACATCGTCGTCACCGCGGTCAAGGACGTGGCCAGCTCCATCGGTGCCCTGGCCACCGACGCGTTCGAGATCCGCGACGGCGCCCGGCGCGCCCGCGCAGAACTGGAACTGGACGGTGAGGACACCGACGAGGCCGCGGAAGCCGCGGAGGCCGACGACGCGGAGGCACCCGCGCCCGTCACGGCCGTGACGCCGGAAACCGTGGAAGCTCCCAAGACCGACGCCGAATAACGGATGCTGGGAGTCATCGGCGGTAGCGGTTTCTACACGTTCTTCGGGGACGACTCGCGCACCGTCAGCGTCGACACGCCCTACGGTGCGCCGAGCGCGCCGATCACGATGGGGGACGTCGGCGGGCATGAGGTGGCGTTCCTGCCACGGCATGGGCTGAAGCACGAGTACTCGCCGCACACGGTGCCGTATCGCGCCAACATGTGGGCGCTGCGGAAGCTCGGGGTGCGCCGGATTTTCGCGCCGTGCGCCGTCGGCAGCCTCACCACGGACCTCGGCCCCGGCGCGGTGGTCGTGCCGGATCAGCTGGTGGACCGCACCCGCGGCCGCGAGGACACCTACTTCGACGCCGGCGGCATCCACGTCGGGTTCGCCGATCCGTACTGTCCGACGCTGCGCGCCGTGGCGGCCGAGCAGCCGGGCGTCATCGACGGCGGCACCATGGTGGTCATCCAGGGGCCACGCTTTTCCACCCGCGCCGAGAGCCGGTGGTTCGCGACCCAGGGGTTCACGCTGGTGAACATGACGGGCTACCCCGAGGCGGTGCTGGCCCGTGAACTCGAGATATGTTATGCGGCAATAGCTTTGGTGACCGATCTGGACGCGGGTATCGAGGCGGGCGCCGGCGTCACCACGGTCGACGTCTTCGCCGAGTTCGAGCGGAACACCCCCATGTTCAAGGCGCTGGTGCAGCAGGCACTCGCCACGGTTCCCGCCGAACGGGCCTGCACCCACTGCCTCGCCCATGCCGGGGTGAACCTGCCGTTTGAACTGCCCTGATCGGGCCGGCTCTTGACACCCGTCAAGTAAGGGTGGCAGAACTGACGGGGTGACTTCCCGTATCTGCGAACAGCTCGGCATCGACTTTCCGCTCTTCGCCTTCAGCCATTGCCGCGACGTGGTCGCCGCGGTCACCAACGCCGGCGGTTTCGGCGTGCTGGGCGCGACGGCGTACACCCCCGAGCAGTTGGACCGGGAACTGGCCTGGATCGACGAGCACGTCGGCGGCCGGCCCTACGGTGCCGACATCATCGTGCCGGCCAAATTCGAAGGCAAGGGCGAGAACCTGTCCGACGGCCAGTTGGCCGACCGAATCCCTTCGGAATACCGGGAATTCGTCACCCAGTTGCTCATCGACCACGGGATCGAGCCGGAGGAGCGGGTCCGCACGGGCGGGTCTGTGCTGTCCGGCAACACCGGGCACGACCTGCTCGACGTGGCGCTGAGCCACCCCATCAAGCTGATCGCCAACGCCCTCGGGGTGCCGCCGGACTACATGATCGAGGCGGGCCGCGAGCGGGGGATTCCGGTGGCCGCGCTGGTCGGCGCCAAGGAGCATGCCGTCAAACAGGTCGCCGCCGGCGTGGACCTCATCGTCGCGCAGGGTACCGAGGCCGGCGGGCACTGCGGTGAGGTGTCGACGCTTGTCGTGGTGCCGGAAGTGATTGACGCCATTGATGATTCGGTGCCGGTGCTCGCAGCCGGCGGCATCGTCACCGGTCAGCAGATGGCCGCGGCGGTCGCGCTGGGGGCCGCCGGGGCGTGGACCGGTTCGGTGTGGCTGACCACCGAGGAGGCCGAGACCGCGCCGGCCACCAAGCAGAAGATGCTCGCCGCCACCTCGCGGGACACCGTGCGGTCGGCGGGACGCACCGGCAAGCCTGCCCGCCAACTGGTTTCGGACTGGACCGACGCCTGGGCGCCGAAAGACGGTGGCCGCAAGCCACTTCCGTTGCCGCTGCAGAACATGCTCAGTGAGCCGGTGATCCGTCGCATCGATCGGCTTGCCGCCCAGGGGCATCCCGGTGCGCAGCAGCTGGCGACCTACTTCGTCGGCCAGGGCGTCGGCCTGATGAACAAGGTCAAGCCCGCCCGCGAGGTGGTCCGCGAATTCATCGAGGACTATCTGGCCGCCACGGAGCGCTTGAACCGATCGCTGCCGTAGACGCTGAGCGACGGTGACAGCTCTGGCTCGAAGGTGCCGGGTGGGCGGGCCTTCGCTCTGACTGCGAACTGACGTCACAAAGGGTCGAGTGACCACCTGCGTGGGTTCGCAGTCAATGCCGCGAGTTACGGCTCGATGGCGCGGCGGCCTTCCTTGAGCTGACGGCGCTCGTCGGCGGCGTCGATGATGGTGGTCTCGGTGCCGCTGAGCGCGGTGTGGTCGACGCCCCGCAGTGGAGCGGTCGGCGCGAACGTCGCGTTCATCTGAGGTGCGGCCCACTGCGGTTCGGCGCGCGGCGGAACACCCTGCCCGTGTCCGAGCGCCTGGGCCCGGTCCGCGGCGCGCGGACCCGACGACTGCTCCTGCTCGGTGTCGCTGACGGTCGTGCGGGACGTCCGCCGCAGCGTGAAGGTGATCTCCTCGAATTCCTCGATGACCTTCTGTGCCGACCGCAGCTGCTGTACCGACGTGTCGATGACGCGGTCGACGACCGGCGCCACCGGCGCCATCAGCGGACGCAGCAGGCGGGCCGCGACCTTCGTGAGGTCGGGTAGCTGCGGCAGCGTCAAGCCACCGGTGGGCTGCGAGGTCGCGGGCACCGGCAGGTTCTCGGCCGCGGGTTCGTCGTGCACCGGGACGAGTTCGGCGGTGACGACAGGTTCGGCTGGGGCGGTGTCGGATTCGGGCGCGGGTGCCGCGCCTGCGCTCAGCGACCGTCGGTGCGGGTCGGGGAACGCCATGAGCTCATCCCAGTCCGAGTACACCGGCTGCGAATCGGCCGGCCGCAGCACTTCGGCGGTGGACGCCGCGAGCGCAGGTGGCACGGGCTCGCCGGTGAGCGCCGAGGTATTGAGGCCGGCCACCCGCTGGCGGTGGTATTCCCGGTTGATCTCGGCGTCGGCTTCCAGCGCCAGACGCATGGCGGCCAGCTGGTGTTCGGCCTTCAGAATCTCGGCTTCGGCCCGCACCTCGGCCTGCTTGACGGCGATCGCGGTCTCGGCGCGCAGCTCGGCCCGCAGCCGGGACTCGTCGTGGCGCTCGCGCAGGGTCCGGTCCTGGCGCGCGTGCAGCAGCATCGGCAGCAGGTAGAGCAGCACGCAGACCCCGATGACGGCGATCCGCGCCACCAGGGCCGCCGGCGTCTCGATGGTGTAGCCGTTCATCGCGACCCAGCGGGCGCCGAAGCCGCGGTCGGCGCCGACACCGGCGGCGTCGCGGGCCGCGGTGACCGCGTGCTCGGCGCCGGCGATCCGTGCGTCGAGGGCCGGGGCATGCTCATTGCGGGCGGCCAGAGCGGCGTCGAGCTCGCGCTGGTCTTGCGCGAGGGTGTCCTGGGTGTTCTGGGTGATCTGACCGTCACCGGGCACGCCGGTGACCGGCTGCTGGGCGCAGGACGGTGTCGGGTGGTACTCGCAGCGGGCCACGACCTGGGCGTCGTCACGCCGCTGCCGGGCGGAGTCGACGGCGGCGTCGAGCGTGCCACGGTCGGCGCGCAGCGCGGTCAGCTGCCCCTGCGCGGTGGCCACCGCCGGTGTCGTCGCGGCGCGGGCCATGGCGTCGGCGGCCATGCGCTGGGAGATGGCGTTGCTGAACAGAGTCATCGCGGCGAGTTCGCCGACCAGGAGACCGATCGCCACGGCCAGGGCCACCCGGCCGGCGGTACCGCGGGCGCTGGCGACGGTGCTGCGGATCGCGACGACGACGAGCGCGCCGAAAACCAGGGTCACGGGCAGCACGACGGCCAGTGGCAGGCCGGTGGACGGGGTCGCGACGGCAGCTGCGACGAGCCAGGCCAGCACGCCTCCTGACCAGGTCAGGGCGGTCACCGCAGGATGGTTGTCAGGCTGTCTGTGGGCAGGCATGGAAACTCCAACTCTTCCGGTCCGCGTTCCAGGGTCCCAGAGAGCCGGGCCCGTCACCGAATCAAGCGCCGATGCTGTGACCGGCATCACGGAACGATCAGGCGTTCTTCTGATATTTGCGCGTCAGGGCTCGGCGGTCCAGCTTGCCGATCCCACGGCGGGGTAGTTCGTCCACCACATGTACCTCGCGGGGTGCAGCGGTGGCGGCCAGCGTGGCGCTCACCCGTTCCCGCAGGTCAGCGATGGTGGGCGCGGCTGCGTCCCGATGGAGCACGACGGCGACGGCCACCCGCTGGCCCAGCCGTTCGTCCGGCACGCCGAACACCGCGCATTCGGCGATGGCCGGATGGTCCGCCAACGCCGACTCGACAAGGGCGGGCAGAACTTTCAGCCCACCGGTGGCAATGGCGTCGTCGATCCGGCCCAGCACCCGCAGCACGCCCGAATCATCCACCGCGCCAATGTCATCGGTGACGAACCAGCCGTCCACGAACGGGGACGGGTCGACGGGATTCCGGTAGCCCGACGCCAGCGTGGGGCCGCCCAGCGCGATCCGGCCGGCGTCGTCGATCTGCAGCTCGACACCGGTCAGCGGCTTTCCGTCATATACGCAGCCGCCGCAGGTTTCGCTCATGCCATAGGTGCGCACCACGGAAACCCCTGCGGCCGCGGCTTTTTCGCCGAGGTCCGCGGGCATCGGACCGCCCCCGATCAGGACGGCGTCGAATTCGGCCAGTGCCTCGGTCGCGGCGGGATCGGCCAGAATCTTGGCCAGCTGCACCGAAACCAGGGACGTGTAGCGGCGGCCCGGTCCTAAAGCGCTTACCGCAGAAGGCAATTCATTGACGTCGAATCCCGGGTCCAGGGCAATCGGCGTGGTGTCGGCCCGCAGGCTCCGCACCAGGACCTGCAATCCGGCGACGTGGTAGGCGGGCAGGGCCAGCAACCATCGGCCGGGGCCGCCGAGCCGCTCATGCGTGGCGTCGGCGCTGGCATGCAATGCCGCCGCGGAAAGCAAGGCGCCCTTGGGGGTTCCGGTGGAACCGGACGTCGAGACGACCAGCGTCACGTCGTCGTCGACGGATTCGCCGGCGCGCAATGTCGCGGTCAGCAGCGCGGCCTGGCGGTCGTCGTCGGCCGGTACCGGCAGCAGCGCGCCGGCGCCCTCCAGGGCGTGCGCCAACTCGGGGATGAGGGCGAGGGCCGCCGTGCCGGACCCGACGGCGACCGGGCGTAGAACGCCTATGACGTGCCTCCATCGGCAGGGCCGCCGTCGCCCGGATCGCGGGGGTCGTCGAGCGGCCAGCCCTTGGCGGCCAGTCGTGCTCGCACGCGCTCGACGTCCTCGGCGCGGGGCAACTCATCGGTGACGCGGGTGATCAATACCCCGATGTCGATGTGGTCGAACTCGCCGCGGTTCATCAATCCCCGCGCGACCGACTTCACCTCGTCATTGGTCAGACGTCGCGACAGCAGAGCCAACAGTGGCACGCGGTCCGGTCCGGGAACGCCCTCGGGATATCCGGCCTGCAGCCACGCCACGATCTTGGTCAGAAAAGCGTTCACGGCGTCACCTCCAGATCTCGGGAAGGGGCGCAGCTCTGCGCCTCGTTGCCCCAAATGCGCGACCAAATCCTATGCCCAGGCTGTGACGTGGACATATCGCCACGGTAACCCGCAGCGTTGCGCGGAACACTTCGCCAAACTAATTAGACGAAGCTAACAGGTGAACACTGCATGAACACCTTTGCCGGCTTGGCAAAGTGCCAGGTCGACGCCTCAATTAGGGACTTCCGTAACTAGGAAAAATCACCACCGTTACATCAGAATGAGCGCCATGAGTGCAGAGCTGGTCATCCTCGGGTTGTTGGTCGCAACAGCCCTGGCATTTGACTTCACGAACGGCTTCCATGACACCGGCAACGCCATGGCAACCTCGATCGCGACCGGGGCGCTCAAGCCGAAGGCGGCGGTGACCCTGTCGGGCGTCCTGAACCTCGTCGGCGCCTTCCTTTCGGTCAACGTGGCCGTCACGGTGGCCACCAACGTCCTGAAGATTCAGGACCCCAAGACTGGTCACATCAAGCTCGACGCGAGCGTCGCGCTGACGGTGATCTTCGCCGGCCTCATCGGCGGCATCCTGTGGAACCTCCTCACCTGGCTGTTCGGCATCCCGTCCAGTTCCTCGCACGCGCTCTTCGGCGGCCTGATCGGCTCGGGTATCGCCGCCGCCGGCTTCGCCGGCGTCAACTGGGACGGCCTGACCAACAAGGTCCTGATCCCGGCCGTCGCCTCGCCGTTCATCGCGGGTGTGGTCGCGATGTCCGGTACCTGGCTGGTCTACAAGATCACCAAGGGCGTGACGCGTAAGCGCCGCGAAGAGGGCTTCCGCTGGGGCCAGATCGCCACCGCTTCGCTGCTGTCGCTCGCCCACGGCACCGGTGACGCACAGAAGACCATGGGTGTCATCGCGCTGGCGCTGATCAGCAGCGGCCACCTCACCGGCGACGTGAAGAAGGACGGGCTGCCGTTCTGGATCATCGCCAGCTGTGCACTGGCCATCGGCGCGGGCACCTACATCGGTGGCTGGCGCGTCATCCGCACGCTGGGCAAGGGCCTGGTCGAGATCGAATCGCCGCAGGGCTTCTCCGCTGAGTCTTCGTCGGCCGCGGTCATCCTGACCTCCAGCGTCGCGGGCATGGCGCTGTCGACCACCCACGTGGCGACCGGCTCCATCCTGGGTAGCGGTGTCGGTAAGCCGGGCGCCCAGGTGCGCTGGGCGGTCGCTGGCCGCATGGCCGCCGCATGGCTCATCACGCTTCCGGCTGCCGGTCTCGTCGGTGCGCTGTCGTTCCTGCTCGCCAATGGCATCGCCAGTGCCAGCTCCCCGCTCGTCGGTGACATCGTGATCTTCGCCATCCTGATCGCGGCGTCGGGCTTCATGTACTGGCGCGCCCAGCAGCAGAAGGTCGACCAGAACAACGTCAACGCCGATTGGGACGAATCGACCAACTCGACGGTTCCGGCCGATGTCCGCGCCGCCAAGTCGACCAAGGACACCGCGTCCGTCTGACGCCGGTATCGAAGAATCTCTAGCAAAGACTGAGGAAATAGTTCGATGCACTATTTGGAAGCCGTCTTCAAAGTTCTGGTCGTGGGTCTGATCTTCGGTGCCGGCCTGCCCGCGGTGTTCGCCGGCGGTCTGGTCGCCTACTCCAACGGCGCCGGCGGGGTCGGTGACGACGGCACGACGCACGCGCCCAACGCACTGCTGAAGTACTTCGGGTTGCTGCTGTTCGTTCTGGTGGGATCCATCGTGCTGCTCGCCGTCCTGTGGATCACCAAAGATGTGATCGCACACCACACCGGCGTTCACGTGTTCGCACCCTTGGGGCTGAAATAAATGAACGACCCGATCGTCGTCCCCGCCCCCAACAACACCGCCGCGCTGTTTCAGAACATCCTGACCTGGCTGCGGGCCGGATACCCCGACGGCGTGCCGCCGAAGGACTACTACCCGGTGCTGGCACTGCTGAAGCGCTCGCTCAGCGAGGACGAGGTGGTCGAGGCGGCCCGGTCCATCCTGCGCAGCAACGACGGCGAGACCCCGGTCACCGAGGCCGCGATCCAGCACGCCATCGAGCAGGTCACCGCTTCGGCGCCCAGCCCCGAGGACATCCAGCAGGTGTCCGCGCGCCTGGCATCGGTCGGCTGGCCGCTCGCCACGCCGGCCCGCTGACAGACACTCACCACACGCGACACCCGGAGTGCTAACTCCGGGTGTCGCGTCGTAGTGGGTGCGTGTCGGGCACCTGCACGAAGATCAAGGTGACCTCATCGGGATCGGTGACGTGTAGTTCGTGCAGGCCCCACGGTTCCTGCCTCGCCGCCCGGGCAATCGGCACCCCACGGCTCTCGAGTTCGGCCTGCGTCTGATAGACGTCGCGCACCTGCAGCCACAGCGCGCCCGGGAACGGCGCTGTGGGTCCGTCGCCGTCGCGGCCGTGGCCGGCGAGTTCGATCAGTGACTGCCCGGCGTAAAACACTGTGCCGGCACCGTATTCGCGGGCAATCGCCAGGCCGATGGCATCGCGGTAGAACGCCACCGACTTCTGGTAGTCGACGGGCCGGATCAGGACACGGCTGGCCAGGATCTCCACCGGATCACCCGGCCGGTTGTGCGCGTTGGCGTTTCATCATCTTGTCGACCACGCCGGGCACGAAACTGTTGAGCGCGTGCGACGTCACCGCCATCCGGGGCGCGATCCGCACCGGGCGGGTCTTGGCCGCGGTGACCATCCAGTCGGCGGCCTCGTCGGCCGAGAGGCCGGGCAGCCCGTCGTAGGCGCGGGTCGGTGCGATCATGGGCGTCTTCACCAGCGGGTAGAACAGCGTCGTGGAATGCACTCCGCTTGCGCCCCACTCGGTTTCGATGACCCGGCTGACCGCGGTCAGCGCTGCCTTTGAGGCGTTGTACACCGCGAACAGCGGCGACGACTCGTTCATCACACCCCAGGTGGACACGTTGATGATGTGCCCGTCGCCGCGCTCCAGCATGCCGGGGGCGAAACCGCGGACCAGCCGCAGCGGCGAGTAGTAGTTCAGTGTCATGGTGCGTTCGACGTCGTGCCAGCGGTCGAGGGACTCCGCCAGCGGCCGGCGGATGGACCGGCCGGCGTTGTTGATCAGGATGTCCACGCCACCCAGCTCGGCTTGCACGTCGGTGACCAGTTTGTCGATGGCGTCCAGGTCCGACAGGTCGCACGGCCGCGCGATGGCGTCGCCGCCGCTGTGAGTGATCCGGGCGGCCACCTTGTCCAGCAGATCGGCCCGGCGGGCCACGATCACGACCGTCGCCCCCAACCGGGCGAGCTTGGCCGCGGCCGCCTCGCCGATGCCCGACGACGCCCCCGTCAGCACGATGCGTTTCCCGGCCAGGTCCACGTCGCCGCGGCCCGACAACCGTTCGATCAGGGGTGGTCGCATGCCTGCGAGCAGCAGGCTCTCGGTGACGCGCTGTAGCGGACTCTTGCTCACGCCTCGAGCTTAGGGTGTGACGGGCCAGCGATCGGTGTATACGAGCTCGTCGAGCGGGCGGGCCGTCGTCCAGCCGACGATCTCGAGTTCGGGGCGGTCCGGGAATTCCGGCACCGGGCCGACGCACAGCACCGCGATCGGGTCGGCGCCCTCGGGCATGCCGAGCAGGGCGGCCAGTTCTGCCGGTTCGAACAGCGAAACCCAGCCCAGTCCAAGGCCTTCCGCGCGCGCGGCCAGCCACATGTTCTGGATGGCGCAGGACACCGACGCCAGATCCATGTGCGGCATGGTGCGCCGGCCGAAGATGTGGCGTTCGCGGTCTTCGCCCAGCGCCACCACGAACAATTCGGCACAGTCGCCGATGCCTTCGACCTTGAGCGCCAGGAACTCCGCCTCGCGTGGCCCGAGGGCCTCCCCGGTCTGGATCCGCTCGGCGTCGACCAGCTCCTTGATGGCGGTCCGCATGGCCGGGTCGGTGATCCGGAGGAAGCGCCACGGCTGCATCAAGCCCACGCTCGGCGCCATGTGCGCGGCCGCCAAGAGACGACGCAGAACATCTTCGGGCACTGTGGAATTCGGCGTGAAGTGCCGCATGTCCCGACGCTCGGACATAACCCGGTAGACGGCTGCGCGTTCGGCGTCGGAGTAACTCGGCTCGCTCACCCCGGGAGGCTAACAGGGATCAGCGAGATCCGATCGCGTCCGAGTGGCCCCGGTGGAAGCGGCGGGACGAGGGAGTCGCGGACGTGGGGCGGGTCGCGAGCGCGAACCACGCCAGCAGGGCGACGTTGTAGACGGTGAGTACCGCATAGAGCACGGTGTCACGCGAGTCGAAGCCCAGCGGTCCGGGACTGTGGCTCGACGTCGCCGCCACGCACACCGCCGTTACGACCAGCCAGCCGACGGCGGCGACCCGGTTGAACATCGCCGCGGTCTGGCCGAACGATGCGAAGACGGTGAGCACGCCCACCACCAGCAGCAACGAGCAGTGCAGCGGAGTCACCCGCAGCCACATGATCGGCGCACCGGCGGCGCCGAAATGTGGGTTCGCCATGGACCAGGCCAGGCCGGCGCCGCCGAAAACGCCCAGCGCGAAGCCTTCGGCTCCCAGCGCCCACCGGCCGATCCGCGCCCGTGTCCCGACCTTCACGTGCTCAGTCTGACGCGCCGCGGCCCACATCGACACGCGCCCAAGCGGATACACAGCGCACTCATGGGAAAGCACACAGCGATGCGTCGTCCGACTGACCGACTGGTCGCCGGAGGCGGGTCAGAAGTAGCGCGGGAACTCGCTCCAGTCCGGGTCGCGCTTCTGCAGGAACGCGTCCCGGCCCTCGACGGCTTCGTCGGTCATGTACGCCAGTCGCGTGGCCTCACCGGCGAAAATCTGCTGACCCACCAGGCCGTCGTCGATCAGGTTGAACGAGAACTTCAGCATCCGGATGGCCTGCGGCGATTTGCCGTTGATCTCGGCGGCCCATTGCAGCGCAACGGTTTCCAGGTCCTTGTGGTCGACGACCTCGTTCACCGCACCCATCTTGTGCATGGCCTCGGCGTCGTAGGCGCGGCCCAGGAAGAAGATCTCGCGGGCGAACTTCTGCCCGGCCTGCCGGGCCAGGTACGCGGAGCCGTAGCCGCCGTCGAAGCTGCCGACGTCGGCGTCGGTCTGCTTGAACCGCGCGTGTTCCCGGCTGGCCAGGGTCAGGTCGCACACCACGTGCAGGCTGTGGCCGCCGCCGGCCGCCCAGCCGTTGACCAGGCAGATCACGGGCTTCGGCATGAACCGGATGAGCCGTTGGACCTCGAGGATGTGCAGCCGCCCGGCGCGGGCCGGGTCGACGGTCTCGGCGGTCTCGCCGGACGCGTACTGGTAGCCGCTGCGGCCACGGATGCGCTGGTCGCCACCAGAGCAGAAGGCCCAGCCGCCGTCCTTGGGCGACGGCCCGTTGCCGGTCAGCAGGATGACGCCGACGTCGGGGCTCATCCGGGCATGGTCGAGCGCGCGGTACAGCTCGTCGACGGTGTGCGGCCGGAAGGCATTGCGGACGTCGGGCCGGTCGAAGGCGATCCGGACCGTCGGCTGCGGCTTACCGTCCAGCACGTGGCGGTGGTAGGTGATGTCGGTGAGCTCACCGAGTTCGGTCACCGGCTGCCAGAGCTGCGGGTCAAACGGATTCTCTGCGTTCACGCCTCGACCTTAGAGCTGTCTGTGTTTGGCCCGCGCCACCCAGGGGTACTAGATCGCAGACAATTGGCGGCCGGTTGCGGCCCGAAACAGGAGGACCTTGATGAAGCGGTCAGCAGGCGTGGTGGTGTCGGGTGTCATTGCCGGACTGATGCTGGTCGGATGCTCGCCGGCAGTTCAGGGCGGGGACACCAAGTGCAAGGACTTCGTCGGTGCCGACGAGAAGACGCAGAACGAAGCGGTCAACAAGATGATCAAGGACCGCAAGGGCGCCGACCCGTCGTCGCTCGAGGTGTCGGGAACCCGCGCCTCAGCGCTGGCGTGGTGCCAGACGGTCGGGCAGCAGGACGCCCCGATCAAGAACGCGCCGCACATCTAGCAGACCTGTCGAGCGTGGGGGTTCACGCGGAAATTCGGCCAGAATTTCTCGTGCGCCCCCACGCTCGCTGACGTCTAGACCGGATCGAACCGGAACACCGCACAGCGTCCGGCCAGCGCTTCGAACTCGTCGGGGTTGGGCCCGGTCACCAGGCCGGCGTTCTTCATGAACCCGACGCCCGTCGGCACCAGGATGGGGAACTGTCGAAGTAGCGGGCGGGCCTGCTCGGCGGGCACCTCGAACAGGCGGACCTCTTCGCGGTCCCGGCCCTGAGTCACGGTGGCAGTGGCGGCGGCACGCGCGTTGCGCACCCAGTCGGCGTTCGGAAATCCACCCACCACGTAGCGGTGGCCGTCGACCTCGAACGGTGTGATGGGCGTCGACCGCGGTTCACCGGACTTGCGGCCAGGCACGGTCAGGACGACGGGACCCTTGATCGGGATCACCCGCATGACCGCCATCATCACCTTGTTCATCGGCTTGAGCCACCATGGTGGCTTGAGGTTCGCGTCGCTGTCCTGGGCCATGGTTCGAGGCTAGACGAGGCGCCGAAACTTGCGCTGGCGTGCTATGTTCGCCCAGCTGAAGGAGGGTTTCGATGTCGAATCAGTGGCCCCCCGGGCAATCCGGGCCCGGACAGTTCGGAGCCGGTCAACCACCGGGTCAGCCATATGGGGCCAACCCGTACGGCGCTCCCGGCGTGCCGCCGAACGTGCCCTACCCGCAGTACCCACCGTCGCAGTACCCCCAGCCGCAATACCCACAGCCCACGGGTTACGGCATGCCCATGCCGGCCGGACCGGCCGGACCGTCGGGCGTGACCGCGATCATCGCCGCGGTGCTCAGCATGCTCGGCGCCGCGTCGACGGCGTTTCAGGCGTTCTCCAGCTGGTACGCGGTCGCGACGTTGAGCGAGCTGTCCGGTTCCTACGCGAGCGACACCCGGTCGGAGTTGATGGGCCTGACCAGCGTCATGGCCGTCGTACAGACGATCGTGGCGATCACGCTGCTCGTCGGCGGCGTGTTGTTGGTCATCGGGCGTGGGGTGGGACGCTGGATCGTCATCGGCGGTTGCGCAGTCGTGGTGCTGTCCAACGTGGTCGCTCTGTTCGCCTCGCTCACCATCCTCAAGCGGCTCGATAGCGTGGTCGGCGGCAGCTACGAGGGGATGCAGGGGATGGCGGGTCTGTCGGTGATGTCCGCCGCGGTGCCGATCGTGTTCGCGCTCGTCACCGGTGTGCTGGCCGCCCTGAGTTCGACGCAGCAGTGGTGCCGGTGGAAGAGCGGGCAGTCGGCGCCTGCAGCTCCCGTCGGTTATCCGGGTTATCCGCAGCAGTACTAGCTAGACGTAGCGGTTGCGTCCGGCGAACCAGCCGGCCGTCAACTGCACCGCGTACACGCTGAAGAACAACACGAACGGGACCTGCCAGTTGCCCGAGACGTCGTGCGACAGCCCGAACAGGAACGGTCCGGTACTGGCGAACAGGTAGCCGAAGCCCTGTGCCATGCCCGAGAGCTGTGCGGTGTCCTCGGCGTTGCGGGCGCGCAGCGCGATGACGGTCAGCGCCAGCGAGAACGCGCTCATGCCGATACCGACCATGAGGCTCCACAAGACCGGCGCCGCGCTCGGCGCGACGAGCAGACCGATGGCGCCGGACACACCCAGGACGCCGAGACCGACGTTCCACAGGCTCTGGTTCGCGCTGCGGGCAGCCAACGGCGAGATCAGCAGCGCGACCGGGACGCCGACCAGTGACATCACGCCCGACATCACGCCGGCGCTGGTCTTGTCCATGCCGTTGTCGATGAAAATCTGTGGGAGCCAACCCATCATGATGTAGGCCAGGAACGACTGGCTGCCCATGTAAAGCGTCACCGTCCACGCCAGCGGGTTACGCAGCAGCGAGCGGCGCGCGGTGGCCCGGGCCGCGCCGGCGGCCCAGTCGGCGCGATGGCGCCGGGCCGCGGGGACCCAGAGCAGCAGGGCGACCAGCGCGAGTGCCGCCCAGATCGCCAGCGACGGACGCCAGCCGCCGACGTGGTGTTCGACAGCCGGGGTGATGGCGGCGCCCAAGGCTCCGCCGGCCTGCAGCGCGCTGGTGTAGATGCCCGTCATGAGGCCGACCCGGGCGGGGAACGAACTCTTGATGACCACCGGGATCAGCACGTTCGCCAGCGCGATTCCCGACGAGGCGAGCAGCGTGGCGCCCAGCATGAGACCGCCGTTGCCGTACGGCCGCACCGCCAGTCCGACGGCCACCACCAGCAATGCGAGCGTGACGGTCCGGCCCAGGCCGAGGCGTTTGGCGAGCAACGGTGCGGTGGCCCCGGCGGCGGCGAAGCACAGCACCGGCAGCGTGGTCAGGATGCCGGCCCAGACCGATGACACCCCGAGCGCGGTACGCATCTCGCCGAGCAGGGGAGCGACGCTCGTGACGGAGGGCCGCAGATTCAATGCGGTGACGACGACGGCGAGGGCCAGCAGGACACCGCTGGCGATGCGGGTGTTCGGGCTCGGCGGGACGCCCGTGATCTCGATGGCGCCGTCGAGTTCGAGTGCCAGTTCATCCTCGTAACGGGCGTGTTCGGATCCGTTCACGGCAGCACTCATCCTGCTATGATGGCATACATCCTATGATTGGTTGAAAGGATGATTGCGTGGCGCTGAACACAGCCCGCCGTGCCGGTTTGGTCGAGCAGGTCATCGAACAGCTCCGGGGCTCGGTCGCGGACGGCGAATGGCCCGTCGGGCATCGCATCCCGAACGAGACCGATCTCGTCGAGGCTCTCGGCGTCGGCCGTAACACCGTGCGGGAGGCCGTCCGGGCGTTGGCGCACGCCGGACTGTTCGAGGTGCGGCAGGGTGACGGCACATACGTCCGCGCCACCAGCGAGGTGTCAGGGGCGCTGCGTCGGCTGTGCAGCGATGAGCTGCGGGACGTACTGCAGGTCCGCCGCGGTCTGGAAGTGGAAGGCGCCCGGCTGGCCGCCACCAACCGGACCGACGACGACATCGCCACCTTGCGGCGACTGCTGGAAGGGCGCGACAACGAGCAACGCGCCGGGCATCACGACGAATTCGTCCACGCCGACACCGAATTCCACTGCGCCGTCATGCGGGCATCGGGCAACACCATGCTGATCGACCTGTACCTCGGGCTCATCGAGGTCATCACCGCCAGCGTGTCGGTCATGAACGAGACGCCGGTGGAGACCGAGTTCGAAGATCACCACCGGCTGCTCCACCACATCGTCGCCGGAGATCCCGACGGGGCAGCCGCTGCCGCGGCCGTGCTCTTCGACCGGCTGCTCGCCGGATTGCCCACCTAGCGCGAGGAAATCTCAGCCGACGGAACGCTCCGAGCCGGCCCAGAACTGCGCCCGGACAGCCTTCTTGTCCGGCTTGCCGAGCGCAGTGGTCGGCACGGCATCGGCGATGACGACCTGCTTCGGCGACTGCACCGAGCCCTTGCGCTCCTTGACCGCGGCCTGAATCTCCGCGGTCATCTTGGCGATGGCCTCCTCGGAGCGGTCGGCGTCCGGACGAAGCACGACGACGGCCGTCACCGCCTCGCCCCACTTCTCGTCGGGGGTGCCGACCACGCAGACCTGGGCGATCGAAGGATGTTCGGCGACAACGTCTTCCACCTCGCGCGGGAACACGTTGAAGCCGCCGGTGACGATCATGTCCTTGGTCCGGTCGACGATGAACCAGAAGCCGTCCTCGTCCTCGCGGGCCAGGTCGCCGGTGTGCATCCAGCCGTCCTTGAAGGTGTCCGCGGTGGCCTCCGGCAGATTCCAGTAGCCGCCCGACAGCAGCGGTCCGGACACGCAGATCTCGCCGACCTCGCCCTGCTTGACAGGCTGGCCGTCGGCACCGAGCAGCGCGGTCCGCGCGAACAGGGTCGGCCGGCCGCACGACGTCAGCCGCTTCTCGTCGTGCTCGCCCTTGGCCAGGTAGGTGATGACCATCGGGGCCTCGGACTGGCCGTAGTACTGCGCGAAAATTGGGCCGAACCGGCGGATCGCCTCGGCCAGGCGCACCGGGTTCATCGCCGAGGCGCCGTAGTAGACGGTCTCGAGCGACGACAGGTCGCGGGTGTGCGAATCAGGGTGGTCCATCAGTGCGTAGATCATCGACGGCACCAGCATGGTCGCGGTGATCTTCTGCTCCTCGATCACCCGCAACACCTCGGCGGGGTCGAACTTCTTGAGCACGATCAGCTCGCCGCCCTTGACGATGGTCGGCACGAAGAACGCCGCACCGGCATGTGACAGCGGCGTGCACATCAGGAACCGCGGGTGCTCGGGCCACTCCCACTCGGCCAGCTGAATGGTCGTCATGGTGCTGATGGACTGCGTCGTGCCGATGACGCCCTTGGGCTTGCCGGTGGTGCCGCCGGTGTAGGTGAGCCCGCCGACGTGATCAGGTGCCAGGTCGGCGGCCTTCAGCGGCCGCGGCTCGTACTTCGCGGCTTCGGCGGCCAGGTCAATCGCCGAGCCCGTCAGCGCATCCGGCACCGGACCGATCGTCAGGATCTGCTTGAGCGACGGCACCTTCTCCAGCAGACCGATGGCCCGCTCCACGAACGCCTCGGTGGGGTCGATGATCAGCGTGGTGACGCCGGCGTCGGTGAGGACGTAGGCATGATCGTCCAGCGAACCGAGAGGGTGTAGTGCCGTGCGGCGGTAGCCCTGGGTCTGGCTGGCGCCGATGATCATCAGCACTTCGGGCCGGTTCAGGGCCAGCAGGCCGCTGCTGGCGCCGGAGCCGGCACCCAGCGCTTCGAAGGCCTGAATGTACTGGCTGATGCGGTCGGCGAGCTGGCCGCCGGTCAGGGTGGTGTCGCCGAGAAACAGGACCGGCTTGTCCTTGTTGCGCTTGAGGGCGCCGACGGTCAAGTGCCCGGAATGCAGGGGATGGCGAAGCAGCTCGTCACTCATGACCTAAGACTAGAACGTGTTCTAGTCCGAAGGTCAAGCCCTGCGGAATCTGGGATCCGGTGCCGGTTCGACTACCAGGGGCTCCGCCGCGCCCCTAGCATCCAACTCATGGCCGGCCCTGCGGATCTCGTCATCGTCGGAAACATCGTGACTGTCGACCCCGGCCGGCCCACCGCCGACGCGCTCGCCGTCACCGACGGGCGGATCGTCGCCATCGGATCCCGGGACGACGTGCAGCCGTGGATCGGCGCCGACACCGAGGTGCGGGAGGTCGGTGGCTGCGTGCTGCCCGGGTTCGTCGAGGCGCACGGCCACCCGCTGATGGAGGCCGTGGTCCTCGGCGGCCGCATGGTCGACATCCGGCCGGTCACGATGCCGGACGCCGACGATGTCGTGGCTGCGATCCACGCCGAGGTCGCCGCCCGCGGCGCCGACGGTGCCTATCTGAACGGCTGGGATCCGCTGCTGCAGCAGGGGCTGCCCGAGCTGACGCTGGCCTGGCTGAACGAGGCTGCGCCCGACACCCCGCTGGTGATCGTGCACAACTCGGGGCACAAGGCGTACTTCAATTCGGCCGCCGCGGCGAACGCCGGCTTGACCCGCGACACCCCGGACCCGCACGGCGCGCTGTATGGCCGCGACGCCGACGGCGAGCTCGACGGCACCGCGATCGAGACCGGCGCGGTGTTCCCCCTGATGAGCGGCGTGCTGACGCCCACCGACTATCCGGCCCTGCTGCTCGCCGAATGCGCGCGGCTGAACCAGGCCGGCTTGACGACGTGTTCGGAGATGGCGTTCGACCCGATGTTCCGGCCGGTCCTGGAGCAGATGCGCGACAAGCTCACGGTGCGGCTGCGCACCTACGAGATGTCCACGGCGGCCCTGCACACCGACGCGTCGCCGGACAACGGTGACGACATGGTGCGGCAGGCCGGCATCAAGATCTGGGTCGACGGGTCGCCGTGGGTCGGCAACATCGACCTCACCTTCCCGTACCTGGACACCGAGGCCACTCGCACCATCGGCGTGGTGCCCGGGTCGTGCGGCCACGCCAACTACACGCGCGAACAGCTCGCCGAGATCGTCAACACCTTCTTTCCGCAGGGCTGGCAGATGGCCTGTCACGTGCACGGTGACCATGGCGTCGACACCATCCTCGACGTCTACGAGGAAGCGCTGCGGCGGTGGCCGCGCGAGGATCACCGGCTGCGGCTGGAGCACGTCGGCGCCATCACGCCGGCGCAGCTGCGGCGCGCCCACGATCTCGGCGTCACGTGCAGCGTGTTCGTCGACCAGATCCATTACTGGGGCGACGTCATCGTCGACGGGCTGTTCGGTCCGGAAAAGGGCGACGTGTGGATGCCGGCCGGTTCCGCGGTGGCGACCGGCATGCGCATTTCCCTGCACAATGACCCACCCGTGACGCCCGAGGAGCCGCTGCGCAACATCAGCGTCGCGGCGACCCGGACCGCACCCAGCGGACGTGTGCTCGCGCCGCAGGAACGGCTCACCGTCGAGGCGGCGATCCGGGCCCAGACCATCGACGCCGCCTGGCAACTGTTCTCCGACGACGTGATCGGTTCGCTGGAAGTCGGCAAGTACGCGGACTTGGTGGTGCTGTCCGCCGACCCGCGCTCGGTACCGCCGGAAGCGGTCGCTGACCTGGAGGTGCTCGCGACATACCTGGCGGGACAACAGGTTCACGCCAAAGCCGACTGAGCGCGCGGCGGACATGGCAGGCTCAGCACATGACTGAACTGTCGGCACCCCGATTTCTCGATGAACGTGTTGCCCACTGGGCAGCGACCAAGCCGGACGACGAAGCGATCACCTACCTCGGCAGGACCTGGACCTGGTCGGAGTGGAACGACCGCGTTCGTCGACTGGCCGGCGCACTGAATTCGTGGGGTATCAAACGCGGGGACGTCGTGGCGTTCCTGGACAAGAACCACCCGGCCTGCGTCGAGCTGACGCTGGCCGCGGCGTCGCTGGGTGCCGCGACGGCCATCATCAACTTCCGGCTGGCTGCCGACGAGCTGGACTTCGTGCTGAACGATTGCGGCGCAAAGGTTCTCATCGTCGGCGCCGAGCTTCGGGCTGCCGTCGACAACATCACCGACAAGCTGACCGCTGTCGAGCACATCGTCAGCGTGACGCCCGAGGGCGCTGACGGCGACGAGTACGAAGCACTGCTCGCGGGCGCGACCCCGGCGGACCGCTCGCCTGACGTCCAGTCCGACGACGTGTGCATCATCATGTACTCCTCGGGCACCACGGGCCGCCCCAAGGGCGTCGCACTCACCCAGGCCGCGATGATCGCGCACACCATCAACGCCTTCTCGGGTTGGCAGATGACCTCCGAGGACAAGAATCTGGTGGCGATGCCGCTGTTCCACGTCGGCGGCTCGTCGTACATGCAATACGGGCTGCACAACGGGGCCCCGAGCTACATGACGCGCGACGCCGACGGGGCGTCGCTGGCCGGTGGCATTCTCAACGGCGCGAACCGCACGTTCCTGGTGCCCGCCGTCCTGGCCAAGGTCCTGGACACCGGCCCAGATGCGGTGAAGTTGTTCAGCGCCTTGAAGACCTACGCCTACGGCGCCTCACCCATGCCGCTGCCACTGCTGCGCCAGGCGCTGGCCGCCTGGCCCGAGACCGAGTTCATCCAGGCCTACGGGTTGACCGAGGTCTGTGGAGTCGTCAGCAGGCTGATGCCCGAAGACCACCGGGCCGACAACGAGGAACGGTTGGTCAGCGCCGGCGTGCTGGTGCCAGAGGCCGAGGTGCGGGTCGTCAACCCCGACACCCTTGAAGACGTGGAGCCGGGTGCGCAGGGCGAATTGTGGTTCCGCACACCCACGTTGATGAAGGAATACCTGAACCGGCCGGATGCGACGGCCGAGGCGATCACCGAGGACGGCTGGTTCCGCACCGGTGACATCGGCCGCGTCGACGCCGATGGCTACATCTTCGTCGAGGACCGCCTCAAGGACATGATCATCTCCGGCGGCGAGAACATCTACTCGATCGAGGTGGAGCGCGTGCTCGCCGAACACCCCGCGGTGTCCGAGGTCGCGATCATCGGCGTACCCGACGAGAAGTGGGGCGAGTCGGTGAAAGCCGTTGTGACGCTTGATAGCTCGGAAGAAGGAGTGACGGACGCCGACCTCATCGCCTTCGCGCGGGAACGCCTCGCCGCCTACAAGTGCCCGAAGACCGTCGACTTCGTCGACGACATGCCCCGTAATCCCACGGGCAAGATTCTGAAGAAGGAACTCCGCAAGCCGTACTGGGACGGTCGAGACCGCGCGACTGTGTGAGGCACGATGGAGGGGTGTCGCCCGCTCTGCCCGCTCTCGACGAACTGGTCGAGCGTCTGCACGTCGTCTCACTGCCGATGCGGGTCCGGTTCCGCGGCATCGACGTTCGTGAAGTCGCGCTGATCGAGGGACCGTACGGCTGGGGCGAATTCGGTGCGTTCGTCGAGTACGGCCCGGCGGAGGCGGCGCACTGGCTCGCGTCCGGCGTCGAGGCGGCTTACCGGCCGTCGCCTGCGCCGGTGCGGGACCGCATCCCGATCAACGCCACCGTGCCCGCCGTCGACGCAGTGCGTGTGCCCGAGGTGCTGGCCCGCTTCCCAGGGGCGCGGACCGCCAAGGTCAAGGTTGCCGAACCCGGTCAGACGCTGGCCGACGACGTGGCGCGCGTCGAAGCCGTCCGCGCCGTGGTGCCGGTGGTTCGGGTGGACGCCAACGGCGGCTGGACGGTCGCGCAAGCGGTGACGGCGGCGCGGGCCCTGACTGCCTCGGGGCCTCTTGAGTACCTGGAGCAGCCCTGCGCCACAGTGCCGGAACTGGCCGAAGTGCGCCGCCTGGTCGACGTGCCGGTGGCAGCCGACGAATCCATCCGCAAGGCCTCGGACCCTTTGCGGGTGGTGCGCGAGCGCGCGGCGGACGTCGCGGTGGTCAAGGTGGCGCCGATGGGTGGGGTGACGCGGCTGCTGGCAGTGGCGGCGGAGATCGACATCCCGATCGTGGTGTCGAGTGCCCTGGATTCCGCCGTCGGCATGACGCGCGGGCTGCTGGCCGCCGGCTGCCTGCCGACCCTGCAGCACGCCTGCGGCCTGGGTACCGGTGGGCTGTTCTTGGCAGACGTAGCGGAGATGGCGACTTCGGTCGACGGGTTCCTGCCGGTCGGGCCGGTAGCGCCGGACCCGGCGCGCCTGACTGATCTGGCAGCAGCGCCGGCGCGCCGGCAGTGGTGGATCGATCGGGTCCGGGAGTGCTACCCCTTACTGGGGACGTTGTCCGTCAACTGAATTCGACGAGCGTGACCGGTGCCCGGAATCGGGCCAACTGAGCCGAGCGGTAGGACTGCCGGGTGATCCACGGCACGAGCTTGCCGCGGCCGGCCGGATAGCGCAGTTCGCGCACCGCTCTGACACCGGGGATGGAACGCAATCGCGGGTACTGATCTGCGGTGAACCAGAATGGCATCGGGGGCGAGGTGTAGTGCGCGCTGAGCCGGAAGCCGCGCCGCTGCGAATACGAGCTCAGGAACCGGGGCACGCTGTCAAAGACCAACTGGCCGTTGGGGAAACGTTCGGCACACGCGGCGATCAGGTTGAAGACGGCATCCTCGGTCAGATACTGGAAGAGACCTTCGGCGGTGATGACCACCCCGCCGGCGTGGTCGACAGCGTCCATCCACGAGTGGTCCAGCGCGGACTGCGCGCACTGTCCGAGCCGATCGGACGCGGGGAGCAACTGCTGCCGAAGCGCGATGATCGGCGCCAAATCCACTGACAACCAAGTCATTTCGCCGTTGTCGACGCGCCAGAAGCTGGTCTGCAGCCCCTCCGCCAGTGCGACCACTGTCGCGCGCGGGTGGCGGGCCAGATAGTCGCGCGTGATCTCGTCGAACACCAGGGCCCGTAGTGCGGTCGCCTGGTGAGTACGGCCGAAATGCTCGTAGTCGTAATCGAGGCCGTCCCGCAGGGCGATCGCCACCGGGTCATCGATGATGCCGTCCGGACGAGCGGCCTCGGTGGCGCGTTGGTGCAGGGTGAGGAGCGCGGTTTCAGATACGCCGTCGAGATGGCGGGCGTCGATGACTGACATGGCCCCACCGTACGGCCGGTGATCACGCCGGCCGCACCGGCCCCGGCAACCGCTTGCCGTGACGTCGCGATAACCAGCTGTGGCATAGGAGATTTCGGTGGATCGGGAACTTTCCCGCTGCGGCGCCCGACTAGCTCTCGGTGACCGCACCGATTTGGCTGGCGCTACCGCCGGAAGTGCACTCGGCGTTACTGGCAGCCGGTCCGGGGCCGGGTTCGCTGCTGGCTGCCGCCGCGCAGTGGCACCAGCTCAGCGAGCAATACAGCCAGGCGGCCGCCGAGCTGTCGGCCATTTTGGCCGACGTGCACGCGAGCAGTTGGCAGGGACTCAGCGCCGCTCAGTACGTCGCATCGCACGTGCCCTACCTGGCCTGGCTGGAGGAGTCCGCCCTGGCGACGACCGCCACGGCCGCACAGCACGAGACGGTGGCCGCCGCCTACGGCACCGCCGTCGCGACCATGCCGACACTGGCCGAACTGGCCGCCAATCATGTGACGAACGCCGCGCTCGTGGCGACGAACTTCTTTGGCATCAACACAATTCCCATCGCGGTCAACGAAGCCGACTATGCGCGCATGTGGGTGCAGGCAGCCGACACCATGATCGTCTATCAGGAGGTCAGTGGGGCGGCCACGGCGGCGGTACCGACCGCGCAGCCTGCACCGTCCATCGTCGCGCCCGGCGGTGAAGTCCGGCAGTCGATGTCGAACACGTCCGCCGCGCCGAGTCAACCGCTGAGCGACCTCTGGCAGTTCATCTCGCAGCTCGGCACCACCGGCCAGGTCGACCAGCTGCTCGGGAACTTCACGCGCTTCTTCGAGCAATTGGGCTTCAATCCCGCTACATCCGCGGTGCTGGCCCTCGTGGCGCTCACGCTCTACGACATGCTCTGGTACCCGTACTACGCCTCCTATGCGCTGCTGCTGGCCCCGTTCTTCGCGCCGGCACTCAGCGCGCTCGCGGCGCTGGCCCTGGTGAAGTCGCCGGTGCCGCCGGTTGTGGACGCGGCGCCGGTGCCTGCCGTACGTTCGGCCGTCGAGCCCGCGGCTGCCGCGACGCACGCCCAGGCGGTCCCTCTCGTCCCCGCCATCCAGGCCGGTTTGCCGCAGGCCACCGGGCCGGCCACACCGACGCCGACCACAGCCGGTGCCGGTACCGCACCCACACCCAACCTGGTCTACGCCGTGGCCGGGCTGCCGCGACATGGGGTGGGGCCGGGGCCGGAGTCCGGCAGCGAGTCTCCCGACATCACCACCGACAGCGTCGGCGCAGTGGCGGCCGCGCGCGCAGTGGCTGCGGTCCGCGACCGCGCCAAGAGGGTGAGCCGCGGCCGGCGCGGAGCGCGCGGCTATCGCGATGAGCTGCCCGAGATGAAAGCCGATCTGACTGGTGCGGGCGGTGATCCGCCCGTCATCGTGCCCGGCCGGCACGGTGCCGGCCCGATCGGCTTCACCGCTGCGGTGACTGAAGCGAGCACAGCACCGACCGGAATGGTGGAGCGGATGCCGGTGGGTGAGCGCGCCTCGGCGCCACTGCTTCCGGCCACCTGGAACTCCGACGCCGAAGGTCACCTTCACCAGCGATAGCGCGAATTGCCCAGTGGCGCGGAACTTTTCTGCATGCCCCGGCGACTACAACAGATGAAGGCAACATATTGAACGACTTTCTGCATTGTGGGGCAAGGTATTTCGATGGCCCGCAGTCGCAGTGCAGCAAACTTGGGGAGGCGCGTCGATGACGCTCAATGTGCAGGGTCGAGGGCTCGGAGCGCAGGTCGTGGGAATCGACCCGAACGATCTGAGCAACATCTCGACGGACGAACTCCGCGAAATCGTCTACGAGAACAAGCTTGTCGTCCTGAAAGGCGTGAAGCCCTCGCCTGCGCAGTTCATCGAACTCGGCCGGATTCTCGGTGAAATCGTCACCTACTACGAGCCCGTCTACCACCACCACGAGCACCCTGAGATCTTCGTCTCCTCCACGGAGGAGGGGCAGGGCGTGCCACGTACGGGCGCGTTCTGGCACATCGATTACATGTTCATGCCGGAACCGTTCGCGTTCTCCATGGTGATGCCGATGACGGTGCCGGGCGCTGACCGCGGTACGTACTTCATCGACCTCAGCAAGGTGTGGGAATCCCTGCCGCCGGCCCGGCAGGAGCCGGTTCGGGGAACCCTCAGCACGCATGATCCGCGGCGCCACATCAAGATTCGTCCCAGTGACGTCTACAAACCGATCGGAGAGGTGTGGGACGAGATCAACCGCGCCACGCCACCGATCAAATGGCCGACGGTGATCCGGCACCCGCACACCGGACAGGAAATCCTCTACATCTGCTCGACCGGTACCAGCAAGATCGAAGACGGCGACGGCGAGCTACTGGACCCGTCGGTGCTGCACGAACTCCTCACGGCCACCGGTCAGCTCGACGCGGACTTCGCGTCGCCGTTCATCCACACGCAGCACTATGAAGTCGGCGACATCATCTTGTGGGACAACCGGGCGCTGATTCACCGGGCGAAGCACGGCACCACGACAGGCACGCTGACGACGTACCGGCTGACGATGCTCGACGGCCTGGTGACGCCGGGGTTCGCGGCGTGAGCGCCATCGAGCTGACGGCACCCGTCACCGAATCGGTTGACACTGAGCAGATTCCGGAAGAGCTCCTGGCCAGGGTACTGGAGCCGTATTCCTACAAAGGTTGCCGGTATCTCACCGACGCGACGTACCGCGCCACCGGCGACGCGATGTTCGCCACGGGAAATTTCAGTATTCCCGAGTCGGTGTACATCCGCAGCACCGGGCATTTCAACGCCGTCGAACTGGTGTTGTGTTTCAACCAACTCGCGTACTCCGCGTTCGCGCCGGCAGTCGGCCGCGGCGAGATCGACGGCTTTCGGGGCTGGTCGCTCGACGACTATTTCGAGAACCAGTTGTCCAGCATGCTGATCCGGTCGACCGCGTCGCGCTACAAGCGGCAGATCGATGCGCGAAAGTTCTCCGCCCGGCTGACGTGCGAGGGCATCGAGGTCGTCGAGCGGAGCTGGCGGTATCTGAAAGTCCCATGTGCCATCGAGTTTCACGACGACGCCGGCGGATCCGCATTCGGCGAGTTCGAACTCGCGATCCTCAACATACCGTGAGCACCGTGACCACTGTGCTGGGACGGCTGCTCGCGCAAGCACAGCGGCACCCGGAGGCCATCGCATTGCGGCGCTGCGATGGAACCAGCGTCATCCGCTACGGCCAACTCTCGTCGGTGGTGAATCGGCTGGCGGCCGAGCTGGACGGGCACGGGGTGTCTCGCGGTTGCCGGGTGTTCGTGATGTCCGACAACGGCCCCGAGACCTATGTCGCGGTGTTGGCCTGCGCGCGGCTCGGTGCCATCGCAGTGCTGGTGGATCGTGGCGTGCCGGCCGGGGCCGTCGCACGATTCGGTGAGATCACCAGTCCCAGCGCGATTTTGCTGACCCCGGGGACGGCGTCCACGGCGCTGCCCAGCGTTCTGCGCACCATCCCGCTGATCGCCGTCGACTTCACCGGTGACATTGCGCAGCCCGCCGACGTTGCGCCTGCCGTCATCCAACCGGAACTCACCGCCGATGACCCGTTGGCAATGATCTTCACCAGTGGGACCACCGGTGAGCCGAAAGCCGTGCTGCTGCCCAACCGGACTTTCTTCGCCGTCTCCGACATCCTGGCGCGCGAACAGCTGTCCTGGATCAGCTGGGTGGCGGGCGAGGCCACCTACTCACCGCTGCCGGCCAGCCATATCGGCGGACTCTGGTGGATCGTGAACTGCCTGCTGCACGGTAGCGAATGTGTCACCGGCGGTGAGAATTCCACGTCGCTGGCGGAGATCCTGAACGCCAACCAGATCGCCTCGACCTGTCTGGTGCCGACCCTGCTCACGCGCCTGGTCGCCGAGGTGAGGGCCGGCACGGCGTTGCCGCCGCTGCGGATGATCGGCTATGGCGGCTCGCGCGCCAGCGCGGCCGACGTGCAATTCGTCGAAGCGGCAGGCATTCACACGGCCCAGGTCTTCGGTTTGAGCGAAACAGGTTGTACGGCTTTGTGCCTGCCGACAGCTGACGGGTCGATCGCCCGGATCGAGGCGGGTGCGGTGGGACGGCCCTACCCGGGGGTCGAGGTCCGCCTTGCCGGCGGTGACAGCGCGGAGTCGGGCACGTTGTTGATCAAATCACCGGCGAACATGTTGGGGTACTGGAACAATCCGGAACGCACGGCGGAAGTCCTGGTCGACGGCTGGGTCGACACCGGAGACATCTTCGAGCATGGTGCGGACGGCTACTTCTACATCAAGGGCCGGTCATCGGAGATGATCATCTCCGGTGGCGTCAACGTCGCGCCCGACGAGGTGGACCGGATTGCCGAGAGCGTTCCCGGTGTCGATGCGGCCGCCTGCTTCGAGATACCCGATGCCGAATTCGGTGCTCTGATCGGTCTCGCGGTGATCCCGGCCGGAGAACTCGACGACGCTCAGGTCCGCGCGCTCAAGCACGCCATCGCGGCGCGGTACCGGACCGAGTCGGAGCCCATGGCCAGGCCGTCGACCATCACGGTGGTATCGGAGATTCCGCGAACACAGTCCGGCAAGGTGATTCGGGCTGCCCTGGCAGCGGCGGTTCATGGCTGAGGCGGCCCGAGAACGGGTGCTGGCCGCCGTGGCCGAGGTGCTCTATATCGATGAATCCGATCTGTTCGACGGTGACGCGACCGATCTGCGGGAACTCGGTTTGGACTCGGTTCGATTCGTCCTGCTGATGAAACGTCTTGGCGTGGACCGGGAATCGGACCTGCCGAAGCGCTTCGCGAATGACCTCACGATCGCAGGCTGGGCGCGCGAGTTGGAGGTTCTCGGTGGCGGCAGCTGACGGTGGCCGGATCGACCGGGTTCCCTTGAGCGTTTCTCAGCAGAACATCTACCACGGCGTGCTGCAGGACCCTGATCCGTCGTTGTACCTGATCGGCAAGAATTATCGATTCCGGCCGCTGGCATCGGCGGCATTCCTGTCCGCGCTGGAAGCAACCGTGCTGGACAACCCCATTCAACTGTGCGTACTGGCACCGCCGCCGGCCGGTGCCGGGTATCCGGATCTTGTTGCCCGGCTGCGGTTTCAGGACATCGTTCACGTGCGGGCGCAGACAGACCCGCCGGACCGGGCGCTCGCGGAGCTGTGGGCGGATGGCATCGTGCAGACGCCGCTGGTGCGCTACGTGGTCCATACCGACGCCAACGATCGCGTCGTCGGCATGGATGTGCACACCCATCACATCCTGCTCGACGGCGCGGCGACGGCGATCATCGAGGCCGACCTGGCGCGTCATCTGGGTGATGCCGGTCAGAAGCCCGGCCCCGCAGCGGCTTTCGAAGCGCTCGCCGCGGCGCACCGCAGCGAGGGCGCGCACGTGACGGGGGCGACCGACCGTCATGTCGCCGCAGTACATCGCGAGCTGACCGAAGAGGCCCTGCGCGGCAATCCCGCCGTGGGCGGGGTCGACGCGGCACTCGGCACCGCAGGCCGGGGCGTATTGCGGGAGTCACGCCGCGTCGCCGGGCCGGCCTACGACGAGATCATCGCGCTCGCCGAGGCCGAGCAGGTGCCGCTGAACATCCTGGTGTCGGCTGCAGCGGTGGCGGTACAGGCGAGCCTGCGCCAGAGTACCGACGGACTGCTCGTGCATCCGGTTGACAACCGGTTCGGCGCACCGGAGCTGAATGTTGCCACCTGCCTGGTGAATTCGGTCGCCCAGCCGGTGCACTTCCCGCCGTTCGCCTCGGTCCGCGACGTGGTGACGGCGATCGACCGTGGCTATGTCAAGGCGGTGCGCCGCCGGTGGTTTCGTGAAGAGCGGTACCGCCGAATGTATCTGGCGATCACCCGGAGCGCGCAGGTCGAAGCACTGACGGTGAATTTCATGCGTGGCCGCTGCGCCGCGGAACTCGGGCGGTACCTCTCCGAACCGCCGGCGGTCACCGATATCGGTCCGGTCGAGGGGATGACCGTGGCCTGCGTCCACGATGAAGCGCAGCACACCATCGACATCGGCATCTGGATGCGGCTCGATCAACCGGAACCCGCAGAGCGAGCGAGCATCGCGGACCGCATCGTGGCGGCACTGCAATCGATGGGCGCCCACTGGGACGAGCCGATAGCGTCGACGGTCGGTGACTGGTTCGGGCTCCGACCCGACGGCAGGCTCGAGGCCGCCACCACGGTGCCGGTGCCGCCTGCGGTTGCCGCCCAGGCCTGGTTCCAGGACCGCGCGGTGGAACTGGACCAGTGCCGGGGCCCCGGAGTCGACCGGTGGATCGCCGAGATCGCCGGTGCCGGTTTCGATCCTGGCGACGTCCTGGTTTTTGTCGACGACGATTCGCAGCGCGCGGTGGAGTTGTTGATCGCGTGCCATCTGGCGGGTTGCGGTTACAGCGTCTGTGCGACGACCGACGACGTGGCCGTGCGGGTCGGCGCCGTCGCCGAACATTGCGCTGTCCGCGCCCACCCGGTCGACCTCGCCGCACCGCTTCGCGAGTTGGACACCGTGGCGCGGCAACTCGTGACGGACCGCATCGGCCTTGTCGCACAGGATGACCGGCTGGGGTCGCGCCTGGCGTATGTGATGCCGACATCGGGTTCGACCGGACGACCCAAACTGGTTCCGGTGACGCATGGTGCGTTGGCCACCTTCTGTGCCGCAGCGCGGGACGCATACCGGTGGGGGCCGGCGGACACCGTCCTGCAGTGCGCCCCACTCACATCGGACATCAGTGTGGAAGAAGTGTTCGGCGCACTGTCGGGTGGGGCGCGGGTGGTGCGGTCCGCCGCGATGCGTGCCGGCGACCTGCCGTCGTTGATCCGCGACGTCGCGGTGAACGTCGCAACGGTGCTCGATCTGCCCACGGCGGTCTGGCACCTGTTGTGTGAGGACGACGATGCGCTGGCGGCGCTGAGTGCGTCGGCGCTGCGCCAGGTGATCATCGGCGGCGAGGCGGTTCGCTCCACCTCCGTCGACAAGTGGCTGGGTGCCGGTGCCGGCCAAGGCATCTCCCTGCTGTCGACGTACGGCCCGACCGAGACCACCGTCGTCGTGACCCGGTTGCCGATCGGTGCCGACGAACCCGCCCAGGATCGGGTCAGACTCGGGCACCCGCTGGTGCCCGACTCGGTGTTCGTCGGTTTCGGTGAGGTCGTCGTCGTGGGGGAGCCGGTGTCGGCGGGCTATCTCGGACTGCACAGCACGAGTTTCGGCACGGTGCTCGCGCCGGATGGCTGCCGGCGTCGGGCCTTCGCCACCGGCGACCGGGTCATCAGGGACGCTGCCGGTTACCCGGTACTGGCCGGGCGCCGTGACGCGGTGGTCAAGATCGCCGGCAAGCGTTTCGACGTCGCCGAGCTGCTGCGCCGGTTATCGGCTGATCCGGCGGTGTCCGACGTCGCGGTGGAACCAGCCGGAAACGGGCTGGGGATCTGGTTCCAAACCCCGCAGTCCCGGGCCGGCGACGACGACCCGGCGGCCGCCGCCCGGCTGCGGAGCATCGCGCGAGCGCTGGGCGTGCCGGCGTTCGTGGTGACCGGCGTACCGGCCATCCCACGGCAGCCCAACGGCAAAGTCGACCGCGCGAAACTGACTGCGGTGATTGAGATTGCGGGCGACGAAGGCAATCGCGATCCGCGGGCCGCCGCGCTGGCCGAGCTCTGGAGTCGCACGCTGGAACGCCCGATCCGGCCGGACACGTCATTGTTGGATGCGGGGATCGGTTCCTTGGACCTGATCCGAATCCTGCCCGCAACCCGGAAGTTCCTCGATTGGCAGCTGTCCATTCTCGACCTGATCGGCGCCGACACCGCCGCCAACGTGGTCGGCTGTCGTCCCGACGTCGATGCCTGGATGGACGACGAAACCGCGGCCGGGATAGCCCACGATCTGGCCGCGCTCGAACAGCCAGGACGGACCGTTGCCGGCCGTCGGCGACCATTCGGCCATGACGCACGGACCGTCGTGGTCCTCGGCGCCTCGGGAATTCTGGGCACCGGATTCGCCCGGGCGGTCCTCGATCGAAAGCAGTCCGGGCAACGCTGTCCCGACGTGGTGTTCGCCGCGAGATCGCTACTGCCGGAACATGACCCGTGGTCTACCATGCGATCGGTCGCCGGCGTGGACATCGTCGACCACCACGACGACTTCGGTGCCGATGGACTGGGCGCCCTCCTGGACGCCGTCGGCGCCGGCACCGTGGTGAACTGCGTCGGCAACACGAACGTGTTGGCGCCCTACCACCGCCTTCGCGCGGCCAACGTTTCCGCGGTGGCGTCGATCGCCGAAGCGTGTGCGCAGCGCGGCACCAGGCTGGTGCACCTGTCGACCTTCGTGGTGGATGCCGATGTGACGGCGGCCCGCGTGACCGACCCCCGCTTCGCGCCGTACCCCTATGCCGCCTCGAAGTCGTTGGCGGAGCTGATCGTTGCACGGACGGACGAACTGGACTTCACGGTCGTACGGCTGCCCAGGGTGCTCGGCGATGCCCGCCAACTCGAGCGGTCCTCGGACATCCTGGTCGCGATCGTGGATGCCTGTGCCGCGTTGGGGGCCTGTCCCGTGGTGCCATTGACCGAAGAGGTCACCACCGGCGTGGCCGCCGCACACGGCATTCTCGGGCTGGTTCCCGAGCTGTCGCAGGCCGTCGATTTGGGCCGCGGCATGACGGTACTGCGCGGCGAGAAGGTGCCCTATACCGAGTTCCTCCGCGGCCACGGGTTCGATGCCATCGATATGGCGGAGTGGAGAGAACGGCTGGATCGCAGTGCGTGGGCCGTCCGAAATCCGTTGCGGTGGGCGGTGATCGATGCGTGGGCCGGCTTGGGCGCCAGGTTGCGGGACCGCACGTACGCCGAGTACCTGAGCGGGTATCCGACGATCGACCTCGACTTCGGGTCCGTCGCCGAAGTACGCACCGCCGTGCCGCGGCTCGACGAACTGATCGGGACAACGAGCGGGCACCGCTCCGGACAGTGAGGAATCACGTTGACTGAATTGACCACACCGCGCCCCGACGCATCGGGCACCCGACTGATCCATCTCGACGTGACCGGCATGTCCTGTGTGATGTGCTCCGGACGGGTGACCAAAGCACTCAACAAGATCGACGGGGTCCGGGCCACCGTCAGCTTCGCCACGAAGACCGCGACCGTGGAAATCGAGGGTGACGTCGGCTCGGCCGTGCTGTGCGAGGCGGTGCAGGCCGCCGGCTACGGTGCGGAGCCGCGGCTCACCGCGCCTGAGGTGACGGCCGACCCACCGGGTCCGCTTCGGCGCAGATTGGGCGAAGCCTTCGACTGGATCATCTCCCGATGACTGTTCTGTCCTAATTTGTGGGGTCCGTGGCGTAGACGCCATTGGGGATGGCGGCGCACGATGGATGCGTGACGCGATCTGTGGTGGTGCTCGGCTTTCGCGGGGTGCAGGCCCTCGACGTGGTCGGCCCCTTCGAGGTGTTCACCGGAGCCACGCTGCAACTGGCCGCGATGGGCCGAGGAGGCGAGGGTTACGCGCCGATCCTCGCGGCGGCCGACGGCGGTCCCGTCGCGACCCTGACCGGGCTCGAGTTCGTCGCCAAGCCGCCGCCCGATCCGAAAGAGCCGATCGACACCATCGTGTTGCCCGGCGGTATGGGGGTCGACGAGGCCCGGGGGAACCCTGCCGTCATCGACTGGATTCGCGCCGCCGCACCGCACGCGCGCCGGGTCGTCAGTGTCTGCAACGGCGCGTTCCTGGCCGCGGAGGCCGGTCTGCTCGACGGCTGCCCGGCCACCACCCACTGGGCATCCGCTGACAAACTCGCCCGCGAGTTTCCCTGCATCGCAGTCGATCCCGACCCGATCTTCATCCGAAGTTCTGATCGGGTGTGGACGGCGGCCGGCGTCACCGCGGGCATCGATCTGGCGCTCGCCCTCGTCGAAGACGACTACGGCACCGATGTCGCCCAGGACGTGGCCCGCTGGCTGGTCCTGTACCTGCGCCGGCCCGGCGGGCAGACACAGTTCGCGCCGCCGGTCTGGATGCCGCGCGCCAAGCGGGAACCGATCCGCGACGTGCAGGAGCTCATCGAAGCCGAACCTGCCGGGGCGCACAGTGTTCCGGAGCTGGCGCGCGTCGCCGCGATGAGCCCGCGGCACTTCACCCGCACCTTCACCGCCGAGGTGGGAGAGCCGCCCGCCGCCTACGTCGAGCGTGTCCGCACCGACGCCGCCCGCAGGCAACTCACCGAGACCGACGACACCGTCACCGCCATCGCGGCCCGCTGCGGTTTCGGCAGCGCCGAGACGCTGCGCCGCAGTTTCGTTCGGCGCGTTGGGGTTTCACCAGACCAGTACCGCAAGACGTTCGCTTAGGGAGAGATCATGCAAGTTGCCATCGTCGTGTACCCGGGATTCACGGCCCTCGACTTCATCGGGCCGTACGAGTGTCTGCGCTGGCTGCCCGACACCGAGGTCCGCTTCGTCTGGCACGAGCCCGGCCCGATCGTCGCGGACTCCGGCGTGCTGCTGGTGGGGGCCACCCACTCGTTCGACGAGACCCCGTCGCCCGACATCATCCTGATCCCCGGCGGATTCAGCACCATGGAGCACGCCCGCGACGAGAAGCTGTTGGACTGGCTCCGGCGGGCGCATGAGACCACCCAATGGACAGCGTCGGTCTGCTCGGGATCGGTGATCCTGGGCGCGTCCGGGCTGCTGGCGGGCAAGCGTGCGACATCGCACTGGGCGGCCGTGCAGCTGCTGCGCACCTTCGGCGTCGAACCCGTCACCGACGAGCGGATCGTGCAGTCGGCCGACCGCATCGTCACCTGCGCGGGAGTCTCGGCCGGCATCGACCTCGGCCTGTGGCTGGCGGCGCAGATCGGTGGCGAAGACAAGGCCAAGGCCATCCAGCTGTCCATGGAGTACGACCCGCAGCCACCGTTCGACTCCGGCCACATGTCGAAGGCCTCGGCGGCCACCAAGGCCAGCGCGACCGCGCTGATGTCCCGTGAGCTGCTCAAACCCGGACAGCTCAAGGCCACCACGGCGCTGCTCTGGGACCAGGCCCTCAAGCGCGTCCGTTCCCGCCGCTGACGGGTCCAGTAACCTCGGCCGGGTGAATCTGGCATACGACGACCGCGGCGGATCCGGCGAGCCGGTGCTGTTCATCGCCGGACGAGGCGGCGCGGGCCGCACCTGGCATCTGCACCAGGTGCCGGCGTTCCAGCGGGCCGGCTTCCGCTGCATCACCTTCGACAATCGCGGTATCGGCGCCACGGAGAACGCCATCGGCTTCTCGACCGACCAGGTGGTCGCGGACACCGCCGCGTTGATCAACAAGGTCGTCGGCGGCCCGGTGCGCGTCGTCGGGGTGTCGATGGGGTCGTTCATCGCCCAGGAGCTCATGGTCGCCCGGCCGGAGCTGGTGTCCTCGGCGGTGTTGATGGCCACGCGCGGCCGGGAGGACCGCGCCCGCACATTCTTCCGGGAGGCGGAGCGCGCGCTGCTTGCCGCCGGTATCGAGCTCCCACCTGAGGTGGACGCGAAAAACCGTCTGCTGGAGAACTTTTCACCGAAGACCCTGAACGACGACCGAGCGGTCCAGGACTGGATCGAGATGTTCACCATGTGGCCGACCAAGGCCACGCCGGGCCTGCGCGCTCAACTGGCCGTCGCGCCGGAGACCAACCGGCTGCCGGCCTACCGTCAGATCGCGGTGCCGGTACAGGTGATCGGATTCGCCGACGACGTCGTGCTGCCGCCGCACTTGTCGAAGGAGGTGGCCGATGCCATCCCGTTGGGCCGCTACCTGGAGATCCCCGACGCCGGCCACCTCGGATTCATCGAGCGTCCCGATGCGGTGAACGCGGCCGTGCTGGAGTTCTTCGCCGCCAACCCGACGTCGGCAGGGCCGACCGGTTAGGCCCTGTGACACGCTGTAGTTATGAACCCGTCGACGATTCAGGCGCGGGTCGTCGTCGACGAACTGATTCGCGGCGGCGTCCGCGACGTGGTGTTGTGCCCCGGTTCGCGTAACGCACCGCTGGCGTTCGCGCTGGCAGACGCCGACCGTGCCGGCCGCTTGCGGCTGCATGTCCGCATCGACGAGCGCACCGCCGGTTACCTGGCCGTCGGTCTCGCTGTCTCCGCCGGCTCGCCCGTGTGCATCGCGATGACGTCGGGCACCGCGGTGGCGAATCTCGGTCCGGCGGTGATCGAGGCGAACTACGCCCGGGTGCCGCTGATCGTGCTGAGCGCCAACCGCCCCTACGAACTGCTCGGCACCGGCGCCAACCAGACGATGGAGCAGCTGGGCTATTTCGGCAACCAGGTGCGGGCCACCATCAGCCTCGGCCTCGCCGAGCCGGAAGATGCCGCGGCCTGGGCTCACTCCAATGCGCAGTGGCGGTCGGCGACGTGCCGGGTCCTGGCGGCCGCCAAGGGTTCTCGCACCGCCAATGCCGGGCCCGTGCAGTTCGACATTCCGTTGCGGGAGCCGCTGGTGCCCGACACCGGGGATGACGAACCGTACTGCCCGGACGGCCGTCCCGGCGGCCGGCCGTGGACCTTCACCCCGCCCGTCACGTTCGACCAGCCCCTCGAGATCGACCTGACGGCGGACACCGTCGTCATCGCCGGTCACGGCGCGGGCCGCCACGAGAACCTGGCGCACCTGCCGACCGTCGCCGAACCGACCGCGCCCCCGGCCGACAACCCGCTGCACCCGCTGGCGCTGTCGCTGGTCCGGCCGCACCAGGTGATCATGTTGGGCCGGCCTACGCTGCACCGGCCGGTGTCGACGCTGCTCGCCGACCCGTCGGTACCCGTCTACGCGCTGACCACCGGCCCGCGCTGGCCCGACGTGTCCGGCAATTCGCAGGCCACCGGCACCCGGGCCATCACCTCCGGCACCCCGGACCCGGACTGGCTGCGGCGCTGCGCCGAAGCCAACACCCGTGCCGAAGACGCTGTACGCGACCAGTTGGCGGCCTATGAACTGACCACCGGCCTGCACGTGGCGGCCGCGGTCGCCGACGGTCTGCAGCCCGGCGACCAACTGGTGCTCGGTGCGTCCAACCCGGTGCGTGACGCCGCACTGGTCGGGCTGAACGCGCATGGCATCTCGGTGCGGTCCAACCGCGGCGTCGCCGGCATCGACGGCACGGTCTCCACCGCCATCGGCGCCGCGCTGGCCCACACCAGCGGCCGGACCGTCGCGCTCATCGGTGACCTGACCTTCGTCCACGACAGCTCGGGCCTGCTGATCGGCCCCACGGAGCCGACGCCGAAGGCGCTGACCATCGTGGTCTCCAACGACAACGGCGGCGGCATCTTCGAGCTGCTCGAGCAGGGCGATCCCCGGTTCTCCGACGTGTCGTCCCGCATCTTCGGCACGCCGCACGACGTCGATGTCGCGGCCTTGTGCCGGGCGTACCACGTCGAATGCCGGCAGGTGGAGGCCGACGGACTGGCCGCCGCGCTGCGCGAACCGTTCGAGGGGATGCGCGTGCTGGAGGTCAAGGCCGACCGGTCCACCCTGCGTTCGTTGCACGCATCGATACGGGCGGCGATCAAGGGCGTTCCGTGATCCCGGAAAACCTGCGCTGCAGGCTGAACACGTTGTGGGACAACCTGATTCTGCGTGTCTTCGGCAACGGCAAGGAAACCCGGTCGCAGCGCGTCATCCGCCGGATCCGGATCGGCATCGTCATCACGGCCTGCCTGGTGACCCTGCAATCGGTGCTGCTGGTTCTCGGTGCGTGGCGCAATGACCAACAGATCGAGCACCACATGGGCACCGCGGCGGCCGAGGTGCTCTCGGCGGGTCCGCGGCGCTCCACCATCGAATTCGTGACACCCGACCGGGTCACCTACCGGCCCGAGCTCGGCGTGCTGTACCCGTCCGAGCTCGAGACCGGGATGCGCATCTACGTCGAATACGACCGCAGCAACCCGGACCTGGTGCGGGTGCAGAACCGCAACGCGTCCCTGGCCGTCATCCCGGCCGGATCGATCGCCGTGGTGGGTTGGCTGGTCGCCGGTGCGCTGCTCGGCATCGTGACGCTCGTGCAGCGCCGGCTGGGTTAGGTCTGCCGGCCTCCGGTCAGCTTCGCCAGCCACCCGGCCTCCTGGATGTCCACCACGGTGTTGCCGGAGAGGTCGTACACCGTCGGGGTACCCGCGTCGCCGTCGCGGATTTCCTGCAGCCGGCCCTCGTTGGTCAGCGTCATCTCGTCGACGTCGACGGCGCGTTCACCGGCCTGGATGCTGGCCACGGACTCGGCGCTGACGCCGGAGTCGGCGGCCCACCCCGCGAGCTGGCCGTCCGACGGTGCCGACCCGCCCGGATTCTGGTGGCCCCACAGCGTCGCGACGTACGCCTGCAGCGCGGGCGCCGACGTGCCGTGCGCGGCGGCCAGGAACATCGCGTTGGCGACCTTGGCCGAATAGCCGTGCTCGGTGTCCAGGAAGGTCACCGGGCGGTAGGTGACGGTCAGCAGGCCGAGGGCGATCAGGCTCTTCATCTCCGGCCCGTCGGTGTCCTGCAGGTGCGCGCAATGGGTGCACTGCGGCTCGGTGTACACCTCGATCTGCGCCGGGGCGTCGGGCCGGCCCGCAATGATGCCGAAGCCGTCCGCGGTGATGGAGACGCCCGGCAGATCCGGGTCCCGCTGCGCCGATCCGGTGACAGTGCGACCACAGCCGGTGAACACGAGGAGGACGACCAAAGCGTTGGCCAACACAGGGATCAGCCGAGGTAGACGCATGGCGACCCCTTTCTCGCCCCGGTGCGGAAGACGATACCGGGGGTACCCGAGTTGTGCGTGTCTTCGCGTCGCGTACCCCTGTCGGTCACCTGACGGTCAGGCTGCGCTGCCAGCCTGCAGGTGTGCGAGTTGCGATCGTGGCGGAGTCCTTTCTCCCGAATGTCAACGGCGTCACCAATTCGGTGCTCCGGGTGCTCGAGCACCTCCGCCGGAACGGCCATGAGGCGCTGGTCATTGCACCGGACACCCCGCGGGGTGAAAGACCCGCAGACACCTGCCACGGAGATGTTCCCGTGCATCGCATCCCGTCGCGGATGTTCCCCAAGGTGACGTCGTTGCCGCTGGGGGTGCCGCGGCCGCGAATGGTGCGGGTGCTGCGCGATTTTCGTCCGGACGTGGTGCACCTGGCCTCGCCGGCGTTGCTCGGCTACGGCGGGCTGCACGCCGCGCGTTTCCTCGGCGTCCCGACCGTCGCGGTGTTCCAGACCGACATCGCCGGTTTCGCGCAGAGCTACGGCGTCGGCATGATGACGAAAACCGCATGGGCCTGGAACCGGCACCTGCACTCACGTGCCGACCGGACCCTCGCCCCGTCCAGCGCGACGATGGAAGACCTTGTCACCCATCGGATTCCGCGTGTGCACAAGTGGGGCCGCGGCGTCGACGTCACCGGTTTCGCGCCGTCGGCGCGCAGTGCCGCGCTGCGGGCGCAGTGGTCACCCGACGGCAAGCCGGTGGTGGGCTTCGTCGGCCGGCTGGCGCCCGAGAAGCACGTGGAACGCCTGGCCGCGCTGGCCGGCCGTGATGACCTGCAACTCGTGGTGGTCGGCGAGGGAATTGACCAGGCCAAGCTCCAAAAGTTGCTGCCCACAGCGGTTTTCACCGGTGCGCTGTACGGCCGGGAGCTGGCGGTCGCCTACGCCAGCATGGACGTGTTCGTGCACCCGGGGGAGCACGAGACGTTCTGTCAGGCGGTCCAGGAGGCCATGGCGTCGGGTCTGCCGGTGATCGCCCCGGACGCGGGCGGCCCACGCGACCTGGTGACGCCCATGCACACCGGATTGCTCTTGCCGGTACCGGATTTCGAGGCGTCGCTGCCGGCCGCGGTGGATCATCTGCTGTCCGAACGGTCCCGCTATTCGCTGGCCGCACGGCGCAGCGTGCTGGGCCGCACCTGGCCCGCCGTGTGCGACGAGCTGCTGGGCCACTACGCCGCCGTGCTCGGCGAGCGCCGCGCCCTCGCTGCCTAGTCGCTGCTTGATCTCCGCGAGCCGGCCTGGGGGTACCTCCCGCGAGCGGCCGTGTTTGTACGGCGACACGCCGTGGTCCGCGTGCACTATTCGCACGCTCGCGGCCGCCGAGCGCAACGTATTTGCACATACTGACCGGTGTGTCGTGTGCAAACACGGCCGCTCGCGGTTATGCGCTCACGTGGACCAGGTCGTAGACGTACGAACGGTCGTCCTTGCGGCTCACCCAGACGCCCTCGGGCGGCCGGTAGCCGAGCCCCGCGTAATCGAATGGGCGACTGGACACCACATCGGATTCCGTGCACACCGCCCAGCCGAAGTGCGGCAACCGCCGAACCCAGATATCCAGGTCGACGCGCTTGTACGAAGGGAAGCCGTGCGCCTCGCCGTCTTCGACGAACTCGTAGGTCACCCCATCGACCCGTCGGACGAATTTCAGTCCCGCCATCTCGTCCTCAGCCCTGCGCCAACTCGGACACCGGCTGCCACTCTTCCCAGGTGCGCAACCGGTTTTCATAGTCGGCCTTGGCGATCTGCAGTGGCGCGCTGCCGAAAAAGACTCGTAGCGGCGGCTTTTCGGCGTCGACGATCTTGAGTACCGCGGCCGCTGATGCCTCCGGATTGCCCGGCACCGCGTTGCGCTCGCCGCGCCAACGCGCGACGTCCGCGCGCAGTCCGTCGTACTCCGGCAGCTCCGCGGTCCGCTTCGCCGACGCGCCGCCCCAGTCCGTCGAGAATCCGCCCGGTTCGATCAGCGTGACGTGAATTCCGAAGCGCTCCACCTCGGCGGCCAGCGACTGCGACAAACCCTCCAGCGCCCACTTGGACGCGTGGTACGCGCCGAGGCCCGCGAACGCACTGATGCCGCCGATCGACGACACCTGGATGATGTGCCCGCTGCCTTGCGCCCGCAGGTACGGCAGCGCGGCCTGAGTGATCCACAGCGCGCCGAAGACGTTGGTTTCGATCTGGTCCCGGGCGTCCGCCTCGGACAGCTCCTCGACGAAGCCGAACTGGCCGTAGCCCGCGTTGTTCACGACGACGTCGAGGCGGCCGAAGTGCTCGTGCGCGGCCTGCACCGCGGCGAAGTCGGCGTCCCGGTCGGTGACGTCGAGTGCGATCGGAAGCAGCGCATCGCCGTACTTGGCCACCAGGTCGTCGAGCGTCGACACGTCCCGCGCCGTCGCGGCCACCTTGTCGCCGCGCTCCAGCGCCGCTGCCGTCCACTCGCGTCCGAAGCCGCGCGATGTCCCCGTGATGAACCAGACTTTTGCACCCATGCGGCTTACAGCTCCCGCGGTGGCCGTTCCATTCCCAACCCCGCCGCAGACGCGGGGCGCAGGACCAGCCGGTAGCGTCATATCCGTGAGTCGCGCGTCATTGGAGAAGGATCCGCACGAGGTTGCGTCGATGTTCGACGGCGTCGCCCGTCGCTATGACATCACCAACACCGTGCTGTCCCTGGGGCAGGACCGGTTCTGGCGGCGGCAGACGCGAGCCGCGCTGGGCATCGGCCCAGGTGACAAGGTGCTGGATCTGGCCGCCGGGACCGCGGTGTCGACCGTCGAGCTCGCCACGTCGGGCGCCTGGTGCGTGGCCTGCGACTTCTCGGTCGGGATGCTGGCCGCCGGGGCGGGCCGGAACGTCCCGAAGGTGGCCGGCGACGCCACCAAGCTGCCGTTCGACGACGGCGTCTTCGACGCGGTGACCATCAGCTTCGGGCTGCGCAACGTGGTCGACTTCAGCGCAGGCCTGCGCGAGATGGCCCGGGTGACCCGGCCGGGCGGCCGTCTGGTGGTGTGCGAGTTCTCCACTCCCGCCAACCGCTTGTTCGCCACGGCCTACAAGGAGTATCTGATGAAGGCGCTCCCGACGATGGCGACCGCGGTGTCGTCCAACCCCGATGCGTACGTCTACCTCGCCGAGTCGATCCGGGCGTGGCCCGATCAGGACGACCTGGCCCGCCAGATCGAGGCGGCCGGCTGGTCGCAGGTGCGCTGGCGCAACCTGACCGGGGGGATCGTCGCGCTGCACGCCGCAGTCAAGCCTTGAGCATCCCCGTGCTCGCCGTCGCCGGCTTCCTCGGCGCGGGTAAGACCACGCTGCTGAACCATCTGCTGCGCAACGGGCGGGGCGCGCGAATCGGCGTGCTGGTCAACGACTTCGGATCCGTCAACATCGACGCCATGTTGGTCGCCGGCCAGGTCGACGCCATGGCGTCACTGTCCAACGGGTGCATCTGCTGTGTCGCCGAGGACGGTGAGGTTGCCGAGATGCTGGGCAAGCTCGCGGCGGTGCGCCCGGCCCTCGACCTGATCGTGGTGGAGGCCAGCGGCGTCGCCGAACCGCCCGCCGTGGCGCGCACCATCATGACCGCCGACTCGGCGGACTTCCACTACGCCGGTCTGGTGCTGGTGGTGAACGGATGCGAGCCGGAGTTCGGGCACGGGTTGCCGGTGGCAGACCTCGTGGTGCTTAACCGGGCCGGCGAAACCACCGACGTCGATGACGTGGTGGCCCGGATTCGCGCGCAGAATCCGCGAGTCCCGGTGCAGCCCACCGATTTCGCGCGGATCGACCCGGCGCTGCTCATCGATGTCCCGGAGCGCGCCCCGCAGGCGCAGCTGTCCTTCGATGAGCTGTTGCATGACGAACACGACCACGAGCACCCCGTCTACCAGGCCGTCGAATACACCACCGACGACGTGCTGAACCCCCGCCGCTTGCTTGCGCTGCTGCGGGACCGCCCCGAAGGCCTTTACCGGGCAAAGGGTTTCGTCGACTTCGGTAAGGGACACCGGTACCTGCTGCAGCTGGTCGGCGGGTCGCTTCGGCTGCAGAAACGGCGGGGCACCGGCACCCAACTGGTGTGCATCGGCACCGGCATGGACACCGACGAGGTGCACGCGGCGCTGCACGCGTGCACCACCGAACCGGCCGACGAGAACGCGATCCTCGGGGTCCACAAGTACGTCGTGCAGTAGCCGCGGGCGCGAGATCGACGTTGACTGCGAACTGACGTCGCAAAAGATCGAGTGCGAGTGTGCGTGGGTTCGCAGTCAACGCCCGCAGTCGCGCCAGATATCCTGACCCCTCACCTGAGTTCGAGGAGATGTGTTGTTCAAGGTCAATGAGTACTTCGATGGCAAGGTCGCATCGATCGCGTTCGCGCCCGCCGAGGGCCCCGCGACCGTCGGCGTCATGGCTGTGGGCGAATACGAATTCGGCACCTCGAGCCTCGAGATCATGCACGTGGTCTCCGGCGCCCTGACCGTCAAGCTGCCCGGCAGTGACGAGTGGGAAACCTTCGCCGCCGGAACGCAATTCACCGTGCCGGCCGACAGCAAGTTCGGCGTCCGCGTGGAGGTCGAGACCGCGTACCTCTGCGAATACCGGTAACTTTCCGCCCACGGTGAACTTGGTCGCGACTTTTCGGAAAGTCGCGACCAAGTTCATTTTCGGCACCAAGATGGGGCCATGCCCTACGGACGCCTCGCTGATCCTGACCGCACCATCGGCACCGATCCGCGCGCGGATCCGCGCATGGTCAAGGCGCTCGCCGCGTTGGGGATGGACGGCCGTCTTCCCGAGGCCGACCTGACGGTCGACGCACCCCTGGCACAGCGCCTGGAGTTCGTCACGTTCGCCGAATTGGGGACGGGCGCGGTGCTGAAGATGTTCGGGGCGCAGGCCCCCATCGCTGAAGGCGTCACCAGCTCAACGACCACCATCACCGGCGCCGACGGCAACGAGATCACGCTGTTCATCAGCCGGCCCACCGATTCCGACGGTCCGCTGCCCGCTCTCGTGCACCTGCACGGTGGCGGCATGGCGATCTGTAGTGCCGCGGACATCCAATACGTCCGGCTGCGCGAAAACCTCGCGGCTGCAGGCCTTGTCGTCGTCGGCGTCGAGTTCCGTAACTCCGGCGGCGCGCTCGGCCCGCACCCGTTCCCGGCCGGCCTCGACGACTGCGCCGCTGCTGTCCGGTGGACGGCGGCCAACAAGGACGAACTCGGCGTCAGCCATCTGATCGTGGCGGGGGAGTCCGGTGGCGGGAACCTCACGCTGACGGTCGCGCTGAAAGCCAAGCGGGAAGGGTGGATCGGCGAGATCGCCGGCGTCTATGCCCAGTGCCCCTACATCTCGAACCGCTGGCTGGAGGACACCGACGAACTGCCGTCGCTGCGCGAGAACGACCAGTACTTCATCAGCCGCCTGCAGTTGGCCCTGCTGGGCTCGGTCTACGACCCGGACCGCGAGCATGACGACGACGGCACCTGCTGGGCCGCGGCGGCCACCGATCTGGAGTTGGAAGGCCTTCCGCCGCATGTCATTTCGGTCAACGAGCTGGACCCGCTGCGCGACGAGGGCCTGATCTACTACCGCAGGCTCGCCGCGGCCGGCGTCAGCGTCGTCGGCCGCATCGTCGCCGGCACCTGCCACGCCGGTGACATCCTGCTGGCCGGTGCCATGCCCGACGTGTTCGCCGCCACCGTCCGCGACATCGTCGGGTTCGCGCGGTCGCTCAGCTGAACGGCTTGCGCTGATCCAGCCGGCGCGAGCCTCGTCCGGCCCGTCGCCAGAGGCGGGCAACCAAATCGGTGTCCTCTTCGGTCACCAGGTTGCCCATGGCGCGGACCGCGACCGTCATCAGGTACTGCGACCGCATCGCGACCGGTCCCGTCAGCGGCAGGAACCTCGGCACGGTCAGCAGGATCGCCAGCCGCCGGGCGACGGAGAACCCGGCGGCGTAGTGCTCTTGCAGCACCGCAGGCCAGGCCACGCTGAGGTCACCCGAGCCGAGCAGATCGGCGGCCAGCCGCCCGGTCTCCAGGCCGTAGTCGATGCCTTCACCGTTGAGTGGGTTGACGCAGGCCGCCGCGTCGCCGATCAACATCCAGTTCGGCCCCGCCACCCCGGACACCGCGCCGCCCATCGGCAGTAGCGCCGACTTGGCCAGCCGCGGCTGACCCTCGAAGCCCCACTCTTCGCGCCGCAGGTCGGTGTAGTGCGCGAGCAGCGGGCGCAGCGCGGCGTCGGCCGGACGTTTCTCGGTGGCCAGCGCACCTACACCGATGTTCACGTCGCCGTTGCCCAGCGGGAAAATCCAGCCATAGCCCGGCAGCACTTCACCTTCGGGGGAGCGCAACTCCAGGTGCGAGGTGATCCACGCTTCGGCGTGCCGCGGCGTTTCGAGGTAGGCGCGGATGGCCACCCCGTAGACCGTCTCCTGATGCCACTCGCGGCCCAGCACGCGGCCCAGTGTCGACCGGGCACCGTCGGCCACGATGAGTTCGCCTACGCCGATCTCCTGGCCGTCGTCGAGCTTCACCGTGCGCACTCGGCCGGCGGCGTCGTGTGCCACGCCGACGGCCTTGACACCCAGCAACATCTTCGCGCCGGAATCGGCCGCGACCTGCCGGATCCGGTCATCGAGCTCGGTGCGGGGCACCGCGCTGCTGGTCGCCGGGAACGACGGCCCCGGCCACCGCACTTCGCGCTCGGCGCCGAAGCCGGCCAGGCGCAGCCCGTGATGGCTGACGCGGCCCTCGAGCCACTCGCCGAGCCCGAGTTCACGCAGTTCCGCGATGGCCCGCGGGGTCAGCCCATCGCCGCACGCCTTGTCCCGGGGGAACTGTGCCGAGTCGATGACCAAGACGTCGCGGCCACGGCGCGCTGCCCAGGCGGCAGCGGCGGAACCTGCCGGCCCGGCTCCGACCACGACCACATCTGCGTGCACGACCATGTCGCCCAGTATGTTGGACCCATGAAGACACCAGCGACAGTGGTCGCGGGCGTGGACTTTGGTGACGCCGACTTCGCCGCGCAGGTTCGTGACGCGGTGGCGCGCATCGAAGACCTGATGTCGACCGAGTTGGGCAAAGCCGACGAGCTGATGGCCGAGGCGGTCCAGCACCTGTTCCAGGCCGGCGGCAAGCGGTTCCGGCCGCTGTTCACCGTGCTGTCTGCGTCGCTGGGGCCCGATCCCGACAACAACGACGTCGCGATCGCCGGTGCCGTCATCGAGCTGGTGCACCTGGCGACGCTGTACCACGACGACGTCATGGACGAGGCCCAGGTGCGGCGCGGCGCGGACAGCGCCAACGCGCGCTGGGGCAACAACATCGCGATCCTGGCCGGCGACTACCTGTTCGCCACCGCGTCGCGCCTGGTGTCCCGGCTGGGACCCGACGCCGTCCGCGTCATCGCCGACACCTTCGCCCAGTTGGTGACCGGCCAGATGCGCGAGACGCGCGGCGCCGTCGAAGGCGCCGACCCCGTCGAGCACTACCTGAAGGTCGTCTACGAGAAGACGTCGTGCCTGATCGAGGCGTCCGGGCGGTTCGGCGCCACGTTCTCCGGCTCCAGTGAGGAGCAGATCGAGCGGATGAGCCGGCTCGGCGGCATCGTCGGCACCATCTTCCAGATCTCCGACGACATCATCGACATCGACAGCGACCCCGATGAGTCGGGCAAGGTGCCCGGTACCGACCTGCGCGAAGGCGTGCACACCCTGCCGGTGCTGTACGCGCTGCGGGAAACCGGGCCCGACGCCGACCGGCTGCGGGTGTTGCTGGCCAAGCCCGTCGACGACGACGCCGACCTTGCCGAGGCGCTGGCGTTGCTGCGCGCGTCGCAGGGCATGGTCGAGGCCAAGCGCACCGTGCGGCGCTTCGCCGCGGATGCTCGCGCCGAGTTGGACAACCTTCCGGACCTGCCCGGCCGGTTGGCTCTGCTCAACCTGGTCGAGTACACCGCCGACCGCCACGGCTGACCTCCCATCGGGACACCGTGGAACCAGGCGCCAGTTGCCGAGCGTTCAATTCAGTGAGTTTGACTGCGCTTGGAGGAGGTAGCCGATGACGTGGAATCCCCACGCCAACACCGCGAAGACATTCGCGCTGCTGGTGGGCTTCTCGACGCTCATCGTGCTGATCGGCTCATTGTTCGGCAAGAACATCATGTACCTGGCGGTGCTGTTCGCCATCGGCATGAATGCCTACGTCTACTTCAACAGCGCCAAGATGGCGCTGCGGGCCATGCACGCGCAGCCAGTCAGCGAGATGCAGGCGCCGGCCATGTACCGCATCGTCCGCGAGCTGGCCACCACGGCGCGGCAGCCGATGCCGCAGCTGTACATCAGCGAGACCGCCGCCCCCAACGCGTTCGCCACGGGACGCAATCCCCGCAACGCCGCGGTGTGCTGCACCACGGGCATCCTGAACCTCCTCAGCGAGCGCGAGCTGCGCGCCGTGCTGGGGCACGAGCTGTCGCACGTCTACAACCGCGACATCCTGATCTCCTGCGTCGCGGGCGCCATGGCCTCGGTGGTGACCGCGCTCGTCAACGTCGCCTACTTCATCGGCATGTTCGGCGGCGACCGCGACGACCGGCCCAATCCCTTTGTCCTGCTGGTGCTTTCGATCGTCGGGCCGCTGGCGGCGACGATCATCCGGCTGGCGGTGTCGCGGTCGCGCGAGTACCAGGCCGATCAGTCGGGCGCCGAGTTGACCGGCGACCCACTGGCCTTGGCCAGCGCGCTGCGCAAGATCACCGACGGCGTGCAGCAGGCCCCGCTACCCCCTGAGCCGCAGCTGGCCGACCAGGCCCACCTGATGATCGCCAACCCGTTCCGCGCCGGCGAGAAGATCGGCAAGCTCTTCTCGACACATCCGCCCATCGAGGACCGGATCGCCCGCCTGGAGCGCATGGCCGGGCGGTAGCGCACGCTTTCCCACGTTGACCCTGCGTTGAGGGTTGTCGCTTCTCGCACTTTTGCGCCGTGGTTGCACGGTCAACGGACGAGGGTCAACGCAGCGTGGGCCGCTCATCCGAAACTCATCGGAAGATACCCCCTGGGGGTACTTGACGACGCCGTCGCCCGCTGCGTAACGTCGTCTGCGTCAGGTACCCCCAGGGGGTATGTAAACGAGAAGGGATTCGGCGATGACGGTGGCAGCGACCCCGAAGAACGATTGGCAGCTACGCGGCGAGTGGTTCGATGTGTGCAGCTGCAAGCTGCCCTGCCCGTGCAGCTTCGCGCAGGAGCCCACGCACGGCGACTGCCTGTTCACGCTTGTCTGGCAGATTCACGAAGGGTATTACGGCACAACCGATTTGAGCGGCCTCGGGGTGGTGGCCCTGGGCGAGTTCGGTGGCAACATGTGGGTCGGGGACCCCGACGCGACCATGAAGCTGATGTTCTACATCGACGAGAAGGCCGACGCCGATCAGCGCGCGGCCCTGGAGCGCATCTTCCGCGGCGACGAAGGTGGCTGGCCGGGGGAGTTCGGCAGCCTGATCAGCGACCTCCGAGGCGTCGAGTACGCACCGATCACCTTCTCGGCCGCCGACGATCTCGCGTACTGGCGGGCAGAGATTCCGGGCAAGGTCGACGTCCGGGTGGAGGCGCTCACCGGGCCGACGGCTGACCCGAACCGCCGCGTCACGACGGTCAACGCCCCGGGCGCGGAAGTGGGGCCGGGGCAGGTGGCGACGTGGGGCGTGGTCAAGAAGGCCGACGCCGTCGGCTTCGACTTCTCCCACGAGTACGTGGGCAAGTCCAGCAAGCACTTCCCGTTCGACTGGCGGCCCGACGGCGAACTGCCGAACGTCGAGCTGCCGTCCGCCGCGCAGACGTCGGGCGAATGCTGCTGCGGCTGAGCTGAACAGGAACAGGAACCGGAAATGACACTGCGCCCAGGGCCCGCCGCTCTCGCGGTTTACGGCCCTGGGCGCAGGATCAATCAGGTACTACTCGGCAACCTCGACCAGACGGTCCACGCTGACCGGCGTCACCCGGAGGGCGGCCGCGGTGCCGATGTCATAGAACAGGCCGATCACCTCGAGGTCCCCGGCGCGGTGCCGGGCCCGGACCAGCGGGTGGGCGGCGAGGGTCTGCGCCTGGAGCGCGACGTTGACCATCGACAGCTGGTCGACGACGCCGAAGCCTTCTGCGGCAGCCGCGAGTGCCACCGGGTGGCGGCCGTCGTCGAAGGCACGCAGCGTCGCATCGCCGTGCTCCAGCCAAGTGTGCAGGTGCGCGTCGTGGCCATGACCGCCGCCCAGGACCGCGGTCATGGCGCCGCAGCTGGAGTGGCCGCACACCACGATCGACGAGACCTCCAGGACGTCGACGGCGAAGGCGATGGCCGCCTCGACCGACGCGTCGGCGCGTCCCTCGGGGATCAGGTTGCCGACGTTGCGGACCGTCAGCAGGTCGCCGGGGCCACTACTGGTGATGACGTTGGGCACGACCCGCGAGTCGACGCAGGTGATGAACAGCGTCTCCGGCTTCTGGGCGTGGGCCAGGTCTTCCATGTGCGGGCGCAGCACGGGAGCGGTGCGGCGGTGGTAGGTCTCCAGGCCCTCCATCACCGAGGAGGTCTGCGGCTGGGACTTCCACGGGACGACACCCGAGCGCTTGTCGAACGGCGTGAAGCTGCGGGTCGGCGGACCGGAGGTCGCGCTGTGCAGCTCCGCGGTGCCGTGCTCGTGAATCTCGACGCTGCCGCCGGCGGCCACGTGCTGGCGCTTCCACTCATCGATGGTCTCGTGGGCCGCGTGGTCGATGAAGTCGACCGACAGCTCGATGGTGACGTTGGAGCCGGTCGGCACCGACGCCAGCGCCGAGGTCAGGCGCGGCAGCGACAGGAAGCTGACGGAGCCCTCGATCACGATGCGCCAGTCGTTGCCCGCGACGTGCTCGGTGACGATCTTGGCCCGGATCACGCGCCACACGGTCAGGGCGACCGCCAGGGCGAGACCGATCAGCACACCCTCGAGCAGGTTGAGGAAGACGACACCGAGAACGGTGATCACGTAGACCGCGATATCGCCTGTGCGCCGGGCGGTTTCGATGTGCGCCTTCTTGACCAGCTGGCAGCCGATGACAATCAGCAGGCCGGCCAGCGCCGACGTCGGGATCATCTGGGCCAGGCCGGCGAACGGTACGGCGAACGCCAGGATCCAGACGCCGTGCAGGATCGCCGAGGCGCGGGTCTTGGCGCCGGCCAGGACGTTGGTCGAGCTGCGGACGATGACGCCGGTGATGGGCAGGCCGCCGATGGCACCGGAGATGGCGTTGGCGGTGCCCTGGCCGATCAGCTCCCGGTCGAAGTTGGTGCGGGGGCCGTTGTGCATGCGATCCACCGACACCGCCGACAGCAGGCTTTCGACGCTGGCGATCAGGGCGACGGTCAGGACGCCGGCGAAGACGGCGGCCCACTGTCCGTTGGGCATGGTCGGCAGCGACAGCGAATCGAGCAGCGAGCCGTTGAGCTGAATGCGCTTGACGTCGAACGGCAGCAGGACGGACAGCGCCGTCACACCCACGATGGCGACCAGGGGACCGGGGACCCGGTTGATCGGGGCCGGCACCCAGCGCCACGCCACCAGCGTGACGATGACGAGCATGCCGAGCAGGAAGCCGGGACCGTGGATGTTCATCAACTGTGCCGGCAGTTCGTGGATGTTCTCCCACGCGGTGCTGTTGGACTTGCCGCCCAGCAACACGTGCAGCTGCTGCAGCGCGATGGTGATACCGATGCCCGCGAGCATGGCGTGCACGACAACCGGCGAGATTGCCAGGGCGGCCCGGGCCACGCGGCTCAGGCCGAACAGAATCTGCAGGATGCCGGCGCCGACGGTGATGGCGCACGTCACGCCCCAGCCGAATTGAGCGATCAGTCCGGCCACGACGACCGTGAGGCCCGCGGCCGGTCCGCTCACCTGCAGGGGCGAGCCGCCGAGCGCGCCGGCGACGATGCCACCGACGACGGCGGCGATGATGCCCGCCAGGACCGGGGCGTTAGATGCGACGGCGATGCCGAGCGACAGTGGCAACGCCACCAGGAATACGACGAGTGATGCCGGCAGGTCGTAGCGCAGTATGGCGCGCAAACCCTTTGCCGGCGGGGCGGTTTCTAGCATGCCTGGTTTTCCGTTCTCCGATTGTTGTCCGATGGACACGTGTGCAGATCGCTGCGCGAGTTTCGGCCGCCGACACCATTGTCGATTAAACATGTTGCGCAGCAACATGTTTAACATTGATTTGCTGGCCGTCGACGAGAGACGGCGTCAATTGCTAAGTGCGAGAGTATTTATGGTCCAGCGGGGTCGCAAGGCGAGGAAGACTTCCCATAGAGAACGCAAATCTTCTTGCCGTGCCGGACGGTTGATCGATTTCGCATTCAGCGTTACTGGCTCGAATCGATCTCGTCGGTAGGCTCGGGAATGTCGGTCCGACCAGTCAAAATGGCTGTATTGCAACGATTCTCGTGCATCACATCTGTCGTTATGAGTGACGTGAGTCATATGTAGGGACTAACATTTGAACTCGGTATGAACACAGTGACAAGTTTCGGTGCTTTCAACACAATGGAAGAATGACAACGATGTCGGTACCACCACGCGAGCGTCACCCCCGGGCCGCCGTGCTCGGCCAGCTGCCGCGCATGGAACGTGCCGACGGTTCCCCCATCCGGGTGTTGCTGGTCGACGACGAGCCGGCGCTGACCAACCTGGTCAAGATGGCGCTGCACTACGAAGGCTGGGTTGTCGAGGTCGCGCACAACGGCCGCGACGCGGTGACCAAGTTCTGCGAGATGGAACCGGATCTCGTGGTGCTGGACATCATGCTGCCCGACACCGACGGTCTGCAGTTGCTGCAGCGGGTCCGGGCCGCCGAGGGCTATACCCCGACGCTCTTTCTCACCGCGCGGGACTCGGTGATGGACCGGGTCACCGGGTTGACCGCCGGTGCCGACGACTACATGACCAAGCCGTTCAGCCTCGAAGAGTTGGTGGCGCGGCTGCGTGGGCTGCTGCGCCGGTCCAGCCACCTGGCGCCGGAGTCCGACGAGGTGCTCAAAGTCGGCGACATGGTCCTCAACGGCGCCAGCCGGGAGGTGACCCGGGCCGGTGAGCCGATCTCGTTGACCGTCACCGAGTTCGAACTACTCCGCTACCTCATGCGCAATCCGCGACGGGCCATCGCCCGCGCGGAGATCCTCGACCGGGTGTGGAACTACGGGTTCGGCGGCAAGTCGAGCATCGTCGACCTCTACATCTCGTATCTGCGCAAGAAGATCGACACCGATCGCGATCCGATGATCCACACAGTGCGTGGCGTGGGCTACATGCTGCGACCTGCCGACGCGGAGGACTAACCTGCCCGAGGTGACGCGTGTGACCCGGGTACCGACTCGAGTGCTGGCCCGAAATCCGGCCCGGGTCCCGTGGTGGCGTCCACGAACCCTGCGCAGACGTCTCGTACTCGGCGTCACGTCTCTGGTCACGGTGGTGCTGCTGGCCGTTGGGGTGCTGTCGGTGTACAGCCTGCACAGCTACGTGTCGGCGATGAGCGACGCGGAACTCGACCGCTCCCTCGATGCTCTCGGGCATTCCTATGACCGGCTCGAGATCAAGCGTGGTGACCCGGCGCATCCGATCGACGCCGGGGAGGACGGTCTGACCGCGTTCGGCGGCCAGGCCCCGGGAAATCTCATCGCCGTCGTGCACAAGGGTGTCGTCGTGCAGTCGGCGGTGTTCCCCGACGGGGAGCCGAAGCCGGTCCAGCCGGACGTCGTGAAGGCCGTCGGCGGGCAGCAGTGGACCAACCTGGGGCCGCGGACGGTGAAGTTGCCGCGACTCGGCTGGTACCGATTGGCGGGACAGGACGCCGGGGGCGGCGATGTCCTGGTCTCCGGGGTGTCCATGGAAGAGGCCAACAGTGTGGTGGCGCGCAAGACCGTCGCCGTCGCGGTCATGACGCTACTGGCCATCGCGCTGACGGCCGTCGGCACCATCGCGGTGGTGAACTACGCGCTGCGGCCACTGAGCCGGGTCGCGTCGACCGCGGCCAAGGTGGCGACGCGCCAGTTCGGCAGCGAGGACCATCGCATCACCGAACGGGTCCGGCCCGAGGACACCGACCCGCGCACCGAGGTCGGCATCGTCGGGGACACGCTCAACAAGCTGCTGGACAACGTCGACAGCGCGCTCGCCGAACTCGCCGCGTCGCACCGTCGGACCCGGCAGTTCCTCACCGACGCCAGCCACGAGTTGCGGACGCCGCTGGCCGCCATCCGTGGATACGCCGAGCTGACCCGCCAGGACAGCGCCGCACTGCCGGAGACCACCGAATATGCGCTGGCCCGGATCGAGTCCGAGGCGCAGCGGATGTCCGGCCTGGTGGAGGACCTGCTGCTGATTTCGCGTCTCGAGGAGCATCAGGACCTCGAGACCGACGACGTCGAGCTGTGCGATCTGGTGATCAACGCGGTCAACGACGCCGCGGTGTCGTCGCCGGTGCACCGCTGGCGCTCGCGCCTGCCCGACGTGCCGGTGTGGGTACGCGGCGACCCGGCCCGGTTGCATCAGGTGATCGGCAATCTGCTGGCCAACGCACGCGTTCACACGCCGGCCGGAGTATCGGTCACGACGAGCCTGACTCCCGGCCCCGGATATGTGGAACTGACGGTCGCCGACGACGGTCCGGGAATTCCGGAAGAATTGCTGCCGAATTTGTTCGACAGATTTGTGGTTGCCGACAAATCGCGGTCTCGCGTCCTCGGCAGTACGGGGCTGGGGCTGGCGATCGTGTCGACGATCGTCAAGGCGCACGGCGGCCGGGTGAAAGTCGAATCGAACACTGCGGGAACGGTTTTCCGGGTGCGGTTGCCGATGCTCCGGGAGGTCGGGGAGTACGTGACGATGAGCGAGTCGTACAACCCGCATGCGTCCGAGTCGACCATTTGAATTCCGCCTGAATTTCGCATGACTCATGCGGGTACCAGTATGTGTTCGACCTGAGAATTCCTTTCTCGCGCTATTTCACGACTACCGTCGAAGTTATTGATCCAGTGCTATCTGTGCTGGATGCGGAGAGGGAAAAACATGAAGAATCCCACGAAGATCTCAGGCGGAACCGGAATCGTCCTGGCCCTGATGGTTGCGCTGGCCGCACCGGCGGCGGCGCGGCCGGTGGTGCCGCCCGCGCCCGGGGAGTCCGCGACGCAGACCATCCATCGGCTGCAGAACGAGGGTTACCGGGTGATCGAGTCCCGGGTCGGCAGTGCGGGCATCGACAAATGCACCGTCACCGCCGTCCGGCACGGCCGTGAGCTGTCGAGCCAGGAAGGCAAGTTGCGGGGGCAGAGCACCACGGTCTACGTCGACCTCGGCTGCAAGTGATTTGCGGCTGACGCTGCGAGGCATGGTCACTGGGTTCTACTCTGAGCGGGTGTTCAGCAGAATCCTGATCGGTGTGGTCGCGGCCGCTGGGGCGATCTCATTGGTGCCGGGCGTTGCCGCGGCCGCCCCGCCGCCGGAGCCGGTGCCCCCGCCGCCTGGGCCCGCCGCGCCGAACCTGAACGGATTCAAGCCCGTCAGCCCATCGGTGTACGCCAGCAAGGACGGGACGTTCTACATGTTCCAGGCCCCCGGCGGGCTCACGTGCGTGATGCGCCGCAACGAGGGGGAGTACGGCTGCAGTGGCCCACTGCCTGGCGCCCCGGAGGGCTCCAATGTGGTCGTCGGCCAACAGGTCGGCGCGCCGGCGTTCAACATCCTGAACGGGCCGAAGTATGTCGGCGAGATGCCCGGCGCGGTGCAGACACTGCCGGCCGGCTCCCGGATCACCTACCGCAACATCACGTGCGGCACCGACGGCACCATGACGGCGTGCGTCAACAGCTTCGATCAGTCCGGATTCGTGGTCAGCCCGGCGGGCAGCTTCATCGTCAACGAGTCGAATCCATTGCTGGACAGGCCGAAGGACCGCAGCCCCTTCGCCAACTGATACGCCAACCGACCGCGCGCACCCCGCGCGGGCGCGGAGGTCAGAATCCTGCGCCGTGAACTTCGTGCCCGGGCTTTTCGAGCATGAGGCCGGAGTAGGCGTCCGCCACCGTGCAGCCGTGGTTGATCACCCGGTCCACCTCGCGGGCGATCGGCATGCTCAGCCCGTGCGTGTCGGCGAACTCCATGATCACGCTGGCGGCCTTGACGCCCTCGGCGACCTGGTTCATCGAGGCGATGATCTCGTCGACGGTCTTGCCCTGGCCCAGCTGCTCACCGACGTGCCGGTTGCGGCTGCGCTGGCTGGTACAGGTGACGATCAGGTCGCCCATGCCGGCCAGGCCCGCGAAAGTGTCGCGGTTGCCGCCCATCGCCACGCCGAGCTTGGACATCTCGGCCACCGCGCGCGCCATCACCATCGCTCGGGTGTTCTCGCCGATGCCCAGCGAGTACCCCATGCCGACGGAGATGGCGTACACGTTCTTGAGCGCCCCGGCCATCTCGACACCGACCACGTCGTCGGTGGTGTAGGTGCGAAAACGCCTGGTGCGGAACAGGCCGGCCAGATTCGCGGCGAGGTGCTGGTCCGGCATCGCGAGCACCGCGGCGGCGGCATATCCCTCGGCGACCTCGCGGGCGATGTTGGGTCCGGCCAGGATTCCGGCCGGGTGCCCGGGCAGCACCTCGTCGACGATCTCGCTCATCCGCATGTTGGTGCCCTGCTCGAGGCCCTTGACCAATGACACCACCGGGACCCACGGCCGCAGTTCCTTGGCCAGCTCGCCCAGCACGTTGCGGAAGCCGTGCGACGGCACACCCATCACGATGACGTCGGCGCAGTTGGCTGCCTCGGAGAAGTCGGTGGTCGCCCGCAATGATTCGGGAAGTGCCACCCCGTCGCCCAGATAGCGGCTGTTGCAGTGCTTTTCGTTGATGTCGGCCGCGGTCTCCGCGGACCGCACCCATTGCAGCGTCGGGCCGCGGCGAGCGCAGATCGAGGCCACCGTGGTGCCCCAGGACCCGCCACCGAGGACGACGACGGTCGGTACGCGCTGCGCTGATGCCATGGCGACAGGTTATGTCGCCTGGGCGAGCGGAGCGACGGGATTGGCGGAGTGTCCGGTCGATGGTGCGGATTGCATGTTGTGTCGGTTGGTACCCGCGAGCTGTGCGACGATCGGAGGAGCGATCGCCGAGGGGGTGCGGCAGTGGTGACGGTATCGCGTGTGCGCGCGGCCAAGCCCGGGGCGATGCTCGACGCCGCCGCTGACGTACGGACGACGTCGGCCGCCCTGGAGATCGTCGTCGGCGTCGAACGCGGCCAGCTGGCCAACTTGAAAGCGAATTGGCAAGGGCAGGCGAGCGACGCCGCAATCGCCAAGGCACAGAAGCTGATCGATGAGCAGGAGGCCTACCGCGCCCGGCTGGACAAGCTGACCAAGGCGCTGACCGATGGCGGCAACCAGCTGACCTCGCTGCGCAGCACCCTTCTCGAATTCGTCGACACCGCGCTCGAACTCGGGTTCTCGGTCGGTGACGACGGCGTGGTCACACCGCAACAGTGGCTGATCGGAGACCTGGGGCCCGTCAAGAAAACGGCGGAGTTCTTCACTAAGGCCATTCAGGAGCAGTTGAAGGCCTTCGAGACCACCGACACTCTCACAGCCACGGCGATCGACCAGGCAGTACAAGGCCAGAAGCCCTCGGCGCCGGTGAACATCGGCGGGCAGGAGATCCAGATTCCGCCCCCGGGGACCAACCCCGAGGACGTCGACAAATGGTGGACCGCGCTCACGCCGGAGCAGAGACAGCAGTTGATCGCCCGGCATCCGCCGGAATTGGGCAACCTCAACGGCGTCCCGGCGAGTGCTCGGGACGCGGTCAATCAGCAGGTGCTGAACGACGACCTGAACCGGGTCCGCGACATCGCGGGCCGCAATCACGTCTCCGAGGATGACGTCCTCAAGGACCCCGGCCGGTTCGGGCTGACGCAAACGGACGCCACGCGGTTCTACAACGCGCGGCGGACCAGCGAGGGGTTGGCGCACCAGCGCGGTTCCACCTTGGACCCGACCAAGCAACGCCCGGTCATGCTCTGGGCTTATCAACCAGAGGCCGACGGCGGGCAGGGCCGGGCCGCCATCTGCCTCGGAAACCCCGACACGGCCAACAACACGACGGTGATCGTGCCCGGCACCGGCAGCAGCGTCCACGACGGCTGGCTGGCCGACGGCCACGACGATGCGATCCACGTGTACGACCAGGCGGCGCTGGCGGACCCGAGTCGATCGACCGCGGTGATGATGTGGATGGGCTACGACGCGCCTGACAGCTTCACCGATCCACGGATCGCGAACCCGACCCTGGCCCGGCAGGGCGGCGACCTGCTGGCCGCCGACGTCAACGGGCTGGCTGCGACGCATCTCGGCTCGTCGCACGTCACGGTGATGGGCCACTCCTACGGGTCCACCACGGTTGCCGATGCGTGCGCGGGCAGCGGCATGAAAGTCAATGATGTGGTGCTGATCGGTTGTCCGGGGACAGATTTGGCGCACAGCGCCGCCGACTTCCACGTCAACGGTGGCCAGGTGTACGTCGGGGCGGCATCCACCGACCCGGTCGCCCGGCTGGGTATGGGCGGTCCGGGGGCGGCGCAATGGCTGAACACCGAGCTCGGCAACCCGCTGGGGCCGGTCGCCGGGCTGGGAACCGATCCATCGGCAGAGGGATTCGGCGCCACCCGGTTCCGGGCCGAGGTGGCCGGCGAAACCGGCTGGAGTATCCACGACCACTCGAAGTACTACGACATGGGCAGTGAGTCATTGCGGGCGATGACCGACATCGCGAGCGGGCACAGTGAACGCCTTGCGGCCGACGGACTACTGGCCGCCGAGCGGCATCAGCCGACCTTCTCGACGCCCGACCACGTCGATCTGCCGTTCGGCATCGAGGTCCCGGTGCCGCACGTCGACATCCCCATTCCCGGGACCCCGGCATATTCGGATCCCGAATCCAATCGCCCAGGTGAGACGGTGAAGAACGACCATGATTACAAGTAGTCGATATCGCGTCGGTACAGCGGCTGCCGTGATCGCCCTGATGTTAGGAGGATGTGGATTGCTTCCCCACGACGATCGTCCAGCGCACCCCATGACCGATGAAGAGTCCATGGCCCAAGTCATCAACGCCGGCAGGCAACTACGGAAAGCGGCCGGGCTGCAAGACGTTCAAGGCGGCGGCTATCTGGAGTTCTGCAACGACATGGGATCGCCGCTCAACAAGGGCTACATCGAGATGAGTGCGTCGCTGCCGTCGGGCGTCAGCGGTCACGACTATGCCGAGCAGGTCAAGGCGGCCATGCTGGCGTCGGGATGGTCAGACAAGCTGCCCTCCCAACACATGTACGGCGGCACCATCAACCGCGACGGCGTAGCGGTCAACATCGAGTACTACCAGGGCGAGAATCGGCTCCGGTTCAAGATTTACGGCGAATGCCGCAACGTGACCAACCATTACGGCGACAGCAAGAACAACGGCACCAACCTGACCAAAGAGCTGAACAGCGACAGCTGAACGTCAGCGGTAGTTGACGAACTGCAGTGCCACGTCCAGATCGGCGCCCCGCAGCAGCGCCTGCACGGCCTGCAGATCGTCGCGCTTCTTGCTCGAGACCCGGATCTCGTCGCCCTGAATCTGTGCCTTGACGCCCTTGGGGCCCTCGTCGCGGATGATCTTGGTGATCTTCTTGGCCTGCTCGCTGCTGATGCCCTGCTGCAGCGTGCCCGAGACCCGGTAGGTCTTGCCGCTGGGCTGCGGGTCGCCGGCGTCGAACGCCTTCATCGAGATGTCACGGCGGACCAGCTTCTCCTTGAACACGTCGACCGCGGCCTTGACGCGCTCCTCGGTCGAGGAGACCAGTTCGATGACCTCGTCACCCTTCCAGGCGATGGTGGTGTCGGTGCCGCGGAAGTCGAAGCGGGTGGACAGCTCCTTGGCGGCCTGGTTCAGCGCGTTGTCGACTTCCTGCCGGTCGACCTTGCTGACGATGTCGAACGATGAATCCGCCATTGGATTGCCCTCCGTATCTGCGCCCCTGATGGGGGTCCCGTTTTCGTGTTCGGTACATCTTCGTTGTACTCTGCTACTCGCGCCAAACCCGGGGTCACCGGGAGGCGACGAACCCGGCAGGTTGCCCGAGCGGCCAATGGGAGCGGACTGTAAATCCGTCGGCGGAAGCCTACACAGGTTCGAATCCTGTACCTGCCACACTGATCAGGCCCCCTTTCGAGGGGGCCTGACGTGTTTCTCGGGCCTCCGCCATGGCTCGTCGTCGGCCGAATCGAAGGCGGTCGTTAGGATTCGACGCATGGTCGAGTCGTCTTCGGACCGTGACGTCGTGCTCGACGTCGAGGGTTCCGGTGTGCAGCCACCGGTCGATCCCAAGATTCGCAAGCAGTTCGCGCTGCTCGAGCGGTTCGCACCGCCCGTCGGATCCCGGTGGGCCACCGAGCTGTGGTGCACCCCGCCGATCATCGAGCAGAGCCTGCGCATGCCGCCCGGCGTCAGCCCCGGTGAGCCGCTGGAAGCGCACTGGGACGGCCACCGCATCGCTGGGGAATCCTGGGGCGACGGGCCGCCGGTGTATCTGGTGCACGGCTGGGGCGGGCGTCGTCCGCATCTCGGCATGTTCGTCAAGCCGCTCGTGGCCGCCGGGTACCGGGTCATCGCGTTCGACCTGCCCAGCCACAACGAGTCCGACCCGGGCGCGCTCGCGCCGGGACGGACCACCGCCATCGAATGTGCCGACGCCGTCGCGGCCGTCATCCGCGAGCACGGACCGGCCCACGCCGTGGTCGCCCACTCGCTCGGGGCCAACGCGACCACCATGGCCGCGGCGCTGAACGGCGCGAAGGTCGGGCGACTGGTGCTGCTCGCGCCGATGGGCGACTACCCGATGTATCTGGACCTGTTCGCCGCGCGCCACAATTTCGGCCGGCGGATCCGCGCGGGCCTGCAACGGCGCCTGGTCCGCCGGATCGGCATGTCTCTGGGAGACACCGACATGGTCAACCTCGCGGCCCGCGCCAACCACCCGCCGGTGCTGCTCATCCATGATCCCGATGACCCCGACAGTCCGTACTCGTCGAGCGAGAAGCTCGCCGCCTCGTGGCCCGGGTCCGAGCTGCTCACCACCAAGGGACTCGGCAAGCTCGCGCACTACCGCATGCTGCGGCACCGGCCGGCCATCAACGCGGGCATCGAATTCATCGGTAGCCCCGGCTAGTCATCGAGAGTCGGGCCTGCCGACGAGAGCTGGCCCGAATTCCGCGTAAACCCCCACGCTCGACGATCCGGAACGCCGCTGACGGGTTAACGTCACTGGGGTGGACTCCGCGATGAGCGCGATCGGACATGCACTGGCGCTGGCCGGTTCGATGACGTGGGAAATTCTCTGGGCGCTGATCCTCGGGTTCGCGCTCTCGGCGGTGGTGCAGGCCGTCGTCCGGAAGTCGACCATCGTGCGGCTGCTCGGCGACGACAAGCCGAAAACCCTTGCCGTGGCCGCGGGTCTGGGCGCGGCATCGTCGTCGTGCTCGTATGCGGCAGTGGCGTTGGCCCGCTCGCTGTTTCGCAAAGGCGCCAACTTCACCGCCGCGATGGCATTCGAGATCGGCTCCACCAACCTCGTCGTCGAACTCGGCATCATCCTGGCGCTGCTGATGGGCTGGCAGTTCACCGCGGCCGAATTCGTCGGTGGCCCGATCATGATCGTCGTCCTGGCGGTGCTGTTCCGGTTGTTCGTCCGCAGCCGACTCATCGACGAGGCCCGCGCGCAGGCGGACCACGGCATCGCGGGCTCGATGGAAGGCCATGCCGCCATGGACATGTCGGTGCAGGGCGAGGGCTCGTTCACCAAGCGCCTGTTCTCGGCGCCCGGCTTCACGTCCGTCTCGCACGTGTTCGTCATGGAGTGGGCGGCGATCCTGCGAGACCTGATCCTTGGTCTGCTCATCGCCGGCGCCATCGGCGCGTGGGTGCCAAATACGTTCTGGGAGAACTTCTTCCTCGCCGACGACCCCACCTGGGCGGCGATCTGGGGACCGATCGTCGGGCCGGTTGTGGCCATCGTGTCGTTCGTCTGCTCCATCGGGAACGTGCCCCTGGCGGCCGTGCTGTGGAACGGCGGCATCAGCTTCGGCGGCGTGGTCGCTTTCATCTTCGCCGACCTGCTGATCCTGCCGATCCTCAACATCTACCGGAAGTACTACGGCACCCGGATGATGCTGACGCTGCTCGCCACCTTCTACGTGTCGATGGTCGCGGCGGGATATGTCGTCGAATTGCTTTTCGGTGCAACCGGTCTCATCCCCACGCAGCGCAACGCCATGGTGATGGAGGGCGGCATCACGTGGAACTACACCACCTGGCTCAACATCGTCTTCCTGCTGCTGGCCGCGGTGCTGATCATCCGATTCGTGCGTACCGGCGGAATCCCGATGCTGCGCATGATGGGCGGGTCACCTGACGTCAGCCACGAGGGCCACCACGATCATCACTCGCACTAGGTCAGCCGCTGCGCGAGGATCGGCTGACCGGGACCGCCCAGTTCATCGGCGGCGGCTGGGCGTCCGGTCATCGCCATCAGTAATGCCTCACCCGTGCCCAGCACCTCGGGGCCCTTTCCGTGCTCCCAGGTGACATCGGTGGCCCGCAGGCGCAATCCCCGGATCCGCTTGCCCGCGCCGAGTCTCGGATTGCCCGGGATCGCCGGCAGGATGCGTTCGAGGCGTTCGGCGGGGATGGTGCGCGGGTGGCCGAGTGCCCGGCGGATGTCCTGGTGATGAACGGTCCCGTCCACCAGCCCGATCATGCCGCCGAAACCCGACGTCAGCCCTTGCGGGCGCAGATGGGCTTCCAGGAAGTCCATCAACTGAGCCGGGCTGTAGGTCGCGAAATCCTGCACCCCGACCTCATTGGCACGCACGATCCGGCCCCGGACAAAGCGCTTCAGCAGCCCGACCGCGCTGAGCTCCTCGTAGCTCACGACATGGGCGACAACGTCTTTGACCGTCCACTCGGTGCACAGGGTGGGGGCCCGCCAGTCGGCGTCGGACAGCGTCCGCAGATACGCGGCGAGGTCGCGACGCTCCTCGTACGCGAGGTCCAGCATCGAATGCTGCGCCGACATCGTCATGCCTCCTCGGAGACGAGGCCGCGGTACCGATCCAGGTACAACGGCCAACCGGCCTCGCCGTCGACACCGTCGGCCACCGACCGCCAGCCGGCCCCGTGGCGGTCGAGGTGCCGGTGCTCCAGTTCGACGCGCGTGCGCTCGTCGGATTCGGCGATGAAGCGCACCTCGACCTCGCTGGTCTTGTCCGGGTCCGATTCGATCTGCCACGTCGGCCCGATGTCCCACGAGAAGACCACTCGACTCGGCGGTTCGTAGGCCAGCACGCGCGCCCACCGGCACGTGCTGCCGTCGGTCCCCACGTCGTAGATGTGGCCGCCGACCCGGGTTTCGAAGACCGTCTCCGCGATCGGCACCGCCAGCAGGTTGTGGTCGCGGGGCTTGATGGCGTCGAAGCGGCCGACGAACAATGCGAACGCCTTGTCGAGCGGCGCCTCGACGACGACGCTCTTGCGGATCGGTGCCACCTCGGTCATGACTGCCTCCCTTCTTCGTCGGCGATCGACTTGAACGCCGTCAATGCGTTGTCCCAGAACATGTCGAGCTCGGCCCGCAGGGCCTCGACGCCGCGCGGGTCTACTTGGTAAATGCGCCGGGTGCCCACCTGCCGGTCGGTGACCAGCCCGGCGCAGCGCAGCACCTTGAGGTGCTGCGACACCGCGGGCCGGCTGACCGGCAGCCCTTCGGCCAGTTCGCCGACCGCGAGCGGCCCGGCGGCCAACCGCTTGAATATCGTCCGACGGGTGCGGTCGGCGAGTGCGCCCCACGGGTCGGCGGTTTCGTAAGTAGCCACTAATGGTAAGTCTAAACTTACGCATGTTGGATGGGGAAGACCTCTGGCGTTCCCATCCGTGCCGCCGGCCGGTCAGTCGTAGATGACGGCGAGTCCCCGGCGTTGGAGGTCGGCCAGCCCGTCGCGCATCGCCTGAAGCTGCTCGGGTGAATGGCCGACCCAGTCGGTGAGTTCGCCGACGATGCGCACCGGCTCACGCGTGCGGTAGGAGTGGGTCGGGTTGCCCGGCAGCTTCTTGTCCGTCACGTTGGGGTCGTCCTCCACCTCGCCGACCGGCTCGACGAGATAGATGCGCGGCCGGCCGTCGCCGGCTGCGAGTTCGGCTCCCCAGGCCGCGGCGTCCAGCGTCCGCGTGACGTAAACGTGGTTCGAGACCCGGCCTGTCTCGTAGTTCGACTCTCGCCCGGGCCGCAGCAGGTCGCCCACATCAAGGTCGGCTTTGGTGCCGTGCAGCAGCGCGCCCGACTCATGCACTTCAAAAGGTTTCGGCGTGTTCGTCATGACATCCCCCATTCGTCGTATCGACTGGCCGGACGATTGTGCGGCACCACCGGGGCCTTGCGGCAAGCCCCGGTGTCTGTCATAAATTGAGAGTGGGAGGGACTTCCACCTCCGTTCTCCGGCAGCCACCGGAGGCGCCGATTCGATGAAACCACCGGCGCTGCAACATCTTCAGCCCTATTCCTGGATGGACTGCCGATCACCCGCGGGTGCATAGCCCCGGCTCGCGACGAGTTCATGGGTGAGCCGTACGAATGCTGAGGCGGCGGCGCTGTGGTAGCCGCCGTCCCGTCGCAGGAGGGCGACGGTCCGGGTCGGTATGGGCGGGTCCAGCGGGACCGGTGTCAGGTGCGGATGGTCGTGGGTGACGGCATCCGGCAAGACCGTCGCGAGCGGCGTGCGCTGCACGATCTCGGTGAGGGCCTGAACGGAGTTGGCTTCGACGGTGATCCGCGGGTCCACATGGTGTGCCGCGAAATAGGTGTCGATATGGGTCCGGGTGAGGAAGTCGCTCCTGAGCAGCGCCAGCTGAACGTCGGCCAGCGCGCGCACCGGCAAGGGGGCGGCCAGGTTCCCGGCCCGCGGGCCACTCGTCACGAGGCCGAGGTGCTCGGTGAACAGCGCGGCCGCCTCGATGCCGGCGACGGGCGAGCCGACGAACGCGATGCCCACGTCCAGATCGTCGGCGAGCAGCCCCGCTTCGATGTTGTCCTGAGACATCTCGACCACGGTCAGGCTGATCCCGGGATGGCGGGCGTACAGCTCGGCGGTCAGTGGTCCGATGAGATAGGTGATGAACGTGGGCGTGATGCCCAGGCGCAGATGCCCGCGGGATAGGTCTTGGACGTCCTCGACGGCACGTTCGGCGGCGGCCAGTTCGCGGAGTGCGCTTCGTGCGCGCTCGGCGAAGGCGGCGCCGGCATCCGTCAGCCGCACGGTGCGGCCGCCGCGGTCGAGGAGTTGGACGCCGAGCGCCGTTTCCAGCTGTTTGATCTGCTGCGAGAGCGTGGGTTGCGACACATATAGCTCTTCGGCGGCGCGGGAAAAGTTGCCGTGTTCGGCGACGGCGAGGAGATACCGCAGGTGACGGAGTTCGAGTCCAGCCATACGACCAACTATAGATTCTGTTTATAGCTAGATAGAAAAGTAGCTATTGGACGTTATACATGCTGTTCGTACATGGTGAATGCAGCAAGAAAGGAAGTATCACCATGAAGAAGAACAGCCTCGGTGCCGTGGCAACCGGATTGGCCGTCGGCGCACTCGCGGCGCTCGGCATCGCACTGGCCGCCCCGGCGCCGGCCGACGGCGGCGGGTCCGTAGCGCTGCCCGGGCCGGCGCCGGTGTACGCGCAGGACTCGTTCCTCGGCGGCGCCAACCCGTACGTGCCCTTCGGGACCAACCCGATGGTGCCGTACGGCGCGTGGGCGCAGCATTGACCCGGCCCTGACCTCGATCCCCGGCACCAACCCGTCCCCTGAAAGGAAGCCCCGCCATGATCCACGCCCAGTTCGACCCCACCGCCCGCCAGCTCCTCGCCGCCGCGGCTGTCGAAGCCAAGACCCGCAAGGACCTGTCCTGGCAGCAGATCGCCGACGCCGCAGGCCTGTCGGTGGCCTTCACGACGGCCGCCGTGCTCGGGCAGCACGCGCTTCCCGAGGAGTCGGCGAAGGCCGTCGGCGGCCTGCTGGGGCTGGACGACGACGCGGTGCGGTTGCTGCAGACCATCCCCACCCGCGGTTCCATTCCCGGTGGCGTGCCCACCGACCCGACCATCTACCGCTTCTACGAGATGCTGCAGGTCTACGGCACCACGCTCAAGGCCCTGGTCCACGAGCAGTTCGGCGACGGCATCATCTCCGCCATCAACTTCCGGCTGGATGTGAAGAAGGTTGCTGACCCCGATGGTGGCGAACGTGCCGTCATTACGCTCGACGGCAAGTACCTGCCGACTGTTCCGTTCTGATAACTGGCGCCGACTGCCCTAATATGGTGACTGATGCCACCAAAATTTTCGCAATAGAAAATTCTCGTGGCAAACTAGACCAAGGCCCCTTACGGCCGGCTTCGAGAGGATGGATGCAGCGTGGCGACGCACCTGCGCATGGCGGCGGTGACCTGGTTGGTCGCCGCGCCGGTTTTCGGCGCCGGCGTAGCGCACGCCGCACCCTTCGATATGCCGCTTTCGCCGACTGTTTCAGGTGATGCTGGTGGGGACAGCTCAGGTACGTCCCGCCCGGGCCTGTCCGCCATCGGCGATCTGCGCAAGGCGTTCGGTGGGCTGACATCCACCGCGACCACGGTCGGAACCGGTGCACTCACCGGCTTCGGTGTCACGTCGTCGGCAGGCCAGCAACTGGCGCCCAAGTTCGGTGACGGTCGCAACGGCTCCAACATCTCCTCGGCGAACCCGTCCTCGAGTACGTCCGCCGGACTGCCCTCGGGTGTCGTCAACACAACCCAGAGTGAAGCTGCCAGCGAACCCGCGAACATTGCCGAAACTCCGGCCACTGTGCCGGTGGTCCAGTCGGTCTCCGCTCCGCTGGTCCAGGCGAGCGCCGCGGCCGGTCAGACCGCCCTCGTCGTGGCGGACGCGCCGATGGCGCCGGTGACGGCGCTGACCGGGCCGCTGCCCGCGGCAGTGGCGGAGCCGATCCGGAGCGTGGCCGCGTTACCGGGATTTGCTGTCGCGCAAGCGCTGCCGGTCGTCGACGGGTTGACCGCGGCAGCGGCCTCGCTGTCGTCGGCCGCCCTCACGTCGCCTTCCGGTGCGTCGCAGGCCGTGTCCTTCCAACGTGGCCTCGGGACCCGCATCCAGCCTCCGGCATCCGTTGGGGCGCAGACGGATTCACGTTTCGCGGGCCACACCGGCGTCACCGGGGAACTGCCGGTGCGCGGACCCCAACCGGCTGACCGGACCTTCGCGGCCGACAACGCCATCGTCGCCGCGGCGCCATACCGCGCGGGGTACTCGGACGACCTCCGCGCGGCCGGCCTCGGTGAGGTCGCCGCCGTCGCGGTTCCGGGCTTCACCGGCCTGTTGGTGCTGACCGGAGCGGGTGGCTTGATCGGCTTCCGCCAGGCCCGCGCCGGTCGTGCGATGCACGGGGGCACCCTCAACCGATTCGCGAGTCAGTAGCCGCCACTCAGGGTGAACTCACGTAGCAGGGCACGCCCTGTGTCGTGAGTTGTTTTGTGGCCCGACATGTTTCGGTTTCGATGCGGCAGCGCTGCTCAAAGATGTTGGCATGCAGTATCTTTGACTGAAAGCGCTGGTCAGTGCGTCGCGGTCCGGCGCCGGCGAAATGACCGGAATTCGGCGACTATCACACATCGGACGGCGTTTGCCAGCCGACACGCCGAAGTGGTGCTGTGGCGAAATCGAGACGAGCTTCATCCGACGTGCAAAGAACCCGGCCGACCGCTTAGTCTGATGCAGTACCTCGAGTACGTCCATCCGACAATCCCTGGCCGACGCCGAACTTTGGAGCTGTGTTGACCTCATCTCGCCGTGTCCGTGGCGCCTGGCTGGCCGCTGCGCTGGCCGTCCTCGCCGTGCTCGGTGGGACTGTGGTGTCGTCGACGTCGCGCTGCCAGGAGGGTTGCAAGGTGGTCGCGGCGGCACGCGATCTGTCCGTCTCGCAGCCGGCCGCACCGGAGCCCGCCATCGTGCGCGTCACGCCGGCCGGCGGGGCGAAGGACGTCAGCCCGGCCGCGCCCGTGAACGTCACCGCCGAGAGCGGCACCATCACCGCGGTGTCGATGGTCAACGGAGCCGGAAAAGAGATTCCCGGGACGCTCGCACCCGACGCCAAGACCTGGACGCCGGCCGAGCAGCTCGGCTACGGCCGCAAGTACACGATGACGATCGAGGCACGCGGACCCTCGGGCATGCCGTCACGGCAGACGTCGAGCTTCACCACGCTCAACCCCGACTACCAGACCGCGGTGTACCTCAACACCGTGTCCGGCGCGTCGCTGCAGGAGGGTGGGACCTACGGCATCGGCGTCGTGGTCACCGCGCACTTCGACGAAAAGATCGAGGACAAGGCCGCCGCCGAGCGCAACCTCATCGTCACCACCAACCCGCCGGTTCCCGGCTCGTGGCACTGGGTCGACGACGCCAACGCGCACTGGCGCCCGGAGAAGTACTACGCCCCGAACACGACGGTCACCGTCGCGGCCAAGATCTACGGCGTCCGGCTCGGCGACGGCACCTACGGACAGCAGGACGAACGCGTCTCGTTCCGGATCGGCAATGCCCACATCTCCGTCGCCGACGACCACACGCACCAGGTGAGCGTCTTCGACAACGGCCAGTTGGTGCGCACCATGCCGACCTCGATGGGCATGGGCGGCACGGAGACCATCGGCAACACCGTCATCTCCTTCTGGACGCCGCCGGGCGTCTACACCGTGATGGACAAGGCCAACCCGGTGATCATGGACTCCTCGACGTTCGGCTTGCCGACCAGTAGCCGCCTTGGCTACAAGGAGACCATCCCGTGGGCGACGCGGATCAGCCATGACGGCATCTACCTGCACCAGCTGAACGCAACCATCTGGGCGCAGGGCAAACAGAACACCTCGCACGGCTGCCTGAACCTCAACAGCGAGAACGCCAAATGGTTCTACGACTTCTCCGTGCCCGGGGACGTCGTCGAGGTCAAGTTCACCGGTGGCCCGCCGCAGATGCTGAGCCAGAACGGCGACTGGAGCATGCCGTGGGATCAGTGGGTCCGTGGCTCCGCCCTGCCGCCGCCGCCCGTCCCGGCCGCGCCCGCCGCCGCATCGCTGCCGCCGCGCTAGTTACTTCGCGCCCGGGTGCGCGCCGAGCTCGCCGAGAACTGTCGGACCGAGTGTGAACTATCTCACAATGGTCCGTATTTGGGCGTAGCCTAAGGGCATCTTCGGCAAGGAGGGAGATGCGAATGAAGGGCGCGTTTCACGATCCGGTGGACCATTCCCGAACCACGCAACCGCATGCCGGTGAATCCTTCATCGACACGTTGTGGCTACCTGGCCTGGGCCTGATCGCACTCGGCATCGTCACCATCGCCGGCTTCGTCTTCGCAACCGCGTTCGGCCACACGGGACTCGAGCTCCCGCTGGGCCTGATCGCCGGCGCGCTGGTCACCGCGGGAGCGCTGATCATCACGTTCGAGCACCTGCGGGTCAAGCGAGTCGAGGAGCGGTGGCTGGCAGACCATCCCGAGCGACGCCTGCACGCAGGCTGACGCTCTGGCGGTCTAGCGCGGCAGCAGCCGCAGAATCTCCGGCGTCCGCGGATCGAGGATGTCGTCGAAGTCGTGGTGCTTCTCGACGTACGCCTTGACCATGGGGCAGATCGCCACGATGCGCTTGCCCTGCTGCCGGGTGGTCGCCAGTGCCTGGGCGATCAGCACGCTGGCCAGTCCGCGCCCGCCGAACGCCGGGTCGACCTCCGTGTGGTAGAACACCCGCTGCTCACCGTGCTCGACGAAAGCGGTGAGCCCCACCGGCTTTCCGTCGACCGCGATGCTGAACCGGTCGGCCTCCTGGGTCACCTCGACCGGTTCGCCGTTCTTGTCGGTGAGCATCACTGGGGCCTTTCCTCCGGTGGGTGGTTTCCGCGGGACCAGGCGGGTGGTCGGTAGCGGGGGAGCGGGCAGCCGTGCCGGCTCCCCTTGATAACCGAGGACTTCGCCGAACTGTTCCGACTCTGCCTGCCACTGATTGCGGTACTCGACGATTTCTTCGTGCGTGCGCCCCACGAAGTTCCACCACATCAGCAGTTCCTCGGTGAACGGCGTGCCGCCGAGGATGACGGCGCGAGCCGGTTCGGTACCGGTGTTCGCGAGCGTCAGCCGCGTGGATCCGACGCCCTGGTAAGCCATTTCGTACGGCCGCACCGGGGTATCGGCAACGGTGAGCGCACCCTGGTCGAGTAGTACGGCGTGCTCGAAGGTGGGGTCGACGTCGAATTCGACCGTGGCACCGGCCGGCAGATCGACCTGCGCACCGAGCAGCGGAGTGTGCGTGTGCACGGGGGAGCGCTGCCCGGCCAGCGCGCCGAGGAACACCGACACCGTGGCATCGCCGAATGAAACAGCTTGTGGCGCATAGTGATCGAAATTGCGGGAACCGTGGCGCGCGGCCTCGGGCAGCGCGACCCACAACTGGACACCGTGCAGGATCGTCGTCCCCGGAGTGGAGACCTCCGAGTGGCAGATACCGGCGCCGGCCGTCATCAGATTCAGTTCGCCGGGCCGCACCATCTCGTGAACGCCATGCGAATCGCGGTGCTCGATCTCGCCGCTGAACAGCCAGCTGACCGTCTGCAGACCGGTATGCGGGTGCGGTGGGACATCCATCCCGGCCTTGGTGCGCACGTCTTCCGGACCGTAGTGATCGGCGAAACACCAGGCTCCGACCAGCGAGCGCTCGCGCTGCGGCAAGGTGCGACGGACCATCATGGCGCGCGGGCCGCCCAGCGGCACCTCACGCGGCTCGAGAATCTCGATTCGGTTGGGAGGCCCCGCTGCACAGTCGTATTCGATGGGGTCTGCCTCAAGATTGCTCACGATTCGCCTTCCCGGCTGCGTACCATCGTCGCGTTCGCTCAGACCATACCCGCGCCGTCCTGCGCAACCTGAAAGCAGGCAATGGACACCACCGAACCGGTTCCCGCGCACGTGCACGTCGACAAGCAGTCGCCCCATGCCTACCGGACGCTGGTGGCGGTCGCCACCGCGGTCGGCAGGACCGCTGCCGAGGCCGGGTTGCCGCCGGCGCTCGTGGAGCTGATCAACACCCGCGTCTCCCTGCTCAACGGCTGTCCGTCGTGCCTGGAGATTCACCACCGCCGCGCGGTGAAGGCCGGCGTGACGGACAAGCAGCTGGCGACATTGCGCGCCTGGCGGGACACCGAGCTGTTCTCCGAGCAGGAACGCGCCGCGCTGCGGCTCGCCGAGATCACGACCACGCTGCCCGACCACGACATCGCCGAGCGTGAATACGCAAGGGCGCGGGCGGTACTCAACGACGATGAGGTGTCCGCGGTGATCTGGGTGGCCACCGCGATCAACGCCTTCAACCGGGTGTCGATCCTGAGTCGCCACCCGGTGCGGCCCTAGGTACTGGCCCGCAGCCGGTCCCGCAGGCCCGAGGCGCGCAGCGCCTGGCGTTCGACCGCGGCCCGCACCTCGTCAGCGGACCCGACGATGCGCACCTTCTTCTTCGCGCGTGTGACCGCGGTGTAGAACAGCTCGCGGGTCAGCAGCCGGGAGTCGGCGGGCGGCAGGATCACCGTCACCTCGTCGGCCTGCGAACCCTGACTCTTGTGGATGGTCAGCGCGTACATCGTCTCGACGTCGACGATGCGGCTCGGTGAGAACTGTTGCGTCGCAGTCGCACCCGCGATGTACACCTGGACGCCGTCCGGCCCCGCGGCCACCAGGCCGGTGTCGCCGTTGTAGATGCCCAGCGCGTAGTCGTTGGAAGTGACCAGCAGCGGCCGACCGGGATACCAGGGCGACCAGGTGGCCTGTCCGGTCTCGTCGGTGAGCCAGCGCTCGACCTGACGGTTCCAATGCCGCACCCCGTAGGGCCCGTCGCGGTGTGCGCACAGCAGGCGGTGCTCATCCATCGCCGCGAGACCGTCGTCACCGGCGCCCAGCAACGCACACTCACGCACTTTCAGCGCGTGGCCCACCAGGACCGGGCGCAGCACCGCGGCCGGCTCGGCATCCTCGACGAACTCGATCGCGGCCTCGCCGGCCCGCAGCAGGGTCAGCACCTGGTCCGCGTCACCGGCCCGGATCGCTTCGGCGAGCCCGCCGATCGCCGCCCCGAACCGGTGTGTGGTGTGCAGCGCGGCGATCTGGATGGCGGGATGGTCAGCGAGCCCGTCGACCAGGTCGGCCAGCACGGCGCCCGCCTGGACCGAGGTCAACTGGTCGGGGTCGCCGACGAGCAGCAGCCGGGCGTCGGGCCGAACGGCTTCGAGCAGCCGGGCCATGAGAGTCAGTGACACCATCGAGGTTTCGTCGACGACGACGACGTCGTGCGGCAACCGGTTGCCGCGGTGGTGCTTGAACCGCGAGGCGCTGTCGGGACGCCCGCCGAGCAACCGGTGCAGCGTGACGGCCCGTAGCCCGCTGAGCCGCTGTTGATCCGCGGCCTCGAGTCTGGCCACCTCGGCCGAGACCGCCTCCTGCAGTCGGGCGGCAGCTTTTCCGGTCGGCGCCGCGAGCGCGATCCGCAGCCGGCCCGGGTGCGCGGCCTGCGCCAGGAGCGCGAGCAACCGGGCCACGGTCGTCGTCTTGCCGGTGCCGGGACCACCGGTCAGCACGGTCACCGGCTGCGTCAGCGCGAGCTGCGCGGCGGCCCGCTGCTCGGCGAAATCCGGTGGCGGGAAGAGCCGGTCGAGCTCGGCGTCGGCGACCGACTGCGACGCGCGCGCCGACAGTGCCAGCAGGTCGGTGCACACCTGCTGCTCTTCGCGCCAGTAGCGGTCCAGGTACAGCAACCGCTCGTGGTCCAGCCGGATGGCCTTGCCCAGCAACGGACTACCCGCGACCGCGGCGATCAGCTCGTCAGGTGCCGGCCAGGGCAGGTCGCCGCCGCCGGCGGGGGCGCCGATGTCCCGGGCGACCGTGGTGAGGTCGACGCACACCGAGCCTTCGCGCAGCGCCCGGACCGTCAGTGCGACCGCGAGTGCGACGACCTCGCTCGCCTCCTCTACCAACACACAACACCTTTGGGCCACATGCACATCAGCGGCAGTCAGTACGCCGGCGGCGTTGAACATCGCCAGCAGGCCCGTGGCCGCCGGTACCTGACGCCAGTCCATGGGGTCGGGTGTTGTTTCGAGCGCTGCCGTCATGCCGCCGTCCCCCGGTCCAACAGATCGGACAGCCGGGCCACCAGCTCGACCGGCGGCTGCCAGCTGAACACCCCGCACGGGTTACCGTCGACCACGGGGGTCGCCGCACCGCACATGCCGCGGACGAACAGATAGGCCACACCGCCCAGGTGCCGCCCCGGTTCGTAGTCCGGTAGGCGCCACCGCAGGAACCGATGCAGCACAACCGAATACAGCAGGGCCTGCAGCGGATAGTCGGAGTGCATCATGGCCTCGGCGAGCCTGGGTGCGGTGTAGTCCGCCGCCGTGTTCTCGGCGCCGAAGTCGCCCAGCCTGTTGGTCTTGTAGTCGACCACCAGATATCGGTGGCCGCCATCGCTCGGCACCCGCAGCACCGCGTCGATGGACCCCGACAGATAGCCGTGCAACCGCTGGTGTCCCAGCGGCTCGGCCTGCAGGCGCGCGCCATACGCGGACAACGGATCCGACGCCGGCAGCAGCTCACTCACCACCGCGCCCACATCGCCGAGGCGGATGTCCAGCGCGGCATCGGGCCGGTTCTGGCCACCGCCCAGCGGCATCTCGAAATCCAGTTCCCGCAACCGATCCCGCAGTCCGATCTGCCGCAGCGTCAGGCCCGGGGCCAGCGGACCGAGCGGGGTGTCGTGCATCGGCACCAGGGCCGAGGCCAGCTCATCCGTGGGCACCTCGACGTTCCACAGCCCCGCCTGCTCGTCGATCCGGGCCGCCAGTTCCGCGGTGAGATCCGAGGTCAGGGGATCGGCGCGCTCCAGCACGGCGTGCACCAACGAGCCGAAGGCGGCGCCGGCGGGCAGCTGTGCCATCGGTGACGGCAGGTCGCCGGGCAAGGGCGACGGCGCCTCGGGGACGACACCGGCGGACTCGTCGTCCCGCAGCGCGGTGTCCGGTTCGCTGCTCACCGCCTGCCCGTCGTCGTGCACGACGCGCACCAGCGCCGAGTACGACGTCCGTCGCCAATGGGTGTCGATACTGCGATGGAAGTGCCGCACGTCCAGGTCCGCCGGGGTCTCCGGCGCCGGCGGCGGCATCGGGATCACGGGGTCGGCCGCCTCGACCACCGGACCGCCCGCGTGCTCCCACGCGGTGAAACACGCCAGCGCATCGTCGTCGGAAAGTGTCTGTGGCGTGGCGCAATCCGGCACCGCGGCGGCGCCGGGCCGGCGGCCGCGCAGCAGCCGCGACAGGCCACCGTTCTGCTCGTCCCGCGATGGCGCCCACCACGCCACGACCTGCGACTGTGCCCGGGTGAGCGCCACGTAGGTGAGCCGGACATTGTCCCCGGCCGTCTCGGCCAGGCCCGCCTGCTCCGCCGCGGCCCGGTCCGTGGCCCCGGCGCCACCGAGATGCAGGCAGCGGGTGCCGTCGGTGTCGTGGAACCGCAGCACCGTGTCGGCCTTGACGAATCGGTTGAACCCGAACGGCAGGTACACCACGGGGAACTGCAGCCCCTTGCTGCGCCACACCGTCATGATCTGAACCGCGGCGGCGTCGCTGTCCAGTCGGCGGTTGCGTTCGGCCGGCCCACCGCGGTCCTTCATCTGGCGGCGCAGCCAATCACGCAGGGCGGGCAGGTGATAGCGCTCGCGATGGGCGGTTTCGTGCAGGAGTTGGCTGACGTGCGCCAGATCGGTCATGTGACGTTCACCGCCTCGATGTCCGAGGACCCGTTCGGGCAGACCCATTGCCACGGCCGCCTCGAACGCCGCCGCGATACCGCGATCCCGGGCCAGCCCGGCCCACTGTCGGATGGTGGTGGTGAGCTGATCGGTCAGCTCGTCGCCGCCGGTGGCCAGGTCGGCCGCGCGGTGCCCGAAGAACATGGTGGTCGCGGCGGCCCGGACCACGCCGCTGCGGTTGGGGGTGTCGAACGCGTCGAGCAGCCGCAGCCACTCCGCCGCCGCGGCCGAGGCGAACACATCGGTATCGCCCGAGTAGACCACCGGAATACCCAAGTCCAGCAACGCATCCCGGCACGGGATGGCGTCCAGGCCACTATCGACGATCACCGCGACGTCGCCGGCGGTCAGTGGCCGGCCATCGAACTGTGCGCCGCTGGCCAGCAGCACCGAGATGTCGGCCGCGAGATCCTTGGCGATGTAGGGCCGCAACTGGCCGATCGGGACCATCCGGCGCTGCGGCGTCCCGAATTCCGTGCGCGCCACCACCCGTAACCGGAACGGATCGTTATGCGGGGCTCCGGTGAGCCGGTGGCTGTCGGTACGTGCTTCGACGGGGTGCACCACGATGTCGGCGTCGCCGAGGGCCGCGCCCTTGAGCACGGTCTGCAGTCGGTCCACCAGAACCTTGTCGCTGCGCCAGTTCTCGGCGAGCGTCAGGCGCTGGCCGGCACTGCGCGCGGCATCCAGGTAGGTGACGATGTCGCCGCCGCGGAACGCGTAGATGGCCTGCTTGGGATCGCCGATCAGGACGACGGCGCTGTGCCCGACGAAGGCCCGCGAGATCACCTGCCACTGCACGGGGTCGGTGTCCTGGAACTCGTCGACCATGACGATCGGCCAACGTCGACGCATCCGGTCGCGGGCGGGCGCATCGGGCTCCTCCAGCGCGGTGGCGAGCCGGCTCAGCAGGTCGTCGAAGCTCAGTACGCCCAGCCGGCGCTTGCGGCGTTCGAGTTCTTCGAGCACCGCCCTTGCGAACGACAGCCGCTGCGCCGCAACGCTGTCCGGGTCGGCCGTCACGGGCCGCAGCTGCGCGCCGGGATCGCCGACGACCCGTTTGGCCAGGTCCAGCGCATCGGCGAAGCTCAGCGCGGGCTCGTCACGCTGGTCTCCGTAGACCGTCAGGTACAGGTCGGAGACGATCTCGGCCACCAGATCGTCGAGGCTCTCCACCAATTGGGACCCGGAGTCGGTGTCGCCGGCGATGCCGAGGGAACGCAGCACCAGCCCGCAGAACTCGTGCGTGGTGGCGATGGTCGCGGCGTCGAAATCCGACAGTGCGTCGCGTAGCCGGGCGCGGCGCAGGACCAGCTCGTCGGGCGTCGCGTCGGCCAGGTGCCGGATCAGATCGTTGTCCTCCGCAGCCGGATCATCCAGCGCGGCAACAGTCTTCACCAGCTGTGCACGTACCCGCTCACGCAGTTCCCGAGTGGCTGCCCGGCTGAACGTGATCAGCAGCATCTCGTCCAGCGTGGCGGCGCCCTCGGCGATGTACCGCGTCACCAGACCGGCGAGGGCATAGGTTTTGCCGGTACCGGCGCTGGCTTCCAGCACCGTCGTCGTCGCGCGGTCGGGCAGCGGGCCGAGCAGATCGAACGCGTCCATCAGATCCGCCGTTCCGCGTCGAGCAGCGGCTGCCACAGCCGGCGAGCGTAGGCGCCCAGCCGACTGGTCTCGCCCCGGACGGCGACTTCGTCGGGCCGCGGCGGATCGAGCAGCACGTGCAACGGCGCGCCCGGGCCCCATACTTCGACGTACTCGGCACTGTCTTTCTCCCAGCGCCACTCCGACTCGGCCCCCCGCTCCGGTACCGGGTCGTCGAATTGTCGTGCCCGGGCCCATTCCAGCGACGTCTTCAAGGGCAGCGGCAGGGGTTCGCGGCGGCCCGCGTCGTAGATCGCGACCAGGTCACGCAACACCGAAAGCGGTTGCTCGGGAGGCTGATATGCCATGGCCTGCATGGTGTTCCGCGGACCGCGACCGATGCAGTACGCCTCCCACTCGCGCTCCGGTGCGGCCGCAGCCAGAGCCATGAGGGTGACCCAGGACTGCAGCCGATGCTTGGCGCCCAGCTTCGAGTACGTGACCGTCACGGTGCGGTCCTGCCACAACGGGGCGACGGTGCCGGTGAGCCGGCGGCCCATGCCCAGGTCGCCGATGTCGACACTGATGTCCAGCGCACTCGCGTCGCCCCGCTGCAGCGACCGGGCGGCGGTCGCCAGTTCGATGGCTTCACCGCGGATTTCGTTGGCCTGACGCCAGCCGAGCCGGCCCGGCGGCAACGTGCCGCGCCGCCACTCCGCACCGATGACGAAGTCGGGGTCCCGGCCGATCTTCAGGTCGTCGAGCATGCGCTCCCCGACTGCCCACTTGCCGAGGCCGTCGATCGCGACCGGGATGGCATCGGACAACTCGTCGGCGTCCCACGGCAGCGTGTAGTCCAGCGCCCGGAAGAAGCCCTTCACCGGGTTCGCGAAGAACCTCAGCAGCTCGGCGAGTTCGACATCGCCGCATGGCGATTCGTCCAGCGGGCTGTCGATCAAGCGCGGCTTCGGCCGGCGCTCCCCGAGGACGGCCCTCGCCCCGCGCAGAGCCGCCGGGTCATAGGTGAACGGCCGGTCCGGCACCAGCCGGTCGCGGGCGACGGTGCGGATATCGAAGGGCTGCAACGGATGCTCGGCGACGATGCGGTCGCGGACAGGTTCGGTGGTGGTCCGGTCCAGCGCGTCGAGCAGCTCCTGCACCGGGACCGCGGGCGGCCGGTGCTCACCGGAGTGCTCGTCGGTCCCGGTGTAGGTGATGACCAGGGTGTCGGTGGCCGAGCAGATGGCGTCGAGCAGCAGCTGCCGGTCCTCGGACCGGATGTCGCGCTCGCCGGTGAGCGGATGACGGGCCAGGACGTCGTCCCCGTCGGCGATGTTGGTGCGCGGGAAGACGCCGTCGTCGAGCCCGACCAGACACACCACCCGGTGCGGCACCGAGCGCATCGGGACCATGGTGCACACCGTGAGCGTGCCGGTGCGGAAGTTGGCGCGGGTTGGCCGCCCGGCGAGTTGCCGGTGCAGCAGGGACCGCACATCAGGCAGCCGCAGCGTCGTGCCGGACCGAGAACCCGCGTGGGTCAACACTTTCGCCAGTTCGCGATCGAGTTGCGCCTGCTGCCACTGGTCATCCGGGCCGACGCGCGTGAGCTGTGCGATGCCGTCCCGCAGCACCTCGACCCAGCCGTCGAGGGGCTGCGCGCCGGTGAGGTGGTCCACGACGCCGCACAACCGCTGCACGTATTCCGCCAGCCGGCCGGCCAGCTCGACGCGGTTCGAGTCGACGTCGTCGAGCGGCAGCGCGGTGCCGAGCCAGTCCTGCGAGTCGTCGGACATCGCGGCGCCCACGAGCAGTCGGTCGACCCCGAACTGCCAGGTGTTCTGCGGGTACCGCTGCAATGCGTACGGGGTGCGGTGCGCAGCGTCGAAACCCCACCGGACACCGGCTGCGCCAACCCATTCGGTGAGGTCCACCAGGTCGTCGTCGCCCCACGCGAAGCGGCGGCGCACCGGCTCGCTGTGCGCCAGGCTCAGCACCGCACTGGCGGTGGCCCGGCCGTCGGCGATGTCGAGGAGTTCGGCCAGTACCCCGAGCAGGGGATTGGTCTGGGTCAGCGCGCGGTCGGCCAACCGGACCCGCAGGCTCTGCGCCGGGTGGCCGAGGTCGGCGTGCTCACCCGCTCCGAATGCCGCGGTGATCAGGGGTGCGTAGGTTTCGATGTCGGGGCACATCACCAGGATGTCGCGCGGCTGCAGGGTCTCGTCGTCGTCGAGCAGGCCCAGCAGCACATCACGCAGGACATCGATCTGCCGGGCCGCACCGTGACAGCGATGGATCTGCACGGACCGGTCGTCCTTCGCGAGCCCTCGCCCGCCGGGCCGCACCTCGTCGGCCGAGATGTCGGACTGCAGCCGGCCCAGCAGCGTGTCCGGGAATCCGGTGCGGGGATGGAACTGATCGGTCTGTGCGGCGGGCAGGCCGCGTTGCAGCTCCCGCAGGTCGCGGCCGAGGGTCTGCAGCAGTGGGTGGCCCACCCGCGACCGGCTGGTGTCCGCGCGCCGCGGCTCCTGGCCGCGCAACTCGGACAGCGACTGCCACAACGGGTCGCTGGGATGCGGCAGCCACAGGTGCAGATCGTGGTGGGTGGCCAAGGCGCCGAGCAGTTCGAGGTCTGCCGCGGGCAACCGGGTATGCCCGAACAGCGATAGTCGCGGTGGCAGCTCGGACGGCGAATCGATCAGCCGGGCAAGGGTTTTCGCCTGACGAACCGGCGGCGGATCGGCGTCGACACGTTCGGCGGTGGCCCGCCACAGGTGCGGTTGCCAGAGCAGGTCGTCGTCCAGCCGGCCGCCCGCTCCGTCGGAGTCGCCGCCCGCCAGCCAGTCGGCGAGCATCGCCGGCCGGGCTTTGGCGTAGGTGTCGAACAGACCTGCCAGCCGCCGGGCCACCGCGTACCGACGGCCCTGCCGCAGCTGAGTTTCCTCCGGATTGCCCAGTTCTGCGCAGCCCAGGTGCGCGGTCAAAGTGTTCGCCCACGCCGGACGGGTCACCACCACGGAATCGATGACCTCGAGCAGCGGCCACACCAGGGCGTCGGGTTCCCACGGGTTGTCGTCCACCGTGCCGGTGATCTCGGCGAGAAGCGATGTGGGGGAGCGGAATTCGATGCCCGCACACACGCCGTCGTGCGCCGCGCCGCTGCCGAGCACATGTGACAGCTGCTGGCTGAGCCAGCGTTCCATGCCGCGCGCGGACACCAGCACAAGCTCGGCGGCGAACGGGTCGGACAGCGGCTCGGCGAGCAGCGCACCCAGCCCGGCGGCCAGCGCGCCGGTGTCTTCGGCTCGGTGCAGGTGTAGCGCCATCGGCTCACCTTAGGTCGGGCGACCGACAGCTTTGTCGCTGTGTGGCGTTACCCGCCGAACTCGGCGGCCAGGCCGTCGATGCCGGCCTGGATCGCGGCCAGTCCGTCGGCGCGGGCCTTGAGCTTGCTCGCGAGGTGGTGCTGGGTGTGCAGCGTCGCGGCGAATCCGGCGGCCACCTCCTGGGCGCGGCTCAGCACCTCGTCCGGCGCCACGACCTCGTCGAGCCAGCCGCCGGCGCGGGCCTCTTCACCGGTGAACGTCGCGGCCAGGCCGACCGCCCGCTGGAAGGCCGAATTCGTCAGCCGCATGCGGAGGATTTCGATGCAGGACTGCGGCACCGTCATGCCGATGGCCACCTCGTTGGCCTGACAGCGGGTCTTCTCCGAACCGATGCGGTGGTCGCCCGAGCACAGCAGGAACGATCCGCCGGCGACGGCCGGCCCGGTGGCGGCGACCACCACGGGGACGGGGAAACGCAGGATCCGGTCCATCAACTCGATGCCGCCGCGCAGCATGGCGAACCCGGCCGCCGCGTCTCCGGAGCCGAAGATGGCGAGGTCGAACCCGGCGCTGAGCACCCGGTTGTTGCCGGCCAAAACGACGGCCTTCACGTCGTCGGCCTGCTCGGCCTGGTCCAGCGCGGCGTGGATGTTCTGCTGCATCGTCGGGCTCAGGACGTTGACCTTGCCGTCGTCCAGCGTGATCGTGGCAACCGCATCGGTCACGGAGTAGGTGACGGTGCTCATCGGTTCTCCCTCGGTCGGTTCCCTCGCCGGGAACGGGTGTGAGCCGATGCTAGACGGGCCTCAGGCGGCGGCCGCCGTCAGTGGACGGCGTTGCGGTGCCGGCCCTTGGGGCCGTCATCGAACCACGTGATCTCCAGTTCGGTGGTCTCGTCGGCTTCCCGGCTGCGCCAGCGGTCCTGGGTTTCCCGGACCGCCCGGTTCATGCGGTCGATCTCGGCGCGGAACACCTCGGGCCGCGTCTCCTTGGAGGCGTAGTGGAAGTACGTCAGCACGCTGCGGAGCAGCTCGAGCTTCTGCTTCTCCCGCTTGGCGAGGTCGTGCGTCGTCATCAGCTCCAGCCGTTGCACGGGCTGCAGCGCCGCCCAGTCGAGCACCGCCTTCGACTCGAACTCGCGGGGCTGCGGTCCGAACCGGGACTTCTTTCCGGCCGCGGGCGCCGGCATGTCGTAGTAGGTGAGCGTCCCCTCGAACCGGGACCGGATCGACCCACCCAGCTCCTCACGGCTGATCGCCGAGTCCCATACGGTTCGCCACTCCTGGCCCGGAGCCAGGATCGAGAGTTCGCTGGGCAGCCGCAGCTCGGTGACGTCGAGCTCGCCGTCGTGGTCGGAGTCCTCGTAGATGGCGACGGTTGGGTGGTTCGTGAAATCGAAGGAGATGTTGTGCGCCGCGGTCTGCCCGAAGTTGCGGACGACCAGCTCGATAACGTGCCAGTCCGACGCGTGCGGCTCCATGAACATCGTGACCTGCGGACGGACCTGATCCCGCTTGAGCTGGCGATTCTTGGACAGCTGGCGGTTCACCGCGATCAGCACGACGATGCCGAACGCCAGCGCCGCCCAGGCCGCGATGGCCAGCCAGCCGCCTGATCCCAGGCCCGTCAGATCGTCCCAGCGTTGAGATATCCAGTCCACCGCGCCATCCAGTCGTCAAGTCACCGATCGGTTATCCGACACAGATACTAATTTTCGCTGGTTGACTTGTACAACGGAGAGCGAAAGGTAGCTGCGGCGCTAGCCGCCCATGAGCATGCGCCACTGGTCCAGGTCGCGGGCCCGGTAGACGTAATTGGTGCGACGGACATCGTCGAGCGGCGCGCTGGGTTCGGCCGAGTACCAGTGGCCGGGGAAGACCGTCGGATCACCGGGCAACGCGGCCAGTGCCTGCAGGCTGCGGAACATGTCGTCGACGTTGCCGCCCGGGAAATCGGTGCGCCCGCAGCCCTCCAGGAACAGGGTGTCGCCGGCCACCAAGCGGCCGTCGAGCAGGAAGCACTGGCTGCCCGGGGTGTGACCGGGGGTGTGCAGCAGCTCGATCGGCACGGCCCCGACCTGCACGACGTCGCCGTGCTGGTGGGATGTCAGCTCCGACGGCGCGATGCCGGTGACCCGGGACACCCAGTCGGCCTCGTGGGCGTTGACGTGCACCGGCACACTGACGCGCTCGAGCAGTTCGGCCAGGCCCTTGAGCTCGAAGCCCATCATCGAGCCGCCGACGTGGTCGGGGTGATGGTGGGTGACGAGCACGCCGGACAGGTGCATGCCGTCGGCCTCCAGGGCGTCGACCAGATCGCCCGCGGCGTAGGCCGGGTCCACCACCACACAGTCGCCGGTGTCGCGATCGCCGATGAGGTAGGCGAAGTTGCGCATCTGCGCGGCGATCGGATCGGTCGCCGCAAAGTCGCGGCCGGCGAGCAACTGACGGAAATACAGGCGGTCATCAGGCATGCCGACAGCCTAGGAGGGTGGCCGGCCCGCGATGAAGTGCGTGGCTTCAATCTCCCAGATGCGGTGATCGAGGCGGCTCTGGTCGAAGCGAGGGGCAAAACAGGCGCAAACCTGCGACAGGCACACTTCGGTGAGTCAAAATAGTGCGGTTAAGCTGCCGTTTTGGCAGGTGAAACAGCGAGACGGTAACCTCTTTAAGGCCCACGGGGTAGACGGTCGTAACCGACAGTTCGAAACCGCGGGTCAGGCCCCCTTAGCTCAGTCGGCAGAGCGTTTCCATGGTAAGGAAAAGGTCAACGGTTCGATTCCGTTAGGGGGCTCGGTGGACATATGGCGAGCGGAGCGACGGAAGTAAAAATCCGCCGCTGCGCCGCCTGTGTCTGTCGGGGCGGTGTAGCTCAGCTGGTTAGAGCGCACGACTCATAATCGTGAGGTCGGGAGATCGAGCCTCCCCACCGCTACCAGCACGTAAAAGATTTCGAAGCGAAAGAGGCAGAGACGTGGCGTCGAGTACCGACGTACGGCCGAAGATCACCTTGGCCTGCGAGGTGTGCAAGCACCGTAACTACATCACCAAGAAGAACCGGCGCAACGACCCGGATCGTCTTGAGATCAAGAAGTTCTGCCCGAACTGCGGTACGCATCAGCCGCACAAAGAGTCGCGTTAGCCACTCGTCGTGGGTCTGGCGGACATCGTCGGGTATCACTACCGGCATCCCGAGTGCTACGAGGTCGGGCGCGAGAAGATTCGTGAGCATGCGACCGCCGTCCAGAACGACGACGCGTGCTTCCACCACGAGTCGGCGGCCGCTGAACTCGGCCACGACGCGCTGTTGGCGCCGCTGACGTTCATCAGCATTTTCGGCTATCAGGCGCAGCTGGCGATGTTCGAGGACGCCGGCATCGCCATTTCCGATGCCCAGATCATTCACGTCGACCAAGAGCTGAAGTTCCTGGCTCCGATCAAGGCCGGCGACAAGCTGTTCTACGACGTGTACGTCGACTCGTTCCGCCAGGCGCACGGCACCGACATCATCGTGACCAAGAACATCATCACCAACGATCGTGGTGAAGTTGTGCAGGAGGCCTACACGACCCTGGCGGGTCGCTCGGGTGAAGACGGAGATAAGGGGTTCTCAGATGGCGCTTCGTGAATTCGGATCGGTCAAGGTCGGCGACGAGCTGCCCGAGAAGATCATCAAGCTGACCCGGCAGGACCTGGTCAACTACGCCGGCGTTTCCGGCGACCTGAACCCCATTCACTGGGACGACGAGATCGCCAAGCAGGTCGGTCTGGACACCGCCATTGCGCACGGCATGCTGACCATGGGTCTCGGCGGCGGTTTCATCACCAACTGGGTCGGCGATCCGGCTGCGGTCACCGAGTACAACGTCCGCTTCACCTCGGTCGTCCCGGTCCCCAACGACGGCATCGGCGCCGAGCTGGTCTTCAGCGGCCGCGTGAAGTCGGTCGACGAGGACGCTAAGTCGGTGACCATCGCGATTTCCGCCACCACCGGCGGCAAGAAGATCTTCGGCCGCGCTGTCGCGACCGCGAAGTTGGCGTAGCTCATGGCGTTGAAAGCCGACATCCTCGGGATGGTTCACAAATACCCCGAGGTGTTCACGGTGGGGCGCGAGCAGGTCCGCCAGTTCGCCAAGGCCGTTAAATCGGAACATCCGGCATCGATGGACGAAGCGGCCGCGGCCGAGTTGGGCCACGACACCCTGGTTGCCGGACCGACGTTCGTGTCGATCGTCGCGCTGCTGGTTCAGCAGGACTTTTTCCGGACCGTCGATGTCGGCATGGAGACCATGCAGATCATCCAGGTCGACCAGAAATTCGTCTACCACCGCCCGATCAAGGTCGGCGACCGGCTGCACGCGACCGTCGAGTTCATCTCGGTCGACCACAAGTTCGGTGCAGACATCGTCGTGACCCGCAACACCCTCACCGACGATGACGGTGGCGTCATCATGGAGGCGTTCACCACGCTGATGGGTCACGAGGGCGACAATTCGGTAGGGGTGCATTACGACCGCGAGACCGGCCAGGTCCTGCGGTCGGCGGCAAAGGCGGATTAGTAACTCAGACTGGGGCCGTTGTACACTCGGTCCTCGGGGATCCACCCTTTTCAGCGCGCTGTCCGTCGGTTACAGATCGGCCGATCGGAGAGCGCGCGAACTGTGTGAGGACCCAACCGGAAGTGCCGACGATGTCGGTGCTGAAGGGGCGTAGCTCAATTGGCAGAGCAGCGGTCTCCAAAACCGCAGGTTGCAGGTTCAAGTCCTGTCGCCCCTGCTCAACTGAATACCGATGTGGACACTGGAAATGTGACCACCTGGAACAGACGAAAGGCATGCGGTGAGCGACGAGCGCGATAGTGCCGGCTCCGCAGGCGCCGGTACTGAAGCGGGCACCGACGCGGGCGAAAGCGAGTCGCAGGGCCAGACCGCAGTTGTGACGCGCCCGGCGCGTCCGACCGGAAAGCGGGCCCGGCGGGCCGTCGAGGTCGACGAGTCCGAATCCGACACCGTCGAGACGGACGCCGACACCGAAGACGGCGCGGTCGACACTGACAAGAAATCGAAGAAGCGCGACAAGCCGAAGAAGGCCGCCAAGACCGGCCCGTCTCGGAACCCATTCGTGTTCGTCTGGAATTACCTCAAGCAGGTCGTCGCCGAGCTGCGCAAGGTCATCTGGCCGAACCGCAAGCAGATGATCGGCTACACGACCGTCGTGCTGGTGTTCCTGGTCTTCATGGTGGCGCTGATCGGTGGGGTCGACTTCGGTCTCGCCAAGCTCGTCATGTGGGTGTTCGGCTGACGCCGAGCGCCCGCCGCGACGAGCTCAAGAACGTAAGAGAGGACTGACTACCGTGACTTTCGATGGCGAGACACCTTCGGATGAGTCCGACGTGACCGCCGAGGCAGTCGAGTCGGTGGAGACCTTCGAAGAAGCAGCCGACACCGTGGACGCTGACGACACCGCCGGTGCCGACGACGCCCAGGCCGACTCGGCCGACGCTGCAGAAGCGCCCGAGGCTACCGACGCGGTTGTCGACGAGACGGTGGAAGCCGCCGCCGAGGAGCCCGAGGACGAGGATCCCGCGGTCGCGCTGAAGAAGCAGCTGCGTCGCCAGGCAGGCGAGTGGTACGTCATCCACTCGTACGCCGGTTACGAGAACAAGGTGAAGGCCAACCTCGAGACCCGCGTGCAGAACCTGGACGTCGGCGACTACATCTTCCAGGTCGAGGTGCCGACCGAAGAAGTCACCGAGATCAAGAACGGCCAGCGCAAGCAGGTCAACCGCAAGGTGCTGCCGGGTTACATCCTGGTCCGCATGGACCTGAACGACGAGTCGTGGGGCGCCGTGCGCAACACCCCGGGTGTGACCGGGTTCGTCGGTGCGACCTCGAAGCCGTCGGCGCTGTCGCTCGACGACGTCGTCAAGTTCCTGCTGCCGCAGGGCGCCGCGAAGAAGCCCGCCAAGGCGACCTCGGCCGCCGCTGCGTCGGGCTCCGACAGCGAAGCCAGCTTGGCGCGTCCGGAAATCCTGGTCGACTTCGAGGTCGGCGAGTCGGTCACCGTCATGGACGGCCCGTTCGCGACGCTGCCCGCGTCGATCAGCGAGGTCAACGCCGAGCAGCAGAAGCTCAAGGTGCTGGTGTCCATCTTCGGACGCGAGACGCCGGTCGAATTGACCTTCACTCAGGTCAGCAAGATTTAATCGCGATTGCGAACTCGCGATTAGCAGGACGTAGTCGCGCCGCGGCTACCTAGAAAGGAACACCACACCAATGGCCCCGAAGAAGAAAAAGGTCGTCGGGCTGATCAAGCTGCAGATCCAGGCCGGCGCGGCCAACCCCGCCCCGCCCGTGGGTCCGGCGCTCGGCCAGCACGGCGTCAACATCATGGAGTTCTGCAAGGCGTACAACGCCGCGACAGAAAGCCAGCGCGGAAACGTCATCCCCGTCGAGATCAGCGTCTACGAGGACCGCACGTTCACCTTCGTTCTGAAGACCCCGCCGGCTGCCCGGCTGCTGCTCAAGGCTGCGGGTATCCCGAAGGGTTCGGCCGAGCCGCACAAGACCAAGGTCGCCAAGATCAGCTGGGACCAGGTCCGCGAAATCGCCGAGACCAAGAAGGAAGATCTCAACGCGAACGACATCGACGCCGCTGCCAAGATCATCGCCGGCACCGCGCGCTCGATGGGTATCACCGTCGAATAGTTCGACTAGTTCGACCCTGAAGCAACACGTGGAAGAGCCCGCTTCGGCTCGCTAACCACACCTCTGAACTGGAGATTCAAATGAGCAAGAACAGCAAGGCATACCGCGAAGCTGCCGAGAAGGTGGACCGCGACAACCTGTACACCCCGCTCCAGGCCGTCAAACTGGCCAAGGAGACGTCCTCGAAGAAGCAGGATTCGACCGTCGAGGTCGCGATCCGGCTGGGTGTTGATCCTCGTAAGGCAGACCAGATGGTGCGTGGCACCGTCAACCTGCCGCACGGCACCGGTAAGACCGCCCGCGTAGTGGTGTTCGCGGTTGGTGAAAAGGCCGAGGCCGCTGTGGCCGCCGGCGCCGATGCCGTCGGTAGCGATGACCTGATCGAGCGTATCCAGGGTGGGTGGACCGACTTCGACGCCGCGATCGCGACGCCGGACCAGATGGCCAAGGTCGGTAAGATCGCCCGCGTCCTCGGCCCGCGTGGTCTGATGCCGAACCCGAAGACCGGCACCGTCACCCCGGATGTGGCCAAGGCCGTCAACGACATCAAGGGCGGCAAGATCAACTTCCGCGTCGACAAGCAGGCCAACCTGCACCTGATCATCGGCAAGGCGTCGTTCGACGAGGTCAAGCTGGCCGAGAACTACGGTGCCGCGCTGGACGAGGTGCTGCGCGCAAAGCCGTCGTCGTCGAAGGGTCGTTACCTGAAGAAGGTCGTCGTCTCGACGACCACCGGCCCGGGCATCCCGGTCGACCCGGCCGTCACCCGCAACTTCACCGAAGAGGCCTAGGCCCCAAGCCGAATCTCTTCAAAGGGACCCCCGTACGACTTCGGTCGTACGGGGGTCCCTTTTTTCGTAGGTCGGGCGATCACGCCGCCGTGCTGTGGCCGGTCGGCAGCGGCACAGCATCGGCGTCGACGAACGCGCGGATGGTGCGACCCATGTCCGCTATCGCCGCCCGGGCATCCGGCAGGATGTCGGCGCCGGCCTGGAAGACGTGCAATGCGCGATCCCACATCTGCACGGTGCAGGGCACTGCGCCATCGCGGCAGCGCTGAGCCAGTTGCTCGGCGTCGGCCAGGAGCACTTCGGTAGAGCCGACCTGGATGAAAACCGGTGGGAGCCCGGCGAAGTCGTGGTTCACCGGCGACCACCGGGGATCCAGATCGCCGCCGGCTGCGAAACCGATCAGCGCCGGGACCGAGAGCGTGAAAGCTGAGAGCACGGCGTCCTTCCGATCGTTGGGGTGGGCAAGCCTGCGGGCCGGATCGAGATCGGCCCACGGTGCGATGGCAGCGATACCGCCGGGCATCGGCAATCCACGCTCGCGGGCCGCCAACGCGGCGGCGAAGGTCAGGCCGCCGCCCGCGGAATCACCGGCAAACACGATCTTGTTGGGGTCGAAGCCTATCCGGAGCAGGTGCTCGTACGCGTGGAGCGCGTCGGCAACCGTCTCGGTGATGTGGGCTGCCGGCAGCTGCCGGTAGTCCACGTTGAGCAGCGGGATGCCCGCGGCGCCGCTGATACGTCCCGCGATCCGGCGATGGCTGTGCAGTCCGCCGGTGACGAAGCCGCCGCCGTGGAAGTACAGAATCGCTCCGCCGGTGACATCGTCCGGGCCGGCGATCGCCTTGTGCCACAGCCATTCCGCGCGGAAGTCGGCGAAGCGCAACGCACGGCGTCGAGTGCCGCGAGGTGCCCGTAGCGGGACAGTGACCAGAGCGGCGAGGTTGGCGATGCGGAAGGCAGGGGCGCCGCGCAGCGGACGGCGGCAGGCCAACCGTGCGATCGCGTCCAACGAGGGCCGGATCATTCGGCGGCCAAATGCATCGGCGACGCGTAGCGACATGCTTGCGCGGCTGGGCAGCTCGATGGTCACGGAGTCGATCGCACTCATGCCCCGGCCCCTTCGAACGTGACCGGGATTTCGTAGCGGTAGTCGTCGAGCGGGAACCTGCGGTTGCCGCGGCTCGCTTCGAAGAAGCCCGAGGGGCGGATGTACGTGGTATCGCCCTGCGAATTGCGGTAGTAGGTGGGCACGTGACCGTTGAGATCCGCCAGGTAATAGCGCAACAAATCGGCTCGCTGGTAGATCGTGCGGTGATAGGCCTCGGCGGCCTCCTTACGGACCTCGCAAACCTGCGCATCGCGACGCCGGGTTTCGTTGATCGCGCGGATCGCATGGTCCGCGGTCATCTCCACGAACGCGTGCCAGCCCGACCCGGTCCACGAGTACGGGCCACACAGCGTCCACCGGTTGGGTAACCCGGGCACGGAAACGCTCTGGTACGCCTGCAGCCCCTCGTCGTTGTAGAACTTGGCCAGATCGAAACCGTTGCGCCCCAGGATCGTTCCGGGCCGATACGTCTCCGGGTCGGAGAACACCTCATAGCCGGTGGCCAGGATCAGGACGTCCAACTTATGGAGCACGCCGTCACGGGTCCGGACACCTGTCGGCGTGATCTTCTCGATCGGATCGGTCACCAGCGACACGTTGGCACGGTTGTACGCCTGCAGGTATCCGTTGGACATCGTCGGCCGTTTGGCGAGCAGACCGAAGTTCGGCGTCAGCTTCGCGCTGGTCTCCGGATCGTGAACCGTCCTGGCCACGAATCTGCGGTAGCCGCGGATACAGAACGCGTCGGCTCGGTCCAGCGTCGAATGCGAGGTCCGCAGCGCGCCACGAAGAATCAGGTCGACCACGACCAGCACGCACCCGTGGATCGTGGCCTGCAAACCAGGGATCGCGAGCAGTTTCTTCATCGCCGCGGGCACTCGGAAGTCCGGTTTCGGGATGGACCAGACCGGGGTGCGCTGAAACACCGTGAGCTGACCGACGTCCGGTGCGATCGCCGGAATGATCTGCACCGCACTGGCCCCGGTACCGATGATGCCGACGGACTTGCCGGTCATGTCATAGTCGTGATCCCAATCGGACGGCCGCTGCACTTTGCCTTTGAAGGACTTCGCACCCGCTATCCCGATGTCCTCCTTGGGGCGGACGAACGCACCGACGGCGCTGATCACGAACCGCGCGGTGACGACCGAGCCGTCGGCAGCGTGCAGCTTCCAGAAGCTGCCGGCGTCGTCCCACTCCTCCCGTTCGATGTTGGTGTTGAACCGAATTCGCGCGTACAGCCCGTGTTTCCGGGCGACGTCGACGTGGTATTGCTTGACTTCCGCGCCTTTGGCGAAGAAGCGATCCCAGTTCGCGTTGCGCGCGAATGAGTACTGGTACGCGATGGTCGGAATGTCCACGCCGAGACCGGGGTAATGGTTCTCGTGCCAGCTGCCCCCGACGTCATCGGCACGCTCGATGATGACGAAGTCGTCGATGCCGGCCTTGCGGAGCTTCACCCCGGCGGCGATCCCGCCGGGCCCGGCGCCGATGACGGCAACCTCGAATTGTGGTGCCCCGCTCATGCGCTCGTACCTTCATGCAGTTGTCTCGTATTCCGGGTGAATCGGTAGTCGGACAGCGGGAAATGCCTATTTGCCCAGCGCATCTCGAGGACGGTGGTCGGCCGGAATGCCGCGGCGTCGCCGTGATGGTTGAGGTAGTAGGTGTTGGAACCGCCGCATGCCGAGGTCATCAGCGGAGTCCGGGCGACGCGTTTCTGCATGTCCGTGAAGAAGCGGTCGTGCGGCTCCTGCTTGACCTCTACGCAGGTGGCCCCGCGATTCCGCGCCTCGGTGATCACGCGCACGGCGTGGTCCCCGGTCGACTCGATCAGCACCAGATACGAGCCCGGCGCATAGGCGTAGGGTCCGATGACGAGGAACGCGTTGGGGAACTTCGGTGCCGAGACACCCTGGTACGCCTGGTAGCGGTTCGCTTCCCAGAACTCGTTGAGATCCACTCCACCGCGGCCGAGGGTCGGGAAGGGCGGGGTACTGCCCTTTGCCATTACCTTGAATCCGGTGGCGCAGACCAACACATCGATGTCGTGCGCCTTGCCGTCCTCGGTGACCACCGCATCGGGGATGACCTTTTCGATCGGGTCCGTCACCAGGTCGACGTGGGGCAGGTTGTAGGTCTTGAAGTACTCGTTGTGCATCGACGGCCGCTTGCAGCCCAGCAGGTACTTCGGCGTGAGTTTCGCACGCGTCACCGAATCCTTGACCTGTGTGCGCATCCAGAGTTTCAGCGCCGCTTCCGCGCCGCGGATGAGTGGTTTCATCCGCCGCCCGTGCAGCATGCCCGCGCCGACACCGAGCTCGACACCCACCAAGCCGACCGCGCGCAACGGTGCCCGCAGTATCGGGGTGCCCAGCACCGCCTTGGTGACCCGACCGGTGTTCCAATCCGGCTTGGGTGCGACCCAGATCGGAGTGCGCTGGAACACCGTGAGGTGCGAGGCGACTTTGGCGACCTCCGGAATCAATTGCAGCGCACTGGCTCCGGTGCCGATCACACCGACCCGCTTGCCCCGCAGATCAACACTGTGATCCCAGGCTGCGGTGTGCAACACCGTCCCGCCGAAGCTGTCGATGCCCGCGATGTGAGGCAGGTTCGGCACCTCCAGGCCACCGATGCCCGCGATGATGAAACGGGTCGTGAACTCGCCGGTGTCGGTGCTGACGTGCCAGATGTCGTTCGCCTCGTCGAACCGGCATCCGGTGACGGTGGTGTTCAAGCGCAACTTCGGCCGCAGTCCGTGGGCGTCCACGACTTCTTCGGCGTAAGCCTGAATTTCGTGGCCCGGCGCGAACAGCCGTGACCAGTCGCCTTTTTGGTGATAGCTGAACTGATAGATGAAGGACGGAATGTCGACTGCGACACCGGGGTAGTGGTTGGCGTTCCACGTCCCGCCGACCTTGTCCCATTTGTCGAGGATGACGAAGTTCTCGATGCCGGCCTGGCGGAGCCGGACCCCGGCGTTGATGCCGCCGAAGCCGGCACCGATGACGACGACCTCGAACTCGGGGGTCTCGACGGATGTCATTGCCATACCTCCTATTTCCCGGTGAGACGCGCGAGCGCCTTGCCGGCCACCGGGATCACGGATTCGATGCGATCGAACGACGCGCGCGCGAATATTGCGCGCGTGAGACTGGGGGATAATCGGAACAGCCCGTACAGCAGCCAGGCTTCCGGTGCGACCGGCACGATGGCCGAGTTCCACCGCACGGCCCGGTCGATCGCCCTGGCCACCTTCTGCGGCGAGGTGTAGGCATATCGCTGCATACCGCTCGCGCTCTCACGCCAGGCGGCCTGCTCCTGTGCCGTGAGCCCGGCCCGTTCGCCGTTGGCGAGCAGATTGGTGCGGATCGCGCCCGGGCAGATCGCGGTGACGCCGATCCCTTTGCCGCGCAACTCCACTCGCAACGCTTGCGATGCCATCAGAACCGCCGCTTTCGCGACGCCATATGCGGGCTCGAGCCTGGACGGGAAGTACGCCGCTGCCGACGACAGGTTCACGATCTGGCCGCGAATCCCGTCGTCGATCATCTGTTGCGCGAACACCCGCGATCCGTAGATCACGCTCATCAGGTCGATGTCGATCTCGCGCTGCCACTGTGCGGCACTCATCTCGACGAACCCGCCGAGGTCCATGACGCCCGCGTTGTTGATCAGCACGTGTGGTGCGCCGAAGTGGGCAAACATCCACGCGCCGAAGGCCTCCCATTCCTCCGCGCTCGACACGTCCAGCTGGTACGCCGCTGCTTGGCCGCCCGCGGTGACGATCTGCTCGGCCGTCTCCTTGGCGGCGGTCATGTTGTTGTCGGCGACGACGACTCGACTGCCCTTGGCGGCGAACAACTTCGCAGTCTCCCGCCCGATCCCGGCGCCCGCGCCGGTGATGATGACGTTCTTCATCACCTGCCTCCGAAGACCTTGCCGGACAGGGCAACCGCCTTGTCGGCGATCGACATCGTGATCAGTCCGTATAGGCCGCGTGCGGCACTCGGCGACAGCCGGTACAGGTACCAGCCGGCCCATGCCTCGATGCCGACCGGGACCGTCGACAGATTGTGGCGTACCGCGCGTTCGATCGCGGCCGCCACGCGATCCGGGGAACGGCCGAGGTATCGATGCCCCGCGGCGAGCTTCGACGACCAATCCGAGCTGTCATCGTCGCTGACGCCACCGCGAGTTCCGTTGGCGGCCAGGCTTGTCCGGATCAATCCGGGGCAGATCGCACTGACACCGATGCCCTTGTCTCCGAACTCGGCGCGCAGCGCCTGCGTGCCGAACCACGCACCGGCCTTGGCGACCACGTACGAAGGGGCAATGGGCGTCGGCATGAACGCGCCGACGGAGCACACGTTGACGATGTGGCCGCGCACCCCGGCGTCGGTCATGCGCTGCACGAATAATCGAGACCCGACCAGGGGGCTCATCATGTTGATCTGGATCATTCGCCGCCAGTCTGCGTTGGTCTGTTCCACGAATCCACCGCCGATCAGGATGCCCGCGTTGTTGACCACGACGTCTGGCACACCGTGCTCGGCGCACACCCAGTCGGCGAAGTCTTCCCAGTCGGTGAGGTCGGCTACGTCGAGCCGCCGGAACACCGCGCGGCCACCGGACTTCTCGATCAGCTCGGCCGTCTCCTGACCTGTCTGTTCGTTGATGTCGGCTACCACGACTGCGGAGCTGTTGCGCGCGAACCGCACAGCCGTCGCACGTCCGATGCCGCTGCCGGCACCTGTCACCACTGTCAACGCCATGGTCGACACCCTTCGGCTGTGCTGGTCGGTCTATGCGCACCGGTCATGTCGACTCCCTTGTCTTCGAGACTGCATTTCGGATAGTAGTGATATTCAAAGAGCGATGCAATCTCTAATTTGGTGGCCGGTGGGAGCGGTGGTTCGGCTGTGTGGACGCCGATTCCGGCGGTCGTGAAAAGTGTTGGTGTGTAGCGCTTTCCGGTAGCGCCGGTTGGCGCACCTCGAACATCGGTGGCTCGAAATAGTTGCGCTATTCGAGTAGCGGTGGTCTCATCGTGTCAGCGACGTTCGGGTGGAGGGGGCAGCGGTGGCCCGGAAAGTGTTGACACGCGCGGAGAGTCAGGCGCAAACGCGCCAGGACGTGCTCGATTCGGCGGCGCGACTGTTTCACGCGAACGGCTATCACGGCACCTCCATCGCGGCGATCGCGGCTGATGCCGGGCGCACCATCGGCGCCGTCTACAGCAACTTCGCGGGTAAAGAGGCGCTCTGTCTCGAAGTTCTTCGCATCAGATACCTCGCGGAAACCGCGAAACTACTGGAAATGCTTGGCGGCGAATCGGACTCGACGGATGCCAGGCTCGGGGTGCTGGCGATCTGGTGGTCCCGGTTGTCCTCGGACATCCCGCTCACTGTGCTGGGATCGGAGTACTTGTTGAGTACTTTGGGGGACTCCGAGCAGACCGCCGGGACCATGGAAACCATCGATCGGTTCCGGGATTCGGTCCGCGTGATGGTCGAGGATCTGATACCCGATGGCGTCGATCCCGCCGACTCGCGCCTGGACGAAGCGATTGATGCCATCGTGGCCACCGGAAGTGGACTGGCGATTTCACAAGCCATCGGGATGGCCGATGCTGATCGGAGCGCGGCACTGCTGGTCACCACATTGCAGATGTGGATGGACAGGCTGGCCACATCGGGGGCGGTAGACGACAAGCCCGCCGCAACAAAGTCCAAGCCGACGAGGTCCACGCCGGCCAAGGCGGCGCCCGCGCGCACGCACTGAGCCCCGTCGGCGGCCATCGTGTCGCGACATACCGCGATCCCGTAGTTGTCTGGTACCGGGATCTGGCAACCTCGACACATGTTCGTGCGAACGCTCGCCGTCACTTTGGGCGCCCTGCTGGCGGTCGGAAACTTCGGGCCAGACCTCGGCACGGCCGCGGCGGCACCGCAGCCCGCGCCGCCGCCCGTGTCACCGCAGGCCGCCGCGGCGGGACTGATCGACGTCCGGACCGTCGTTCCCGACGCGGTGATCGACCTGCGCTACGCCACCCCCAACAACTTCGTCGGGCGTCCGCTGTATCCGGCCGACGCGCGGTGCCTCGTCCACGAATCCATGGCGCCGGGACTGGCCACTGCCGCCCGAATTCTGCGTGCGCACGGCGAGGTGCTGACGTTCTGGGACTGCTACCGCCCGCATGAGGTGCAGGTCCGAATGTTCCAGGCCGTGCCGGATCCGAACTGGGTCGCCAAACCCAGCCAGTTCGCGCGCAGCCACGAGTCCGGTCTTTCGGTGGATGTGACGATCACCGGTGTCGACATGGGGACTGATTTCGACGATTTCACCCCGCGTGCGACGGCCTACGCGACCACCGGCGTCACTCCGGCACAGCAGGCCAACCGTGCCCGGCTGCGCGACGCCATGGTCGCCGGCGGGCTCAGTGTGTATCCGGGGGAGTGGTGGCACTTCAACGGCCCGGGAGCGTCCGAGCCGCGCCCGATTCTGGACGTGCCGGTGAACTGAGTCAGCCGGCGACCAACTGGGCAAGTAACGCCCGGTGATCGGAACCGGGTACGTGCAGCGTCCGCACCGATGTGGCCACATAGCCGCGCGTCAGGATGTGGTCGACGGCGAAGACCGGCGGCGTGACGATGTCGGACGGATGCGTGCGCACCACTCCGGCGCCGGCCTGCGCGCCGGCATCCCGATAGCCCTGCCGCAGCAGCCGGCGGAACTCCCGCATGTCCGGAGTCGCGTTCAAATCACCGGCCAGGAGTACGGGGCCGGAGCTTGCCTGGGCCGTCTTCAGCAACGTGTCGGCCAGTCGCGCCAGGTCGTCGCGCCAGCCCTGTAGCGGGTCGGGCCACGGCGCGGACAGGTGCACGGTCAGCACCCGGATGGGGGTCGGCGCATCGGGGATGTGGACGTCGGCGGCCAGCATGCCCAGCCAGAAGCCGTCGTCGATGCGGACAGCACTGATCGGGTGGCGACTCCAGAGGCCGACGCCACCGGGCTCCTCCATCTGGCGTAGCGCACGGTGCGGGAACATCCGGTCGAGTCCGGCGGCCTCCAGCCGCACCACCGCGGCCGGGGTAAGTTCTTGCAGCGCAACGATATCCGCGCTCTCCTCGGCGTAGCGGACGACCGCTTCGGCCTCGGCCCGCCCGTAGCGCAGGTTGGCCGACAGGAACCGCAGCGCGGTGCCCGACGGCGCCTTCGCGCGCCGGAACAGAGGCAATTGCACGACGGCCCCGGCGATGGTGACCGCGACCGCGACCGCTGTCAGCGGCCAATTTCTCATGACACCGAACAGGATTGCGGCCACCGGAGCGCCGATGGCCGCGTATGGCGCGTCGGCGGCCAGCGCCAACAACGACCTGTTGACGATCGGAACCCATCGCACCGCGAGCCCGGCCGCGGCAGCACACAGCGCGGTGGCGCCTGCGCATATCAGGACCGACTGCCACATCGCGACGATTCCTCTCCGTCGTCGAGTCAATCCGAAAAATCTACCGCACGTATGTTTTGGCTCGTCGATGGTGAGTTTGGCAACGATAATTCGTATTTGCTGAGTTCGGCAATTTTGTGGGTCGGTCGATAAGAACTCATCGATTCATTAGAATCGTCTGTCAGTAGGCTATCAAGAAACTGTGAACGAAAATAGCTGTTGTGAAAGGTTTTTGACCATAGGTATGTTTATTTCGGCAATGGTTTTGCGGGTGTCCCCGGCTGAATGGCGGTAGTGTCTGCGCCATTCATCGACGGCCTCGTAATAATTCGCTGGCCGGTCGAATTCGATAAGGAGGCCGGCATGTACTCGTCGATGCGCGGATTCGTCCGTGCCTGTGCATTTCGTGGCACTATCGCGATGCTTCCACTCGCGTTGATCTGTGCGTACGCGCCGTCGCCGAGCGTGTCGTCGAGTCTGATGACGCAGATCGAGCCCGCGGCGGAGATCGTGTCCGCGCCGTCGACCATCGGGATCGCCGACTCGGGACTGTACGGCGAGACGCAGGCCCAGATCGATCAGACGCTCGACACCCTGCAGTCAATCGGGGTCCAGGATGTCCGGGTGTTCGTCCCGTGGATATTCGTCGAGCCGGTTCAGGGCACCTACAACTGGTCTTATCTGGACATGGTCATGCAGGCTGCCGCGGCGCGGAACATGGGCGTCATGGCGGAGATCGCCAGCACGCCGACGTGGGCTGGTTCGTCGACGTCCATCACTGGTGCCGGTACGCCGGACCCGGCCACCTATGCGTCGTTCGCGGCCGCGGTGGCCAAGCGGTACGGCTCGACCATCTCGGCCTACGAGATCTGGAATGAGCCGAACTATGTGCTGTCCTCGGACCCCATCGACGCCACCGCGTATGCCGCGCTGCTCAAGGCGGCCTATCCGGCGATCAAGGCGATCGACCCGACCGCCACTGTGGTCGCCGGCGCGCTCGGCAGCGTCATCAGCTTCGGCAGCATCACGCTCGACCCGGTGACGTTCGTCAAGCAGATGCTGGCCGCCGGCGCCGCCGGGTACTTCGACGCGTTGTCGTTCCACCCGTATCAGGAATCACTGCCCTTCTCGTCGGGCGCCGGCGTTGCGAACTCTCCACTGACCCAGCTGAATTCGATCTATCAGCTGCTGCAGCAGTACGGCGACGGCAACCTCAAAATCTGGATCAGCGAGTTCGGTGCCTCGACCAACGACGTCAGCGAGCAGACCCAGGCCGACCTCATCAAGAATCTGCTCGACACCTGGCAGACCCTGGCCTATGCCGGGCCGGCGTTCATCTACACGGCGCAGGACGGTGTACCGGGTGCCGACGGTTACGGCATCTACAACGCTGACTGGACGCCGAAGCTGGCGGTCGCCGTGATCGCGCAGGCGATCAAGGAGTACGCCGGCAATGCGGCCGGCGGCGTCGGTGGGGCGGTCGGTGGAATCGTCTCAGGGGTCACGGCGATCGCCCAGTCACTAGCGAGCCTGGTGAAATCGATCAGTCTGGCAATCCAGGGTGAGTTCCAGCAGTTGGGCAAGGCGGTCAACGCCTGGGTCACGGCGGTCAGCTCCAAGCTGAGCGGCGTCCTGCCGACCGCCACGCCATTGGCCGCGAAGACCACCGCCGCGAAGACCACCACCGCCGCGAAGACCAGTGCCGCGACCGCGACCGCCGCAGCGGTATCCGCGGATACCACGCCGGCGCCGACGAAAGTGAAGAAACATGCCAAAGGCGGCGGGTCAACAGCGCTGCCGACACCCTCGAAGGGGACGCCCGGCAAGGCGGCCAAGCCGGACAAGACGGGCGCCGCGGCGCCGGACACCACCCCGCCCGTCGTCGACAAGCGGTCGCACCGGCACCGTGACGCGGGTTCGAAATCGTCGGTGTCCGCCCACTGATCCCGTAAACGAGTAGCGCCCCCCCCCCCCCCCCCCCCCCCCCCCCCCCCCCCCCGCTACTCGTCGGAAATGCTTACGCGGCTTCCTTGGTCTTCGTGTAGGTGACCAGGCTGACGTCGAGCACCTCATCGAGGAAGTAGTACTGGCAGCCGGTCAGATACTTCATGTACCGGTCGTAGTTCACCTGGCCGGAGATCGCGATGGCCTGCTCCTTGTGGTGCTCCAGGTTGGCCGCCCAGACACCGAGCGTCTTGATGTAGTGGTTACGGAGCGACACCGGCTCCGGGACGTTGAAGCCGGCCTTCTCGCCGTGGTCGATCATCATCTGGGTGCTGGGCAGGCGGCCGCCGGGGAAGATGTCCGTGGCCATGAACTTGATGAACCGGGCCATCTCGAACGTGAGTTTCTTACCCCGTGCTGCCATGTCCATCGGGTGGTAGCTGACGCTGCTCTGGATTGTCATCCGGCCGTCGGCGGGCATGATCTCGTAGCAGTTCTTGAAGAAGTCGTCGTAGCGCTCGAAACCGAAGTGCTCGAAGGCCTCGATCGACACGATGCGGTCCACCGGTTCGTGGAACTCTTCCCAGCCCTTCAGCAGCACGCGGTGCGAACGGTCCGACTCGCTGTTGCTCAGCAGTTCCGTGCAGAACGCCTGCTGGTTCTTGCTCAGCGTCAAGCCGATGACGTTGACGTCGTACTTCTCCATGGCACGCTGCATGGTCAGGCCCCAGCCACAGCCGATTTCCAGCAGCGTCATGCCGGGCTTGAGGTCCAACTGATCGAGGTGCTGGTCGACGTTGGCGAGCTGGGCTTGTTCCATCGTGACGGTGGGTCCGGTGAAGTAGGCGCAGCTGTATTTACGGGAGTTGTCCTGGAACAACCCGAAGAAATCGTCAGACAGGTCGTAATGGGCCTGGATGTCCTCGAAATGCGGCCGCATGTCCTTGGCGCCAGTCGAATCCTGAATCATCTGTAACACCTAACTTGACCTTCCTCACTAGCTGGTGATGCCGGTCACTAACTCTCACAATTGTGACCGCACAATACCTGGTCGCCGACCGGTGCCTTGACGTTGGTGTGACGCGTCGTCACGTTCAGCTCGTGCGGCAAACGTAGCGCCGGCGCACACGATTTCCGTGTTCATTCCCCAGCGCGGCGGGGTCTGTGATCGGACTGATACGTCTATCGAATTTCGGCAAATGTCGTGGCCAGTTCGCTGGCGATCTTGTCCCAGAGTGGCGCGGGTAGGTCATGACCCATGCCGTCGAGCAACACCAGCCGAGCGCGCCGGATGGCTTTGGCCACTGCTCGACCACCGCTCGGTCGCATCAGTTTATCGGCCCGACCGTGGATGACAACCGTCGGCGCGGTGATCATCGCGTTGTAGTGGCGCAGGCTGCCGCTGCCGAGGATGGCGCCGAAGTGCCGGGCGACCCCCACGGGGTAGTACGAGCGGTCGTAGCTTTCGGCCGCGTCCGCCTCGGCCTGGTCGAGCGGTGTCGGGTAACCGGGGCTGCCGATGATCCGGCCGACGTTGACGGCATTGGCGATGACGCCGTCACGTGACGTGTCCTGCGGGCGGGTGGTGATGGCCTTGAGCTGCTTCGGGCCGGGCGGCGGCAGCAGCGGCTGGTTGTTACTGGAGAAGATGACGCCGAGCGTCTTGGTGCGATGCTGATAGCGCGCCGCGAAGACCTGCGCGATCATGCCGCCCATCGAGCCGCCGACGATGTGCGCCTGCTCGATCTTCAGGTGATCCAGCAGCGCCGCGGCGTCGTCGGCCATGTCCTCGAGCGTGTAAACCGCGTCGCTGCGCAGGCCGGCGTACGAGCGGAGCATCCGGGGCAGCAGCCCGGAACCGGAATGCTTGCCCTCGATCTTGGTGGACAGGCCCACGTCGCGGTTGTCGAACCGGATGACGCGGTAGCCCTTCTCGACAAGCTTGTCGCAGAAGCCTTTACGCCAGAGCAACAGCTGCGCCCCGAGGCCCATGATGAGCAGGACCGCCGGATCGTCCGGATTGCCCATGTCTTCGTAAGCGATGTCCAGGTCGCCCGAGCGGGCGAAGCCGGTGCGGACTTCAGGGGCGGTGTCTCGTTCGGGCTGCATGGGCCTAGTCCTCGGATTCTTCGTGGTTCATGGTCGGATGCGGCCTCCGGCCTACTCCTCGGCGTTCTTGTGGTCGCGGCTGATGTCCACCATGAAGTTGGCGAAGTACCCCTTCAGCTGAGGGTCACCCATCATCTGCCACCTCGGTGCCAGCAGCTTCATGTACCGCTCGACGTAGAGGAACTGCTTGCCGATCAGGACCAGCTCGCGCGGCAGCTTGACGTCGTACGCGTCGGCGAGGGTGGAGAGCTGCTTGCCGATCTCGGCATAGGACAGGTCGCCCAGCGACTTCATGGTGAGCGGCGTGGTGAACGCCTCCAGGTCCTTGGCGGCCTGCCCCTCCGGCTTGACCGTCCCGACGGCGCCCATCATGACGACGATTCGGCCGGCCGCGGCGTGATCCTTCGAGACCAGCAGCGCATAGACCAGTTCGCGCAGCAACCACCGGGTCCGCGGATCGATGCGGCCCATGATGCCGAAGTCGAAGAAGACGATCTTGCCGTCCTTGTCGACGTGGAGGTTGCCGGCATGCAGGTCACCGTGGAACAGGCCGTGCTTGAGGCCACCCTCGAAAACGCTGAACAGGAGGGCCTTGACCAGTTCCTCGCCGTCGAATCCGGCCTTGCGGATGGCGGCGGCGTCGTCGATGCGAATGCCCTCGACGCGTTCCATGGTCAGCACGCGCTCGCTCGTCAGATCCCAGTAGACCTGCGCCACCCGGATGTTCTGGCCCAGCGGCGAGGCGTGCATGTGCGCCACCCAGGCGTCCATGGACTGCGCCTCGAGCCGGAAGTCGAGTTCCTCGGCGAGATTGTCGGCGAAGTCGGCGACGACATCCTGCGCGGACAGCCGCTGGCCCAACTTGGCCAGCTCGGCGATCTGCGCGCCGCGCTTGAGGATCTGCAGGTCGGCGGCAACGCGCCGGCGGATGCCGGGACGCTGGATCTTGACGACGACCTCTTCGCCTGAGTGCAGCGTCGCATAGTGCACCTGGGCGATGGACGCTGAAGCGAAGGGCTCGTCGTCGAAGCTGGCGAAGAGGTCGGCCGGATCGCCACCGAGTTCTTCGCGCAGCAGCTTGTGGACCTCGTCCTTGTCTGCGGGCGGAACCCGGTCCAGGAGGCTGCGGAATTCGCGGCTCAACGGCTCGCCGAAGGCGCCGGGACTGGACGCGATGATCTGGCCGAGCTTGACATACGTCGGACCCAGATCCGAGAACGTCTTCGGGACCTGCTTGATCACTTTTTGCTGCAGGCTGCCCTTGGAGAAGGCGTTGCTGACGACGCGTACGCCGGTCCGGGCGAGCTGCCAGCCGGTGGCCCCGATGCGGGCGGCTTCGACGGGCAGCGGCACCCGATCCAGCCTGGCACCTTCGCGGTGCGGGGTCTTCCGCGTTGAACTCATTGGTGAAGTGTCTCAAAACCGCGAGTACCGCCAAAAAGGTGTGCCCCGCGTCACGTTCCGAGTTCGCTCAAACCGAGGCGAACGACGACTCGATGTCGGCGCGGCTGCGGACCGGATCGCTGCCCGGCACGTACCTCGGCACCGTGTACGGAGCCAGCTCCGGATCGACCCCGCTCTTGACCCTGGCCTTGGCCTGCCGGAATTCCGGGAACGGTCCGGCGGCGGTGTGCAGGCCGTTGATGATCGACCACACGACCGCGCGGCGAGCGGCCCGCTCGACCGGATTGGGGTCGGTGTGTCCGAGCAGTTGCTTGGCCCACTTCGGCATGGTGTCGCGGACCGCCCAGTCGACCGCGCTCTGCGGCATCGGCAGGTTCGGGCCGGTGGCCATCGCGGCGCCGTGGGTCAGCGCGAGCTTGGGCAGGTAGGACTTCAGGCAGTCCAGGGTCTCGGCCTTGGTGGTCGGGAGGTCGGTGCCGCCGAGGGCCTGCCCGACGCGGATGAACTCGCCGTAATAGCGGTCAAGTTTCTTGCCGCGCAACGGGTTCGGATGGTAGAGCTCGTGGGCGGTGGCCAGGCCCCACACGACGGTCGCGTAGTTCCAGCGCAGCCAGTCCGGGTCGTCGGCGTCGTAGGCGGCGCCGTCCGGGCGGACGCCCTTGATGGTGTGGTGCATGGCGCGCACGGTCCGTGCGAGGTTCTCGGCGGTCTCGGTGTTGCCGTACGCGGTGCCGATGAAGAACGCGATGGAATGGCCCAGCCGGACGACCGCTCCCTTGGGGTCGATGACGGGGATGGCGGTGCCGTTGTCGTCGCGCTGGACCAGGCGCGAATGGTGCATGCCCATCCAGTAGATGGACGGGTCGAGGCGCTCGATGAACGCGGCGCATTGCAGGCCGAACACCAGCGCCTCGGTGTGGGAATGCACATGCCAGACGGCGCTGCCGGGACCGAACCACCCCGGGTCGCCGGCCGGGCCGGCGAAATCCATACCGCGGAAATAGTTCCGCCGGATCGTCTCGTCGAATCGGTGCTGAAGCTGGTGCTCGATGAACTGGTGCGGCAGGTACACGTCAACCCCTTCTGGTCACGACTGTAACCAGAATAGTATTTGGTGACGCGTGTGACCAGACCTAGGCTGTATTCATGTCGACACCGACCAGGTGGGCGGGGGTTCCGCTCGACGACCGCCGCGCCGAGCGGCGCGGGTTGCTGATCGACGCGGCATTCGAGTTGTTCGGCTCCGGCGGCGAGACAGCGTTGTCGGTGCGGTCGGTGTGCCGGGAGTGCGGACTCAACACCCGCTACTTCTACGAGAGCTTCGACGGCATCGACGATCTGCTGGGCGCCGTCTACGACAGGGTGGGCCTCGAATTGGCCGCGGTGGTCGACGCCGCGATCACCGTCGCGGGGGATTCGGTGCGGGCGCGCACCCGCGCCGGCATCGCCGCGGTGCTGGGCTTCGGTTCCGCCGATCCGAGATGCGGGCGGGTGCTGTTCACCGAAGCGCGCGCCAACCCCGTGCTGGCCGCGCGCCGCGTCGTCACCCAGGATCTGCTGCTCGACGCGGTGCTGGCCGAGGGCGGTCGATTGCACCCTGACTCGGACCCGGTCGCCGCGCGCGTCGGTGCGGCGATGTACACCGGCGCGATGGCGGAGCTCGCCCAGCAGTGGCTCTCCGGTGCGCTGGGGACCGATCTCGATGCGGTGGTCGACGCCGCGCTGGCGTTGGTGCTGCCTCGAGGTTGACGAAATGGCTGCCCGGGGATGTCCGCGGGCAGCCACTTCGGTCATCTCGGCGATGCCGTCAGGCGGTCGGCCGCCAGCGCTTGATGAAGTCTGTCTCGGGCCATTCCTCCTCGGCGGCCAGCAGTTCGTACATGGTCGCGCGGTCGATGGACTCGCGGATGATGTCGGCGTGGCCGGCATGCCGCGACAGCTCCTCGATGATGTGCATGCCGACCCAGCGCACCGTCCAGTGGTCGATGTCGGTCGGGAACCACGGCACGTCGTGCGGAATCGGGACCAGGGTGTCCAGATCGAGTTCCGCGAAGGCCCGCAGTGTCTCGGCGTTCTGTGCGCGCAGCGCGTCCAGCAGGTCGCCGAGCTTCTCGTCGTCGCGCATGACGTGTTGGTCGGCGTACTCGGCCATGATCTCGGCCATCGGCCGCGGGTCCGGCGGCGGGAAGCCGGGGGCGGCCACCGCACGCTCGACCCAGCCGGCCTGGACGGCGGTGACGTGCTTGATCAGGCCGCCGACCGACTGGGCGCTGACCGACGGAGTGGAGCGGGCCTGCTCGTCCGTGAGGCCGTGGGCGACGGCGGCGAACGCGTCCTGCTGGAACGCCAGGAAGTTGATGAGGGTCTGGCGCTCGTCGCCGGCGGGTGCGGGCTGTCCGGGCATGCTTAGTTCTCCTTGTTGGTGTGGGTGTAAAGGTCACGGATGCAGGCGATTTCCGCTCCGTGGTGAATGACTTCGCGATTGATGTGCAGGACGAGCGTGGCCATGGAGTAGTCGGCGTAGGGACCTTCGGCCGGTCCGCACGGCCTGGCCAGTGCGGCGGCATCCAGGCCGCGGACCCCGGTGATCCAGTTCGCGTACGCGCCGTCGAGCTGGTCCAGCGCGGTGCGCGCGTCGCGGGCGTAGGGCCACGATTGATAGTCGGCCGGTGGGCCGCCGAAATGTGAATGGTTGCGCATGGCCAGGACGCCGACGATGACGTGCGCCAGCCGCCAGGCGATGGTCGTGAACGGCTCGGGTTGCGGTGGGGGATAGCTGAAGTCGATCGAGCCGTCGGGGTGGAGGGTCCAGCAGCCGGGCACCGGCTCCCAGAAGTACTCGTCGTCGGTCAGTCCCTCGAGTCGGGGGCGTAGCTGGTGTTGCCAGTGCCAGTCGAGTTGGTCGGCCAGTTCTTCGGTCCGTTCTTCGGTCACATCGAAAGCCTGACATGTAATTAGGACTATTTCTGTCCTATGAATGCGGCAGAGTGTTGCCATGTCCGAAACGACGAGCCGCGTGCTGCAACTGCTGGGCCTGCTACAGGCACGCCGGGTGTGGACGGGCCAGGAGCTGGCCGACCGGCTCGGCGTCACCGGCCGTAGCGTCCGCCGCGACATCGAACGACTGCGCGACCTGGGCTATCCCGTGCACGCCAGCAAGGGCCGCGACGGCGGCTATCAATTGGGCGCCGGTGCCGCGTTGCCGCCACTGCTGCTCGACCCCGAGGAGGCCGTCGCGATGGCGGTATGTCTGCGGCTGGCGGCCGGGGGCAGCGTCGCGGGTGTCGGCGAGTCGGCGCTGCGTGCACTGTCCAAGCTCGACCAGGTGATGCCGGCGCGGCTGCGGTCGCAGGTGTCCGCCGTGCACGATTCGACGGTGACGCTGACCGGCGGCGGTTCGGTCGAAGCAGTGTCACCCGACGACCTGATGACGCTGGCCCGCGCCTGCCGGGACCACGAACACGTCAGACTCGGTTACACCGACATCCGCGGCAACAGCACCGAGCGGCGGCTCGAGCCCTATCAACTCGTCACCACCGGACGCCGCTGGTACCTGCTGGCGTACGACCGCGACAAGCAGGACTGGCGGACGCTGCGGCTGGACCGGATGGCCGACGTCACGGCCGCGGGGGCGACGTTCGTTCCGCGCCCGGCGCCCGATCCGGCGGAGTTCGTGCGCCGGGCCATCACGGCGTCGCCGTACCGCTACGTCGCACGGGTTCGGTATGAGGCGTCCGAAACTCAACTCGCGCAAGTATTTTCCGCGTCCTCGGCGCAGATCGAGGCGGACGGACCGGGCCGCTGCATCGTGACCGCCGGGGGCGACGATCCGGAGCGCATCGTGTTGCATCTGGCGATGCCGGGCTATCGGTTCGAGGTGCTCGAGCCGCCAGAGGTGGTCGCCGCGGCCGGTGTGGTGGCGGACCGGCTGCGTGCCGCAATGCAGCCCGATCGGTGACGCTGCGCCGTATGGTGCAGGGGTGTCGACGGGACGACTCCTGCAAGTGACGGCGGTGGTTTCCACCGAGTTGTTCGTCGGGCCGGCCGATGAACCGCTGCAGATCGTCAAGGTGGACTACGCCGGATGTGCGCAGGCCACCGAGGTCCGGGTCGCGGGGGACGGACTGCGCGGCCAGGCGGTGGCGCTGCCCGGTGACGGCGCGGTGGAGATACCGGTTGCGGTGCGGGCCGGCCAACCGGGGCAGATTCGGGCGGCGCACCTCGAGATCGGCGGCGAACAGACGCCGTTCGAGTTCGTCGTCGCCGAGCCCGGCTGGACCATGCACATGATCAGCCACTTCCACTACGACCCGGTGTGGTGGAACACCCAGGCCGCCTACACCAGCGTCTGGACCGAGGACCCGCCCGGCCGGTGCCGGCAGACCAACGGCTTCGAGTTGGTCACCGCGCACCTCGAAATGGCAAGGCGCGAGCCCGAATACAAGTTCGTGCTGGCCGAGGTCGACTACCTCAAACCCTACTGGGACACCCACCCTGAGCAGCGTGCCCAGCTGCGCGCGCTGCTCGCCGAGGGCCGGGTCGAGATCATGGGCGGCACCTACAACGAGCCGAACACCAACCTGACCAGTCCCGAGACGGCGATCCGGAACTTCGTGCACGGCATCGGTTTCCAGCGCGATGTCATGGGCGCAGACCCGGCGACGGCCTGGCAACTCGATGTGTTCGGTCACGACCCGCAGTTCCCGGGCATGGCCGCCGACGCCGGCCTGACCTCCAGCTCGTGGGCCCGCGGCCCGCATCACCAGTGGGGGCCGATGCACCGCGACGGCGATCCCGAGCGCATGCAGTTCGCCAGTGAATTCGACTGGATCGCACCGTCGGGCCGCGGCCTTCTCACCCATTACATGCCGGCGCACTACGCCGCGGGGTGGTGGATGGATTCGTCGGCGTCGTTGCGAGAGGCCGAAGCGGCCACCTACGCGACGTTCACCAAGCTGAAAAAGGTTGCGCTGACCCGCAATGTGCTCCTGCCGGTCGGCACCGACTACACGCCGCCCAACAAATGGGTCACCGAGATTCACCGTGACTGGGCCGCCCGCTACGCCTGGCCCCGCTTCGTGTGCGCGCTGCCCCGGGAGTTCTTCGCTGCCGTGCGTGCGGAACTCCAAGCCGGTGGCACCCGGCCGTCGCCGCAGACCCGCGACATGAACCCGATCTACACGGGCAAGGACGTGTCGTACATCGACACCAAGCAGGCCAACCGGGCCGCCGAGAACGTCGTGCTGGAGGCCGAACGGTTCGCGGTCTTCGCCGGATTACTCACCGGTGCCACATATCCGCAAGCCGCCCTGGCCAAAGCCTGGGTGCAACTGGCCTACGGCGCACACCACGATGCCATCACCGGATCGGAATCCGACCAGGTGTACCTCGACCTGCTCACCGGCTGGCGCGACGCCTGGGAACTCGGCCGGACCGCCCGCGACAACTCCGTGGCGCTGCTGTCGCGCGCCGTCGATGGCGACATCGTGGTGTGGAACCCGTTGGCACACAGTCGAACCGACATCGTCACCGTCCACCTCGACGAACCGCTGACAGGCCCGGTCCGCGACGCGGACGGCACACCGGTCCCGGTCCTGGTCGAAGACAACGGCCGGACGGTCACCTGGCTGGCCCACGACGTGCCGTCGCTGGGGTGGCGGGGGTACACGCTCGGCGGGGACATGGCGGAGCCGGCGCGGGAAGCGGCCGCGTGGGAACCCAAGTCCGGCACCACCATCAGCAGCGATCGCTACGACTGCACCGTCGACCCCGACCGTGGCGGCGCGGTGTCGTCGTTGTTGCGGGCAGGTGTCGAGCTGATCGGGGTGGGCCGGTTCGGCAACGAGATCGCGGTCTATGACGAACATTCCGCGCATCCCACCGAACACGAAGGCCCGTGGCACCTGCTGCCCAAGGGACCGGTGGTGGGTTCTGCCGAACGTGCGGCCGGCTCGGTGCAGGCCTACCGCAGTGCGCTGGGTGAGCGACTCGTGGTCACCGGCCGCATCGGCGACGTGCTGCGCTACACCCAGACCATCACGCTGTGGCACGGCGTGGACCGGGTGGACTGCCGCACCGTGATCGACGAGTTCAGCGGAGCCGACAAGCTGCTCAGGCTGCGCTGGCCCTGCCCCGTGCCGGGAGCGATGCCGGTCAGCGAGGTCGGTGACGCGGTGATCGGCCGGGGCTTCGGGCTGCTGCACCAACGGGATTCGCACGACGCCGTGGACACCGCGGATCACCCCTATACCTTGGACAACCCCGCCTACGGATGGTTCGGGCTGTCGTCGGCGGTGCGGGTTCGGGTACGCGACCCGCAGGGGGAGTGCGTGCGGGCGGTGTCGGTGGCCGAAGTCGTGGTGCCGGACGCCGCCGATCCCGGGACGCCGGCCCGTGAGCTGATGGTCGCGCTGGTCCGGTCCGGCGTGACGGCCACGTGCAGCAGCGCCGACAAGCCTCGCTACGGCAACCTCGCCGTCGACTCCAACCTGCCCGACGCCCGCATCGCGCTCGGCGGTCCCGACGAGAATCCTTTCACTGCAGCGGTATTGGCGGCAGCGGACCCGGCCTACGGCGCCGAACTGCGGCGGCGCCTGGCGACGGCAAGTGTCCGGCTCTGGGTGCCCGCCGACGCCGACCTGGCGCAGCGGTGGATCCCCGGCGCCGACCTGACGGGGGTGCGGGCCCTCCCGGTCCTGATCGTCGCCGGACCCGACGCCACCGCAGGCCTGATCGCCGATCTTGCCGCCGCCGAGATCGCCGTCGAGCAGGACGCCCCGGCGGGGATCGGGCCCTTCGACGCCCGCAGCGTGGCGGTGCTGAACCGCGGCGTACCGGGTTTCGCCGTCGAACCGGACGGGGTCCTGCACACCTCGCTGATGCGGTCGTGCACGGGCTGGCCGTCGGGCACCTGGATCGACCCGCCCCGCCGGACCGCGCCCGATGGCTCGAACTTCCAGCTGCAGCACTGGACCCACACGTTCGACTACGCCGTCGTGGCCGGCGACGGTGACTGGCGGGCCGCGGGCATCCCGGGCCGGAGTGCCGAGTACTCCCAGCCGCTACTCGCGGTGCACACCGACCACCCGGCGGTGGCCGGCGGATTGCCCTGCGCCGGCTCGTTGTTGGCCGTCGAACCCGCTTCCGACGTGGCACTGGCGGCACTGAAGGCCACCGGTAACCCGATCGCCACCGGACGTGGCGCGGCCGTCGACCCGAGTTCAGGCATCACCCTGCGCCTCGTCCAGACCTCGGGACGGCCCACCGAGGTCAATGTCACCTCGGGACTGCGGCACCTCGAGGACGTCGAAAGACTGGACCTCCTCGAACAACCGGTTGCGGCCGACGGAAAAGACCTGCGGTTGCACGGTTTCGAGATCGCCACCGTGCGGGCGCGCCTCGACCTGCCGCACGTGCTCAACGGTGACCACGCCGCCCTGGCGCCGGATGCCGAGGTCGCCCAGCCGGTTTACGCCCGATACTGGCTGCACAATCGTGGTCCGGCGCCGTTGGGCGGACTGCCGGCGGTGGCACATGTGCACCCCACCGAAGTATCGGGCGAACCGGGCGCGCCCGTGCAGGTACGCGTCACTGCCGCCAGCGACTGCACCGACGCCGCGCTCCACGGCCGGGTCCGGGTGCTGTGCCCCGACGGCTGGTCGGCCACCCCGGACGAGTTACCCTTCGTGCTGCCGCCAGGCGGGTATCTGGAAACCGAAGTGCAGCTGCAACTTCCGGCCGACGCCCCGGCCGGCCGGTACCCGGTGCGGGTCGAGCTGGCGGTCACCGGTGGTGACAAGCATCATCAGATTCCGGCCGCGTGGCGCCAGCTGGTCGAGGACGTCTGCGTCGTCACCGTCGGAGAACCCGCTACGGCTCCATTACTGAGATTGGCCGGGGAGCCCCATCCGGTCGACGTCGTCGCCGGCGGACACGCCGACCTGAGTGTCGTCGTCGGCTCTACCGCCGGTGCGTCGCTGAGTCTGGAAGCGCACCTGATCAGTCCGTGGGGGACCTGGGAATGGTTGGGGCCCAATGTGCTCGGTGCCGACGTGCCGGCCGGCGGCACCGTCGCGTTCGACTTCGACGTGGCGCCGCCGCCGTGGGTCGAGCCGGGGCAGTGGTGGGCGCTGATCAGGATCGCCGCGGCCGGCCGGGTGGTCTACACCCCTGCGGTATCGGTGCGGGTCCGATGAAATGCGTGGCCAACGTCGCGGGACGCATGATCCCCGTCTCCGCACTCGACGAGCGTGAATCACGTTTGCGGGCAAGCGCATTGGCCCCGTCGCTACCGGTGTCAGGGACCAGTGAGGGTCGCCAGCTGCGGCGTTGGCTGACCCAACTGCTCGTCGCCGACGAGGTGGTGCGCGCGGCCGTCGAACAACTCGGCGTCGATGACCGCGATGCCCCCGGTGAAGCCGACCTGATTCCCGACGCGGCGGCCCGCATGGAGCTCGGCAGCATCGCGGCAGCTGCCCTCGAACAGTCGGCGGCGCGAGCGCTGTTCGTCCGCGTCACGTCGGTGGTCCAGATCGCCGACGACGAGGTCGAGCGCTACCACGCGCGAAACCCCCTGCGGTTCGCCCCGCCCGTCCCCGGGCCCGGCGGCTGGTCCACCGCGCCGACCGCGGCGCCGGAGCTCGATCAGGTGCGGCCGCAGATCACCGCACATCTGCTCGGTTCGGCGCGCCGGCGGGCCTTCCGGCACTGGCTCGACGCCCGGCGCGCCGAGTCTGTGCAGCTGGCGCCGGGCTACGAGCATCCCGGCGACCCGCGCCAGCCCGACCACGTTCACCGGCACTGAAGGTCTTCGATGTCCGAACTGACCCTGGCTCTCGACATCGGCGGCACCAAGATCGCCGCCGCGCTGGTCGGCCCCGACGGTGCGCTCGTGCACCGCGAGCAGCTGCGGACACCGCACGCGGACAGTGAGCAGGTATGGGCGGCGGTCGATGCGTTGATCGGGAACGCGCTCGCCGCGGCTGTGGGCCACCCGCTGCGCGGCGTGGGCGTCGGCTCAGCCGGTCCCATCGATGTGGTCGCGGGGACAGTCAGTCCACTGAATATCGTTGCCTGGCAACAGTTTCCGCTGGTCCGGCGAATCGGCGAACGTACCGGCCTGCCGGTTCGGCTGGCGGGCGACGTCGTCTGCCTGGCCATGGGCGAGCACTGGCGTGGGGCCGGTCGGGGAACGCAGTTCCTGCTCGGCATGGTGGTGTCGACCGGCATCGGCGGCGGTCTGGTCCAGGGCGGCGCGCCGTATCTCGGCCGCAGCGGCAACGCTGGACACATCGGGCACGTCATCGTCGAACCCGGCGGTCCGCGCTGCGCGTGCGGCGGGCGGGGCTGTGTGGAGGCGGTGGCCTCGGGCCCGCACCTGGCGCGATGGGCACACGAGCACGGTTGGGACGCGCCACCGGATGCCGATGCCAAGGCGTTGGCCGAGGCCGCAGGCCGTGGGGATCCGATTGCGGTGCAGGCGTTCTCGCGTGGCGCCGAGGCGATCGCCGTCGCTATCGCCTCGGCGGCGGCAGTCTGCGATCTGGATTTGGTGGTGCTCGGCGGCGGGGTGGCCAATGCGGGGGAGGTGTTGTTCGGCCCGCTTCGGGCGGCGCTGCCCCGCTACGCGGGGTTGAGTTTCCTGCGCGACCTGCGGGTGGTGCCCGCCGAACTCGGCGGGGATGCCGGGCTCGTCGGCGCGGCCGCGTTGTGGCGGTCCTGAGCGGCGCGGCGCGCCATGTCCTTTCGGCCCCAGTCGCACAGCGCGCCGAGCACCGGTGCCAGGGTCTTGCCGTATTCGGAGATCGAATAATGCACGCACGGCGGCACCGTGCCCGCATCGTGGCGCTCGATGATGCCGTCGGCCACCAGTTCGTGCAGATGCCGGATGAGCATGCGCTCGGTCATGTCGGGGATGCTGCGCCGGAGCTCGGCGGTACGCATCGGCCCGTCGGCGAGCCGCCACAGGATGGTGCCTTTCCACCGGCCGTCGATCACTGACAGGGCGGCATCGATCGGGCATTCGCCGATCTCCTTCTTGGACACCGCCATGGTCGCGCTCCTCGGTCCCGCTACTGACTAATTTGTCAGTACCTTGTTATTTGTCAGTGTAGTGACCAGCCTTGATGTCATGGAACACATTGCGCAGATTCTCACCGTGATCGTCGTCGGCACGCTGGTCGGCGTCGAGTTCGGTGTCGCCGCGTTCACCAACCCGCTCCTGGAACAGCTGCCCGACGACGCCTACCGCCAGGCGCGGGCCGCCGGCGGCCGACTCCTCGGCACGCTGATGCCGTTCTGGTACGCCGCCGCGGCTGCACTGCTGGTCGCCGATGCGGTTCTCGCGCCGGCGCCGCTCGCCATCGCTGCCGTGGTGCTGATGGCTGCGGTGATGGTCCTGACGCTGACCACGTTGGTGCCGATCAACAACCGGGTCTCCGCATGGGCGGGTGCCGGTCCCGACGAAGCGCCGACCGATCGGGAACTCGCCCGGCGCTGGGACCGGCTGCACTGGCTCCGGGTGGCGCTCCTGCTCGCGGCGTTTGTCCTGGTGACACTGCCCGGATGAGGCGGTCGACCCTTGCGCGTACAGGTAACTCACAATTTTAGGTAAGTCTTAGCTAAGTTGATCTTGATAAACGATCGGTGAACATCGCTCCGATCGCCAGCGGAATCAGACTTAGTGAGGTAATGGCATGCGCGTCGTCTTCTTCGGTTACCAGACGTGGGGGGTCAAGACGCTGCAAGCGCTGATCGATCTGGGACACGACGTGCCGCTGGTCGTGACCCACCCGACCAGCACGGAGTCGTACAAGGCGATCTTCTCGGACTCGGTCGAGGAACTCGCCCAGGCCCACGACATCCCGGTCCATCTGACCATGCGTGCCGACCACGAGACGATCGACCTCGTCAAGCGCTCCGAACCCGACGTCATCGTCGTCAACAGCTGGTACACCCGGATGACCGAGGAGCTGTACGACCTGCCCCCGTACGGCACCTTGAACCTGCACGACTCCCTGCTGCCGAAGGGCACCGGCTTCTCCCCGGTCCTCTGGTCGCTGATCAGCGGTGAATCGCACATCGGCCTGACCATCCACCGGATGAACGCCGAACTCGACGCCGGCGACATCCTGGTGCAGCGCTCGATGTCCATCGGACCCGACGACACCGGCACCGAACTGGTGATGCGCGGCATCGACCTGATACCCGGCGCACTCGACGAGGCGCTGACCGCGCTGGAGGCCGGCACCGCGCAGTGGCGGCCGCAGGACAAGGCCGAGCGGACCTACTTCCACAAGCGTTCCGAGCGCGACAGCCTCATCGACTGGAGCTGGCAGGCAGAGGACCTGGAGCGCCTCGTCCGCGCACTGTCGGACCCCTACCCCCGCGCGTTCACCTTCTACCGCGGTGAGCGGCTCGAAGTGCTCGAAGCCAAAGTCTCCGACATCCGCTACGGCGGCACCCCCGGCCGCGTGATCGTGCAGGAGGGTGGCGGCGCCGTGGTGTGCGGTTCGAACGCCCACCGCGGCGGGAACCGCGGGCTGGTCATCGCCCGACTCCGCACGGCCGACGGAGTGGAGCACGACGGAACAGACTTCTTCCGCCGCGGCGGCTACCTGACCAGCCGGCGTGAGCCGGCCGGAGCCAGGTGATGTCGCAGCTGAACACCTGGGCGGCGGCCGTGCGCCGCCGCCTGGTCGCCCTGATCCCGCTGCTGATGATGCGCAAGGTGCTCTACCTCTTCATGATCCGGCGGTGGGGCAACTTCACCGAGCCGTCGACCTTCAACGAGAAGGTGAACTGGCGCATCTTCAACGATCGGCGGGACCGGATCGTCAAGGCCTGCGACAAGATGTGGATGAAGGAGATGGCGCGGGCGGCCTGCCCGGGCACCAATCTGCGCATCCCGGCCACCTACTGGTCGGGCACCGATCTGCGGGACGCCCCGGATCTGGCGACGCTGCCGCCGTGGGTCCTCAAGCCCAATCACAGCAGCGGGCACGCGGTGTTCGGCCCGGATCCGCAGGTCGATCTCGATGAGCTGCGCAAGCGAACCGGGCGCTGGTTCGAGCGGACGCCGCTGGAGCTCGGGGAGTGGGGATACCGCGAAGCCCGTCCGCAGCTGCTGATCGAGGAACGCATCCCGACCCCGGACGGCGAAGCGCCCGTCGACTACAAGTTCTTCGTCTTCGACGGCCGCGTCGAACTCATCCAGGTGAATCGCGGCCGGTTCGGAAAGAAACAGACCACCACCTTCCTGGACGCCGACTGGCGCCCGCTGCCGGTCCGCTGGCGGATCCATCCGGTCGCCGTCGAAGAACGGCCGCTCGAGCTGGACAAGATGCTGGAGATCGCGAGCATCCTCGGCGCGGACTGGGACTTCATCCGCATCGACCTCTACGCCGTCGACGGCGACGTGTGGTTCGGCGAGTACACGCCCTATCCCGGTACCGGCATGCTGCGTTACCAGCCCATGAGCTTCGACCTTGAGCAGGGCCGGCAGTGGCAGCTGCCGAACCCGGAGGCGGTTCGCCGCGGGCAGCCCTAGCCTGCAGAGTTCGCAGAGTCGCCGTTTTGGCTGATCGGCTGGCCATCGGCTAGTCTGTTCCAGTTCCACCGAAGACCGTCGGTCACCGATGAGCCGCTTGCGCGAAGAGTAAGTAGCTCGGTAATCGGTTGAAGGTTCCGGATTCCCGGGCGGCCCACGCAGGAGGACGAGGTTTTCAGAGTTTTTATTCTGCGCGCCCCGACCTTTCTGTGTCGGGGCGCTTTGCATTTCCGGACCGAATCCCCGGCAGTCTCCAGTGGGCGAATGAATAAACCACAAGGAGGCATGTATGGCCACGGCTGAAAAAGCCACTGCGGTCGCTGACATCGCCGAACAGTTCAAGGCCTCGACGGCCACTGTCGTGACCGAGTACCGCGGTCTGACGGTTGCCAATCTCGCCGAGCTGCGTCGCTCCCTTGGTGCTTCCGCGACCTACACCGTCGCCAAGAACACCCTGGTCAAGCGCGCCGCCTCGGAGGCCGGGATCGAAGGCCTCGACGACCTGTTCGCAGGTCCGACCGCCATCGCGTTCATCACCGGTGAGCCGGTGGATGCCGCGAAGGCACTCAAGAAGTTCGCGAAGGATCACAAGCAGCTCGTCATCAAGGGCGGCTACATGGACGGCGCTGCGCTGTCCGTGGCCCAGGTCGAGAAGATCGCCGACCTCGAGTCGCGCGAAGTGCTGCTGTCCAAGCTGGCCGGCGCCCTCAAGGCGAAGCAGTCCCAGGCCGCGGCGCTGTTCGTTGCGCCCGCGTCCCAGGTTGCGCGCCTGGCGGCCGCTCTGCAGGACAAGAAGGCTGCCTCAGAAAACTGAGGCTGGACTTCACAACAAACCCCCCAATCACCAAAGAAGTAATAAGGAAGGACCATTCACATGGCCAAGCTGTCCACCGAAGAACTGCTCGACGCGTTCAAGGAAATGACCCTGCTGGAGCTCTCGGAGTTCGTGAAGCAGTTCGAGGAGACCTTCGACGTCACCGCTGCTGCTCCGGTCGCCGTTGCCGCCGCCGGTGGCGCTGCTGCTCCCGCCGAGGCTGCTGAAGAGCAGTCCGAGTTCGACGTCATCCTCGAGGGTGCCGGCGACAAGAAGATCGGCGTCATCAAGGTCGTCCGCGAGATCGTTTCCGGCCTGGGTCTGAAGGAAGCCAAGGACCTGGTCGACGGCGCCCCCAAGCCGCTGCTGGAGAAGGTCTCGAAGGAGGCCGCCGACGACGCCAAGGCCAAGCTCGAGGCCGCCGGCGCTTCGGTGTCCGTCAAGTAAGTTCGCCAGAACTGACGTTTTCCCCCGGAGTCCATTGCGGACTCCGGGGGATTTCGCTTTTCAGGGGATATAAATCGGGGCATCGCGGACCATTCGGGGGACCCTGGAGTAGTTGGCTCCGCGTCCATCGGGGTGACTTCTGGGCGGGCCGTCCGATAGTTGGAACAAGGTGCATCAGCTCGCGATCGATGCGCTACAGTGACTCAAGCCACAGGCAGGGCAGCAGATGGCGCGCGAGCGCTGGCGGAAGGGATCTCACATGGGCGTCCAAATCGACGTAACGGGACTGAGTAAGTCCTTTGGATCGTCGAAGATCTGGGAAGACGTCACTTTGACCATCCCCGCCGGTGAGGTCAGCGTCATGCTGGGCCCGTCCGGTACCGGTAAGTCGGTGTTCTTGAAGTCGCTGATCGGTCTGCTGCGCCCCGAGCGTGGCTCGATCGTCATCGACGGCACCAACATCATCGAGTGCTCGGCCAAGGAGCTCTACGAGATCCGCACCCTGTTCGGTGTGCTGTTCCAGGACGGCGCGCTGTTCGGCTCGATGAACATCTACGACAACACGGCTTTCCCGCTGCGCGAGCACACCAAGAAGTCCGAGTCCGAGATCCGCAAGATCGTCATGGAGAAGCTGGACGTCGTGGGTATGCCCAACGACGGTCACAAGTTCCCGGGCGAAATCTCCGGTGGTATGCGCAAGCGTGCCGGCCTGGCCCGCGCCCTCGTGCTCGACCCCAAGATCATCCTGGTCGACGAGCCGGACTCCGGTCTTGACCCGGTTCGTACCGCCTACCTGTCGCAGCTGCTGATCGACATCAACGCCCAGATCGACGCCACGGTCCTGATCGTGACGCACAACATCAACATCGTGCGTACCGTGCCCGACAACATCGGCATGCTCTACCGCAAGCACCTGGTCATGTTCGGCCCCCGCGAGGTGCTGCTGACCAGTGAGGAGCCCGCGGTCAAGCAGTTCCTCAACGGTCGTCGTATCGGTCCGATCGGTATGTCCGAGGAGAAGGACGCCGCCACCGCGGCCGCCGAGCAGGCCGCGATCGACGCCGGTCACGCCGACGGTGGTGTCGAGGAGATCGAGGGCGTGCCGCCGCAGATCGAGGTGACCCCGGGTATGCCGGTCCGCCAGGCGGTGGCTCGTCGTCAGGCCCGCGTGCGCTCGATCCTGCACACCCTGCCGCCCGCCGCGCAGGCCGCCATTCTCGAAGACCTCAACAAGAACGGCCGTGGTGCCGACGACCCGGTGACCGCTCAGATTCCGCGGGCCTGATCCGCAGAACCAGAGAAATCGCGCCCGGGCTGAACCAGCCCGGGCGCGATTTCTTTCAGCCGGTGTGCAGACAGATCGCGAAAATCTCCGGTCAGTAGCGGCTGTGCGCACGCTCGCGCGCGATTCCGGCGCGGGGGAGTCGGTGATCTTGCTCACGGTGCGTCTGTGGGCGGCGGCGTGCGGGTGGCGCCGCGGGGCCAGCTGCGACACGATGTGAGCGCCCCGGTTCGCCATCTGCCGGCAAAACTCCACACCAAACACCGTGGCAAGTCTTGACTGATGCCCGCAAACGAGCCAATCTGTTGGGCAGCATGTATTCGAGGGTTCCGGACGCCAGCCAGCGTCAGCCGATCAAACCCTTGATTCACCATGCCGTGGTTGAGGAATGCGCCGTCCTACGCTAATGTTGGACGTTGCGCTGGCTGCATCCTGCCCACCTCACCCGCACCTGACACCTTCTAGCCTGAGCGTCGCTCAGTGATCTAGACGCGTGCCGTGTGTCTGTTAGGCCCGGACTGTGAGAACGCCAGCCGGACCGAAGCAGATACAGCGGCAATTCGACACGGTTTCGACCGGTATCGAAATGTTCGCATCAGGTGCTGGAAGGACGCATCTTGGCAGCCTCTCGCGAGAGCAAGTCAGTAGATTCCAACAACTCCGTCCCAGGAGCGCCGAACCGAGTCTCGTTCGCGAAACTGCGCGAACCGCTTGAGGTTCCGGGCTTGCTCGACGTACAGACGGATTCCTTCGAATGGCTGATCGGTTCCGACCGCTGGCGCGCGAAGGCAGTGGATCGTGGTGACATCAACCCCGTCGGTGGCCTCGAAGAGGTCCTCGCCGAGCTGTCGCCCATCGAGGACTTCGCCGGCACCCTGTCGCTGAGCTTCTCCGACCCGCGCTTCGACGAGGTCAAGGCCCCGGTCGACGAGTGCAAGGAAAAGGACCAGACGTACGCGGCCCCGCTGTTCGTCACGGCCGAGTTCATCAACAACACGACCGGCGAGATCAAGAGCCAGACGGTCTTCATGGGTGACTTCCCGATGATGACCGAAAAGGGCACCTTCATCATCAACGGCACCGAGCGCGTGGTCGTCTCGCAGCTCGTCCGTTCGCCCGGTGTGTACTTCGACGAGTCCATCGACAAGGCCACCGAGAAGACCCTGCACAGCGTCAAGGTCATCCCGGGCCGTGGCGCGTGGCTGGAGTTCGACGTCGACAAGCGCGACACCGTCGGTGTCCGCATCGACCGCAAGCGTCGCCAGCCGGTCACCGTGCTGCTGAAGGCGCTGGGCTGGACCAGTGAGCAGATCCGCGAGCGCTTCGGCTTCTCCGAGATCATGATGGGCACCCTCGAGAAGGACCCGACCGCCGGTCCTGACGAGGCCCTGCTGGATATCTACCGGAAGCTGCGCCCGGGCGAGCCGCCGACCAAGGAGTCGGCGCAGACCCTGCTGGAGAACCTGTTCTTCAAGGAGAAGCGGTACGACCTGGCCCGCGTGGGCCGCTACAAGGTCAACAAGAAGCTGGGCCTGCACGACGGCAACCCGGCTCAGGTGACCGCGACGACGCTGACCGAAGAGGACATCGTCGCCACCATCGAGTACCTGGTGCGCCTGCACGACGGTGACACCAAGATGACCGCCCCCGGCGGCGTCGAGGTCCCCGTCGAGGTCGACGACATCGACCACTTCGGTAACCGTCGTCTGCGTACCGTTGGCGAGCTGATCCAGAACCAGATCCGGGTCGGCCTGTCGCGTATGGAGCGCGTCGTGCGTGAGCGCATGACCACCCAGGACGTCGAGGCGATCACCCCGCAGACCCTGATCAACATCCGTCCCGTCGTGGCGGCGATCAAGGAGTTCTTCGGAACCAGCCAGCTGTCGCAGTTCATGGACCAGAACAACCCGCTGTCGGGTCTGACCCACAAGCGTCGTCTGTCGGCGCTGGGCCCCGGTGGTCTGTCCCGTGAGCGCGCCGGCCTCGAGGTCCGCGACGTCCACTCGTCGCACTACGGCCGCATGTGCCCGATCGAGACCCCTGAAGGCCCGAACATCGGTCTGATCGGCTCGCTGTCGGTGTACGCGCGGGTGAACCCGTTCGGCTTCATCGAGACCCCGTACCGCAAGGTCACCGACGGCATCGTCACCGACCAGATCGACTACCTGACCGCCGACGAGGAGGACCGCCACGTCGTGGCGCAGGCCAACTCGCCGCTGGACGACAACGGTCACTTCACCGAGGAGAAGATCCTCGTCCGTCGTAAGGGCGGCGAGGTCGAGTTCGTCTCGGCGACCGACGTCGACTACATGGACGTCTCCCCGCGCCAGATGGTGTCGGTCGCGACCGCGATGATCCCGTTCCTGGAGCACGACGACGCCAACCGCGCCCTGATGGGTGCGAACATGCAGCGTCAGGCGGTTCCGCTGGTGCGCAGCGAGGCGCCGCTGGTCGGTACCGGCATGGAGCTCCGTGCCGCGATCGACGCCGGTGACGTCGTCGTCGCCGACAAGTCCGGTGTCATCGAAGAGGTCTCCGCGGACTACGTCACCGTCATGGCTGACGACGGCTCGCGGCACACCTACCGCATGCGCAAGTTCAACCGCTCGAACCACGGCACGTGCGCCAACCAGCGCCCGATCGTGGACTCGGGGCAGCGCGTCGAGGCCGGCCAGGTCATCGCCGACGGTCCCTGCACCGAGAACGGTGAAATGGCCCTCGGTAAGAACCTGCTCGTGGCGATCATGCCGTGGGAAGGCCACAACTACGAGGACGCCATCATCCTGAGCCAGCGGCTCGTGGAGCAGGACGTGCTCACCTCGATCCACATCGAGGAGCACGAGATCGATGCCCGCGACACCAAGCTGGGCGCCGAGGAGATCACCCGGGACATCCCGAACGTCTCCGACGAGGTGCTGGCTGACCTCGACGAGCGCGGCATCGTCCGCATCGGCGCCGAGGTCCGCGACGGCGACATCCTGGTCGGCAAGGTCACCCCGAAGGGTGAGACCGAGCTGACCCCGGAAGAGCGTCTGCTGCGTGCCATCTTCGGTGAGAAGGCCCGTGAGGTCCGCGACACCTCGCTGAAGGTGCCGCACGGCGAGTCCGGCAAGGTCATCGGCGTCCGTGTGTTCTCGCGTGAGGACGACGACGATCTGCCCGCCGGTGTCAACGAGCTGGTCCGCGTCTACGTGGCCCAGAAGCGCAAGATCTCCGACGGTGACAAGCTCGCCGGCCGCCACGGCAACAAGGGCGTCATCGGCAAGATTCTCCCGCAGGAGGACATGCCGTTCATGCCTGATGGCACCCCGGTGGACATCATCCTGAACACCCACGGTGTGCCGCGTCGTATGAACATCGGCCAGATTCTGGAAACCCACCTCGGGTGGGTCGCCAAGGCGGGCTGGAACATCGAAGGCGAGCCGGAGTGGGCAGCCAAGCTGCCCGAGGGCATGCACAGTGCCCCGGCGGACAGCATCGTCGCCACCCCGGTGTTCGACGGTGCCCGCGAGGGTGAGCTGGAGGGCCTGCTGGGCTCGACGCTGCCGAACCGTGACGGTGACGTGATGGTCAACGCCGAAGGTAAGTCGCAGTTGTTCGACGGTCGTTCGGGTGAGCCGTTCCCGTACCCGGTCACCGTCGGCTACATGTACATCCTGAAGCTGCACCACTTGGTCGACGACAAGATCCACGCGCGTTCGACCGGGCCGTACTCGATGATCACCCAGCAGCCGCTCGGTGGTAAGGCGCAGTTCGGTGGCCAGCGGTTCGGTGAGATGGAGTGCTGGGCCATGCAGGCCTACGGTGCGGCCTACACGCTGCAGGAGCTGTTGACCATCAAGTCCGACGACACCGTCGGTCGCGTGAAGGTCTACGAGGCGATCGTCAAGGGCGAGAACATCCCCGAGCCGGGCATTCCGGAGTCGTTCAAGGTGCTTCTCAAGGAACTGCAGTCGCTGTGCCTCAACGTCGAGGTGCTGTCTTCGGACGGCGCCGCGATCGAGATGCGTGACAGCGACGACGAGGACCTGGAGCGCACTGCCGCGAACCTGGGTATCAACCTGTCGCGCAACGAATCCGCTTCTGTCGAAGACCTGGCCTGATCGAAAAATCTAGTCCCGCAAGGGGAAAGGGAGTTACGTGCTAGACGTCAACTTCTTCGATGAACTCCGCATCGGCCTGGCCACCGCGGAAGACATCCGTAATTGGTCCTTCGGCGAGGTCAAGAAGCCGGAGACCATCAACTACCGCACGCTCAAGCCCGAAAAGGACGGCCTGTTCTGCGAGAAGATCTTCGGACCGACTCGCGACTGGGAGTGCTACTGCGGTAAGTACAAGCGCGTCCGCTTCAAGGGCATCGTCTGCGAGCGCTGCGGCGTCGAGGTGACTCGCGCCAAGGTGCGTCGTGAGCGCATGGGCCACATCGAGCTGGCCGCTCCGGTCACCCACATCTGGTACTTCAAGGGCGTTCCGTCGCGCTTGGGCTACCTGCTGGACCTGGCCCCGAAGGATCTGGAAAAGATCATCTACTTCGCGGCCTACGTCATCACCTCGGTCGACACCGAGATGCGGCACAACGAGCTGTCCACGCTCGAGGCCGAGATGGTCGTCGAGAAGAAGGCCGTCGAGGACCAGCGGGATCTGGACCTGGCCGAGCGCGCCCAGAAGCTCGAGCAGGACCTGGCCGAGCTGGAGAAGGAAGGCGCCAAGTCCGACGTCCGCCGCAAGGTGCGCGACGGTGGCGAGCGCGAGATGCGTCAGCTCCGCGATCGGTCCCAGCGTGAGCTGGACCGGCTCGACGAGATCTGGACCACCTTCAGCAAGCTGGCGCCGAAGCAGCTCATCGTCGACGAGGTGCTCTACCGCGAGCTGCAGGACCGCTACGGCGAGTACTTCACCGGCGCCATGGGTGCCGAGTCGATCAAGAAGCTCATCGAGACCTTCGACATCGATGCCGAGGCCGAGTCGCTGCGCGACACCATCAAGAACGGCAAGGGCCAGAAGAAGCTCCGCGCCCTCAAGCGCCTGAAGGTCGTCGCCGCGTTCCAGACCAACCGGAACTCGCCGATGGGCATGGTGCTCGACGCCGTTCCGGTGATCCCGCCGGAGCTGCGCCCGATGGTTCAGCTCGACGGTGGCCGCTTCGCGACCTCCGACCTGAACGACCTGTACCGCCGCGTCATCAACCGCAACAACCGGTTGAAGCGACTGATCGACCTCGGTGCGCCCGAGATCATCGTCAACAACGAGAAGCGCATGCTGCAGGAGTCTGTGGACGCGCTGTTCGACAACGGCCGTCGTGGCCGGCCGGTCACCGGTCCGGGCAACCGTCCGCTCAAGTCGCTGTCCGACCTGCTCAAGGGCAAGCAGGGTCGCTTCCGTCAGAACCTGCTGGGTAAGCGCGTCGACTACTCGGGCCGTTCGGTCATCGTGGTCGGCCCGCAGCTCAAGCTGCACCAGTGTGGTCTGCCGAAGCTGATGGCCCTCGAGCTGTTCAAGCCGTTCGTGATGAAGCGTCTCGTCGACCTGAACCACGCGCAGAACATCAAGAGCGCCAAGCGCATGGTCGAGCGTCAGCGTCCCCAGGTGTGGGATGTCCTCGAAGAGGTCATCGCCGAGCACCCGGTGCTGCTGAACCGTGCACCTACGCTGCACCGCCTGGGTATCCAGGCCTTCGAGCCGCAGCTGGTGGAAGGCAAGGCCATCCAGCTGCACCCGCTGGTGTGTGAGGCGTTCAACGCCGACTTCGACGGTGACCAGATGGCCGTGCACCTCCCGCTCAGCGCGGAAGCACAGGCCGAGGCGCGCATCCTCATGCTGTCGTCGAACAACATCCTGTCGCCGGCGTCGGGCCGTCCGCTCGCCATGCCGCGTCTGGACATGGTGACCGGTCTGTACTTCCTGACCACCGAAATCCCCGGGGACACCGGCGAGTTCGTGGCCGCCACGAAGGACAGCGCCGAGCAGGGCGTCTACAGCAGCCCGGCCGAGGCCATCATGGCCATGGACCGCGGTGCGCTGTCGGTGCGCGCGAAGATCAAGATCCGGCTGACGCACCTGCGCCCGCCGGCCGAGATCGAGCAGCAGCTGTTCGAGAACGGCTGGAAGCCGGGCGACGCGTGGACTGCGGAAACCACCCTGGGTCGCGTGCTCTTCAACGAGCTGCTGCCGAAGGGTTACCCGTTCGTCGACAAGCAGATGCACAAGAAGGTCCAGGCGGCGATCATCAACGATCTCGCCGAGCGCTACCCGATGATCGTCGTGGCGCAGACCGTCGACAAGCTGAAGGATGCCGGCTTCCACTGGGCGACCCGCTCGGGCGTGACGGTCTCGATGGCCGACGTTCTGGTGCCGCCGCAGAAGGCGGAGATCCTGGAGCGCTACGAGAGCCAGGCCGACGCGATCGAGAAGAAGTACCAGCGCGGTGGTCTGAACCACGACGAGCGCAACGAGTCGCTGGTCAAGATCTGGCAGCAGGCCACGGAAGAGGTCGGTAAGGCTCTGGAGGACTACTACCCGGCGGACAACCCGATCATCACGATCGTGAAGTCGGGCGCCACGGGTAACCTCACCCAGACCCGCACCCTGGCCGGCATGAAGGGTCTGGTGACGAACCCGAAGGGTGAGTTCATCCCGCGGCCCATCAAGTCGTCCTTCCGCGAGGGCCTGACGGTGTTGGAGTACTTCATCAACACCCACGGTGCTCGTAAGGGTCTGGCCGATACCGCTCTGCGTACCGCCGACTCGGGCTACCTGACCCGTCGTCTGGTCGACGTGTCGCAGGACGTCATCGTTCGCGAGACCGACTGTGAGACCGAGCGCGGCGTCATCGTCACCTTGGCCGAGGTCCAGGCCGACGGTTCGCTGGTGCGCGACGCCCACGTCGAGACCTCCGCCTACGCGCGGACCCTGGCCACCGACGCGGTCGACGCGAACGGCAACGTTGTCGTCGAGCGTGGCCACGATCTCGGTGACCCGGCGATCGAGGCCCTGCTGGCCGCGGGTATCTCGACGGTCAAGGTGCGTTCGGTGCTGACATGTGCCACCGGCACCGGCGTCTGCGCCAAGTGCTACGGCCGCAGTATGGCCACCGGCAAGCTGGTCGACATCGGCGAGGCCGTCGGTATCGTCGCCGCCCAGTCCATCGGTGAGCCCGGTACCCAGCTGACGATGCGTACCTTCCACCAGGGTGGTGTTACCGGTGGCGCCGACATCGTCGGTGGTCTGCCGCGCGTGCAGGAGCTGTTCGAGGCCCGCGTGCCCCGCAACGTCGCTCCGATCGCCGACGTGGCCGGCCGGGTGCAGCTGGAAGAGGACGACAAGTTCTACAAGATCACCATCGTTCCCGACGATGGTGGCGAGGAAGTCGTCTACGACAAGCTGCCGCGTCGTAACCGCCGCCTGCGCGTCTTCAAGCACGACGACGGCACCGAGCGCCTGTTGGCCGATGGTGACCACGTCGAGGTCGGCCAGCAGCTCATGGAGGGTTCGGCGAACCCCCACGAGGTGCTCCGCGTCCAGGGTCCCCGCGAGGTGCAGATTCACCTCGTCAAGGAGGTCCAGGAGGTCTACCGCGCACAGGGTGTGTCGATCCACGACAAGCACATCGAGGTCATCGTTCGCCAGATGCTGCGTCGCGTGACGATCATCGACTCGGGCTCGACGGAGTTCCTGCCCGGTTCGCTGACCGAGCGCAGCGAGTTCGAGACCGAGAACCGTCGCGTCGTGGCCGAGGGCGGCGAGCCCGCGGCCGGACGTCCGGTGCTGATGGGTATCACGAAGGCATCGCTGGCCACGGACTCGTGGCTGTCGGCGGCGTCGTTCCAGGAGACCACTCGCGTGCTGACCGATGCGGCGATCAACTGCCGTAGCGACAAGCTGCAGGGTCTGAAGGAGAACGTGATCATCGGTAAGTTGATCCCGGCTGGTACGGGCATCAACCGGTACCGCAACATCCAGGTCCAGCCGACCGAGGAAGCCCGCGCTGCGGCGTACACGATCCCGTCCTACGAGGATCAGTACTACAGCCCGGACTTCGGTCAGGCCACTGGTGCTGCCGTGCCGCTGGACGATTACGGCTACAGCGACTACCGCTAGCCAGTCACGGAAAAGCCCCCGCCTCGGCGGGGGCTTTTTCGTTGCCGAGCCGTCAGTTGGCCAGCAGGTTGACCGCCGCGGAGAACACCCGCGGCAGGGCGGCGGCGGCCGGGACGATGCGGTTGCGCACCGTCGGCCGTGCCGTTGCCTGCACCAGAGCTTCGGTCAGCACCCGGTAGCGCCGGGTGAGCTGACGCCACCGGCGGTCGTACGCGTCGACCCGGTCCCGGAGGACACAGTCGACCAGCACCTCGGCCGCGCCGAATGCCAGTCCCATTCCCTCACCGGTCAGCGCATCGATGTAGCCGGCCGCGTCGCCGACCAGGAGCACCCGGCCGGCGGTCCGATCCCGGACCCGCTGGCGCAACGGTCCGGCCGCCCTGTCTGGTCCTGCTTCGTGTCCCGCGACGCGCTGCCGAAGTTCGTCGAATCCTCCGAACTTCGACTCGAAGCCGCCGCGTCCTGCCGACAGAATCGCGATACCGACGCAGTCTTCGGCCACGGGCGTCACGTACGCCTCGGCGTCGTGGCTCCAGTGCACTTCGACCTTGTCGGTCCACGGCGCGATCTGCACGTGCCGGCGGATGCCCCAGCGTCGTGGTCCTGCCGCCGGCCGCGAGAGCCCGAGGTCATGGCGGATCGGGGAGTGCAACCCGTCGGCGGCAACCAGATAGCGGGCCTGGATGCCCCGCGCGCGAACACTGGTCGCATCCTGGGTGATCTCGCCGGCCGCACCCTGCACGAACTTCACCCCGGCAGCGCGGGCGGCATCGGTCATCGCCGCGTGGAGCGTGGTCCGGCGCACGCCGCGGCCGAGTCCGCCGTCGGCGAAGCTCGCCTCGACCCGGGTGGCGCCCGCGTGATAGCTGATCCCGCGAAGTGGGCAGCCCGGCGCCGTCACGCCGAGTCGGTCCAGGTGAGCCAGGGTGTGGGGCATCATGCCCTCACCGCAGGCCTTGTCCAGGACGCCCGGCCGGCGTTCGACGACGACGGCCTCGAGACCGGCGCGCGCCGCATAGAGCGCGGTCGCCAGTCCCGCGGGACCGCCGCCGACCACCAGCAGGTCGATCACGACAGGCTCGCCAGAGCTGCGTTCTCGACGCGCAGCCGGGTCCGCAGCAGCAGGGCATTGAGCGCGGTGAAGGCGATCGCGGTCACCCATGCCGAGTGCACGAGCGGCAGGGCGAAGCCTTCGATCACCACAGCCACGTAGTTGGGGTGCGGAATCCAGCGGTAGGGGCCGCCGACCACGCGCGGTGCGTCCGGCACGACGATGACGCGGGTGTTCCATTGCGGGCCCAGTGTCGTGATGCACCACCACCGCAGTGCCTGCGCCGCGACCACGATCGCGAACATCGGCCAGCCGAGCGCGGGGATGAACGGCCGGTGCAGTAGCAGGGGTTCGGCCACGCACCCCACCAGGAACGCGATATGCAGGACGACCATGGCGGGGTAGTGGCCGAAGCCGAACTCCACGGCCCCGCGCTGCATCGACCAGGCGAGGTTGCGCTTGGAGACGACGAGTTCGACGCCGCGCTCCACGGCGACGGCGGCTATCAACAGCAGATACCAGGTCATCGGCCTACCGCCAGCGCAACAGGACGAGCTCGGAACAGAAGCCCGGCCCCATGGCCAGCATCAGTCCAGGGCTACCCGATGGGGGCTGCTTGGCGATGGTGTCACGCAGGACGTGCAGGACCGAGGCCGACGACAGATTGCCCACCTCGGCCAGGGACCGCCAGGTCAGCTCGAGCGCGTCGTCGGGAAGGCCGAGCGTTGCGGTGATGGCTTCGATGACCTTGGGGCCGCCGGGGTGGCTGACCCAGGTGGTGATGTCGTCGATCTGAAGGTCATGTGCGGCAAGGAATTTCGTGACATCGTCGCCGAGGTACTTTTCGACGACCTTCGGCACGTCGGGGGAGAGCACCAACCGGAAGCCGCTGGCATCGATGTCCCAGCCCATGGTGCGTTGCGAATCGGGGTACAGATGGCTGCGTGAATCGAGTACCTCTGGCCCGGTCTCGGGGAGCTGCAGGGCACGGCGGTCGCCGACCATGACCACCGCGGCAGCGCCATCGCCGAACAGGCTGGAGCCGACGACGGTGGCCATCGAGGGCTCGTTCTTGGGCACCAGTGAACACAGTTCGACAGCCAGCAGTACCGCGACACCGTCGGGCGCGCCGCGCAGGTGGTCGTGGACCCGGGCTACACCGGCGGCGCCCGCCACACAGCCCAGTCCGAACATGGGTACCCGACGAACGTCGGGGCGCATGCCGATGAGGGTGGCGATCCGGGCGTCGAGGGTCGGGACCGCCACCCCGGTCACCGTGGTGGTGTAGATGACGTCGACGTCCGTGGGCTCGAGGCCTGCGTCCTCCAGCGCGCCCAGCACCGCGGCGCAACCCAGCTTCACCGCGTGCTCGATGAAGATGTCGTTGGCGCGGCCGAAGTCGTTCAGCGCGGCGTAGTCCTCGAGCGGCAGCACGGTGTGCCTGCTGTAGACCTTCGCGCTGCGATGCAATTTGCGGATCGCCTCGGAGTGTTCGGCGTAGCCGGGCAGTGCCAGCAACGCATCGGTCACTTCCTCCTGGGTGTAGCGATTGGGCGGCAGTTCGCCACGGACACTTGCGATTACAGTCATGGTCTCTCCCTTCACCTTGGTCACGAGACCAGGTTTCGATCGGTTCACATGGTGACGCAGGTCACCTGATCGAGGTTCGGTGGCGAGGCGGTGATGGTTGCCGGAGATTCGGTAAGCGGTTGCGTGCCAGGGGATTTCGCCAGGCCAAGCGACTCGTTGGTGGATTGTCAACGGCTGCAATAGTTTGCCAATATCACACCTGGGAGCGCCTGTGTTGGCTACCTGTGGGCGCGCGCAAGGTGTGACGATCCGCGGCCCCCGACTTTCAGCGCCGGGGACGTCCGCCCGCGCGTGCGAGACTGTCCCTGGGGGAGGGGACTATTTTGCGACTGCACATCTTCGCGGCTGCCATCGTTCTCGTGGCACCGACTGCGGGCTGCGGCTCGGATGACACCAGCGGCTCACGCGAGACGACGACATCACCTTCGGCATCGACCGCCGCGGCGCCCACGAGTGCGCCACCGTCATCGCCGCCACCGTCATCGCCGCCACCGCCTGGCCCGCTGGTGCAGATGGACCAACTCAAAGGCCTCATGCCCGCCGCGAATCAGGTCAGCACCGCGGTCAACGTGCCGAATCTCGGAATCAGTGAGAGCCACGATTCTCTGTCGCTGCTGCCCGACGATTACGTCTCGGACATGACGTGCGTGGATGCGGTGGTCGATGCTGCCATCCAGTCGTACTCGGAGACGCCGGTCGTGCTGGTGCGCACCGAGGATTATGCGCCGGCCGACGGCTCCGGCAGCTTCTCTGCCATCGCGTCGGCGATCCTTTACGAGACGGCCCAGGATGCCCAGGATCGGGTAACTGCGACCGTCAAGGGGTGGCAGACGTGTGCGGGCAAGTCGGTGCAGGTCAAGCTGCCGCCGGCAACCTTTGTGCTCGGCTCGCCGGCCGTGGCCGGTGGAGTGCAAACCCTGGTCAACAATCGCACGGCGCCGCCGGAGCCGGGCTGGGCCTGCGGTCGCGGTATCAGTTCCCGCAGCAATGTGGTCATCGACCTGACGGTGTGTGGCAGTGACCCTGCTGCGGTCGGCGCCGGAACCGGGGCGCTGGTAAACCTCATCGCCGCGAAGGTGCCGGCATGACGAAATTTTCGGTAACGCGTTGTGCACCAATGGTTTTGGCGTTCGGTGCGGTCGTCACGCTGCTCGCGTCGTGCAGCGAATCCGTCGGCGGGGAGCCCACTGCGGCGCCGCAGGCCGGCACGTCATCGGCGACCACGGTGGCACCGCCCCCTGGTGCGGACCTGCAGCGCGTCGTCCTGCCCGTCGACGAACTCAGGCGCCTCATGAACGACCCGACTCTGGTCAAGACCGCTACCTGGCGGCACGCCGGCGTTGGTCTGAGCATCACGTTCACCCCGCCGCAGTGCGGTGTCGTCGCCACCAACGGCTTGCACGCGGCACTCGACGGGAGCGGGCAGACCGGCGTCTACTACGTCAACTACATCAGCACCGCTTCCCCGATGGTGCAGGTGAGCGCGGGCGCGGTCGGGTTCCCTGACGCCGGCGCGGCACGCGCCTGGGTCGGAGCGCAGCAGGCCGTCTGGCAGCAGTGCGCCAACATCGACGTCGGACTGACGGTCGCCGGTCAGTCCGGTACCCAACACACCAGCGCGCTCCAGGTCAACGGGGACGCGTTGTCGCTTCAGGCTGCGGTGGCGGGTGGCGGTCCCCAATGCACGCGAACGATGGCGGCCAGGGATCGCGTTGTCGTCGACAACCTGGTGTGCTCGGCGGATCCCGCAGGTGCCGCGACGGCCATCGCGAATGGCATGCTCGACAGGATCCCGCGGTAGGCCGCGACCGGGCGGTGCGGCAGACCTCGGGCCGACGGACTGTCGGGCGGCGCAACTAGGCTGGGCCACATGCTGATTGGTTCGCACGTCGACAACACCGATCCACTGGCCGCGGCCGCCTCCGACGGTGCCGATGTGGTGCAGTTCTTCCTCGGCAACCCGCAGAGCTGGAAGAAGCCCGCACCGCGCGAGGACGCCGAGGTTCTGCGCGCGTCGACCGTGCCGCTGTATGTCCACGCGCCGTATCTGATCAACGTCGCGTCGGCCAACAACAAGGTGCGCATCCCGTCGCGCAAGATCCTGCAGGACACGTGCGACGCGGCGTCCGAGATCGGCGCGACGGCCGTGATCGTGCACGGCGGGCACGCCGACGACAACGACATGGACGCCGGCTTCGAGCGGTGGGTGAAGGCGCTCGACGCGCTCGAGACCGACATGCCGGTGTACCTGGAGAACACCGCCGGCGGTGATCACGCGATGGCGCGGCACTTCGACACCATCGCCCGGCTCTGGGACCGCATCGGCGACAAGGGCATCGGCTTCTGCCTGGACACCTGCCACGCCTGGGCGGCGGGGGAGGCTCTGGTCGACGCGGTGGAGCGCATCAAAACCATCACCGGCCGTATCGATCTGGTGCACTGCAACGACTCCCGCGACGCCGCCGGCTCCGGGGCCGACCGGCACGCCAACTTCGGTATGGGCCAGATCGACCCGCAGTTGCTGGCGGCGGTGGTTCGCGCCGCGGATGCTCCGGTCATCTGCGAGACGTCCGAGGACGGCCGCAAAGACGACATCGCGTTCCTCCGCGAGAACGTTTAGTCGGCGCGCCATCTGTGATAGACACCTCGGGTGCAAGACGCCAACACTGAGGTAGCAGAGACACCCGACGCCGGTTACGAGCGCGGTCTATCTGCACGAACTGTGCAGATGATCGCGATCGGCGGCGCCATCGGCACCGGCCTGTTCTATGGCGCGGGTGGCGCCATCGAGAAGGCCGGCCCGGCACTGATCCTGGCGTACCTGACGGCCGGTCTGGCCGTGTTCGTCATCATGCGGGCGCTCGGTGAGTTGCTGGTGTACCGCCCGGTGTCGGGCAGCATCTCGGAGTACGCCGAAGAATTCCTGGGCCGGTTCGCCGGGTTCGCGAACGGCTGGACGTACTGGGCCGTGTGGGCCACGACCTGCATGGCCGAGATCACCGTCGCCGGCAAGTACGTGCAGTACTGGCCGTGGGGGCACGACATCCCGCAGTGGGTGACGGCGCTTGTCGTCCTGCTGGTGCTGTTCGTGGCGAACCTGATCTCGGTGAAGATCTTCGGTGAGGCCGAGTTCTGGTTCTCGATGATCAAGGTCACCGCGATCATCGGCATGATCCTCATCGGCATCGGGGTGCTGCTGCCGATCGCCGGTTTCGGCCCGGCCACCGGGCCGAGCCTGACCAATCTCTGGAACGACGGCGGCTTCTTCCCGACCGGGTTCAGCTCGGCACTGCTCAGCCTGCAGATCGTGGTGTTCGCCTATGTCGGCGTCGAGCTGGTCGGGGTCACGGCGGGCGAGGCCGAGAACCCGAAGGTGACGCTGCGCAAGGCCATCAACACGCTGCCTTTCCGCATCGGCCTGTTCTATGTCGGCGCGCTGATCGTGATCCTGTCGGTGCAGGGCTGGCGGAACTACCACGCCGGCCAGAGCCCGTTCGTCGCCGTGTTCCAGTACCTGAACATCCCTGCGGCCGCGGGCATCGTGAACTTCATCCTCCTGACGGCGGCGCTGTCGTCGTGCAACTCGGGCATCTATTCGACGGGCCGCATGGTGCGCAGCCTGGCCCAGCGCGGTGACGCGCCCGCCGGACTGCAGTCGCTGAGCAGCCGGCACGTGCCGATGCTCGCCATCTGCTTCTCGGTCCTGACCATGGGTGTCGGTGTCCTGGTGAACTATCTGTCACCGGACAAGGCGTTCGCGTACATCACCTCGGTGTCGACCATCGGCATCATCTTCGTGTGGGGCTCGATCCTGGTGGCGCACCTGATCTACCGTCGGCGGGTCGCCGAGGGAGTGTTGCCGGCGTCGGATTACCGCCTGCCGGGGGCGCCGGTGACCAACGTCTTGGCGCTCGGGTTCCTGGTGCTCGTGGTCGTGCTGCTGTTCTTCACCGACGACGGCCGGACCGCGATCCTGGTGGGTGCCATCTGGTTCGTCATCGTGACGCTGGGGTACTTCGTGCACCGCGGCGATCGCGCCACCGAGGTCGTGGTGCGTCACTAGGAGATATATACAGTTCTTGTGCGACTGTCGGAAAAGTGTAATAGTGGGGACATGGCTGATACGCATGTCGTCACCAATCAGGTTCCGCCGCTGGAGAACTACAACCCCGCCACCTTCCCGGCGCTCGCCGAGGCGCTGATCCGTGAAGGCGGCGAGTGGGGCGTCGACGAGGTCCACGAGGTCGGTGCGCTCGGCGGCAGCCCGGTCGCGCAGCGCTGGGGTGAACTCGCGGACCGCAACGTCCCGATCCTGCACACCCACGACCGCTACGGGCACCGCGTCGACGAGGTCGAATACGACCCCGCCTACCACCAGTTGATGAACGCCGCGGTGACGCACGGCCTGCACGGTGCGCCGTGGGCCGACGACCGTCCCGGCGCCCACGTCGTCCGCGCGGCGAAGATGTCGGCCTGGGCCCCCGAGCCCGGGCACGTCTGCCCGATCTCGATGACCTACGCGGTCGTCCCTGCGCTGCGGTTCAACCCCGAACTGTCCAAGGTCTACGAGCCGCTGCTGACCAGCCGGGTGTACGACCCCGAGCTGAAAGTGCCTGCCACCAAAGCAGGTATCACCGCGGGCATGTCCATGACCGAGAAGCAGGGCGGCTCCGACGTGCGCGCCGGCACCACCCAGGCCACCCCCAACGGCGACGGCACCTACTCACTGCGCGGGCACAAATGGTTCACCTCGGCGCCCATGGGTGACATGTTCCTCGTCCTGGCGCAGGCACCCGGCGGGTTGTCGTGCTTCTTCCTGCCCCGGGTCCTGCCCGACGGCACCCGCAACCGCATGTTCATCCAGCGGCTCAAGGACAAGCTCGGCAACCACGCCAACGCCTCCAGCGAGATCGAGTACGACGGCGCGACGGTCTGGCTGGTGGGCGAGGAGGGCCGCGGTGTCCCGACCATCATCGAGATGGTCAACCTCACCCGCCTGGACTGCACGCTGGGCAGCGCCACCAGCATGCGCACCGGGCTGACCCAGGCCGTGCACCACGCTCAGCACCGCAAGGCGTTCGGCGCCTACCTGATCGACCAGCCGCTGATGCGCAACGTGCTCGCCGACATGGCCGTCGAAGCAGAGGCCGCGACCATGCTGGCAATGCGCATGGCCGGCGCCACGGACCGGGCCGTCCGCGGCGACGACCGGGAAAGCCTCTTCCGCCGAATCGGTTTGGCGGCGGCGAAGTATTGGGTGTGCAAGCGTGCGACTCCGCATGCCGCGGAGGCCATGGAGTGCTTCGGCGGCAACGGCTACGCCGAGGAGTCCGGTATGCCGCGGCTCTACCGCGAGGCACCGTTGATGGGCATCTGGGAAGGCTCGGGCAACGTCAGCGCGCTCGACACGCTGCGCGCCATGGCGACCAAGCCCGAATGCGTCGAGGTGCTGTTCGACGAACTGGCACAAACGCAGGCGCAGGACCCCCGCCTGGACGCGCACGTCGCCGCGCTCAAGGCGCAACTCACCGATCTGCAGACCCTCGAATACCGGGGTCGCAAGGTGGCCGAAGACATTTCGCTGGCCCTGCAGGGCGCGCTGATGGTGCGGCACGGGCACCCGGCCGTCGCCGAGGCATTCCTCGTCAGCCGCCTCGACCACCAGTGGGGTGGTGCCTTCGGCACGCTGCCGACGGGCCTGGACCTGGCCCCGATCATCGAACGCGCCCTCGTCAAGGGCTGAGTTTTCTACTTCAGGGCTGGGGTGCCTCCAGCTCTTGGAAAGGTGAGTTTGTGGATTTCGACAACCTGAAGACGATGACGTACGAGGTCGCCGATCGCGTCGCCCGGATCACGTTCAACCGTCCGGAAAAGGGCAACTCGATCGTCGCGGACACCCCGCTGGAATTGGCGGCGTGCGTCGAGCGGGCCGACCTCGACCCGAACGTGCACGTCATCCTCGTGTCCGGCCGGGGCGAAGGGTTCTGTGCCGGTTTCGATTTGAGCGCCTACGCGGACGGCACGGGAGCGGCCGGCGGCGCGGAGCACCAGGGCACCGTGCTCGACGGCAAGACCCAGGCCGTCAACCATCTGCCGAATCAGCCCTGGGACCCGATGATCGACTATCAGATGATGAGTCGCTTCGTCCGTGGCTTCTCGAGCCTGATGCACTGCGACAAGCCGACGGTCGTGAAGATCCACGGCTACTGCGTGGCCGGCGGTACCGACATCGCGCTGCACGCCGACCAGGTGATCGCGGCCTCCGATGCCAAGATCGGCTACCCGCCCATGCGCGTGTGGGGCGTGCCCGCGGGCGGATTGTGGGCCCACCGGCTGGGTGACCAGCGCGCGAAACGTCTTCTGTTCACCGGGGATTGCATCACCGGTGCACAGGCCGCCGAGTGGGGTCTGGCTGTCGAGGCGCCCGAGCCCGAGGACCTCGACGAACGGACCGAGCGCCTCGTCGCCCGCATCGCGGCCATGCCGGTCAACCAGCTGATCATGGCGAAGTTGGCCTGTAACACGTCGTTGCTGCAGCAGGGGGTTTCAACCAGCCGAATGGTCAGCACGGTGTTCGACGGCATCGCCCGGCACACGCCCGAAGGTCACGCGTTCGTCGCCGACGCCGTCGAGCACGGCTTCCGGCAGGCGGTGCGCCATCGCGACGATCCGTTCGGGGATGCAGGCCGGGTTGCCTCCGGGGTCTGACCACTGTGGCTGACCTGAAGCGGATGACCGCCCGGTCGGTGGTGCTCAGCGTGCTGCTGGGTGCCCACCCGGCGTGGGCTTCGGCGGCCGAGTTGGTCCGGCTCACTTCGGATTTCGACATCAAGGAACAGACGCTGCGGGTGGCGCTGACCAGAATGGTCAGCGCCGGCGACCTGGTGCGTTCGGCCGACGGCTACCGGCTCGCCGACCGTCTGCTGGCGCGGCAACGACGGCAGGACGCCGCCATCGACCCGAAGACCCGGCCCTGGCGCGGCGACTGGATGACGGTCGTCATCACCACCATCGGGGCCGATGCCCGGACCCGGGCCGACCTGCGAAACGACCTGTTGCAGCACAGGTTCGGCGAGCTGCGCGAGGGCCTGTGGCTACGTCCGGCCAATCTTGCCGGTGAACTGCCCGAAGAGATCACCGCGAACGCCCGGATCCTGACCAGCCGCGACGACGATCCGGCGGGCCTGGCCGCCGTCCTGTGGGATCTGCCCGCCTGGATCGCGACCGCTCGGCGGCTGCTCGACGAAATCGACTCGGCCACAGACGTTCCCGGCCGCTTCGTAGCCGCGGCCGCGATCGTCCGGCACCTGTTGTCCGACCCCGTACTGCCTGCCGATCTGCTCCCGGGCGACTGGCCCGGCGAGCGGTTGCGGCAGGCCTATGCAGACTTCGCCGCCGAACTGGTAGCGCGGCGCGATGAACCGATGGAGGCACCATGACCGAACCCGTGCGCGTGGAGAAGAACGGACCGGTGACGACGGTCATCATCGACCGGCCCGGTGCCCGCAACGCCGTCAACGGGCCGACGGCGGCAGCGCTGTACCAGGCGTTCGACGAGTTCGACCGCGACGACTCCGCGGCCGTCGCGGTGCTGTGGGGCGACCACGGAACCTTCTGTGCGGGTGCCGATCTCAAGGCATTCGGCACCCCGGAGATGAATCAGACGCATCGGACCGGGCCGGGACCGATGGGCCCGAGCCGGATGATGCTGTCCAAGCCGGTGATCGCCGCGGTCAGCGGTTACGCCGTCGCCGGCGGACTGGAGCTGGCGGTGTGGTGCGACCTGCGCGTCGTCGAGGAGGACGCCACCTTCGGTGTCTTCTGCCGGCGTTGGGGTGTCCCGCTCATCGACGGCGGCACGGTCCGGTTGCCCCGTCTGATCGGGCACAGCCGTGCCATGGATCTGATCCTCACCGGCCGGGCGGTCGACGCCGCCGAGGCGCTGCACATCGGCCTGGCCAACCGGGTCGTGCCGCACGGGCAGGCCCGCGAGAAGGCCGAAGAACTGGCCCACCAGCTGGCCGCGTTGCCGCAGTTGTGTCTGCGCGCCGACCGGATGTCCGCGCTGCGTCAATGGGGCGAATCCGAGGAATCCGCAATGGAATTCGAGTTCGCCAGCCTGGTGCGGGTGGCGGAGGAGTCGATCGCGGGCGCACAGCGGTTCGCCGGGGGCGCGGGCCGGCACGGGGCGAAGGCGTGAGAGCTAACCCTTGGTGACGGTGTTGCCGGTCCCGGTGTTGGTGATTTTCGGCGACCCGTCCTTGTAGGTGACGGTGGCGTGCATGCCGACGACGTCGAGCTCCTGGTCGACCTTGGCGAAGGTGACCTTGTTGTCGGTGCCCCCGATGTTCGCCTTGGCGCAGGTGCCCTTGACGGTCAGGGTGTTGTTGGCGCCGCCCACGGTCAGCGATTTGCCGTTGCCGCAATCGATTTCACGGGTGGTGCCCACCGCGCTGTAGTTGATGGTGTTGCCGACCTCGACCTGGGCCGTCGTCGGCAGCGCCGAGGTTCCTGGCGAGCCCGCGGCGCTCGAACTGCTGCTGCCGGGCTGGCTGTCCTGCGATCCGCAGCCGGTCAGCACCAGAGCGGTGGCGGCGACGACGCCCGCCGCCGTCACGATTCGGTTGGGGTTCATACGGTGTCCCTCCCTGTCGGCGTTACCGGCACCTGATGCGGGACCCGGTCAGGGGATCTTATTGAGCCGGTTGCCCAATCCCAGCTGGTGACCGATGTCGATGAGTGCCGGATCTCCATTGTGGAATATGACCGTCTGATTGAAGCCGTAGGCGGTGACGTCATTGACGATCGTGTCGGCGATGACGGTGTTGGACGAGCCCTGGACGGTCACCGCCCAGCAGGAGCCGAAAGCGGTGATGGTATTGCCGCTCCCGTTGACGAACAGGGTGCCGTCGTGGCAGTCGATGGTCTGCGTGAGGCCGGTGCCGACGATGTGGGTGTCGCCGTTGACCGCGGCGGCGTGGGGTGCGCCGACGGCGAGCGGGACCGTGAGCAGTCCGGCAACCAATGCGGTTCCCCATGCTTTGCGACTCACGATGGTTCCCTTCGTTCTGGGCTGGCGATGACGTGCACCGCGGTGCGGTATCTGGGAGCCTACGTTGCGGGGCAGGTGCTGCGGAGTAGGTTGGTCCGTTCTGTGGGACTTGCCGTGAGACGCGGTTACAAGATTCGCCCAAATGGCGACGTATGTGCAGCGTCTAGAGGTTAGAGTCATTAGTTAACTGACCGCGCCGCGGTCGATGGAACCCCAACAGAACACCGGAGGATCGAGCAGATGGCACCTCGGCCAGAGTCGCAAGCGGTTGGGGATGCCCGACCGGCTGCGCCGGCGCGGTCGCGGACCACTGCGCGCACCACCAAGCTCAGCCGGGACTCTATCGTCGGCGCGGCCCTGACGTTCCTCGACCGCGAGGGCTGGGATTCGCTGACCATCAATGCGCTGGCCAACCAGCTCGGCACCAAGGGTCCATCCCTGTACAACCACGTGCAGAGTCTCGACGACCTGCGCCGCACCGTCCGGATGCGCGTCATCGACGACATCATCGGCATGCTCAACACCGTCGGCGAGGGCCGCAGCCGGGACGATGCGGTGATGGCGATGGCCAGTGCCTATCGCAGCTACGCCCATCATCATCCGGGCCGGTACTCCGCATTCACGCGGATGCCGCTGGGCGGCGACGATCCCGAGTACACCGCGGCGACGCACGCGGCGGCCGGCCCGGTGATCGCGGTCCTGGCGTCGTACGGGCTCGACGGTGAGAACGCTTTCTACGCGGCGCTGGAGTTCTGGTCGGCCCTGCATGGTTTCGTGTTGCTGGAGATGACGGGCGTGATGGACGGCGTCGACACCGACGCGGTGTTCACCGACATGGTGGTTCGACTGGCGCGGGGGATGAACGAGCGCGACTCGGCCTGATCGGGGAGGCTTGATGTCTGACGACCACACCGGCTGGCAGCCACCCCAACCGCCGCCGGGCATACCGATTACCTGGCCGCCGCCGCGGCCCGAGCCCGCGCCGTCCCGGGTGCCCCGCTGGCTCGTCGGCCTGGTGCTGGCGGTTCTACTGCTGAGTTATGGCGCGACGGTCTTCGCCACCAGGGACATCTGGCGCCCGGGCAAGCCCCGCCCGACGATCCAGGCCTCGCTCGAGATCCAGGCACCGCCCGGTACGACGCCGGACGCCCTCGCGCAGACACGCAAGGTCGTCGCATCGCGGATCGGTCACCTGGGCGGACACGACGTCGCCGTCCGGCTCGACGGGAGCGCCCTCGAGGTCAGCGCCACCGACGTGACCGAAGCGCAGCTGAAGGGCGTCACCGCCGTCGGCCGCCTCTATATCCGGCCGGTCATCCACGTGATCCCGGCGAAGCTCGACGCGACGGACCCATCGCACCCGTCGCAGACCCCACCGGCCCCGCAGGTGGCCGCCAGCCAGCGCATCGCCGATGAAAAGGCGCTGCGGCAGAGTGCGCAACCGCAGATTCAGCTGTTGGCGCTGCAGTTCCAGGCGACCCGCTGCGATCAGCCGGACCAGCTCGCCGACCACGACGACCCGAATCTGCCGCTCATCACATGCTCCGACGACCACAAGCAGGTGTATCTGCTGGACAAGTCGATCATCAGCGGCGACCAGATCAAAGACGCCTCGGCCCGGCAGGGTGGGCAGCGCGGCGACTATGTCGTCTTCGTGACCTTCGACGACAAGGCCGCCGATGTCTGGTCGACGTTCACCGCGGCGAACACCGGCGCCCGGACCGCCTTCACCGTCGACACGCAGGTGGTCAGTGCGCCGGCCCTGCTGGAGCCCATCACGACCGGGCGCACCCAGATCCATGGGCAGTTCACCTCTGATTCGGCGAAGTCGTTCGCCGCGGTGGTGGCCGGCGGGCCGCTACCGTTGCCGGTTTCCGTCCGGTCGGCGCACACTGGTCAGCTCGCTCCGGCGTTCTGGTCGGTACCACGAATCGCGGTCCTCGGTGGCGGGGTGGTGGTGATCTTCGCGGTCATTCTCGGAGTCCTCCTGATGGGCCGACGGACGTCCCGCCAGCTGTAAGGTGTTGATCACGCTCCCGGCTGCACGGCTCTGACCTGCGGTTTGAGTCCTCCTGGCGGGTTTGGATCGTGGCGGTCCGTACTGGTATCGTGGTGGTTCGTGCCTGGCCGACTGGGCGCTTGCATTCATTGTGTTTGCGGGCAAGCCTGCACGCCGGGCCAATTCGCATGTCCGTGGTGCACCGCAAGGTCTGTACCTGGCCTCGTGCGACACGCCCGGACGCGGGTACGCGATCAGGCGGAAACCGCAGTACAGAGACTTAAACCGCAGTACGACACGCAATAGAGAAAGCCGATAGATGCCAACCATCAACCAGCTGGTCCGCAAGGGTCGCCACGACAAGACCACCAAGGTCAAGACCGCGGCACTCAAGGGCAGTCCGCAGCGCCGTGGTGTGTGCACCCGCGTGTACACCACCACCCCCAAGAAGCCGAACTCGGCTCTGCGCAAGGTCGCCCGCGTGAAGCTGACGAGCCAGGTTGAGGTCACGGCCTACATCCCGGGTGAAGGCCACAACCTGCAGGAGCACTCGATGGTGCTCGTGCGTGGCGGTCGTGTGAAGGACCTCCCCGGTGTGCGTTACAAGATCATCCGCGGCTCGCTGGACACCCAGGGTGTGAAGAACCGCAAGCAGGCACGCAGCCGTTACGGCGCCAAGAAGGAGAAGAGCTAATGCCACGCAAGGGCCCCGCGCCGAAGCGGCCGCTGGTCAACGACCCGGTCTACGGTTCGCAGCTGGTTACCCAGCTCGTCAACAAGGTGCTGCTGGACGGCAAGAAGTCGCTGGCCGAGCGCATCGTGTACGGCGCCCTGGAGCAGGCTCGTGAGAAGACCGGCACCGACCCCGTCGTGACGCTGAAGCGCGCCATGGACAACGTCAAGCCGTCCCTCGAGGTCCGCAGCCGCCGTGTCGGTGGCGCGACCTACCAGGTGCCGGTCGAGGTCCGTCCGGACCGCTCGACCACCCTGGCGCTGCGCTGGCTGGTCAGCTTCTCGAAGGCTCGCCGCGAGAAGACCATGGTCGAGCGTCTGGCCAACGAAATCCTGGACGCCAGCAATGGCCTGGGTGCCGCCGTCAAGCGACGCGAGGACACCCACAAGATGGCCGAGGCGAACCGGGCCTTCGCGCACTACCGCTGGTGACTCAATCGCCGGCCGCCAATGCCGGCGGCCGGCGCATCTGATTCACAACTGACCGCCCTCCGGGCGACGCGGATTTACTTAAAGCAACTGAAAGAGTGGGAATCTAGCCGTGGCACAGGACGTGCTGACCGACCTGAACAAGGTCCGCAACATCGGCATCATGGCGCACATCGACGCCGGCAAGACGACGACGACCGAGCGCATCCTCTTCTACACCGGTATCTCGTACAAGATCGGTGAGGTCCACGACGGCGCCGCCACGATGGACTGGATGGAGCAGGAGCAGGAGCGTGGTATCACCATCACGTCCGCTGCCACCACCTGCTTCTGGAACGACAACCAGATCAACATCATCGACACCCCGGGCCACGTCGACTTCACCGTCGAGGTGGAGCGTTCGCTGCGCGTGCTCGACGGTGCCGTTGCCGTGTTCGACGGCAAAGAAGGCGTGGAGCCGCAGTCCGAGCAGGTGTGGCGTCAGGCCGACAAGTACGACGTGCCGCGCATCTGTTTCGTCAACAAGATGGACAAGCTGGGCGCCGACTTCTACTTCTCGGTCCAGACCATGAAGGACCGCCTGGGCGCGAACGTCATCCCGATCCAGCTGCCGATCGGCTCCGAAGGCGACTTCGAGGGCATCGTCGACCTGGTCGAGATGAACGCCAAGGTGTGGCGCGGCGAGACCAAGCTCGGTGAGAAGTACGACGTCGTCGAGATTCCCGCCGACCTTCAGGAGAAGGCCGAGGAGTACCGCACCGCCATGATCGAGGCCGTCGCCGAGACCGACGACGAGCTCATGGAGAAGTACCTGGGCGGCGAAGAGCTGACCGTCGACGAGATCAAGGCCGGCCTGCGCAAGCTGACCGTCACCAGCGCCGCCTACCCGGTGCTGTGTGGTTCCGCGTTCAAGAACAAGGGCGTTCAGCCCATGCTCGACGCGGTCATCGACTACCTGCCGACCCCGCTGGACGTCGCGGCCGCCGAAGGCCACGTCCCGGGCAAGGAAGACGAGATCATCTCGCGCAAGCCGTCGGCCGACGAGCCGTTCTCGGGCCTGGCGTTCAAGGTTGCGACGCACCCGTTCTTCGGCAAGCTGACCTACGTCCGCGTCTACTCGGGCAAGGTCGACTCCGGTGCTCAGGTCATCAACTCGACCAAGGGCAAGAAGGAGCGTCTGGGCAAGCTGTTCCAGATGCACTCCAACAAGGAGAACCCGGTCGATTCGGCTGCCGCCGGTCACATCTACGCGGTCATCGGCCTCAAGGACACCACCACCGGTGACACCCTGTGCGACCCGAGCAACCAGATCGTCCTGGAGTCCATGACCTTCCCGGACCCGGTTATCGAGGTGGCCATCGAGCCCAAGACCAAGAGCGACCAGGAGAAGCTGGGTACGGCGATCCAGAAGCTCGCCGAAGAAGACCCGACCTTCAAGGTGCACCTGGACCAGGAGACCGGCCAGACCGTCATCGGCGGTATGGGCGAGCTCCACCTGGACATCCTGGTGGACCGCATGCGTCGCGAGTTCAAGGTCGAGGCCAACGTCGGCAAGCCGCAGGTCGCCTACCGCGAGACCATCCGCAAGGCCGTGCAGAACGTGGAGTACACCCACAAGAAGCAGACCGGTGGTTCGGGCCAGTTCGCGAAGGTCATCATCAGCATCGAGCCCTTCATCGGCGAAGACGGTGCGACCTACGAATTCGAGAACAAGGTCACCGGTGGCCGCGTCCCGCGCGAGTACATCCCGTCGGTGGATGCCGGTGCGCAGGACGCCATGCAGTACGGCATCCTGGCGGGCTACCCGCTGGTGAACCTGAAGCTGACGCTGCTCGACGGTGCCTACCACGACGTCGACTCGTCGGAAATGGCCTTCAAGGTCGCCGGTTCGCAGGCGCTGAAGAAGGCTGCGCAGGCTGCGCAGCCGGTCATCCTCGAACCGATCATGGCCGTCGAGGTCACCACGCCCGAGGATTACATGGGCGACGTGATCGGCGACCTGAACTCCCGCCGTGGCCAGATCCAGGCCATGGAGGAGCGCAGCGGTGCGCGTGTCGTCAAGGCACAGGTTCCGCTGTCCGAAATGTTCGGCTACGTCGGCGACCTCCGGTCGAAGACCCAGGGCCGGGCAAACTACTCCATGGTGTTCGACTCGTACGCAGAAGTTCCGGCGAACGTGTCGAAGGAGATCATCGCGAAGGCCACCGGCCAGTAGGTCGTTGGTCCAGCAAAACCACAACTGAACACATCAACATCTGCTTTGAGTAAAAGCACCAACAAGTCCAGGAGGACACCACAGTGGCGAAGGCGAAGTTCGAGCGGACGAAGCCGCACGTCAACATCGGGACCATCGGTCACGTTGACCACGGCAAGACCACGCTGACTGCAGCAATCACCAAGGTTCTGCACGACAAGTACCCGGACCTGAACGAGTCGCGTGCGTTCGACCAGATCGACAACGCGCCCGAAGAGCGTCAGCGCGGTATCACCATCAACATCTCGCATGTTGAGTACCAGACCGACAAGCGCCACTACGCCCACGTGGACGCCCCCGGTCACGCTGACTACATCAAGAACATGATCACCGGTGCTGCCCAGATGGACGGCGCTATCCTCGTGGTCGCCGCCACCGACGGCCCGATGCCGCAGACCCGTGAGCACGTGCTGCTCGCCCGCCAGGTCGGCGTGCCCTACATCCTGGTCGCACTGAACAAGTCCGACATGGTCGAGGACGAGGAGCTCCTGGAGCTCGTCGAGCTCGAGGTCCGCGAACTGCTGGCCGCGCAGGACTTCGACGAGGACGCCCCCGTGGTCCGCGTCTCGGCGCTGAAGGCGCTCGAGGGCGACGCCACCTGGGTGAAGTCGGTCGAGGAGCTCATGGAGGCCGTCGACGAGTCCATCCCGGACCCGGTTCGCGAGACCGACAAGCCCTTCCTGATGCCCGTTGAGGACGTCTTCACCATCACCGGCCGTGGCACCGTTGTCACCGGTCGTGTGGAGCGTGGCGTGATCAACGTCAACGAAGAGGTCGAGATCGTCGGTATCAAGCCGACCGTCACCAAGACCACCGTCACCGGCGTCGAGATGTTCCGCAAGCTGCTCGACCAGGGCCAGGCCGGCGACAACGTCGGTCTGCTGGTTCGTGGTATCAAGCGCGAAGAGGTCGAGCGTGGCCAGGTCGTCGTCAAGCCCGGCACCACCACCCCGCACACCGAGTTCGAGGGCAGCGTCTACATCCTGTCCAAGGACGAGGGCGGCCGCCACACGCCGTTCTTCAACAACTACCGCCCGCAGTTCTACTTCCGTACCACGGACGTGACCGGCGTGGTTACCCTGCCCGAGGGCACCGAGATGGTTATGCCCGGTGACAACACCGACATCTCCGTCGTGCTGATCCAGCCGGTCGCCATGGACGAGGGTCTGCGTTTCGCCATCCGTGAGGGCGGTCGTACCGTCGGCGCGGGTCGCGTTACCAAGATCATCAAGTGATCTAGTTTTTCCAGCGGAGCGCCGCTCACCTTCGGGTGGGCGGCGCTTTGTTTTTGCCGTGAGAAGAGGTGTCGGCGCGTGGTAGTTGCAGGAAAGATGGCAGGATCATCCGCGATGGAGGGGAACACGATGAGGGGTGGCCTGTCGTGCGGGTGAACGTGCGCGCATTCACCGACACCGGACTACGTCGGAAGCGCAACGAAGATGCCGTGATGGTCGGCGGCTGGGTCAGCCAGATGCACAACGGTGTCCTGGTGGACATGCGGATGCAGCCCGGGTCCCCGTTCGTGTGCGCGGTGTGCGACGGCATGGGCGGGCACGTCGGTGGCGACGTCGCGAGCCGGACGGCGCTCAGCATGATCGCGACCATGTCGCCGGGCTGGACCGGTGGCGACGACATCACGTCGTCGCTGTCGTACGTCAGTGACTGGCTGTACGACATGGGCCGCGACACCGAGCTCGCCGGGATGGGTACCACCATCGCGGGTGTCTGTCTGACCGCCGACGAGGTGATCGTCTTCAACGTCGGGGACAGCCGGGTGTATTCGGTCGCCGGGGAGTCGCTGACCCAGGTGTCGGTCGACGACGCCGTGCTCGACGCCGCGGGCCGTCCGACGAACATCATCACCCAGTCGCTCGGCCAGGGCGTGCCCATCGCCGCGCACCTCTCCGCGACGCCGCTGCAGCCCGGCAGCTACCTGATGTGCTCCGACGGTGTGCACGGTCAGATGGAGCATCACGACCTGCAGGCGGCCACGGCGTGCAACGACCGGGGCGACGGTTCGGCCATCATCATCGGGACGGCGCGGGCCAACGGCGCCGCCGACAATTTCTCGTTCGTCCTGTTGGACGTCCTTGCCGACTGACCGGCACTAGAGTTCCTCGCAGCGGTTCGGCTGATCAAGGAGCGTGGCTGAAATGTTGGTGCGTTACCTCAAGGCTCAGGCCATGGTCCTGCTGTGTGGCGGCCTGGTGGGCCCGATCTTCTTGGCGGTGTACTTCTACTCCGGGCAAGACGAGCTGATGAAGTGGATGTTCTGGACCGGCCTGGTCGTCACCGCCATCGACGTCCTGGTCGCGCTCGCGCTGGCCGGGTTCGGTGAGATGCGGTCGGCGGAGCGCGAGGCGCTCGAGGTCGGCGGGGTGCTGGGTCTCGCCGAGGTCACCGGGATGGGGGAGACGGGCACCCGGGTCAATGAGCAGCCGTTGGTGAAGCTCAACCTGCACATCACCGGACCGGGCCTGGCACCGTTCGATGCCCAGGACAAAGTGCTCGCCTCCGTGAGCCGGCTGCCGATGCTCACGAGCCGCAAGCTCGTCGTCGTGGTCGATCCGGCGACCAACAAGTTCCATATCGACTGGCAGAGAAGCGCTTTGGTGTCGGGCATGATGCCGGTGCGGTTGACGTCGGAGCAGGACGGCCGAACCTACGACCTCACCGGACGCTCGGGTCCGATCATGGACATCCTGCAGATTCTCAAGGCCAACGGGGTGGCGCTCGAGGGTATGGCCGACCTCCGGTCGAATCCGGTCGTGCGGCAACAGGTCATGGACGTGGTCCGGCGGGCGACGGCCGCCGAGCGTGAGCGCGCGGCGGCACCGGCCGCGGCTGCCGCGCCCGTCGTGCCGCAGCCGCCGGCACCGTCGACCGCGCAGCGGCTGCAGGAGATCGAGACGCTGCGTGCGATGGGCACCATCAGCGAGGCCGAGTACACGGCGAAGCGCGCCCAGATCATCGCGGAGCTGTAGCCGAGGCCGCCTTTCGGGAGCCACTAGAACGCGTTCTAGTTTGGCTGCTAGCGTGGCGGTTGATTCCGGCGCGATGAAGGGACTGGCAATGACGGCAGGCGGAGCACTCGAAGGCAAGGTGGCGTTCATTACCGGGGCTGCCCGCGGGCAGGGGCGGGCGCACGCCATCCGGATGGCGCGCGAGGGTGCGGACATCGTCGCCATCGACATCTGTGGTCCCGTCTCGGACACCATCACCTACCCGATGCCGACGTCGGAGGATCTCGCCGAGACCGCACGGCTGGTCGAGGCCGAAGGCCGCAAGGTCCTCGCCCGCGAGGTCGACATCCGCGACTTGGCCGCCCAGAAGCAGGTCGTCGCCGACGCCGTCGAGCAGTTCGGTCGCCTCGACATCTTGGTGGCCAATGCGGGCGTCCTGAGCTGGGGCCGGCTGTTCGAGATGGACGAAGACCAGTGGGACAGCGTGGTCAACGTCAACCTGTCGGGGACCTGGCGCACCATCCGGGCCGTGGTGCCCGCGATGATCGAGGCCGGTAACGGCGGGTCGATCATCATCGTCAGCTCCTCGGCGGGCCTCAAGGCGACGCCGGGCAATGGTCACTACGCGGCCTCGAAGTTCGGCCTGGTCGGCCTGACCAATGCACTGGCGCTCGAAGTGGGCGAGTACGGCATCCGGGTCAACTCGATCCACCCGTACTCGATCATGACGCCGATGATCGAGCCGGAGGCCATGGGCGCGATCTTCTCCAAGTACCCGACTTACCTGCACAGCTTCGCGCCGATGCCGTACAAGCCCGTCGCGCACGACGGCAAGGCCGGTCTGCAGGAATTCATGACGCCGGAGGAGGTCACCGACGTGGTGACCTGGTTGGCCGGTCCGGGCGCGGGGACCATCTCGGGTTCGCAGATCGCCGTCGACCGCGGCGTCATGAAGTACTGACCTACGCGGACACCTGCCCGACCAGTACGTCCGCGAATTCCGTTGCGCCGGCTGTTGCTCTGATCGCGGGCCGGCCGCAGGTGGGTGCCGTCGTGCGCCGCAGGGCGGATTGGCCGTCGAGGTCGACCGAGACCTCGCCGGCCGTCGTGATCGTCACATCGATTGTGTGCCAGTCGTTGTCGGGCGATGCCGGGATCGGACCCGAGCCCGGGTCGGCGGGGTCGGCGACGGTCGTGAGCCCGACGGCGTACCCACCCGCCGCGGTGCGGACGCGACCGGTGAAGCGCAGCGAGCACGCCGGAGCGCCGGGTTGGATCAGACCGGCCCACGCGGCCGTCGGTGTGTCATGCGCGTCGAGGCGCGCGGTGCGGCCGTTGTTGGTGAACGTGGCGTCGACGCCGCCGACGGGCGTCCAGACGTTGAAGTCCGTCGGCTCCGGCGGGTGTGTCGGCACGATGGTCAGGCCGTTGAACGGTGTCGTCGTCGCGCTGGGTGATGCCGCGTTGTCTCGCGAGAGTTTGGTGGCGACCACCGTGCCGCCCGCCACCAGGGCGACGACGGCCAGCACGGCACCGCCGATGATCCACCACTTCCGCGCGCCGGACCGGTGCGGCGGACCTGGTTCTGTTGGGGCATAACGGGTTTGGTCGTCAACCCAGAGCGCCCATCCCGGGGGCGGCGGCGGCCAGGACGGATCCGGCTGCCAGTCCGGACCCGGTCGCCAGTCAGGCGCGAACGGGGGCCAGTTGGGTGGCGGATTGAAGCGCATCCTATGGGTCTACCACCGCACCGTCGACGGCTCGGCCAGCACCTCGGCGAATCGGTCCATCGCCCAATCGATTTCGGCCGGGGTGATCACCAGTGGCGGGGCGAACCGCAGGGTCGGGCCGTGGGTGTCCTTGGTAAGCACACCGCGCTCGGCCAGCCGCAGGCTGACCTCCCGTCCGGTGCCGACGGCCGGATCGAGGTCGACGCCGGCCCACAGGCCCAGCCCGCGGACGGCCGTCACGCCATGCCCGGTCATCGCCGTGAGGCGGGCGCGCAGATGGCGGCCGAGTTCGGTTGACCGGGCCTGGAATTCGCCGCGCTGCAGCATGCCCACGACGGTGGTGCCGATGGCCGTGGCCAGCGGGTTGCCGCCGAACGTCGATCCGTGCTCGCCGGGGTGCAGCACACCGAGCACCTCGCGGTCGGCCACCACCGCCGACAGTGGCACGACGCCGCCGCCCAGTGCCTTGCCCAGCACGTAGACGTCGGGCACCACGCCCCAGTGGTCGCACGCGAAGGTGCGGCCGGTGCGGGCCAGGCCGGACTGGATTTCGTCGGCGATCATCAGCGCGCGGCGTTCGGTGCACAGCGCCCGCACCCGGGGCAGGTAGTCATCGGGTGGCACGATGATGCCGGCCTCGCCCTGGATCGGCTCGATCAGCACGGCGGCGGTGTTGTCGTCCATTGTCGCCGCGAGCGCGTCGGCGTCCCCGAACGGCACCGTCCGGAAACCCGGCGTGTACGGACCGAAGCCCCGCCGTGCCGACTCGTCGTCGGAGAAGCTGATGATCGTCGTCGTGCGGCCGTGGAAATTGTTGTGTGCCACGACGATGTTCGGTTCGTCCAGTCCCTTGACATCTGAGCCCCACTTGCGGGCCACCTTGATCGCGCTCTCGACGGCCTCGGCGCCGCTGTTCATGGGCAGCACCAGATCCTTGCCGCACAGCTGGGCGAGGGCGGCGCAGAACGGACCGAGACGGTCCGAGTGGAACGCGCGGCTGACCAGGGTCACGGTGTCCAGCTGGGCGTGCGCGGTCGCGAGGATCTCGGGATTGCGGTGGCCGAAGTTCACCGCCGAATACGCCGCCAGACAGTCCAGGTAAGTCCGCCCCTCGGGGTCGGTGATCCACACCCCCTCGGCGGCCGCGGCGACGACTGGTAGCGGAGCGTAGTTGTGCGCGGCGTAGCGGTCGTCGAGGTCGATCAGCTGAGCCGTGCTTTGCGGCGCTCCCGCAACGGCATTCAGCATGACGTCGGGTACACCTCCAGGGTGCAGCACTTCACCGACCCGCCGCCCTTGAGCAACTCGGACAGGTCGACGCCGACGGGCCGGAAACCGGCGGCGGTGAGTTGCGCGGCGAAGCCGGTGGCGGCGGCCGGATGCACGACGTTCAGTCCGTCGGACACGGCGTTCAGGCCGAGCACATGGGCGTCGGCGTCCGCTACCTCGATGGCGCCCGGAAACATCTTGCGCAGCAACGCGACTGACGTGGCGCCGAACGCCGGGGGATAGAACGCGATGGTGTCGTCGTCGAGCACGGCCAATGCGGTGTCGAGATGGTAGAAGCGGGGGTTGACCAGCTGCAGGCTCACCAGCGGCAGCCCGGACAGCTTGGCGACCTCGTCGTGCGACTGTCGGTCGGTGCGGAATCCGTAGCCGGCGAGAATCTTTGACCCGACGATGAGCAGGTCACCCTGGCCTTCGTTGGTGTGTTCGGTGTACAGCGGGCAGTAGCCGTGGTCCATCATCCACCCGGCGTAGGCGATCGATTCGCCGGTGCGCTGCGGATAGGTGAACCGGGCGATGATGGCCACCTTCTCGAACCCGTCGTCCAGGACCAGTCCGCCGTTGGCGGCGTACACCATGTCGGGCAGGCCGGGGATCGGTTCGACCAGTTCGACGGTGTGCCCGAGGCTCCGGTACGTCCGGACCAGCTGTTCCCACTGCCGCACCGCCAGCGCGGTGTCGACGCTGGCGGAGGTGTCCATCCACGGATTTATCGCGTACTCGACGGCGAAATGCGTGGGCCGGGTCATCACATAGTGCCGGGGGCGGGCCACCCGGTCTGGTCGCCAGCCTGAATTCGGTGTCGCCATCTTGACGACATCAGTAATCGTCATAATTCGATGGTAGGAGCACTACTGCGCGCAAGCAATCGATGCTTGTTGCGCATATGTAACAGATCTATTGTGTGATCACTCGCGATTCAACAATCTATTGCGTGATGGAGGTGTGCGGCCGGTGGAAAGCGTCGACGAGACCGACGAGCGCATCCTGGCCGAATTGGCGGACAACGCGCGCGCCACGTTCGCCGAGATCGGTGAGCGGGTGAGCCTGTCGGCGCCCGCGGTCAAGCGGCGCGTCGACCGGCTGCTCGCCACGGGCGTGATCCGCGGCTTCACCACCGTCGTCGACCGGAATGTGATCGGTTGGGGGACAGAGGCATACGTTCAGGTGTACTGCCACGGCACCATCACGCCGGCGCAGTTGCGGCAGGCCTGGGAGGGTATCCCCGAGGTGGTGTCGGCAGCCACGGTGACCGGCACGTCCGACGCGATTCTGCATCTCCTGACCCGCGACATGAGACATCTGGAGGCGGTGCTCGAGCGCATCAGGGGCAGTGCGGCGATCGAACGCAGCGAAAGCATCGTGGTGCTGTCGAACATCGTGGAGCGCCGGGTCGGGGGCTGGGGCCAGGCCTGAACACCTGGCGGGTTGCTGAGCAACCAAGCGCAGGGTGGCCTACCTCGCACCGGCCGCATCGTGTAAGAAAGCCGACGTGACTACAAACGGAGGCATCGTCATTGTCGGTGGCGGTCTGGCCGCTGCACGTACCGCCGAGCAACTGCGCAAAGCGGAGTACGCCGGGCCGATCACGCTGATCAGCGACGAGGTCCATCTGCCGTATGACCGGCCGCCGCTGTCCAAGGACGTGTTGCGCGCCGAGGTCGACGACACGACGCTCAAGCCCGCCGAGTTCTACGCCGAGAACAACATCACGCTGCTGCTGGGTTCGGGCGCGGTCGCGCTGGACACGGAGGCCCAGACCGTGACCCTCGCCAACGGTGAGGTCGTCGCCTACGAGGAGCTGGTCATCGCCACGGGCCTGGTGCCCCGGACCATCCCGTCGCTGCCCACCCTCGACGGCATCCGGGTGCTGCGCACGTATGACGAGTCGCTGGCGCTGCGCGCGCACGCCGGTGCCGCCAAGCGCGCGGTGGTGATCGGCGCCGGGTTCATCGGCTGCGAGGTGGCGGCCAGCCTGCGCAAGATGGGTGTCGAGGTGACGATCGTCGAGCCGCAGCCCACGCCACTGGCGTCGGTGCTGGGTACCGAGATCGGTGAACTGGTGGCGCGGCTGCACCGCGCCGAAGGTGTCGACGTGCGCTGCGGGGTCGGGGTCACCGGCGTGACCGGCACCGGCCACGTCGAGAAGGTCCAGCTGGCCGACGGCACCGAGCTCGATGCCGATGTCGTCGTCGTCGGTATCGGGTCGCGCCCGTCCACCGACTGGCTCGAAGGCAGTGGCATCGCCGTCGATAACGGTGTCGTGTGCGACGCCGCCGGCCGGACGAGTGCGCCGAACGTGTGGGCCATCGGTGACGTCGCCTCCTGGCGCGACGCGGCGGGACACCAAGTGCGCGTAGAACATTGGAGCAACGTGGCCGAGCAGGCGCGGGTGATCGTGCCGGCGATGCTGGGCCAGGATGCCACGGCCGCCGTGGTGGTGCCCTACTTCTGGAGCGACCAGTACGACGTCAAGATCCAGTGCCTGGGTGAGCCCAAGGCCGGTGACACGGTGCACATCATCGAGGACGACGGCCGCAAGTTCCTGGCCTTCTACGAGCGTGACGGCGCGGTCAGCGGTGTGGTTGGCGGCGGCATGCCGGGCAAGGTGATGAAGAACCGGGCCAAGGTCGCCGCCGCGGTGCCGATCGCCGACGTTTTGGGCTGAGTTCCCGGGGGCGGCGTGCTTGGCTGTCGATATGACTTCTGAGGTTCGGGCCGGGGGCCTGCGTGCTGCGGTACGCACCCTCGAGCCGGGCTACTTCGCGGTGGTCATGGCGACGGGCATCGTGTCGACGGCGACGTGCCTACTGAAACTGCACGCGCTGTCGGCGGTACTGCTGTGGATCGCCGGGATCGCCTACACAGTGCTGGTGGCAGGCAATGTCGCGCGAATCGTCTTGTTCGGTAGAGAGTTTCGGGATGGCCTGACCGATCCCGAACGCAGTTTCACGCTGTTCACGTTCGTCGCAGGTACCGATGTCCTGGGTGCCCGATTGTTGCTCGACGGCCACGTCGCACCGTCGGTCTGGCTGTCGATCGTCGGGGTCGGGGCCTGGCTGGTACTGGGGTACCTGATTCCGTGGACGGCGGTACTCAGCCATCCGGAGCAGCCCGCCCTCTCCCGCGTGAACGGTACGTGGTTTCTCGCGGTGGTCGCCGCCCAGTCCGTGGCGGTCATGGCCGCGGGACTGCAGCCGTTGCTCGGCGAGACCAACCGGCCGCTGGCGCTGCTCGCGGTGCTCTGCTGGTCGGTCGGTGTCTTTCTGTACGCGGCCGCCGGGATTCTGGTCGCGCTCCGCATGTTGATGTATCCGGTCACCGCGCAAGAACTCACCCCGCCCTACTGGATTGCCATGGGTGCCACCGCAATCACGGTCTTCGCCGGCGCTCGCATCGCGCAGATGGCCGACACCCCGGTGGTCGTTGCCACGCGGGGCCTGATCGCCGGGGTCGCCGTGCTGTTCTTCGCGTTCGGTACCTGGCTGATCCCGGTGTTGATCGCGGCCGGGTTCTGGCGGCACCTCATTCGACGGGTGCCGCTGCGTTACACCGCGGCGCTCTGGAGCATGGTGTTCCCGTTGGGGATGTACGCGGTGGCGGGGCACTACCTCGGACTGGCTGACGGGTTGCCCGCTCTGACCGATATCGGTGACCTCGCGGGCTGGGTCGCACTGGGTGCGTGGACGCTGACGTTCCTTGCGATGTGTGGCTCGGTGGGCGCGAATGCCCGCGCGGCACGCGGGCCTTCGCGCACCCCTCAGAAAGCTCCGAGGTAGAAGCGGGCGCCCTGGTCGTCGGTGCAGTGCGCCATCATCCCGTACGGCTGTCGGGACGGCGCTTCGATCACCGAACCGCCGGCTTCCACGACTCGCACGACGGCGGCGTCGATATCGGTCACGGTCCACATCGGGACGGTGACGGTCTGGGCGGCGCCGCCGGCCAGACCGGACATCGGATGGCAGTCCTGGACGGCCCACCCGTCCTCGATGCGGCCGGGTTCGAACGTCCAGGACAGTACCTGGCCGTAGAACTGCCGGAACGCGGCCGAGTCGGTCACTTCGTATGTCTGGTACGAAAGTTCGCCTGGCCCAGCACCGTTCAGCTCGGGGCGGGGAATGTCCGGCGTCGGCTGGAACACCGCGAAAGCGGTGCCCAGGGCATCGGTGGCATCCAGGGTCGGCCCCCATTCGTGGTCCTCCGGCGTGCCCACCTGACCGCCCGCGGCCAGGATCGCCTGCCGCGCCGCGTCGAGGTCGCGCACCGCGTAGCAGCAGAACACCGTCTGCGGGCCGGTGGTCTCGAAGATGCCGGTGTGCAGTCGGTTGCCGGTCACCTTGTGCGTGCCCGGGTCGTACGTCCAGCCGAGCACGTGGCCGTAGAAGGCGGCCGCCCGCTGCGCGTCGGGCGTCTGCACCGAGATGTAGCCGATGTCGCCGTGCCGGATCGGGACCGTGACGGGGACCGGTCCGGTGAGCATCCAGCGATGACCGAACGGATCGATCACCACAGCGGTTCGCGAGCCGTGGGCTTCGTAGGGTTCCCGCTGCACCTGTGCGCCGTGTTGCCGGGCCTGCGCCAGAGCGGCGTCCGTGTCCGGTACCGCGATCATGAGACTGACCGAAACCGACTGGGGTGCCGGTGCTTTCAGTCCGAGCTCGGAGAATTCGTCGGCGAGGTAGAGCACGCCGCCGGCCAGGGTCAGCTCGGCATGGCCGATCCGGCCGTCGTCCATGACGACCGGGTCACCGACGACGGTGGCACCCAGCGCATCGACGTACCAGGCGATAGCAGCCCGCGCATCGGCGACGGCGAGATAGGGGAGGGCCGCCGGTCGGGGCACCTCTACCGGAACGGCGACGGGCGCGTTCAGGTCGGCAATGGCGGTGTCGGTTCCACTCATGACAACTCCTTTCGGAAGGGTGACGGCGGCTTCCAGGCGCGCCCGGAGCCGGGCCGCGAAGGCCGGGGCGGGTTGCACCGGGATTTCATCGCCGGCCAGGACCGTCAGCGGGTCGTGACTGTTGTGCCCGGTCATGACGCACCTCCGTCCTGGTATTCGGTTCGGAATGCCCTCTTGGCGCGCACCAGCAGGGCCTCGGTGGCGTGCACGGTGCGTCCGATCAATTCGGCACATTCGGGCACCGGGCGGTCATCGAGATATCGCAGTGTCAGCACCATGCGGTGCTGTTCGGGCAAGCGGGCCAGCGCGGCCTCGGCGACGATCCGGTCCAACTCGGCGTCCCAGTCGTCGAAAGGCTCTGCGGGCTCGGGCGTTTCGGATACGGGCACGGTGAAGCGGTCGTGCCTGCGGCGGTAGTGATCGGCGAGCTTGTGCCGGGCGACACCGATGAGCCACGGCACCGAGATCACCGGCGGCGCCTCTCGCCGGGCGGCGTCCATCGCCGCCAGAAACGTCTCCGACGTCAGGTCTTCCGCGGTGCCCCGATCACCGCAGCGCCGCACGAAATACCCGTAGACCACGGGCAGCGCCGAGTCGTACAGCGCCAGCAGCGTCTGCGGAGCATCACCGTCTGATTCGCCCCTCACACCCTTATCGTCGCGCCGGGCGGTCATTTTCCGACGCCCCGAACGAAAATTCCCGTGATCTGTGCACGGTTATCCGCTCTGACCGCGGAAAAGCGTGCACGAATCACACGGCGCTGATGCCGTCGCGGACGATGTCGAAGGCTTCGCCCAGGGCATCGGGCAGCGAGACGGTCTCGTCGGCCAGCCACTGTTCGTAGGCGGTCAGCGCCACGCCGAGCACCGTCCACGCCACCGTCTGGGGCACCAGCTCGGTCGGCTTGGAGTTCAGCCGGCGCGCGACGAATGCCGCGATCACGCCGCGCCAGCCCGCGTACATCGTCATCGAGTAGGCCTGCAGCGCGTCGGTCTGCAGGATCACCTGCATCCGGCGTCGGTGCCGGGGCGTCTCGGATTCGTCAAAGCTGTTGAATTCCAGCAGCGCTGACCGCAGAGCGGCGTCCAGCGGCACGTCATGGGGGACGGCGTTCAGCAGGTCCCGCAGGTTGGTCAGACTCGCGTCGAAGTCGGCCCACGGGATGGCATTCTTCGACGAGAAGTACCGGAACAGGGTGCGCCGGGAGATTCCCGCGGCCAGGGCGACGTCATCGACGCTGACGTCGTCGAAGCCGCGGGTGGCGAACAGTTCGAGCGCCACGTGGGTGATGTGGTCGCGCGTCGTGGAGCGGCGACGGCCCACGCGGCCGTGCTGTGGGGCGGTCCCGGTGTGCGCGGGACGCTCCGAATCGGTCCGCATCAGACCCGCCCTTCCTTTTCGGCACTCGATGCCATATTCTTGCGACTTGGATCACAGTTGTCGAGTTCCCGACAACTGCCACGGTAGCGAAAGGGGCGATCCATGGACTCGAATCAGCAGGCGAATTCCGATACCGAACTGGTCACCGAGACTCTGGTCGAAGAGGTCTCGATCGACGGTATGTGCGGGGTCTACTGACCGTGTCTGCACCAGCCGCGGCCCGGACCGGGCCTGCAGAGGCCGGATTGCCGGCTCCGCCGGCGTCGGCCTTCGATCCGGACCGCGGCTGGCAGCTGCACCACCAAGTCGCCGTCCGTCCCGAACCATTCGGTGCGCTGCTGTATCACTTTGGTACACGCAAACTTTCGTTCCTGAAGAACCGCATCATCGTCGAGATCGTCAACTCGCTGGCCGACCATCCGGATGTTCGCAGCGCCTGCCGCGCCGCCGGTATCGACGATGACCAGCAGGGGCCGTATCTGCACGCGTTCGGCGTGCTGGTCCAGTCCAAGATGCTGATCCCGGCCGACCAGAACAGCCAAGAAGGATCCACCGCTTCATGACCGCAACGGCACCCGTGCCCCGGCTGATCGAGCAGTTCGAGCACGGCCTCGACGCACCCATCTGCCTCACCTGGGAACTGACCTACGCCTGCAACCTGTCCTGCGTGCACTGCCTGTCGTCGTCGGGCAAGCGGGACCCGCGCGAGCTCAGCACCCGGCAGTGCAAGGACATCATCGACGAACTCGAGCGCATGCAGGTGTTCTACGTGAACATCGGCGGCGGCGAGCCGACGGTGCGGTCGGACTTCTGGGAACTCGTCGACTACGCCACCGAGCACCACGTCGGCGTCAAGTTCTCCACCAACGGCGTGCGCATCGACGAAGCGGTCGCCGCCAAGTTGGCCGCGAGTGACTATGTGGACGTTCAGATTTCGCTCGACGGCGCGACCGCGGAGATCAACGACGCGGTGCGTGGACCGGGCTCGTTCGCCATGGCGATCCGGGCGCTGGAGAACCTGAAAAACGCCGGTTTCAAGGACGCCAAGATCTCGGTCGTGGTGACCCGGCACAACGTCGACCAGCTCGACGACTTCAAGGCCCTGGCCGACAACTATGGCGCCACCCTGCGCATCACCCGGCTGCGTCCGTCCGGTCGCGGCGCCGACGTGTGGGACGACCTGCATCCCACCGCCGAGCAGCAGGTGCAGCTGTACAACTGGCTGGTCGCCAAGGGCGAGCGCGTGCTCACCGGTGACTCGTTCTTCCATCTGTCGGGCCTCGGCGAGCCTGGTGCGCTGGCCGGTCTGAACTTGTGCGGCGCCGGCCGCGTGGTGTGCCTGATCGACCCGGTGGGCGATGTGTACGCCTGCCCGTTCGCCATCCACGAGCGCTTCCTTGCCGGAAACATCCTGAGTGACACAGGTTTTGGGGCCGGATTCCAGAACGTCTGGCAGAACGCACCGCTGTTCCGCGAACTTCGCGAGCCCCAGTCGGCCGGTGCCTGCGGCAGCTGCGGGCACTATGACAGCTGCCGCGGCGGTTGCATGGCGGCCAAGTTCTTCACCGGTCTGCCGATGGACGGACCGGACCCCGAATGCGTCCAGGGCTTCGGTGAACCCGCCCTGGCGCAGGACCGCGACAAGCCCAAGTCGCACCTCGACCACTCCCGTAGTGGCGGCGCCGATCCTTCCCGTCGCTCCGCCAGGGCCCCGATACCCCTCAAACTCCTGGCCATGCCGGCCAAAGCCCCGCAAAAGTTCTGTAACGAAAGTCCTGTCTAGTCATGGCCCGTGATACCTGGTTCGAAACTGTCGCCGTCGCGCAGGAGCGCGCGAAGAAGCGGCTCCCCAAGTCCGCCTACTCCTCGCTGATCTCGGCGAGTGAGAAGGGGCTGACGGTCGCCGACAACGTCGCGGCGTTCGGCGAGCTCGGCTTCGCGCCGCACGTCATCGGTGCGCTGGACAAGCGCGAGATGGCGACGACCGTTATGGGTCAAGACATTTCGCTGCCCGTGATCATTTCGCCGACCGGCGTGCAGGCGATCCACCCTGATGGGGAGGTCGCCGTCGCGCGCGCGGCCGCAGCCCGCGGCACCGCGATGGGGCTGTCGTCGTTCGCCAGTAAGCCGATGGAAGAGGTCATCGCGGCGAACGACAAGACGTTCTTCCAGATCTACTGGCTCGGCAGCCGCGACGACATCGCAGCCCGGGCCGAGCGCGCCCGCGCGGCCGGCGCCAAGGGCCTGATCGTCACCACCGACTGGAGCTTCAGCCACGGCCGGGACTGGGGCAGTCCCAAGATCCCCGAGAAGATGGACCTCAAGACCATCCTCAAGATGAGCCCCGAGGTGATGACCAAGCCCCGCTACATGTGGACCTGGGGCAAGACCCTGCGCCCGCCGGAGCTGTCGGTGCCGAACCAGGCCATCAACGGTCAGGCCGCGCCGCCGTTCTTCCACGCCTATGGCGAGTGGATGGGCACGCCGGCTCCGACGTGGGAAGACATCGCCTGGCTGCGTGAGTTGTGGGGCGGACCGTTCATGCTCAAGGGCGTCATGCGCATCGATGACGCCAAACGTGCTGTGGACGCGGGTGTTTCGGCGATCTCGGTGTCCAACCACGGCGGTAACAACCTGGACAGCACCCCGGCGTCGATCCGGGCGCTGCCCGCCATCGCGGAGGCCGTCGGCGACCAGGTCGAGGTTTTGCTGGACGGCGGCATCCGCCGCGGCAGCGACGTGGTCAAGGCGCTGGCGCTGGGTGCCCGCGCGGTCATGCTCGGCCGGGCCTATCTGTGGGGGCTGGCGGCCGAGGGACAGGCCGGCGTCGAGAACGTGCTCGACATCATGCACGGCGGTATCGACTCGGCGCTGCGGGGTCTGGGCAAGGGCTCGATCCACGACCTCGGACCGGACGACGTCTTGGTGCCGGAGGGCTTCATCCGGCGGCTGGGCGGCTGACGCCGTCCGACGATCAGGTGTGATTCGACGGGTCCGCTGATACGTGCGGTGCTGACGTGGCTGGCGTGATGGTCGCCGGGGTCTTGACAACCGCCGCCATTTGACCATTCGCTACGAATTGTTGCGTATACGGCAACAATTGGCGCACAACGGGCAAATTCGGCTTACCATCGGCGGGTGCCTTTTCCCAGCGAGCTCGGGAACTCGACGTCGAGGCAGTTGCAAGCCATGCGGCCTTCGTTGATCGTCCCACTTGGTTCCACCGAGCAGCATGGGCCGCACCTGCCGCTGGATACCGACACCCGGATCGCCGAGGCGGTGTCGCGGTCCGTGGCTGCGCAGCTGCGTGAGACGACGCCTGGCGCCGATCAGCCCACGTGGTTGGTCGCGTCTGCCATCAGCTACGGCGCGAGCGGCGAGCACGAGAGCTTTCCCGGCACCATCTCGATCGGGCTGGCCGCACTGGAACATCTGCTGGTCGAATTCGGGCGATCGGCCGGTAACTGGGCCGGTCGGATCGTGTTCGTCAACGGTCACGGTGGCAATGTGGCGGCGCTGACGGCGGCGACCACGCTGCTCCGGGCCGAGGGACGCGACGTGGCCTGGTGCCCCTGCACGGCCGCGGGTGCGGACGCCCACGCCGGCCATACCGAAACGTCTGTACTGCTGCACCTTTCACCGGCCGACGTCTGGGTCGACGAAAGCGTCGTCGGCAACACCGCGCCGTTGCGGGAGCTGTTACCTGCGCTGCGCAGCGGCGGAGTGGCGGCGGTCAGCCCGGTCGGGGTGCTGGGCGATCCGACGACTGCGACTGCGGCCGAGGGGTCCCGTATCTTTGCAGAAATGGTCGAAAGCTCCGTGCGCCGGATCGGCGCATGGCGGCCGAGCTCTGGGGGGATGCTCGCGTGACGGGGGTGGGACAGTGACTGGGCCGAGGCTGCCCGACGGCTTCGCCGTCCAAGTGGATCGCCGGGTCAAGGTGCTGGGTGAGGGCGCCGCGCTGCTCGGTGGTTCGCCGACGCGGTTGCTGCGCCTGGCTCCGGCGGCGCAGACCATGCTCGACCGCGGCCGGCTGGAGGTGCACGACGCCCAGAGCGCCCAACTGGCCCGCACTCTGCTCGATGCGACGGTGGCCCACCCGCGGCCCGCGACCGGTCCGTCGCACCTCGACGTCACCGTCGTTGTTCCGGTACGCGACAACGCAGTTGGCGTCACCCGGCTGGTGCGGTCGCTGCGCGGTATGCGCGTGGTGGTCGTCGACGATGGTTCCGTGGTGCCGTTGCAGGCCGCGGACTTCTGCGACCTGGCCGGCCACTGTGACGTCCGGGTCCTCCGGCACGACGTCAGCCGGGGCCCGGCGGCGGCGCGCAACACCGGACTGGCCGCCTGCGAGACCGACTTCGTGGCGTTCCTGGACTCGGACGTGGTGCCACGTCGCGGGTGGCTGGAAGCGCTGCTGGGGCACTTTTGCGACCCCGCGGTTGCCTTGGTCGCGCCGCGCATCGTCGGCCTCCATGAGCCCGACAATCTGATCGCGCGCTACGAGGCCGTGCGCTCGTCGCTCGACCTCGGCATGCGGGAAGCGCCGGTGGTGCCGTACGGCATGGTGGCCTACGTGCCGAGTGCGGCGATCGTCTGCCGGCGCGCGGCGCTGGACCAGGTGGGCGGTTTCGACGAGTCGCTGCAGTCCGGCGAGGACGTCGACCTGTGCTGGCGGTTCATCGAGGCCGGGGCCCGGCTGCGGTACGAACCGATTGCGCTGGTCGGCCACGATCACCGCACCGCATTGGGAGAGTGGTTCGCCCGCAAGGCCTTTTACGGTTCCTCGGCCGCGCCCCTGTCGGTGCGGCACCCGGGCAAGACCGCGCCGCTGGTGATCTCCGGCTGGACTCTGGTGGTCTGGGTGCTGCTGGGCATGGGCTCGGGGGTGGGCTACCTGGCCTCGACCATCGCCGCCGCCATCACCGGCCGGCGCATCGCGAACTCGTTGCGGTCGATCGATACCGAACCGCGCGAAGTCGCCGCGGTGGCCGCGCAGGGACTCTGGGCCGCGGCGCTGCAACTCGCCGCGGCGCTGTGCCGGCACTACTGGCCGGTGGCGCTGGTGCTGGCGGTGTGTTTCCGGCGTTGGCGGCAGGTGGTGCTGATCGCCGCGATCGTGGACGGCGTCGTCGACTGGGCTCGCCGCCACCACACGGTCGACGACAACACCCAGCGGGTGGGCCTGCTGGCCTACCTGCTGCTCAAGCGTCTCGATGACATCGCCTACGGTCTGGGGCTGTGGGGCGGCGTGGTGCGCGAGCGGCATCTGGGTGCGCTCAAGCCGCAGATCCGGACTTGATCCCGCTGCGCGATGACGTCCTGATCGTCGGGGCCGGTAGCGCCGGCTGTGTTCTGGCCGAGCGTCTTTCGGCCGATCCCGCCTGCCAGGTGACGCTGCTGGAGACGGGCGGGACGGTTCTCCCAGAGCCCGGCTGGGTGCTGCCCATCGGGATCGACAGCGTCGTGGCGCGGCAGCACCGCACGACGCTGACGCAGAATCCGGCACGGTCCGTGGACATCGTGCGGGGGCGGGTGCTGGGCGGGTCCGGGGCGATCAACGGTGGATACTTCTGCCGGGCCTGGCCCTCGGATTTCGAAGCTTGGGCGGTGCCGGGCTGGGTCTGGTCCGATGTCCTGCCGCACTATCGCGCCATCGAGACGGACCACGACTTCGGTGGTGCCGAACATGGATCGGCCGGCCCGGTGCCGGTGCGGCGTATCAGCGAATTCGCAGCATCCTCACAGGCTTTCCGTGATGCGGCCGCAGCCCGGTACCCGTGGATCGATGACCTCAACGTCGTGGCAGGGGCGCGGCCCGGCCTCGGTGCGGTGCCGCTCAACATCGACGACACCGGACACCGGCACGGACCCGGCGAGATCTATCTGACGGCCGCACGTGGCCGGGACAACCTGACGGTGCTGACCGGGACGCGTGCGCTGCGCGTGTTGTTCGACGGTGCCCGCGCGGTGGGGGTGCGGTGCCTCGGGCCCGACGGCACTGTGGATCACTATGCCGATCGGATTGTGTTGTGCGCCGGGGCAATTGAATCCGCGCACCTGTTGATGCTGTCCGGGATCGGCCCGGCCGGGCAGTTGCGGAATGTCGGTGTGCCGGTCGTGGCCGACCTGCCGGTGGGCGTTGCGTGCGCCGACCATCCGGAATGGGTGGTGCCCACCGTCTGGCCCGCGGCTCCCGGTCGGCCGCCGCTCGAATTGCTGCTCACCACTGAAGAATTGGAAATCCGGCCGTACACCTGGGGATTCGCGGCGATGACCGGCGGGGTCGCTGATGACCTGGATCCGGTGCATCTCGGTATCTCGCTGATGCGGCCGCGCGCGCAGGGCAGGGTCCTGCTGGTGTCGGACGATCCCGACGTGCGGCCCACCATCGAGCACCACTACGACGCCGACCCGGCCGATGCCGCCGCGCTGCAGGCCGGCCACGATCTGTGTCGCGACCTGTTCGGCGACGCCGTCGCCGACGGTGAGCCGGCCTGGACCACCGCGCAGCATCTGGCGGCCACTGCGCCGATGGGCAGCGACGGCGACGAGCGCGCGGTCCTGGATCCGCAGTGCCGGGTGCGCGGCGTCGACGGGTTGTGGGTGGCCGACGGCGCCGCGCTGCCCGGCATCACCGGCCGGGGCCCGCACGCGACGATCGTCATGCTGGCGCACCGGGCCGCACAGTTCATCCTGTCCTAGCCCCCCGGAGTGGCGGGTTGTTGCACACGGCATCGAAAACGCCTGTAAAAACTGACCTTTCGGTGGCTGTCATGTACGGTCGCGTCCGGGTGCCCAGATCGCGATCAGCACTCCGGCCACCGCGGTGATCGTCGCCAGTACCACCAGCGATGTCTGCATGGCGTGCAGGAACGCGACCCTGGACACCGCGACGAGCTGGTTGCCGAGCGGGCCCAGGTGGGGTGCGGCGGCCACCGCGCCGGCCAGTGAGCCGCGGCCGGCGTCGCGCACCGGGGGCGGGAAACCGGCCAGCGCGGGCACGATGTGCTTGGTGTAACCGGCTGCCAGGAGTGAGCCGGTCAGTGCGATGCCCAGAGCCGCACCCACTTCCCGAGTGGTGTCGTTCACCGCCGAGGCCACGCCCTGCTTGTCGTCGGGCACCGCCGTCATGATCACGGAAGTTGTTGGTGCGGTGAATAATCCGACTCCGGTGCTGATCACCAGAAGTGGCCACGCCACGTCCCAGTACGACGAGTCCACCCGCACCTGACACATGAGCAGCAGACCGGCCGACAGCAGCCACATGCCGGCGAACACCACCACGCGCAACCCCACTCTGGGCAGGTACCACGCCGACAACGGGGACAGGATCAGCAGGGGCACGGCGAGGGGCGTCAAGGCGAATGCGATGCCGAGGGGGCTGTATCCCATGACCAGTTGCATGAGCTGCATCGACAGATAGAAGAAGCCGAACAGCACCATGAACAACACCGTGATGGCGGCCGCGCCGGTACCGAACCGGCGATCGCGGAACAGCCGGACGTCCAGCAGCGGGTACCGGGAACGCATCTCGATGACCGCGAACACCGTCGCCAGGATGAGCCCGAGGGCGATGCCGCCCAATACGACCGGGTGGGTCCAGCCACGGTCCGGTGCCGCCAGGATGCCGTAGACGAGCGAGGCCACCGCCGCTGCGATGACGACGGCGCCAGTGACGTCCAACGGCCGGGCCTCCGCGTCACGGGAGCTTGTGATGGTCGTCGTCAGCGCCATGAGGACCAGGCCGGACGCGGTAAAGGCCCAGAAGATGGACTGCCAAGGCCAAAAGTGCAGCAGCACACCGGATCCGAGCATTCCGACCACTGCGCCGCAGCCGCAGATTCCGGCCCAGATGCCCACGGCCTTGGTGCGCTGGTCCGCCGGGTACGAGGCGGTGATCAGGGACAGGGTCGCGGGCATCATGAACGCGGCGCCGACGCCGGCCACGGCGCGGGCGGCGATGATGTGCACGGGCTCGGTGCTCAGCGCGGGAACGATCGAGGCCAGGGCGAAGATGGCCAGGCCGAACAGCAGCGCGCCGCGGCGGCCGTAGCGGTCGCCGATGGCCCCGGCCGGCAGCAGCAGGCAGGCCAGAACCAGCGTGTAGCTGTCGATGATCCAGGTCAGTTGGGTCTGGTTCGCCGAGGTTGCCATGGCGACGTCACCGAGTGCGGTGTTGAGCGCCACCATCGACGAAATCACCACCAGCACACTGCAACACGCCACGCAGAGGGTCCACGTCCGGCGATCCGCGGTGGGTGGGGTGGCGGTCGTGGGCGCGATTTCCGGGCAGGTGCTGGCGTCCGCCGGACTCACCGCGCTCGCCTTGTCGACCATGCGTCCACCTTCCGGTAGTTTTCAGACTGATGGTCTCCGAACGAGACTAACAGTCTCGTTTGTCATGGGGAGGTGATTCGGCGATGGCCGGCGAACACGGTGATCCCAGGCCGGCGCGCTCCCGGGCGCGCTTGTTGGAAGCGGCGACCGCATTGCTGCGCTCCGGTGGCCCGAGCGCCGTCACGGTCGACGCGGTGATCCGCGCGTCCAACGTCGCCCGGGCCACGCTCTATCGGCACTATCCCAGCGGAAATGACCTGCTGGCAGCGGCTTTTCACGCGCTCATCCCGCCGGCCCCGGTGCCGCTTGCCGAGGGGGACTTGCGCGACCGCTTGATCGCGCTCGTGCACGCGCAGGCGGAACTGATCGCCGAAGCGCCCGTCAGCCTGACCGCCATGTCGTGGCTGGCGCTCGGCGGCAACCTCGAACACGCGCCCTCTGGCGCGGCCGGGACCGAGAGCGCCGAGGTGCGCAACCTACGAGAGCGGGTGGCCGAGCAGTACGCCGTCCCGTTCGACGTCGTGCTCTCCAGTCCTCAAGCGGTAGCCGAAATCGGCGACGTCGACCGATTCCGTGCCACCGTGCTGCTCCTCGGCCCCATCGTGCTGGGCAAGCTCAGCACGCTGCCGAATTTCGACTACCACGAGATCGCCATCGCCGCCGTCGACGGATTCCTGGCGACCCACAGGATCAGCGGAGCGAATACCGAATCGGCAGGTGCTTGAAGCCGCCGACGAACGTCGTCGCGGAAAGCTCGGGGGTACCGGCCAGTTCGATCGAGTCCAGTCGGGAGAGCAGCTCGGTGAACAGGCTGTTCATCTCCATGCGGGCCAGCGCGGCACCCAGGCAGAAGTGCACGCCGTAACCGAACGCCAAGTGCTTGTTCGGTTCGCGGCCGATGTCGAACCGGAACGGATCGGTGAATATCTCCTCGTCGCGGTTACCGGAAACGTAAGCGAGATAGACGGATTCGCCTGCCGCGATCGGTACGCCGCGGACGACGGTATCGGCGGTGGCCGTGCGCATGAACTCCTTCACCGGTGTGCTCCACCGGATCATCTCCTCGACCGCGGTCGGCATCAGTTCCGGATTCGCCTTCAGGCGGGCCAGTTCACCCGGGTTCTGGATCAGCGCGTGCAGCCCACCGGAGATGGCGTCCTTGGTGGTGTCGTGGCCGGCGCTGGCCACGATCACGTAGTAGGACGCGGTGTCCATGTCGCTGAGCGGTTCGCCGTCGATCCGGCCGTTGGCGATCGCCGAGGCCAGGTCTTCGGTGGGGTTGGCGCGCCGGGATGCGGTCAGCGCGGCGAAGTACTGGAAGAAGTCGAGGAGCACGGCGAACAGCTCTTCAGGTGACTGGCCGCGGGAGTACTCCTCGTCGTCTCCGCCGAACATCTCCTGCGTGAGCGTGTGCATGCGGTCGTAGTCCTCCTCGGGCAATCCGAGCAGCGACATGATCACGTACAGGGGGAACTGGATCGCGATCTCCTCGACGAAGTCGCACTCCGGGCCGATGTCGCGCATCCGGTCCACATACCGCTTGGCCAGTTCGTCGACCCGGACCTTGAGGTCACGCATGGCTTTCGGCCGGAACCAGTCGGCACCGATGGCACGGACCTTGCGGTGGTGCGGGTCGTCCATGTGGATCAGGGTGCGCAGCCCCATCCCGGCTTCGGCCTGGGCTTTGAGCAGGTCCTCGGCGTCGGCCTGCATCAGCAGCGGACGCGGCTCGCTGACGAACAGGTTGTTGTCCCGTTCGATCGCCATGATGTCGGCGTGTTTGGTGATCGCCCAGAACGGCCGGTATGGCGGATTGTCAACCCAGGCAACGGGATTGGTGGATCGGAGGTGAGTCAGTGCGGTGTGCAACCGATTGTCGTCTGCGTAGGCGGTGGGATCGGCGAGGACCTTGGCGGCCTCGTCGGTGGTGGGTGCACTCATTGAACTCCTCACACGGGCACGAACTTGACAGCTGTCAAGTGGAGTGTAGGTCGTTCGGTGCCCGATGGGGAGGGGGTCGCCGGATCAATTTGTGAACTGCATTCGCCGGGCGGTCAGTACGCTGGGTGCTCGTGTCGTCCAGCCATCTGCGCAGACCGCTGCAGCGCGCTGCAGCGGTGGCTGCCGCGGTGCTGCTGGTGGCCGGCTGCGGCCTCGATCCCCACAGTGACGGTGCCACCGCCGCCGCACCGGATGCGGCGACGTCGGATCCGGCGCTGGTGCACACCGCGTCGGGCACTGTCCGCGGGACGGTCAATCCGGAACTTCGTTTTTTTGGTGGAATCCCCTATGCCGCACCTCCATTGGGCCCTCTCCGCTTCAGTCCGCCGGCCCCTGCACCCGCCTGGGACGGGGCGCGTGACGCGGCGAAACCTGGGGCGCGCTGCATCCAGGACCCCAAGGGCGACCTGGAGATGGGCCGCAACACCAGCGAAGACTGCCTGAACCTCAACGTGTGGACGCCGCCGGTGCGCTCGTCGGGTGACAGCCGTCCGGTGCTGGTGTGGCTGCACGGCGGCGGGTTCATCAACGGCTCCAGCAGCATCTACAACTCGACCCGGCTGACCTCCCGCGGCGACATCGTGGTGGTGACGGTCAACTACCGGCTCGGCGCACTGGGGTTCCTGGCGCATCCCGCGCTGGGCGCCGGACCGGACGTCGGCAACTACGGCCTGGCCGACCAGCAGGCGGCGCTGCGATGGGTGCGCGACAACATCGCCGCGTTCGGTGGTGACCCCGGCAAGGTGACCATCGCCGGCGAATCCGCCGGCGGGATGTCGGTGTGCGATCACCTCGTCGCTCCCGCGTCGGACGGCCTGTTCCGGGGCGCCATCATCGCCAGCGGGCCGTGCCAGGCGCAGGGTGCGCTACCTGAAGCCACCCGCGCCGGTCTGGCCTACGCCGATGCCGCGGGGTGCGGCGATCCGGCGGACGCGGCGGACTGCCTGCGCCGGCTGCCCGTGGACAAGTTGCGAAAACCGGTGTGGCACTATGGAATCGGCGAGAACATGCTGAGCGGACCGGTCAGTGGGACGACGCTGCTCCCGGTCGACCCCATGCGGGCCATGAGCACCGGCGCGGCCGCCCGGGTGCCGGTGATGATCGGTACCACCCGTGACGAGTTCACCCTCTTCGTGGCGCTGCAATATCTGCGCGCCGGCAAGCGATTCCACGCCGACGCCTATCCGCACCTGCTGCAGTCCACGTTCGGGGCCGACGCCGCCGCGGTGGCCGAGCAGTACCCGCTGAACCGCTACAACGGCAGCGCCGCCATCGCTTATTCGACCGCCGTGACCGACGGGGCATTCGCCTGCGTGGCCGACCGGATCGGTGACGCGCTGGTCGCCGATGCGCCGGTATATGGCTACGAGTTCGCCGATCCGGCCCCGCCGACGCCGGATCCGCTGCGCCAGTTGCCTTTCCCGGTCGGCGCCAGCCATTCACTCGACCTGCGCTACATCTTCAACATGGGCGGCGCGCCGCCGCCCATGCCGGCGCAGGTCGCCTTGTCGGATCAGATGATCGACTACTGGAGTTCGTTCGTCCGTGAGGGCAAGCCCAGCGCGGAGGGTGCACCGGACTGGCCGCCGTTGGCCGGCGGTGATCGTGACCCCCGAATGTCGCTGCGCCCCGACGGAAGTCGCGTGGTCACCGACTATGACCAGGTGCACCAGTGCGCGTTCTGGGCGGGTCTGCAGCACTGAGTACTCGGCGTACTGGCGGAAATCACTTGCCGACGTCGTCCCGGGTCGACTTCGATGGGTCGGCATGACGATTCCCGATGCCGACCGATTCGCGCGCGACTGGTGCCAAGCGTGGAACGCCCACGACGTCGAGGCAGTGCTCGCGCATTTCCACGACGACGTCGTCTTCACCTCACCGGTCGCGGCGCGGGTGGTACCGGAGTCCGGGGGAGTGGTGCGGGGCAAAGACGCGCTGCGGCGGTATTGGACCACTGCGCTGGCGGCGCTGCCCGAACTGCACTTCGAGATAGTGGCGACCTATGCCGGAACGCAGGCCCTCGTCATCAATTACCGCAACCACCGCGGACAGTTGGTCAACGAGGTACTGATCTTCGACGGCGATCTGGTCCGCGAAGGTCACGGCACCTACCTGGACTAGGCGGGCGTCACCCACGTCGTGATGTCGGCGTGCACGACCTCCTCGCCCGAGGCGTCGACCACCGAGACCGATACCACCACGTCGGTGCCTCTGGTCAGGGCATCGAAGTCGGGGACGTCGACGCGCGCGTGCGCTCGCAGTGAGGTGGTGGCCTTCGCGAGGTACTGCACGTTCATGGCCTTGGGGATCCAGCGGTGGGTCGTCGGCACTGTCGCTTCCATCGCCATGCCCATGGCGGCCTCCGCGGCGTTGCACGACGCGATCGCGTGCACGGTGTGCAGGTGGTTATAGATGAAGAACCATTTCGGGATCGCCACCTCGGCGTAGCCCGGCTCCATCGTCACCACGCGGGGCAGGACCGACGCGAAGTACGGCACCCGCACCATTGCGGCGGCCGAGAACATCAGGCTGCCGCCGGGCCGTCCGGAGAGCTGCTTCCAGGCGCGGTAGGTGGGGCTCAGTGTCGACATGGCTCTACCTTACTTGGAAGTAAGTTCGGTGCCGACGCTGATTCTGTGGCCTCGGGTGTCCGTCACTCGCACTTTTCCGCCGTAGCCGCAGGCTCAACGCGGCCGACGCCCAGGCAGTGTTGACTCTGTAACCCGGGCACACCCCACTCGCGCTTTTGCGCCGCCATGGCAGGCTCATCGGGGCACCCCGGTTGACTCTGTCACCAAGGCGCGATCGACTCGGATATCTGCGCCTGTGCGACAGAATCAATGCAAGATCGCCGCAGGACCGGCGGCAGAACCCGGGCGCGCCGAACGGCTCCGCAGCGGATTTGGAGCGAGCCCGGATCTGGGGCATACTGTTCGGGTTGCCTTGCGCCGGGTTCGCCCGCTGCGGGCATACGACCGGCGCCCATCACGGGCGCATCCGGTCCCAGCATCGCCCGAGATGGAATTTCCAGCGCGGACGACTGTGCGCAAAGGCGACACGCCCGAGCGCGGGGGTCGGTGAACCACAGAAACGTAAAGAGCGGCGGCATAGCCAGCGCGCGTCATACGGGTATCCCGGGGCGTGCGTATTGAAGACCAGGCCCGAGCACGGGCCCGTGACAGTTAGGTAGGAGAAGCGTGGCGGGACAGAAGATCCGCATCAGGCTCAAGGCCTACGACCACGAGGCGATTGACGCCTCTGCGCGCAAGATCGTTGAGACGGTCACCCGTACGGGAGCAAGCGTGGTCGGCCCGGTGCCGCTGCCGACCGAGAAGAACGTGTACTGCGTTATCCGGTCTCCCCATAAGTACAAGGACTCGCGGGAGCATTTCGAAATGCGTACCCACAAGCGCCTTATCGACATCCTCGACCCGACGCCGAAGACCGTTGACGCCTTGATGCGCATCGATCTGCCGGCGAGCGTCGACGTCAACATCCAGTAGGAGACCCAGAAAAATGGCACGCAAAGGCATTTTGGGCACCAAGCTGGGCATGACGCAGGTGTTCGACGAGAACAACAAAGTCGTCCCGGTCACGGTCGTGAAGGCCGGCCCCAACGTGGTGACCCGCATCCGCACCACCGAGCGTGACGGCTACAGCGCCGTTCAGCTCGCCTACGGCGAGATCAGCCCGCGCAAGGTGAACAAGCCGGTCACCGGTCAGTTCGCCGCGGCAGGCGTCAACCCGCGCCGGCACCTGGCCGAGCTTCGTCTCGAGGACGAGTCCGCCGCTGCTGAGTACGAGGTCGGCCAGGAGCTGACCGCCGAGATCTTCGCCGACGGCGCGTACGTCGACGTGACCGGCACCAGCAAGGGCAAGGGCTTCGCCGGCACGATGAAGCGTCACGGCTTCAAGGGCCAGGGCGCCGCGCACGGCGCTCAGGCTGTGCACCGTCGTCCCGGCTCGATCGGTGGCTGTGCCACCCCGGGCCGTGTCTTCAAGGGCACCCGCATGTCCGGCCGTATGGGTAGTGACCGCGTCACCACCCAGAACCTGAAGGTTCACAAGGTCGATGCCGAGAACGGTGTGTTGCTCATCAAGGGCGCCATCCCGGGCCGCAACGGTGGACTGGTGGTTGTCCGCACCGCAGTTAAGCGAGGCGAGAAGTAATGACTCTCAAGATTGACGTCAAGACCCCGGACGGCAAGAAGGACGGCTCTGTCGAGCTGCCCGCCGCGCTGTTCGACGTCGAGCCCAACATCGCGCTGATGCACCAGGTGGTGACGGCCCAGCTGGCCGCCGCTCGCCAGGGCACCCACGCCACCAAGACCCGGGCCATGGTGTCCGGTGGTGGCAAGAAGCCGTACCGCCAGAAGGGCACCGGCCGCGCCCGCCAGGGTTCGACCCGCGCCCCGCAGTTCACCGGTGGTGGTGTCGTCCACGGCCCGCAGCCGCGTGACTACAGCCAGCGGACCCCGAAGAAGATGATCGCCGCTGCCCTGCGCAGCGCGCTGTCGGACCGGGCCCGCAACGAGCGCATCCACGCGATCACCGAACTGGTGGCCGGTCAGAACCCGTCGACCAAGAGCGCCAAGTCGTTCCTGTCGTCGCTGACCGAAAACAAGAAGGTGCTCGTCGTGATCGGCCGCAGCGATGTGGTCGGCGCCAAGAGCGTCCGCAATCTGCCTGGCGTGCACGTGATTTCGCCGGATCAGCTGAACACCTACGACGTGCTGCACGCCGATGACCTGGTGTTCAGCGTCGAGGCCCTCAACGCGTACATCGAGGCCAACACGAAAGAGGAGGTGTCGGCCTGATGGCAACCGTGACTGATCCTCGCGACATCATCCTGGCCCCGGTCATCTCGGAGAAGTCCTATGGACTCATCGAGGACAACACGTACACGTTCATCGTGGCGCCGGAGTCCAACAAGACGCAGATCAAGATCGCTATCGAGAAGATCTTCGACGTGAAGGTCGACTCGGTGAACACCGCGAACCGGAAGGGCAAGCGCAAGCGCACCCGCACCGGTTACGGCCAGCGCAAGAGCACCAAGCGCGCGATCGTGACCCTGTCCGCCGGCAGCAAGCCGATCGAACTGTTCGGAGCTCCGGCCTGATCGGCCGGGAGTTAAGGGATTAACTGATAATGGGAATTCGCAAGTACAAGCCGACGACCCCGGGTCGTCGCGGTTCGAGCGTCTCCGACTTCGCCGAGATCACTCGTTCGACTCCGGAGAAGTCGCTGATCCGCCCGCTGCACAGCACTGGTGGTCGTAACGCGCACGGTCGCATCACGACTCGTCACAAGGGTGGCGGTCACAAGCGTGCCTACCGCGTCATCGACTTCCGTCGCCATGACAAGGACGGCATCAACGCCAAGGTCGCGCACATCGAGTACGACCCCAACCGCACCGCGAACATCGCGCTGCTGCATTTCGTGGACGGCGAGAAGCGCTACATCCTCGCCCCCAAGGATCTGAAGCAGGGCGACGTCATCGAGCAGGGGCCGAACGCCGACATCAAGCCGGGTAACAACCTGCCGATGCGCAACATCCCCGCCGGTACCGTCATCCACGCTGTGGAGCTGCGTCCGGGCGGCGGCGCCAAGCTGGCCCGCTCGGCCGGTGTCAGCATCCAGCTGCTCGGTAAGGAAGGCGCCTACGCCACGCTGCGTATGCCGTCCGGTGAAATCCGTCGCGTCGACGTGCGCTGCCGCGCCACCGTCGGCGAGGTCGGCAACGCCGAGCAGGCGAACATCAACTGGGGTAAGGCCGGCCGTATGCGGTGGAAGGGCAAGCGCCCGACCGTCCGTGGTGTCGTGATGAACCCGGTTGACCACCCGCACGGTGGTGGTGAGGGTAAGACCTCCGGTGGTCGCCACCCGGTCAGCCCGTGGGGCAAGCCCGAGGGCCGCACCCGTAAGCCGAACAAGCCGAGCGACAAGCTCATCGTCCGCCGCCGGCGCACCGGCAAGAACAAGCGCTAGGCCGGAAAGGAATAGACGATGCCTCGTAGCCTCAAAAAGGGTCCGTTCGTCGACGACCATCTGTTGAAGAAGGTCGACGTCCAGAACGAGAAGAACACCAAGCAGGTCATCAAGACCTGGTCCCGTCGGTCGACCATCATCCCCGACTTCATCGGTCACACCTTCGCCGTCCACGACGGTCGCAAGCACGTGCCGGTGTTCGTCAGCGAAGCGATGGTTGGGCACAAGCTCGGCGAGTTCGCCCCGACGCGGACCTTCAAGGGTCACATCAAGGACGACCGGAAGAGCAAGCGCCGCTAATGACTACCGTTACTGAATACCCGTCCGCGAGCGCCAAAGCGCGCTTCGTGCGTGTGTCGGCGAGCAAGGCCCGCCGGGTCATCGACCTGGTCCGCGGCAAGAGCGTCGAAGAGGCGCTCGACATCCTGCGGTGGGCACCGCAGGCTGCCAGCGAGCCGGTCGCCAAGGTGATCGCCAGCGCTGCCGCCAACGCGCAGAACAACGAGGGCCTGGACCCGACGACCCTCGTGGTCGCCACGGTCTTCGCCGACGAGGGCCCGACTGCCAAGCGCATCCGGCCGCGCGCCCAGGGGCGTGCGTACCGAATCCGCAAGCGCACCAGCCACATCACCGTGGTCGTCGAGAGCCGTCCGGCGAAGGACAAGGGTGCCAAGGCAGCCACGTCTGCCGGTGCTTCTCGCGCCCGTCGTGCGCAGGGTAGCAAGGCTGCCTCTGCGAAGACCGAGACGAAGGGAGGCTCGGAGTAGTGGGCCAGAAAATCAACCCGCACGGCTTCCGCCTCGGTATCACCACCGAATGGAAGTCCCGTTGGTACGCCGACAAGCAGTACGCGGACTACGTCAAGGAAGACGTCGCCATCCGTAAGCTGCTGGCCACCGGCCTGGAGCGCGCCGGCATCGCCGACGTGCAGATCGAGCGCACGCGTGACCGCGTCCGGGTGGACATCCACACCGCACGTCCGGGCATCGTCATCGGTCGCCGTGGCACCGAGGCCGACCGCATCCGCACCGACCTGGAGAAGCTGACCGGCAAGCAGGTTCAGCTGAACATCCTCGAGGTCAAGAGCCCCGAGGGCGTCGCCCAGTTGGTGGCGCAGGGCGTTGCCGAGCAGCTGAGCAACCGTGTCGCGTTCCGTCGCGCCATGCGCAAGGCCATCCAGTCGGCCATGCGCCAGCCCAACGTCAAGGGCATCCGGGTGCAGTGCTCGGGCCGCCTCGGCGGTGCTGAGATGAGCCGTTCGGAGTTCTACCGCGAAGGTCGCGTGCCGCTTCACACGCTGCGCGCCGACATCGATTACGGCCTGTACGAGGCCAAGACCACATTCGGCCGTATCGGCGTGAAGGTGTGGATCTACAAGGGCGACATCGTCGGTGGCAAGCGTGAGCTCGCCGCTGCCGCTCCCGCCGCCGACCGTCCCCGTCGGGATCGTCCGTCCGGTACCCGTCCGCGTCGCAGCGGTTCGTCGGGTACCACCGCGACGAGCACCGAGGCCGGCCGCGCTGTGGACGTCGCTGTTGAGGCTCCCGCTGCCGACGCGCCTTCGGAAGCAACGGAGAGCTAATCATGCTGATTCCCCGCAAGGTCAAGCACCGCAAGCAGCACCACCCGGAGCAGCGTGGCATCGCCAGCGGCGGCACCTCGGTGAGCTTCGGTGACTATGGCATCCAGGCCCTCGGCCACGCCTACATCACCAACCGGCAGATCGAGTCCGCTCGTATCGCCATCAACCGGCACATCAAGCGTGGCGGCAAGGTCTGGATCAACATCTTCCCGGACCGCCCGCTGACCAAGAAGCCTGCCGAAACCCGCATGGGTTCCGGTAAGGGTTCGCCGGAGTGGTGGGTCGCCAACGTCAAGCCGGGTCGCGTGCTCTTCGAGCTCAGCTACCCCGACGAGAAGATCGCTCGTGAGGCGCTCACCCGCGCCATCCACAAGCTGCCCATCAAGGCTCGGATCGTCACCCGAGAGGAGCAGTTCTGATGTCAGTTGGAACCTCGCCCGGTGAGCTCCGCGAGCTGACCGAGGAAGAGCTGACCACCCGTCTGCGTGAGTCGAAGGAAGAGCTGTTCAACCTTCGTTTCCAGATGGCCACCGGTCAGCTGTCGAACAACCGCCGGCTGCGCACCGTGCGGCAGGAGATCGCGCGGGTCTACACGATCCTGCGTGAACGCGAGTTGGGCCTGGCGTCCGGGCCGGTTGGTAAGGATTAGTCATGGCAGAAACTAAAGGCCCCAAGCACACGCCGGCCACCGAGACCGAGCGCGGCAGTCGCAAGACCGCCATCGGTTACGTGGTGTCCGACAAGATGGAAAAGACCATCGTGGTCGAGCTGGAATCCCGCAAGAGCCACCCGCTCTACGGGAAGATCATCCGGACCACCACGAAGGTCAAGGCGCACGACGAGAACGGCGATGCCGGTATCGGCGACCGCGTCTCGCTGATGGAGACCCGCCCGCTGTCGGCCACCAAGCGCTGGCGTCTGGTCGAGGTGTTGGAAAAAGCGAAGTAGCGAAGGCTCCTTCTACTTACCTAGAACTGCCCCTCTTCTTCGGAAGAGGGGCAGTTCTGCGTTCGGCGGGAAATTCCTACGTCGCAATCCAATCCGGATCGACACCGGCTCCGAATATGGGGCATGTACACACTCGTCCTCATCGGATTTCTCGGCGGACTGATCACGGGCATCTCACCGTGCATCCTGCCGGTCCTGCCCGTGGTTCTGTTCTCCGGCACCAGCCGCGAGCCCTACCGGGTGATCGCCGGACTGGTCCTGAGCTTCAGCGTGGTGACGCTGCTCGGGGCCGTCGTGCTGCAGCAGTTGCACCTGCCGGCAGACCTCATCCGGTGGGTCGGCCTGTTGGCGCTCACGGCCGTCGGCGTCGGCTTGATCTTCCCGCGCGTCGAGCGGCTGCTGGAAGCGCCGTTCGCGCGCCTGCCGCAACGGGACATCGTCGGTAGCCGAAAGGGTTTCGGACTCGGGCTGGCGTTGGGTGTGCTCTACGCGCCGTGCGCCGGACCCGTGCTCGCCGCGATCGTGGTGGCCGGGGCGACCGGCCATGTCGGGCTGGACACCGTCGCATTGACCGCGGCGTTCGCGGTCGGCACCGCGCTGCCGCTGCTGCTTTTCGCCGTGGGCGGGCAGCGAGTTGCCGAGCGGGTCAAGGCTTTTCAGCAGCGGCAGCGGCAGGTTCGGATTGCCGCCGGGGTGGTCACGCTGGTGGCCGCGGTGGCGCTGGCGCTGAACCTGCCCGCCGCGGTGCAAAGGAAGATCCCCGACTACACCGCGACGTTGCAGGCGCGCATCGCGCCGGCCGGTGTCGGCTTGTCGAGTTGCGCTGAGGGCGCGAGCGTCCTGCAGGACTGCGGCACCGCACCGGACATCGTCGGCATCGACAGCTGGTTCAACACGCCCGGTGACGCACCGCTCGATTTGAAAGCGTTGCGCGGCAAGGTGGTTCTCGTCGACTTCTGGACCTACACCTGCATCAACTGCCAACGCGCGATCGAGCACGTCACCGGTTGGTATGACCGGTACAAGGAGCAGGGCTTCACCGTGATCGGCGTGCACACGCCGGAGTACCAGTTCGAGCATGAGCGATCCGGTGTGATCAAGGGCGCGGCCGACCTGCACATCAAATACCCCGTCGCGCTGGACAACTCGTATGACAGCTGGCACAACTACCAAAATCAGTACTGGCCGGCGAGCTATCTGATCGATGCCACCGGCGTCGTCCGGCACCTCAAGTTCGGCGAAGGCGACTACGACGTGACCGAAGGCATGATCCGGGAGCTGCTGGCCCAGGCGAAGCACTGACCGATGCGGTTAGGCTGCTCGACGATGGCCCCGTCGTCTGAGCGAACTCCGGATCTCGGCGCCCTGTTGCGCCGCGTTGCCGACGGGGACGCCGACGCGTTCGCGTCGTTCTACGACGTGACCTGTGCCCGCGTCTTCGGATTGGTACTGCGGGTCCTGCGGGACCCCGGCTACAGCGAGGAGACGACGCAGGAGGTGTACGCGCAGGTGTGGCGCTCTGCCGCCGGGTTCGATCCCGCCGAGGGGTCGGCACTGGCCTGGGTGATGACACTGGCGCACCGGCGGGCCGTCGACCGGGTGCGCGCGGAGGTTGCGAGCAGTCGCCGCGAAAGTGTTTATGGGGCAATGCATATCGATCCGGCGGTGGATGTTGTGGCCGACACGGCCGTGCTGCGTGACGAACACCGCCGGGTGGTGGGTTGCCTCGATGCGCTCACCGACACGCAGCGTCAGGCGATCGAGTTGGCGTACTACGACGGTCTGACCTACGCGCAGGTGTCCGAGCGGCTGGCCGCGAGCCTCGGCACCGTGAAAACGCGGATGCGGGACGGGCTGCGCAAACTCCGTGATTGTCTGGGTGGGTTATGAGCGAACCGTCGGATTTCGAGCTGTTGGACATGGTGGTGCCCTACGCCATGGACGCCGTTTCCGATGCCGAGCGTGCCGATATCGAACAGCAGCTGGCCCGGGCTCCGGGACCTGTCGCCGCGGCGTTCCGGGCGCAGGTGACGGAGGTCCGGGAGACGCTGGCGGAACTGTCCGCGACGACGGCTGTCGCGCCACGCGCCGTGGTTCGCGATCGGAGCCTGGCTGTCAGCCGTACTCCGCTTCGCGAAACCCGTTGGCGTAAAGTCGTTCTGGCGGCGGCAGCCGTGGTTGTTGTCGGGGGCGGCGCGTTCGTGGCGGGCTGGATGTTGCGCCCACCACCCGCGCCGCCGGTCGCCGAACAGGTGATGACCGCGCCCGACGTGCGCAGCGTGTCCACGGGCCTGCGCGCCGGTGGGACGGCGACGGTCGTCTATTCGCGGGAACGTGGTGACGGGATGGTGGTGTTCGACGGGGCTGCCCCGCCCCCGCCAGGAATGGCCTACCAGGTGTGGTTGATGAAGGACGGTGTCGCGGTTCCCTCCGGGGCGGCGATCACAGATGCACGCACGGTGATGGTTTCGGATATCGGGCGGGCCACGGCGCTGGGCTTGACGGTTGAGCCCGTGGGGCGGGCGGGAGGTTCGTCGCCTGGCGACATGGTCGGCCGGGTGATGCTGCCCTGAGATGGAAGCGCAGTCCAGTTATTTTTCGGACAGTCGCGAAACTGTTCGTCAGCTGCCAAAAATAGGCCGTATTGCGTCTGACCGCGAAGGAAATTGATCTCTCACCCGATTCGGGTGAGGTCATCGAGTTGTTCTCGGCGATTTCGGTTTGCGTGGCGATTACACCGGATCGTCCGTATTCGGCTGCGCCCAACGAATACTCTCCAGTCATGAATTCGTTGCGGATTCGTTTGTCGGGGGCTCTCGTAAGCGGCATGTCGGTATTGGCTCTGGGTTTCGGTGGGGTAGGAGCTGTCCAGGCTGCTCCGGACGTGGCGCCTGTCGGCGCCACGGGCTCGGGAAGTTTGAGCCTGGAGTCGCTCGGCTTGGGTTCGTCGCTGGGCTTCTACGGCCTGCAAGCCGAGACCACGCTGTCGATCCCGGTTCCCGTGGGGTTGGCGCCGATGGCGCTGACGGCGGCGGTGGACGTGCCGCCCTACATCCAGCGTGGTGCGGTCACCGTGATCCAGGACGACCGGACCATATCTCGCACCGACTTGCCGCCGGACCGAGGCAGCGTCACGATTCCCCTCGCCGGTGCGCAGATCGTCGACAACTCACTGACCGTTCGGTTGCGCGTCAACCTCATCCCGGTTCTCGACAATTGCGTCTACGACCCGGCAAATCCTTTGCGGCTCAGCACGGTCGCGGTGTCGTTCAGCGGTGTCGAATCCGTTCCTGCCACCGTGGCGGAGTTCCTACCGCCGATCTTGCACCGGCTGACCATCTTTCTTCCGGGTACACCGTCGCCGACTGAGTCAGATGCCGCCATCAAGCTCGCGACTTCCGTTGTGGCGCACTACGGTTCGCAAAATGTCGCCGTCGTGGTCGCGGCGCTCGATGGTGCCACTGTTCCGCCGCCGCCCGCAGCGGCCTTCGAGCGGCAGGTGGTCATCCGGGAGAGCCAGGCTCCGTCGGTGGCGCTGCAGCCCGTGGCAGGCATGCCGTCCCTGCTGATCACCGGGCCCGCCGGAGCGATCGCCGATCAAGTGCGACTACTCAGCAGCAACCTCTCGCGATTGGCGCTGGCCTCGAAAGCTGTTGCCGGACCGCTGGCCACGGTCGCCCAACTGCCGACGAACCTCACCACAATCCGGGAGCTGGGGCAGCCGGGTGTGAACGCGACGGCACTGATCAACCCCAGGGTCACCATCCCGCTGGATCAGACTCGTCTCGGCCGGATCGCGCGTGGACTGCGGGTGCACTTGGAGGGTTCCTACACGCCGTTGCCGTCGACGGTTGGTGGGCAGGTCACGGTGAAGGTGGGCGACGACACGTTGACGCGGTGGCCCACTGATTCGTCCGGCGCGATCGACCGCTGGGTCGACGTGCCGGACCGGTTGGTGACCCGGTTCACCAACCTCGACGTCGCCGTCGAAGCTGCCGGAAATACCGGGCGCTGTGGTGAATTCCAGCCGATCACCCTGACCATTGACGGCGCCACCGAGGTGCAGAGCCAGTTGGCCGACCCGCCGTCTCCGCTCGGGTTTCAGGCATTGCCGCAAGCTCTGATGCCGAAGGTGCTCATCGGGATGAAGGGGCCCAACGCATTTGCCGACACGACACGCGCGGTCGGCATCATGACGGGGCTGCAGCATGTGAGCCAACGTCCCCTGGACTCCGAGGTGGTGCCGTTCGACCGTGCGTCAGGCGCACGGTTGCCCGCCGTACTGATCTCCGCCGACGGCTGGGACCGCAAGGACATCACCTTGCCGGTCGCTGCCGGCGCTACCGGTCCGTTGACCATTGCCGGCAGTGACGGCAAGGGCGGCGCCGCCACCTTGACGCTGGAGCCTGCGCAACCGTTCGGTTCGCTGCAGACGTTGTACAGCGGCGGTCGCGTTCTGCTGGTCGCCACGTCGAACGGCAGTACGGCTCAATTGGATTCGTTGCTCGGCTGGCTCGGCAGCGATGTTCGGCGCTGGCGCGATCTCGACGGTACTGCAGTCGTGGCCATGCCGGGCCACCCACCAGTGGTGGTCAAGACGGACACCGGACTGCCGGCGGATGAGCGCGGCGGGCTACCCGCCTGGGTGCCGTGGCTGGGCGGGGGAGTGGTCGTCGTGCTCGTCGGGGCGGCGGCGCTGACGGTACTGCGCCGGCGGAAGGCGGCCCGCTGACGTGCCAGAGGCGATGTCACCGGTCATCGATCCGCCGGGGCCGGCCCCGGCGTGGTTTCGCGGCACCACCGGACGGTTGGCGCTGCGCTGGAGTTACATCGCGCTCCTGACCGTCGTTGCCTTCCATCGCAGCCTGGCGATCCTGGTGCAGGCCACCGTCGGTGACACGCTCAACGGCTATATCTGGATGGTGCTGGTGGCCGGTCTGCTGGCGACCATCGGGATCGCGAGCCGCGAGCGCCGCGAATTACCGATCCACGACCGGGAGACCGACATCATCGTGGGCGCGATGGTGCTGGGTGTCGCACTGCTGCTGCACGGGGTGCTGCTGGCGCGCTACCCGGTCTATTTCAGCTTGTTGCGGCTCGATCTGGTGGCGATGGGGTGGTTCGTCCTCGGGTGCACCATCGTGTTGTTCGGTCTACGCCCGGTGATCCGGTACGCGCCGGTGTGGATCATCCTCCTGCTGCTCTTCCCGTTGCCCTATCACGTGCTGGTCGTAGCCCTCGGCAGTAACCGGGCGGCCGCAGCGCTGGCGACCCTCGTGGTGCCGGCGTGGGCGGCGGGGATATGGGTGGGCAGCACCCGCAGTCGCGCACTCACCGGCGCGGCAATGGCGTTCGGCGTGGGGCTGGCTGTGGTTGCGGTGATGGTGGCGGCCACACCGGAGGCGTCGTTGTTCGCCTACCAGGTGATCCCGTCGCTGACTGCGGTCGTGGTGACGGTGGCCGTGCGGTGTCGGCGCGGTTCGATTCGGCGGCCACCTGCGCGGGACTTGGTCCCGCTGGCAACCAAACAGGTGTGGTCGGCCGTGCCGATGGTCGCGGTGGTGGCAGTACTCCTGGCCCTGGTGCCGCTGCCGCGGATGTCCCTTCCGAACGACGTCGCGGCGTCCGGCACCGGATTCTGGAAGCCGCTGCGGGTGCCGCCCGGCTGGCATGAGGAGCAGGAGGCCCAATACCCGAGGGTGGCCCGCCTCTACGGGGCGGATGCGGCCTTCATCCGTCAACAGATCCGAGCGGATGTAGGTAACCCGAAGTGGGACAAGTGGTCTCAGCCGCGCCTCGTCGTGATCGACTCCATCTCGACACGCAATCCTTTCGCCTTCGAGGTGTATCCGAGCATCACGTTGTATCCGTTGCCCCGATCACGGGTCAGCCCGCCGCGGGCGGTCGATCTCGGTGCCGGCGTCGTCGCCCAATTGTTTTCGGCGACCGATGACCAGTTGCTGGTCACCTGGAACGTCATGGTGTGGACCTGGCACCACCGATCGGCGGCACAGCGGATCCTGATGTTCTCGGTTGATTTTCACGAAGACGGGGCGCCCATCCCCGAGCCCGGGCACTCGGTGCCCAGCGTGCTCAACTCACTGCTGGTGGTGCTGTTCCGGGGTAACGCCGCGGTCTCCAACCAGGCCGCACAATTCAAGGACGCCGACATGCTGGCCGAGGTCGGCCGCAAAGTCGTTGCGGCCCAACTCGAGGCGCGCGCATGAGAGTCGAGTACGAACACCGCGATCGGTTGCTGTCGGTGGAGTCGGCGACCGAGGCCCAGAAGCAGCGGGCGCTGCACCGCGCCGTCGACGGTCTGCGCGAGGACGACCCGCTCCGTTCGGCGTCGGTGCCGGTGCTCGGCTGGCAACGCGCCGCGTTGTGGGGTCTGCTCGCGGCGACCGTGGTGTGCGCGGCGCTGTGGCCCAAGATCACCGCGGTTACCTTCGTAGGATTGTGCACGCTGGCTTACGTGGTGTCGATGGTAGACCGCATCTTGACCTTCCGGACCGGCCTGGCGGCGCGAGCGATCGTCATCTCCGATGACGCGGCGCGCGCCATCTCCGATGCGGACCTGCCGGACTACACAATTCTGGTACCCGCGTACAACGAGCCGGAAGTCGTGGCCAACCTGGTGGGTTCGATGGCCGCCCTTGAATACCCGAGGGAAAAGTTGCAGGTGCTGTTGCTGCTGGAGGCGGACGACGATGTCACCATCGCGGCCGCAAAAGATTGCGCGGACATCGATTACGTGAGCATCCTGCTGGTGCCGCCGGCCGAGCCGCGCACCAAACCCAAGGCCTGCAACTACGGGCTGCAGTTCGCCACCGGCGAGATCGTCACCATCTACGACGCCGAGGACGTGCCAGAGCCCCTGCAGCTCCGCAGGGTGGTGGCGGCGTTCCGTCAGCTGCCCGACAACACCGCATGTGTCCAGGCCAAGCTGGCTTACTACAACGGTCACCAGAACGTGCTGACCGGTTGGTTCACCGCCGAGTACGGCCTGTGGTTCGGCTACCTGTTGCCCGGCCTGATGCGCAGCAATTCCCCGATTCCGTTGGGCGGCACCTCGAATCATCTGCTGCACCCGGTGCTGGACAAGATCGGCGCCTGGGACCCGCACAACGTCACCGAGGATGCCGACCTCGGCCTGCGGATCGCCGCGTCGGGATATCAGACCGCCATCGTGGACTCGGTGACGCTCGAAGAAGCGAACAGCGATCCGATCAACTGGGTGCGCCAGCGCTCCCGCTGGTTGAAGGGGTACCTGCAGACGTGGCTGGTCCAGATGCGACGTCCGTGGCAGTTGTTGCGCACCTTGGGTTTCCGGAATTTCGTGCGGTTCAACGTGGTGTTGTTCGGGACGCCGATCATCGCCGTGATGAATCTGTTGTTCTGGCTCATCACGGTGCTGTGGTTCCTCGGGCAGCCGTCCGCCATCGAGGCCGTGTTCCCCTGGTACATCTACTTTCCGTCGCTCGCTGCACTGTCCATCGGCAACATCGCAACCATCTACATGAGTCTCATCGCGCTGCGCGAGGACGACCGCGCCGACCTGCTGTGGCCAGCGCTGAGCGTGCCGCTCTTCTGGTTGATGATGAGCGTCGCCGCGGCGAAGGGCACCTACCAGCTGATCCGCAAACCGTCGTACTGGGAGAAGACATTCCACGGACTGGCGGATCAACCTGGCGCGGATGACACGACATGAGGCGGCTCGCTGCACTGACCGACAGTCGGGTGCGGTGGCTCGCGTTCGCGGTCGCCTTCGTCTGCTATGCGTCGGCCGGGTACTGGCTGCAGGTACGGCACGGCTTCATCATCGGTGATGCGCTGGCCCGCGTGGCAGCCGCACAGAGTGTGCTGTTCAGCCGGTCTCCGCACGTGGCCGCAATCGGATTCATCTTCACTCCGCTGACGGCGGCGGTCCAGATTCCGCTCGTCGCCCTTGCTCCGCTGTGGCCGGACGCCGTGGCCCGGGCGTTCACCGGGTCCCTGATGTCGGCTGCCTTCATGGCCGGCGCCGGGTACCAGATTCTCGGCATCGGAATGGATCGCGGTGTGCCGCGCAGCTTCACGCTGTCCATCGCTGCGTTGTTCGCGCTGAACCCGATGATCATCTTCTACGGTTCCAACGGCATGAGTGAGGCGCCGTTCATCTTCTTCATCGTGTGGTCCGCCCGGCGGCTGATCATGTGGATGGTCGACGACGACGTGCATCACCTCGTCGTGGCCGGGGGCGTCGCGATGGGCCTGGCCTATCTGACGCGCTACGACGCGGCGGCGGTGATCGCGGCTGCCGGGTTCCTGGTTGCCGTCACCACTTTCGCGCGAGCGGCGAAGTCGCCGCGGTTCAAGCGAGCCTTGATGGACATGGTCTTGGTGAGTGGGCCGGGGTTCCTGTCGTTCATCGGTTGGGCGGTGGCCAGCTGGCTCATCACGGGACTGGCATTCGCGCAATTCAGTTCGCAGTACGGCAACAGCGCGATCCTGGCGCAGGAGGGTGGCGCGCCCAAATCGTCGATGTGGGAAGGGACCGTCTATTCGATGGCGTCCTTCTCCCTGCTCGCGGTGGCACTGGCGCCGTTGGTCATCTGGGCGGTGGTGGCCCGCTGGCGCCGGCCCGGGTGGCCCATGCTGGTCGCTCCGCTGGCGATCTTCGGCGCCGTACTGGCCTTCCAGGTCTATACCTTTTCGAAGGGCGCGACGTTCCCTTTCCTGCGGTACTACATCATCGCGATCCCGTTCGCGGCGGCGATCACCTTCTTCTGTGTGCCCAACGGACCGCTGCGGGAGCCCACCCGGCGCGGCAATTACGCAGTGCCTGAATCTGACCCGCCGCAGCGGCCGCGGCGCTGGGCGTACGTGGCACCCGTCCTGATCCTCGCGGTGTGCGCGCCTGTCGCGGGCTTCGGCATGTCGTCACAGAAGTACGCGCCGCAGGAGTACGGGCTGGGCGCACTGTTCGCGTCGCCGGACGCGACGGGGCAACGAAACCTGGACCAACGCAGGTTGGCCGCGGCGTTCTCGACAGAGCGGGAGATCGCCGCGTATCTCGACCGGATGCAACTGCCCGACGGGTCGATCCTGGCGGACCCGGTATACGCCTTTTCGATCATCGTCGCGTCGCGGCACCCACGAATGTTCGTGGTGCCGTCGGACCCCGATTTCGTCGCGATTCTCAACGATCCGACCGCGAACAGGATCCGGTACATGCTGGCGGTGCCGAACAAGGGCCGCGGTACCGCGGACGCGCTCAATCTGCGCTATCCGACGCTCTACGAAACTGGCGGCAGCGTTGCCACCTTGGAGCTGGAAGTGCCCAATGATGGTAAAGACCAACCGGTTTGGCGACTCTACCGAGTCCACGAGGCGCTTCCGGCGTCCTGAAACGACTACTCGGTCAGGTATTCCCGCGTGCTGCCCCCGGTCGCCAGCCCGATGATGCCGACCGTGATGATGACGGCCGACGCGGCGATCTGGGCCAGCAGGACCGGTTCCCGCGGGAACACCTCGAACGCGAACAAGGCAAAGGCCAGGCTGGCAACGGGATTGGTGACGCTCATGGCGGCCACGGCCGGAGGCAGGGTGCCCGAAGCAAAAGCCAGCTGGCCCAACACCACACCGCCGAGTACAGAGACAGGGACCGCACAGAGCGGCCAGTCGGTCAACATGTCGGCCAGGCCGCCGTGCGCGTAGTCGCGCAGCGCCAGCTTCATGAATCCCGCGCTCATCGCCTGGAACAACCCGGTGCCGGTGCCCAGCAGCATGCTGGCGAGCCAACTGGGGGAGCGGCGGCTCACCGCCACCAGCACCGCGGTCGCGCACAGCACGCAGACCAAGGTGAGGATTATGCGCGGCGGTCGGGGCGCCCGGTTAAACCCATCCGGCCTTCGGTGGACAGCAGCAACGTGATCCCGCCGCATACCGCGACGGCGGACAGGCCATCACGGACGGCGGGCCAGCGGTGGCGCTGCAGTGAGGCCAGCGCGAGCACGAACAGCAGCTGCGTCGCGATCAGCGGTTGAACTGTCGCGACGGTGCCGACGGCAAGTGCCGCGGCGTGGAACGCGAACGCGCCGAAGTTGGCCAGGACGCCCCATTGCCAGGTTCGGTTCCCGGGCAGGCCTCGCAGCAGGTGCTTGGCGCCGGCGGATTCCTGCACCGACGTCTTGGCGGCGCCGGCCATGACCTCTTGCGAGCCCCTCCGCTGCAGGTGTGCCGCAAGCGCGAACAGGTACGCGGCCATGAGCGCGAGGGCGATGACGAGACTCATCTGCGGCGGGGCGCCCATCTCAGCCGCCCGGCAGCGCTCTGGCTCGGACGTCGGGTGTCCCGAGCTGGTACGCCAGCCATGGCAGTGCGGCCGCGAAACCCGCTCCCGCGGACTGGAAGTCGTGCTGTCCGCCATACCCGACCACCGCGCACTCGATGTTGTGCCCGCTCAGCAGCCCACACAACTTGTCGGCGTTGGCTTCGTGGTCATCCTTGTACGCATCCCAGTCCGCAGCAGGATCCGATGGGGTGTCTGTGCCGGGGCGATGGACAGTCGGGACATGGCCCGATACGCCCATCCAGGCTGCCATCTTGTCGTACCGGCCGTGCGCAAGCACCACCGATCGGGGATCGAAAGCGGCCCAGGCGCTTGCATCACCGCCGAACAGCCGACCGATGGTCTGCGGTTTGGTCCCCGCATTGGGTCCCAATTGACCATCGAGGGCAACGAAGGCGCTGAACTTGTCCGGGTTGCGTACCGCGGTGGTCAGCGCGCAGGTGCCCCCCGATGACCAACCGACCAGCCCCCAGTTGGCCGCTTTCGGGCTGACGTTGAAGTGTGAGACCAGGTACGGCACCACATCTTTGGTGAGGTGGTCGGCAGCGTTGCCGCGGGGACCGTTGACGCACTCGGTGTCATTGTCGAATTTGCCTGTGGTGTCGGGAAACACGACGATCGGGGTGTTGCCGTAATGCACGGCGGCAAACCTGTCGAGAGTCTTGAGCGCATCGCCGGATTCCAGCCAGTCATTGGGATGGCTGAACTCGGCCCCGATCATCATGACCGCGGGCAATTTCGGGGGTGGGCTGCTTCTGAACCATGCAGGTGGCAGGTAGACCAGTTCCGTGCGATGCGCGAATCCTGATTCGTCACCGGGGATGGTCACTGCTACTACGGTGCCGCGGATGGGCTGTTCACCGCGCGCGATCATCGCGGCGAGTTGATCTTGGTCGATCCACTGGTCGGGCTGCGCCTGCGTGAGGCGGTGCCACGCCGCCTTCACGGTGGGCAGGTAGCCGGTTGCAGTGTTGAGGGCCGCGAACGCGCATAGCACCGCAAGCGGGATGGCCAGTACGGACACGACTCGTTGCCACCATGAGCCGCCTCGCCAGCCGAAAACCAGAATCGCCGTGGCGAAGCCGACCATGAAATCCCAGAACACCGTGCCGAACGAGACGGCATCGGCGGACCAGCCTTGGTCGTTGACGAACAGCCGCATTGCGGCCGCGAGCCCGGTTCCGGTCAGCACCGCTGCGGGTACCCAGTGCCGGAGCCATGTTGTGGACCGGTGCCGTCCGACCGCGCCGGCGATCGCCGCGATGGCGAGTACCTGCAACGCCGTAGGGATCAAGCCGCTGGTCAGTGACAGGTTCGTCATTTGCGCCCCGCGCAATCGTTGGTGGCGGGAACAGATTTGAATCTGGCATTGATCCACGCCAGTGCGGTGGTGATGTCGGTTTGTGGGTCGGGACGCTGCTGGATGGTGATGGTGTCTGCCATCTTGCACGCCGCTGCCAGTGCGCGATTGGTCCACTCGAACGGGGGTACCTGATCAGCGGTGTGGTAGCTGACCAGCATGGGCGCCAGGGCGGGCCCCTGCGGCAGGTTCGTCTTCCGGAGGTACCCGCGCAAGGTGGACAGTGCGTCGGGTCCGGACGGTTTGAGGTCCGCGGGCGCGATCGTCGATGCGATGACTTCCAGTTTGTCGGATCGGCAACCCATCAAAGCATCCCATTGCTGTTGGGCGGTGCCACGCCTGAAGTCATCCAGTTCTACGTCGTACTGATACTCACGATGCATTGCCGCCAGATACCGGGCGAACACCACCTTCTGGCCGTCGCTGAGGGTGCCCGCCTGCGCGGCGTCGGCCAACCCCATGACGTCCGCCATCGGTGAAATGCTGACCACACCAACGAGTTTCATGCCCCATCCGTAGCCATCGGCCAGCTCGTTCGCGGCCCACGCGGCTTGTCCGCCTTCGCGCGCCCCTAGTGCGACCCATGATGTCGACGACTGCGGCACGATGGTGTGCGTGGCCCGGACTGCATCGATCATGTTGTAGCCGGCGGTGGTTGAATCCAGGTACGGGTAGTAGTGGTTGTAGTCGTCGTCGGTGACGGCCGGCTTGCCGAGGCCTTGATAGTCCGGAACGGCCACCACGTAACCGGCTCGCAGCAATGTGGCGACGGTCGGAGCCAGGCCGAGCAACGTCGGAGACTGCGATGGTGCGCAATCAGGATTGATTCCGGTGACCGGGTGTCCCAGCGCGGCGATGGGGAAGCCGCCAACCGGCGGTGTGCTTTTCGGGACCAACACGACCGCGCTCACATGGGTGCCGCCATCGTTGACTCCCGAACGTGAGACGTAGGTGACGGTGTCGATGGATGCGGCGACGTCCCGCAGGGTGGGGTCGATAGCGGTGACCGGGACAGCTGTCGGTCGCTCGTCGGCGCTATCCTCTGTCGGTTTGCTGGCGTTGTCGGTGGCCGTGCCGCTGCAGCTGGCGAGCAATACCATCGCGACCGACAGCGTCGCCAACGTCCGAATCATCAACCGATCCCCTTAGCCGACATCCCAATTCGATCGTAGGCGGCGACCGTGTCCAAGCCGTGGAAACGCGCAAACGGATCCATCCGCGCGTCCATTCACGCCGGTCGAATGGCCATCAACGCCTCTCACCCAAAATGGGTGAGAGGCAAAGCCTCAAGGGCAGCAATCCAATTCGATTCCGCTGGACCGTCCCGGAGCCGCGGCAGTGGCGGTAGTTTGTGAATCAAGTGGAAATGTCTGCAGCCGAGACTGTGATGCGAAGATGGGATTGCCGCACCGTGAGCGACTTGAACCGTAGGCAGCTTCTTCAGGCGACCGGCGTGACCGCGGCGACCGTCACTGCCGCAATCGGAGTGGCGGCGTGCGGAACAAAGGAGGAGGCCCCACCTCCTGAGGCGAACTCGCCCGGCCGTTTCAGGGCGCTGGCCGATGCTGAATTCCAGGGTGGGTACCCCACGGAGCAGGCCGCCAGCCTCCTCAGCGACGAGCTGTACTTCCAGCGGGCGGTGCAGGCCTACCTGTGGGCGCTGCCGGCCGTGAACATGTACGCCATGAAGAAGGGCCTCGGGGCGGTCGCCGGTACCGGCTACAACGTGATGTCTGTGTACGAGAAGCGGCTCAAGCCCAACACCGTCATCACCACACCGAACTCGGATGTCATCTACTGCATGGGTTTTGCGGATCTGAGTCAAACCGGGCCATTGGTGCTGGAGGCGCCCCCGAAGATCCAGGGCCTGATGGACGACTTCTGGCACCGACCGCTGACCGGACCGAACATCAACGGTGTGCAGTATCTGGGCGATATCGGTATCCCCGGCCCGGATCGGGGCAACGGTGGTAAGTACTTGGTGGTTCCGACCGGTCAGACGATCGAAGACCTCGGAGTCGACCCGAAGGACTACTACCTCTATGAGTGCTCGACCAACGGGGTGTTCATTTTTCAGCGCGGCTTCTTCCAGTCTGTCGACGACCTGACACCCGGCGTCAAAGCGGTTGAAGGATTGGTTGTCCGACCGCTGAAGGGCGCCGCCGAGCCGATGAAGTTCCAGCACGTTTCCGATCTCCCGGCCAACGCGCTTTTCGCGCACGATGCCAGTTACTTCGACATGCTCAACGAGCTGATCCAGAGTGAGCGGCTGGATTCCGTCGATCCGTATATGCATGGCACTCTTGCCGCCCTGGGAATCGCCAAGGGCGGCAAATTCGAACCCAGCGCGCGGCAGCGCGAACTGCTCGATCTCGGTGCGCGCACCGCGTGGAAGATGGCGAAAAACATTGCCGCGCACTTCGACCAGGAGACCAATGCGCTGTGGTGGTCCGACCGGCATTGGGTGGCGCACGCCAAGACGGAACTCGACGACTTTTGGCACACATTGCTCGACGAGCAGTTCCGCGACCGGAAGACGGGCTATACCGATGTCAACGCCAAGGCGCATATGTTCATCAATGCCTACTCGATCAGCACCGGAATGATGAGCTCGATCGTAGGAGCAGGGGCCAAATATGGGGCGGCATACAAGGACAGCAAGGGCGAGTATCTTCGCGGCGAGAACACCTACACCATCGATCTGCCGGCCAACCCGCCGGCGAATATCCTGTGGTCGGTGACTGTCTACGATGCCGAAACCGCTTCCGGGGTGGATGTTCCAGGGCAGTCGTACCCGTCACTCAACTCGATGAACAATCTGAAGTTCAATCCCGACGGATCGGTCACTTTCCATATCGGACCCAATCCGCCCGATGGAGCCACCAACTGGCTCAAGACGGTATCCGGCAAAGGCTGGTTCAGCCTGATCCGTTGGTACGGCCCCAAACAAGAGTTCTTCGATCACAAGTACAAGCCCGGAGACTTCGTCAAAGTGTCATAGCGGTCAGCGGCCGGTCGAATCATTTTGCAGAAAGGTATTTTTCGCCATGATCAATGAACTGTCCCGTCGATCGGCACTGCGTACCGCGGGGTTGGCCGCAGCTTCGGCGGGCGCGGTCGTCGTTGCCGCGGCTTGCTCCGGCACCGAACAGAAGGGTGGCGCCGGCGAGACATCGTCCGGTGCGTCGTCGACTGCCGCGGCCCCCGGCACCAATGGTGCCCAAGCCTCCCCGGTGACGCAACCGGCGTCGGGCGTTGCCATGACACCCGGGTATGCCAGGACCGTCGCTCAGATGGCCTATGTGTGGGGCTGGCCGCTGGTCAACATGATCAACCGAAACGACACCATCACCAAGGCGCCGCACCCGGGGCTGCTGGGCGGCGTGCTGCCGATCGCCCCCCAAGGGCGGCTGGCCATGTTGTCGAACTACATCGAGCCCAGCGAAACCTTCGTCACCTGTCCGAATCAGGACGTGGTGTACGGACTGTCATACATGTCGCTGGACGAGCAGCCGGTGATCGTCCAGGTACCCGATTTCGGTGACCGGTTCTGGGTGTACGCGCTCAGTGATGCCCGCACCGACCAGTTCGGCGAGCTGGGCAAGCCGTACGGGACCAAGCCGGGTTTCTATCTGCTGGCGGGGCCGAACTGGAAGGGTGACAAGCCAGGCGGTGTCGAGGCGGTCATCCGGTCGTCGACGCCGCTGGCCATTGCGCTGCCCCGTGTCTTCATGGACGACACGCCCGAGGATCGGGTGGCCATCCAGTCGGTGATCAACCAGATCAACATCTATCCGCTCAGCGAATTCGACGGCAAGATGAAGAACGTCGAATGGGCCAAGCTGCCGACCATTCCGGCCCCGCCCGCTGATCCAGCTGCCGGTGAGACCAAATGGGTTGTGCCGGAAAAGTTTTTCGATCAGCTTCCGCAGGCGCTCGACACCATCGCGCCGTTGCCTGGTGAGGAAGCGCTGTACGCCCAGTTCCGGTCTCTGCTCGATGCGGCCAAACAGGATCCGGCCATTCACCAGGTGCTGGTCGACACGGCCGTGGCGAGTGAGCGCGACGTCATCGCACCGTTTTTCGAGTGGGTGCACAACGGCCGCCCGGCCGGCAACGGCTGGAACCGCTCGACCAACAATGCCCAGTGGGGTGTCGACTATTTCAACCGCACCGGTACCGCGAGGTCGAACATGTTCGACAACCGGCCCACCGAAACCCAGTATTTCTACACGGACAACGACGCCAGTGGTGTCGCTCTGGTGGGTGTGCGCAATTACAAGGTGACGTTCCCGGCCGGGCAGGAGCCGCCGGTCAACGGCTTCACATCGCTCACGCTGTACAACGACAAGCACCTGTTCCACGCAAACCAGCTGAATCGGTACTCGCTGGGTACCAAGAACAAGAACCTGGTGCGGGGACCGGACGGCTCATTGACCATCTACGCGGGGTCGAAATCGCCTGGGCCGGACAAGGAATCGAACTGGCTGCCGGCGCCCGACGGGCACTTTTCGCTGTACATCCGAGCGTACTGGGGCAAAGAGGCCATCCTCGACGGCAGTTGGAAACCGCCTGCGGTGGAGGTCATTCCGTAGCGCGGTCGTACTGACCGGCAGTGGGCCGATCAGGCAGTCGGCGGGTGTCCGAGCATATGCCGCGCCAGCAGTGCAAGCTCGACGTCCAGCCGGTCGTCAGAGATGGGTCGGCCGCGCCGTTCGACGGCTCGTTGTACGCGGTATTTGACCGAATTATGGTGCAAGTTGAGAAGTTCCGCCGCAGCCTTGTAACTCGATCCTGCGGCGAGGAACACTCGTAGCGTCTCCCGGAGGCGGGCGTCGTTGGCGGTGTCGGAGGCCAGAGCGCCCAAGATTTCGGTGATCCATCGACGGGTTTGCCCGACGTTCTCGGTCAGCAATGCGGTGGCTCCGACGCCGGGGTCGCCGGCGGCGATGATGTAATGAGCTTGCCTGCCGAGCTGTGCGACACGGTAGGCGAGCTGCGCGTGCTGGTGCGATCGCCGGAAACCGGCCAAGCCTGATTGAGGTGTGCCAATGGCCACCGCCGGCGCGTCGTCGGCCTGCTCGACGAAGCGTTTGATCCGCTGTACCGCACCATCAACGACGTTGTCGTGCAGTGCAAACCAGGCCCATCCGCTGGCCCGGTCCGCCGGTACGAACAGCGGACCGACGCGGACTTCGAGCACCTCGGCAAGATCGTTGACGAATCGTTCGAGTCGTATCAGGTCACCGCCGGCAGCGACTTTGCCGTCGGACCAGAGCACCAGTGCCAGATGCTGCTGCCGTAGCGGGTACCGGATGGCGGTCGTCGCGGTGTCGATATCGGTGTCGTCGTCACTGGCCAGAAGCTCACGCACCCTGATGGCCCGAATGCTGTTGCGGTTGTTCAGCCATTGCTCGCGTTCGGTCTCGTACGTAGCAATGACTTGTTGGGAGATCCAGTCGATGTACCGGAACGTGACGCCGTTTATCTCTTCGTAGGTGGCCAGTGCGTCGTCGGCATTGAAATCGGCGCGCCTGACTTCGGTGTAAACCGCTGACAGCATGGCCCGGTGTCCAAGCCGGTACGCACGGACCAATGCCGCAACCGGGGTGCCGTTCTGGGCGAGACGGCGGGCGTATTCGAGTGCTGCGGTTGGTGGCTCAACTCGTTCGATGCTGATGTTGTAGCGCAACGCGTCCAGGACGGTTTCGACGTTGCCGGCGGTACTTGCGCGCAGCAACTCAAGCGGCTGCAAGTCGCCCGAGAGCTCTGCGATCTCGGAGACGAGCCGATCGGTGATCAAGTCCACGACAGCGTCCGCCTGCTCACTGAGCCGATCGATGATGAGCGCGACGTTTGCGCCGACGCCGGCGATGTTGTCCTCATCGCGACTGTTCATGGTCGACAACGGTAGTGCGCAGTTGCGCGGCTGTATCGCGAGTTTTTGTTTTCGGACTCCAAAACCGCTGCGTGATTTCGGCGCGCGGACACGATGTGGAGCCCATCACTGTCGAAATACCTTTCTGGTGTTCATCACAAAAGGGCATCGCGATGTGCGCGCGACCATCCCGAACAAGGAGCGACGAGATGGGATTCACCCAACCCGACCTACCCGCTGTCGATCCCGAGGAGTTCCTGCGCAAACCGCTGATGGAGCGGCTGCGCATTCTTGCTGTCAACTGGGTGGACCACGGATTCGGCTCGCCCTACCTGGTGCACGCCATTTACCTGACCAAGCTGGCGTTCTTCTATGCGCTGGGCGGCATTGTGGTGGCCACACTGACGTCCGGGCTGCCGGCGTTCTGGCATGTGTCGCAATGGTGGGACCAGCCGATCGTCTACCAGAAGGCCGTCCTGTGGACGGTGCTGCTGGAGACCATCGGAGTGGCCGGTTCCTGGGGGCCGCTGGCCGGCAAGGTCAAGCCGATGACCGGTGGCATCCTGTTCTGGGCCCGGCCGGGCACCATCCGTCTGCGGCCCTACGCATGGATGCCGTTCACCGCGGGGGATCAGCGCACCTTCGCTGACGTGCTGATCTACCTCGCACTGATCGTATCGGTCGCCATCCCGTTGTTCACGCCGGGTATTTCCAGCGAATCGCTGTTGAAAGCTTTGCCGCACAACATATCCGGCGTGGTCGATCCAAAGATGATGATCGCCCCGATGGTGCTGTTGGTCCTGATCGGGTTGCGTGACAAGACGATCTTCCTGGGCGCTCGTGGCGAGCAGTACCTGCCGGCGATGTTCTTCTTCACGGTGTTGCCGTTCACCGACATGATCATCGCGCTGAAGCTGCTGATCGTGGTGGTGTGGGTCGGTGCCGGAATCTCCAAGTTCGGCCGGCATTTCGCAAACGTCATTCCACCCATGGTGTGCAACAGCCCACTGATCCCGTTCACGTGGCTCAAACACGCGCAGTATCGCAACTTCCCGCACGACCTGCGGCCGTCGAAGACCGCCGAATTCATGGCGCATGTCATGGGCACCACCGTCGAAATCCTCGCGCCACTGACCCTGCTGCTGTGCCCGGACAGGACCGTCGTCATCGCCGCAGTGATTCTGATGGTCGCCTTCCACCTGTTCATCGTCTCGACATTCCCACTGGCCGTGCCGCTGGAATGGAACGTGCTGTTCGCCTACGCATCGATCTTTCTGTTCCTCGGCTTCCCGGCATGGCACGGCTACGCGGTGTCGGACATGTCCTCGCCGTGGTTGACCGCCGCGATCGTGGCCGGCCTGTGTTTCTTCCCCATCTTGGGCAATTTCCGGCCCGACAAGGTGTCCTTCCTGCCGTCCATGCGCCAGTACGCCGGCAACTGGGCTTCGGCGACGTGGGCGTTCACCCCGGGCGCGGAGGCCAAGCTGAACCGGGTGGTGCGGCCGACGTCCAACACCGTCGACCAGTTCGTCGGATTCGGCTACGAGCCACTGTGGGCCGAGGTGACCATGAATCAGCCGGTCGCCTGGCGGTCCATGCACAGCCAGGGCCGTGGCCTCTTCTCGGTGCTGCTGCGTTCGGTGCCGGACATCGAGTCCCGCGTGGTGCGCGAGGCCGAGTTCGCGTGTAACTCATTGATCGGCTTCAACTTTGGTGACGGCCATCTGCATGACGAGAGCATGATCGCCGCCGTACAGAGACAGGCTCGATTCGAACCGGGGGAGCTGATCGTGGTCTGGGTCGAATCGCAGGCTTGGGGCAGCAAGGTGCAGCACTACAAGTTGATCGACGCCGCCGTCGGGGTTGTCGAGACCGGTACCTGGAAGGTCGCCGACGCGGTCGAGGCGCAGCCGTGGCTGCCCGATGGACCGATACCCATCGAGGTCACGTGGCGCGGCAGCCGGGACCATCTGCAATCGAATCTCACTCGGTAACAACATCATCAGGAGACGTACATGAATGACCTACAGGACCGCCGCGCCATTGTCACCGGCGCCGCCCAGGGCATCGGCCTGGCCATCGCCAAGCGGCTCGTGGCCGGTGGTGCTCGCGTCGCGCTGGTGGATATCAATGGCGGCGGTGCCGAGGCCGCAGCTGCCGAGCTGGGCGGTGGATGCATCGGGCTCACCTGCGACGTGCGTTCGACCGAGCAGGTCAACGCGTCGGTCGCCACGGCCACCGAGGCATTCGGCGGCCTGGACCTGCTGGTGAACAACGCCGGCATCGAAATCGCCAAGCCGGTAACCGAACTCACCGACGACGACTTCATCTCGATCCTCGACATCAACGTCGTCGGTACCTTCCGCTTCACCAGGGCCGCGGTGCCCGCGCTCGCCGCTGCCGGTGGCTCCTCGATCGTGAACCTGGGCTCGATCGCCTCAGTGGCGGGTGGTCCGCTGCTGAGCTCCTACTCCGCATCCAAAGGTGCGGTCCTGCGCTTCACCGAATCCGCGGCGATCGAGTTGCGTGGCGCAGGAATTCGCGTCAACGCGGTATGCCCGGGCCTCGCCGACACCCCGATGGCGGCTCGCCTGGCCGCACCGCTGGAAGCCGTCGCACCCATCACGTTCGAGGAACTGGTGGCAGTCAAGCAGGGTCGGCTGGCCGCTCCCGAGGACGTCGCCGAGACGGTGGCGTTCCTGGCATCCCAGAACTCGTCGTTCATCACCGGATCGCATTACCTGGTCGACGGTGGCCTGACCGCGAGCCTCATCTGAGCCACCGACATACCCCCGAGGAGCAATTCATGACCAACATTACGACGCAAGATGATTCGCTGGCCGGCAAGGTCGCGGTGATCACCGGCTCCGCCCGGGGCATCGGGCTGGCCATCGCCACCAAGTACGCCGCACTGGGCGCCACCGTGGTGATCTCCGACCTGGATGCGGACAGTTCCGCGGCCGCGGCAGGCCAACTGAGCGGGGCTTCCTCTTTCGCCTGTGACGTCCGCAGCGAGGACAGCGTGGCCGCGCTGATCGACCATGCCGTGTCGATGCACGGGAAGGTCGACATCGTCGTCGCCAACGCAGGCATCGCCACCCTGGCACCGGTGACCGAAATGCCGCTCGGGCAATGGCGGAACCTGATGTCCATCAATCTCGACGGTGCGTTCCTCACCGTCAAACACGGCGCACGCGCAATGTCCGCCGCCGGCACCAAGGGATCGATAATCACGATCGGCTCGATCACCGCAACGGCCGGCACGCCGTTGCTGGCGCACTACTCGGCGTCCAAGGCTGCGGTGGTGAATCTGACGAAGACCGCGGCAATCGAGCTGCGCCCGAAAGGTATTCGAGTCAATTCGATTCTTCCCGGCTTTGCGGAGACGGTACTGGTCACCGCCAACCGACAGCAGTTCGTCGACATGCTGGGCGTGGATTTCGACGAGGTCATGGCCATGCGCCAAGGCGGCTATCTCAACATCGACGACCTGGCCGAGGTCGCCGCATTCCTGGCCGGCGACCGGTCAGCGTTCTGTACAGGCAGCGAGTATGTGGTCGACGGGGGACTGACAGCCAGTCTGATGTGATTCACCCGCGACGTTGTCCAGCAACGTAACTGGGGTACCGGCCGCACCGGTACCCCAGTTACGTCATGATGGTCAGTCGCGGGCGAATGCGCCTTGTGCTTCCTTCTCCAGATCGATGTACGCCTTACCGCTCACGTCCACGGCGACCACGTTGATGGTGCCGCCGGTGAACCGGCCCGGATTCTGGTAGAGGCCCGAAACGTTGTCGCCGCTGTCGAAACCGATGCACAACCCGTCGCCGGCCAGGGTGAACTTACCGATCTGCGCGCGCATCGGACCCTGAGTGACGACGTTGCCATCAACGTAAAGCTTTGTGGTGCCGATGGATTCACCATGTTCACCGCTGCGCTCGCGGATGAACTCCATGCCAAGGTCGTGCTTGCCCGGCGTCAATGGTGGCGAGGTGAACACCTGCTCCGGCGGGATACCGAGGAAGTTGTAGACGTAGAACAGCCTGTTGTCCTTTATGAACAGCGCATGTCCACCGAATCGGGAACCGTGCGCGAAGATCACGCCCTGCGCCTGCGGGGTGAGGTCGGTGTTGGCGATGATCTTGTACGACTTCCCGCGGATGTTCACCGCGACGGCCTCGGGCACCGGGGACGCGTCCGGGTAGTAGAGGTAACGGTCACGTGGCGGCTCGAACTGCGGCCGCTGGAGCGTCAGCAGCTCGGTGGCGGTGCGATCATCCAGCGGCAGCACGAAATTCTTCTTGGCCTCGTCGAACCAGGTGTCCTGCAGTTCCTTGAGCTTGTCCGGGTACTTGTCTGCGACATTCGTTGATTCCGAGCGATCTTCGTCGACGTGGAACAATTCCCACTTGTCCTGGTCGAAGTGCCCCTTGCCGCTGATCGGCGCGTGTAGCGCGGCGGCTTTCCACCCGTCCTGCCAGATACCGCGGGTGCCGAGCATGGCGTAGTACTGCCGCTTCTTGGTGGTGGGCGCATCCTTTTGGTCGAAGGTGTATTTCATCGACACCCCATTGAGCGGGAATTGCGGTGTGCCCCGATAGGTTTCGGGCATCTTGATCCCGGTGACATCAAGGATTGTCGGCACGATGTCGGTCGCGTGGTGGTACTGATGCCTGACTTCGCCCTTGGCTTTGATGCCCTTGGGCCAGTGGATGATCATCGGGTCGCAGGTGCCCCCGGAGAACTGCGAATAGCGCTTGAACATCTGGAACGGCGCGGAGAACGCAGTCGCCCAGCCGGTCGGAAAGTGGTTGTAGGTGGCCGGCGTACCGAGCTTGTCGATCATGGCCATGTTCTCGGCCAGGTCATCGGGATACCCGTTGAAGAACTTGTTCTCGTTCACCGAGCCGTTCGGGGAACCCTCGCCGGAGGCACCGTTGTCGGCGCAGTAGAAGATCAGCGTGTTGTCCAGTTGGCCCGTCTGCTGCAGATAGTCGACGATGCGGCCCACCTGGGCATCGGTGTACTCAGAGAACCCGGCGTACACCTCGGCCATCCGGCTGAACAGCCGCTTCTCGTCAGCGTTGAGGGTGTTCCACGGCCGGACCATATCCGCATCCGCGGCAACATCTTTCGGCAGCGGATTGATCGGCGTCATCTTCGTGTCCGTGGGCATGATGCCCTTGTCCTTCATCCGCTGGAGCACCCACTCGCGGTAGGCCTCATAGCCGTCGTCGAACTGGCCCTTGTACTTGGCCGCATACTCGGCCGGGCTGTGGTGCGGGGCGTGGTTGGCGCCCGGGCAGAACCACATGTACCAGGGCTTCGACGGATTGGTGGCCCGCTGATCGCGGAGCATCCGAAGAGCTTGATCGGCAAGGTCTTTCGACAGGTGATAGCCCTGCTCGGGAGAGTAGGGCTGCTCGATGTAGCGGTTGTCCTCGACGAGGTCCGGGTACCAATTGTTGGTCTCGCCGCCCAGGAAACCATAGAACCGGTCGAAGCCTTTCTGAACCGGCCATTGCGACTTGCTGCCGCCGCTGGCGAGGTCTTCCTCGGGGACGTTGTGGTCCTTGCCGAGCCAGAAGGTGCTGTAGCCATTCTCCTGCAGCACCTGGCCGATTGTCGCGCATTCGTCGGGCAACCGGCCCGAGGCTCCGGGGAATCCCTCGGAACCTTCGGCGATCGACGCGAAGTTGTTCACGTGGTGATTGCGGCCGGTCAGCATGCAGGACCGGGTGGGGGAGCAGAGCGCGGTGGTGTGCCACTGCGAGTAGATGAGGCCGTTGTCGGCAAGCTTCTGCAACGTCGGCATGTTGATCCGGCCGCCGTAGGGAGACCACGACGCCATTCCGGTGTCGTCGTAGAGCACTACCAGAACGTTGGGTGCGCCCTCAGGGGCGTGCTTGAGCTCCCACTGGCTCCAGTCCTCCTTGGAGTCCCGCACGTCGAGTTTGACCTCGCCGTGGAACTTGTCCATGACTTCCTTGGCCGCGGCGCCGCCGTCGCCCTCACTGGGCGTCGCGCCCTTGTCGTCGCACCCGGCGATGAACGATGATCCGGCCGCGACGCCCGCGGCGGCTGCGAGGCCACCGATCACGGATCGGCGCGACAGCTTCGGTCCGTCCGGTTCGGGAGTGAATTCGGACGGTGAATCGGTATCAGGTGCCATGGCGCCATTATTGGGACAAGTCGCGTCGTTCGCAGTAATTCTGCAGATCGGTATGGTGGGTTGCCGATTCCGATCCCAAGGTGTCACACCGATTTTCGCCGCGCGCGTCAATGCCGGCTTATGCGATCCGACGGAAAAGTGAATGCTGAAACCATCGATGTCACCCTTTTCGGGTGACATGGATTGGCTTTTGGGATTCCGGTATTTTTGAGCAGTGCCGCCGTCTGGAACATCCACGATGCGGCCGGTGCCGTGGTTTCTCGCGACCATCCCGGTTGCGCGGCCGGACATGCTCGACCGATCGTCGATCATTCGGCTCCTCGCCGCCGAGTGCGACCGCAAACGGGCAGTCCTTGTCGCCGCGCCGTCGGGTTACGGGAAGACGGTTGCGCTGTCGCAGTGGGCCGCGCAGCGGTCGGGTGAGGTGCCGGGGTCAGTTGCGTGGTTGACATTGACCGCACGCGTGGCCGGCCGTGAGGACGTGATACGTGGACTGCTCACCGCCATGGGGAACGCCGCGCGGACCGGCGGTGATGAGGGGCTGTGGCGGCAACTGGCCGAGGCGCTGGAAGCGCCGTCGTACGACGCTGTGATCGCGGCGTTGATGGAGATCGATCCGCTGGGGCCGTTGACGGTCATCATCGATGACTTTCAGCAGGCGCGGGCGGCGTGGTCCGGCGTCGACATGCTGGAGCTGATCGAGGTCGGCCCGCCGTGGCTCAATTTTGTGCTGGCGACGACAGAGTCCGTCGGGCCCGAGTGGTCCCGCCTTCGGGTTCACGATCAGGTTGCCGTGATCGGCCCCACCGCGTTGGCGTTCACCCGCGACGACATCGCGGCCTTGGCCCGCCAATCGGGTGTCGAATTGGTACCCGGCCAGGTCGAACAGCTTTCGGCAACCACCGCAGGCTGGCCCGGCGCGGTGAAGTTGATGCTCGTGTCGGGTGGTGCGCCGATGGTGGCTTCGAAAGCCGACCTCACCGACTACATCGAGACCGCGGTGCTGTCCCGGCTGCGCCCCGACCTCGCCGAGTTCGTGCTGTATACGACCGTCTGCGCTCGCCTCGATGAGCGAATGGCCATTGCATTGTCCGGCAGGAATGACGCGGCGTCATTGTTGCGCGAGTGCGTGGATTCGGGTCTGTTCTTGGAACAGTTCGGTGCCGGGGACACGACGTACTACCAGTGGCATTCGATATTCGTACGGCATTGCCGGGGAATTCTGCGGCGAGGCCATCCCGGTGAGTGGCAACGCCTCAACCGCATTGCCGCCCGTGAACTCGCTGCCGACTTCCCGTTGGAGGCGGTCGAGTGCGCGATTCGCGGCGACGATCGGCGGGCCGGTTTCGACATCATCGCCGAGCACTGGCTCGAATTGTTGCTGCAGTCGCGAAGCCGTGCCCTTGATGAGGCCTGCGTGCGGCTGCAAGCTGCCTTCGGGGAAGATCCGGAAGTATTGATGGTCCGTGCCTGCTGCCGGACCACGGCAGGGGACAACGTCACTGCCACAATACTTTTCGAGCGGGCAGCAGCGGGGGGCGAAGCCGTGGCGGCCCGGAATCGGCTGGCTTTCATCGCCGACCTGTCGACGCTCCTGGTGTCCGATGACCGAGATGCGATGGCCCGGGCGGCTGCCGGCGCGACCGCCGCTCTCGCCGACCGTGCGGTGGTGGCGCCTCGGATTTACGCGTGTGCGCTGTTCGTCATCGGTTGGGCGGATTCTCGAATGCGGCGGGGACTGACCCGCGGGGCGGAACTGCTCGAATCGGCGGTGCACGAGTGCACCGCTCTCGGGCTGACCGAAGTCGCGCACCGGGCACGCCAGAGTTTGGCTTTCGCGCTTGCGCATGTCGGTGAGTTCGAGCGCGCACTCGACGTGCTGAGGGAGACCGCTGAGATGGGTGGGGTGTCGCCGGAACTGTGGCTGTCGCACGACGGTGATGGCATCGAACGACTTTCGGCGGGCTGGGTGAGCTTCTGGCGGGGGCAGACCGACGCCGCCATCGACACGCTGTCTTCGGTGAGCGCCTCGGTGGGCGTGGGTTACCCGGACTTGGGGCGGATGATGCTCGCGTTCTCGGCCTCTACCGTCGGGTTGGATTCGGTGCTGACCGTCGCCGAGGCTGCCCTGACCCGGATGCCGGACGTCGATACCCACGGCGTCCCTTGGAACAGCTACAAAACGGCCAGCAGAGCCCGCTTGTGCGAGGCCCGCGGTCGGCGTGCAGAAGCGATCGAGGCTGCCGCCAGTATTGTTGGCCGCGAACATGTTCCGATGATCTCGGCGGTATTGTCCGGCATGTGCCGCCGTCTCGATGAGCCCGACCTTGCCGAACGGCTCGCCCGGCAGGCATTGGTGCCGGAGGTACCGTGCTACGCCGAGGCATACGCGTTGCTGACCCTGGCGGTGCTCGGCTGGCAGCGGAGTGACCGCGACCAGGCTCATCGTGACCTCGAGGCCGTGCTGGCCGTGGCGCATCGCCAGTTGATTCGATATCAGTTCATCGACAACACCGACCCGGTCTGCCGGGAACTGCTTGCCGCGCACTTGCCGACCACCGGCTACCGGCAGTTCCTCGAAGAGTCGCTGGTGTTGAGTGAACGACCGAAGTCACTGTCGCAGGTGTCGGTGCTCACCCCACGAGAACTGGAAGTACTCGCCCACCTTCGGACCGCAATGACGTCGCAGGAGATCGCCGACGGTATGGGGGTGTCCCTCAATACGATGAAAACCCACCAGCGGTCGATCTACCGGAAACTGGCCGTTGCCAATCGACGCGAAGCGATCCGGGCGGTCCGCCCCTGAGTCGGGGCTGATGACCGCCGGCATGTACGTCAATATCCGACCTGCTGGACAGTTCCCGGGTGTAATCTCCGGGCGATCGCCGAGAGCGGCGAACGCTGACCGGGACGAGGCGTCATGGCAACTGAATTCCAGGGCACGATCAAACTCGACATCCGCGACTCGGAGCCCGACTGGACTCCGTACGCCGCGCCGACGGCCCCGGCCGGTGCGCCCAATGTGCTCTACCTGGTCTGGGACGACACCGGCATCGCCACCTGGGACTGCTTCGGCGGCCTCGTCGACATGCCCGCCATGCGCCGCATCGCCGACCGCGGCGTGCGTCTGTCGCAGTTCCACACCACCGCGCTGTGTTCGCCGACGCGGGCGTCACTGCTGACGGGACGCAACGCCACCTCGGTGGGCATGGCCACCATCGAGGAGTTCACCGACGGTTTCCCGAACTGCCACGGCCGCATACCTTTCGAGACGGCACTCCTGTCCGAGGTGCTGGCCGAGCAAGGCTGGAACACCTACTGCGTCGGCAAGTGGCACCTGACTCCGCTGGAGGAATCGAACCTCGCGTCCACCAAGCGGCACTGGCCGCTGTCCCGCGGCTTCGAACGCTTCTACGGGTTCATGGGCGGCGAGACCGACCAGTGGTACCCCGAGCTGGTGTACGACAACCACCCGGTCGCCCCGCCGGCCACGCCCGAAGAGGGCTATCACCTGTCGAAAGACCTGGCGGACAAGACCATCGAGTTCATCCGCGACGCCAAGGTCATCGCCCCCGACAAACCGTGGTTCTCCTACGTCTGCCCCGGCGCCGGGCACGCGCCGCACCATGTCTTCAAGGAATGGGCCGACAAGTACGCGGGCAAGTTCGACATGGGCTACGAGGCGTACCGCGACCTGGTGCTGGAGAACCAGAAGCGCCTCGGCATCGTGCCGCCCGACACCGAACTCTCGCCCATGAATCCGTACCTGGACGTCAAGGGGCCGAACGGCGAACCGTGGCCGTTGCAGGACACGGTGCGTCCCTGGGACGGACTGAACGACGACGAGAAGCGGCTGTTCGCCCGCATGGCCGAGGTGTTCGCCGGGTTCCTGTCCTACACCGATGCGCAGATCGGCCGAATTCTCGACTACCTGGAGGAGTCGGGTCAGCTGGACAACACGCTCGTCGTCGTCATCTCCGACAACGGGGCCAGCGGCGAAGGCGGCCCGAACGGCTCGGTCAACGAGAACAAGTTCTTCAACGGCTACATCGACACCGTCGAAGAGAGCATGCGGTACTTCGACACCCTGGGTTCACCGGACACTTACAACCATTATCCGATCGGCTGGGCGATGGCATTCAACACGCCCTACAAACTGTTCAAGCGCTACGCCTCCCACGAGGGCGGCATCGCCGACACCGCAATCATCAGCTGGCCCAACGGAATCGCGGCCCACGGCGAGGTGCGCGACAACTACGTCAACGTCGCCGACATCACCCCGACGGTGTACGACCTGTTGGACATCGAGCCGCCGGCAGAGGTGCGGGGCGTGCCGCAGCGACCGCTGGAAGGCGTGAGTTTCAAAGCGGCCCTGGCGGATTCGGCGGCCGACACCGGAAAGGCAACGCAGTTCTACGCGATGCTCGGCACCCGCGGCATCTGGCACAACGGCTGGTTCGCCAATACCGTGCACGCCGCGACCCCGTCGGGCTGGTCGCACTTCGACAAGGACCGCTGGGAACTGTTTCACATCGAATCCGACCGCAGTCAGTGTCATGACCTGGCGGCCGAGGACCCGGCGAAACTCGCTGAAATGCAGGAACTCTGGTTCTCCGAGGCAGCGAAGTACAACGGTCTGCCGCTGGCCGACCTGAACGTCTTCGAGACCCTGCTGCGCGACCGGCCCTACCTGATGCGGGACCGGCAGACCTTCACCTACTACCCGGGCACCGCCGAGGTGGGCATCGGTGCCGGCGTCGAACTGCGGGGACAGTCGTTCTCCGTCCTGGCCGAGGTGGACGTCGATTCAATGGGCGCCGAAGGGGTGCTGTTCAAGCAGGGCGCCGGTCACGGCGGGCATGTCTTGTTCGTTCAGGACGGCCGGCTGCAGTACGTCTACAATTTCATGGGCGAAGACGAGCAGGTGGTATCCGCGCTCGATCCGTTGCCTCTGGGGCGGCATGTCTTCGGCGTCCACTACGACCGGACCGGCACCGTGGAAGGCAGCCACACCCCGCTCGGCACCGTCGAACTGCGCATCGACGACGCGGTGGTGGCGACCCGCCCGGACGTTCGCGCCCACCCGGGGACCTTCGGGCTCGCCGGGGGCGGCGTGGCGGTCGGACGCAACGCGGGCCAGCCGGTGTCGAACCGGTACCGGGCGCCCTACCCGTTCGTCGGCGGCACCATCGCCAAGGTCGTCGTCGACATCTCGGGGACGCCGTACATCGACGTCGAACGGGAACTGGCCCAGGCGTTTTCGAAGGACTAGGGGCTGGTGATGAGCGGAACGATCATCCGGTGTGCTGTCCTGGCGGCGGCGGCGGCGCTGCTGGCGGGCTGCGGCGGCAAGGCCGACGACAAGCCGACCGGCACAACGACCTCCACCACGACATCAACGACCACCACCTCGTCGGCAACGTCGTCGGCGGCAGCGTCCGGGTCGAAGATGCCGGACCTGCCGGTGTACGGCGTGGTCGAGACCACCAAACGTGCTGTCGCGGCGGGGGAGCAGGTTTGCGACCCGCCGGGTCCGCCCGCACAGACCATGACGGCGAGCACCGGAGCACCCGGCTCGCCGACCGTCGTCGTCGCAGTGCCCGACGGATTCAGTCAGGCGGCGCCGCCGTCCGGTGACGTCGCGCTGAACTTGATCGGACCGGACGGCCTGACCGGCACGGTGAAAGTCAGCCCGACGCACCTGGACGCCGGGGCGGCGTTCCAGCAGTACGCGGACGCGCGTACCGCGGGCCACGAATTCAACAGCGTCAGCATCCTGCCCGACGAATTGTGCGGGTACAGCGGGCAGAAGCTGATGGGCGTGCTCGCCGACAAGCCGGGCTCCGGCAACGACTACGCCGACCGCGTCGTGCACGTGTGGACCAACAACGGCGACTACCTCATCGCGCTGCAGCTGCAGGGGCCCGCCGGTTCGAAGGGACTTGATGCGGCCAAGTCGGTTCTGCTGGGGGACTTCGGAATCCGGATGGGCTGAGCGCTCACGTTCGCGCCCTGCTGGTGCAGGGTGACGTCACCGAGCCGGACCCGCTGGTGGACATTCTGTTGGCGCCGTTGGCTGCCGAGAACTTCCTGCATCAACGCGCACGCGGCCTGTCCGTCGCGCAGATCAGCGGCGCGCTCACGCGGCTGGCGCACGCGATTCTCGACTGACCTCCGCGCAATGCGGCTGTCCGCGGCCGAAGGGTGCGAGTTCAGATTCAGCGCGAGCAGATCCCTGTGCAGTCGGCGCGACGCACGCCACGATGAGCCGACATCGGGTGACGGGAGAACTGTGATGACTGAGTCCGGGACGACGCACGGCTGGGTGAGCCGTGTCGGAACTGATTGGTGGGCAACCATCTTGGGCCTCGCGGTCGCCGCATTGGCGGTGGCCGGTGTGCTGCCGAAGATCGGTTGGTGACGCGATGACCGTCGAAGCTGCCGATACCGCAGACCACGTCGAATCGGGCGACCGCCCCGAATCCACGAGTGCCCGGCGGTTCCTCGACTACCTCCCGGGCCTGCTGCTGCTCGTCGCAGTCGGCTTGGCCGGCAAATACGCCCAAATCGGCTGGCTCGCGCTGGCCAAGCACCAGCACTGGCGGGTGCCCGACATCGAATATGTCCTGTGGGCCATCGTTTTCGGGTTGATCATCACCAATACTGTTGGCCTGCACCGGATTTTCCGCCCCGGCGTCGCCACCTACGAGTTCTGGCTCAAGGTCGGCATCGTCCTGCTGGGTGCGCGGTTCGTCCTCGGCGACGTCCTCAAGCTCGGTGCCACCAGCCTGGTGCAGATTCTGATCGACATGACCGTCGCAGGCGCCATCATCATGGCCGCGGCCCGGTGGTTCGGACTGTCGGGCAAGCTCGGCTCCCTGCTGGCCATCGGGACGTCGATCTGCGGGGTGTCGGCGATCATCGCGGCCAAGGGCGCCATCCGGGCCCGCAACTCCGACGTCAGCTATGCGATCGCCTCGATCCTGGCGCTCGGCGCCGTCGCGCTGTTCGTGCTGCCGCCGCTGGGTCATGCCATCGGCCTGACCGACCACGAGTTCGGGCTGTGGGCCGGCCTCGCCGTGGACAACACCGCCGAGACCACGGCCACCGGCTACCTCTTCTCCGACGAGGCCGGCAAGACCGCGGTCCTGGTGAAGTCGGTGCGCAACGCGCTGATCGGCTTCGTCGTCCTGGGCTTCGCCATCTACTGGGCCGCCAGGGGAGAGGCTGACGCCGTCGCCGCCGGCGTGCGCGCCAAGGCCGCGTTCGTCTGGCAGAAGTTCCCGAAGTTCGTGCTCGGCTTCCTGGCGGTCTCGGCCGTCGTCACCGCGGGGCTGTTGAGCAAGGGGCAGGTCGCGAACCTGGCCGCGGTGTCCAAGTGGGCGTTCCTGCTGACCTTCGCCGGGGTGGGGCTGTCCACCGACTTCCGGCAGATCGCCCGCACCGGTTGGCGGCCGCTCGTCGTCGCGGTGATCGGCCTGGTCGTGGTGGCGACGGTGTCGCTGGCCTTGGTCCTGCTGACGTCGCGGGTCCTGGGTTGGGGTGTCACCGGCTGATCAACGGCTGAACAACGACGGGGGTGACGGAAACGTCGCCCCCGTCGCGCATGAGCGGCCGCTGAATGCACGTCCGGCGCGGCGTGTTGCCGTACAAACACGGGCGCTCGCGGGGAGATGGGCAGCGATTTGGAGCGTTATGGCTGCTCGCCTAGTATGTAGGGGTTGCCCAGGGCAGACCCCGGTCATCGCAGGTTAATTGCTGCGTGGCTCAGGGTGTCATTGGACAACAAGACCGCGCACGTCCAGGTCGGTATCTGGCGTGCATACAAAACCCAGGTCAGGAGATCGAGTGATTCAGCAGGAATCGCGACTCAAGGTCGCCGACAACACGGGCGCAAAGGAAATCCTTTGCATCCGCGTGCTCGGTGGCTCGTCGCGGCGCTACGCCGGCATCGGCGACATCATCGTGGCGACCGTCAAGGACGCCATCCCCGGCGGCAACGTCAAGCGTGGTGACGTGGTCAAGGCCGTCGTCGTGCGCACCGTCAAGGAGCGCCGCCGGCCGGACGGCAGCTACATCAAGTTCGACGAGAACGCCGCCGTCATCATCAAGAACGACAATGACCCCCGCGGTACCCGCATCTTCGGGCCGGTCGGTCGCGAACTGCGCGAGAAGAAGTTCATGAAGATCGTCTCGCTGGCCCCGGAGGTTTTGTGATGAAGGTGCACAAGGGCGACACCGTGCTGGTCATCGCCGGCAAGGACAAGGGTGCCAAGGGCAAGGTCATCGAGGCCTACCCGACCCGCAACAAGGTGCTCGTTGAGGGCGTCAACCGGATCAAGAAGCACACTGCGCAGTCTCAGAACGAGCGCGGTGCATCGTCGGGTGGCATCGTCACCCAGGAGGCGCCGATCCACGTTTCCAACGTGATGGTGGTCGACTCCGACGGCAACGCGACCCGCATCGGCTACCGCGTCGATGAGGAGAGCGGCAAGAAGGTCCGTATCTCTAAGCGCAATGGCAAGGACATCTGAGATGACCACTGTGGAAAACACTCAGCCCCGGCTGAAGACGCGTTACCGCGAAGAGATCCGCGACGCGCTCAACAACGAATTCAACTACGCCAACGTCATGCAGATCCCCGGCGTGGTCAAGGTTGTCGTCAACATGGGTGTCGGTGACGCTGCCCGCGACGCCAAGCTGATCAACGGTGCGGTCAACGACCTGACGCTGATCACCGGTCAGAAGCCGGAAATCCGCAAGGCCCGCAAGTCCATCGCGCAGTTCAAGCTGCGTGAGGGTATGCCGATCGGCTGCCGCGTCACCCTCCGTGGTGACCGCATGTGGGAGTTCCTGGACCGCCTGATCTCCATCGCGCTGCCCCGTATCCGCGACTTCCGCGGTCTGTCGGCCAAGCAGTTCGACGGCAGCGGCAACTACACCTTCGGCCTCAACGAGCAGTCGATGTTCCACGAGATCGACGTCGACTCGATCGACCGCCCCCGCGGCATGGACATCACGGTCGTCACCTCGGCCAACACTGACGACGAAGGCCGTGCGTTGCTGCGGGCCCTGGGCTTCCCGTTCAAGGAGAACTGACAATGGCAAAGAAGGCTCTGGTCAACAAGGCCAACAAGAAGCCGAAGTTCGCGGTGCGTGGCTACACCCGCTGCAACAAGTGCGGTCGCCCGCACTCGGTGTTCCGCAAGTTCGGCCTGTGCCGAATCTGCCTGCGGGAGATGGCTCACGCCGGCGAGCTGCCCGGCGTGCAGAAGTCCAGCTGGTGACTCTGCCCGTCTCATGACGCTGTAGAAGCCGCCCCGGTCCTCGTGACCGGGGCGGCTTTTGCGTCGTCCGGGGGAACTGAGATGCGAAGTTTCGACGACCTGGTGCACGAAGCGGCAAGTGCCGACGTGACCGGATGGGGCTTCCGCTGGCTTGCGGGCCGCGCGGTTGAGGAGCGGCCGCCGTGGAGCTACGTCCAGCTGTTGGCGCGCCGGTTCGAGACCACCCGTGCCGCTTTGGACCTCGATACCGGCGGCGGTGAGGTCATTGACGAGATGCCTGTCCTGCCGCCGCGGCTGGTGGTCACCGAATCCTGGCCACCGAATGCGCGCGCCGCGCGTGAACGGCTGGCGCCGCGCGGCGTGCAGGTTGTCGAGACCGCAGGAATCGTGGGGTTGCCTTTTGACGACGGCACCTTCGACCTGGTCTCGTCTCGTCATCCCGTCGCTCCCGACTGGCCGGAGATAGCCCGGGTGCTCAGGCGCGGAGGGTGTTACTTCGCGCAGCACGTCGGTCCGGCTTCAGCGTTCGAACTCATCGAGTACTTCCTCGGTCCTCTTCCTGCCGAGCGCAGGCACAGGAACCCGCAGCGCGAGGCGGACGCTGCGACGCAAGCCGGCCTCGTGGTCACCGACCTGCGTACGGCGCGCTGCCGGATGGAGTTCTACGACGTCGGCGCGGTCGTCTGGATTCTGCGTAAATGTCCGTGGTGGGTCCCCGGCTTCACGGTCGAGCGGTATCGCGATGAGCTTGTCGCGCTCGATCGTGGCATGCGCGCCGGCACGCCATTCGTCGCTCATTCGTCGCGGCATCTCATCGAGGCGCGCCGGTAGGGGCTTTTCTGCGTCGAGAGCGGGGATTGACGCGGAATTTCGGCGCGAAAGTCGCGTCAGCCCCACTCTCGACGGCGATCCGGACGGATTTGGCCCTGAGCTGCGGATTGTCTACACTGGGCAGGTTGCCATGGGCGTTTTCGCCCAATGGCCGATCGGTATGTGCCTTCTGAAGGTGGATTGCACTACCGATGCACGGCCCCTGACCGCACTCGGTCAGATACGGGAAAACACTTCGTAGCAGGCCCACGATGTGACGTGCCGAGCCACCGAGAGGTGGGACCAGCACGGGCGTGATGTATGGGAACCGCAGCGAGAAAGGTTGATCAACGCTGTCATGACAATGACGGATCCGATCGCAGACTTCTTGACACGTCTGCGCAACGCCAACTCGGCGTACCACGACCAGGTGACCCTGCCCCACTCGAAGATCAAGGCGAACATCGCCGAGATCCTCAAGAAGGAGGGTTACATCACTGACTACCGCACCGAGGACGCCCGCGTGGGCAAGAACCTCGTTGTGTCCCTCAAGTACGGCCCGAGCCGCGAGCGCAGCATCGCCGGCCTCCGCCGGGTGTCCAAGCCTGGTCTGCGGGTGTACGCGAAATCCACCAACCTGCCGCGGGTTCTCGGTGGCCTTGGCGTGGCGATCATCTCCACGTCCACTGGCCTGCTCACCGACCGCCAGGCAGCTCGACAAGGCGTGGGCGGCGAAGTCCTCGCTTACGTCTGGTAGGGGGCAGAAAACATGTCGCGTATTGGAAAGCAGCCGGTTCTCATCCCGGCCGGTGTCGATGTGACCATCGACGGACAGAACGTCGCGGTCAAGGGCCCCAAGGGCACCCTGACGCTTGATGTCGCCGAGCCCATCGAGGTCGCGCGCAACGACGATGGCGCCGTTGTGGTGACCCGTCCGAACGACGAGCGTCGTAACCGCTCGCTGCACGGGCTGTCCCGCACCCTGATCGCCAACCTGGTGACCGGTGTGACCCAGGGTTACACCACCAAGATGGAGATCTTCGGCGTCGGTTACCGCGTGCAGGCCAAGGGCTCGAACCTGGAGTTCGCGCTCGGCTACAGCCACCCGGTGCTGATCGAAGCCCCTGAGGGCATCACGTTCGCTGTCGAGACCCCGACGAAGTTCTCGGTGTCCGGCATCGACAAGCAGAAAGTCGGCCAGATCTCGGCAGTCATCCGCCGCCTGCGTCGCCCTGACCCGTACAAGGGCAAGGGCATTCGCTACGAGGGTGAGCAGATCCGCCGCAAGGTCGGAAAGACAGGTAAGTAGTAATGGCCAACACTGAGACTGACAAGCGTAAGCCGTTGGGCCAGAACATTTCTGAGACCCGTCGGGTGGCCCGTCTGCGTCGTCACGCCCGTCTGCGCAAGAAGGTCGCCGGCACGTCCGAGCGTCCGCGTCTGATGGTCAACCGCTCCTCGCGGCACATCCACGTCCAGGTGATCGACGACCTGACCGGCACCACGCTGGCCGCCGCGTCGTCCATCGAGGCCGACGTGCGTGCCGTCGACGGCGACAAGAAGGCCGTCAGCACCCGGGTGGGTCAGCTGATCGCTGAACGCGCCAAGGCAGCCGGCATCTCCGAGGTGGTGTTCGACCGCGGTGGGTACACCTACGGTGGCCGGATCGCCGCTCTCGCCGACGCCGCTCGCGAAGGCGGGTTGACGTTCTAATGACTTACTTGAAGATGACCGGAAGGACTGCATGATGGCCGACCAGGCTGGCGCCGGTTCGGCGCAGGACAATCGCGGTGGCCGCGGAGATCGTGGCGGCCGCGGCCGTGACGACCGTGGTGGCCGTGGCCGCGGCGACGACCGTGGTGAGAAGAGCAACTACATCGAGCGCGTTGTCACCATCAACCGCGTTTCGAAGGTGGTCAAGGGTGGTCGGCGCTTCAGCTTCACCGCCCTGGTGATCGTCGGTGACGGCCACGGCATGGTGGGCGTGGGCTACGGCAAGGCCAAGGAAGTTCCGGCCGCCATTGCCAAGGGTGTCGAGGAAGCTCGCAAGAGCTTCTTCCGGGTCCCGCTGATCGGCGCCACCATCGTCCACCCGGTTCAGGGTGAGGCCGCTGCCGGTGTCGTGATGCTGCGTCCGGCAAGCCCGGGTACCGGTGTCATCGCCGGTGGCGCGTGCCGCGCGGTGCTGGAATGCGCCGGTGTGCACGACGTCCTCGCCAAGTCGCTGGGCAGCGACAACGCGATCAACGTGGTGCACGCCACCGTTGCCGCGTTGAAGATGATCCAGCGTCCCGAGGAAGTGGCAGCCCGTCGTGGCCTGCCCATCGAAGATGTTGCGCCGGCCGGCATGCTGCGGGCCCGGCGTGAGGCAGAAGCGCTGGCCGCATCGGCAGCGCGTGAAGGATCGGCATAAACATGGCTGAACTGAAGATCACCCAGGTGCGTGGCACCGTGGGTGCCCGGTGGAAGCAGCGCGAAAGCCTGCGGACGCTGGGACTGCGCAAGATCCGCCAGTCCGTCGTTCGCGAGGACAACGCGCAGACCCGTGGTCTGCTCGCGGTGGTCAACCATCTCGTCACCGTTGAGGAGGCGTAATGAGTGTCATCAAGCTGCACGACCTGAAGCCTGCCCCGGGGTCCAAGAAGGCCAAGACCCGCGTCGGTCGTGGTGAGGGCTCCAAGGGTAAGACCGCTGGTCGCGGTACCAAGGGCACGAAGGCCCGCAAGAACGTCCCCGTGACGTTCGAGGGTGGCCAGATGCCGATCCACATGCGTCTGCCGAAGCTCAAGGGCTTCCGCAACCGCTTCCGCACGGAGTACGCGGTGGTGAACGTCGGCGACCTCGCCAAGGCGTTCCCGCAGGGCGGCACCGTCGGCGTGGACGAGCTGGTGGCCGCGGGCCTGGTTCGCAAGAACACCCTGGTCAAGGTGCTCGGCGACGGCAAGCTGGCCGTCAAGGTCGACGTCACCGCCAACAAGTTCAGCGGTAGCGCCCGTGAGGCGATCACCGCTGCCGGTGGTAGCACGACCGAGCTGTAAGAGCTCTACGGAGAAGGGCCCTCGCTTCGGCGGGGGCCCTTCTTTTTTGTGGCTGGCGGGCGGAATCTCGCGATCTACTTCACGTCGGGTGGCACTACGTCTGCGGCCGGGCGCCGAGGACGTCGCGGAAGAGCGCCTGGCGGACGGCCAGTTCGCGGGGGTCACTGACCAGATGGAAGCCCAGCCGGTTCATCACGTAGCCGAAGCCGACGCCGGTGTCGGGGTCGGCGAAACCGAACGAGCCGCCGAACCCGGGCGTGCCGAACGCCCGCGATGACGAGCCGAACGTCATGCGCGGGAATTCCTTGCAGAAACCGAGGGAGTACGCGCCGTCCAGGCGGAGCACCATGTCGCGGGTGCCGCCGGACGGGATGCGCGCCGGCGCCGTCACCGCGTCGAACACGTTCTGGCTCAACCCGATTCCGGCCCCGCCTCCCGCTGCCTCGCCGTACAGGTGAGCCAGCGCGCGGGCCGTCCCGGTGCCGTTGGCCGACGGAATCTCGACGCGGCGCACCCGGTCGGTGTTGTAGTCGCCGGCGTAGGGGTCGATGTCTGCGGGCATGGCCGCGGTCCGTGCCAGCAGCCCGCGGGGGTTGAGGCTGCCGACCAGGAATCCGAGCGGCATCACGTTCATGTGCCGGAGCGGCTCGGACCGCTTCCAGTGGTGCAGCGTGGCCACCCGTGCTCGGTCCAGCTCGTCGGGCAGGCCGATGTGCAGGTCCAGCCCGAGCGGGTCGACGATCTCCTCGGCCAAGTAGCGGCCCAGCGTCCGGCGCGCGGGGTCGGTACGCCGGATCAGTTCGGACTCGTACCAGCCGATGGTGATGGCGTGATACCCATGCTGGGTGCCGGGCGTCCAAGCGGGTTTCTGCGCCGCGAGGATGGCGGAGAGCCGCACCGGATCGGCGATGTCGGACAACAGCGGGTTGGGAGTCAACACGCACAGCCCAGCCTGGTGCGCGAGCAGCTGACGCACGGTGATCTTCCCCTTGTCCTGCGCCGCGAACTCCGGCCAGTACTCGGCGACCCGCTCGTCGTAATCGAACAGCCCCTTCGACACCGCGTGTGCGACGGCAAGGGCCGCAACACCTTTCGTCGACGAGAACATGTTCACCATGGTGTCGGCCTGCCACGGCGCCTTGCTGATCCCGTCGCGGTAGCCGCCCCACATGTCCACCACCTTGCGGCCGTCGCGGTACACGCACAGCGCCGCGCCGACCTCGATTCCGGCTGCGAAGTTCGCCCGGAACGCGTCGGCGACCTTGCCGTAGCCGTCGTCGGCATCACCGTGGACCTGGTCGGGGGAGACGGAGACTTTGAGCACCATAGCCCTGATCTTCTCCCGCGAGCAGCCGCAAAACTGTCGTTTTCCTGCGGAGAACGGCGGTTTGCGGCTGCTCGGCCAGTGCAGGCGAGTCGGTACGCTCGAAAGATGTTTGCTTTCCGGCCCAGCCTGCCCGGTCTTCCCGGCCCCGATGAGTTGCGTGCCCTTGTCCGCAAGGTCGACACCGCGCGTCACCACGGCGTGCCTGGCGGCTGCGTACTGGAACTCGACCTGCAGGCCGTGCCGCCGGAGACCGCGGGCTTCGACCCGATCGCCTTCGTCATGGGCAACTCACGGCCACTCGTGCTGCGCGACGCCGTGGCCGCCATCCACCGAGCCGCCGACGACAAGCGCGTCGCCGGGCTGATCGCCCGGGTCCAATTGCCCGCTGCCGCAGCCGGTCCGGTGCAGGAGCTGCGTGACGCCATCGCCGCGTTCAGCGCCGTCAAACCGTCGGTCGCGTGGGCCGAGACGTACCCCGGCACCATGTCCTACTACCTGGCCTCGGCGTTCCGGGAAGTATGGATGCAGCCGTCGGGCACGGTCGGGCTGGTGGGTTTCGCCACCAGCCCGATGTTCCTGCGTGACGCCTTCGACAAGGCCGGCATCGAGGCCCAGTTCGTGGCCCGCGGTGAATACAAGTCAGCGGCCAACATGTTCACGCAGGACCGCTACACCGAGCCGCACCGCGAGGCCGACGGCCGTCTCATCGAGAGCCTCCACACTCAGGTGCTGACCGCCATCGCCGCATCGCGCGGTGTTGACGCCGACGAACTCGACACCCTGGTCGACCGGGCGCCGCTGCTGCGCGACGACGCGCTGGCCGCCAACCTGGTGGACCACATCGGCTTCCGGGATGAGGCGTATGCCCGGGTCGGTGAATTGGTCGGCGGCGCAGCGGAAGCCGACGGCAACGACGCGCCGCCGCGATTGTTCCTGTCCCGCTATGCCAAGGCCACTGCCGGACACACGCTGCCCGAGGTGCCGCCGCTGCCGGGCATCAAGCACAAGCCGACCATCGCCGTGGTCACCATGGCCGGACCGATCGTCAGCGGCCGCGGCGGTCCGAGCGCGTTCCCGCCCGGGCCGTCGAGTGTTGGTGGCGACACCATCGCGGCGGCGCTGCGCGAGGCGGCGGCCGATGACGATGTCGCGGCCGTCGTGCTCCGCGTGGACAGTCCCGGTGGCGCGGTCACCGGTTCGGAGACCATCTGGCGCGAGGTGGTCCGGCTGCGGGAGGCCGGCACACCCGTCGTCGCGTCGATGGGGGCCGTCGCCGCGTCGGGCGGTTACTACGTGTCGATGGCGGCCGACCACATCGTCGCAAACGCCGGCACCATCACCGGATCCATCGGGGTGGTGACAGGCAAGCTCGTCACCAAGGGTCTCAAGGAACGGCTCGGTGTCGGCTCAGATGCCGTGCGTACCAACGACAATGCCGACGCCTGGTCAGCCAACCAGCCGTTCACCGAGGCCCAGCACGCGCACGTCGTGGCCGAGGCCGACCTGTTCTACACCGACTTCGTCGAACGCGTCGCCGAGGGCCGCAGCCTGCCGGTCGAGGCCGTCGAGCAGGTGGCCCGCGGCCGCATCTGGACCGGCGCCGACGCGCTGGAACACGGCCTGGTCGACGAGCTCGGTGGGCTGCGGACCGCGGTGCGCCGGGCCAAGGTGCTGGCCGGCATCGATGTTGAAGCTCCCGTCCGAACCGTCAACTACCCCGGCTCGTCCTTGCTGGACCGCGTGCGGCCCAAGGCTTCCTCGCAACCGGCCGCCGCCTCATTGCCGGACGCGGTGGCGGCGGTGCTCGGTCGGTCGCTGGTCGGCGCGCTCGGCCAGGCCGAGCGGTCGCTGACCGGGGTCAGCGCGCTGTGGCTGGGGGACTGCCGCTTCTAGCGTCCGGCCGACTCAGCCGAGAGTGCCGCTGATGTAGACGATTTCGCTCATCACATCGTCGCCGATGACCTCGGCCGTCAACCCGTGACGGCTGTGCAGGTCCACCCGGCCGATCCCGGACATCTGCCAGCCCTTGGTGGTCAGATAGTCTGCGGCGGAATGCCTTTCGCCGTGATAGATCAGCGACGGCATGTCCAGGTTCAGGCCGAGTTGCTGGAATCCGGCTGCCGCTTCGCGGGCCATTTCCGGATCGAAATCCTTGAGCCCGGGCACGAATTCGGTGGCCACGGCACTACCGGGCGCACTGAGCTCGTGGATGTTGTCGAACAGCTTGTCCTGGGCTTCCGGCGGCAAGTAGATCAGCAGACCTTCGGCCAGCCACGCCGTCGGCCGGCTGGGGTCGAAGCCCGCTGCCCGCAACGCCGCCGGCCAGTCCTCGCGCAGATCGATCGGGACGGTCCGGCGCGTGGCCGTCGGGGCCGCGCCGAGTCCGGCCAGCGTCTGGGTCTTGAACTCGATGACCTCGGGCTGGTCGATCTCGTAGACCACGGTGCCGTCGGGCCACGGCAGCCGGTAGGCGCGGGAGTCCAGACCGGACGCCAGGATCACCGCCTGCCGGATGCCGCCTTCGGCGGCCGCGATGAAGTAGTCGTCGAAAAACCGTGTGCGCACAGCCATCTCGTCGATGTTGGCCCGGGCGCGAGCCGCGGCATCGGGCGCGACGGTCTCGAGGACGGCCAGGTCCAATTCGCCGTCGACCATCTTGGTGAACACCTCGATCCCGACGGCCCGCACCAGCGGCGCCGCGAACGGATCGTCGATCAAACCGTGTTCATGGGTGCTGGCGATCGCCCGCCCCGTCGCGACGAGCGTGGCCGTGGCGCCGACACTCGACGCCAGGTCCCAGGTGTCCCCGTGTTCGCGTGCCATCGCGGCTATCGCTTCTGACCCAGCACGGCGCGGACGTACTTCAGCTGCGTCCACGCGCGGGACAATTCGTCGTCCGGATATTGGAACCCGTTGTCGCCGTGGGCTTCTTCGACCGACCGCGCGGTGACGTCCCAGCCGAGGCTCGTCAGGTAGTCGGTGACGTGGTTGCGGTCGCCCTGGTAGATCAGGTCGGCCATCTCGATGTTCGAACCGAGCGCTTTCATCCGGTCGCGCATCTGCTGCATCCGCTCGTCGTCGAACGCGGAACTGAGGTCGCCGACCTGCTCGGTCGCCACGAAGCTGCCGGGTGCCGACAGCGCGGTGATGTTGTCGAACAGTCGATCCTGAGCCTCCGGCGGCAGGTAGATCAACAGCCCTTCGGCGATCCATGCGGTGGGCGCCTCGGGATCAAAACCGTTGTCCCGCAGCGCCTGCATCCAGTCGTCGCGCAGGTCGACGGCGACGGTGCGCCGGGTTGCGGTGGGGGCGGCGCCCAGGCCGGCCAGCGTCGTCGACTTGAACTCGATGACCTCGGGCTGGTCGACCTCGAAGACGACGGTGCCGTCCGGCCAGGGCAGCCGGTAGGCGCGCGCATCCAGACCGGCGGCCAGGATCACCGCCTGCCTGACACCTGCGGCGGCCGCGTCGAGGAACAACTGGTCGAACCAGCGGGTGCGCACCGTCATGCCCTCCGCGGCGCGCCGCGGGGTGAAGGCCGGGTTCACGTCGCCGAGATCGATCTCGCCGTCCAGCGCCTTGGTGAAGAAGTCCAGTCCGACGGCCCGGACCAGCGGCTCGGCGTACGGGTCATCGATCAGCTGCTCGCGGTGCGCCAGCGCACGCTGTCCCGCAACCATGGTCGCGGTGGCACCGACGCTGGACGCGAGGTCCCAGGAATCTCCGTCAGTTCGTGTCATATGGGTCCAGCTCCTAGTTCTTGATGGCCGTCACGGACAGTGAATTACGCAGCGCCGCGGTGTCTTCGGTCTCGGCGAGGGGGCGGCCGTACTCGGCGAAAACTTCAAGGCGCGGACGGGCCGTGGTATTCCAGCCACTGGCATCCAGGTGCTCGACCACCGAGGTGCGGTCGCCCTGGTACCAGAGATCGGTCAGGTTGAGGTCCAGGCCGGCACCGCGCCACCGCTCGCTCATGGCCGCACCCCGTTCGGCCATGCCGGCGCCGTGGTCGGTGTGGAACTCGGTGGCCAGGCGACTACCGGGCGCCGACAGCGCGGTGATGTTGTCGAACAGCTTGTCCTGTGCCTCGGGCGGCAGGTAGATCAGCAGTCCCTCGGCGATCCAGGCCGTCGGCGCAGCGGGATCGAACCCGGCGGCGCGCAGTGCGGCCGGCCAGTCCTCGCGCAGATCGATCGCCACGGTGCGGCGCTCACAGGTGGGCGTGGCCCCGAGCTGCGTCATGGTTCCGGTCTTGGCGGCGATCACCTCGGGTTGATCGATCTCATAGACGACGGTGCCGGCCGGCCAGTCCAGCCGGTAGGCGCGCGAATCCAGGCCGGCGGCCAGGATGACGGCCTGCCGGATTTCAGAGGACTCAGTCGCTCCGGCTGAATCGCCACCTCCGGTGGCAGAAGTGAAGAAGTCGTCGAAGAACTTCGTCCGCACCGCCATCAGATTGGTCATCATCGTGGCGGCCGTCCCGACGTCGCCGGTGAGATCGATCTGCCCGTCGAGCAGTTTGACGAAGAAGTCGACACCGACGGCCCGCACCAGCGGATCGGCGTACGGATCGCGGATGAGGGGCTCCGCTTCCTTCGTCGCCAGGGCGCGAGCGGTCGCCACCATCGTGGCGGTGGCGCCCACGCTCGAGGCCAGATCCCAGGTGTCGCTGTCGGTGCGGGTCATCGGTTCACTCCTGTCTGTGGATCAGCGCAGTGCGGTGACGTAGTTGACCTCGCCCATCGAGGGCTGGCCGTTCGGGTCGGCCGCGACGGCGGGCAGACCGTTGCGGACGAGCAGTTCATTGGAGGTGACGGCGGTGGTCTGCCAGCCATGGCCCTGAAGATAGGTGTCCACGTCGGCCCGGTCGCCCAGATAGACCAGATCGCTGAAATCCAGTTCGAAGCCCTGCTCGCGCCACTGCTCCGAGGCCGCCTTCATCCGCTCCCGCACGGCGTCCTCGTCGACGTCGGGCGTGGTCGGTACGCCTTCGGCGCCCATCCGGCTGCCCGGTGCGCTGAGTTCGGAGATCTGGTCGAGCAACCGGTCCTGAGCTTCGGGCGGCAGGTAGCCGAACAGTCCTTCGGCGATCCAGGCGGTGGGCTGGGCGGGGTCCAGGCCCGCTTCGCGCAGTGCGGCGGGCCAGTCGTCGCGCAGGTCGATCGCCACCGTGCGCCGCTCGGTCGTCGGTGCGGCGCCCAGATCCGAGAGGGCCTTGGCCTTGAACTCGATGACGTCCGGCTGGTCGATCTCGTACACGACGGTGCCCGGCGCCCAGGACAAGCGGTAGGCCCGGGCGTCGAGTCCGGCGGCGAGAATGACGGCCTGCCGGATGCCGGCCCGGCCGGCGTCGTGGAAGAAGTCGTCGAAGAACCGGGTGCGGGCAGCCATTCCGTTGGTCAGCTGCGACATGCTCGGGCCGTGGCCTGCGCCGCCGAATTGGGCGGGGTCGGCGGCGCCGTCGACCAGCTTGGTGAAGAAGTCGACCCCGACGGCACGGACCAGGGGAGCGGCGAACGGGTCATCGATGATCGGGTCTTCGGATGTGGTGGCGAGGGCGCGCGCGGCGGCGACCAAGGTCGCGGTCGCCCCTACGCTCGAGGCCAGGTCCCAGGTGTCGTTGTCAGTGCGTGCCATCGCGTCGTTCCTGTCGTCGGTTACCCGGTGAGCGGGCTGGTAGTTAGCTCATGTAACAACCTGTCGGCGACTGTACGCGCCGTTCCTGAACTCGGCAGAAATGCCGGGTGGCGAGACGTTTCGACCCGTCCGGGCCGGGTGGGAAGCGTTCGGCGCCGAGCGGATGCAGGTCGCGGGGGTGGCAACTGTTATTCTCGGAGACTGATTTGACGGCGCGTCCAGGCAGGTCGGGTACCTGCTGCTGGTCGCGCACGGAATTAACCAAACGCTGGACCTGACCAGCCCCATCAGCACGCCGCGGCCCGAGCTCGGCTGCGCAGGAGGAAGAGTGCTTTCGGCTTTTATCTCGTCCCTGCGGACGGCCGATCTGCGACGCAAGATCCTCTTCACGCTGGGTGTAGTCATCCTCTATCGGGCCGGTGCCGCATTGCCGTCCCCCGGGGTGAACTACCCGAACGTGCAGAAGTGCATCGAGCAGGTCAGCGGCGGTGACGCGGCGCAGGTCTACTCGCTGATCAACTTGTTCTCCGGCGGTGCGCTGCTGCACCTGTCGGTGCTGGCGGTCGGCGTGATGCCCTACATCACCGCGAGCATCATCGTGCAGTTGTTGGTCGTGGTCATTCCGCGCTTCGAACAGCTGCAGAAGGAAGGCCAGTCCGGTCAGGCCAAGATGACGCAGTACACGCGTTATCTCGCGATCGCGCTGGCAGTTCTGCAGGGCACGTCGATCGTCGCGATGGCCGCCAGTGGCAACTTGCTGCAGGGCTGCACCCTGAACATCATCCAGGACCAGAGCATCTTCACCCTCGTGGTGATCGTGCTGGTCATGACCGCGGGCGCTGCCCTGGTCATGTGGATGGGCGAGCTCGTCACCGAGCGTGGCATCGGCAACGGCATGTCGCTGATGATCTTCGCCGGCATCGCCGCCCGTATCCCGTCCGAGGGCCAGTCCATCCTGGAGAGCCGTGGTGGCGTGGTGTTCGCCTCGGTCGTGGGCGCAACGCTGCTCATCATCGTCGGTGTCGTCTTCGTCGAGCAGGGTCAGCGCCGCATCCCGGTGCAGTACGCCAAGCGCATGGTGGGCCGCCGGATGTACGGCGGCACCTCGACCTACCTGCCCTTGAAGGTCAACCAGGCCGGCGTCATCCCCGTCATCTTCGCGTCGTCACTGATCTACATCCCGCATCTGATCACCCAGCTGGTCACCGCCGGCGATCCGAACGCGTCCAACGGCTGGTGGTCCAAGGCGATCGCCAAGTACCTGACCAACCCGGCCGACCCCGTCTACATCGCCATCTACTTCGGCCTGATCATCTTCTTCACGTACTTCTACGTATCCATCACGTTCAACCCCGACGAGCGGGCCGACGAGATGAAGAAGTTCGGCGGGTTCATCCCGGGCATCCGGCCGGGCAAGCCCACGGCGGACTACCTCCGGTACGTCCTCGGCCGAATCACGCTGCCGGGCTCGATTTACCTCGGTTTGATCGCGGTGCTGCCTAATCTGTTCCTGCAGAGCGGCGGCAGCAGCGCCCAGAACCTGCCATTCGGCGGTACGGCCGTGCTGATCATGATCGGCGTGGGTCTGGACACGGTGAAGCAGATCGAGAGCCAGCTGATGCAGCGCAACTACGAAGGGTTCCTGAAATGAGAATGGTTCTGCTGGGACCGCCGGGAGCAGGCAAGGGCACTCAGGCCGAGAAGCTGGCCGAGAAGTTCGGCATCCCGCAGATCTCCACGGGCGATCTGTTTCGTAGCAACATCAGCAAGGGCACCCCGCTCGGTGTCGAGGCCAAGAAGTACCTCGACGCCGGTGACCTGGTCCCGGCCGAGCTGACCAACGCGCTGGTCGACGACCGCCTCGACGCCGACGACACCGCCGCCGGGTTCATCCTCGACGGCTTCCCCCGCTCGGTCGAGCAGGCCGTCGCGCTGCGCGACATGCTGGCCAAGCGCAACCTGAAGCTCGACGCGGTGCTGGAGTTCCGTGTCTCGGAGTCCGAGCTGCTGACCCGGTTGAAGAGTCGGGGCCGCGCCGACGACACCGAAGAGGTCATCCTCAACCGCATGAAGGTGTACCGGGACGAGACCGCCCCGCTGCTGGACTACTACCAGGACGAGCTCGTGTCGGTCGACGCCGTCGGCAGCCTGGATGAAGTTTTCGCCCGCGCGCTGCAGGCGCTCGGTAGCTGAACCACCTACCCAGCTGAAGTAGTCATCGATGATTGGTCTACCGCGACGCGGCCGCAAGGTCGTCCCCCAGCGGACTCCCGGCGAATTGGACGCGATGGCGGCTGCCGGCGCCCTGGTGGCGGCAGCGCTGAAAGCGGTTCGTGAAGCCGCGGCGCCCGGAATGTCCACTCTCGAGCTGGACCAGATCGCCGAGTCCGTCATCCGCGATGGCGGCGGCATCCCGTCGTTCCTCGGCTATCACGGGTTCCCCGCGACCATCTGCGCATCGGTCAACGATCGCGTGGTGCACGGCATCCCGACCGCCGACGAGGTGCTCGCCAGCGGTGACCTGGTCTCGATCGACTGCGGCGCCATCCTGAACGACTGGCACGGCGACTCGGCCGTGACGTTCGGGGTCGGCCCGCTGATCGACGCCGATCAGAAGCTGTCCGACGCCACCCGCGAGTCCATGGAGGCGGGCATCGCCGCCATGGTGCCCGGTAACCGGCTGACCGACGTCTCGCACGCCATCGAGGTGGCGACCCACGCCGCGTCTGCCCGCTATGACCGCAAGTTCGGCATCGTCGCAGGCTACGGCGGCCACGGTATCGGTCAGCAGATGCACATGGACCCGTTCCTGCCCAACGAGGGATCACCCGGGCGGGGCCCGTTCCTGGAGCCCGGCTCGGTGCTGGCGATCGAGCCGATGCTGACCCTGGGTAGCACCAAGACGGTCATTCTCGAAGACGAGTGGACAGTTGTCACCAAGGACGGCTCGCGTGCCGCACACTGGGAACACACCGTTGCTGTCACCGAGGACGGACCCCGAATCTTGACGCTGTTACGCGACTGATCCGGTGAACCGGATCGCCCCTGATCTCGTGTCAATGACGGAGGTTGGTGCATGAGCGATCCGGAGGCCGCCATGATGCGGGTGCTTTATGACGAGCACGCAGGCGCCCTTTGGCGCTATGCCCTGCGACTGACACAGGATTCGGCGCGGGCCGAGGATGTCGTGCAGGAAACATTGCTGCGGGCGTGGCGGCACCCCGATGTCGTGTCCGACACCGACCAGTCTCCACGGGCCTGGCTCTACACCGTCGCCCGCAACCTCATCATCGACGAGCAGCGCAGCGCCCGGCGGCGGCACGAGACCACCTCGTCGGAGGTGGTGGAGGCCGACGACCGGACGGACCCGGCAGCTACCGATGAAGTGGACACCGCTCTGGATCGGATGCTGCTCGGGGGCGCCCTGAGCCAGCTCTCCGTCGACCATCGTGCCGTGATCGAGCGCGCGTATTACCGGCAGTTGAGCGTCGCACAGATCGCGGCGGAGCTTCAGATCGCCGAGGGCACAGTGAAATCGAGGCTGCATTACGCGGTCCGGGCACTGCGCCTGAATCTGCAGGAAATGGGGGTGACTCGGTGAGCATGCATGTGGTCGAGTCCATTGGACCCTTTGACGGCGACCGGTACGCAACCTGGGACGCCGCCTATGTGCTGGGTTCGCTGTCCAGCGCGGAGCGCCGCGAGTACGAGGCGCACCTGCAGACCTGCGCCCGGTGCCGGGACGCCGTCGGCGAACTCAGCGGCATGCCGGCTCTGCTGGGCCTGCTCGATTTGGCGGACGTGCAGGAGATCGGCGCCGAGCAGCCCGAACCGCCGTTGCGGCCCGAGGTGCTCGATTCGGTGTTGGCCAAGGTGCGGTGGCGCCGGCGCCGGACCCGCTGGGTGACGACGGCAGTTGCCGGCCTGGCCGCGGCGGTACTGGCGATCGGGGCGGTGGCCGTGGTCCGGCCCGAGTTCTTCGGCGGTGGTCAGAGCCAGGAGCAGGTTGCGCAGCTGCCCATGCAGCACGTGGCACCCACTCCGTTCAACGCCACCATCGCACTGAGCAGCTTCGGCTGGGGTACCCGGATCGACATGGCCTGCAGCTACGGCGACTGGTCCAGTGGACCGGCCGCGCCGCCGACCAACCTGGGCATGGTGGTGGTGGGCCGCGACGGCAGCCGCAACCAGATCGCCACGTGGTTCGGCATGTCCGGCGCCACTGCGTTGCCGAGTGGTAACACGCCGATGCAGGTTTCGGAAATTGCTGCGGTACAACTGGTTTCCGCCGACAACGGCAAGGTCCTGCTGGAGCGCAATCTGTAATTTGTGCCGCCGGCATTGAACCTTTCGCCGATCCGCTTCGTGTCTTTGGTTAGACGAGCGGAAGCAGGTGGCAGATGGTCGGCAGGCATCGGGTGGTGGACCACATCATCACGCAACTTGCGGCGTCGGGCACCGAGCATTTCTTCGGTGTCGATGGGGCCAATATCGAGGACCTGTTCGACGCGGCGTTCCTTCGGGATGACATCACCGCGATCCTGGCAAAGCACGAGTTCTCCGCGGCCACGATGGCCGACGGCTACAGCCGTGCGGTGTCCCGCGTCGGGGTGGTGGCCGCGACTTCCGGCGGTGGATCGCTGAATCTGATTGCGGGACTGGGTGAATCATTGGCAAGTCGAGTGCCGGTGCTGGCCCTGGTGGGACAGGCGCCCGCTGCCATGGACGGCCGCGGCAGCTTCCAGGACACCAGCGGACGTTCCGGGTCACTCGACGCGGTGGCATTGTTCTCCGCGGTGTCGGTGTACTGCCGTCGCGTGACGGAACCGGACGACATCGTGCCGGCGCTCGCGGAGGCCCTGGCCGCAGCCGAGAGTGGCGGCCCAGCGGTGCTGCTGCTGCCGAAGGACGTTCAGCAGGCGATGATAGATGTGGTCAATCCTGTTGTTGCTGTGCAGGATTCGTTGCTGGCCGAGCCGAGCCCGATCGCCGAGGTGCTACGCCGGGCGCTGGGACCGGTCACCATCATTGCCGGCGAGCAGGTGGCCCGCGATGACGCCCGCCGTGAGCTCGAGGAACTGCGCTCGGTCCTACGGGCCTGGGTGGCCACGGTGCCCGACGCCAAGGACGTCAGCGGCTCACCGGGCCTGGGGCAGTCGTCGTGGTTGGGCGTCACCGGCGTGATGGGTCACCCCCGGGTCGTCGACGCGATCTCCCGCAGCGCGGTCTGCCTGGTGATCGGGACGCGACTGGCGGTCACGGCACGTGCTGGTCTCGACGGTGCCCTCGCCGGGGTGCAGACCGTCTCGCTCGGCGCGGAACGTCCGTATGTCCCTACAACACACGTGAATTCGACGAATCTGCGGGCGTCGCTGACGGCGCTGACCCGATCACTGACGGGAGCCGGCCGGCCCCACGGGCTTCGGGTCCTCGACCCGTTGCCGCACACCGAACTTCAGCCGCCGCTGCACGAGGGCCCGGGCATCCGCTACCGCGACACCGTCACGCTCCTCGACGAGCTGCTGCCCGACGGCACCGACATCGTGGTCGACGCCGGCAACACCGGTGCCTCGACAGTGCACGGACTGCCGGTGCGCCGGGCCGGGCGCTTCGTGGTGGCGCTCGGGATGGGCGGTATGGGCTACAGCTTCGGCGCCGGCATCGGCATGTGCTTTGCCCGGGCGAAAACCGCTGGGCCGCAATACCGGACCGTCGTGGTGGCCGGCGACGGCTCGTTCTTCATGCACGGTATGGAGCTGCACACCGCGGTGGAGCACCGGCTGCCGATCACTTTCGTGCTGTTCAACAACAACGCCCACGCCATGTGCGTCACCCGCGAGCAGTTGTTCTACGGCGATCGCTACAGCTACAACCGCTTCACCCCGGCCCGCCTCGGCGCCGGTCTGGCCGCGATGTTCCCCGGTCTGCACGCGACCGATGTCACCGAGCTGCCGCAGCTGGCCGGCGCGCTGACCGACGCACTCGGCCGGCACGGGCCATCGGTGGTCAGCATCGAATGCTCCGCCGACGAAATCCCCACGTTCGCACCATTTCTCGATACAGCCACCCAACAGACGCAGAAAGAGAGCTCCCAGCATGTCGCTGCCCGCGCTTGAAGACATCGCCCTACCCAACTCGGAGGCCCTGGCCGGGGTGACGCGCATCGAGAATGCGCCCCGGGAGAAGGCCACGCCCATCATCATGGAGATGATGCGGTCGGTGTACCCGCACGACATGGTCTTCGGTGACTACTGCACCGTCAACGACTACGTCGACTGCCCGCCGGACGAACTGTTCGAGTATCTGTCGGACACCCGCAGCCTCGAGGAGTGGACCTACAGCCTGCGCGGATTCACCGAAACCGAAGAACCGGGTCTGTGGCTGGCCTACGACCGGCTGGGCTCGGAGACCGAAATCTACACGCGCACCGTGGCGAACCGCGAGGCGAGGACCGTCGACTACCACTGCGCCTGGGACCAGGGCCGGCACCTGTGGATGATCTACCTGATGCGCGTCGTCGACGCGCAGACGGTGCTGAACAAGCCCGGCTCGGTGGTGCTGTGGACCAACTGCCACCACCCGTTCTACGACAACAACCCGTACCCGGAGACCGCGCCCGCGCAGCGACCCGTGTGGGTGGGGGACTTCTGGGACATGTTCGGGGCGGGCCACCGCCTCGAACTGGACAACCTCAAGGCGATCGCCGAATACCGGCACCGTAACGGCCTGCCGATCACCCCGGCCTGGATGAAGTGAGCGACACATGAGCCAACCAACTGTGAGCCTGCTTGACGTCTCGACCTATCTCCCGGGCGAGCCGATCAGCGCCGACTACTACGCGCAGTTCGCCGATTCAGATGACCTGCGGGACAACCTGATGTTCCGGGCGCCGAAGTTCCGGCATCACGTAGCCCCCGACGAGACGGCCATCGACATGGTCGAGCGCGCCGCGGCGGGCATCGTCGACCGGCACGGCTCGGACGTGCTGGCCGACGTCGACATCCTGATCACCCACACGCAGCTGCCCGACATGCCGTTCTACGGCGGTGGCGGCGGCATGGCGAATCGGCTTGGCATGAAACCGAACTGGGTGATCGACCTGCACAATGGCGGATGCGCGGCCTTCATCCTGGGCCTGAAGCTGGCCCGGCAGTTGATCGCGTCGGGGGAGGGACGCACCGCGCTGGTGGCGGTGGCGCAGAACGCGGCGGGTCAGGTCTTCGACCAGGTCACCATCCGGCCCAAGGCGCAGGCCGCGGTGCCCGGTGATGGTGCCGCCGTGGGGCTCGTTGCGGCCTCCGATGTCTCGCCGATCCTCGACGTCGAATGCCGCACTTACGGTGAGTACGCGGGCGACATGACCATGTCGGTCGATCCGCCGCGGAAATGGTGGCAGGCGGGGCCCGGCGAGGGGTGCATCGGCTTCACCGAAAGCAAGATCACCAAGGTGCTGGCCCGGGGCAACCGTCAGGTTCCCGAGGTGGCCTACGCGGTGTGCGACCGGATCGGCTTGGCGCCCAAGGACATCGGTCTGCTGGTGACCAACCAGCCGAACCGGGTGTTCCTGCGGAACTGGCGTGAGGCGCTGGAGCTGCCCGAGTCGAAACATCGCGATACTTTTGATGAGTGCGGCAACCTGTTCGCCGCCGGCGTGCCGGTCAACCTGGACCGGGCGATCACCGACGGACAGGTCGGCGAGGGTGACGTGGTGATGATGGCGGCCTTCGCGCACGCCGGCGACTTCGCCGGTGCGGCCGCGGTGCGCTGGGGCGGACAGAGATGACGCCCACGTGCGCGTTGGCCGAGGCGGTCGGTGCACTGCCCGCCGCGGACGACCCGTTGGCGTTGGCGCTCAACGAGAATCCGTTCCCGCCGCTGCCGGCGGTGCGGGCCGCCCTGACCGCGTCGATCGGCGTCGTGAACCGGTACCCCGAGTTCCTGCCGCAGCGGCTGCGGTCGCTGATCGCGGGGCGCGCCGGCGTCGCCGATGACCAGGTGCTGGTCGGCGCGGGCGCCACCGGCGTCATCCTGCAGGTGCTGCAGGCCGTCACCCGCCCCGGCGACGTGCTGGTGACGGCGTCCCCGACCTTCGACGGCTACCCGATCTTCGCGCAGATGGCGCGACTGCGGTCGGTGACCGTGCCACTGAACCGGCACGGTCACCACGACCTCGACGCCATGGCGGCGGCCGCGGCGCGGGCCCGGGTCGTCGTGATCTGCCGGCCGCACAACCCGACGGGAACGGTCGAATCGGTCGCCGACCTCTATCGATTTCTGGACCGGGTGCCGTCGGGCACCGTCGTCCTGCTGGACGAGGCGTACGTCGAGTTCCTGGCCCCCGAGCTGTGCCTGGACCTCCCGTCGCTGGTAGAGCGCTATCCCAATCTTGTTGTGGTTCGGACCTTTTCGAAGGCCTATGGGCTGGCCGGCCTGCGCATCGGCTACGGCGTGTGCGCGCCGTCGCTGGCGCGCGAGCTGTGGGGGATGCAGCTGCCGTTCGGGATCGGCATCACCGGGCTCGTGGCCGTCGCCGCCTCCTACGACGCGGAAGACCAACTGCGCCAACGCATCCGGTTGATCTCTTCGGAAGGGGCGTTTCTGCGGGCGCGGTTGCGGTCGATGGGGGTGTACTGCACCGACAGTCACGCCAACTTCGTCTATCTGCCGAGCGGGGCGCGGTCCTGGGAGTTCGGCGCCGACGGCCCGCGGGTGCGCAGCTATGCCGACGGCGGCGTCCGGATCACCGTCGGGGACCGCAGGTCCTCGCGCGCGGTGCTGGCAGCCATCCGCCATGCAGTGGACGGGACGAGCGCCAAGGCCTGACAGCGCGGCCCTGTGCGGTATGAATAAGTCGTGAGCAGTGACCCCATCGCCCGGGCCCGGGCCAACTGGGAGCGGGCCGGCTGGGGCGACGTCGCCGACGGCATGGTCGCGGTGACGTCGGTGATGCGGGCCCACCAGATTCTGCTGGCTCGCGTGGAGACGGCGCTGCGGCCCTATGACCTGAGCTTTTCCCGCTACGAACTGCTGCGGCTGCTGGCCTTCAGCGGTAGTGGTGCGCTGCCCATCACCAAGGCATCCGACCGGCTGCAAGTGCACGTCACCAGCGTCACCCATGCGATCCGGCGGCTCGAGGCCGACGGTCTCGTGGAGCGCGTGCCGCACCCGACGGACGGCCGGACCACCCTGGTGCAGCTGACCGAGGTGGGCCGCTCGACGGTCGAGGACGCCACGGTGACGCTGAACAAGGAAGTGTTCGCCGACGTCGGGATGTCCGACACGCAGTCCGCGGCCCTGGTCGAAGCCATCGAGACCCTGCGACGCACCGCCGGAGACTTCTGACCTACTCGCGCACCGTGGTCAGCGGGATGGTGGCGGTGACGATGGTTCCCGAGCCGGGCCGGGACCGGATGTTCAGCCGGCCGCCGACGATCTCCGCGCGCTCGGACATCGATAGCAACCCGTAGCCGCCCGTCTCGTCGGCGCCCAGCGGACGCTCGAAGGTGTCGAAACCGATTCCGTTGTCGATGATCTCGAGCCGGGCGTGCTCCGCGTCGGTCGAGAACTTCAACAGCGCATTGCTGGCGTGGGCATGCTTCACGACGTTCTGCAGGCACTCCTGCGCGATGCGGTACAGCGCCAGCTCGATGTGATCGGGCAGCCTGACATCGGCCAACTCCACATCGACGTCGAGTTGGCCGATCGAGCGCGCCAGGCTGGCCAGGCCGCCGGCCAACCCGAGGTCGTCGAGGACCGGCGGGCGTAGGTTGCCGATGGCAGCGCGGGCCTCGCCGAGGGTGAGGTCCACCAGTTCCCGCGCCAACGTGAGCTGCTCGGCCGCGACGGCCGTGTCCGACCCGACGGCCCGGCTCGCCGCGTCGAGGCGGTAGGACAGCGTCACCAGCCGCTGCGAGATGCCGTCATGGATATCGCCGGCCAGCCGGCGGCGCTCGATCTCTTGGGCCTCGATGACCTGCTCGACGAAGTTCTCGTGGGCCCGTTCGCGGGCGACGAGCTGGCGGTGCAACCGGGCCTGGTGCATGGCCCCGGCGATCAGCCGGCCGATGACCAGCAGCAGCTCGACGTCGCGGGCGGTGAATTCCCGGCGGTCGACGGTGTGCACGTTGAGCACTCCGACCAGCCCGCCCGGGTCGGTCTCCATCGGCACCGACACCATGGACGCGAAATCACTGCCGCGCAGCGATTCGAACGGTCGGTAGCGGGGGTCGGACTCCTTGTCATGGGTGATCACCACGGGCTCGCGATTGCCGGCCACCCATCCCGAGACACCTTCGCCCAGCGGCAGCCGGATCTTGCCGACCTCCTGGTCGAACGGCGGGGTCGCACCCGTCAACGTCAGCGACCGCTCGGTGTCGTCGAGCACGTGGACGAAGCAGACGTCGGTGCCGGTGGCCGCGGTGATCATCCGGGCGGCCGCCGCGGCCAGCGGCTCGACGCCGGGTCCGCTCGAGGCGGCCTGGATCAACTCGCGCAGTAGGGCCAGCTCGCGGTCGGCGGTCAGCACCACCTCATTACGCGGCGTCATCGGTAGATGCCTTCCCGCAGCGCGGTGGCGACCGCGCCGGCGCGGTCACTGACATCGAGCTTGCGGTAGATGGACCGCAGGTGACTCTTGACGGTCTCCTCGCCGATCACCAGCCGGGTCGCGATACCCCGGTTGGACAGGCCGTCGACGACGAACGACAGGATTTCGCTTTCCCGCTGCGTGAGGCCCTGCCGGGCGCCGGGCCAGAACTCGTCGCGCTGCATGCGGGCGGCGGTGTCGGCGGCCCGCGCCGCCATCCCGGGGTCGATGGCCGTCGCCCCGCCGTGCACCAGCTCGAGCTGACGGACCAGATCGTCGCTGCTGATGCTCTTGAGCAGGTAACCGGACGCGCCGACCCGCAGCGCCTGGTAGAGGTACTGCTCGTCGTCGTACACCGACAGCATGACCACCTTGCGGTCCGGGTCGCGTTCCCGCAGCTCACGGCACAGGTCCAGGCCACTGGCGCCCTGCATCCGCACGTCGCACAGCACGATGTCGGGCTGCAGCTCGTCGACCACCGCGGCAGCACGTTCGGCCCCGACCGCCTGGCCGACGACCCGCACCCGGTCGCTGAACGCGGCCAGCATCGCCTTGAGCCCTTCGATGACCATCTCGTGGTCGTCAACCAGGATCAGCCGTACGGGCGCGGCGGCATCGGCTCGGGGCTCTGCCGTCATGCGCGATCCGCCTTCGGCTTCTCGCTGGTGGTCATGGCAACACCTTAGAGCGGCGATTCGGCGCTGGTCGGGAGGACCGGCTGTGGACTGCCGGAGAAAGTTGATCCGTAATCTCGCCCGTCCAATCCCCCATTGGGGGGAGGCCAGGAACGTGTGACGTGGGACACGCTGGTGGCATGTCGGTGAGTTGTGCGGAGCGCACGTTCTGGTGGGATGTGGCGCGCCCGGCCCATGCCGTGATCGAACCGTTGCGGGCGGTGATCTTCGACCTGGACGGTGCGCTGGCCGATGTCGAGCGCGACGCACACCGGGTGGCGTTCAACGCCGCATTCGCCGAGCATGGACTGGATATCTCCTGGTCGGTCACCGAATACGGCCGGCTGGTCCGCATCGCCGACGAACAGCGACGCGTCGCTTCGGCACTGCGCCGACGCGGCTACGGGCGCGTCAGCACCGAGATCGCGGCGCACGTGTACCGCACCAAGACCGACCTGTTCGAGGCAGCGGTCCTCGATGGCGACGTCAGCCCGCGCGACGGCCTCGCCGATCTCGCGGCCGGGCTGTTCGGCGCCGGGGTAGCGGTGGCCGTGGTCAGCACCGGTAGCCGGTCGTGGGTGGAGCCGCTGGTTCGTCAGTTGCTGGGCGACGGCATCGCAGACACGATCGTGACGCCCGACGATCTGCCGCGGCCGACCCGGGAACCCGATCTGCACGGCCACGCACTGTGGGAGCTCGGTCTGGCGCCGGAGAGCGCGCTGGCGGTGGCGGGCGGTGTTCGTGGTTTCCGCGCAGCGCGTGCCGCCAAGCTGGCGACGCTGGTGGTCACCACCGGCTACTCGGCCGGCCAGGATTTCCCCGGGGCGGTCCAGGTGCGCGCGGAGTACGACGGCCTGCTGGCCGCCGGTTGCGAGCGCCTACACAAGAACTGGTGGTCAGCCCAGGGCTGACCACCAGTTCTTCACAGCTTTTCAATTGTCGAGGCGGGGCGCCGAGCCCCGCCTCTCTCAACGGTCTTTCAGCGGCCTTTCAGCGGCTCAGAACCACGGAAGGCTGACCTTCGGCAGGCCGATCTTCGGGAAGATCCGCGGGTGCGGCGGGAAGCCGATCTTCGGGTGCGGGATGTCCGGCATTCCGATCTTCGGGGCCTGCGGGAGACCGATCTCCGGGTGGGGCAGGTCTTCCGGCTTGGGCAGCTTGGGGGCACCCAACTTGGTGAAGTCCGGCATTTCCGGCAGGCCGGCGCTCGGCAGCTTCGGCATGCTGATGCCGGGCAGCTTCGGAGCGGCCAGCGCGCCGAGCGAACCGATGGCCGGCGCGCCGATGGCCGGCAGTCCGCCGAGGCTGGGGGCAGCCACTGCCGGAGCCGCCATGGCGGGAACCGAGAGGGCCGGAGCGGCGGCCGCGGAGGAGACCTTCGCGATGTCGCCGACGGCGGACAGGGTGCCGAAGGTGGCGGCGGTCGCGGCCGGAGCTGCGGCCGCGGCGACCGGGGCCCCCAGCGTTGCGCCCGTCGGCACGGCGGCTGCGGCGCCGTTCAGGAGCAGGGCCCCGATTCCGCTGACCAGACCACCGAGACCGGCGTCGAGCACCAGGCTGGGCAGGCTCAGGCCGGGCAGGCCGAGCGACAGCGGAATCGCAACGGTGGCCTCCGGCGGCTGCATGCTCGACAGGTTGATCGGCGGGAAGCCACCAAGGCTCCAGTCGTCACCCCAGTCCAGACCGTTGTCGTTGTTGCGCGCCGTCTTGCCGGTGTGGCCGGCGGTCGAGCTCGACGTCGAGCTGGAGACGGTCTTGCTGCTGGCCGTGCCGACGTCACCCGACGGGGTGGTGGCCGACTCGTTGTTCTTGCTGGCCTGCTGAGTCTGCGTCGGCTGCGACGGGTCGGTTCCCGGGTTGTTGGGGTTCACCGGACCGGGCGACGCGAAGGCGATGCCCGCTCCGAAAAACGCCACAGCAATCGCCGTAGCCGAGGCCGCGGCCCCCTTGGCGGAATATTTGAAAGTCATGCGGCGCGAATCCTCCCTGTGCGACCCACGCATCCTATGCCCTAATGCGCGCGATGTCACAGTTAACTAACGAATACCACTGTGACGTGCGGTGATGGTGAGGCGACGTCATTGACGCAGCAGGTTGATTACCGCGCTGAAGTCGAGATCGGCATGCTCGGCGGCAAACTTCGCGTAGATGTCCGCGGCGTGGCTACCGAGGGGTGCCGACGATCCCGTCGAGCGCACCGCAGCCATCGCCAGACCGAGGTCCTTGTTCATCAGGGCCGTGGCGAAACCGGGCTGGAATTCGTTGTTCGCAGGCGAGGTCGGTACCGGACCGGGGACGGGGCAGTTCACCTGCACGGCCCAGCAGTTGCCGGTCGCCCCGGTGATCACGTCGAACAGCGACTGCTTGTCGAGGCCGAGGTGCTCGGCGAGCACGAACGCCTCTCCGATCGCGATCTGCTGGACGGCGAGCACCATGTTGTTACACACCTTGGCGGCCTGGCCGGCTCCCGAGTCGCCGCAGTGGATGATCTTGCCGGCCATCGGCTCGAGCACAGCGCGCCCGCGCTCGAAGGCCTCGGGCTCGCCGCCGACCATGAACGCCAAGGTGCCTGCCGTCGCACCTTTCACGCCGCCGGACACCGGGGCGTCCAGTTGCGCGAAGCCGTGCTCGCCGGCCAGGCGGTGTACTTCACGGGCGTCGTCGACCGAGATGGTGGACGAATCGATGAACAGCGTGCCGGGCGCCGCGGCGGGCAGGATGTCGGCGTAGCAGCTCTTCACCAGGTCGCCGTTGGGCAGCATGGTGATGACGACGTCGGCGCCGGCGACCGCCTCGGCGCCGCTGTCGAATGTGGCCGCGCCGTGGTCCCGTGCCGCCTGCGCCGCGGCCGGGACCGGGTCGAAGCCGTGCACGGTGTGCCCGGCCGCGATCAGGTTCGCCGCCATCGGGCCGCCCATGTGGCCCAGGCCCAGGAATGCAATCGTCGCCATCGACGGTCCTCTTCTCGTTTCGTTATGCGGGTTTACGCGCGCCGGCAGAGGCGGCCCGCCCGATGACCACGCGCATGATCTCGTTCGTCCCCTCCAGGATGCGGTGCACCCGGAGATCGCGGACGATTTTCTCCAGTCCGTACTCGCGCAGATAGCCGTAGCCGCCGTGCAACTGGAGGGCCTGGTCGGCCACCGTGTAGCAGGCCTCGGTGACGTGCAGCTTGGCCATGGCGCACAGTTCGACCTTGCGCGGATTATTGGTGTCGAGCGCGGTTGCCGCCCGCCACAACATGTTTCGCGAAGTCTCCAAGGTCGTCGCCATGTCCGCGAGCGTGAAACGGATGGTCGGCTCGTCGATCAGGGCTCCGCCGAATGCCTCACGCGAGGCCAGGTAGCCCAGCGCCTTGTCGTAAGCGGCCTGCGCCCCGCCCAGAGAGCACGCCGCGATGTTGATGCGGCCGCCGTTGAGGCCGTTCATCGCGATGGAGAAACCGGTGCCCTCGCCGTCGGTGCCGCCGAGCATGGCTTCGGCGGGCACCCGTACACCCTCCAGGATCACCTGGGCGGTCGGCTGGGCGTGCCAGCCCATCTTCTCCTCGTTGGCGCCGAAACTCAGTCCCGGCGTGTCTTTTTCGATGATGAAGGCGGAGATGCCGCGGGGTCCGTCGGCCCCGGTGCGGGCCATCACGACGTAGACGTCGGAGACGCCCGCGCCGGAGATGAACTGCTTGACTCCGTCGAGCACGTAGTGGTCGCCATCACGAACGGCCTTGGTGCGCAAGGCCGCCGCGTCACTGCCGGCGCCCGGCTCGGTGAGGCAGTAACTGGCGATGGACTCCATCGAAGCCAACTTCGGCAGCCAGGTCTTGCGCTGCTCCGGGGTGCCGTAGCTGTCCACCATCCACGCGCACATGTTGTGGATCGACAGGAACGCCGCGATGGTCGGGTCGGCGGTGGCGAGCTGCTCGAAGATGCGCACCCCGTCCAGCCGTCGTAGCCCGCTACCGCCCACGTCGTCATTGCAGTAGATGGCCGCCATGCCCAGCTCGGCCGCTTCCCGCAGGACGCCGGTGGGGAAGTGCTCGTCGGCATCCCACGCCAAAGCGTTTGGTGCCAGCCTTTTTTCGGCGAACGCGGCCGCCGTCTCGGCGATCACGCGTTCGTCGTCGTCCAGTCCGAAGAGGTCGATGCTCAACGCCGGCCCTTACTTGAAGGTGGGGATCGAGAACTCGGCCCCGTCCTTGATGCCCGACGGCCAGCGCTCGGTGACGGTCTTGACCTTGGTGTAGAACTGGATCGACGCCGTCCCGTACTGGTTGAGGTCGCCGAATCCGGACCGCTTCCAGCCGCCAAAGCTGTGGTAGGACACCGGAACTGGGATCGGCACGTTGACGCCGACCATGCCGACCTGCACGCGCGAGACGAAATCACGGGCGGTGTCGCCGTCGCGCGTGAATACGGCGACGCCGTTGCCGTACTCGTGCTCCGACGGCAGGCGCAGCGCCTCCTCGTAGTCGTGGGCGCGGACGATCACCAGGACCGGGCCGAAGATCTCATCGGTGTAGATCGACATGTCGGGGGTGACGTGGTCGAACAGGGTGGGGCCGAGGAAGAAGCCACCTTGAAGGGAAGCATCGGCTCCATCGACACTGAACGTGAGGTCGTCGCTGGCGCGTTCGCGGCCGTCGACCACGAGCTCGGCGCCCGCATCCACACCCTGGCCGATGTAGTCGCGCACCCGCTCCAGGGCCGCACCGGTGACCAGTGGGCCGTAGTCGGCCTTCGGGTCCAGGCTGTGGCCGACCCGCAGCTGGTTGACGCGCTCGACGAGCTTGTTGCGCAACCGGTTTGCGGTTTCTTCGCCGACCGGCACGGCGACGCTGATCGCCATGCACCGTTCACCGGCGCTGCCGTAACCGGCACCGATCAGCGCATCGACGGCTTGGTCCAGGTCGGCGTCGGGCATCACGACCATGTGGTTCTTGGCGCCACCGAAGCACTGCGCCCGCTTGCCGTTCGCGGCGGCGTTCGAGTAGATGTACTGCGCGATGTCGGTGCTGCCGACGAAGCCGACTGCCTTGATGTCCGGGTGCGCCAGGATGGCGTCGACGGCTTCCTTGTCACCGTTGACCACCTGCAGGACGCCCGCGGGCAGGCCCGCCTCGATGAACAGCTCGGCCAGGCGCAGCGGTACCGAGGGGTCGCGCTCGGACGGCTTGATGATGATGGCGTTGCCGCAAGCCAGGGCCGGTCCGGCCTTCCACAGCGGGATCATGGCGGGGAAGTTGAACGGCGTGATGCCGGCGACGACGCCGAGCGGCTGCCGCATCGAGTAGACGTCGATGCCTGCTCCGGCGCCCTCGGTGAACTCGCCCTTCATCAGGTGCGGGATGCCGACGGCGAACTCGATGACCTCGACGCCGCGCTGGATGTCACCGAGCGAGTCGTCGAAGGTCTTGCCGTGTTCCAGGGACAGCAGGCGCGCCAGTTCCTCCTTGTTCTGGTTCACGAGGTCGACGAACCTCATCAGCACCCGCGACCGGCGCTGCGGGTTCCACGACGCCCATTCCCGTTGTGCGACAACAGCACCCGCGACCGCGGTGTCGACGTCGGCTGCCGATGCCAGGAGCACCTCGGCCTGGGCCTGGCCGGTGCTGGGGTTGAGCACGTCGGCGGTGCGAGTGGATTCGCCGGTGGTGCGCTGGCCATTGATGAAGTGCGGAATCTGGGTGGTCATGACGTCCGTCCAAAGGTATGGAGAGTTCGGGTTCTCGGCTCTAGGCGAGATACTTGCATATCCTAGTAATTGTCGACCGGTGTTGGCAAGGGGCTGCCGACAGTGCTCTGGGGGCGGTTACCCCGCCGTGGTAGCTCAGCGGGCTTTCCGAAATACCCGACTTCTTTGCCGATGCCTGACCAAGTGCCGAAAAAGTTGTCAGGATTGAGGCGGCGAAATGCTCCTACAGACAAGCGAGGCCAACCGGGCCGAGCAGAGGAAAGGTGGAGCACATGTCAACTGCCAGGCTGAAGCGCCTCGTTGCTGGAATGGCCGCAGCGGTATCGATTCCGGTTGCGCTGATGGGTGCCGGCACCGCGCAGGCGAACCAGGTGGGACTGAATTTCGTGCCGAAGATCGGTGGCATCTGGGTCAGCTGGCAGGGCGGTGGTGGCGGCACCTGGTGCACCTACACGTCGGACTGGTTCACCACCAGGGCGTACCAGGACCCCGCCGGCAAGGCGGCCTTCTTCGTACCGGGCGTTCCGCTCAACAGGACCTGGGACGTCAACGTCAACTGCGACAACGGCGACAGCGGTTTCTACAACAACTACTACTACTGATTTGAGGGGAACGCGCCGATGAGCGCGCTTGTCGATTGGGACGAAGCACCCGACGAGGAACTCGCCCGCGCGGCAGCCTCAGGCGACCGCGCGGCGTTCGCCGCGATCTACGACCGTTACGCGGACCGCCTCAACGACTTCGTCGTGCGGATGGTCCGCGACAGTGACGCCGCTGCCGACTGCGTGCACGAGGCGTTCTGCACCGCGGCGACGGGGCTGTCGAAGCTCCGTCAGCCCGAGAAGCTGCGGCCGTGGTTGTACGCGGTGTCGCGCTCTCAGGCCTTGCGGCACATTCAGCGGCGCAAGCTCGAACAACCGGCCGACGACGAGTACCTGGACAGCGCATCGGCAGAAGCCGGCCCAGATGCCCTGGCCGAGCAGGACGACCTGGCGCAGTTGATCCGCGAGGCCTGCGGTGGTCTCTCGGATCGCGACCGCGAGGTCATCGAACTGAGCTACCGCCACGGGCTCGACGGACCGGAACTGGGCAAAGCACTCGGCGTCAGCCCGGCCACCGCAAATACCCTGACGCACCGGGCGCGGGAGATGGTCGGCCGTTCGCTCGGTGCGTTGCTGGTAGCCCGGCAGACCCGGCAGGACCCGGCGCGATGCCCGGATCTTGCTGCGGTGCTTGATGGTTGGGACGGGACGATGACGGTGTTGATGCGCAAGCGCATCGCCCGGCACATCGAATCCTGCCCCGAGTGTGAATCCGAACGGCGCCGCCGGGTGAGTCCGGCGGCGCTGCTGGGTGCCATGCCCTTCATCCCGGCCCCGAAGGAACTCCGGGATACAACGCTCGCGGACATTCAGCTGGTCTGTCGGACAACCGATTTGGTTGACAGCGCCGACACCGGGACGGTCGCCGGTGCCGCGCCGGTTGAGGAACGACGCCGTCGGCCGGCCTTGCCGATCAGCCTGGCCGTCGGGGCGCTCGTGCTGTTGCTGGGGGGTCTGGCCTGGACGATTGCCGGTCCGGGCCGCCATGAGCGGGAACCGGCTGACAGCGGTGTCACGGTGCCGCTGGAAACGCCTGCGACGACGCCGTTTTCGGCACCGCCGAGCCCGCCGCCGTCGTCCGGTGCGCCGGAGACGCTGGTGCCGGTCTCGACCAAATCTGTCGCACCACCGGTGGTGGCACCGAGTCAGCAACCTCAGCCTCCGCAGGATTCGCCGGCTGCCGAACCGACGCCCGCACCGCAACCGGCACCGCCGGATCACCCGGTCAGCAGGCCCGGCCCGGTGACGCGTCCGCCGATGTCGGTTGCGCCGCCCTCGTTCGAAGCGCCGACGCCTCCCACCGGTGATCCGGGTTCAGGCGGCCGGAGATGAACCACGGCGTGGGGCCTGACCGTGCGCCCTGGGCTCAGGGTCAGCGGAACTTCGGTGCGCTGAGTCGTTGATTCTGACGTGAGGGCGTTCGTCACTCGAACAAGTACGCCCTGCGTACAGGGTCAACGCGAAAGCCCGCCACGGTGGCGATGACCACCGTGGCGGGCTTGTACGTCTGACGGATGTCAGCCGGCGTCCAGGGGCAGGTTCGGGTTGACCGGAGGCGTCTTCCCGGGGCTCGGAATGGCGAGCGGGCCCTTCACCACCGGCCCTTCGGGTTTGGTGGGCGGCTCCTTCGGCGGTGCCGCCGGCGGCACCGGCAGATTGATGACGATCGGCGGGAACGTGGGCAATGGCAGTTGCTCGGGCGGGGCCGGGACCGCCTCTGGGGCGGGAGCCGGAGGTGCCATCTCGGGGGCGGGGCCGGCCTTCGGCGCCGCGGTGACGACGGGTGCTGCCGGTCGCTGGGGGACGGCCGCCGGCACGTGATCGGTGACCACCGGAGCGGCCGGTGCCGCCTGCGGAGCCGGGGGCGCGGGCCGCGCCCCCGGCGGCATCAGGACGGCCGGGGCGGCCGCGGGCAGGGCAGTCGACCCGCCGGCGGCAGTCACCGAGGTGCCGGCGTCAAGTGAACTGATCGCGGCGAATGCCACGGCGGCCGATGCCACGATCACACTGGCCGCGCCGCCCATCGCCAGCGCGACGCAGCGTCGGGCCCGGCGGCCGTCGTCGGTGCTGACGACAACGGTGGCGTCGTCCTCCGCCGCATCGGGGAGGTCGAGCTGGTCGCTGTACGCGAGCCGAGTGAGGGTCACCGAACGCGGGGCGGCGGCTATGACGTCGGCTGCGATGGTGTTGTCGGTGTCGGGGTTCCACGGGGTATTCGAATGGTTGCTCATGCCTGTATGAGCAGTGTCGGCAGCAGAGTCTGACAAGTTTTTCGTGGCGATTCGGTTTCTTCCGAAAAAAGTGTCCCCGGCTTCCGGGGGTCGCGCTCCTACCTATGACAGAGCCCGCACGGGGCGCCTGCGACACCCAAAGGAGCACGAAATGAGCATCGACAACACCCCCGCCAAACGGCAGTCCCTCGCGAAGCGGGCCGCCGCGGCAGCGCTGCTGTCCGGCAGCATGGCCCTCGCCGCGTTGGGCATGACGGCGGGCACCGCACAGGCGCAGCCCTCCGTCCCGGTGCCCCAGCACTGGGGTTACGAGTACTGCTCGTGGGCGTGGTGGGACTGGGACCACTGCCACGACTTCTACTACTGGCACAACTGGGACTGGAAGCACCACGACCACGATCACGACCACCACTGACTGGCCGTGACGGCACACCGCCTGCGCGGATTCGAGACGCAGCCGGGTCCCGTATTGAACCGGGTCCGGGCTGCTCTCGTTCTCCTCGTTGAAGCCAACATTGAAGCCAGCGCCGATGCTCGTTGATTCGGCAAATCAGCTCGCCTTCGCCGGACTAGCATCAGTGCATACCGGCGATCGATTCGGTACGGGAGCCCGTCTCATGACCGCAGTACCAGATTGGGACATCGTCAGCGACGCCGACTTGGTCGGCGCCGCGCTTTCCGGCGATCGCATGGCGTTTGCCGGCATCTATGACCGCTACGCAGACCGGCTCCACGACTTCTGCGTGGGCATGGTCCGGGATCGCGACGCCGCCGCGGACTGTGTCCAAGACGTGTTCTGCACCGCGGCAACAGCTTTGGACAAGCTGCGCGAACCCGACAAACTGCGGCCCTGGCTGTACGCCATCGCCCGGAACGAGGCGCTGCGCCGGATCCGGCAGCGGCGCCGCGAAGAACCGTCCGATGAGCTGCCCGACGAGGCGTCCGGCGACGCCGGACCGGACACCCTGGCGGCCCGAAATGAACTGGCACAACTGGTCGCCGAAGCGGCCGGCGGGCTGTCCGACCGGGACCGGGCGGTGCTGGAGCTCGGCTACCGCCACGGACTGGAGGGGCCTGAACTTGCCGAGGCGCTCGGTGTCAGCACCGCCAGCGCCAAGAAGATCATGCAGCGGCTCCGCGACACCATGGAGCGCTCGCTGGGCGCGCTGCTGGTCGCCCGCCGTGGCCAGAGTGGCAACAACTGCGCGGAGCTGGGCGCGATCATCGCGGGATGGGACGGGACCTTCACCATCCTGATGCGCAAGCGGATCGCCCGTCACATCGAAAGCTGCCCGACCTGCGATCAGGACCGTCGCCGAATGGTCAACCCGGTCGCGCTGCTCGGCGGCACACCGCTGTTCATCCCGGCGCCCACCTGGCTGCGGGACCGCACGCTGCATCGGATTCAGCTGACGTCCACCACCGCGAATCTGAGCAGCGCACCCACCCAAGCGCAGAGTGCCCTGCTAGATGCGTCGACCGAGCAGTTCCCCGTCGCCGATGAGGCCGGCCCGGAGCCCGCGACGACCCCGCCCAACGGTCGCGTGATGCTGACGATGTCACTGCTGATCGGCATCCCACTGATCGTGCTGGCGCTGACCATCGGCTGGCGGTACGAGACCAACGAGCCCGTCACCCCGCAAGGCGTAACCACCTCCGTCACCACCTCGCCCGGCACCACGACCGAAAACCTGGCGACGACGACGGTCGCACCCCCGCCGCCGGCCACCCCGACCGCCGTCGTCACCGCTCCGGTCGAGCCACCGACGGCCCGTCCGCCCCAGACAGTGCAGCCGCCGCAGCAGTCGCCGGTCCCGCTGCCGCCCGCCCCGCCGCCCGTCGTGACGCCCCTGCCGTCGCCGCGGCCGTTGCCGCCGCACCATCCGCGGCCGCCCGTCGTCTCCGAACAGCCGTCACCCAGCCAGACGCCGCCCGTCATCACCGAGCCGCTCCCATCGCCGACCCCGACGACACCGAGCGGCACGCCGAAACCACCCCGGCCGCGGCCGTTGCCGCCGGGCCCCGTGGGCCCGATCGAGCCCGCACCGGTGACGACGACGCAGCCGCCGATCATCTACTAGTCCGGCCGATCTCGAGCCGAGAAGAAAAGCTCGCCAAAAAGTTGTCCCGACGCGGGTACTGCGCTGCTCCTACCTATGAGGGCAGCCCGAAACGGGACCGCGAGAACGACACAGGAGCACGCCATGTCCACTGCCATGACCGACACCTTCCCGAACCTGGAGTACTCGTCCGACCCCGCCAGCGGAACGCTGCACGGGGCACCGACACTGCCGTTCGGCGCGCTGGCCTGGTCGGCAGTGGAACCGGAAGAAGTCGTAGCCCAGCCTGCGCCCGTCCCGGTTGTGGCGGCCGCGAAGCCACGAAACAGCCGCGTGCGGATCGTCGCGATGCTGTTCGGCGGTGTCACCGTCGCTGCCGCGGCCGGCGCAATCATGTTGGGCGGCAACGATTCTCCATCGACGCCTCTGACTGTCGCCGACCATACGAAGTCGACCCAGTACGTCCCGCAGGATGCGGGCCCGCTGCCGACCGCCAACCATGTGGCCGTTCCGGCGCAGGTCGTCGTCACTGCGGCCGCCGTCCCGGCCGTCGCGCCGCCGAAGGCCGTGCCGCCCAATCAGCCGGTTGCCGCGCCGCCCGTTACCGAGACTCCGAAGCCCCCGCTGCAACGGCAGCACTGGTACTGGCTGCGCCGCAGCCTGCAGCAGCGGGACCACCAGCAGGACGGCCAGCAGGACGGCCAGCAGGACGGCCAGGGTCAAAAGCGCTGAGCGCCAGGGCTATCCGCGCAGGCCCAGCGGCCCCGCCAGCGCTGTCAAGGTAGGCACCAGCTTGTCCCAGCCGCCCAGCACCTGGACGGTCACGTGATCGGCACCGGCGTCGAGATGCTCGGTCAGCCGCGCGGCGATGGCGTCGGGCGTGCCGTGGGCGACCACCGCATCGATCAACGCGTCGCTGCCCGGCTTGGCGATGTCGTCCTCGGAGAAGCCGAGCCGGCGCCAATTGTTCAGGTAATTACTGAGATTCAGATAGAAGTCGACGGTCTCACGGCCGATGGCCCGCGCCTCCTCGGTGGCCTCCGCCGAACCATCGGTCAGCACCACCTTGTGCTCGGGAGCGAGGAACGCATCCGGTCCGATGACCTTGCGCGCCTCGGCCGTGTGCTCGGGGGTGGTGAGGTACGGGTGTGCGCCGGCGCTGCGATCGGCCGCCAGTCGCAACACCTTCGGGCCGAGGGCCGCCACCACCCGGCGCGCCACCGGGACGCCCGCCGCGTCCAGCTCATCCAGGTACTCGACGAGAACGTCGTAGGGCTTGCGGTACTCCTTGGTGTGCTCGGGATGGCCGATGCCGACGCCCAGCACGAACCGTCCCGGGTACGCGGCCTCGATCCGGTGATACGACTCGGCGACCTGAGCCGCGGGGGCCGTCCACACGTTGACGATGCCGGTGGCCACCTGCAGCTTCTCCGTCGCGGCCAGCAGTGGCTCGACAAACGCCAGGTCGCCGGCGGGGGACCCGCCCGGCCACACCGCGGTGTACCCCAGCTTCTCGATCTCGGCGGCCTGCTCGGGTTTCGGGGCGCCGAACGTCCACACGCCGACGCGGCCCAGGTCCAGCTTGCTCATGCGTGATCCCTCCAGTTACCGCAGGCCCAGGGCGCCGGCGAGTTCGGTCAGTGCGGGCACCAAGTTCTCGGGCGACGTCAGCACCTGGACCGGTACATGGTCGGCGCCGGCATCGAGGTGCTGCTTCAGCCGGGCGGCGATGGCGTCGACCGTGCCGTAGGCGACCACCGCGTCGACGAGCCGATCGCTGCCCGGCTTGGCGACGTCAGAGTCGTTGAACCCCAACCGCTTCCAGCTGTTGAGGTAATTGTTCAGATTGAGGTAAATCTCCAACGCCTTGCGGCCGACCGCCCGGGCCTGGTCCGCGTCCGTCGTGAGGATCGCCTTGTGCTCGGGCGCCAGGAACGCGTCCGGCCCGGTCAATTCACGCGCCTGGGCGGTGTGTTCCGGTGTGGTCAGGTACGGGTGCGCGCCGGCGCTGCGCCGGGCCGACAGCTTGAGTACCTGCGGGCCGAGCGCGGCCACCACGCGGTGTTCCTTCGGCACGCCGTACTCGTCGAGTTTGTCGAGGTACTCGTTCAGCGCATCGATCGGCTTCTTGTATTCGGCGATGGCCTCCCGGTGCCCGACGCCGATGCCGAGCAGGAAGCGGCCGGGATACGCGGTGTTGATGCGGTGGAACGACTCGGCCACCGGTCCGGCCGCCGCAGTCCAGATGTTGACGATGCCGGTCGCGACCTTGAGCCGCTCCGTCGCGCCGAGCAGTGGCTCGACCCAGTCCAGCTCCGCGGGCGGGGATCCCCCGACCCAGATCGCGCCGTAGCCCAGCGCTTCGATTTCTGCTGCCTGTTGCGGCGTCGCGCCGCGTCCGAATACGCCGTAGCGCCCGAGGTCTGGTTTGGTCACCTCTGCGGCAACTCCCGGGCGCGGGTGGCTATTCCGTTCGGCGCGCGGTGAGCCGAACTATCCCGCTGCCGCCGCCGCCGGAAATTCTTCCGGCGCCGGGGCGTGTACCGGCAGCGTGACGATGAAGGTGGTGTCGCCGGGCTTCGATTCGACGTAGATGTTCCCGTGGTGCTTTTCGCAGATGATTCGCCACGCCAGGTCGAGCCCCAGGCCCGTGCCCTCGCCGAATGGTTTGGTCGTGAAGAACGGGGTGAAGATGCGCTCGATGACGTCGGACGGAATGCCCGGGCCGTTGTCGTTGATCTCGATCCGGACGGTGTCGTCGCCGGCCCGCTTGGTTCGGATCGTCAGCACACCGCAGCCCTTCATGGCCTGCAGGGCGTTGTCGATGATGTTCGTCCACACCTGGTTCAGATCGGCTGGGTAGCACTGCAATTCGGGCAGCGCCGGGTCGTACTCCTTGACCACCTTGACGCAGGTGGTGCCGTCCTTGCCGATGCGGTCACCGAACATCATCAGCGTGCTGCGCAGGAGGTCGTGCACGTTGGCGCTCTGGTACGGGGCGCGGTCCATCTGTGAGTACTGCTTGGCGCCGGCCAGCAGTGTCGAAATCCGTTTGCTCGCTTCGGAGATCTC